>NZ_CP040709.1:2722941-4084412 GCF_005952805.1 Inhella inkyongensis
AGCACGAAGTCCAGCGGATCCTGCTTGCCGCGGTCCACCTCCACGCGCTCGCCCGCCCGCAGATCGTCCAAAGACTTGCCGCTCAAGCGACCATAGCCTGGGAACTTGCGCACGGCGTAATTGACGTCGCCGTTCTCGGCCTGGTAAGCCAAGCCCTTGCCCTCCAGCCGCTCGATCAGGCTGATCATCTGCGGCACGTAGTCGGTGGCTCGCGGCTCGATGGTGGGCGTGGCAATGCCCAGCGCAGAGATGTCCTCGCGCATGGCGGCAATCATCTCGTCGGTCAGGGCACGAATCGTCATGCCGCGCTCCAGCGCACGCTTGATGATCTTGTCGTCGATGTCGGTGATGTTGCGCACATAGGTGACGCGATAACCGCTCGCCGCCAGCCAGCGGTAGATCACATCGAAGGCCATCATCATCCGCGCATGGCCCACATGGCAGAGGTCGTAGATGGTCATGCCACACACATACATCCCCGCTTCACCGGGCACCAAGGGCACAAAATCTTCGACGGCTCGGCTGAGCGAGTTGTAAATGCGCAGGGACATGAGATTGCGGAGTGGCCGGTCGGGCAGACCGAGGAGGGTAGCGCCGGAAGCCCGGGCAACAAGGCCGGAGCATCCCTAGGAAGGGCGCCAGGGGAGACCGGCGCGGGTGGCATCGCAGCCTCCCTAGAATGGCCGCTCAGTATAGCCAGTGCCTATTTTTTGGGCAGGCAACTTCCGCCACTTCTCGACCTGCCCCTCTGACCGGCCTCGCCCATGCGCACCCTGCTCTCCGCCACCTTGCTGTTGACCGCGCTATGGGGTTCACCGGCGCGCAGCCAGTCCACACTGGATCAGGCGCAAACGCAGTGGTACTCCGGTCGCCAAGCCCAGGCCATCGAACTGGTGGAGGCGGCGATGGCGCAAAACCCGCTAGCCGCGCGGCCTCGCTTCACCCTGGCCTGGATGGTGCAAGAGCGTGGCGACCTGCGCCGCGCCGAGACCCTTCTGCGTGCCCTGGTGCAGGACTTTCCCGATCACGCGGAAGGCCTCAACAACCTGGCCGTGATCCAGGCCCAGCGCGGTGAACTTGACGCCGCCCTGCGCGGCCTGCAGCTGGCGGTGCAACTGCAGCCCGAGCACGCCCAGGCCCAGGAAAACCTGGGCGATGTGCTGCTGCACCTGGCCCAACGCGCCTATGGCCAGGCGGCCAAAATCCAGCCCGCAGCCCGCCTGCAACTCAAGACTCGCCAACTCGAACAGATCCTGCGCCCTAGCGCAAACTGACCCATGCACAAATTCATTGCGACCCTGTTGATCGGCCTGGCGGCCCTGACGGCTCAGGCCCAGACCGTGACGCTCAAGACCAGCTTGGGTGACATCAAGATCCAGTTGGCGGCCGACAAGGCCCCGAAGACCGTCGCCAACTTCCTGGCCTATGTGAAGGCCGGACACTACAACGGCACCATCTTTCACCGCGTGATCGACGGCTTCATGATCCAGGGTGGCGGCTTCAAGCCCGACCTGAGCCAAAAGCCCACCAAGAAGCCCATCCCGCTCGAATCCCAGAACGGACTGTCCAATCAGCGCGGCTCCGTCGCCATGGCCCGCACCATGGTGCCGGACTCCGCCACCGCACAGTTCTTCATCAATGTGGCCGACAACAGCCGTCTGGACGCCGCCAATGCGCCGGACGGCCACGGCTATGCCGTGTTTGCCCAGGTGATCGAGGGCATGGAGGTGGTGGACAAGATCCGCGCCGTCGCTGTGACCGATCGCGGCATGCACAGCAATGTGCCCGAAACCCCCATCCTGATTCTCAAAGCCACTGTGGAAGGCAAGAAATGAGCAAGCAAGTCGAACTGCACACCAACAAGGGCGTGATCCGCATCGAGCTGGACACCGAAAAGGCCCCCATTTCGTCCGAGAACTTCCTCGGCTATGTGCGCCGCGGCCATTACGACGGCACGATCTTTCACCGCGTCATCAAGAGCTTCATGATCCAGGGCGGCGGCTTCACCCAGGACATGCAGCAAAAGCCCACCGAGGCTCCGATTCAGAACGAGGCCAACAACGGCCTGAAGAACTTGAAGTACACCCTGGCCATGGCGCGCACCAATGCGCCGCACTCGGCCTCGTCGCAGTTCTTCATCAACACCGTGGACAACGACTTCCTGAACTTCAAGAGCGAGTCCGCCTCGGGCTGGGGTTACGCCGTGTTCGGCAAGGTGGTTGACGGCATGGAGCTGGTGGACACCCTGGGCAAGGTCAAGACCGGCCGCGCCGGCTTCCATGACGATGTGCCGCTGGAAGCCATCGTCATCGAAAAGGCGATCGAGCTCTGAGCACTCTGCCCTTGCAGGAAGTGCAGGCGCCGCCCTCGTGGCGGCGCCTTGCTTTCATCTCCGATCTCCATCTGAGCGAGGACACGCCTGCCACCTTGGCCGCTTTGCGCCAAGGGCTGCAGACGCTGCAGGCCGACGCCCTCTTCATCCTGGGCGACTTGGTGGAGGCCTGGGTGGGCGACGACGCCCTGGAGCTGCCCTGGGCGCAGGAGCTGGCCCAAGTGTTGCGGGCCTGTGGGCAGCGCATGCCGCTCTATTTCCAACATGGCAATCGCGACTTCTTGCTGGGCGGGCACATGGCGCAGGCCTGCGGCATGCAGTTGCTCGCCGAGGTCTGCCGGCTGGAGGCCTGCCGGCAGCGCGTGGTGCTGGTGCATGGCGACGAGCAATGCCTGGACGACAGCGCCTACCAAGCCTTTCGCGCCCAGGTGCGTCAAGCCAACTGGCAGCAAAGCTTTCTGAGCCAGCCCCTACCCCAGCGCCTGGCCCTGGCGCGCCAAATGCGTGAGGCCAGCCGGAAGGCCCACGGCGGTGTTGAGAGTTATGGCGACCTGGACCCCGCAGCCTGCCAACAACTCCTGATCCTCCACCACGCGCAAACCCTGTTGCACGGCCACACCCACCGGCCAGGGCAGCACGCGCTGGCGAACGGCCAGCGCTTAGTCCTGAGCGACTGGGACTTCGAGCATGCCCAGCGCGGCGAATGGCTGCTGCTGGAGCCCAGCGGCTGGCGTCGGCAAGCCCTTTGAGCCTTCACCCCCTGCGCATCTGGCAGCGCTGGAGGCAGTGGCGCGAGACGCGCCTATTGCGCCGCTTTGCAATCCCTGAGCCGCTATGGATGGACATGCTGCGGGATCACCCCTTCATCGCCGCTCGCAGCGAGGCGGACCGAGCGCAGCTGCGCCGGCTCTGCAGCCTGTTCCTGGCGCGCAAACGCTTCCATACGGTCGGCGGTCTCGAGCTCACTGACGCCATGGCCCTGGCTGTGGCAGCCCAAGCCTGCCTGCCGATCCTGCACCTGAGCCTGGAACTCTATGGCTCGCAGGTGGGCATCGTGCTGCATCCCGGCGACGTGGTGGCCCAGCGGGAGGACGTGGACGACCACGGCGTGGTCCACCAATGGCAGGAAGAGTTGGCCGGCGAGGCCATGCCCGGTGGCCCGCTGATGTTGAGTTGGGAGTCGGTGCGCTGCAGTGCACCCGGCGACGAACCCGTGTTCAACGTCGTGATCCACGAATTCATCCACCTGCTCGATCTCAGCAATGGCGCCTGCGATGGCCTGCCTGCCATCGACGAGCGAATCCTGGCCCAAGACTGGTTGCGCGAGTTACCGCTGGCTTGGGACCGCTTTGCCGACCGCATTGCCCACCGCGAACCCAGCTGCATCGATGCCTATGGTGTGCCGGCGCTGGATGAATTTTTTGCCGTGGCCGGCGAAGCATTCTTTGTGCGCGGCGCGGCGCTCAGACAAGAGGACCCGGTGCTGTATGCCTTGCTGGCGCGCTACTTCCGCCAGGATCCGGCCAGCTGCACCTGACGCAATTGCGACCCTCTGCCTTGGCCCGGTAGAGCGCCGCATCGGCGGGCTCGAGCGCGGCTTCGCCCTCGGCCACCGGGGCCAGGCCCAAGCTGATCGTGACCTGCTGGCCAGGTGCCAACGGCCCCCAGTCGTGCTCGGCCACCCGTGTGCGCAATCGCTCGGCCACGTCCAGGGCACGCGACGGCTCGGTGTCGGGCATCAAGAGCAAAAACTCTTCGCCCCCCATGCGCG
This sequence comes from Inhella inkyongensis, assembly GCF_005952805.1. Taxonomy (GTDB): domain Bacteria; phylum Pseudomonadota; class Gammaproteobacteria; order Burkholderiales; family Burkholderiaceae_C; genus Inhella; species Inhella inkyongensis. Next base: position 2,727,045 of record NZ_CP040709.1, read on the forward strand.
CCGCCAGATCACTGACCCGGGTGTGCTGCAGCAGCAAGCTGCCGAGCTCGCGCAGCACTTGGTCACCAGCCCGATGCCCCAAGCGGTCGTTGACCTGCTTGAAGTGATCCACATCCAGCATCAGCGCCAGCAAGGGTCGGCCCAGCGCTTGCGACCGCACCCTCAGCACGGGCAACTGCTCAGCCACAAAGCGGCGGTTGTAAAGGCCGGTGAGCATGTCCTCGTGCGCCTCACGGCGCATCTGCTCGGCCCGCAGACGCTGCATCTCCGCTTCCAGCTTGGCGCGGTGGGCCTGCGCGCGAGCCAGATCCAGTTCATGTTGACGGCGCAACATCAACAGATGCAACTCATTGCGCACCCGCACCTCATCCATTGCCAACTCGTAATAGCGCTGCTGCGAGTGCAGCGCGGGTTCAAACAACTGGAGGGCTCGCTGGGCCTGCACCAAGGCGCGCCAGTGGCTCATCTGCCCCCAGTGATCGCGCGCCGAAAGGCCGGCCGAGTTGAGTTGCAAAAGGACGTGCGCGGCCTGTGCATCGCCCAGCTCAATCAGCGTCAGGGCCTCCTCCAGCCGGGCATGGGAAGCCACCTGCGCCAGGCTGGCGGCCTGAGCCAACTCGAGCGCTTGACGAGCGTGCGTCAGCGAGGCCGGCAGATCGCCCTGTTCTCGCAGCAGCCATGCCAAGTTGGCCTCACTCAAGGCCAGGGCCACCGGATGCCCCATGCGCTGGGCCAACTCCTGCGCCAGGCGCAGATGCTCTGCCGCCAGAGTCAACGCCTCCTCATGCGTCTCGCCGGGCGCCAAGCGCCCCAGCGAGCGCCAATTCAAATAGGTCCCTAGATTGTTGTGGGCCGCAAACTGCAGTTCCAGGTCAGCGTGCTGACGCGCCATTTCCAGCGACTGCTGCAAGAGCGCACGACCCTGACGGGTATCGCCCAGATCCACTTGCGTCGCGCCCAAACGATTCAAAGCCCAGGCCTTGAGTTTGGCGTTGCCGCTGAGTTCAGCCTCCCGCAGCGCCTGATCGGCGTGATGCAAGGCCTCCGGGTAGGCAAGCGCCTGCGCGCAAGCCAAGGTGAGCGTGCAATGCACCCGCGAACGCCAGTCAGGCAGGCCGGTCAAACAGCCCAGCGCAGCCTGTCCAGCCTGGCGACAGGCATCCAACTCGCCCTGGCGCAGCAGGCTATGCGCCAGCCAGTGACCCGCCTGCCCCTGCAGGCGTTCCAGCTTCAGCGACTGGGCCTGCGCCAACAGGGCTTGAGACTTCGCCAGACAGGACTGAACCTGGCCTGCCGCCGCCAGCCGCTCACAGGCAACTAGCGCCTCGGAACAGTCACTGGGCAGCGACATGAACGATCCCCAAGCGCTAAGAGCCCGGCCCCGTCGCTAGCCCGCAGCCGCTGGCTCGGTGTTGCGATCTGCCTTGCCCTTGCCCTTGGGCGGTGGATTGGGCTGGATGTCGAGTTGCACCTGTCCCTGGTCGTCCACATCCACGGTCAAACGGCCGCCATCCACCAAACGTCCAAACAACAGCTCATCGGCCAGCGCGCGCCGGATGGTGTCTTGGATCAAGCGCTGCATCGGTCGCGCGCCCATCAGCGGATCAAAGCCCTTCTTGCCCAGATGCTGGCGCAGGCCATCGGTGAAGGTGACATCGACCTTCTTCTCGGCCAGCTGACCTTCAAGTTGCAGCAGGAACTTGTCCACCACGCGCAAGATGATGTCGCTGTCCAGCGAGCGGAAGCTGATGATGCCGTCCAGGCGATTGCGGAACTCCGGTGTGAAGAGCCGCTTGATGTCCGCCATCTCATCACCGAGCTGGCGCTCATTGGTGAAGCCGATGGTGGCCTTTTGCAGGGCCTCAGCGCCCGCATTGGTGGTCATCACGATGATGACGTTGCGGAAGTCGGCCTTGCGCCCGTTGTTGTCGGTCAGGGTGCCGTGATCCATCACCTGCAGCAGGACATTGAAGACGTCCGGGTGTGCCTTCTCGATTTCATCCAACAGCAGCACCGCGTGGGGCTTCTTGGTGACCGCCTCGGTCATCAACCCGCCCTGGTCAAAGCCCACATAGCCAGGAGGCGCGCCAATCAGGCGACTGACCGTATGGCGCTCCATGTACTCGCTCATGTCAAAGCGAATCAGCTCGATGCCGAGGATGAAGGCCAGTTGCTTGGCCACCTCGGTCTTGCCCACGCCGGTGGGGCCGCTGAACAGGAAGGCGCCGATCGGCTTGTCGGGTTTGCCCAAGCCGGAGCGCGCCATCTTGATGCTGGCGGCCAGGGCCTCAATAGCGGGGTCCTGCCCAAACACAGTCGCCTTGAGGTCACGCTCCAGACTCTTGAGCTTGCCGCGGTCGTCGCTATTGACGGTCGCCGGCGGAATGCGGGCGATCTTGGACACGATGTCCTCGACCTCGCTGCGCGTGATGGTCTTCTTGCGCTTGCTGGCCGGCAGGATGCGCTGCGCCGCACCCGCCTCGTCGATGACGTCGATGGCTTTGTCGGGCAGATAGCGGTCGTTGATGAATTTGTGCGAGAGCTCGGCCGCAGCCTCCAGCGCCCCCAGCGCGTACTTGACCGCGTGGTGTTCCTCAAAACGGCTCTTCAGTCCCTTGAGGATCTCCACCGTCTGGCTGACCGTGGGCTCGATCACATCGACCTTTTGGAAGCGCCGCGAGAGCGCCGCGTCCTTCTCAAAAATGCCGCGGTACTCGGTGAAGGTGGTGGCGCCGATGCACTTGAGCTGCCCGTTGGACAGCGCCGGCTTGAGCAAGTTGCTGGCGTCCAGCGTGCCGCCGCTGGCCGCGCCGGCGCCGATCAGGGTGTGGATCTCATCGATGAAAAGCACAGCCCCAGGCTGATCCTTCAGCTGCTTCAGCACCGCCTTCAGTCGCTGCTCGAAATCGCCCCGGTACTTGGTACCGGCCAACAAGGCACCCATGTCCAAGGAATAGACCACGCTGTCGGCCAACACCTCGGGCACAGCGCCTTCGGTGATCCGCCAAGCCAGGCCCTCGGCAATCGCCGTTTTGCCCACGCCTGCCTCGCCCACCAACAGCGGATTGTTCTTGCGGCGGCGGCACAGCACCTGAATCACCCGCTCGACTTCGTGCTCGCGGCCAATCAAGGGGTCGATGCGGCCATCCTTGGCGGCCGCATTCAGGTTGTGGGTGAACTGCTCCAGGGGCGAAGCCTTGGCCGGTTGGCCCTCGGCCTCCTCACCGCCCTGCTGCCCCTCGCCCTCAGGCTTGCCCTCGGGCCCCTTGGGCGGCTCGGGGGCGTCGGTCTTGCGGATGCCATGGGCGATGAAGTTCACCACATCCAGGCGGGTGACGCCCTGCTGGTGCAGGTAATAGACGGCGTGTGAATCCTTCTCGCCAAAGATCGCCACCAGCACATTGGCGCCGGTCACTTCTTTCTTGCCATTGCCGGTGCTCTGCACATGCATGATGGCGCGTTGGATCACGCGCTGGAAACCCAGTGTGGGCTGGGTGTCCACCTCCTCGGTGCCCCCCACAGTCGGCGTGTTGTCCTTGATGAACTGCGCCAGGCTCTTGCGCAGATCCTCGATCTGCGCCGCACAGGCCCGCAGCACTTCGGCCGCCGAGGGGTTGTCGAGCAAGGCCATCAGCAGGTGCTCAACGGTGATGAACTCGTGGCGCTGCTGACGCGCGTCCACGAAGGCCATATGCAGACTGACTTCCAGTTCCTGGGCAATCATGTGGGCTCCATGACGCATTGAAGGGGGTGACCGGCGCGCTTGGCAGCGTCCAGCACCAGTTCGACTTTGGTGGCCGCGACGTCCTTGGAGTAGACCCCACAGACGCCCCGACCTTCGTGGTGAATCTTCAGCATGATCAGCGTGGCACTGTCCAGATCGTGGCGGAAATACTCCTGCAACACCATCACCACGAACTCCATCGGCGTGAAGTCGTCATTCAACATAAAGACTTGATAAAGGCGCGGCGGCTCGGTGCGCTGCGCCAATCGCTCGACGGCGACCGCACCGGCGCCCTCATCGGGCGGGCTCGGTGGTGGAGAGCCCGGCGGCAAAGCGGATAGAAATAGCGACGAAGGCATGCGCCGATTCTAGGGAGCTACCTAGGAGAAAGTGGTTTGCGTGGGCTTGTCGATCTGGCGCCCATTGTTGACCGCCTCCCGCTTCGTCCAAACCTTGAATTGGGGGCTGGCCACCCGGCTTCAAGCCTTGCGGGTGAATCCGGATGGGGCAGTTACGGAGTGACGCGGCGCGAGCCGCTTTCCAACAATGCCGCCCTCGCCGCCAAGCCCCCTTGTTTTGGGCCCGGTCGGCCCCCTCTTCAGCCCCGGGAGAAACCCATGCCCATCGGAACGGTGAAATGGTTCAACGACACCAAAGGCTTCGGCTTCATCGAACCTGAGGGCGGGGGCGCCGACGTGTTTGCGCACTTCAGTGCCATCCAGATGGAAGGCTTTCGCACCCTGCGACAGGGCAGCACCGTGTCCTTTGAAACCGTCGAAGGCCCCAAGGGTCTGCTGGCACACAACATCATGCCGGTGGCCAGCAACTCAGCCCCTTCCTGAGAGCCGCAAACCCGTTCAGCTGGCCGCAGCCGTCAACAGCTTGAGGGCCTGGGGGCGCGCACTTCGTGCGCCCCAGTCGAGGATTTCCAGCCGGCCATCCGGATGCTCGGCCAGCGCGGTCAGGCTCTCGACCCAGTCGCCATCGTTGGCGTAGAGCACGCCCTCCACCTGCCGCAACTCGGCATGGTGGATGTGGCCGCAGACCACCCCGTCCAAGCCACGAGCCTTGGCTTCCCGCGCCACGGCCACCTCGAAGTCGTCCACATAGGCCACCGCGCGCTTGACCTTGAGCTTGAGGTAGCGCGACAAGCTCCAGTACGGCAGGCCCAGCCGAGCCCGGGCTGAGTTCAACCAGTGGTTCCAGGACAGCACCCGCGTGTAGGCCCAGTCGCCCAGATGGGCCAACCAGCGAGCGCACTGCACCACACCGTCAAACCGGTCACCGTGGGTAACCCACAGCCGGCGGCCATCGGCCAGGATATGAATGGCCTCCTCCTGCACCTCGATACCACCAAAGCTATGCCCCAGATAGCGGCGCGCAAACTCGTCATGATTGCCCGGCACAAAGACCACCCGCGTGCCCTTGCGCACCTTGCGGAGCAGCTTTTGCACCACGTCGTTGTGCTGCTGCGGCCAGTACCACTGCCGCCGCAACTGCCAGCCATCGATGATGTCGCCCACCAGATAGAGGGTGTCGCAGTCGACCCGCTTCAAGAAGTCGAGCAGCGCGCCCGCCTGGCACCCCGGCGTCCCCAGGTGCAAGTCGGAGATCCAGACCGTTCGCATCCGCAAGTCCCCGGACTCAGCCTCTTCAGCCGGATGGGCTGGGCCGGGTTGCAGCCTGGGGTCTGCATTCAGGTCAACGGTCAAATCCAGGGGAAGGTCGCGTCGCATGGACCGCCATGCTGTCTGTCCTTCAAGACGCCCTGATGACGGGCAAGCGACGTACAAGCGCCTGACCCATGCGCAATGTCTGCCCCTCGCCACTCAACAGCTCAAACCCGGGGGGCAGCAGCATCACCACGGTGGAGCCATGCTCGAACCAGCCCAGTTCCTCGCCCCGCTGCACCTGGGCGGCACAGGGCGTCTCGCAGGCGCCCCGGCGGCGTGGATAGGGCTCATCGCCCAGGCAATGCAGCCGCAGGCTAGCCACCAGGATGGCCGCCACCGGCACCATCAGCAGTTGTGGGCCGTCGTGCAGGCGCAGGCGCATCACGGCCCGCTCATTGCGGCAGAACAGGCGCTCGATGCGCGCCAGCGCGATGGGATTGACATTCCACGTGTCACCGCTGATGTAGCGCACCTGCTCGATGCGCCCGGCATCCGGGGCGTGCAAGCGGTGGTACATCGCGGAGGTCAGGCGCAGGGTCACAAACTGACCGCCCTCGAACTCGACCGCATCGGCGGCACTTCCTAGCAACTCGCTCAGCGTATAGGGCATGCCCTTGGCCTGCAGCACCAGGCCCTGGGCAATCGGGCCGCACGCCCCCACCAAGGCGTCACAGGGGCTGGTGAGCCACTCCGGCCCGTCCGCAATCGGGCGCGCGCCCGGCTTGAGCTCACGGATGAAGCACTCGCGCAGGCTATGGAACTTGCTGTGTTTGGCTTCGCTCAAGTCCAGGTCGGTGAACAGGCGCCAGAGGGCGATGGACGCCCGCGTCAGCCAGGGCGAGCGAATGCCGGACCACCAGCCCATGGCCTGGGTGGCCCAGCGCCGCGGGATGCGGTTGGTGAGCAGGAAGTTCAAGTCCTCATTGAGCAACAGGGCATCGCGCCAGCGGCGCTTGGGCAAGGCGTGGGTCTGGTTTTTCATCGAGGCGTCAAGTCAAAGGGCTACACCGAAGCTCTCGCAGTGTCGGAAGCGCATATGACAGAAGCTTTGAACCTCAGCGCCCTGGCCGCCGGCCTGACGGCAGCCGGACTCCTGGGCCACCGTGTCTGGCAACGGCTGCAGCTCTCGCGCGCCAAGCACCCTTCGCTCACCGGGCACGCGCGCATGGCGCGCCGGATGGGACGCTGGCTACCGGGCTACCACTTTGACGCCGATGACTTCTTCCAAGCCGATGGAGCCGGTGCCGAAGTCGTGGCCCGGCGGCAAGCCGGCTTCGAACGGCTGTCCACCCAGCTGAGCACACGGCACCCGCAGTCCGTTGCCGCCAGCCGCGCCCTGCGCCAGGGCCTGAGCGACCTGCAATTCACCAGCGCTTACCGCGTGCCCTACCCTTTCAGCCCGCTGGTGCGCGAACAGCTGCCGCTGGGCAGCGTGTTCGAACGCACCGAGGGCCACCGCGTCATCGACCTGGATGGGCAGGTGTTTGACGACTTGAGCGGCAGCTACGGCGTCAATCTCTTTGGCCATGAGTTCTACAAGCGGAACTTGCAGGAGGCACAGCAACGCGCGCTGCCCCTGGGTATGTTGCTCGGCGCCTATCACCCGGCCACCTTGGATGTGGTGCAACGGCTGCGGCGTCTCTCCGGCCAAGACGAGGTGAGCTTTCATATGTCAGGCACCGAGGCCGTCATGCAGGCGGTGCGCCTGGCGCGCTATCACAGTGGCAAGCAAAAGCTGGTGCGCTTTTGTGGCGCCTACCACGGCTGGTGGGGCGAGGTGCAGCCCGGCCCCGGCAACCCGACCCCCGCCGACCACACCTACACCCTGCGCGACATGAGCGAGCGCAGCCTGCGCGTGCTGAAGAGCCGCCGCGACATCGCCTGCGTGCTGGTCAACCCCCTGCAGGCCCTGCACCCCAACCAGGCGGCGCCGGGCGACAGCAGCCTGGTCGGCCAGCGGCAGCTCAAGGGCGCCGACCTGAAGGCCTATGCCGACTGGCTGCGCCAACTGCGCCAGGTTTGCACCGAGCGGGGCATCGCCCTCATCTTTGATGAGGTCTTTGTTGGCTTCCGCCTCGCTCCCGGCGGCGCGCAGCAGCTCTTTGGTGTGCAGGCTGATCTGGTGACCTACGGCAAGACCTTGGGCGGCGGCCTGCCGGTGGGCGTGCTCTGTGGCCAGGCCCGCTGGATGAAACGATTTCGCGCCGAGCGCCCGGCCGATCTGTGCTTCGCGCGGGGCACCTTCAACGCCCACCCTCAGGTCATCTGTGCCATGCAGGTGTTCTTGGAGCAACTGGAAAGGCCAGAGGTCCAGGCCCTCTACACCAAGCTGAACGAGCAATGGACCGCACGGGCCCAGCAGCTCAATCTGGCCTTGCATCAAGCGGGCCATCCTGTTGGGGTGGCGCAGCTTGGGACCATCTGGGCGCTGCAGTTCAACGCCCCCGGTCGCTACCACTGGATGCTGCAGTTCTACTTGCGCGCGCAGGGCCTGCTGCTGTCCTGGGTGGGTAGCGGCCGCATCGTCTGGAGCCTGGACTACAGCCAGGCCGACTTCGATGCGGTGTGCCAGCGCGTCCTGGCGGCTTGCGCCCAGATGCGGCAGGACGGCTGGTGGGATGGGGCACCCGCCGCGCCACAACTCAAGCGCCGCCTCCTCAAAGAGATCTGGCAGGCCTGGAGGGCCTGAGCCCGCCAGGCCACGACACGCCACTCAGGATTCTGGGCGGGCGTGGTGCATCGGATCGATCAATTCGCCCTTCAACAAATAGAAGGGCGACTTCCAATACAGCATCACGTCATGGAAAGGGTCGGTCAGGATCTTGCACATCCAGACCAGGCCGGTGTGCACGTCATACAGATGAAACAGGTGCACGGTGCGCATCAGCAGTCCCGTCACGCCCAGCGCCAGCCAGGCCAGCCCCACGTCGTGCCAATAGCCAGGAAGGTCCGTGGCCGGTTCAATCCAGCCCCAGAGTGATGGCTGCAGCCACAGCAGCAGCGGCAGACCCGCCCAGACCGACATCAAGAACACCTTGCGCCTCAGGTTGTAGCCCACCTTGATGGCCTCTTTGTGCTCATGGGTGGCCTGGTTCACCTCGTCATAGCCCTTGGGCTCGAAGAAGAAATGGCCGGCTTGGCGCGAGCTCATGGAGACCCCCCAAGCCAGCAAGGCGGCCAGGGCCGGGTCGACGAACAAGAGGCCATAGGCGCAGAGAAAGCTCAAGGCGCTCAAGAGGTGCAAGCTCTGGTTGATGCGGCTGTGGTGGTAGTAGCGATGGTCATCCCAGCGCTGGGTTCGCAGGGATTGCAGGAATGGGCTCACGCGGCGTCCTCGCAAAAGTAAAGGGGAAGTAAAGGGGAAGTAAGGGGGAACCAAGAAGGGAAAGCCCATGGTGGCGCTGGCCTGTGAAGACCCGGTGACGCCGCCTGTCACACAACCGTTGCACAGCCGTCTCAATCGGCCACGAGCATCGCGGCATGAACAGCGCCACCCACATCCTCAAGCCCAGCCTCCGCTCCTCCTTCCCTGCGCCGGGCCGTGCGCGGGCGGTGGACCTGGAGCTGCCCCTGCATGCACTGGATGCACAACGCCCCTTGAGGATCGCGCTGGTCACCGAGACGTATCCGCCGGAAGTCAATGGCGTAGCCCTCAGCGTGGCCCGGCTGGTGGAAGGCCTGCGCGGCCGCGGCCATCACGTGCATCTGGTGCGCCCCCGCCAGCCCGAGCACGATGCCACCCGCCCCGCGGACGATGCCGCCACGGAGACCCTGGTGGCCGGGCTGCCCATTCCGCGCTACCCCGAACTGCGGCTCGGGCTGCCCGCCACCGGACGCTTGCTCAAGCTGTGGCGTCAGCAGCAGCCGGATCTGGTCCACATTGCCACCGAAGGGCCGCTGGGCTGGGCCGCGCAGCGAGCCGCAGATCGCCTGGGCATGCCCGTAATCAGCGAATTCCGCACCAACTTCCACGCGTACAGCCAGCACTACGGACTGGCCTGGCTGCGCCCCCTGATCGAAGGCTATCTGCGTCGCTTCCACAACCGCTGCGCGCTCACCATGGTGCCCTCCGAAGCCCAACGCCAGCGCCTGGTCGCGCTGGGCTTCGAACGCCTGTTGGTGGTGGCCCGCGGGGTCGACACCGAGCGTTTCAACCCGCGCTGGCGCAGCCAAGCCCTGCGCCAGCAGTGGGGCGCCGAGCCCGATACCCCGGTGTTGCTCAGCGTCGGACGGTTGGCCGCCGAGAAAAACCTGAACCTGCTGATCAAGGCCTACGAGGGCTTGCTCCAGCAAAATCCCCAAGCTCGCCTGGTGCTGGTGGGCCACGGTCCCGAACGCGAGCGCTTGCAACAGGCCTGCCCGCAAGCCATTTTTTCCGGTCAAAAGACTGGCATGGAGCTGGCCGAGCACTACGCCAGCGCCGACTTGTTCGGCTTTCCAAGCCTGACCGAGACCTTTGGCAATGTGGTGCCCGAAGCCATGGCCAGCGGTCTGCCCGTAGTCGCTTTCGACGAAGCCGCCGCCGCCCTGCTGCTGCGCGACGGGGCCGGCTTACTGCTGAACCCGGGCGATGAAGAGGGCTTCTGCCAGGCCGTGGCCAGTCTGGGCACCCATCCGGCGCAGCGTCACAGCATGGCGCGCCGGGCGCTGTGCACGGTGGCCGACCATGGCTGGGAACGCATCGTCAGCGAAGTGGAGGCGCAATACCGGCAGCATCTGCAGGCCCTGATCCCCTGAGTAAAGGTCGGGGCGTCATCGGGAGGTCATGCACACGACCCAGGATCGCGGCCATCGCAGCCCTCCTCCACTGCCGTGATCTCCAGCCCTGTCGTCCGCGCCCCTCTTCCCTCCTCCACCAGTGCGCCGGTGACCCTGCTCTCCCTGAGCAGCGCCGACCCTGATCTGAGCCAGTTGCTGCAGGCCGCCAGCGCCAGTGGGGCTTTGGTGGCCCATACCAGCGACCCCGAACAGGCCCAGCGCTGGCTCGACACCTTGGCCCCGGATCTGCTGCTGACCGAGGCCAGCCTGTTTGCCCGCTTGCGCACGCCCACATGCCCGGTGCTGAACTGGACGGGTGACGCGCGCCAGACCCGCCACCAATTGCAGGCTTGGCTGCCCGCGCTGCAAAGCAGCGCGGTAGTAACCGTGCTCGGCGACGTCGAGGCCGATCTGCAACTCGGGGTGGTGCGCCACCGCACCCCGGATGGATTGCGCCGCCAGGCCGCCGTACCGGCTCAGGAGCTGCGTTTGATGATTGCGCTGATGCGCCGTGCCGGGCGCGTGGTGAGCCGCGGCGAGTTGCTGGACAGCGTCTGGCCCGTGCACGCCAAGCCTCTTCCCCGCACCGTGGACCAGACCGTACGCCGTTTGCGCGTGGGCCTGCAGCCCCTGGGCCTGGCCGAGCGCTTGCGCTCGCTGCGCGGCCTGGGCTACCGCTTTGACCCGCTCTGAGATGATCCCAAGGTTGTCACAAAGCCGTCACGCAGCATCCCTAGAGTTCCGCCCATTCCTTCACCGACCCCTTCCAATTGGAGTCTCCGATGTCCCTCAACAAGCTGTTCGCCCTGATGGGCCTGACCGTCGCTGCCTTTGCCGCCCAGGCCCAGGTGGTCAAGATTGACGGCTCTTCGACGGTATTCCCGATTACCGAAGGCGTGGCCGAGGACTTCCAGAAGACCAAGAAGGGTGCCGTCAAGGTCACCGTGGGCATCTCCGGCACGGGCGGCGGCTTCAAGAAGTTCTGCCGCGGCGAGACCGACATCAGCAATGCCTCGCGCCCCATCCTGGCCAAGGAAATGGCCGACTGCAAGGCCGCTGGCATCGAGTACTACGAACTGCCGATCGCCTTTGACGCGCTGACGGTGGTGATCAACCCCAAGAACGCCTGGCTCAAGCAGATCACCGTGGCTGAATTGAAGGCCATTTGGGAGCCCGCCGCCCAGGGCAAGATCACGCGCTGGAAGCAGGTCAACCCGGCCTGGCCCGACCAGCCGATCAAGCTCTTCGGCGCCGGCGCCGACTCGGGCACCTTCGACTACTTCACCGAAGCCATCAACGGCAAGACCAAAGCCAGCCGCGGCGACTTCACCGCCTCGGAAGACGACAACGTGCTGGTGCAGGGCATCAGTTCCGATGTCAATGCCATCGGCTACTTCGGCTACGCCTACTACGCCGAAAACACCGCCAAGCTCAAGGCCTTGCCGGTCGTGAACCCCAAGGGCCAGGCCGTGGCGCCTGCTGAGGCCACCGTGCTGAACGGCAGCTACGAGCCGCTGAGCCGTCCGATCTTCATCTATGTGAACGCCAAGTCCATCGCCAAGCCCGAGGTCAAGGAATACGTCGAGTACATGATGAAGAACTCGGCCAAGATCGCCAAGGAAGTGAAGTACGTGCCCCTGCCTGCCAAGGCCTACACCCTTGGCCTGGAACACCTGAACAAGGGCAAGAAGGGCACCGTGTTCGGCGGCAAAAACGAGGTCGGTGTGACCATCGAAGAGCTGATGACCCGCGAAGCCGCCCTGTAATCCTTGGGCGGGTTCATTCCTACCCCAAAATGACCGTCTTGTGACATCGGGGGCCCCTGCGAACGCAGGGGCCCTGTCCGCCGTTCATTGCCGCCCCCAGGCGGCCCGGTCCCCGCCCTAGCCTTTGGAACCCCCATGGCCGTCGCCCCATTTGACAACCCCGCTCCTGCCGGCGTGAGCCTGCGCGGCGAAGCCCGCATGGCCGAGCTCGCCCGTGCCAAATTGGCCCGTCAGCGCCGCGAGCGACTGATTGAAGCCATCCTGTTTCTGGCCGCCAGCGTGTCCGTGCTCACCACCCTGGGCATCGTCTACATCCTGGTGCGCGAGTCGATCAGCTTCTTCGCTGCCGTGCCAATCTGGGATTTCCTGACCGACACGCAGTGGACCCCGCTGTTCGATGACGCCCATTTCGGCATCATGGTGCTGATGTCTGGCACGCTGTCCAGCTCTCTGGTGGCCCTTTGCGTAGCCATTCCGCTGGGCACCATCATTGCCATCTACCTGAGTGAATTCGCCGGCCACAAGACCCGCGAAACGCTCAAGCCGCTGCTCGAGCTGCTCTCCGGCGTGCCCACCATCATCTATGGCTTCTTTGCGCTGCTGGTGGTCACCCCCATGCTGCAAAAGATCTTCCCCGAACTGCCCGGCTTCAACATCCTGTCGGCCGGTCTGGTGATGGGCGTGATGATCATTCCCTACGTCGCCTCGCTGAGCGAGGACGCCATGCGTGCCGTGCCCATGAGCCTGCGCGAAGGCGCTTACGCCATGGGCAGCACGCGCTTCCAAACCGCCGTCAAGGTGGTGGTGCCAGCGGCCTTCTCCGGCATTGCCGCCGCCTACATCCTGGGCATCAGCCGCGCGGTGGGCGAGACCATGATCCTGGCCGTGGCGGCCGGCATGCAGCCCAATCTGACGCTCAACCCGATGGAGTCGGCCTCCACCATCACCAGCTTCATCGTGCAGGTGGCCCTGGGTGATCTGCCGCACGGCTCAATCGGCTACCAGACCATTTTTGCCGCCGGCCTGTCGCTGATGCTGCTGACCCTGTGCTTCAACCTGCTCGGCTACTGGCTGCGCAAGAAGTACCGCGAAGCTTACTGATGAGTACCCCCCCGAAGCGCTTCGCGCCTCCCCCCCCAGGGGGGCGCCGCTGGCGGCCCGGCGAAGCCGGTTCCGCGGCGGCCGCTTGATCCATCCGCGTACCGCTTGGCGCTTGGCGCTGGAGATACGGAATGAATGCAGAAAAAACACTGGCCATCCGGGCCATCATCCGCAAGGCGCGCCGCTACGACCTGTTGGTCGCCCTGCTCGGCATGCTCGCGCTGTCCATCGGCATCTTCACGCTGGCCGCGCTTTTCATTGACATGGCGCTCACCGGCATTCCGCGCCTGAACGCCGAGTTCTTCACCAACTTCCCCTCGCGCCGCCCGGCCGAGGCGGGCATCCTGTCCAGCTGGGTGGGTTCGGTGCTCGTGATGTCGGTGACCGCGTTGGTCGCGGTACCTCTGGGCATTGCCGGCGCCATCTACCTGGAAGAGTACGCCCGCAAGAACTGGGTGACCGATGTCATCGAGATCAACATCACCAACCTGGCCGGCGTGCCCTCGATCATCTACGGCCTGCTGGCCCTGGGCCTGTTCGTCTACACCTTCAAGCTCGGGCAGTCCATCCTGACGGCCGGCCTGACATTGGCGCTGCTGATCCTGCCCATCGTCATCACCGCCACCCGCGAGGCCCTGCGCTCGATCCCGCAACACATCCGTGAAGCGGCCTACGCCTGCGGTGCCTCTCAGTGGCAGGTGGTGCAACACCACTTGGTGAAGTACGCCACCCCCGGCATCCTGACCGGCGTGATCATCGGCATGAGCCGCGCCATCGGCGAGACCGCGCCCATCATCACCATCGGCGCGCTGACCTTCATCGCCTTCCTGCCGCCGGCTCCGGGCCAGATGAACATTGAAACCGGCCAGGCCGCCGGCTTGTTCGACTGGCTGTGGAGCCCCTTCACGGTGATGCCGATCCAGATCTTCAACTGGACCAGCCGCCCCGATCCGCGCTTCCACGAGAACGCCGCCGCGGCTGCCTTTGTGCTGGTGCTGATGACGCTTTCGATGAACGCCATCGCGATCTGGCTGCGCTATCGCCTGCGCAAGAACATCAAGTGGTGATCGGGCCTATTCCAGGCTGTTGCTCGCCCGCTTACTTCCAAGAATTTCTTTGAGGACTGACGAATGCCCTCCACCATCACCCTGCCGCAGAACCCGCCCCCGCTCAAGGCCGAGTCCAAGAACCTGGACTTCTACTACGGCGACTTCAAGGCACTCAAGGGCATCAATATGCCCGTGTACGAGAACAAGGTCACCGCGCTGATCGGTCCCTCGGGTTGCGGCAAGAGCACCTTCTTGCGTTGCTTCAACCGCATGCACGATCTATACGCCGGCCACCGCTACGACGGCAGCATCCATCTCTACCCCGATGAAGTGGATGTGCTGCACAAGAACGTCGACCCGATCGAGGTGCGCATGCGCATCTCCATGGTGTTCCAAAAGCCCAACCCCTTCCCGAAGTCCATCTTCGAGAACGTGGCCTATGGCCTGAAGGTTCGCGGTGAAAAGAACCGCAGCGTGCTGGAAGACAAGGTGGAGGCCGCCCTCAAGGGCGCAGCCATCTGGAACGAGGTGAAGGATCGCCTTGACGACCTGGCCGTGAACCTCTCTGGCGGTCAGCAGCAGCGCCTGTGCATTGCCCGCGCATTGGCGACCGACCCCGAAATCATCCTGTTCGACGAGCCGACCTCGGCCCTGGACCCGATTGCCACCGGCGCCATCGAGGAGCTGGTGGGCGAGATCAAGCACAAGGTCAGTGTGCTGATCGTGACCCACAACATGCAGCAGGCGGCTCGCGTGAGCGACTTCACTGCCTATATGTATTTGGGCGAATTGATGGAATTTGGCGAGACCAACGACATCTTCATGAAGCCCAAGCGCAAGGAAACCGAGGACTACATCACCGGTCGATTTGGGTGAACAGGCTGCCCTAGCGCCAGCGTCAACACCCTCTTCTGTCAGGTTTACCGAATCAGGAATCAAGATGAGCGACAAGCACCTCTCCACCCAATTCGACGCCGAACTCAGCGCCATCTCCAGCCGTGTGCTGGAAATGGGTGGCCTGGTCGAGCAACAGGTCTGCTTGGCCGTGGACGCACTGGCCGAGTTCAGCGAGGCCAAGGCCACCGAAGTGATTCGCACCGAGCAGCGCGTCAACCAGATGGAGTTGGAGATCGACCGCGACCTCTCCAACATCATTGCCCGCCGTCAGCCCACGGCCCGCGATCTACGCCTGCTGATCGGCGTGTCCAAAACCATCGGTAACCTGGAGCGCGTGGGCGACGAGGCCGCCCGCATCGCCCGCACCGTGCATCGGCTGGTGGCCAACGGCACCCATGGCCGGCTGTTCCCGACCACGCAAATGAGCAACGAGGCCCAGCTCGCCACCGCCTCGCTGCGCCGCGCGCTCGACGCCTTCGCCCGCCTGGACGCCAACCAGGCCATGCAGGTCATCAAAGAAGACAACGAGATCGATGCCGAATTTGATGGCCTGATGCGCAAACTGGTGACCTACATGATGGAAGACCCGCGCACCATCACCGCCTCGATCGATCTGGTGTTCGTGGCCAAGTCGCTGGAGCGCGTGGGCGACCACGCCAAGAACTTGGCCGAACAGGTGATCTACATCGCCAAGGGGGCGGACGTGCGCCACACCCCGCTGGATGGCCTGGAATCGGCCGTTTCCTGATCACCCTGACCCGGACACCTTATGGGACGCGTTCTCGTCGTTGAGGACGAGCCGGCCATTGCCGAGCTCATTTCGCTGCACCTGCGCCACGAGGGCCACGAGGTCCGTATCGCCGAAGACTCGGCCAGTGCGCAACGTGCGCTGCAGGAGCAACTGCCCGATCTGGTGGTGCTGGACTGGATGCTGCCGGGCGAGCCCGGCGTCAGCCTGCCCAAGCGCTGGCGCAATGAGGCCCGCACCAAGCACCTGCCCATCATCATGCTCACGGCCAAGGCTCAAGAGACTGACAAGGTGCAGGGCCTGGACGCCGGGGCCGATGACTACCTGACCAAGCCCTTCTCGCCAGCCGAACTGATGGCGCGCATCCGTGCGCTGCTGCGCCGCAAGGTGCCCGAGGCCCTGGAGTCAAGCATCGAGATCGGCCAACTCAAGCTCGACCCCAGCGCCCACCGCGTCTTCCACGGCCCGGCCGAGCTGCAACTCGGCCCCACCGAGTTCCGCCTGCTGCGCTATCTGATGACCTACCCCGAGCGCGTGCACAGCCGTGCTCAGCTGCTGGACAAGGTCTGGGGCGACCACGTGTTCATCGAGGAACGCACGGTCGATGTGCACATCAAACGCCTGCGCGACGCACTCTCGCCAGCCGGCTGCGCCGCCTTGATCGAGACGGTGCGTGGGGCGGGGTATCGCTTGAACCGAGCGGCAGTCTGAAGCTTCACTGAAAACAACAAAGGGCCCCGCGGGGCCCTTTGTCTTTGTAAGCCAAATCCTGCTCTGGCTTACATCTGCTCGATCATCACCTGACCGAAGCCCGAGCACGACACCTGGGTCGCGCCTTCCATCAAGCGCGCGAAGTCATAGGTGACTTTCTTGCTCAGGATGGCCTTTTCCATCGCCTTGATGATGGTGTCGGCCGCCTCGGTCCAGCCCATGTGGCGCAGCATCATCTCGGCCGAGAGGATTTCGGAGCCCGGGTTGACGTAGTCCTTGCCGGCGTACTTCGGCGCGGTGCCATGGGTGGCTTCGAACATCGCGATCGAGTCGCTCAGGTTGGCACCCGGGGCGATGCCGATGCCGCCGACCTGGGCAGCCAGGGCGTCGGAGATGTAGTCGCCGTTCAGGTTCAAGGTGGCGATCACCGAGTACTCGGCCGGGCGCAGGATGATCTGCTGCAGGAAGGCGTCGGCAATCGAATCCTTGACGACGATGTCCTTGCCGGTCTTCGGATTCTTGAACTTGCACCACGGGCCACCGTCGATCAGCTCGGCGCCGAACTCCTTCTGCGCCAGTGCATAGGCCCAGTCACGGAAGCCACCCTCGGTGAACTTCATGATGTTGCCCTTGTGCACGATGGTCACGCTGGGCTTGTCGTTGTCGATGGCGTACTGGATGGCCTTGCGCACCAAGCGCTCGGTACCTTCCTGGCTGACCGGCTTGATGCCGATGCCCGAGCTCTCAGGGAAGCGAATCTTCTTCACGCCGAACTCGGTCTGCAGGAAGGTGATCAGCTTCTTGGCCTTGTCGCTGCGGGCCTCGTACTCGATGCCCGCGTAGATGTCTTCCGAGTTCTCGCGGAAGATCACCATGTCCACCTTGTGCGGCTCCTTCACGGGGCTGGGCACGCCGTCGAAGTACTGCACCGGGCGCAGGCACACATAGAGGTCCAGCTCTTGGCGCAGGGCCACATTCAGGCTGCGGATGCCACCACCGACCGGCGTGGTCAGCGGGCCCTTGATCGACACCACATAGTCCTTCAGAACCTGCAGGGTCTCTTCGGGCAGCCACACATCGGGGCCATAGACCTTGGTCGACTTCTCGCCAGCGTAGATCTCCATCCAGTGGATCTTCTTCGCGCCGCCATAGGCCTTGGCCACGGCCGCATCGACCACCTTGATCATCACCGGGGTGATGTCAAAACCGGTGCCGTCCCCTTCGATATAGGGAATGATGGGGTTGTTGGGGACGTTGAGCGAGAAGTCGGCATTGACCGTGATCTTCTGGCCACCCTCGGGCACCTTGATGTGCTGATACATGGATGAGGCTCCAAGCAGGTAGAAGGAAAAACAGGGCGGGATTCTAGGGAAAGCCCGTCCACTTTCAGGAAAAACAATAGGCAGCCACACGCTGCCACAGGCCATGGCCCAAGGCCCATAGCGCAGCCAACACCAACGCCAAGCCGGCGGCCCGCACCGCCCAGCGCCCCGCTTCGGGGTGACGCCGCAACTGCCGCAAACCCAGCGGCGCCCACAGCAACCCCGGACTGGAGGCCAGCGCGAAGGCCGCCATGGCCAAGGCGCCGCCCACAGGGGTATCGGCCAGTGCCGCCACCAGCAAGGCGGCCTGCAGCACGCCGCAGGGCCAGGCAGCCCAAAGCGCGCCACTGGTCCAAGCCAGTCGCATGGGTTTACGCCCCTGCAGCCCCAGCCAGGCCGGCAGCTCGGCGCGCCACAGCAGCCACAGGCCCAGGGCCAGGAAGGCGGTGTGCAACACCGTCCACAGCGGGCGCAACAACGCGCTGAGCTGGCTGGCCTCGCGCAGCCAGCCCACTGCGGCGGCAGCCAGCGCGCCGGCCAGGGCGTAGCTGGCCACGCGCAGTACGTGGAAACCCAGCTGCTGCGAGCGCCCCGTGGCCACGGCGGCGCAAGGCGCGCCACACATCAGAGCGCAGTGCGGGATGGAGGCCAGGCCCATCAGCGCGGTGCTGGTGACCAGGGCCGTGGAAATGATCATCAAATGATCTTAGAGAACTTCTCGCGCGCGCCTTCCAGTTGCAAGAAGCGGTCGAACACCGCGGCCACCGAACGCACGAAGAACCAGCCCAGCGGCGTCACCTCGACGGCCTGATCGCTGATCTGCACCAAGCCTTGCTCCTGGTGGCTCTTCAGGGCCTCCAACTCGGCGGCGAAGTACTTCTTCGGGTCGATCAGATGGGCGTCGGCCAAGCCTTGGAAGTCCAAGCGTCCCTGGCACATCAGCGCCATGATGGTGGCACGGCGCACCAGGTCGTCGCGGTTGAGCGCGATACCTCGCACCACCGGCCACTGGCCCTGCGCCAGCGCATCGGCGTACTCCTCGATGGTCTTGGCGTTCTGGCAGTAGCTGGCACCCACGCGCGAGATGGCCGACACCCCCAGGCCGATCAGATCGCCGTCGGGCTGCACCGTATAACCCTGGAAGTTGCGATGCAGGCGACCCTGCCGCTTGGCCTGGGCCAGGGCGTCGCTGGGCAGCGCGAAGTGGTCCATGCCAATGTGCTCGTAACCCGCCTGCATGAAGGCCGAAATGGCCTGGGCGTGCATCTGCAGGCGTGTCTCTGGCAGCGGAATGTCGGCGCTGTGAATGCGACGCTGGGCCTTGAAGCGCTGCGGCAGGTGGGCATAGGCGTAGAGCGCGATGCGCTCGGGGCGCAGCTCGATCACCTGCTGCAGGGTACGGTCGAAGCTGGCGATGGTCTGCAACGGCAGGCCACAGATCAGGTCCAGGTTGATGGACTGGTAACCCAGCGTGCGCGCGTCCTGCATCAGTTGCGCCACATCGGCAAAGGACTGCACCCGGTGCACGGCCTGCTGCACCCGCAAATCAAAGTCCTGGATGCCCAGGCTCAGGCGGTTGAAACCCAATGCCTTCAAATGCGCCAGCCGCGCGGCGTTCACCGTACGCGGGTCGACCTCGATCGAGGCCTCGATTCCGGGCAGCCACTCAAAGGCTTGCTTGAGGCGCTCGGTCAGTTGGGTCAACTCGGTGTCACTCAGAAAGGTGGGCGTGCCACCGCCCAGATGCAACTGGGTCACCCGCGGCCGCCCACCCAGGCCGGCGGTCCACATGTCGATCTCGGCATCCAGCAACTTCAAGTACTCGGCGCCGCGCTCATGGTGCTTGGTGACGATCTTGTTGCAGGCGCAGTAATAGCAAAGCGACTCGCAGAACGGCACGTGCACATAGACCGACAGCGGCGCCGAACTTCCCACCGCGCCGCCGATGCCCTGGGCCCGCTGGGCCAGGGCCAGCACATGCTGCTCGGGGCCGTGGGCCTCGACAAAACGGTCCGCCGTGGGGTAGGAGGTGTAGCGCGGCCCGCTGGATTCCAGGCGGTTCAACAAACCGGGCGGCAGGAAGCCCGCGCTCGAGGTATCGATGGCGGGGGCGATGGCGGTGTGCTCAGGGTGCATGGGGCGATACTGCCTGGGTTCGCGCCCGCAGTCCTTGACGCCGCTCAAGGCCCTGGCACCCCCCCATGACTTCCGGCTTCGAGATAATGCCCACCATGCTGAGCCCTACCCCTCTTCGAGTCGACCCCCTGCGTGCGGCCTGTTCCAACTGCAATCTGCGCGAGCTTTGTCTTCCGCTTGGTTTCAGCGAGACCGATCTGAGCCGACTGGACGGACTGATCAGCCAGCGACGCACCGTTCCAAAAGGTCAGACCCTGTTTCGAGTTGGCGAGGAGTTCCATGCGCTTTATGCGGTGCGCACCGGATTCTTCAAGTCCTGCGTGAACGCCGAGGACGGGCGGGTGCAGGTCACTGGCTTTCATATGGCCGGTGAGTTGCTGGGCCTGGATGGCATTGGCAGCCATCGCCACACGGTGGATGCCGAGGCACTGGAGGACTCCCAGGTCTGCGTGATGCCCTTCGATCAGCTCGAGGAATTGGCCCGCGAGTTCACAGCACTGCAGCACCAGTTGCACCGCATCATGAGCCGCGAGATCGTGCGCGACCATGGCGTGATGCTGCTCTTGGGCTCCATGCGTGCCGAGGAGCGCTTGGCGGCCTTTTTGCTGAACCTGACCCAGCGCCTGCAGGCACGCGGCTACTCGGCCAGCGAACTGGTGCTGCGCATGACGCGCGAGGAAATTGGCAGCTACCTCGGTCTGAAGCTGGAGACGGTGAGCCGCACCTTCTCGCGCTTCCAGGACGACGGCATCCTCGAGGTCAAGCAGCGCCAGATCACCGTGCTGCAACCCGATGCCCTGCAGCGCCTGGTGTCCAGCGCCGCCTGCTAATCGATTCCCCGCAAAAAAGGCCGCGTCAAGCGGCCTTTTTGCTTTCAGGGCGCCTTGCGCCCGCCGGTGGCCGCGTGGTTGCGACCCTCCATGGCCGGTCGCTCGGGCGTGGCCTGCGCCTGCGGCTTGATCACGGGGTCCGGATCGAGATGCGCGATGACGGCGGTGGTGGTGCCGGCCAGCACCGCACTCAGCGGCAAGGCCACCACCAACCAGACGATGCGCACCCGGTACCAGGGCTGCGTGGGGTGTGAAATGTTTTTCATGGGTTCTCTCAACGCGGCACCACAAAGGTGGACTTCTCGCGCACAGGATAGGCGCTGTCATCGCCATCGGCCAGGCGCTCGACCACGAAGTGAAGCTCGTGTGCACCGGCGCTGGGCGGGGCCTGCTCGGCCGGCAGGTGCACCGTCACCGGCACCCAGCGGGCTTCGATGGGCGCCAATTCCACGGTTGCACTCACGCCCAGGCTCAGCCCCTGAAGGGCGGCGGCCGAAGACTCCACACGGATGCGATAGCGCTGTGCGCGCTCCAGCACATTCATCAGCTGCAGTCGGTAGACGTTTTCCAGCTGACCCTGCTCGTTGAAACGCGCCAGCGCGCCGCGGTCGCGCACCACATCAAAGCGCAGCGGCGGACGCGTCCACAGGCTGTAGGCCACAGCCGCCGTGATCAGCACCAGACCGGCGGTGTAGACCCAAACCCGTGGCCGGAGCACGCGCAACCATTCGGTCTTGCGATCCAGATGCTGCTCGATGCCGTTTTCGGTGTCATAGCGCACCAGACCACGCGGGTACTGCATCTTGTCCATCACCTGATCGCAGGCATCGATGCAGGCGGCGCAGCCGATGCACTCGTACTGCAGGCCCTTGCGAATGTCGATGCCCACCGGGCAGACCTGCACACAGAGCTCGCAGTCAATGCAATGACCCAGGTTCTTGGCCTTCAGATCATCCTTGCGCCCGCGCGGACCACGCGGTTCGCCGCGCTCGGCGTCGTAGCCAATGATGAGCGTGTCGCGGTCGAACATCGCGCTTTGGAAGCGCGCATAGGGGCACATGTATTTGCAGACCTGCTCCCGCATAAAGCCTGCGTTGCCCCAGGTGGCAAAGGCGTAGAAGAGGATCCAAAAGGTCTGCCACGGCCCTAGGGCGCCCGCCAGGACGGCGGGTGCCAACTCCCGGATGGGCGTGAAGTAGCCCACGAAGCTAAAGCCGGTCACCAAGGCCAACAACACCCAGCTGCTGTGCTTGGCCGCTCTACGCCACAGCTTGTCCCAGGTCCAAGGAGCCTTGTCCAGGCGTTCGCGCTGGATCTTGCTGCCCTCGATGCGCTGCTCAATCCACAGGAACATGGAGGTGTAGACGGTCTGCGGGCAGGCGTAGCCACACCACAGCCGCCCCGCTACCGCGGTGAACAGGAACAGGGCATAGGCGCTGAGCAGCAACAGCGCAGTCAGGTAGAACAGATCCTGCGGATACAGGATCAGGCCAAACAGAAAGAAGCGACGCGCCTCCAGGTCGAACAGCACCGCCTGGCGCGCATTCCATTCCAGCCAAGGCAGTCCGTAGAAGACCAGCTGGGTCAGGAACACAAACACCCAGCGCCAGTTCTGGAACCAACCCGAGATCTCTCTCGGGTGGATCTTCTGGCGCTTGCGGTACAGGGTGACGACCGCTTCTTTGGCTTCATTCATCAGATTGCATCAGCAGGCATCAACGAGCAGAAGCGTTCGACAGGCTCCAGACATAGCCGGCCAGCACATGGATCTGCTCCGGGCTCAGCTTGGCCTTTTGCGCCGGCATCTGGTTGTGTTTGCCGCCGCTGATCATGGCCAGGATGGCCTGCTCGCCCCAGCCGTGCAGCCAGATCTTGTCGGACAGACGCGGTGCGCCCAGGGCCGTGTTGCCCTCGCCCTTGCTGCCGTGGCAGGCGGCACAGGCGGCGTACTTTTCCTTGCCCAGTTGGGCGCGCAGGCTGTCATGCGCGCTGCCGGACAGGCTGAGCACATAGTGCGCCACATTGCGCTGGTCTTCACCGTTGCCCACCGCGGCGGCCATCGGGGGCATCTGGCCCTCACGACCCTCGCTGATGCTGTGCTTGATGGCCGCCAGATCGCCGCCCCACAACCAGTCTTTGTCGCTCAGGTTCGGAAAGCCCTTGCTGCCCTTGGCATCCGAACCATGGCACTGCGCGCAGTTGTTGATGAAGAGGCGTTGGCCAATGCCCATCGCCTCAGCATCAGCGGCCAGAGCCTTCTCGTCCATGGCGGCCAGGCGCTGGTAGAGCGGCGCGGTCTTGGCATTGGCCTTGGCCACTTCATCCTGGTACTGGCCCTCGCTGCTCCAGCCCAAAGAACCCTTGGCCTGGCCCAGACCGGGGTACAGGAACAGATAGAGCGCACTGAAGACCACCGTGATCACAAACAGACCCAGCCACCAGCGCGGCAGCGGGTTGTTCATCTCACGCAGGTCATCGTCCCAAACATGGCCGGTGGTGCCATCGGTGGACATGCTGGTGGTCTTGCTGGCCGCGAACAGCAGCCAGACGCAGAACACAAGTCCCGCGACCGACACGGCCACGATGAACCAGTGCCATCCAGGGCTGAAAAAATCACTCACGACGATCTCCTTGTTCATCCGCGAAGGGCAGCTCGGCGGCCGCCTCGTGCTCGGGCTGGCGCTTGCGCGCCCAGGTCATCCTTACCAGGGCCAGAAAAGCCACAAAGGACACCAGGGTCACCGCCCCGCGCAGCCAATTGATGTCGTCGCCACTCATGGTGCGGGCCTCCCCATGCCTTGCAAGTAGGCGATCAGCGCGTCCATCTCGGTCTTGCCCTCCACGGCTTGCGCGGCAGCGGCGACATCGGCGTCGCTATAGGGCACACCCAGGGTCCGCAGCGCCTTGAGGCGCGGTGCCATGCTGGCGGGGTCGAGCTTGGCCTCAGCCAACCAGGGGTAGGCCGGCATATTGCTCTCGGGCACCAAGTCGCGCGGTTGGATCAAGTGCAGACGATGCCACTCATCCGAGTAGCGGCCGCCCACACGGTGCAGGTCCGGACCGGTGCGCTTGCTACCCCACTGGAAGGGGTGGTCGTACACGAACTCACCGGCCTTGCTGAAGTCGCCGTAGCGCAGGGTCTCGGCGCGGAAGGGGCGAATCATCTGCGAGTGGCAGTTGTAGCAACCCTCGCGGATGTAGACATCGCGACCGGCCAATTGCAGCGCGGCATAGGGCTTGACACCCGGAGCCGCCTGCGTGGTGGAGCGCTGGAAGAACAGCGGCACGATTTCCACCAGACCGCCGACGGCCACCGCCACCAGGATCAGCACGATCATCAGGAAGTTGTTGGTCTCGATGCGCTCGTGACCGACGACAGGCTTGTTGTGATCAGCCATTTGATTGTTCTCCTTAGGCCGTCGCCAACTTGGGCGACTGCAGCACCGCATCGCGGCCCTTGACGGTCATCCAGACGTTCCAGGCCATCACAAACATGCCACCCAGATAGAGCAGGCCACCGGCCAGACGAATCAGGTAGAAGGGATAGGTCGCCTTCACCGACTCGACAAAGCTGTAGACCAGGGTGCCGTCCGGGTTGGTGGCACGCCACATCAGACCCTGCATCACACCGGCAATCCACATCGCGGCGATATAGAGCACGATGCCGATGGTGGCGATCCAGAAGTGCAGTTCGATGGCGCTCTTGCTGTGCATCTCCTTGCGGCCATAGAGGCGCGGGATCAAGGCGTACAGCGCGCCCATGGACACCAGACCCACCCAGCCCAGCGCACCGCTGTGCACATGGCCGACCGTCCAATCGGTGTAGTGGCTCAGGGCGTTGACGGTCTTGATGGACATCATCGGGCCCTCGAAAGTGCTCATACCGTAGAACGACAGGGACACGATCAGGAACTTCAGCACCGGGTCATCACGCAATTTGTGCCAGGCACCCGACAGGGTCATGATGCCGTTGATCATCCCGCCCCAGCTCGGCGCCAGCAGCACCAGGCTGAACAGCATGCCCAGGCTCTGGGCCCAGTCCGGCAGCGCGGTGTAGTGCAGGTGGTGCGGGCCCGCCCACATGTAGGTGAAGATCAACGCCCAGAAGTGGACGATGGACAGGCGATAGCTGTAGACCGGACGCTCGGCCTGCTTGGGGATGTAGTAGTACATGATCCCCAGGAAGCCGGCGGTCAGGAAAAAGCCCACCGCGTTATGGCCATACCACCACTGCACCATGGCGTCCTGCACGCCGGCATAGGCCGAATAGCTCTTCCACAGCGAGACCGGCATGGCCGCGCTGTTGACGATGTGCAGCAAGGCCACCGTGATGATGAAGGCGCCAAAGAACCAGTTCGCCACGTAGATGTGCTTGACCTTGCGCGTGCCCACGGTGCCAAAGAACACGATGGCGTAAGACACCCAGACTACGGCGATGGCCAGGTCAATCGGCCACTCCAGCTCGGCGTATTCCTTGCCGCTGGTGATGCCCAACGGCAGGGTCAGCGCGGCAGCCACGATGATGGCCTGCCAACCCCAGAACGTGAACCACGCGAGCTGCGGCGCAAAAAGGCGCACCTGGCAGGTGCGCTGCACCACGTGGTAGGCGGTGGCGAACAGCACCGAACCGCCAAAGGCAAAGATCACTGCATTGGTGTGCAGCGGACGCAGCCGCCCGTAGCTGAGCCATGAAATGCCATGGGTCAGATCCGGAAAGGCCAGCTGGGCGGCAATGAAGACGCCCACCAACATGCCGACGATGCCCCAAAGCACCGCGGCCAAAGCAAAGGCCCTGATCGGGCCATCAAAGTAGGCGGTCGATGCCGCCGGGGCTTGAGAGCGAGCCATGCGTGGTTTCTCCTTCTGGGCTTGCATTCTTCGGGCACCCCCTAGGGTGCGCCTTGATCGCCGTCAATCGCTTCTTGAACTGGGTCAAGACTGTGGTCTTCATCCACCAGGATGCGCGCGCCCTCCTGCTCCACGTCCTCGAACTGACCGCTCTTGAGCGACCAGGCGAACACGATCAGCACGCCGAAGGCGATCAGCACCGTGACCGGGATGAGCAAATAGAGGATGTCCATCAGTTGCGAGCCAGGCGCAGGGCGTTGCCCACCACCCAGAGTGAACTCAGGGCCATTCCCAGGCCGGCGGCCCAGGGCGGCAACCAGCCGGCCAGGGCCATGGGCACGGCCAGCAGGTTGTAACTGGCCGCCCAGGCCAGGTTTTGCCGCATCACCCGGCGCGTGCGCCGGCCCAGCTGGATCAACTCCGGCAGGGCGGACAACTCATTGCGCAGCAGGGTCAGATCGGCGCTGTTGCGCGCCAGACCGGCCCCCTCCCCCATGGCCACGGCCACATCGGCCTGGGCCAGCACGGGGCCGTCGTTGACGCCATCGCCCACCATCAGCACGCACTGCCCTTGTTCTTGCCAGGCCTGCACCTGCGCCTGCTTGGCCTCGGGGTCACAGCCCCCTTGGGCTTCCAACCCCAAGGCCGCACCCACCGCCCGAGCGCGCTCGGGCGCATCGCCCGAGAGCAAGCTCATGCGCAGACCCAGCGTCCGCAGGCGTTCCACCACGGCGGCCGCATCGCGCCGCAGCACCTCATCCAGTTCAAAGTGCAGCGTGGGCTGGTCCCCAGCCTCCGGCGCGAAGGCCAGGCTGGCCGTCGAACTTGCGCCGGTCTGTGCCTCGACCCAGGCCGGACGGCCCAGCCGCCACCACGCCCCCCGGGCATCCCGCCCCCGCAAACCTTGTCCCGCCACCTCGGTCACCTCGGTCCAGCGCCCGGCTGCCTGTTGCAGCGGCCAGCGCGCCAGCGCCTGCGCGACCGGATGGCGCGACCACTGGGCCAGGCCCACGGCGGCCGCCATCTGGGTCGGGTCGACCTCGCCCAGGGGCCTTGCCTGGGGCTGGGTCAGGGTGCCCGTCTTGTCAAACACCACGCGTTCCACCCGTGCCAGGGCCTCGATGGCCGCCAGTCGCTGGAGCCACACCCCCCGCTGCGTCAGCGCCCGGGCGCTGGCCACCACCGCCGCCGGCGCGGCCAGTGCCAGCGCGCAGGGGCAGGTCACGACCAGCACCGCCGCCACCACGCTCAGCGTCCGGCCCGGCTCAAAGTGCCACCACAGCAACCCCGCCACCAACGCCAGCAGCAGCACCACGGCCAGAAAGAGCGGCGCCCAGGCATCGGCCTCGCTGAAGCCTCGCGGCCGCTCGCTCAGGGCCTGAGCCAAGCGCCGGCGCAAGCGCGCCTGGCGAGTTTGGCCGCCCACGGCCACCACCTCCAAGCGCAGGGGCGCCCCCAGATTGACGGTACCCGCCAACAACAGATCGCCCTGGACCCGCTGAAAGGCCCGCGCCTCACCACTGAGCATGGACTCGTCCACCAGAGCCTGCGCGCTGACCAGACGGGCATCAGCCGCCAGGGTCTCGCCCAAGGCCAGCTGCACCTGATCGCCTGGCCGCAGCGCCTGCGCGCTGACCCGCTCCGTCGTCCCCTGCGCATCCACCCGGGTCACTTCCAATGCCTCACCCAGATCAAGGCGCTCCGCTTCAATCGCTGCCGCATGGCGGGCCTTGAGCTCAAACCAGCGCGCGCCCAGCAAGAAGGCGACGAACATGGTCATCGAATCCAGGTAAACCGCGTCGCCCAGCAGCCCCCCCGGATCGGCCAGTGCCAAGGTCGAGGCCCCGAAAGTCACCAGCACGCCCAAGGCCACCGGCACATCCATGCCCAGGCGCCGCTGCCGCAGGCTGCGCCAAGCCCCGCGCAGGAAGGGTGTGGCCGAAAACAGCAGCACCGGCAGCGCCAGCACCCAGCTGGCGCCATGCATCAGGGCGCGCAGATCGCTCGGCACTTCGGCGCCAGAGTCGAAGTAGGTCGGCGCGGCCAGCATCATGATCTGCATCATGCAGAACCAGGCCACAAAAAGCCGCCAGAGCATGGCGCGCGCCTCGCGTCGCCGCAATGCAGCAGCGGCCTCCGGGGCGGCCTCGGCCAACTCGTAGCCAGCTTTGCGGGCGGCTTCCAGCAGGGCCGCACGCGGCGTCAGCCTCTCGTCCAGATCAACCCAGGCCAGAGCGCTGGCATAGCCCACAGTGGCCGTGTGGACCCCGGGCAAGGCCCGCAGCTCCGCTGAGAGCGCCTCGGCACAGGCCGCACAGTGCAGCCCGGCCACCTGCAAGCTTAGTTCGCAGCGGGTCTGCGCGCCGCCGCCGTCGGAGGCTGGGGCAGGCCGCTCAAGGGGACTCGGGATAATGGGTTCAAGCACGGCGTGCATCGCCGCATTGTTCCCACAAGCAGGCCCTCAGCCCATGATCGGAATCAACAAGCCCGTCCTTATCTTGCTGGCCGCACTGAGTGCCGCCTGGGCGAGTGGGGCGCAGGCACAAGAAGCTCAACGCCTGACCACCCTACCGCTGCGCGCCGGCATGCATGTCATTCAGGCGCAACTGGCCGTGGCCCCCGAAGAGCGCGCCACTGGGCTGATGCATCGCCGAGACATGCCGCAGCACGAGGGCATGCTGTTTGTGTTCGAGTCGCGCGAGACCCAGTGCTTCTGGATGCGCAACACCCTGCTGCCGCTGACCATCGCCTTTCTGGCAGACGACGGCCGCATCGTGTCCATGGCGGACATGAAACCCCTGGATGAAACCAGCCATTGCTCGAGCGAGCCTGTGCGCTACGCGCTGGAGATGAACCAAGGCTGGTTTGCCAAGCGCGGGTTCAAGCCCGGCATGAAGCTGCAGGGCAAGCCTTTCGGCAACTGAGCTTCAAAAAAAAAGGCCCGCCGAAGCGGGCCTTCTTGTCGAGGTAAACCAACCGTTTGCGAACCGCGCACATGGCGTTCGCACAGCGTGGGTTTACGCAAAATTGGCTTCAGCAAAACCCCAGTTCACCAGCTTGTCGAAGAAGGTTTCGACAAACTTCTGGCGCAGATTGCGGTAGTCGATGTAGTAGGCGTGTTCCCACACGTCCACCGTCAGCAGCGCGGTGTCGGCGGTGGTCAGCGGGGTGCCGGCGGCGCCGGTGTTGACGATGTCCACCGAGCCATCGGGCTTCTTCACCAGCCAGGTCCAGCCCGAGCCGAAGTTGCCCACGGCCGACTTCACGAAGGCTTCCTTGAAGGCGGCGTAGCTGCCCCACTTGGCGTTGATGGCGGCCGCCAGGGCACCCGTGGGCTCACCACCGCCGGCAGGCTTCATGCCGTTCCAGAAGAAGGTGTGGTTCCAGATCTGGGCGGCGTTGTTGTAGATGCCGCCGCTGCTCTTTTTGATGATGTCTTCCAGCGACATCGATTCGAATTCGGTGCCCTTCTGCAAATTGTTCAGGTTCACCACATAGGCGTTGTGGTGCTTGCCGTGGTGGAACTCCAGGGTCTCGGCACTGTAGTGCGGCGCCAGGGCGTCCTTGGCATAGGGCAACGGGGGCAGTTGGTGTTCCATGAGCGTCTCCGGGTGTGAGGAATTTTGCGAAAGCGGCATTCTAGGAATGCGGGCGCTGTCCCTTGGGCCGTGGGGTCACCCCCTCGACCCTCAGATCGGCCGATCCATCGGCCAGGCGGGCGCGCAGGGCCTGGCCCTGCTGCAACTGGCTGGCGCTTGTCATGGCCTGACCTGCCGCGTCTTCGAGCCAGGCAAAGCCCCGCTCCAGCACGCGCTGCGGGTTCAAGGCCTCCAACCGTGCCTCGGCGCGCGCCAATCGCTGAACCTTGACTTGCAGCTGCGCCTGCAACTGGCTGACCAAGGCACGCCGCAGATCCAGCAGGCCATGGCCCTGCTGATCCACCCGTCGCTGCAGCGCCGACTGCAACCGCGCCTGCAGCAAATCCAGACGGCGCTGGGACTGCTCCAGCCGCTGCGCCGGCCGCGCCAGGCGCAGGGCCAGACGGTCGAGCCGCTGGGCCTGCCAATCCAGGCGCCGCCCCACTTGCTGGCTAAGCCGCTGTTGCCAGCGCTGCAGCTCACGCAAGCGGTCGGCGCGCGCGGGTGCCGCCAATTCAGCGGCTGCGGTGGGAGTGGCAGCACGCAGGTCGGCGGCCAGGTCGCAGAGGGTCACATCGGTTTCATGACCCACACCACTG
This sequence comes from Inhella inkyongensis, assembly GCF_005952805.1. GTDB lineage: Bacteria > Pseudomonadota > Gammaproteobacteria > Burkholderiales > Burkholderiaceae_C > Inhella > Inhella inkyongensis. Next base: position 2,756,845 of record NZ_CP040709.1, read on the forward strand.
ATCAAGGGCACCAGGGTATGGGCCACGGCGCGCACCACTTCGGGGTCGTTGAAGGCCCACAAGTCCTCCATCGACCCGCCGCCGCGCACCAGCAACAGCACTTCCACTTCATTGCGCTGCCGCGCCTGTTCCAGCGCGGCGCACAAGGCGGCCGGCGCTTCGGCCCCCTGCACCAGACTGGGGTAAATGATCACGCCCACATGCGGCGCGCGCCGGGCCAGCGTGGTGCACACATCGTGCAAGGCCGCCCCGCCCAGTGAGGTGATGACCCCGATGCGCCGGGCAAAACCGGGCAGCCCGCGCTTGACCGCAGGGTCGAACAAACCCTCGCGCTCCAGCTGGGCCTTGAGCCGCAGAAACTGCTCGTAAAGCGCCCCGGCGCCAGCGGGCGCCAGGGTCTCTGCAATGAACTGCAGCTCGCCGCGCGGCTCGTACAGCGCCAGCCGGCCCGTGACCCGCACCCGCTGCCCCTCCTGCGGCGCAAAGCGCAGCTGCATGGCAGCGCGCCGGAACAGGGCCATCTTCAGCAAGGCGGGCGCACCCTCGGCATCCTTCAGGCTGAAATAGCAATGCCCCGAGGTGGCCCGAGTGAAGCTGGCAATCTCGCCCTCCACGGTGCAGACGCCCAGCTGACGCGTGAGCGTGTCCGACAGATGGGCCAGCAGGGCGGCCACGCCCCAGGCGGAGCCTGCTTGTTGCAATGTCATTGAGAGGTGCGACGGGGAGACGGCTTTGGCAGCGGCACAATGCGCCCGCTGCGGGGCGTGGGCCTCGACACCTGCTCGCGAGGAGTGCCTTTTGCTGTCGATCTTACAAGCCGCTGGCTGGCCCATCTGGCCCTTGGTGGCCTGCTCCTTCATTGCCCTGGCGCTGATCTTCGAGCGCTTCTACAGCCTGCGCGCCGAGCGCATCGTGCCGCCGGCCCTGCTGGCCGATCTGCGTCAGTTCGATGCGGCGCAGATGCCCAGCGCCGACGTGGTGGACAAGCTGAATCAAAGCTCGCTGCTGGGCGAAGTGCTGGCAGAAGGCCTGCGCGCCGTCATCGACGAGCCTCGTATCAGCGACCAGCACCTGCGCGAGGTGTTCGAGCGCGCCGGACGCCGGGGTGTGCGCCAGCTCGAGCGCTACCTCACCACCCTGGGTTCCATCGCCACCGCCGCGCCGCTGCTGGGTCTGCTGGGCACGGTGATCGGCATGATCGAGATCTTCGGCAGTCAGGCCCCGGGCTCGGGCAACCCGGCCCAGCTTGCACACGGCATCTCGATCGCTCTCTACAACACCGCCTTCGGTCTCATCGTTGCCATCCCCGCCCTGCTCTGCCATCGCCACTTCCGGGCCTTGGTGGAGAACTTCGAGATGGAAATTGAGCAAGCGGCCGAGCGCTTCTATCACCAGCTGACCCGCCACACCCACGCGGCCATGCGCGCCGCCCGCCAAGCCGCCACGCCGGGTGCCGCATGAAGTTCCGCGTGCGCCATCGCGATGAACCCGAGATCAATCTGATCCCCTTCATCGACGTGCTGCTGGTGGTGCTGATCTTCCTGATGCTCAGCACCACCTTCTCACCCCACACGGCGCTGCAGGTGCAGCTGCCGCAGGCTGGCGTCTCACCACCCAAGCAGTCCCCGCACGAGATCGTGGTGGCCGTCAGCCCCGATGGTCGTTACGCGATTGACGGTGTAACCCTGGGCGGTGTCGGCGTCGAGGTGCTGGAAGCCCATCTGCGCGCCGCCGTGGCCGAGCACAAGGACGCTCAGGTGGTGGTGGCCGCAGACGCGCTGGCACCGCACCAGCTGGTGATGAATGTGCTGGACGCCGCCAAACGCGCCGGCGTTCCCAAACTCGCCTTCGCCGCCCAACAAAGCGCACCCCGCTGATGTCGGCCTGGCTGCAGCGCCAGTGGCTGCGGCGCGGGCCGCTGGCCTGGTCACTCCGGCCCCTGACGGCCGTCTACCGCGCCCTGCAAAGCTGGGACCGTGCCCGGCACGCCAGCGGCCGCCGCGCCATTCACCGCCCCCCCGTGCCGGTGCTGGTGGTGGGCAACTGGATCGTCGGCGGCGCCGGCAAGACGCCCACCCTGCTGGCGGTGCTGGCCTTGCTCAAGGCCTGGGGCTGGCGCGCCGGTGTGGTCTCGCGGGGCTACGGGCGACACAGTGAGGGCGTGCAACTGGCACATGCCCACAGCGATGCCCATCAACTGGGTGACGAACCCCTGTTGATCTGGCGCCGAAGCGGCGCCCCGCTGGCTGTGGCGGCTTCGCGCGGAGAGGCCTGCGCGGCCCTGCTGGCGGCTCACCCCGACTTGAACCTGATCGTCAGCGACGATGGCTTGCAGCACGCAGGACTCGCCCGCGATCTGAGCCTTTGGCTGTTCGACGCCCGCGGCCTGGGCAATGGCTGGCTGCTGCCGGCCGGCCCGCTGCGCCAGGATCGTGCGCTGCCGCCACTCCCCGGCAGCCGCGCCAACCATCTGGTGCTCTACACAGACGGCCAACCGTCCACCGCCCTGCCCGGTTTTGTGGCTCAGCGTCAGCTGGCCGGCGCCGTGTCGCTGGACAGTTGGTGGAACCACCAGGCGCAGACGCCGCAAGCCCTGGAGTCCTTGCGCGGCCGGCGACTGGTGGCGGTGGCCGGCCTGGCCCGGCCACAGGCCTTCTTCGACATGCTGCAGGCCGCCGGACTGGACTTCCAAGCCCTGCCCTTGCCCGATCACCACCGCTTCGACCACCTGCCCTGGCAGGCCGACGATGAGCTACTGCTGACGGAAAAAGACGCCGTCAAACTGCCCCCCGAGCGCCTGGCCCCAGGGCAACGCGCCTGGGTCCTGCCCCTAGACTTGCAACCCGAACCCGCTTTTGCCGAAGCCCTGCTGCACGAGCTGCAGGCCCTGCTCGGCCCCCCACCCCATGGACCCACGCCTGATCGAACTGCTGGTCTGCCCCCTGTGCAAGGGCCCGCTGCAACTCAGCCATGAAGGCGGGCAGACCGAATTGGTCTGCCTGGCCGACCAACTCGCCTACCCGGTGCGCGACGGCATCCCCGTGATGTTGGAAGGCGAGGCTCGCTCGCTGACCGAGAGCCCGCCCAGCGAACGCGGCTGACGATGCCCATGCGCTTTCATGTCTTGATTCCGGCCCGGCTGGCCAGCACCCGATTGCCCAACAAGCCGCTGGCCGCCATCGCCGGTTTGCCCATGGTGGTCCAGGTGGCACGCCGCGCGGCCCAGAGCGGCGCCACCCAGGTGGTCGTGGCCACCGACTCCGAACCGGTGGCGCAGGCCTGTGCGGCCCACGGTGTGCAGGCCTTGATGACGCGCGCCGACCATCCGAGCGGCTCCGACCGCCTGGCCGAGGCCTGTGAGCAACTGGGGCTGGATGGCGATGAGTTGGTGGTCAATGTGCAGGGCGACGAGCCCCTGATCGACCCGGCCCTGATCCGCGCCTGTGCGCTCACCCTGGCGCAGCAACCCGAGTGCGCGGTCGCCACCGTGGCCCATGCCATCGATTCGGCGGAGGAATTCCGCAACCCCAACGTCGTCAAGTTGGTGTGCGATGCCGCCGGGCGAGCCCTGTACTTTTCGCGCGCCCCGATCCCCTGGTGGCGTGATGCCCCGGCCCCCTCGCCGGCCCAGGCTCTGCCGCAGGCCGGCAGCGCGCTGCGGCATGTCGGCCTCTATGCCTATCGCGCGGGCTTCCTGCGCCGCTTCCCGCAGCTGGCTGCCAGCCCGCTGGAACAAATCGAAAGTCTGGAGCAATTGCGCGTGCTCTGGCATGGCGAGCGCATCGCCGTGCACCTCAGCCTCACCCGGCCCGGCCCGGGGGTGGATACGCCTGAGGACCTCGAAAGAGTCCGCTCACTCATGGGGGCTTCCCCGTAAGCGGGAGGCAAGACCCCCCATGCGATACTCGCGCGCCCTTGAATGCTGCTGTGCAACAAGGGCCAACCCCGCATCATCAGGATCCTCATGCGACTGATTCTTTTGGGCGCCCCGGGCGCCGGCAAGGGCACCCAAGCCGCCTTCATCTGCAAGCAATTTGGCATCCCGCAGATCTCCACCGGCGACATGCTGCGCGCCGCCGTCAAGGCCGGCACCCCGCTGGGCCTGCAAGCCGACGCGGTCATGAAGTCCGGTGGCCTGGTCAGCGATGAGCTGATCATCAACCTGGTCAAGGAACGCATCAGCCAGCCCGATTGCGCCCAAGGCTTCCTGTTCGATGGCTTCCCGCGCACCATCCCGCAGGCCGACGCCATGAAGGCCGCCGGCGTCAAGCTGGACTATGTGCTGGAGATTGATGTGCCCTTCGAGGCCATCATCGAACGCATGAGCGGCCGCCGCTCCCACCCCGCCTCGGGCCGCACCTACCACGTCAAGTTCAACCCGCCCAAAGTGGCAGGCCGGGACGACGAAACCGGCGAAGAGCTGGTGCAGCGCGACGACGACAAGGAAGAGACCGTACGCAAGCGCCTGGACGTCTACTCCGCCCAGACCCGCCCCCTGGTCGACTACTACTCGCAGTGGGCCGCCGGCGGCGACGCCCAGGCCCCCAAGTACCGTCGCATCGAGGGCATGGGCTCGGTCGACCAAATCACCGCCAAGGCGCTGGCCGCACTGCAGGGCTGAAGCCAAGGCCAATCATCCCGAGCTGGGTCGCCACAAGCGACCCAGCTTTATTTTTATCCCCACAAAGGAGAGTCTTATGGACATCAAAGGAAAAGTCTTCATCGTCACTGGCGCCGCTTCCGGCCTGGGCGAGGGCACGGCCCGCATGCTCGCTGCCGAAGGCGCCAAGGTCGTGCTGGCTGATGTGCAAGCGGAGCGCGGCGAAGCCATCGCCAAGGAACTCGGCGGCATCTTCGTCAAGTGCGATGTGACCCATGCCGCCGATGCCGAGGCCGTCGTCAATGCCGCCACCGCGCAAGGCAAGCTGATGGGCCTGGTGAACTGCGCCGGCATTGCGCCCGCCGCCCGCACCGTGGGCAAGGAAGGTGGCCATTCGCTGGATCTGTTCAGCAAGGTCATCGGTGTGAACCTGATCGGCAGCTTCAACATGATCCGCGTGGCCGCCGCCGCCATGAGCAAGAACGAGCCCGAGAGCACCGGCGAGCGCGGCGTGCTGATCAGCACCGCCTCGGTGGCCGCCTATGACGGCCAGATCGGCCAAGCCGCCTATGCGGCCAGCAAGGGCGGCATCGTCGGCATGACCCTGCCCATTGCCCGCGATCTGGCGCGCAATGGCATTCGCAACATGACCATCGCCCCGGGCATCTTCGGCACCCCGATGCTGTTCGGCATGCCCAAAGAAGTGCAAGACGCCTTGGCCGCCAACGTGCCCTTCCCCTCGCGCCTGGGCACGCCCGAGGACTATTCCAAGCTGGTCAAGGCCATCGTCACCAATGAGATGCTGAATGGCGAAGTGATCCGCCTCGACGGCGCCATCCGCCTGGCACCGAAGTAAGCCCCGCGGGTAAACCCGCTCAAGAAACGCCCACCCCTCATTTGGGGGGTTGGGCGTTTTTTCATTTAGGAATCGTTTAAGGAGCGCGGAGCGGCCGCCAGTAACCTGCGCCGGCAGTTTTCGGCCGGTCTCCTGCGCTGGCCATCCTCGTGTGCAAAGCCCCTTCCCATGAAACATTGCCTCTCCCTCCTGGCCGGAGCCGCCTTGCTGGCTTGCTCGACCGCCCACGCCAGCCCCGCCCGCGTGCAAACCGGCAGCTTCGGCGAAATGACCTGGACCGCCGCCAACACCATCGTCGGTCAGAACTCCACCGCCACGGCAGCCGCCGGCGGCAACCCGCTGTACTTTGCTGAAATGCCCAAGTACAACGGCGTGGCCTACTTGGTGATGGACTACGGCTCGGCCGGCTCCTTCGTCTGCTCGGGCACCCTGCTGCCCAGCCGCGCCGCCATCCTGACCGCCGCCCACTGCGTCAGCAACGGCATGCCGGATCGCCCGCTGAGCACCACGGTGCACTTCTACACCGGCAACAACCCTGACACGATCGTCAGCTCGGCTCCGACCTTTTCCTACCAGGTCAGCCACTACAACGTGCACGAAAAGTACACGGGTGATGTGATCGATCAGAACGACATCGCCATCCTGCGCCTGTCGCAGTTCGTCGATTCCTCGGTGAAGTCTTACGACCTCTACACTGCCGACCTGACGGGTGTGGACTACAACGTGGCCGGCTACGGCGGCCGCTCGACCGTTGGCGGCGCCACCGGCGTGAACGCCGGCACCGGCCGCCTGCGCCAAGGCGACAACCGCTACGACTATCGTCTTGGCGATGCCGATTTCGGAGGCATTTGGTCGCCCATCCTCGGCCAACCCGCCGAGCAGATTGCCTACACCTACCTGGCCGACTTCGACAACGGTACCGCCGACAACGACGCGAACTGCCTGGTCGCCACTGACGGCATTGGCTTGGCGGCCAGCGCCAAGTATTGCGATACCGGCCGCGGCGCCACCGAGGTCTCGACCGCTGGCGGCGACTCCGGCGGCCCGCAGTTCGTCGACGGCAAGATTGCGTCTGTCACCTCGTTCGGACTCACGTTTGGCCCAGGCTTCGGCGACGTCGACAAAGTTCGTGGCCCCAACAGCAGCTTTGGCGAACTCAACGGCTTTGTGCCCGTGAGCATCCATGAGGACTTCATCCGCAAGAACTCGGTGCCCGAGCCTGTTTCGCTGGCCCTGGTGGGCACCGCCCTGCTGGCCGGTGGCTTCGCGCGTCGTAGCAAGAAGGCCTGATCCCGAGGCACCCATAGAAAAAGGGGGCCGCCAGATGGCGGCCCCCTTTTCTTTTACCCTTTCCAGCGCTCCAGCCAAACAAAAAGGCGGCCCCACAGGGCCGCCTATGCGTTCAGTCTTTCAAGCGCGAGTCACTTCTTCGAGCGGGCATGGATGCTGAAGAGTCGCGCGACTTCGGCAGAACCATCGGTCCCCTTCACGCCTCGGAAGGACGCCACCGCCTTGGACATCTCGCCCGCCAACAACTGGGCCTGACCCAGCGCCAGCTTGGCTGCGTCTTCATTCTTCAGATTGCCCTTCTCGATGCCCAGTTCGATCAGCTTCACGCCGCCCTTGGCATCGCCCCGCTGAGCCAAAGCAAGGCCCAGGGGAATCAGCGCATTGCCATCGCGCGGATCTTTCGCGGCAGCTTCCGCAGCAGCGAAACCGGCCTTCGCATCGGCCACACGCTTGAGCATGAAGTCCTTCAAGCGCTTGTGGCGCTCGGCGCTGGCGCCCTGACCCAGCACACCGGCGGCATAACCGGCCTCGACGGCCTTGAGGCCCTCATCCGCAAAACCAGCCTGCGCCGCCATCTGCGAATAGTCCATGTAGTCGGCCTCGCCGCGCATATTGCCGCTCAGGAAGCGCAGACGGAACAGATCCAACACGTAGCGATCTGAGAAGCCTTTCTTCTGCTGCGCGCCCGAAATGGCAGCCGCCCAGACATCCTTTCCGGGGTAGTACTGCAACAGCTTTTCCAAGCCCAGGCTGTAGGCGTTGCTGTCCTTGGCGCGTTCAGCGGCGCTCATCAGCAGGCCCAGTTTCTCTTTGGAAGGGGCGCGACCAGCCTTTTCGTCGGCATGGATCTCGGCCACCGTGTCCTTGATGATCGCGCCCATATCACCCGACATGAACTGCGAGCGCGTAACCACGGCCTTCATGGCGGCGCTGTTGCCGCCTTCCTTGAAGTAGCGATTGGCCCAGGTCAAGGCCTTGGCGTTCTCGTTCACACGCGAATAGGTCCCGGCAATCGCTTCCAGATACTGCAGGTTCTCGCCACCGCCGACCTTGCCGGCGGCCTTCAGGGCCTCGTAGGCGCGCACCATGCTGTCGCCGTCACCGGCGCCTTGAGCAGCCGCGAGACGCAGGCGCTCGATCAGCACGTTTTCGCCCGCCGTGCGACCGCCGACCGCCTCGGCCTCACGCAGCTTGGCCAGCGCCTCGCGGTACTTGGCGGCCTTGAGCATGGCCTGCACATCCTTCAGATGCTTGCCGATCTCGGGGCGCACGGCCTCTTGTGCAGCGGCGCTGGAAAAACCCAGCGAACCCTCACTGCCCGTGCCCAGGCTGAGAGCCATCACGCCCACCATGCAGGCCACCAGGGTGTTCAGCTTCATGTATTCACTCCAGAAACAAAAAACGCTGCCCGGCGAGTGGTCTCACACGGGCAGCGCAGTCTAGTCACGCGGTCTTGTCACGCTTTGGTTGGACCACGCGCTGCGGTCACGGCGCTCCGTTCAGAGGAACTGCTCCGTACCCTTCATGCCGAGCTTCTTCAGGCCGATGCGCTGGGCGCCGGCCATCACATGGGCCACATGGCCGTAGTCCACCAGCTTGTGCGGCTTGATGTGGATCTCGGGCTGCTCGGGATCCTTCGCAGCTTCGATCATCTTGCCTTCGAGTGCCGACTTTTCAGTCTGCTCACCGTTCCAGAACAAGGTGCCGTCGAAATCGATGAAGATCTCAACCACCTTGGGATCCTGCGGCGGCGTGGCATTCGGGTTGGGCACCGGCATGTCCAGATTCACTGCGTGCAGTTGAATCGGGATGGTGATGATCAGCATCACCAAGAGCACCAACATCACGTCGATCAACGGCGTGGTGTTGACGTCCATCATCACTTCCGGTTCGTCGCCGCCCGAGCTGCTTCCAACATTCATTCCCATACGACTCTCCTCAGCTCGTCATTCGCGCGACGGCGGCTCGGTCACGAAGCTGAGCTTCAGGATACCGATCTGCTGGGCAGCAAAAATCACCTTGCCAACGGCCTCGTAGCGCGCCTTGTCGTCACCGCGGATGTGCACCTCGGGCTGAGGGGTCATCTGGGCGATCTTGCGCAGACGGTCCTTCAAGTCGTCGGTGCTGGGCACCAGGGCGGTGTTCCAGTAGACATCGCCGTCCTTCGTCACGGCCAGCTCGATGTTCTCGGGCTTGGTGTGACGAATGACGTTGGTTTCCTTGGGCAGGCTGATGGCGACCGACTGCGTAACCACCGGCACGGTGATCAAGAAGATGATCAAGAGCACCAACATCACGTCCACGAGGGGCGTGGTGTTGATGGTCGAGACCACCTCGTCTTCGCCGCCGGAACTTCCGACGTTCATCCCCATGATGGGTCTCCGATTCCTAAGCGCTGATTAGCGCTTGGCGATCTGACGGCTGCCCATCAGCACGCCATGCAGGTCGGCAGCGAAGGCACGCACTTGACCCATCACGGTCTTGTTGCGGTTGACCAGCCAGTTGTAGCCCAGCACGGCCGGCACGGCCACACCCAGACCGATGGCGGTCATGATCAGCGCGGCGCCCACGGGGCCGGCCACCTTGTCGATCGAAGCCTGGCCGGCCACACCGATGGCGGTCAGGGCCTGCAGAATGCCCCACACGGTACCGAACAGGCCGATGAAGGGGCTGGTCGAACCGACGGTAGCCAGGAAGCCCAGGCCACCTTGCATCTTGCTGTTGACGTCGGCCACAGCACGCTCGATGTTCATCGTGACCCAGGTGTTGCGGTCGATGTTTTCGGTCAGCGCGCCTTCGTGGTGCTCACTGGCTTCCACGGCGGTCTGAGCGATGTAACGGAAGGCGCTGCCTTCGGGCAGGGACTTGACGCCGTCAGCCAGCGAAGCCTTCTTGAAGAAAGAAGCGCGCACGCCCTTGGCTTCGGAACCGATCTTGTGGGTGTCCCACAGCTTGGTGAACATGATGAACCACGAACCGGCCGACATCAGGGCCAGCAGCACCAGCACGGCCTGGTCCACGGCGTGGCCGTGCTTGACCAGGGCCATCAGGCCGTAGGGGTTCTCTTTTTCGGTGGCGGCCGGGGCAGCGGCAGCAGCCGGCGCGGCTTCGGTCACGGGCGCAGCGGCCTCAGGGGCGGAAGCCGCTTCTTGGGCGAAAGCCGGGGCAGCAACCAGGCTCGCGGCAACAGCCAGAGCCGCGAACAGGGCGGAAATGCGAGAAAGCATGGAGAAAACTCCTACGTACGAAAACGGAATGGCGGACGTTGCGCCTGGAAATTGGGCGCCGTATAGAAGCGCCCGGGACAACAGCGGCTAGGCCGCCTCAACCTTCAATGCGGAAGATGAACTCTTGTTCAAAGATGCCATCCGACGAGCACTTGTACTGGCCCAGAGCCGCCTCGATGGCGCCCTTGAGCGAGCGTTGCGCGCGACGATCGCTGATACCAGCCATCTTGGTGAACTCAATGGCAACCACGCGGCCACCCTTGACGGTCCCCAACACCTTCATCTCCGCCACACCCTCGATCGAGAGCGCGGGCATCTCCGGCTTGACCAGAGTCGGGCACAGCATGCCGGCCGACACCTTTTCGGGGCGCGGGGCCGGAGCAGCCACCGGCGCGGGCGCGGGCGCGGGCTCAGGCTTGGTCACCACCGGTTGCGGCGTGGTCGACTGGGTCACGATCGCATTCGGAGCCGGCGGAGTCTGCACCGAGACTTCGGGGATCGGCACGAACGGCGGCGGCGGCGCCTTCAGATCGGGCGGCGGCGGAACGATTTTTTCTGGCTCTGGCGGCGGCGGCGGCGGCTCTTTCACCACTTTGGTCTCGATCGGCCCCTTGACCGCCTCGACCACCTTGGTGGCCAAGCCCGACGCGAGCGCATAGATCATCGCAACGTGGATGGCCACGACGATGCCAAAGCTGGTCATTCGCGAACCGGTTTGGTTCTCCTGCGCAAAATTCATGCGCTCTCCTTCTATTCAGCCAAGAGGCAAAGACGCGACCCAGATGGGCCCCGCGATTCACCCACCAACGGACAGGTCGCTTTGCCGCGGGAGGCGCAGGTTAACCCTCGCCCGATCAGCCCGACCCGGGACAGACCCTAGGACAGACAGCAACCACCAACAGCCAGCGACAAAGCCGATAATGATAGGCGACTTTGCGGACACCCCTCTAAGGGATACCCAGTAGTCACCCTATGAAACTGCCGCCTTCGTCACACATGACCCCAGGCCAACAGGGCATCCCGCCCCTGCACCACCAACTGCGCCTTGGCCCCCACGGGCAGGCACACCTTGGTGGCCGGCGTGTGCCCGAAGGGCAGCCCTTGCAGGATAGGCGTGGGGGTCGCGACCTGAGCCGCAGCAATGGCGTCCTTGAGGCGATAGCCACCATCATGAGGTGCCGGCTTCCAGCCTCCGCAGTCCCCAATCAGCACGGCCTTTTGCGCCGTCAGCACCCCGGCCTGAGCCAGTTGCAGCAGCATGCGCTCGACCCGATAGGGGTGCTCTGACACCTCCTCAAGGAACAGGATACCGCCCTTGATGCGAGGCCAATGGGGTGTACCCAGGAGCGAGCAGACCATGGTCAGATTGCCCCCCCAAAGCAGACCTTCGGCCTCAAGACCATCAAAGGCTTGGGTGCCGCGCGGCGCGCCGGTTTCGCGAAAGCCAATGGCTTCCAACTCTCCGTGCATGGCCTCGACAAAGCAGGCTTCGGTAATGTCATCCACGCCGCCTTCCGCCGCGGCGCGCCCAAAGTCGGCCACCGCGAGCGGGCCTTGCCAGGTGACCCCGCACCCCCGTGCATGGGCCAGCAGGCCGAGTTGCAGCGCGGTGAGGTCGCTCATGCCAACCCAGCGCGTACCGCGCTGCACCGACGCAGCCAAGCGCTCCCAATCCAGACGATCGAGCAGGCGGCTCATGCCGTAACCACCGCGCGCCGCCAGCGCCACGGCGGCTCCGCTGTCGGCCACGCGGTGCAATGCCGCCAGCCGCTCTTCGTCCGTGCCAGCAAATCGCTGCTGCCGCAGTTGCGCGGCCTCATCGACTTGCGGCTCAAAGCCCAGCGCCTTGAGGTGTTTCACTGCACGGCGCAGCCCAGCGCGGTCGCGCAGCACCCCGGAGGGGCTGAAGATCAATAGGCTGTGGTCCATGGAGGCGTGGTCGCAACAGGGGGTCATCAAATAGGCTCCGAGGGATGCCAGGGGGCAGGCAACTCGGTGGCCTCGGCCACCGGGATGCAAGTCGCGGTGCGGGCAGCCCGCCTCTCACGCGCCTGCGCCCGCCGTTCGGCAAAGAAATCGCGCAAAAGTTGCGCGGCGGGTTCCGCCATCACCCCGCCCTCGATGCGGGTATGGTGGTTCAGCAAGGGCTGCGAAAACAGGTCGACAACGGAACCGGCCGCGCCGGTCTTGGGGTCGTGGGTGGCAAACACGATGCGCTTGAAGCGCGCGTGCAACAGGGCCATGGCACACATGGCGCAGGGCTCCAAGGTCACAAAGAGCTCGCACTCGGGCAGGCGGTAATTGCCCAGTAGGGTGGCCGCATGGCGCAGGGCCACCACCTCGGCGTGCGCGGTGGGATCGTGGGTGGTGATGGGGCGGTTGTAGCCGGTGGCAATCACCCGACCCTCGCGCAGAATGACCGCGCCCACCGGCACTTCGCCCACCAGCCAGGCGTTCTGCGCTTGGTCGAGGGCCAAGCGCATGAAGCCCTCGTCTCGGCCCGGGTCACTCAAGGCTGAGCCTCACTGGCACGCTGTGCGCCCTGCTCCAGCAGACCCTTGACCTGTTGCTCCACCGCCTGCGGCGCGGTTTGCGCCGGCGCAGCCGAGGCGCTCGAACTGGCGGGGCGCGCAGTCGGCGCTGCCAATTTGGCCTGCTGCTTGGCCAGCATCAGCACCCCACCCATGACGAGGACCATCACCAAAAATCCAAATGCGGCGCGCATGGCCTGCCCCTGTGTTCTGGCCTCCGACAGGCCCCACGCCCATTGTGCCAAGGCGCCCTGCCCAGCCGAGTGCCGAACCCGCGCGATAGCATGGCGGCATGGATTCCCTCGTCATCGATTACACCCGCCAGGATGCTGGCGGCGCCAGCTGCACCGCCCAGGCTTGGGCCCAAGTTCCGGAGGCACTGGCCGCCCAAGAAGCTCAGACCCTTAAGGCCCAGGCCGCCGAACTCCTGCGCGCGAAGGGCGCGGTGTTGGTGGCGCACTATTACGTGGACGGCCACCTGCAGGATCTGGCCCTGGAGACCGGTGGCTGCGTCTCGGACTCGCTGGAAATGGCGCGCTTTGGCCGCCAGCATGCGGCGCAGACCCTGGTGGTCGCCGGCGTGCGCTTCATGGGCGAGACCGCCAAGATCCTGTCGCCCGAAAAGACCGTACTGATGCCCACGCTGGAAGCGACCTGCTCGCTGGACCTGGGCTGCCCGGTGGACGACTTCGCAGCATTCTGTGATGCCCACCCGGATCGCCAGGTGGTGGTCTACGCCAACACCAGCGCGGCCGTGAAGGCGCGCGCCGACTGGATGGTGACCAGCAGCTGCGCGCTGGAAATCGTCAGCCACCTCAAGGCCCAGGGTCAAAAGGTTCTTTGGGCACCGGATCGCCATCTGGGTCGCTACATCCAGGAGCAAACCGGCGCCGACATGCTGATGTGGCAGGGCGACTGCATCGTGCACAACGAATTCAAGGGGCTGGAGCTGCAACTGCTCAAGGAGCAACACCCTGGCGCTTTGGTGCTGGTACACCCCGAAAGCCCGCGTGCCGTGGTCGAGCTGGCCGATGTGGTGGGCTCGACCTCCGCCCTGATCAAAGCCGTGGTGGAAGGAACGCAGCAGGACTACATCGTCGCCACCGACAACGGCATCCTGCACCGTATGCGCCAGCTCGCACCCGGCAAGAAGCTGATTGAAGCCCCCACAGCCGGCAATGGCGCCACCTGCAAGAGCTGCGCGCACTGCCCGTGGATGGCCATGAACGGACTGCGCAATTTGATCGCGGCCCTGCAGTCCAACAGCCCGCAGGTGCAGGTCGAAGAAGCCATTCGCAGCCGGGCCGAGGGGTGCATCACCCGCATGCTGGACTTCACCGCCACCTTGAAGGCGGGGCGCCCGCCCTTGCAGTCGGGGATGGGTGCAGCCTGATAAGCACAGGCCGCGCGAGCAGCTATAAAGAGCGCATCTACGGAGGCTTCATGGCGAACCCGGATTTCACCCAGCTTTACAACCACCACGAGCGCGAAGTGTTCGCCGCCGTGATGGACGCCGCACCGGATTACCCGGACATCGCCATCTCCCATGACCTGCTGTGCGATGTGGCCTGCGTGGCGCTGAACCGCCTTCCGCCGCGCTACATCCGCCACGCGGTGGATTTCAGCTTCTACCTGACCGAGCAGGAGCGCCTGCAAATCGACCAGGGCATCGTCGACGCGGTGGCCTACGCCTTCAATTTCGTCGGCGCGCGCATGGCCATGCGCAACAAGGGCTGATCACCCCAAGGCCGACCGCCGCGCCGAGGCCCACACCACGGCCTGGGCGGCCAGCAGGGCCAGGCCCAGGGCGGCGGCAGCCAGCCAGAACACCCCGCGCGGCCAGCCTGCATCCAAAAGCAGTCCCGCCAGTGGCGCGGCCAGCGAAAAGCCGATGTCCAGGCCCGAATAGACGGCGCCATAGACCCGCCCTGTCGCACCAGCCGGCGCGGCCTGCTTGACCAGCAGATCCCGCGACGGACCGGCCAAGCCAGTACCGATGCCCGTCACCGCCACCAAGGTGGCGGCCATCCCCACATTCAAACCCGGCAAGGTGGCCAGCAGCAGCAAGCCCATCGCGGCTGCCAGCGCCAGCGCGATATTGCGCTCCAGGCGCTGCGAGCGTGCAACCCAAAAGCCCCCGAGCAACATCCCCAGGGCTCCGCACAGCATGTAGGCCGTCACCACCAGGCTCAAAGTGGCGGCATCCACACCATGAAGGGCGGCCAGGGCCGCTGGGGCGAAGCTCTGCAACGCCGCCAATGCGGCGGTGGTGAAAAGAAAGAAGGAAAAGCACAACCACACGGCCGGCAGGCGCAGGAAGGCCAGCGCGTGGTCGTCGTCCTGGGCGCGCTGGCGATGCGCGGGCACCAGCGCGAGGCGATCCGAGTGCCACCACAGCAAGCCCAGCACCCCCAGGGCCACGGCGGCTGCGCAGGCATAGACCCAGCGCCAATGCAGACCCGCGCCCAGCACGGCCAGCGCAAGCACCGGCATCAGCGACCACCCCAGATTGCCGCTGATGCCATGCACGGAGTAGGCATGCCCAAGGCGATTCGGTGCCACTCGCTGATTCAGCACGCTGAAATCGGCCGGGTGCATGGGCGCATTGCCCAAGCCCGCCAGGCTCGCGGCCAGGATCAAACCGCCATATCCCTGGGCCAATCCCGCCGCCAAGGCGCCCGCCGCAAACAACAACATGGCCACCATCAAGGCCGGGCGCGCGCCGTAGCGGTCCACCCAGAAGCCCGACAAGGCCTGGCCGATGCCGGAGACCGCATAGAACACCGTCACCAGCAAGCCCATTTCGGTCCAGCTCAGACCGAATTCACGCGCGAAGACCGGAAACAGCGGTGGCAGCAGCAAATGGAAGAAGTGACTGGTGCCGTGGGCCAATCCGATCAGAGAGATGGTGGACCAATCGGCACGGCGGCGCGCGGTGGCGTCCAAGGCGAGGGTTTGCATGGCCCGCATCCTGGCAGCCGCTCTCCATTCCGGCTGAAGACAGGCCGACGAAAACTGTCGAGAATCAGCCATGCCCGCTTCGTCAACCAGCCGCCCTGCTCGGCGCCGCGTCGTTCCGCTGGATCCCCGCATCCACGCACCCAGCCGCCAGCGCCCCTTGCGCGCCTCGGTGCGGCGCATGGCCCATGACATGGACATCCATCCCCATCGGCATGCCTGGGGCCAACTGGTGTTTTCGATGGCCGGCGCGGTGCGGGTCGAGGCCGTACAAGACGAGCAAGCCTTGGCCTTCATCGTGCCGCCAGCCCGTGCGGTCTGGATCCCAGGCGGCGTTGAGCATGCGGTGCGCGCCATCGAACAAGCCGATCTGCGCACGGTCTACGTCGACGCCGCTTGCGCGCTAGAAGCCGGCACGGAGTGGCAACGCTGCCGCGTGCTGGATGTGAGCGCCCTGCTGCGCGAGCTGATTCGAGAGCTGGCCCAAGTGGACCAAGGCCGCAGGGAGCCAGATCCTCACGAGGCCTTGCTCGCGCCGCTGATCCTCGCCGAGTTGCGCCGCGCCAAGCCCGTGGCACTGGGCCTGGCCCTGCCGCGCGACAAGCGCCTGCGTCGGCTTTGCGAAGCAGCCTTGGCCGAACCCCAGCAGGACCACGGATTGCGCGCTTGGAGCCAGGAGGTCGGCGCCAGCGAGCGCACCCTGCACCGGCTGTTTCGCGAACAGCTCGGCACCAGCTACCGGCATTGGCGAAGCCAGCTGCTGCTGGCGCAAGGCCTGAGCCTGGCCGCACGCGGCCTGGCGCTGCAGGACATCGCCGCCGAGCTCGGCTATGCCAGCCCGAGCGCCTTTTCGGCCATGGTCAAGCGCAGCGTCGGACAGACGCCCAGCGAATTCTTCAAGAACGCCGGGTGGGCGGGATCAGCAGCGTCGGGAAGCTGACCGGCAGGGTTTCGGGGAAGTCGCGGCTGTAGTGCAAGCCCCGGCTCTCATGCCGCATCAAGGCCGAGCGCACGATGAGCTCAGCGCAGTCCACCAGATTGCGCAACTCCAGCAGATCGCGGTTGACGCGGAAGTTGGCGTAGTACTCCAGGGTCTCGGCGCGCAACAGCTCGATGCGGTGCAAGGCCCGCTCCAAGCGCTTGGTGGTGCGCACGATGCCCACATAGTTCCACATCAAGAGGCGCAGCTCGTCCCAGTTGTGGGCAATGACGACCTGCTCGTCGGCGTTCTCCACCTGGCTCTCGTCCCAGCCCGGCAGGGTCTGGGCTGTGGCGGCGGGCTGGTCATGGATGCGCGCCGCACAGCTGCAGCCCAGCACCACGCATTCCAGCAGTGAGTTGCTGGCCAGCCGATTGGCGCCATGCAGGCCGGTGTAGCCCGTCTCGCCCACCGCATACAGCCCCGGCAAATCAGCACGGCCGTCGAGGTCCGTCACCACGCCACCGCAGGTGAAGTGCACGGCGGGCACCACCGGGATCATCTGCTTGGCAATGTCGATACCCAACTTCAGGCAGCGTGCGTGGATGGTGGGGAAATGGCTCTTGAGGAAGTCTTCGCCCAGATGACGGGCATCCAGCCACACATGGTCTACGCCGTGGCGCTTCATCTCGAAGTCAATGGCGCGCGCCACGATGTCGCGCGGGGCCAGCTCCATACGCGAGTCATGCGCCGCCATGAAGCGCTCGCCATTTGGCAGCTTCAGATGCCCCCCCTCGCCTCGCAGCGCCTCGGTGATCAGGAAACTGCGTTCCTGCGGGTGGTAGAGGCAAGTGGGGTGGAACTGGATGAACTCCATGTTCGCCACCCGGCAGCCGGCGCGCCAGGCCATGGCCACACCGTCGCCGGTGGCCGTGTCCGGATTGGTGGTGTAGCGATAGACCTTGCCCGCGCCACCCGTGGCCAGCACCACCGCGCGCGCAGCCAGGGCCTCGACGCGGCCACTGTCAATATCCAGCGCATACACGCCATGGCAGCGCGGCGACTCTTCCTTCAGATGCCGGTGGGTGATCAGGTCCACCGCCATCCAGCGCTGCCGCAGTTTGATGTTCGGATGCGCCTGCGCCTTGGCCAGCAGGGCATCGTGGATGGCCTTGCCCGTGGCATCGGCCGCGTGGGCAATGCGCCGCACCGCATGCCCGCCCTCGCGCGTCAGGTGCAGGCCCAGCGGGCCGCCGGCATCGGGTGTGAAGGGCACGCCCTGCGCCACCAGCCATTCCACCGCCTGCGCGCTGCGTTCAGCAATGAAGCGGGCCGTCACCTCATCGACCAGACCGGCGCCGGCGTCCGCCGTATCGCGCACATGGCTGTCGATGGAGTCGTCGCTGCCCAGCACACCAACGATGCCACCCTGGGCCCAGGCCGTGGCCGCTTCGCCCAGCTCGCGCTTGGCCAGCACCTGCACCGGCATGTGGTCGGCCAGATGAAGGGCAACGGTCAGTCCGGCCAGGCCGGCGCCGATGATGACGACCGGCGGAGCGGTGTTGGGTGCGGGATTCATCGCGGCATTCTAGGAAGGCAGCACTGGCACACCCGCTGGCACATGCACTGGCACACTGCGCGCCATGGCGACTTCCCTCCCCCCAGCCCCTGGCCACGGCGTGGCCGACGGCGCCCCCTTGATCGGCCGCTACGCCGGCAGCCCGGCCCAATTCGACTGGCGCGGCTTGCGTGCCCCATGGCAGCACGGCCCACTCTGGACGCGCCTGCATCACAAGCGCTGGCATTACGTTGGCATCGCCAGCTCGGAGCTCTTCATCGGCCTGGCCATCGTCGATCTGGGCTGGACGGCCACCGCCTTCGCCTATCTGTTTGACCGCGCCCAGGGGCGGTTGCTGGGCGATTGGAGCCAGGACGCCCTGCCCGGCCTGCAGGTGCAGATTGCCGATGCGCCACTGCACGGCGCACGGGCTCGGTTTCGCGGCCTCGGCAGCCGGCTGCAGTTGGAAGAAGCCAGAGGCCAGTTGCAACTGGCCGTGGATGTGCGCGGCCTGAAAGTGCAGGCCACGCTGGACCTGCCCACCGCCCCACCCTTGCTCGCCATCGGGCCCATTGATGGGGGGAGCGTGCATGGCACCGTCAAAACCACCGCCATGAAGATCAAGGGCTGGGCCGAGGCCGGCGGCCGGCGCTTTGCGCTCGACCAGGCCTTGGCCGCGTTGGATGCTTCCAATGGCCTGCTGGCGCGCCACACCGCCTGGCGCTGGGCCAGCGCGCACGGCAAAAACATCGGCCTGAACCTGCAGCAGGGCTACTTTGGCACGCAGGAAAACGCGCTCTGGCTGGACGGCGACCTGATCCCGCTGGGCGCCGCCCACTTCGAGTTCGACCCTGCGCACCCCATGCAGCCCTGGCGCATTCACACTGCGGATGGCTTGCTGGATCTGCAGTTCACGCCCGAAGGCCTGCGCGCCGAGGACCGCAACCTCCTCATCGCCGCCAGCCACTATGTCCAGCCCATCGGGCGCTTCAACGGCTGGGTGCGCGCCGCGCCTGGCGCGCCCCAACGCACGGTCGCCGACCTGCTGGGCGTGACCGAGGACCACCGCTCGCGCTGGTAGCCCGCGCTTATTTCAAGGCCGCACCTCGGGATCCAGGCTTTGCAGCCGCGCGTTCTCGCGCCCTAACCAGGTCTGCAGCGGGGCGAAGTATTCGATTAGCGCGCCGCCATCCACCTGGCGCTCGCCGGTCAGGGCCTGCAGGGCCTCGGGCCAGGGCTTGCTCGCCCCCATCTGCAGCATGGCCTGGAATTTGGCGCCGGCCGCGCGGCTGCCAAAGATCGAGCAGCGGTGCAGCGGTCCAGTCTGCCTGGCTTCCCGGCACAGCGCGCGGTGGAACTGAAACTGCAGCAGATGGGCCAGGAAGTAGCGCGCGTAGGAGGTATCGCTGGCCACGTGGTACTTCGCGCCGGCATCAAAGCCACCGGGGCGCGCCGGCTCGGGCCGGCTCACGCCCTGCACCTGTTCACGCAGCCGCCACCAGCTGGCGTCAAAGTCCTCGGGCTTCACCTGGCCGCCGTAGACCTGCCAACGCCACTGATCAACGAGATAGGCAAAGGGCAGGAAGGCAATCTTCTGCAGCGCCTGCTTCAGTAGCGCGTCAATGTCATCGCCTGCCGGATCGCGGGCCGACATCAGACCGATCTGCCGCAGATAGTCCGGCGTGACCGATAGAGCGACGGTGTCGCCAATCGCCTCGTGAAAGCCATCGTTGGCACCGGCGCGGAACAGCTTGCTCTGCTGGCGGTAGGCCAGGTCGTAATAGACATGGCCCAGCTCGTGATGGATGGTGAGGAAGTCCTCGTCCGTCGGCCGGATGCACATCTTGATGCGCGGGTCGTCGGACTCGGTGAGATTCCAGGCCGAGGCGTGGCAGACCACCTCGCGGTCCTGCGGCTTCACGAACAGCGAACGTTCCCAGAAACTCGGCGGCAGGGGCTCCAGGCCCAGCGAGGTGTAGAAGCCCTCGCCGATGCGCACCATCTCCTTGGGCGAGACCGGCCGCTGGGCCAGCACCCGCGACAGATCAAAGCCCGGCGCCGAGCCCTCGGGCCGCAGCAGCGGGTACAGATACTCCCAGCTCTGGCTCCAGAGATTGCCGAACAGATGGGCCGGAATGGGGCCTTGCGCGGGCACCAAGTCGCGCCCATAGGTCTGGCGCAACTTGAAGCGGGCATAGCGAAGCAGCTCGGCGTAGAGGGGCTGCACCTGGCGCCAGAGCCGCTCCATATCGGCCGCGAAGGCCTGCTCCGGCATGTCATAGCCCGAGCGCCACAGCGCGCCGTTGTCGCGGTAGCCCATGGCGCGCGCACCCTGGTTGGCCAGGGCCGTGTAGGCCACATAGTCATCCTTGTAGCTGCGCGCCACTTCGTGCCAGCCCAGCCAAGCCTGCTTAAGCGCAGCCGGATCGCGGCTCTCGGCCATCACCTGCTCCAGCGCGCCCAGGTCCAGGCAGTCGCCCGGGGTGGCCGGCTTCAACGGGCCGTCCTGGGGGCAGGACTTGCCACGCCCATAGGCCCCATTCATGCCGGCCAGCAGCCGGGTCAGGCGCTCGCGGTCAGCGGCCTGCGACAGATAGCCGCTGAGCTGCAGCAGCCCGAGCTTGCGGGCTTCAATGGCGCCCAGCTTCAGGCCCTTGAAGCGCCGCGCCGCCAGCGCCAACTCGCCGCTGGCCTTGATGAGTTGCTCACTGGCCTGCGAGCTGATGAGCTCGGTGTCGACCGTGATGAAGTTGTCGGCCACCCATTGGGCGCGTTGCGCACGGATGGCCAGGTCTTCCAGCCGGGTTTCGGCGGCCTGGATGAATGAGCGCGCCTGCGCGGCCGTGGGTTCGGCAAGCGCCGCACCCGTACTGAGTGCAAGCGCGACCAGGACGGCCCACTGAGCAAGAAGGGGACGTCGGATCACGACGGAGCCAATCCATCGGGGTGACACAGAGAAAGGCAGGGCGGCAGGCACGGTGACGGTGGTGGCAGGGCAAAGGGGCGGCAGTCTAGGCCCCCTGCCCGCCCCAGCCGCCCGTCACGGTGCCGGCCTCAATGCACCACGCGCTCGAAGCGGAATTCGCCCTCTTCCACATCCACCGGCACGATGTCCTTGGGACCAAAACGCCCCTGCAGGATCAGCTTGGCCACCGGGTTCTCGATGCGGGCTTGGATGGCGCGCTTCAAGGGCCGGGCACCAAATACCGGGTCGAAACCGACCTTGGCCAATTCATCCAGCGCCGCCTCGCTGACCTCCAGCTTCATCTCCTGCGCCGCCAGCCGTTGCTCCAGGCCGCGCAGCTGGATGCGGGCGATGGAGCGGATGTGGTCCTGGCCCAGCGCGTGGAAGACCACGGTCTCATCGATGCGATTCAGGAACTCGGGGCGGAAGTGCGCCTTGACCTCCTGCATCACGGCCTTGCGGATGACGCCCTCCGTCTCGCCTGCCAAGGCCATGATGTGGGCCGAACCCAAATTGCTGGTCATCACGATCACGGTGTTTTTGAAGTCCACCGTGCGGCCCTGGCCGTCGGTCAGCCGCCCGTCGTCCAACACCTGCAACAGCACATTGAAGACATCGGGGTGGGCCTTCTCCACCTCGTCGAGCAGCAGCACCGAATAGGGCTTGCGGCGCACCGCTTCGGTCAGGTAGCCGCCCTCGTCATAGCCGACATAGCCCGGAGGCGCGCCAATCAGGCGGCTGACCGAGTGCTTCTCCATGAACTCGCTCATGTCGATGCGCACCATGTGGTCGGCGCTGTCGAACAGGAACTCGGCCAGGGACTTGCACAGCTCGGTCTTGCCCACGCCGGTCGGGCCCAGGAACAGGAAGCTGCCCAGCGGGCGATTCGGATCGGACAGACCTGCGCGGCTGCGGCGGATGGCGTCGGCCACTGCGGTGATGGCCTCGTGCTGACCCACCACGCGCTGGTGCAGCTTGTCTTCCATCTGCAAGAGCTTGTCGCGCTCGCCCTGCATCAGCTTGGAAACCGGGATGCCGGTGGCACGCGCCACCACCTCGGCAATCTCCTCGGCCCCCACCAGGGTGCGCAGCAGGCGCGGCTTGGCGTTGGCGGCACCGGCGCTTTCCTTGGCCTGGGCTTCGCTCAGGCGCTTCTCCAGGCCCGGCAGCTGCCCGTATTGCAGCTCGGCCACCTTGGCCAGATCACCCTTGCGCTTGAGCTCCTCGATCTGCGTCTTGATGCGATCGATCTCCTCCTTCACATGGGCCGAGCCCTGGGCCTGGGCCTTCTCGGCCTTCCACAGCTCGTCCAGGTCGGCGGCCTCGCGCTCCAGCTTGGTGATCTCTTCCTCGATGAGGCCCAAGCGCTTCTGGCTGGCCTCGTCCTTTTCCTTCTTCACCGCCTCACGCTCGATCTTGAGCTGAATCAAGCGTCGATCCAGCTTGTCCATCACCTCGGGCTTGGAGTCGATCTCGATCTTGACCTTGGCCGCGGCCTCGTCGATCAGGTCGATGGCCTTGTCGGGCAGGAAGCGGTCGGTGATGTAGCGGTGGCTGAGTTCCGCCGCAGCCACGATGGCCGGGTCGGTGATCTCCACGCCGTGATGGACCTCGTACTTTTCCTGCAGACCGCGCAGGATGGCGATGGTCTGCTCAACGCTGGGCTCATCCACCAGCACCTTTTGGAAGCGGCGCTCCAGCGCGGCATCCTTCTCAACGTACTTGCGGTATTCGTCCAGCGTGGTGGCGCCGATGCAGTGCAACTCGCCGCGCGCCAAGGCGGGCTTGAGCATGTTGCCGGCGTCAATCGCGCCTTCGGCCTTGCCCGCGCCCACCATGGTGTGAATCTCATCGATGAAGAGGATCACGCGCCCTTCTTCCTGGGCCACTTCCTTGAGCACGCTCTTGAGCCGCTCCTCGAACTCACCGCGGAATTTGGCGCCGGCCAACAAGCCCGCCATGTCCAGCACCAGCACGCGCTTGTCACGCAGGGAATCGGGCACCTCGCCGGCATGGATGCGCTGGGCCAGGCCTTCGACGATGGCCGTCTTGCCCACGCCGGGTTCGCCGATCAGCACCGGGTTGTTCTTGCTGCGGCGTGCCAGCACCTGGATGGCGCGGCGAATCTCGTCATCGCGGCCGATCACCGGGTCCAGCTTGCCCAGTGCTGCACGCTCGGTCAGGTCCAGGGTGTACTTTTTTAGCGCCTCGCGCTGGCCCTCGGCCTCGGGGTTGTCCACCTTGGCATCACCGCGCACGGCCTTCAGCGCGGCTTCCAGCGCCGCCCGGTTCAGGCCATGTCCGCGCGCCACACCGGCCAGATCGGTCTTGGCATCGGCCAGGGCCAGCAGCGCCATTTCGCTGGCGATGTACTGATCGCCCTGCTTGGCGGCCTCGCGCTCAGCGCCTTGCAGCAACGCGATCAGGTCACGGCCCGGCTGGACCGCCTGGTCGCCCCCCTGCACCTGGGGCAGGCCGTTCAACAAACCCTCCACCGCCCCCTTTAGGGCCGGCAGCTTGACGCCCGCACGCTCCAGCAGGGCACGCGGGCCATCTGGCTGGGCCAACATGGCGGCCAGCAGATGGACCGGTTCGATGTAAGGATTGGAGCGGGTGACCGCCAGGCTCTGGGCGTCGGCCAGGGCTTCTTGCAAACGGGTGGTGAACTTGTCGGCACGCATGGGATTCCTCCTGGAATGCCGACTATCTGGGCCCGACCCCGCTCAATTCAAGCCCTGCCCCTTGATGTCGGTCAAAGGCTGCGTGCCAGCCACCAACCCAGGGCCGCTGCCAGCAGTGCCCCCACCACGTGGGCCAGGCTGTGCGCCAGCGCCCAGCCCCAGGCACCGCGCTGCAGCAGTTGAAGGCTCTCGGCCGAGAAGGCACTGAAGGTCGTCAACCCGCCCAGAAAGCCGGTGACCAGCGCCAGGCGCCACAGCGCCTGATCAGGTCGGGCCAAGAAGACCAGGCTGGCGCCGATCAAAAAGCCGCCCACCCCATTCACCAGCAGCGTGCCCAGCGGGAACCCGGCCCAGCGTGCGTTGAGCCAGAGACCGATCTGCCAGCGCGCCAACGCTCCCAGGGCCGCGCCGCCGGCCACGGCCAGGGCCTCCTTCACGTGGCGTTGCCCGCGTGAATGCCCCAGCGCGCCAGCGCGGCGTCGTCGGCCTCGCGGGCGTCGACCCAACGGGCTCCCGCAGGCCCGTGCTCCTTCTTCCAGAACGGGGCCTGGGTCTTGAGGTAGTCGATCAGAAAGGCGCAACCGTCCAGCGCGGCCTGGCGGTGGGCGCTGGCAGTCAGCACATAGACGATGGGCTCACCCACCTCAAGACGCCCCACGCGATGCCAGACCTCGGCGTGCTGCAGACCAAACCGGGGCACGGCCTGGTCGATCATGGCCTGGATGGCCGCCTCGGTCATGCCCGGGTAGTGCTCCAGCTCCAAGGCTTGCAAGCCGCCCTCGGGCAGATCGCGCACCACGCCCAAAAAACTGGCGATGGCACCCACCTCGGCGGCCAGTCCGTGCCGCCAGGCGGCATTCAGATCGAGGGGTTGGCTACAAATATGGACGGGCATGTCGAAATTGTGTCACCCAGCTTGCGCAGCCCCCTGCACAATGGTCGTCAGAAGTTCCCTTTCGAGGTCCTCATGACCACGCTCAACCCGACCTCTCTGATCCGTTTCGCCGCCGCCCACCGGGACCACCGCAATATTGCGTTGCACTGCTGGGGGGTGCCCATGGTGCTGGCAGGTTTGGCATTGCTGCTGCAGGACGCCACCCAACTGGGCTGGGCCCTGGCCTTTGTGGCCTCGGGGTCCTTGCTGCAAACCGTGGGCCACTGGTATGAAGGTCGCCGCCCGGCGCTGGGCTTGATCAACTGGTTGCTGGCCCCCGCCTTCGTCGGGCTGCAAGGCCTGCACCGGCTCGGTCTTGCGCAGGCGCTGTGGCTGGCTGTGGAGCAAGGTGCCGGCCCACGCCGCCTGCGCGATCTGGCGCAGGCGCGCTGATCAGGTGCTCTTTGAAATCGTGATCGTGGGGAACTTGCTGGCGTAATCCTTGCCCAGCTGACCCACGGCCACCGCCACCTGGCGCGCCAGCGCCTTGTAAAGACCCGCAACCGTACCCTCGGGCTCAGCCACCACCGGCGGCGTACCCGCATCGCTTTGCTCTCGGATCGAGCGCATCAGCGGCAGGGCCCCAAGATAGCTGAGGCCAAACTGCGCCGCCATGGCCTTGCCGCCATCGGCGCCAAAGATGTGTTCCGCATGGCCGCAGTTCGGGCAGCAGAACACGGCCATGTTTTCCACCAGGCCCAGCATGGGCACGCCGACCTTCTCGAACATGCGCACGGCCTTTTTTGCATCGATCAAGGCAATGTCCTGCGGTGTGCTGACGATCAGGGCGCCGGTCACAGGCACGCGCTGTGCCAAGGTCAGCTGGATGTCGCCGGTGCCGGGCGGCAGGTCCACCACCAGATAGTCCAGATCGTCCCAGGCGGTCTGGCGCAGCAGCTGCTCCAAGGCGCCGGTGGCCATGGGGCCGCGCCAGATCATGGCCTGGTCCTCCGGCACCAGGAAGCCGATCGACATCACCTGCACCCCATGGCCCATCAGCGGCTGCATGGTCTTGCCGTCGTCGGACTGCGGCCGCCCACTGACGCCCATCATCATGGGCACCGAGGGGCCATAGATGTCGGCATCCAGCAAGCCCACGCGCGCGCCCTCGGCCTGCAGGGCCAGGGCCAAATTGGCGGCTGTGGTGCTCTTCCCCACGCCGCCCTTGCCGGAGGCCACGGCAATCAGGTTCTTTACCCCCGGCAGCGGCTGCAAGCCCCGCTGCACCGCATGGGCCACGATTCGCTGAGTGATCTGCACCTGCACCGGCGCCAGCTCTGCCAAGGCCTGGCTGACCTCAGCCTTCATGGCTGCGTGCTGGCTGGCTGCCGGGTAGGACAAAGCCAGGTCGACCCGCAGCACGCTGTCGACCTCCGCCACCTTCAGCACCTGTTTGCTGGCCACCCAGGACTGCCCGGTGCCAGGTTCAATCAGTTCAGACAACAGCTTCTGGGCGGCAAGTTCGCGTGCGGTGTTCATCGTCGGCTTCCATCAAGGGTCGGCGAGTGTAGGGGCGGCTCGCTTGTCCCGCGCACACCGGGGAAACCAATCATTTAGCCAGCAACACATGACGTTTTGCTCAATCAACATTGCGTTTCGGTGCATTTCTGTCACTTCCGCCTGACATGGAGCCCGGCGAGACTCCTAGCAACGTCGCTTCACTGCCTTGCCATGTCCACTTTCACCCCCACCCAGACCAGTCTCCAGACCCTGTTCGTCAGCGTGCCCAATATGGTCCGTCTGATCCAACGCAAAGGCCTGAGCAACTGCCTGGTGGGTGTGGCGGACCGTATCGAGCAGGAATTTCTACGCTGGGAGCAGTTCGACAAGAGCGCGCGCCTGGCCTTCCACTCGCCCGATGGCGTGGTGGAGCTGATGCCGATTGCCGACGCGCAGCAGTTCAGCTTCAAGTACGTGAACGGGCACCCCAAGAACACGCATCTGGGCCTGCCCACCGTGATGGCCTTTGGCCTGCTGGCCGATGTGGACACCGGCGCGCCCCGCTTCCTGTCGGAGCTCACCCTCACCACCGCCATCCGCACCGCTGCCATGTCGGCCCTGGCCGCTAAGAAGCTGGCCCGCCCAGGCAGCCGCCGCATGGCCCTGATCGGCAATGGCGCCCAATCTGAATTTCAAGCCCTGGCCTTCCGCGACATCGTGGGCGTGCGCGAGCTGCGCCTGTTCGATGTCGATCCGCAAGCCACGGCCAAGCTGGTGGCCAATTTGAGCGGCCAAGGCTTTGAGATCACGGTCTGCCACAGCACGACCGAGGCAGTGCGCGGGGTGGACATCATCACTACCGTGACGGCCGACAAGACCAACGCCACCATCATCACGCCTGAGATGGTGGAGCCTGGCATGCACATCAACGGTGTGGGCGGTGACTGCCCCGGCAAGACCGAGCTGCACCGCGGCGTGCTGGAGATGGGTGCGGTGTTCTGCGAATTCGAACCGCAGTCGCGCATCGAAGGCGATATGCAGCAAATGCCGGCCGACTTCCCGGTCACCGAATTCTGGGAGGTGCTGGCCGGCCGCAAGCCGGGCCGCACCTCAGCCGAACAGGTGACGGTGTTCGACTCGGTGGGCTTCGCGCTCGAAGACTTCGCCGCCCTGCTCTTCATGAGCGACGCCGCGCGCGAATTGGGTATCGGCGAAATGATTGACCTGGTGCCGCACTCGCCGGACCCGAAAAACCTGTTTGCCCAGCTGGGACTGGGCCCAGCGCTAGCGATCGCGGCCTGAAATAAGACAGCGACCTGAGCGCTCCGCCTCTCAGCGAAAGGTTGCCAGCAGGATATTGGTTTCCGTGTTGGCGATGCCTTTGATCAGGCGGATTCGCTCCAGCACCTTGGAGAGCTCCGCCATCGACTCGGCCCGCAGCTCGGCCAGCAAGTCCCAGCGCCCATTGGTGTCGTGCAGGCTTTCCACCGCCGGCTCGCCCAGCAGGCTGGCCGTCACCGCACGGGTCTGATTGCCCTCCACCAGCACCCCCATCCAGGCACGGATCTGATTGGGCTCGGCATCGGGCTTCAAACGCAGGGTGTAGCCCACGATGACCTGCTCGTCTTCGAGCTTGCGCAGACGGTTGGTCACCGTGCCCCGCGATACGCCCAGCTTGGCGGCCAGCGTGGCCACATTCATGCGCGCGTCTTTGCGCAAAAGGGCAATCAATTGGCGGTCGGTGTCATCCATGCCGACAGTGTGCCAAAGCAAAACGGCCCGCCGCTTGCGCGACGAGCCGTCTTGGGTATTTTGGTGGGCCCTGAGTGACTCGAACACTCGACCTACGGATTAAGAGTCCGCTGCTCTACCAACTGAGCTAAGAGCCCTCAGCTTCCGGTGCGCTGAGCCTGAAGACCGGTGAAGGCCAACAGAATTTGGTGGGTCGGGCGAGACTCGAACTCGCGACCAACGGATTAAAAGTCCGCTGCTCTACCGACTGAGCTACCGACCCCCGGAAAAGCCCGCTAGTATAGACATCGAATCGGTGTCTATCAAGCAGTTTTTTAAACTTTCTTCAAAACCTGCTCGATACAGCTTCCTGCGGCCGTCATGCCGAAGCTGGCCGTGACCACCACACTGGAACCGTACCCTGCGCAATTGAGGCTGCCGTCTACCGCACAGGCCTCACCGTCTTGTTGAGGGCGCTGCACGGCTTCGCGCGAAAACACGCAATGGATGCCCATTTTGCCCTGGCGGGGCGCCCCGCCCTCGCGGCGCATGCCGGCTCGCAAGGAGGCCAACAGCGGATCGTGGGTGGTGTCGGCCAAGTCGGCCACTTCGATGGCCTGGGCTTGGCGCTTGCCGCCCGCCGCCCCCACACTCACAAAGGGCAGTCGCAGACCACGCGCCCAAACGGCCAGGGCCAGCTTGGCACGCACCTGGTCGCAGGCGTCGATCAGGCCGTCAGGGATCTCCCCCTCCAGCAAACCTGGCCAGTTGTCGGGCTCTACAAAGGCATCGATGACCCGAGCCTTGCAGCCCGGATGAATGGCCTCGATGCGCTCACGCAAGGCCTCACCCTTGTGCTGGCCCAGCGTGCCCTGCAGCGCCTGCACCTGGCGGTTGATGTTGGACTCGGCCACATGGTCCAGGTCAATCAGGGTCAGTGCCGCCACACCACTGCGCGCCAGAGCTTCCGCGCTCCAGCTGCCCACGCCACCGAGACCCACGACCGCCACATGCAGGCCGCGCAGTCGCCTGTAAGCGGCCTCGCCGTAGAGGCGGCGCAGCCCACCAAAGCGGCGCTCCAGGTCGTCGTCTTCGCTCATTTCAAAGCGCTCCAAGAAAAAAGCCCGACGCGAAGCATCGGGCTTTGAGAGGTCCAGCGTGGCTTACTTCAGCGAAGCACGACGCTCTTTGGCGGCCTGAGCCGCCTCGGTGCCAGGGTAGGCCTTGATCAAGTCGTCCAGGCTCTTCTTGGCCGCCTTGACGTCCTTGAGTTCAATCTGGCAGTTGGCCAGCGCCAGCAGGGCCTCTGACGCACGCGGGTGTTGGGCATTGGCCTTCAAGAAGTCGCGAAAGGTCGCGATCGCGTCCTTGTAAGCGCGCTGTCCATACTGCGCATTGCCCAGCCAGAAACGCACGGTATCGCCATAGCCACTGACACTGAAGCGCTTCAGGAAGGCTTCGAACGCATTGGCCGCTTCCGCGAACTCCCCTCGGCGCAACAGGCCCATCGCAGCCTCGTACTGGCGCTGCTCCTCGGGTTCGACCTTGAACTCTTTGCCGTCCAGGGCCACCTTCTGCGGCTCCAGGGGCTTGAGTCGCGCATCAAAGCCTTGCAGCTGATCGGCCAGGCGGCGCTGGGTGTCGCTGAAGTCGCGCGTCATCTGCTCATTGGCGCCGCGCAGACGGGCCAACTCGGCGCGCAGGGCCTCGTTCTGGTTCGCCAGCTCGGACAGGCTGCGCCGCAGCACCGCCAGTTGTTCCTGGACGTCCTGCTGCGAAGCGGCCTTCTTTTGCGCCTCTTCCAGTTGAGCGATCTTGGCGCGCAGGTCCATGATGGCCTTGCGCGCCTCCTCGTCGTCAAACAGGCCTGCCTGGGCCAGCGGCAGCCAAGCCGCCAGGCTCAGACCCGCCAGCACGCGCGACAGGCCGGACATCACTTGTCCTTGACTTCGACGCGACGGTTCTTGGCCCACACGGCCTCGCCCGTGCCTTCCATGGCCGGGCGCTCCTTGCCGAAGCTGACCGGCTCGGCCTGGCCAGCGGCCACGCCCTGCAGGCTCAGCTGCTGCATCACGGCTTCGGCGCGCTTTTGGCCCAGGGCCAGGTTGTATTCACGGCTGCCGCGCTGGTCGGCGTGGCCTTCCAGGCTGACCTTTTGGGTCTTGATCAGGTTCAGGCGCTTGGCATGGGCGTCGATGCTGGCGCGGAACT
This sequence comes from Inhella inkyongensis, assembly GCF_005952805.1. Classification (GTDB taxonomy): domain Bacteria; phylum Pseudomonadota; class Gammaproteobacteria; order Burkholderiales; family Burkholderiaceae_C; genus Inhella; species Inhella inkyongensis. The sequence continues at coordinate 2,786,746 of NZ_CP040709.1, forward strand.
CGTCCTTCACCACATAGCTGTCGAAGTCGAAATAGATGACGCGCTTGTCGGCCACAGCCTTGCTTTGCTCGGCGGCCAGGTCCACGGTGGCGACCTTGGTCTCAGCCACGGGCTGGGTGGGCTGCTGCACGGGAGTGGGCTTGGCCTCCACCACGGGAGCCTTCACCGGCTCTTCAACTTTGGTGGTGCTGCAACCGGCCAACACAGCGGCGGCCACAGCGGCCAGGGCAAAGCGCATCGTCATCATGTCAAACTCTCAGAGTAAGCAGCCGCACGGCCGCAGGTTGAAATCGGCGCGCATTGTCGCGGAGATTTCAAGCCCCCTCGGGTTAGCCCCTGGAGTGCCCACTCAGCCGGATTTCACGCTCTGCGCGGCTTTGCCTCACTCATCGACCGAAAGGCCCCCAGGCCGGCTCGCGCACATCGGCACTGCTGACGACCAGCTTGGCCTTCACGCGCCCGTCCAGGGTGGAGGTCATCAGCACATCACGGCCCTGCGCCCGGGTGGCATAGACCAGCAGCTTGCCGTTGGGTGCAAAGCTGGGCGACTCATCCTCCACCGTCTCGCTGATCACGCGCACCGTGCCGCTGCCCAGTTCCATCACGCAGACCTTGAACGCACCATCGATGCGTGCCACGTAGGCCAAATGCCGCCCATCGGGGCTGATGGCTGGGCTGGTGTTGTAGGGGCTGTTGAAGCTGACGCGTTCGGCCGCACCGCCCTCGGCCGCCATGCGGTAGATCTGCGGACCGCCGCCGCGGTCACTCACGAAATAGATGCGACCGTCGGGGCTGAAGGCCGGCTCGGTATCGATGGCCAAGCTCTGGGTCAGGCGCTTCAGGCCCGAGCCGTCGCGGTTCATCACAAAGAGCTGGGTGCCGCCGTCGCGCGACAGACTCAGGACCACGCGCTGCCCGTCGGGCGAAAAAGCCGGCGCGCTGTTGGTGCCGCGGTAGTCGGCCAGCGTGCGGCGCGCGCCCGTGGCCAGGTCCTGCACATAGACCACCGCCTTGCCGGTGTGAAAACTCACATAGGCCACAGCCCGGCCGTCGGGCGACCAGGCCGGCGAAATGATGGGCTCGGGGCTGAGAACCGCCTCCTTTTCACCCTTGCCGTCCGCATCAGAAATCACAAGCGAGTACTGTCGCCCGGCCTTGGTCACATAGGCCAGGCGGGTGGAGAACACCCCGCGCTCGCCGGTGAGCTTTTGATAGATCGAGTCGGCCACGCGGTGCGCCTGCAAACGCAGGTCGTCCACATGCACCACCTGGCTCTCGCCGCCCAGGTCCTTGCCAGACACCACATCCCACAGGCGGTAGCGCACATCGAAGCGACCATCGGCCAGACGCGTCACCGAGCCACCGGCCAGCGCGTCGGCCTGGCGCGCGCGCCAGTCCACAAAGCCGGGGCTGCTGATTTCGGTGAGCTGCTGACCCGCCGCATCAACCAAGCGAAATTGGCCGCTGCGCTCCAGGTCGGCCCGCACGATGGCGGCCACATCGGCCTTGCTCTCGTCGCGAAAGTCGGCGATCGCGATGGGCATCTGCGTGGCGCCCACGCCCGCAATTTCTACGCGGAACTGGGCCCAGGCCGGGGCGCTCAAGGCGCCGGCGGCGGTCAACAAGTGGCGGCGATTCAGGTTCATGGCGGGAGACCGAGGGAAAACGCGCGGCATTGTGCAGCCGCCCACAATGCCCGCCAAAAAGTGACTTGCAAACAGGACTTGCCCATCATGAATCCAATCTGCCGCTACCCCGTACCCACCGTGGCTGAACTGCCCGACGACCTGCGTCAACGCATCCTGGAGGTGCAGGAAAAAGCCGGGTTTGTGCCCAACGTCTTCCTGGCCCTGGCGCGCCGACCCGCTGAGCTGCGGGCCTTCCTGGCCTATCACGACGCGCTGTTGCTGCGCGAAGGCGGGCTCACAAAGGCCGAGAAGGAAATGGTCATCGTGGCCACCAGTGGCGCCAACCGTTGCCTCTACTGCGTGGTGGCCCATGGCGCCATCCTGCGCGTCTACGCCAAAGCGCCCAGGCTGGCCGACCAGTTGGCCACCAACCCGCTCAAGGCCGAGGTCAACCCGCGCCAGGCCGCCCTGTTGGCATTTGCGATGAAGGTCTGCCTGGATGCTCAAGGCCTCACCGAGTCCGACTATGCCGCGCTGAAGGCCCACGGGCTCGATGACGAGGACGCCTGGGACCTCATCAGCATCGTGGGCCTGTTCGGCATGAGCAACCGCATCGCCAACAGCATCTCGCTGATGCCCAACGATGAGTTCTATCTGATGGGGCGCCAGCCCCGCAGCAAGACTTGAGACAATCGTTCAGCCCCTTGCTGGGGCTTTCGTCGTTTTAGGTCCCCCGCATGCTGCTGCCCTCGATTGCCCTTGGTAAACGTCATCAGGCTCCGCGCCCTCTCGGTTCGGCCGACGCGCTTCTGCTGGCGCGCTTTTGCGAGCAGGCCGACCGCGTCACCGCCATCGTCTGCGCCGAGCCCCTGGACGCGCAGCGCCTGGAGGCCGAGCTGGCCTTTTTTGCGCCGGGCCTGCGCGTGGCGGTGTTCCCGGACTGGGAAACCCTGCCCTGGGACCGCTTCTCGCCCCACCACGACCTGATCTCCGAGCGCCTGGCCACGCTGTGGCGCCTGATGCAGGCGCAGGGCAAAGCGCGCGAGCAACGCGATCTGGACGTGGTGCTGCTGCCCGCCACCACGGCGCTGACGCGCCTGGCGCCGCCCTCCTTCTTGGCCGGCACCACCTTCCAGTTCAAGAAGGGTCAGCGCTTGGATGAGGCTGCGTTCCGCGCCCAGCTGGTGCTGGCCGGCTACCAGAACGTCAGCCAGGTGGTGAGCCCCGGCGAGTACGCGGTGCGCGGCAGCTTGATCGACCTCTTCCCCATGGGCTCGATGACGCCCTACCGGGTCGATCTGTTCGGCGACGAAATCGACTCGATCCGCGTCTTCGACCCCGACAGCCAACGCAGCCTCTACCCCGTGCCCGAGGTGCGCCTGCTGCCAGGCCGTGAATTCCCTCTCAACGAGACTTCGCGCCAACTCTTTCGCAGCCGCTGGCGCGAGCACATGGATGGCGACCCCAGCAAGGCGCGCCTCTACAAGGACATGGGCGAAGGGCTGGCCGGAGCGGGCATCGAGTACTACCTGCCGCTGTTCTTTGAACAAACCGCCACCTTCTTCGACTACCTGGGGCCGCAGGCGGCCGTGGCCTTGCTGGGGCCCATCGACGCGGCCCTGCAGCGCTTTTGGCAAGACACGCGCGAGCGCCACAAGATGCTGGCGACCGACCCCGAGCGCCCCATCCTGCCGCCGGAGCAGATCTTTCTGCGACCCGAGGAGCTGTTCGCCTGCACGCATCCGCTGGCCACGCTGACGCTCAATCAGCGAGAACCCGTGGACTACGCCCGCCCGCTGCCCGATCTGAGCATCGAACGCGGCGCCCAGGAGCCGCTGGCGCGCCTGGGTCGGCATCTGGACTCCACCCCGCACAAGGTCTTGCTGCTGGCCGAGAGCGAGGGTCGGCGCGAGTCGCTGTTGGACTTGCTGCGCGAGCACAAGCTCGACGCGCCGTCCTTCAAGACCCTGGCCGACTTCGACGCATCGGGCGAGAAGTTCGCTCTCATGGCCGCCCCCTTGGCCGAGGGCTTTTTCTGGCGCGAGGCCGGACGAGAACTGCAGCTGCTGACCGAGACCGAGCTCTTTGCCACCGCGCCCACCACGCGCCGGCGCCGGCGCCAGGAGCAGGCCAGCAATGTCGACGCGCTAATCAAGGACCTGAGCGAGCTCAAGATCGGCGACCCGGTCGTGCACGTCAGCCACGGCATCGGGCGCTACCAAGGGCTCAAGCACATGGATCTGGGCCAGGGGAACTCGGAGTTCCTGCACCTGGTCTATGCCGACGACGCCGTGCTCTATGTGCCGGTGGCGCAGCTGCACCTGATCCAGCGCTACACCGGGGTGAGCGCCGAAGAGGCCCCGCTGCACCGCTTGGGGTCAGGCCAGTGGGAAAAGGCCAAGCGCAAGGCGGCCGAGCAGGTGCGCGACACCGCCGCCGAGCTGCTCAACCTCTACGCCCGCCGCGCCGCCCGCGAGGGCCATGCCTTCCGCTACAGCGCGCACGACTACGAGGCCTTCGCCGCCAGCTTTGGCTTCGAAGAGACCGTGGACCAGCGCGCGGCCATCCACGCCGTGATCCAGGATCTGATCAGCCCGCGCCCCATGGACCGCCTGGTCTGCGGCGATGTGGGCTTTGGCAAAACCGAGGTCGCTCTACGGGCCGCGTTTGTTGCTGTCATGGGCGGCAAGCAGGTCGCCGTGCTGGCCCCCACCACCCTGCTGGCCGAGCAGCATGCGCAGAACATCGCCGACCGCTTCAGCCAATGGCCGGTCAAGGTGGCCGAGATGAGCCGCTTTCGCACCGCCAAGGAGGTCAAGGCGGCGCAGGAGGGGCTGGAGAACGGCACCATCGACATCGTGGTGGGCACGCACAAACTGCTCAGCCCCGACACCCAATTCGCGCGACTCGGCTTGGTCATCATCGACGAGGAGCACCGCTTTGGCGTGCGCCACAAAGAAGCGATGAAGGCCCTGCGCAGCGAGGTCGATGTGCTCACGCTCACCGCCACCCCCATCCCCCGAACCCTGGGCATGGCGATGGAGGGTCTGCGCGATCTGTCGGTGATCGCCACCGCGCCGCAGCGCCGTCTGGCCATCAAGACCTTTGTGCGCAATGAGGGCAAGGGCGTGATCCGCGAGGCGGTGATGCGCGAGCTCATGCGCGGCGGCCAGGTCTACTTCTTGCACAACGAGGTCGACACGATCGAGAACCGGCGCCAGGAGCTCGAAGCCCTGATTCCCGAAGCGCGCATCGCGGTGGCGCACGGCCAGATGCCCGAGCGCGAGCTCGAGCGCGTGATGCGCGACTTCGTGGCCCAGCGCCACAACCTGCTGCTGTGCTCGACCATCATCGAGACCGGCATCGACGTGCCGACCGCCAACACCATCGTGATGGCGCGCGCCGACAAATTCGGCCTGGCCCAGCTGCACCAGCTGCGCGGCCGCGTCGGCCGCAGCCACCACCAGGCCTACGCCTATCTGCTGGTGCCCGACATCGAGGGCCTGACCAAGCAGGCCGCACAGCGCCTGGAAGCCATCCAGGCCATGGAGGAGTTGGGCTCGGGCTTCTACCTCGCCATGCACGATCTGGAGATTCGCGGCTGCGGCGAGGTGCTGGGCGAAAAGCAAAGCGGCAACATGATGGAGGTCGGCTACCAGCTCTATCACGACATGCTGGCCGAGGCCGTTCGCGCCCTGAAGAGCGGGCGCGAACCCGATTTGGCCAACCCGCTGGCGGCCGTCACCGAGATCAACCTCTTTGCCCCCGCGCTGCTGCCCGACGCCTATTGCGGCGATGTGCAGACCCGGCTCTCGCTCTACAAACGCCTGGCCAGCGCCAGCAAGAACGAGCACATCGATGCCCTGCTCGAAGAAATCACCGACCGCTTCGGCAGCCTGCCCGCGCAAGGCCAGACCCTGTTCGACACCCACCGCCTGCGCGTGCTGGCCCAGCCCTATGGGGTGACGCGCATCGATGCCGCGCCCGGCGTGATCAATGTGCTGTTCAAGCCCAACCCGCCCATCGAGGCCCTCAAGGTGATCCAGCTGGTGCAGAAAAACCCCTCGATTAAGCTGGTGGGCAACGAAAAACTCAGAATCGACAAGTCCCTCTCCAACCCGGCCGACCGCGCGCAGTGTGTGCGCGAGGTCCTGCGCCTGATTGGCCCTCCTCGACAAGAAGCCGCCGCATGACCGAGATTGCTCCTGGCCTGACCTTGCGCGGCGAGCGCCCGCGCCTGCAGGATTTCCGCTTCGCCGCCTTTGACATGGACTCGACCCTGATCGGGATCGAGTGCATCGACGAGATCGCGCAGCTCGCCGGAGTGGGCGAGCAGGTGGCCGCCATCACCGAAGCGGCGATGCGCGGTGAGATCACCGACTTTCGCGAGTCCCTGCAGCGCCGCCTGGCCCTGCTGGCCGGCCAGCCCGAGTGCTTGTTGGAGCAGGTGCTGCGCGAACGGCTGGTGTTCAATCCGGGCGCCCGTGAGCTTTGTACAGCGCTGAAGGCTGCTGGTTTGAAGCTGGGCCTGGTCTCTGGGGGCTTCACCCACTTCACGCGCTTTGTGGCGGCTGAGCTGGGCATGGACTTCGTGCGCGCCAACGAGTTGGAGGTCCAGAACGGCTGCCTCACCGGCCAGGTGCGCCCGCAGGCCTGGGGCGATGTGGTGGACGCGCAGGCCAAACGCCAGTTCGTGCTGGAACACTGCGAACGGCTGGGCTGCGCGCCAACGCAGGCCATCGCGGTCGGTGATGGCGCCAACGATCTGCAGATGATGGCAGTGGCAGGGCTTTCGGTGGCCTATCACGCCAAGCCCGCCGTGCGGGCGCAGGCGCGGGTGTCCATCGAGAACGGTGGGCTCAACGACCTGCTGGCGGTGTTTGCATGAAACCTTGGGCGCTCGCTCTGCTGCTGGCCGCATGCACCGGCGCGGCAGCTGCCACGGCCCCGCCGCTGCGCATGGTGGCGCCCACCAATCTGACCGAGCCGATTGCCCGCTTCGAGCGTGGCGAGCTGGTCGGCGGGGTGCTCAAAGACCTGGGCGACACGCTGGCGCGCCGCCTGGGGCGCACACCGCTCTATGTCAGCCTGCCCGGCAAGCGGGTGTCCGACGCCATGCAGGCCGGTGCCGCCGACCTGGTGTGCTACGTGCTGCCGGGCTGGATTGACGGCGACTACCTGTGGAGCCAGCCCATCCTGCCCAATGCCGAGGTGGTCGCCACCCGTCCCGAGGCGCCGCCCATCAAGAAGCTTGCCGACCTGGAAGGCCGGCGCGTCGGCACCATCAGCGGCTACCGCTACAGCCATTTGCTCAGCAGCCCGGGCGCCGCCCTGCCCTTCGAGCGCTTTGACGCGCCCGACACCCGGGCCAATCTGGCCAAACTGGCGGCCGCACGCATGCCCTATGCCATCGTGGAGGAGCTGGCGCTGCGTCACTTCATGCAGCAGCGGCCCGAAGCCGATCTGCGCCTGGGGCTGGTGATCTCGCGCTACACCGCGCCCTGCGCGCTGTCGCGCCAATCAACCGTGACGCTGGAGTCCGTCAACCAAGCGCTCGGCCAGATCGTGCGTGAGGGCGAAATGCAGCGCATCCTGCGGCGCTACGGCGGATAGTCCTGGCATTTGCGACCCTGGAAATCACAGTTGGTCGCCTTTTTCCCCCACACCCGGGCGCTCTGCCTAGGATGCCCGCCATGTCGCCCGACCCCGCCCTCCACCCCCTGCAGACCCCGCGCCCGCCGCGCCTGTGGCTGGGCTATGGGGGCCTGGCTTTGCTGTGCTGGCTGCTGTTTGGGGTGGCCGGCACGGACTGGCAACACGGCAGCCGCAGCCTGGCCGAGGGCCTGTGGGACGCCAGCTGGAGCATCGGCCCCGGCCTGCTCTTGGGGCCCCTGGCCCTGCCCTGGGTGCGTGCACGCCAGCACCGCCACTTGGCACTGCCCGGCCTGCTGCTCTGGCATGGCGTGGGCGCGCTGGGTTTTGTCGCCCTGTGGCAAGGCCTGGTGTTTGGGTTGGGCTGGCTGCTGTTTGGCCTGGACCACGCCGCCGCGGTGCTGGAGCAGGGTCTGCTGTGGCGCGCAGCCCTGGCCGTGCTGGCCTATGGCGCGCTGGTATTCGGTTTTGGCGGCAGCCTGCACGCCCAGCGCGCCCAGGCCGAGGCGCTGCGCGCCGCGCAGGCCGATGCCGCACGGGTGCGGGCCGAATTGGCCGCCATCAGCGGCAAGCTCGATCCGCACTTCTTGTTCAACACCCTGAATTCGCTGCTGCAGCTCTCGCGCCGCGGCGGGCAGGCGGCCGAGCAAGGCCTGCTGGGCTTCGCTCGCATGATGCGCTACGTGCTGGACAGCCGGCGCGGCGCGGCCCAGCGCGTAGCGCTGGGCGACGAACTCGAGTTCGTGCAGGACTATCTGGCTCTGGAGGGCCTGCGCCTGGGCGAGCGCCTGCGGGTGGACTGGCAGGTCGACCCAGCCTGCGAGGACGAGGCCATCCCGCCTCTGACCCTGCAACCCCTGGTGGAGAACGCCATCGTGCATGGCGTGTCGCCGCGCACGGCGGGCGGCACCATCTGCCTGCGCGCCGAGCGCCAGCGCCTCGACGGCCAGAGCTATCTTTATCTCTCGGTGCGGGATGACGGGCCGGGCTGCGTCTGGCCCCCGGTGCCGGGCGAGACGCGGCGCGAGGGCGGCGTGGCCCTGGAGGCCCTGCAGCGCCGTTTTGAGTTGGACTACGGCGGCCGCGCCCAGTTGCAGATCCGCAGCCAGCCCGGCGCCGGCTTTGGCGTTGAATTGCGCATCCCCCTGGACCCCATCGAATGAAGATCCTGAGAACCCTGATCGCCGAGGACGAAGTGCTGGCCCGCGAGGGTCTGGCCGCCTGGGTGCGCGAGTGCCCGCAACTGGAATTGCTGGGTTGCGTGAATGATGGCGAGCAGGCGCTGGCGGCCATCCGGACCCAGCAGCCTGACCTGGTGCTGATGGACATCCAAATGCCCGGGTTGACCGGGTTGCAGGTCTTGCGCATCCTGGGCCAGGAAGCCGCCGGTGCACTGCCCGCCGTGATCTTCACCACCGCCTATGACGAACACGCACTGACCGCCTTCGAGCTGCATGCGGTCGACTACCTGCTCAAGCCCTTCTCGCGCGAGCGCTTTGACGAGGCCATTGGCCACCTCAGCCGCGACCAGGCCGGCACGCAACGGTCTCTGGACGCCATCCAGGCCCTCGAAGCAGCGCAATCGCAGCTCCCGCGCCTGGAGCCGCTGCGCCGCCTGATGGTGCGCGACATGGGCCGCATCATTCCGCTGCAGGTCGAACACATCGAGCACCTGCGCTCCGACACCAAATACACCGCCATCGTGGCGCAGGGCCGCACGCATCTGGTGCGTTTGCCCATCAGCCACTTTGCCGACCGGCTGGACCCACAGCGCTTCCTCAAGGTCAATCGCAGCTGCATCGTCAACCTGGATTGCGTCGAGGCCCTGGTGCCCGACGAGTACTCGCAGCTGGTCGTGCACCTGCGCGACGGCAGCCGCTTCACGGCCAGCCGCGAGGTCTCCAAACAACTGCGGGCGGATTCGCTATGAAGGCATGGCTCTGCTTGGCCCTGGTCTTTTGCGGCGCCTGTGCGCAGGCTCAGGCGGCCCCCGTCGGTCGGCTCTACAACCCGGGTGCATTCGACAGTCTTTCCTTCACCGGCTCGGCGCTGGTGCGCCTGATGCAGGGCGAACGCGACGAGGTTTTTGTCGAAGGCGACGAGGCGGTGCAGCGCGAGGTCTATCTGATGCTGCGCGGCAATCAACTGACCGTGCGCACCACCGGCTCCTGGATGTTCTGGCGCGCCGCCGAGCGCCTGCGCCTGCAGGTCACGGCGCGCAATCTGCGCCAGATCAGCATCTCGGGCGCCGCCCAGCTGCATGCGCCCGAGCCCTTCCATGTGGAGGAGCTGGAGATCGGTATCTCGGGCTCAGGGCTGGTGCGCTTTGATCAGCTGCAAGCCCGCGTCCTTCGCTTTGATGTGACCGGATCGGGCGATGCGCAGCTCAGCGGCAGCACCGACGAACTCGACATCCGGGCCTCCGGCCGCAGCGACGTGCAGGCCGAGCAACTCTTGGCGCGCCAGGCCAAGGTGCGCTACAGCGGCGTGGGCAAGGCCAGGCTGTGGGTGCAGGACAAGCTGAACGTTCGCATCAACGGCATCGCCTCGGTGGATTACTGGGGCGAGCCGCAGCTGGAGCGCAAGGTGCTGGGCCTGGGCGGCGTGAAGTCCAAAGGCGCCAAAGTCAGCAAGGCCCCGGGCGCCGAGTAAGGCTCAGTCCGAATCGGCCAGAGGTTCGGCCAGAGGTTCGGCCAGAGGTTCGTCCGTAGGTTCGGCCGGCGCCTCGGGCAAGGGCGCCATCCAGGCCACCACCCCAAGGCAGATGGCCGTGGCCAATAGCGCCGCCCACCAGGGTGCGCGCCACCAGGCCAGGGCGCAGCTCAGGGCCATCATGCTCCAGGCCAGGTGCTTGATGCGGCGCGGAATCATCCGGTGCCGTCGCCAGTTCAGCACCATGGGCCCTAAGCGCGGGTGGGCCAGCAGCCAGGCCTCCCAGCGCGGGCTGCCGCGTGAAAAACACCAGGCCGCCAGCAGCACAAAGGGCACGGTGGGCAACAGGGGGAGAAAGGCGCCGACGGCCCCCAGCAGCAGACACAAGGCGCCGGCCAACAACCACAGCGGCCGGCTCCAGGCCCGCGCCTCGGCGATGGGCTGTGCTGGAGCGGATTCGGGCACGACATCGGGCATGTCCGCATCATCTCATCGCCCCGGCAAGGCCCACCCAGGCCCACCCGTAGGGCACACTCCCTCTCCGATGAAGAGGCACCATCTCGTCCCGTCGCTGCTGTGCTGGCTCACGCTGGTACCGCAGGCCGCCAGCGCCCAGGAAGCCCGACCGGCGGCCGGTGACATCGTCTTCATCGCCGCCGCCAATCACACGGCGCCCCTGTCCACCTTCAAGAACGGCGTGCTCGTGGACGGCATCATCAAAGACTTGGGTGACGCCCTGGCGCGCCGCCTGGGGCTGCGCCCCCGCTACCTCACCATGCCGAGCAAACGCGCCCCCTGGGCCCTGCGCGATGGCGAGGGCGATCTGCTCTGCTACGCGCGCCCGCAGTGGATCGGTCCGGACTTCCAATTCACCCTGCCGGTGATTCCCAACGGCGAGGTGATCGCAGCCCGCCCGGACTCTCCGAAGCTGGAAGGCATCACACAGCTGGCTGGCCAACCTGTGGGCACGGTACTGGGCTACCTCTACCCGGAAGCCGAGGCCGTGCTGGGCCCGCAGCTGCGGCGCCAGGACGCGCCCGACATGCTGTCCAACCTGCGCAAGCTGGTGGCCGGGCGGATGCCCTACGCCATCTCCGATCGCCTGGTGCTGCGCGAGCACCAGCGCCACTACCCGAAGGACGGGCTGCGCGAAGACCTGATGCTGAACCGATTCACCGCACCCTGCGCCCTGTCGCCGCGCTCCAAGATCCCGCTGCCGCTCATCAACGAGGCCCTCAGCGAGTTGGTGGCCGATGGCGAGATGCAGCGCATCCTGGCTCGCTATGGCTCGTAAGCGGCGCGGGCTTGGCGCGCTGCTGCTGGCTCTGGGCCTGGGCAGCGCAGCGCAAGCCTGGACACTGCTGGTTCCTTCCAACCACAGTCTGCCCCTGGCTGAGGTCCAGGGCAGTGAAGTGAAGCGCGGCATCCTGGTGGAACTGGGGCAGGCCCTGGCACGGGAGCTGAGTCAACCCGTGCGTTTCGTGGTGCGTCCCAGCCGCCGGGTCGGCGAGGCGCTGCGCAAGGGCGAGGCCGATCTGCTTTGCTACGCGTTGCCCGAATGGATCGATGGCGAGTTCCAGTGGACTCAAGCTGTGATCCCAAACGCTGCCGTGATCGCCGCCCGGCGCGACAGCCCGGCCATCCGGCAGCTCAGTGATCTCGCCAACCGATCGGTCGGCACCGTGCTGGGCTACCGCCATCTGGAGATGGACCAGCCGCTCGGCGCCCAATTCCAACGCAGCGACGCGCTGGACATGCAGGGCAATCTGGCCAAGCTGGCCGCGCGCCGCACCGACTTCGCGATCACCGACCGTCTGACGCTCCAGCATCTGAACCATCGCCACACCGAGTGGGCGCTGGAAGAGCGGCTGGTGATGCGCCCCTTCGAGGCGGCCTGTGCGCTTTCGCCGCGCAGCCAGCTGAACATCCAAACCCTGCGCCTGGCCCTTCGCAAGCTGCAGTCCCAGGGACAGCTCGACCGCCTGCTGCAGCCACGCTCCGCCGCCCCGTCATGAACCCAGCCGCCATCACCTGCATCGAGGACCTGCGCCGACTGGCTCGCCGCCGTGTGCCCCGCATGTTTTACGACTACGCCGATGCCGGCAGTTGGACCGAGAGCACCTACCGCGCCAATGAGTCCGATCTGGCCGCCATCAAGCTGCGCCAGCGCGTGGCCGTCAATCTGGAACACCGCAGCCTGGCCAGCACGATGCTCGGCCAGCCCGTGCGCATGCCAGTGGCGCTGGCACCCACGGGCTTGACCGGCATGCAGCACGCCGATGGCGAGATGCTGGCCGCACGCGCCGCCGAAGCCTTCGGCGTGCCGTTTGCCTTGAGCACCATGAGCATCTGCTCGATCGAGGACGTGCGCGCCGCCACAAACGGCCCCTTCTGGTTCCAGCTCTATGTGATGAAGGACAGGGCCTTTGTCGAAGCCCTGATCGAACGCGCGCGGGCCGCCCGCTGCAGCGCCCTGGTGCTGACTCTGGACCTGCAGGTGCTGGGCCAACGCCACAAGGACATCAAGAACGGCCTGACCGCCCCGCCCCGCCCCACCCTGCCCAACTTGATCGACCTGGCCACCAAACCACGTTGGTGCTGGCACATGCTGCGTACGCCCCGGCGCCAGTTCGGCAACATCGTCGGTCATGCCAAAGGGGTCAGCAACCTCAACAGCTTGTCGAGCTGGACCGCCGAGCAGTTCGACCCGGCGCTGTCCTGGGCCGACGTCGAATGGATCAAGCGGCGCTGGGGCGGCAAGCTCATCCTCAAGGGGATCCTGGACGCCGAGGACGCCCGCCTCGCCGTGGCCAGCGGTGCGGACGCGCTGATCGTCTCCAACCACGGCGGCCGCCAGCTGGACGGCGCGGAAAGCAGCATCGCCGTGCTGCCCCGCATCGTGGACACGGTGGGCCGCCGCATCGAGGTCCACATGGACGGCGGCATTCGCAGCGGGCAGGACGTGCTCAAGGCCCTGGCCCTGGGCGCCCACGGCTGCCACATCGGCCGCGCCTTCCTCTACGGCCTGGGCGCCCTGGGGCAGGCCGGCGTGACGCGCTGCCTGGAGATCATCGAACGCGAACTGGACCTGACCATGGCCTTCTGCGGCAAGACCCGAGTCGGCGACATCGACCGCAGCGTGCTGATTGAGAACAGCCTGCCGCGATGAGCACCTCCACCGCCTTTCCCACCCTGCAAACCGCGCGCCTGCTGCTGCGAGAGATCACGGCCGATGATGCGCGCGCGCTGTTCGAGATCCACGGCGACCCGGTTGCGATGCGCTACTTCGGTTCCTTGCAGAGGGACCTGGACAGCATGCGCGCAGTCATCCAACGCTTTGCCCAGTGGCGCCAACTGCCGGCCCCCGGCACGCGCTGGGGCATCGCGTTGCAATGCGGTGGCCCCCTCATCGGCAGCTGCGGTCTCTTCAGCTGGAACCGCGACCAGCGGCGCTGCATGCTGGGCTATGAATTGCACCCGGCCCAGCAGGGACAGGGCCTGATGCAAGAGGCCCTGAATGCCGTGCTGCCCTGGGGCTTTGCGCAGATGGACGGCCTGCACCGCATCGAGGCTTTGATCCACCCGGACAACCAAAGCTCAAACCGCTTGATCCAGTGCTTGGGAGGGTCTGTAAAACCCCCTGCGCCCGCGCCAAGACTTTTCGGGATGAGGGCCAAGGCGCGAGCCGCCGCTCAGGCTGGTGGCCTGAGCAAGGCTTGCAACGCCGGCCATCGCCCGAAAAGTCTTTGGCCCGCCAGGGTTTGCGAGAGAACCGGCCGTCTCGGTCGTTGGCGCGCTCGGCTGTCGGACGGCGAGTCCGACCTTCGCGCGCCGCCTACGATCCGGCCGGTTCTCTCGCAAACGCGGGCTGCACGGGGTTTTGCAGACCCTCCCTTGGGCTTCCGCGCCGAAGGCCTGCAGCGCGATGTGATCTGGTGTGAAGATCGCCCCATGAGCCTGACGATGTGGAGTCGCTTGAAGACTGACCCCGCCTTACCAAACTGAACGCCATGCGACTGCTTGTTCACGCCCGACTGATCCTCATGTTGTTGCTGCCGCTGACCCTGCCCACGGCGCAGGCCCGCGAGCTGGTGTTCCTGGCCCCCACCAACCACAGCGAGCCGCTGGCCCGCTTTGAGCGCGGGCAACTCAAGAGTGGTCTGCTCAAAGACCTGGGCGATGCGCTGGCGCGCCGCACCGGACAGAACGCGCGCTTCCTGCTGTTGCCCAGCAAGCGCGTGGGGGCCGCCCTGGCCGCTGGCCAAGCCGACCTGCTCTGCTATGTGATGCCGGGTTGGATCGAGGGCGACTTTCACTGGTTCGAGGCCCTGATACCCGATGCCGGCCTGCTGGTGGCGCACCCCAAGGCCGACCTGCCGGCGCGCCTGGGCGATCTGCGCGGCCGCCGCATCGGCACCGTGCTGGGCTATCACTATCCGGAGTTGGAGACCGAACTGGGTAGCGAGTTCGCCCGGCTGGACGCACGCGACACCGGCTCCAACCTGGACCGCTTGGCGGCCGGCCAGACCGATCTGGCCTTTGTCGAACGCTCGGCCTTCCTGGCCTACCAGCGCCGTCACCCGCAGGCCGGCCTCAAGCAGGCCTGGGTGGTGCGCGAGTTCAGCGCCGGCTGCGCACTCTCCAAACTGTCAGCGCAGAACCCGGACAAGATCCGCCAGGCCTTCCAGGCGCTGCGCAGCAGCGGTGAATTGGCCAGGCTGCTGGCGCCCTACGGACTCTGAGGGGCCTTACTTCCAGCGCGCCGGCTGGATGTCGGCGCTGCCCAGGCCGCTGGTCAGCATCAGATGACCTTCCTGGATCGTGGCCTGCATCTGCATGCTGCGCTCGGCCAGGCGGGTCAGGTCGGCCATCTCGGCATGGGGCAGGCGCCAGACCTGCAGCTTGTCCAGGCGCGTGAGCTTGGTCTCGATGCCCTTCCACCACACCTCGGCAGCCGGCCCAAAGGCATAGACCACCACCGCCTCGCTCTTGCTGCAGGCTTTGCTGAGCGCCTTGTCATCGGGTTGCCCCACCTCGATCCACAGCCGCTTGGCGCCGGTGTAGTCGGTGAGGTGGAGGTCGGGGTCATCGGGGTCGGACAGGCCGGCGCCGAAGCCCAAGGTGGCGTCGCCATTGCAGCGCGTCTGCAGCTCATGCGCATGCAGGGCCAGCGCGGCCAAGCGCACCATCATGCGTTCGTCGGTCTCGCTGGGATGACGCGCCAAGGTCAGGTTGTGGTCGGCGTAGTAGCCGTGGTCAATGTCGGCGATGCTCAGGTTCGCCTTGAAGATGGTGGATTTAAGGGCCATCGGGGGATTGTCGCGGCCGGCGCCGGGCCGTTGCCGCTCCGCGGCTCAAGAATGCTGTGGGCTGTGTGTGAGAGCCCGCAAAGGCGTCACAACCAAATCCAACAGTGCGGCAAGCCTGAAAGCGGCCCGCCGGTGAGCTAGTTCACGATCCCCAGCCACTGCCCCGCGCTCTGGTAGCGCACGAACAACTCATCGGCCAGCTCGGCCAGCGGCGCGCAGCCGCTCAAGCGACCGGCCTGCAGCAAGGTGTGGGCATACGGTGCGTCAAAGAGCATGCGGGTGGCTTCCACGCCGTTGCCCTGGGTCTGCATCAGACGGGCAAAGTGCTGCAGTTCGGCCAGGCTGGCCGGGGCGGCCAGGCTGCCCAGGCTGAACAAACCCTCCAGGCGGGCGTCGAACCAGGCAGCGCCGGGGGCGTCCGGATCGCTGTCGGGGCGGGCGAGGGAGGGGAGTTCGATGACCATGGCCGCCATGCTGCCGGTTCGACATCCGGACTTGAGTCCGAAAAGCAAGGCCAAGACCGGCCAATTCAGCGCCGCCGGCCACCAGCCCCCCTTCGAGAATTTGCGCATGACCGCCCGCCTCGCCACCTCCACCCAGCCCCATCCCCCTACCGCCCGCCGCGTTGGGATGCGGGCCTATCCCCTGCTGCTGAGTGTGTGGATCAGCGCTTGCGGCGGGGGCGGTGGGGGTGACAGCGGATCGGGCGGCGGCAGCCCCACCCCCATGCCCCTGGTCCTGAGCGGCGTGGTGACGGTGGGTGCGGCCGTTGGGGCTGCCAGCGTCAGCCTGCTGGACGCCAGCGGCCAGACGCTGGGCACGGCCACCGCGCACCCGGTGGACGGCAGCTACCGCATCACGCTCAGCACCAGCAGCCCCCCTCTGCCCTTGTTCCTGCAGGCTCAAGGAACCGATGCGGGCGGCCGGCCGGTGCTGCTGCACAGCCTGGTGCCCAGCCTGAGCAGCACGGGGGCCACCGCCCACATCACGCCGCTGACCCAGGCCGTCGCCGCGCTGGCCCTGGGCGCTGACCCGCAGGCCGCCTTTGCCAAACCGGCCGACGCCGCCTTGCCCAGCACCACCGCCCTGCTGACCCCGGCCGCCGACTTCCTGAAAACCCTGCTCAAGAGCCCGCTGGCCGATGTGAAGATCAGCGACGCCACCAAGCTGGACTTGCTGAGCGACAGCGGCTTCGCCACGCCCAAGAGCGCGGCCGACCTGCTCTTGGAATCCACCCGCGTGCAGGTGGAGCCGCAAAGCGGCCGACTGCAGTTGGGCAGCAAATTCCTCGCCAACCCGGCACCCGAGGTGGAGGTGAACCTGGCCGGCGCGCGCGCCGAGTTGCTCAAGGGCAGCACCGGCACACCCACGGCCGCCATCACCACCAGCGCGCAAATTACCAGTGCTGCGGCCACCGTGCTGGGCGTAGCGGGCAGCCTGGATGGAATCGCCAGCACCCTCAACCCCCTGCTGGCCCAGACCAGCACAGACGCCGCCACCTACAAGGCCAGTGCCGCGCTGAGCGGCTACACGCAGTTCAACGGCCGCAGCGCCGACGAGCTGGCCGCCAGCCTGGTGGCCTGGAGCGCCGCCGGCCTGCAGCTGGCACCGCTGCAGGTGCTGGGCTGCGAGGACGAAGTGCTCAAAAAGGGCGACTGCCTCAAGGTGCGCGTGGCCGCGCCCCTGGTGGACCGCAGCGGCAAGACGCAGGACCGCCTGGTGGACATTGCCAGCTACAGCAGCACCGCCAAGCGCTGGGCCCTGGTGGGCAATGGCAAGGCCCTGGTCTTCGCGGTGCGTGCGGCCAGTTGGCTGCGCCTGGACGGGGCCGGTGCGGCCGAGACCGGCAGCAACCCCAGCAGCGGCGTGGAGCTGCTGCTGCAGGGCAAGAACAGCGCGCTGACTGCCGATCTCATCACCGCCGGCACGGTGCAGACACCGCTGGGCTTCGCGTTGCCGCTGGCGGCTTGCCAACGCCTGAACCTTTGCATCGCGCAACCAGGCGACACCAGCGTCGTGCCCACCGCTGGTCTGGGTGACCAACTGCTGGCGCCTGGCAGCGTCGGCTGGCTGGGCAATGGTGACGGCCTGCGGGGCGCGCTCTACAAGGCCAGCTATTCGCTCAGCGGCACGGCCGAGAACCGGGTGGCCTATCTGAACGCCGGCATCCTGATCAGCCCCACGGCCGCACGCCACCCCACACTGGATGGCGTGAGCAGCAGCGCCGCGCTGACGCCGGCCAGCATGCGCGCCGGCCTGAAGTTGAATTGGAGCACCTGGGCCAAGGCCAACCCCGATCTGCGGGTGGTGCAGGTGCTGGCGGTGGTGCGCTACAGCGACCGTGTCTCGCTGCGCGACCTCGACCCCAAAGGCGCCACCCAACTTGACGTGGCCGCCACCGGCGCCATCCCCGGCTTCACGGCCACCGGCCACGATGTGTGGCTGATGGCCAGCGATGGCCTGGGACGGAAATTGGCGACGCGCTACGCCCTGGGGCTTTG
Organism: Inhella inkyongensis; assembly: GCF_005952805.1. Lineage (GTDB taxonomy): Bacteria > Pseudomonadota > Gammaproteobacteria > Burkholderiales > Burkholderiaceae_C > Inhella > Inhella inkyongensis. The sequence goes on from NZ_CP040709.1 coordinate 2,804,488, forward strand.
ATTCACCGATCCTTGCGCAGCAATCCGGTCGGCCCGTCCGCCCCTTCCAGCGCAAACAGGGTGTAGACCCCCAGCGCCAGCAGGCGTGCATCCTCCAGGGTGTAGCTGGCCAGGCCGGTTGCGGCGCTGCTGACATCCAGGCGTGTCAGTTGCGTCGCGGCCACCGAAGCAAAGCTGGAGGCCGTGCCCGACGCCACGCCCTGAGCCAGCACCGCATAGTCCTGCGTGAGGGTCAGCGCATGGGGCGTGGCCTGCGCATGCACCAGGCGCAGCTTGGCCCGCGTGCTGCTGCTGGGCAGGCGGTTGTCGTCCTGGATCAGGGCCACCTGGCCCTGACCATGCACGAGCAAGGTGTAGTCAGCGCCGGGCTGCAGGTTGCGCAGCTGCTCATTGATCAGGGTTGCGCCCAGCCGCACCGACAGGGCCTGGCTGCCGGCCGCTACGGCCGTATAGGGCGTCAGCGTGGGGCTGCCCACGCTGGCGACGAGGGACTGCCCGCCCCAGTTCACCGACACCGTGCCCTGCCCTGGCACCGAGGCCACGACACGCAGCCGTGCATGCTGGCCGCCATGGCGGCTGACCCTGGCGCGCTGTTCGATCAGCACGGCGTCAGCCAGCACCCCACCCACACCGGCCGTGAGCACCAAGGTCCAGGCCTGCTTCTCGTTCAGGCTCAAGCTGGGCAGGTCCAGGCGCAGGTCCTGGGTGTCGCCCTGGCCCGTGATGCGCAGGCGCTGGCTGCCGCTGTTGACCTGCACATAGCCGCTGAGCTGACCGCCGCCCACCGAGCCTTGGGTCGGCACGCTGCCATCCAGCTCGGTGCTGCTACCGGTCAGGTAGATGTCCACCACCCCGAGGTCGGTGCTGGCATTGAAGATGCGCAGCAGGGCCTTGCCGGAATCCAGCTTGTCCAGGTCCGGCTCGTCCTCGCGCAGGGTGGCCAGATTGAGCTGGTTCTCGCGCCCCCAGGCCACGGCGGTGTAGTGCTCGTCCTTGCCAAAGGTTCGGTCGCCGCTGTAGAGATCGGTGCTGTTGCCGGCGCGGCGCAGCTTGACGGTGAGCGTCTCGGTGGCCTGCTCCTGGAATTCCGTGGGCTCGCCCACCGCCGCGACAGAGAGCCGGCGCTCGTCTTCCATCCAAAGCTCCATGGCCGGCACTTCGGCGCAGAGGTTGAGCAGGCGCAACTGCGGTGCCGCACCCTCCTCGGAGTCACCACCGCCGCAGGCGCTCAGCAGGGACAGGGTGGGCAGGGCGGCCAGACCCGTCAGCCCCAAGAGGCCGGTGGAGCGCTGCATCCAGCGGCGACGCGACCAGGTTTCAGACATTGTTTTTCCTCGTGATTGATGCCGGTTGGCGAGGCCTGCATTGCAGCCCTTGCCGCCTCATCCAAGGTGTCGGCCCCGTTGCGGTTCATGACAGGCGATGACACCACCGCACCCCCATGTCACGCGCTGTCATCTGCGGCGATCACGGGCTTTACCTGCGGCTCGCAAGATCCGGCCATCGCTGCTCCGAGGCCCCGGGCGAACGCCCACTCCACCATGTCTGACACCCTTACGCTCACCGCTGGATCGCCCCCCAAGCTCAGGCGCTTGCTGACTTGGCTGCTGCTCGCCCTGCTGCTGGCCCTTGGGCTGTCACTCGGTTTGGCCTGGCGCCAGAAGGCAGCCCAAGCGGGCGCCGCGCAGTCCTACCCGACCCTGAAGGCCGACCGCGGCCTGGTGCAGCGCAGCCTCCACGCCACCGGCACCGTCAAGCCGCTCAGCGAGGTGCAGATCGGCTCGGCCATCTCGGGCACGGTGGCGCGGGTGCTGGTGGATCACAACGACGCGGTGCAGGCCGGCGCCTTGCTGGCCCAGCTGGACACGCGCTCGCTGGACGCCGATGTGGCCGCCGCCACAGCCGCGTTGGCGGTGGCGCAGAGCAATCGGGGACTGGCCGAGCAGCGCCTGCGCCGCGCCAGCGAGCTGCATGCGCAAGGCTTCTACGCACAGGCCGAGCTGGACGATGCGCGCTCCGCGCTCACCGCCGCCGGCGCCCAGGCCGAGCAGGCCCAGGCCCAGCTGCAACGCAGCCGGGTCCAGCGCGCCCATGCCGAGATCCGCGCCCCGGCCGCCGGCGTGGTGGTGGCGCGCGAGGTCACACCGGGCCAGACCGTGGCCGCCACGCTCAACAGCCCAGTGCTGTTTCGGATCGCCGAGGACTTGCGCGAGCTGCGCATCGAGGCCGCCGTCTCCGAGGCCGACATCGCCCAACTGCGCGAGGGCCAGAACGTGCGCTTCACCGTGGACGCCCAGGCCGGGCGCGAGTTCGAGGGTCGCATCACGCAGATCCGCAACAACTACAGCGTGCAGCAGAACGTGGTGACCTATACCGTGCTGGTGGCGGCGCGCAACGAAGACTTGGCACTGCGCCCCGGCATGACGGCCTATCTGAAGGTCGAGGTGGCACGCCGCGAGCAGGCTCTGCGCGTGCCCAATGCGGCGCTGCGCTACCCCGGCCCGGCGGGTCGCCAGGCGAGCCCGGTCGAGAGCCCCCAGGTATGGCGCCTCAATGCCCAGGGCCAGCCCGAGGCGGTGGCCATCCAGACCGGTTTGGCCGATACCCGCAACACCGAGGTCCTGGGCGGGCCGCTGCGTGATGGCGATGTGCTGATCGTCGGTGCGCCCCAGGCAGCGGCCGCCAAGGTCGGGCCCAAGCTCTTCTAAGGCCACCCATGAACGATCTGATGCTGCGCTGCCAGGGCCTGGGGCGAAGTTTTCAACTGGGCCCTGACACCCTACCGACGCCGGCGCTGCGCGATGTCGATCTGCAAATTCGGCGCGGTGAGCTGGTGGCCATCACCGGCGCCTCGGGCTCAGGAAAAAGCACCTTGCTGAACCTGATCGGCCTGCTCGACCGCCCGAGCCAGGGGCGACTCTGGCTGGGCGGGCAAGCGGTCGAGGGCGCCTCGGCGCAGCTGAGCGCGCGCCTGCGCAACCGCCTGATCGGCTTTGTGTTTCAGCAGTTTCATCTGCTGCCGCGCCACAGTGTGTGGCGCAATGTGGAGCTACCGCTGGTCTATGCCGAGGTATCTCCGCCCGAGCGCCGCCAGCGCGCCTTGGACCTGCTGGAGCGCCTGGGCCTGGCCGAGCACGCGCACAAACGCCCGGCCCAGCTCAGCGGCGGTCAACAGCAGCGCGTGGCCATCGCCCGCGCGCTGATCCAGTCGCCGCCCCTGGTGCTGGCCGACGAACCCACCGGCGCGCTGGACTCGGCCACCGGCCAGGCGGTGCTGCAGATGCTGCGCGAGCTCTGGCGGGCCCAAGGTTGCACGGTGCTGATCGTGACCCATGACCCCGCCATCGCCGCGCAATGCCCGCGCCGCCTGCACTTCGCCGATGGCCGCCTGGTGCGCGACGAGCACCATCAAGAAGACCTCGCATGAGACCCGGCCGACTGCAGATCGACCTACTGCGCGAGGCCCTGCGTGCGCTGAGCGCCAACCGCCTGCGCACCGGCCTGACTTTGCTGGGCCTGGTGATCGGCGTGGCCTCGGTGGTGCTGATGCTGGGCATCGGAGAGGGCTCGCGCGAGCGCGTGGCCGAAAGCATCGCCTCGCTGGGTAGCGATCAACTGATCATCAACGCCGGCGGCGGTGCAACCGGGCCACTGCGGGGCAGTGCCGGCACCCTGCCCTCGCTGAGCCTGGACGACCTGGAGGCCGTGGCCGAGTTGGCCGGGGTGCGAGCCGTGGCGCCGGTGCACAGCGTGCAGATGCGCGCGGTGGCCGGAGCGCAGAACAAGAACACCCAGCTGGTCGGCTCCAGCGTGGACTACCTGGCCGTGCAGCACTGGCCGCTGCAGGAGGGCCGCAACTTCACGGCCACGGAGGCCCGCAGCGCGGCCGGCGTGGCCCTGATCGGCGTGACCGTCTTGCGCGAGCTCTTTCCCGATCTGCCCCAGGGCGCCTCGGTGCTGGGCCAGCAGATCCGCCTGCAGCGCCAGAGCGTCGAGATCATCGGCGTGCTGGCAGCCAAAGGCCAGGGCTTTGGCGGGCAGGACCAGGACGATCTGATCCTGATGCCGGTGCACACCGTGCAGCGCCGCCTGGCCGGCAGCGCCTTCCCCGGCACCGTCGGCTTGGGGCTGGTGAGTGTGGAGGGCGCCAAACCGGCGGTCGAGGCCCAGATCCAGGCCCTGCTGCGCCAGCGCCACCGGCTCAGTGCTGGCGCAGAGGACGACTTCAGCATTCGCGACATGGCGGCGCTGAGCGCCTCGCTGGCCCTGGTGTCCCAGGTGCTGTCCCTGCTTCTGGGCGCCATCGCCCTGATCTCGCTGCTGGTGGGTGGCATCGGGGTGATGAACATCATGCTGGTGTCGGTCAGCGAGCGCACGCGGGAAATCGGCCTGCGCATGGCTCTGGGCGCCAGCTCGTCCGCCATCTGCGCGCAGTTCCTCTGGGAAGCGGCATGGCTCAGCGCTGTGGGCGCGGCCTGCGGGCTGGCGCTCGGCCTCGGTCTTGGCATGGCCCTGGAAGCCAGCGGCAGCCTGCATGTGGTGATCAAGAGCTGGAGCCTGCTCACCAGCGTCGGCGTGGCCCTGACGGTGGGCATGGGATTCGGCTGGTGGCCAGCGCAGCGTGCCGCCGCACTCTTGCCGTCGGAGGCCTTACGCAGTGCCTGACACAGAATCGCTCACCATGAATGACACCCGTCCGGCCCATCTCTACGTGGTCGAGGATGACGCGGCAATACGCGAGATGCTGAGCAGCTATCTGGAGAAGCAGGGCTTGGCTGTCACCGCCATGGCAAGCGCTGAGGAGCTGCTGCGTCGCATCGACCGCCTGCGCCCGGATCTGGTGGTGCTGGACATCAATCTGCCCGGCCTCAGCGGCCTGGACGCCTGTCAGCGCCTGCGCGCGCAAGGCGACCGGCTGCCCATCATTCTGCTGACCGCACGCTGCGACGAGATCGACCGGGTGCTCGGTCTGGAGCTGGGGGCGGATGACTACCTGGCCAAGCCCTTCTCGGCGCGCGAGCTGTTGGCGCGCATCCGTGCGGTGCTGCGCCGCAGCCAGCATGTGCCAGGCCGCACCCTGCCGGGCCAGGCGCCGGTGCAAGTCGGTAGGTTGCTGTTCGATCCGCAGCGGCGCACGCTGAGTGGGGGCGAGGGTGCGGGCGGGGCTGAGCGCCTGCTCAGCAGCTTGGAATTCGCCCTCCTGGCTGAGCTGCTGCTCAGGCCCCATGTGCCGCAGTCGCGCGAACGCCTGCTGGCCGCCACCCATCAACGCGGCGACGCCGTGTTGGAGCGCACCATTGACACCGCCATCATGCGTTTGCGCCGCCTGATCGAACCCAACCCCGCCCAACCGCGCTATCTGCAGACCGTGCGCGGTCATGGCTATATGTTTGTGCCCTGACCCATGCGAACTCTCAACTTGGGCCAGCGACTCAGCCTGGTCGTGCTGGGCATCGGCCTGTTGGCACTGGCGCTGCAGGGCCTGGCCATGTGGAGACTGCCGGCGAGCCTGCGTGACTCCGCCTTGCAGCGCAGCGCCGACCAGGTGCGCGCGCTGCAGGCCGCACTGCACCACAGCCCGGTGGCGGAGCGAGCAGGGCTGGCGCGCGGGCTGAGCCACTTCATGTTGACCCTGCGCCCGGCACCGCTGCAGGCCCCCGTGTCCCAGGGCTCGCAAGAAATGGCGCAACGCTTCGCCGCCCACCTCGGTGCCCCATTCACGGTGCGCCAGACGATGGGGCCTGACGGGCGAACGCAGCTGGTGGTGCGCCTGCCACTGCAGCAGGAAGCCTGGGAGGCGGTGCTCTATCCCGATCCGCCGCTGCGCCCACTGGCCGCCGGCCTGATCACGAGCCTGTTGGTGCTGGGCGCCATGGCCCTGACGGCCCAACTGTTTGCGGTGCGCTGGGTCACACGCCCCCTGTTGCAGTTGGGGGCGCACTTGAGCCAGCCACGCAGCGGGTCCGGCCTGGCCACCCCTCTGCCGCTGCCCGCCAACGCCACCCAGGAGCTGCGCACCTGGATCGAGAAGTTCAATCGCCTGCAGACCGATCTGCAGGCCGAGCAGCGTGAGCGCCAGCAACTGCTGGCCGGGCTCTCCCACGATCTGCGCACCCCACTGGCCCGCCTGGGTCTGCGCGTCGAGACCGAACTGGAGGGGCCTACGGCCCGCGCCCTGCAAGCCGACCTGGCCCTGCTGGGTCGCATCGTGGACCAGTTTCTGGCCTATGTGCAGGGCGAGATCGAGCCGCGCTTGGGCGAACCCGCGCCGGTGGCCCAACTGCTGCGCCGCTTAGCCGACGCCTATGCCGAACAGGGTGTGCGCCTACAGCCCACGGAGTTACCCACCGACCCCGCCCTTCCGGCCCTGGCCCTGGAGCGACTGCTGGGCAATTTGATCGACAACGCCTTGAACCATGGCCGCGCCCCGGTGGAGTTGGGGCTGACGCGGCGTGCGAACCAGTGGGAACTGAGCGTGAGCGATGCCGGCGTCGGCATGGAGGTGGACCAATTCAGCCGCGCCCAGCAACCCTTTGTGCGGCTGCAGGAAACCCGCAGCGAGCTCGGCCACTGCGGCCTGGGCCTGTCCATCGCCACCCAGATGGCGCGCCACCTGGGCGCCACCCTGAGCTGTCAGCCCAAGCGACCGGGGCAGCGCTTTGCGGTGCGCTTGAGCTGGCCGAGTTAAGTCTTGGGCAGGGTCACACCCTGCTGCCCCTGGTACTTGCCACCGCGGTCCCGGTAGCTGGTCTCGCAGACCTCATCGCTTTCGAAGAACAGCACCTGGGCGCAGCCCTCGCCCGCGTAGATCTTGGCCGGCAGCGGGGTGGTGTTGCTGAACTCCAGCGTCACATGGCCCTCCCATTCGGGCTCGAAGGGCGTGACGTTGACGATGATGCCGCAGCGGGCATAGGTGCTTTTTCCCAAGCAGATGGTCAGCACATTGCGCGGGATGCGGAAGTACTCGACGGTGCGTGCCAGGGCAAAGCTGTTGGGCGGGATGATGCAGACGTCGGACTCGATATTGACGAAGCTTTTCTCGTCGAAGTTCTTCGGGTCCACCACGGTGCTGTGCACATTGGTGAAGACCTTGAACTCGGGCGCGCAGCGGATGTCGTAGCCATAGCTGCTGGTGCCGTAGCTGACGATGCGCCGGCCATTGACTTCGCGCACCTGGCCCGGTTCGAAAGGTTCGATCATGCCGTGCTGCTCGGCCATGCGGCGGATCCAGCGGTCACTCTTGATGCTCATGGGGTCTCCGAGGTCAGATCGATTCGAGGGCTCCGGCCGCATCGGCCGGGCTGGGCTCCAGGCTCACGCTGCGCGCACAGGCGCCGCGCTCATTGGTGCCAAAAACAAAGCGCACGCGGCTGCCCACGCTCAGCTCGGGCAGGGTCACGCCCTGCAACTCCGAGACGTGGAAGAACAGCGAACTGCCCTCTTGCTCGTCGGGCTTGATGAAGCCAAAGCCCTTGTCCAGGGCCAGGTGGGCCACGCTGCCAGCCGCCATCTGGCCGGGCTCGCCCTCGGCAATATTGCGCTCGGGCGCCACGGCCTGCGCTGCCACCGCCCCAGCCTGCGGCAATGACTGCGTCAGGAACAGGTTGTTGACGAAGGGGTCGCTGCGGCGCTCGCGGGCATCGATCACCGCATCCATCATCACCGCGTAGTTGGCACGCTCGATCAGGGCCGAGGACACACGGGTGCGCTGCATGCGGCCCTTGTACTCAAAGCTGAAATCCCAACCCAGCAGCATCACCTTGGTGCCCAAGGTGTTGAGCTTGCGCACCAGGGGCACGAAGTCGCCATCGCCGCTGATCAGCACGATGAGGTCGTACTTCTTGAGGCTGGCCATTTCATAGGCCTCCAGCGCCAGCCAGACGTCGATGGACTTTTCTTCAAAGGTGCCATCGGGCCGCGTGAACACATGCTGCTGGAACATGGTGACGTCGGCACGCATCAGCACGTCTTCCAGCATGCGGTCGCTGTAGAGCGTGTTCTGGTCCTGGGCCTGCTGGGCCGTCAGGCGACCGCGGAAATAACTGGCGTCGACGATCTGGCACTGGCGTGCGTCCAGGCCCTCGACCCGCGCCACTTCGGCGGTGATGAACTCGTGCAGGCCCTTGATGGAGAGGCGCGCCCGGCGCTCATGCTGGAACAGGTAGTAGTCGGAAACCTTCTTGAAGTAGCTGCCGTCATAGAAGACGGCGATGCGGCAAACCTGGTTTTGCATTGGCAATGGATATTGAAAAAGCGGTGAAAAGCGAGATCCCTGGTATCAATTCGATGATTTTTCGATCATTGTCGCGGCAGCTTCCGTCTTGGGCCCCGGCACGCGCTGACGCGCCAGCAGGGTGATCAGGGTCGGCACCACGAACAAGGTCAGCAGCGTCCCCAGGCTCATGCCGCCCACGATCACCCAGCCGATGGGCTGGCGGCTCTCGGCGCCGGCGCCCGTGGCCAGCGCCAAGGGCAAAGCCCCCAGCACCATGGCGCCGGTGGTCATCAAGATGGGGCGCAGGCGCTGCGTGGCGGCCTGCACCACCGCCTCCCGCAGGCCCAGGCCCTGGCGGCGCAGCTGGTTGCAGAACTCGTTGATCAAGATGCCGTGCTTGGTGATCAAGCCCACGAGGGTGATCAGGCCGATCTGCGAGAACACATTGAGCGTGCCGCCACTGAGCTTCAAAGCCAAGAGCGCACCCACCAGCGAAAGCGGCACCGCCATCAGGATGATGAAGGGATCAATGAAGCTTTCGAACTGCGCGGCCAGCACCAGGAAGATGAACAACAAGGCCAGCGCAAACACGGTGTTCAGCGCACCGCTGCTCTGCTTGAACTCGCGGCTCACGCCGGTGAGCTCGGTGGTGTAGCCCGCCGGCAGCTTGGCCTTGGCGATGCGGTCCATTTCGGCAATGGCGGTGCCCAGCGCAAAGCCGGGCGCCAGATTGGCGCTGATGGTGACGGCGCGGCGCTGGTTGAAGTGGTTGAGCTCGCGCGGGCTCACCGTTTCCTTGATCTTCACCAGGCTGCTGAGCGGCACCATGGTGTCGCCCCGGCCGCGCACAAAGAGGTGTTGCACCTGCTCCGGCGTGGCACGCGCGCTAGCGTCCAACTGCACCATCACGTCGTACTGCTCGGCATCGCGCTTGTAGCGGGTGACATTGCGGCTGCCCAGCAGGGTTTCGACCGCACGCGCCACCTGGTCCACCGGCACCCCAGCGTCCTGGGCGCGGTCGCGGTCCACCTCCAGCTCCAGCTCCGGCTTGTTCAGGCGCAGGTCGCTGTCGGGCTGCACAAAGCCGGGGGTCTTGGCCATCTCGGCCATCACCGCCTGGGTGTGTTTGGCGATGTTGGCGTAGCTGTCATTGGCCACGATCACATAGCCGAAGGGCCGCTCGCGAAAGCCCTGGCCCAGGCTGGGCGGGGTGATCGCAAACACATTGGCGCCCGGCAGCTGCTGCAGCTGCGGCTGCAGGCCCTGGGCGATCTCGCGGGTGTTGCGGCTGCGATCTTCCCAATCATTGGTGCGCACCAACACCGCGCCGCGCGAGACCTCGCCGCCGCCGCCGATGAAGGCAAAGGCCCGTGCCACTTCGGGCTGCTGATTGGCTAACCGAGCCACCGCATCCAGATACTTGGCCGTGTAGGCCAGGGTCGACCCATCGGGCGCCGTCACCGGCATGAAGATCACACCGCGGTCCTCCACCGGCGCCAGCTCGCTCTGCGCGGTGCTCCACAACCACCAACTACCGGCGCCGCTGGCCAGCATCACCAGCAGCACCAGCCAGCGATGGCCCAGGGCCCAACCCAGGGCGCGGCCATAGCCGTGATCCAGGGCATTGAGCGCGCGCTCCATCGCCCGCTCAAAGCGCCCGGGGTTGTGGGGCTTGAGCAAGGCGCTGCACATCATGGGCGTGAGCGTCAGCGCCACGAAACCCGAGACGATCACCGCGCCGGCCAGGGTCAGCGCGAACTCGGTGAACAGGCGACCGGTACGTCCTGGCGTGAAGGCCAGAGGCGCGAATACGGCCGCCAGCGTCAGCGTCATGGCCACCACGGCAAAGCCGATCTCACGGCTGCCCTTGATGGCGGCCTGGAAGGGGCTGAGACCCTTCTCGATGTAGCGGTGGATGTTTTCCAACACCACGATGGCGTCGTCCACCACCAGGCCGATGGCCAGCACCAGGGCCAGCAGAGTCAGGGTGTTGATGGTGAAGCCGGCCAGGCTCATCAGCGCAAAGCTGCCGATCAGACTGACCGGAATGGTGACCAGCGGGATCACCGAGGCCCGCAAGGTGCGCAGGAACACAAACACCACCAGGGCCACCAGCACCACCGCCTCGACGATGGTGCGGAACACCGAGGCCACCGACCGCTCGATGAAGACCGAGTTGTCGGCCGCAAGCTCCAGGCTCATGCCCGGGGGCAGATTGGCCTCGATCTCGGGCAAGAGCTTGCGAACGCCCGCACTCACCTCCAGCGGGTTGGCGGTGGCCTGGCGGATGATGCCCTGGCTGACCGCCGGCACGCCGTTCAGCCGCACCCGGGTGCGCTCGCTGGCCGCGGCCTCTTCAATGCGCGCCACATCGCGCAGGCGCACCGGCAGGCCGGCGCGGGTGGCCAGCACCACCTCTTCGAACTGCGCCACGCTGTTCAGATCGGTGCGGGCGGTGACGTTGAATTCGCGTTGCTCGCTCTCGATGCGGCCGGCCGGCACTTCAAGGTTCTGGCGCCGCAGCGCGTCCTCGACGTCCTGCACCGTCAGCTTGTAGGCCGCCAGGCGCTCGGGCGAGATCCACACCCGCATGGCGTAGCGGCGTTCACCACCGGTCTGCACATCGGCCACGCCAGCCACGGTCTGCAGGCGCGGGCGCACCACCCGGGTCACGAAGTCGGTGACCGCCATCGGGTTCATCACCTCGGACTTGAAGGTGATCCACATCATCGGGTTGGCATCGGCCTCGACCTTGCCGACCTCGGGCTCATCCACCGAATTGGGCAGGCGGCCGCGCGCCTTGGCCACGCGGTCGCGCACCTCGGCCGCCGCGTCATCGGGGTTGCGATTCAGGCCAAAGCGCGCGGTGATGAAACTGCGCTCGCTGCGCGAGATCGAGGTCAGCACCTCGATGCCTTCGATGCCCGCGATGGAGTCCTCCAGCGGCTTGGTGACCTGGCTCTCCACCACCTCGGAGCTGGCGCCGGCCAGCCGGGTGCTCACCGTCACCAGGGGCTCGTCGATGCGCGGGTACTCGCGCAGCGACAGTTGCTTGAAGGACACCGCGCCAATCAACAGGATCAGCAGCGACATCACGATGGCCAGCACAGGCCGACGGATCGAAACTTCGGCGATCTGCATCGCTCAGCCCTTCTTGGCCGCCGGCTTGCCCACGCCAACCTGCTCGATGTCCACGCCCTGCACCGCTGCCTTGTCGCCCTTGATGCGCCCTTGGCCGCCCACCACCACTTGGTCGCCTGCCGCCACGCCGTCCAAGAGCTCGACCCAACCCGGTTTGCGCGCACCCGCTTTCACCGCGAGCTTCTCCGCCTGGCCTTGGCGCACCCGGTAGACGAACACCTTGCCACCCTGGGGCACCAAGGCTTCTTCGGGGACCCACAGGGCCTGGTCACGCTGACTCAGCGCCAGACTCACCCGCACGAACAAGCCCGAGCGCAGTCCCGGCGGCAGTTGCAACAGGCGCGCACGCACCAAGAGCGAACGGCCATTGGCATCCGCCTGCGCATCCAGCGCCTGCACCTGGGCCGGCACGGTCTGCCCGGCCAGCGCATCCACCGCCACCTGCAAGGCCTGCCCCACCTTCACGCGGCCGGCCAGATGCTCGGGCACGCGGAAGTCGGCCCACAGCTGGCCGCCGTCCTCCAAAGTGACGAGGTCAGCGCCCTCTTTCACATAGTCGCCCAGGCTGACCTGGCGGATGCCCAGCACCCCGGCAAAAGGCGCGCGCACCTGCAAGCGCTGCAACTGCGCCTGCGCCAGCGCGGCCTGCGCCTGCGCCACCTTGAGCGCACTCTCGGCCTGTTCCACCGCGCTCTCGCTGACAAACCCTTGAGCCTGCAGCTCACGCGCACGCTTCAGGTTGGAGGCGGCCGTATCCTGCTGCGCACGAGCTTGGCTCAGTTGCGCCTGCTGCACCGCGTCGTCCAGCTGCACCAGCAAAGCCCCGCGTGCCACGCGCTGGCCATCGTTGACCGGCAAACGCACGATCCGTCCGGCCACCTCGGGCCGCAGCATCGTGGTCTGGGCCGCGCGCAGGCTGCCCACCGCCTGCAGCGTCTCTTGAGCTGCCTCTTGTTTCACCGGCCCCAGTTCCACCACGGCCGGCTTCTGGGTGCCCTTGTCCTGGGCCAGAGCGGTCGGGCTGTTCGCCAGCATCCATAGGGCCAGCCCGGCCCAGGCAAAAACGTTTTTCATGCTGCGGTCTTTCCCTTCAATGCCATCTCCACGCCCTGGTTGGCCAGGGCATCGGCGCGCTCATTGCCTTCGTGACCGGCATGGCCTTTGACCCAATGCCAATCAATCTGATGCAGGGCCGCCAGGGCGGCCAGGCGTTGCCACAGTTCCTGGTTCTTCACCGGCTGCCCGGCCGAGGTCTTCCAACCGCGCTTGACCCAGCCTGGCATCCACTCGGTCATGCCCTTGAGCACGTACTCGCTGTCGGTGTAGAGCTGGATGTGGCAGCTGCGCTTGAGCGAGGCCAGGCCTTCGATGACGGCCGTCATTTCCATCTGGTTGTTGGTGGTGGAACGCTGGCCGCCGCACAGTTCCTTCTGGTGCTCGCCGGCAATCATCCACACCCCCCAGCCGCCAGGGCCCGGGTTGCCCTTGCAGGCGCCATCGGTATAGAGGGTGACGGCGGGCTTTTTGATCTTCAGGGCTTCAGTCATAGCGATGGGTTCGGGACGGCAAGGCCACCGCGGGAGCGGCGCGTCGTCGTCCATTGGACTTAGCAAGGCCCACCAGACGCATGCCATGCACGCGCTTGACGGCCTCGATGAAATAAACGGCGCCGAATACCGGCCACCAGGTGGGGCCACGGCGATCCATGAAGGCCCAGTGCGGCAGCCAAGCCTCGCGATTGAGCGGCGGACGGTAGCAGCCAAAGCGCGCCTGGGGCACATCAAAGCTCAACAAGCGCAACCAGTCGCGCAGCCGCCAGTAGCCGATGAACTCGCCCCGGCTGGGCAGACAGGGCGCCACGCGCTGGCGCAGACCCCACAGACTGGCCGGGTTGAGGCCCAGGATCAGCAGTCGCCCTTCCGGCCGCAACACCCGGGCGGCCTCGCGCAGGCGATGGTGGGGGTCGGCAGCGAATTCCAGGGTGTGCGGCAGCAGCACCAAGTCCAGAGTGCCGGACTCGAAAGGCAGCTCGTCAAAGCTGCATTGCAGCTGGGCGCGCCCCGCCTCCTCGGCCAGCCAACGCTGGGGCATGCGGTTGGCGCGCAGGCCATCCAGTTGCGGCCAGCCCAGTTGCAGGGCATGAAAACCAAACAAATCGGCCACCGCCTGGTCCAAGCACTGCTGCTCCCAATCGAGCAGGTAGCGCCCCAGAGGAGACTGCAGCCAAGTGGCGATCTCTAGAATGCCTTCCTTCTGATCGCTCATCGAACCGCCGTCACCCGTGCTGTCCTTGCTTCCCGTGCCCGCCTTTGCGGACAACTACATCTGGTTGTTGCACGACGGCCGGCAGGCCCTCGCGGTCGACCCCGGCGAGGCAGCCCCCTTGCGCAACGCCTTGCAAGCCCTGGGCCTGCAACTGGCGGCGATTCTAGTGACGCACCACCATGCCGATCATGTTGGGGGGATTTCGGAACTGGGCTTTGCAGGCCCGGTGTACGGCCCGGCCGGCGAGTCCATCGCCGAAGTGACCCATCCCCTGCAGCAGGGCGACCGCCTGCAGCTGCTCGGACAGACCCTCGAAGTGCTGGAGGTGCCTGGCCACACCGCCGGTCACATCGCTTACTTTGTGGGCGGGAACGAGCCCATCCTGTTCTGCGGCGACACCCTGTTTGGCGCCGGTTGCGGCCGGCTGTTCGAAGGCAGCCCGGCGCAGATGCTGCACTCCCTGGATCAACTCGCCGCCCTGCCCGATGCCACGCGGGTGTGCTGTGCGCATGAGTACACGCTCTCCAATCTGCGCTTTGCCCAGGCCATCGAGCCGGACAACCCGGCCTTGCAGGCGCGCCAGCGCCAGGACGAAGCCCGCCGTGCCGCTGGCCAGCCCACCCTGCCCAGCCGCATGGACCTGGAGCGTGCCACCAACCCCTTTCTGCGCAGTCGCGAGCCCGGCGTGATCCAGGCCGCTGCGCGCGCCCCCCAGCCCGCCGCCGACACCAGCCCACTGGCGGTGTTCACCGCGCTGCGGGCCTGGAAAAACCAGTTTTGACCAAGGATTTGCGATGAGTTTTGCGCGCCTCTCCGTCTTGAGCGCCGCCCTGCTGCTGAGCGCCTGCGCCCATCAGACGCCGGCTCCGGTTCAGGTGGTCGGCGCCACCCCGCCGCCGCCCGTGGCCCCTCAGCCCACCGAACAACCCGCGCAACCCGCCGGCCCGGTGCTGGACGGCGACCACGCCAGCGCCCGCGCCCAGGACGATCTGAACCCCGATCAGCCGGCCGTGGATTTCCAGTCCCCCGAAGCCCAGGCGGACCTGTGGCAGCGCATCCGCAGCCGCATGCAACTGGCCGATCTGAGTGGTGAGCGCGTGCAGAAGTGGGAGAACTTCTACGCCCGCCGCCCCGACTACGTGGGCCGCATGACCGAGCGCGGCGGCCGCTATCTGTTCCACATCGTCCAGGAAGTGGAAAAGCGCGGCCTTCCGATGGAGCTGGCCCTGCTGCCCTTCATCGAGTCGGCCTTCAACCCGGTGTCGCAGAGCCACGCCAAGGCCGTGGGCATGTGGCAGTTCATGAGTGCCACCGGCAAGGACTTCGACCTCAAGCAGAACCTGTTCCGCGATGACCGCCGCGATGTGCTGGCCAGCACCCGCGCCGCGCTGGACTACCTGGCCCAGCTGGGCCGCCGTTACCAAGGCGACTGGCAACTCGCCCTGGCCGCCTACAACTGGGGCATGGGCAATGTGGACCGCGCACTCAAACGCCTGGACGCCCAGGGCCAGCCGCGCAGCTATGCCCTGCTGCGCATGCCCACCGAGACCGCCGACTACGTGCCCAAGCTGCAGGCCGTGAAGAACTTGGTGCTGCGGCCGCAGGACTTTGGCGTCGAGCTTCCCGCCCTGGCCAACCATCCCTATTTCCTCTCGGTGCAGATCGATGGCGACATCGATGTGGAGCTGGCCGCGCGCCTGGCGGACTTGAGCGTCGAGCGCTTCCGCCAGTTCAACCCGCAGATGAACAAGCCGGTCATCCTGGCCGCCGCCACGCCCCAGCTGCTGCTGCCCTATGACAACGCGGCCCTGTTCGTGGCCGCGCTGGAAGCCCATCGCGGACCCAAGGCCAGCTGGACCGCGCTGCAACTGCCCAAGACCATGAAGCCCGCCGAGGCGGCCAAGTGGGCCGGCATGAGCGAGGCCGATCTGCGCGAGGTCAATCGCATCCCGGCGCGCATGAACATCAAGGCCGGCTCCACCCTCTTGGTGCCGCGCACGGCCAAGCGCGATCACGATGTCTCCGAGCACCTGGCCGACACCGCCGCACTCAGCCTGGCCCCCGACGCCCCAGCCCGCCGTGCCGTCAAACTCACGGTGCGCAAGGGCGACACCCTGGCCTCGCTGAGCCGCCGCCATGGTCTCAAGCCCGCGCAACTGGCCGATTGGAATCAGCTCTCCTTGAGTGCCCGGCTCAAGCCCGGCACCCAGCTGACCGCCTATGTGGCACCGGCCAAGAAGGCCAACGGCACGCGCCTGGCGAAGGCCGGCAAGACGGTCAAGGGCAGCAAGGCCAAGCCCGTCAAACTGGCGCAGGCCAGCAAGGGCAGCCCGAAGCGCGCAAAAACGAAGGGCTGATCAGGCCTGGGCCCGGCGAAGTTCAGACAAAGAACAGCGCCACCGACAGACCCACGCCCAGGCTCCAGACCGCACTGCGCGCGTAGTGGCGATCGGCCACATAGCAGCCGATGTAGACCAAGCGGGTGGCGACAAACCCCAGCGCCAGCAGGTCCACCGTGGACTGCGTGGCTTGCGACTGCTGGGCAATCAAAACCCCGGCGATGAAGAGCGGCAAGGCCTCAAAGCTGTTGGCCTGCGCCGCATTGGCGCGCGCCGCACGGCCCGTCTGCGCCGCCAGCCAAGCGCGCGGATCGCGGTTGTTGTAGCCCCCATCGCGCGTGCGCTTGCCCCAGCCACTGGACTTGGCCAGGCCGGCGCAAACGATGGGCAGCGCGCAGGCCGCAAGGATGCAAAGGTTGGCGATCGTGGTCATGCGAAGCTCCATCAGCGGCGATCCGCGAGCGCATGCGCCAGCGTGCCGAGGTCGACAAATTCAAGTTCACTGCCCACCGGCACGCCGCGTGCCAGCCGGGTGACAGACAGGCCGCGTGCCTTCAAGGCCTCGCCCAGCACATAGGCGGTGGCCTCGCCCTCGGCGGTGAAGCTGGTGGCCAGGATCACCTCGCGCACGCGGCTGTTCGCCGCACGCGCCAGCAGGGCCTCGGCCCCAATTTCTCTGGGACCACGCCCGTCAATGGGACTGACGCGCCCACCGAGCACGAAGTAGTAGCCGCGATAGCTGCCACTGCGCTCCAGCACGGCTTGATCGGCGGGTGTTTCGACCACGGCCAAGAGGCTGGCGTCGCGACTGGCATCGCTGCACACCGAACAGATGGGCGCCTCGGCAAAGCCCTGGCACTGGCTGCAAGTCTGCACGGCAGCCAGAGCGGCCGTCAGGCCGGCAGCCAACTGCTGCGCACCGGCGCGGTCGTGCTGCAGCAGGTGGTAGGCCATGCGCTGCGCGCTCTTTTGCCCGACGCCGGGGAGGCGGCGGAGGGCGTCAATCAGGTGTTCTAGCGCAGCCATTGCGGGTTCTTCTGGTGAGAGCCCGTGGGGTCTTCAACCCCACACCCCGACCCCTTTCTCTTTGCTTCGCCAAAGAGAAATGGGGAAAGAGAAAGGCGACCCCCGATGCCGGCGCCGCTCGCCTGCGGCGATCGGTTCCCTGCGCTGCTCAGGTCTTGGGGGCGGCGCGGAACGCGCTGCGCTCGCAAGCTCGCTTCGCTTGAACGGCCGCGCCGAGTTTGTTGTGGTGGCGCGCTGCGCGCGCTCCCCCAAGCCCCTGCGCTGCTCGGCTTGGCATAGGGGGACCCCCAACAGCCAACAGCCGAATACCGAACAGCCCGGACTTCAATCGGCCGCTCCGTTTCTCGGGGTCCCCTATGCGCTGCCGAGAAGCGCAGCGACTGAGGGCGTGCGCGCCAGCGCACTTCCACTTCTGGCTCGGGGCGGCCGTTCAAACGCAGTGAGCGCAGCGAACGGAGTGCGTTCCGCCCCGTGCCCTCAGGCGCGAGCACCTGACGCCGGACACAAACAGCCCATGCGGGCTGTTTGTGCCTGCGGAAGGACAGCGCCTTTGGCGCTGGCGGCGGGGACCCCAGCCGCAGGCTGGGGCTGCGCATCGGGGTCGCCTTTCTCTTTCCCCCATTTCTCTTTGGCGAGACAAAGAGAAATGGGGTCGGGGTTCGGGGTTGAAGACCCCGAGGGCTTCCGCTCACAGCGCCAGGCCTATCAAAGGGTCAGAAGGGGAACTTCATCCCAGGCGGCAACGGCATCCCCGCCGTCAACTTGCCCATCTTCTCCTGCGAAGTCGCCTCAGCCCGCCGCACCGCGTCGTTGAAGGCCGCAGCCACCAGGTCCTCCAGCATGTCCTTGTCGTCGGCCAGCAGGCTGGGGTCGATCTGCACGCGACGCACGTCGTGCTTGCAGGTCATGGTGACCTTGACCAGGCCCGCGCCACTCTGGCCCTCGACCTCGATCGTGGCCAGCTCGTCCTGGGCGCGCTTGAGGTTGTCTTGCATGGCCTGGGCTTGCTTCATCAGGCCGGCCAGTTGGTTCTTCATCATGTTCAGTTCTCCGTCGTCGGGCGCAGCGTGCCGGGCACGATGCGCGTGGTTTCAAAGTGGCGCTTGAAGGCGGCCAATTCAGGGGATGCGGCGAGCAGGTTTTCGGCCCCGAGCTGCCGCTGACGCTGCGCTTCCTGCTCACGCAGGGCCGGGCTGTCGACCACGGGGCCGACCGTCAGTTCCAGCTGCACGCTTCCACCCGCCAGCTCGGCCAGTGCGGCCTCCAGCTTGGCCGGCCCGGGCGCCATGCGCAGGGCCTCGCTGCTGACCTGCAAATGCACCTGCCAGCCGCCCGGCCCGCGCTGCAGGCGCAGGCATTGAGCCTGCATGCCCAGCGTGCGAGCCATGGCCGTGACCTGGAGCTGGGCAAACAGCTCGGCCCACTCCTGTCCGGCTTGGGTGGGCTGCAGGCCAGTGCCTGCCGCCGCCGGGGTCGAGGCCTCGGGCGCTGGGGCGACGCTGGACGACCCGCCCGGCTCCTCCAGCTCCGTGTGCTCGAAGTCTGGCGCGGCGGCCGCCGCAGATTCCTCTTCAGGCGGTAGGTCCAGCCAGGGTGGGGGTTCGTCCGCGCCGGCACGGGCAGGCGCCGGCGCGGGGCTGGGCGCCGGCACGGGGGCAGGACGCGGCGCCGGCCCCGGATGCACCGGAGTCACAGGGCGAACCGGACTGACGGGCGCCACCGGCTCGATGCGGCGCGGGCTGGCCAGGGCCTCGGGGGCGGCAATCACCGGGGCAGGCCCGGGCATCGGCACCGTCAGGCGCGCAATCTCAGGGCTGCGGCGCAGGGCGGCACTGCTGGGCGCCGGGTCGCCGGCCGGTCGAAAGGCCAGCACGCGCAGCAGGATCATCAAGAGGCCGGCATGCTCGTCGGGGCTCAAGGAAAGCTCGGCACGGCCCTGCAGCAGCAAGGCATAGGCGAGCTGCAAGGTATCGGCCGGCCAGATGGCCGCCAGGCGCTGGGCCTCGGGGGTGTCGGGGTCCTGCCCGTCCAGCGCCGCCGGGGCCGCCTGGGCCAGTGCGACCAATTGCAGCCAACGCGCCAACTCGTCCAAGGCCCCCACGGCACCATGGCCGCTGGCGCGCAGGCCATCCACGCCGGCCACCAGGGCGGCGGCGTCGGCCACGGCCAGGGCGTCCAGCAGGTCCAGGGCCTGGGCGCGCGGCGTGCTGCCCAGCATGCCCAAAACCTGGGCCTCGGTAAGCTGCCCGCCGCCAAAGGCAATGGCCTGGTCGGTGAGCGAGAGCGCATCGCGCATCGAGCCGCGCGCGGCGCGGCCCAGCAACCTCAAGGCGCCGGCCTCGGCCGGGATGCCCTCAGTCTGCAGCACCGAGGCCAGATGCGCCGCCACCAGGGGCGGGCTCAAAGGACGCAGATTGAACTGCAAACAGCGGCTCAACACCGTCACCGGCACCTTTTGCGGGTCGGTGGTGGCGAGCACGAATTTCAGGTACTCGGGCGGCTCCTCCAGCGTCTTCAACATGGCGTTGAAGGCGTGGGTGCTGAGCATGTGCACCTCGTCGATCATGTAGACCTTGGTGCGGCCCATGACCGGCTTGTAGACCGCCTGATCCAGCAGCTGCGAAATCTCTTCCACGCCCCGGTTGCTGGCAGCGTCCAGCTCGACGTAATCGACAAAGCGGCCGGCATCGATGTCACGGCAGGCCGGACAGACGCCACAAGGGTCGGGCGTCATGCCGCCCTGGCCATCGGCACCGCGGCAGTTCAGGGCCTTGGCCAGGATGCGCGACACCGTGGTCTTGCCCACCCCGCGGGTGCCGGTGAACAAATAGGCGTGGTGCAGACGGCCGGTAGAGAGGGCGTTGCCCAGGGCCTGGGTCACATGCTCCTGGCCCACCAATTCCTGAAAGCGGCGCGGACGGTACTGACGGGCGAGGACTTGGGCGCTCATGAAGGGGCCAGCAAGGCGGGCAGGAAGTGAGGGCGGGATTCTAGGCAGGCCCCGCACCGGCCCGGCTGGCTATGCTCGCCGCCCTGTTCATCCGGGTATGCCGCCATGCGCGCACTGCTTCTCCTCCCCTTGCTGTTCAGCAGCGCCCAGGCCGCCGACGGCATGTGGCCCATGGACCGCCTGCCCATCGCCCCCCTGACCGAGCACCTGGGCCACGCGCCGACCCCGGTCTGGATCGCCAAGCTGCAAGGCGCCGCTGTGAATCTGGACGGTTCCTCAGGCTCGTTCGTCTCGCCCGAAGGCCTGGTGCTGACCAACCACCACGTGGTGAGCGACTGCATCGACCGCCTGACCAGCGCCCAGGACGACATCGCCACCCACGGCTTTGTGGCCGGCAAACGCCAAGATGAGCGCCCCTGCCCGGGCCAGACAGCCCGCGTGCTGGTGGGCATCGACCCGGTGCAGATCCCCGCCGAAGGTCCGGCGCGCGCCACGGCGCTGCAAAAGCTTGAGGCCAGCTGCCCGAAAAGCGAGCACTGCGAACTCGTCTCGCTGTACGGCGGCGCGGTGCAGCAGCGCTATCGCTACCTGCGCTTCACCGATGTGCGCCTGGTGATGGCCCCCGAGACCCAGGCCGCCAATTTCGGCGGCGACGACGACAACTTCGCCTACCCACGCTTTGCCTTCGACTTTGCGCTGCTGCGCATCTACCACCAGGGCAAGCCCTGGAAGAGCCCGCACTGGTTGCGCCCGGCCGCCAAGGCCCCGGACTTGGGCGATGCCGTCTTCGTGCCCGGCCACCCCTGGCGGACGGAGCGCCTGCTCACCCTGGCCCAGCTGCAAGCCCTGCGCGACGCGCAAATGCCCACCGAGATTGCGCTGGCCGAGCACGAACAGGCCCTGCTGCATCGCTACGCGCGCACCGGGCCTGAGGCCGCGCGTCAGGCGCTGGAGCCCATCAACGCGCTGGAAAACGGCCTCAAGGCCAGGCGCGGTGAGCTGGCCGCGCTGAAGGACCCAGAGATCTGGGCCGCCAAGGCCAAGGAAGAGGCCCTACTGCGCCGGCGGGCCGAGTCGGACGAGCCCTGGCTGCGCGCCGAAGCCGCCGCCAAGGCCCAGCAGCGCTTGATCCGCGAATTGCTCTTGATGCGCGGCCCTGCCGGCAGCGCGCTGGAAGACGCCCTGGCCCTGGCCGCGCTGCAGATGGAAGGCCAGCGCCCCAGCGGCCAGCGCCTGGAGGCCTTTGACGGCGCCGCCGTGCGCGAGTGGCAAGAGGCCCTGGCGGCCAGCCGCCCCTTCCACCCGGCCCTGGAACTGGAGCGCCTGAGCGGATTCATCGCCCGCGCCCAAGCCCATCTGGGCGCCAGCGACCCCTTTGTCCGCGCGCTGCTGGCCGGCCACGCCGAGCCGCAGGTGGCAGCCCGCCATTGGCTGCAGAACAGCCAGATCGGCGACGCCACCCAACGCGCTGCCTGGACGGCCCTGCCCGCCGACCGCTTCGCCACGCTGAGCGACCCCATGATCCAACTGGCGCGCAGCCTGCACCCGCTGCGCCGCAGCGTGATGGCGGCCTATGCGCGCGAAGTGACCGAACCGTTGCGCGCCAATGCCGATGCCCTGGCCCGCGCCCGCTGGCGCGTGCTGGGTGACGGCAGCCCGCCCGACGCCACGGGCACCCTGCGCCTGTCCTTCGGCCGCCATGCCGAAGTGGCTTTGGGCGGTGTGCGCCAGCCCTGGTTCACGACGTTGGAGGGCCTGTGGGCGCGTGCTGACGGATTTGCCGGCAAGCCGCCCTTCGACCTCGCCCCGCGCCTGGCCGCACTGCGCAAGACCCTGCCGGGTGCCACGGTGCTCAACAGCATCAACACCGCCGACATCATTGGCGGCAACTCGGGCTCACCGGCCGTCAATGCCCAGGGCGACTGGGTGGGCGTGGTGTTCGACGGCAATCTGGACTCCCTGGCCGGGCGCTTCGCCTTCGACGAGCGCGGCAACCGGGCGGTGATGGTGCACAGGGATGCCATCCGAATGGCGTTGCGGCAGGTTTATGCAGGCGGTCATTTGGCCCAAGAGATGGGACTTTGAGTCCGTGCAGTCTCCGTCTGAAGGGTTGACCACCAAAGCCAGCGCTGCCGCTCCCTGCAAGAGCTGCGGCGGCGTCTTGAACTTCGACCCCTCAGCCGGCCGACTGCGCTGCCATGGCTGTCAGAGTCTTCAAGATGAGCAGCCGGCTGTGGGGCACGCCGCAGTGCAGACCGAGGCGGATTTCGAAGCTGCTCTGCGGCGCGGCGCCGGTCAGGAGCCCGACTTGCCCACGCTGGTGCTGGACTGCCCGGGCTGTGGCGCCAGCCTTCGCTTTGAACCTCATGTGGTAGCGCATTGCTGCGCCTACTGCCAGACCCCGCTCACCGATGTGGAGGTCCAGCGCCGCCGACTGATCCAGCCCCAGGCACTGCTGCCCTTTGCCTTGGACGACAGCGCGGCCCGCACCGCATTTCGCCAATGGGTGTCCAGCCGCTGGTTTGCGCCGAACGCGTTGCAGGAACTGGTCAAGGCGCCACAAGCCGGCCGTGGCCATTACCTGGCCTGCTGGACCTTTGACGCCCACAGCCGCACCGACTACCAGGGGCAACGCGGCGACAACCGCACCGAAGAAAAGACGGTGCGCGATGCGCAAGGGCGCGAGCACACAGAACGCCGCACCGTCACAGACTGGACTTTTGTCAGCGGCCAAGTGCGTCTGCAGTTCGACGATGAACTCATCCTGGCCTCCAGCCGCCTGCCCGCCACCCAGCATGCGGTGCTGGACGGGATGGACCTGAGTGATCTGCGACCGCCCCAACCCGAGCTCTGGGCCGGCTTCACGGTGCAGGCCTATGACATCAACCTCACCGAGGGCTTTGCCCGTGCCCGCGAGCGCTTCGAGCAGCGCATCCATGAAGCCGTGTGCACCGATATCGGTGGCGACCAACAACGTGTCAGCCAGATCGACACGGAATACAGCGCGCTGCGTTACCGGCATGTGCTGCTGCCGGTATGGATTTACAGCTATCGCTGGCGAGGGCGTGCCATGCAGGTGGTGGTGAATGGGCGCAATGGCAGGGTGCTTGGGGAGCGTCCTTGGTCGGTTTGGAAGATTGGCTTTGCGGTGGTGGCCGTCCTGGCTCTAGGCGCGACCCTTTGGCTCGGCTCGCAGACTTAAGCCGAGACGAAGAACACGTTGGCGCGGGACGCACTCGCTGATTGCCCCAGCCTGGCGCTGGGACATTTCGCGGAATTGCTGCGCCGCAACAATCCCCGCCTAGGATGGCCGGCATGAGCCCAGACGTCGCCAGCAACACCCCGCGCATCCTCATCATCGGGTGCGGCTTTGGCGGCTTGGAAGCCGCCCGCGCCCTGAAGAACGCGCCGGTGCAGATCACCCTGGTGGACCGCACCAACCACCATCTCTTTCAGCCCCTTCTCTACCAAGTGGCCACGGCGGGCCTGCCGGCGCCATCGATTGCCGCGCCCATCCGGCACCTCTTCCGCCGTCAGCGCAATCTGCTGACCCTCAAGGCCTCGGTGGAAGACGTGGACCCGAAAGCCAAGGAGGTCGTTCTGGAGGACGGCCAGCGCCTGGGCTATGACCATCTGATCGTGGCCGCCGGCGCCACGCACAGCTATTTCGGCCACGACGACTGGGCGGCGCACGCGCCGGGGCTCAAGAGCCTGGACGATGCCTTTGAGATCCGCCGCCGGGTGCTGCTGGCCTTTGAGGCCGCCGAGCGCGAGCCCGACCCTTTGCGACGCGCCGCGCATCTGTGCTTCGTGATCATTGGCGCCGGGCCCACCGGGGTCGAGATGGCCGGTACCCTGGCCGAGATTGCCCGCCACACCTTGCCGGGCGAGTTCCGCCGCATCGACCCCGCCAGTGCCCGCGTGCTGCTGGTGGAAGGCGGGCCGCGCGTGCTGCAGACCATGCCCGAGTCCCTGAGCGAGAGCGCCCGCCGGCAGCTCAAAGCCCTGGGCGTCGAAGTCAAGCTGGGCACCCGGGTGCTGGACATCCACGCACAGGGCTTGCGCTGGGCAGATACCCAGGGCGAGCAGGAACTGGCCAGCCACTGCGTAATCTGGGCCGCCGGCGTGGCGGCCGTGCCGCTGGGGCGGCGCCTGGCCGAACGCTGCAGCGCCCCCACCGATCGTGCGGGTCGCGTGGTGGTGCAGCCCGATCTGAGCCTGGCGGGCCACCCCGAGATCCAAGTCATCGGCGACCTGGCCGCCGCGCAAAGCCCCGGGCCGGATGGCGCGCTGCGTCCGGTGCCCGGTGTATCCCCGGCCGCCAAACAGATGGGCCGACACGCCGCAGCCAATATCCGCCGCACCTTGGCCGGCCGGCCCGCCCTGCCCTTTCGCTACCGCGACTACGGCAACCTGGCCACCATCGGCCGCCACAGCGCCGTGGTCGACTTGGGCACCCCGCTGGGCCCCTGGCGCTTCTCGGGCTGGGCGGCCTGGGTGTTCTGGCTCTTCGCCCACATCTACTTCCTGATCGGCTTTCGCAACCGCCTGGTGGTGCTGCTGGACTGGGCCAGCGCCTACTGGACCTTCTCGCGCCCGGCACGAGTGGTCAGCGAGCGGGCCAGACAGACCGCCATCGGGGAGTAGCCCTTAGAGCCCCTGTGCACAAGCCGCGGCGCTGGCCCAGGCCCATTGGAAGTTGTAGCCCCCCAGCCAGCCGGTCACATCCACCACTTCGCCGATGAAGTGCAGGCCCGGGGTCAGGCGGCTGGCCATGGTCTGGGAGTCCAGATCCCGGGTGTCCACACCACCGGCCATCACCTCGGCCTTGCGCCAGCCCTCGGTGCCCATGGGTTGCACCGTCCAGCGGGTCAGACTCTCCACCAGGCGGGCGATGTCCTTGTCGCGCACATCGGGCATGGGCTTGTCGGCCGGCAGATCGTGCACCGCGAGCCAGGTCTGGGCCAGGCGTTCGGGCAGGTGCTGGGCCAGCTCGTTGCCGAACTTGCGCTGTGTGCGGCCCTTGGCCTGGCGCAGGGTGTCGGCCAGCGCGGGTGCGGCCAAGGCGATGCGGATCGGTGTGCCGGGCTGCCAGAAGCTGGAGATCTGCAGCACGCCCGGGCCGCTCAGACCCCGGTGGGTGAAGAGCAGGTCCTCCAAGAAGCGCGTGGTGTTCTTCTTGCCCTCGCCGGTCTCGATGTTCACTTCCAGCGACAGCCCGGCCAGCGCCGCAAAGGGTGCCCAGGCGTTGGGGTCGAAGGTCAAGGGCACCAGGGCCGGGCGTGGCTCGGCAATGCGGTGGCCGAACTGCTTGGCCAGCCGCAATCCCCAGTCGGTGGCGCCAATCTTGGGCACGGGCAGGCCCCCGGTGGCCACCACCACCTTGGCGGCGTGCACGGTGCCGCGCTGGGTGTCGAGTTCGAAGCCCCCCTCACCGCGTTGGCGCACGGCGGCCACGCTGCAGGGCTGCCAGCGCTCCACGCCGCCGGCGCCGCACTCGGCCAGCAGCATGCGGATGATCTGTTCGGCCGAGTCGTCGCAGAACAGCTGGCCGCGATGCTTTTCATGGAAGGCAATGCCGTGGCGCTGCACCAGCTCGATGAAATGCGCCGGCGTGTAGCGCGCCAGGGCCGAGCGGCAGTAGTGCGGGTTGCCGGAGAGGAAGTTGGCCGGCCCGACGTCGCGGTTGGTGAAGTTGCAGCGCCCGCCGCCGCTGATGCGAATTTTCTCGGCGACCTTGTCGGCGTGATCGATCAACAAGACCTTCAGGCCCCGCTGGCCGGCGATGCCGGCACAGAACAAACCGGCCGCGCCCGCGCCGACCACCACCACGTCATAGGAATGCATCGGCCGAATTATGGCCAGGGGGTTGGCACGCTCAGGCAAACAGGCCGTGCAAGAACCAGGTCGGTGCGGCGCCGCCCTGGCTGCGCTCGCGGTAGATCCACAGCAGGCCGGCGCGCAGGCCATGGGCCAGGTAGTAGTCGCGCCGACACGGGGGGCCGTCCCACCAGCCGGCCTCGATGCGCTGCGGCCCGGCCAGCAGGGTCAGCGGCCCCTGGTAGAGCGGCTGATCGCCCAGGGCATTCAAGGGCTGGGGGGGGTTGAGCAACCAGCTGGGCTGAGGCCACTGGGCCGGGGCTTCGGGGCGCGGCTGGGGCGGGCTGGGCTGGGGTGCGGCTTGCCAAGCCTGCCATTGCTGCTGATGCTCGGGGCGGTGATCGGACACCGCACGGGCCTGGCGCACATTGGCCGCACCCAGCCGCACCGAGAGCCGCGCCAGCAGCTCGTCCAGGCTTTCGCCATCGCCACGCTGGGCCTCGGTATCTTGCTGCGCATCGGGCAACAACAGACTCGCACTCAGCTCGGCCAAGGGCTCGGTGCGCTCGATGCGCAGCCACAAGTCGCTGACCGGCGCGGGCAGGCTCAGACGCTGCAGATGCTCGGCCAGCAGACGCTGCCAACTGCGCAGGCGGCGGTGGGGGGCACTGGCGGCCAGGCGAACCTCGCCACCGGGGCCCAGATCGCGAGCGCGCATGACGTCAAAGCGCCAGCCCAATTGCAGCTCAGCCGCCCCCGCATGGCGGGCCGCCAGCCACAGGCAGGCGGTTTGCAGCAGGGGCTGGGCGGCCTGCAACAGGGCCTGGGCTTGGTCACAGCGCTGCGGCAGTTCGCAGCGGATGTCGAAATGCTCGGGGGCCTGAACCCAGTCATGGGCCTCGGCGCCTTGGCCGAAGGCGGCATCGAGCTCGCGCAGCAGGGCCGGGCCCACGCGCCGCACCAGGGCCGCGCGCGGCAAGCGGCGCAAATCCCCCAGGCGGCGACAGCCCAGACCCGTCAGCAGGCCGAGCTGGGGCTGGGCGCTGGTGAGCACGCGCAGCGGCAGGGCCTCCAGCTGCGGCACCGTCGTGCCGGGCACGCTCTCCACCAATTCGCCCGGCGCGGCGGCGCGCGCCAACAGCAAGGCGGCGCGGCTGTGCGAGGCCCAGGCCAGACTGGCCTGGGCCTCGCCAATCAGCCCCTGCAACTCACTCAGCAAGCGCTGCTGCAGGCTGGCCTTGCCACCAAACAGGCGCAGGCTGGCCGAGAGCTCCAGCACCAGCGCTTCCTCCATCCGCGCTACCCGAGGCGTGTACTGCAGCGCCCACCACAGCAGGGCCTCGGGGCAGGCGCCCCCCCGACAGCGCAGGGCCAGCCAGAGCATGGCTCAGGCCTGCAGCGCGTGCGCCGGCCGCAGCACCGGCCGCACCGCCTGCGGAATGGGCATCACAGCGCGCAGCGTGGGCGGTGGGGCATGCAGCCACAGCGGGGTGTCCAGCGGCGGTCCGCGACGCTTGAGCAGCTCAACCTGCAGCTGCGTCCAATGCGGGCCGGGCCGCACCTGCAGGCGCAAGGGGGCAGCGGAATGCGAGGCCGCGTTGGCACTGGCATGGCAGACGAAGACCGGCGCGCGGCAGCCGGCCGCCAAGGTCTGCAGCCGCCGCAAGGCGGCCGCGCGCGGCGCCTGCAACCAGGCCAGCACGGCGCCCAATTCATCCGCATCGGCGCGCAGGGCCTGCTCGAGTGCCCATTGGCGCTGCAGGGGATCGGGCGCCTGCACCCACAGGCAGTCGCCCACTGCCAGACCCCAGGCCGCCAAGCCTTGGGGATGGGGCTCGTACGGCGGCTGGATCAAGAGCAGACGCCGCCCCCCCTGCACCAGCCGCTTGAGCACCGGCGCCAGCAGCCGCCACTCCACATGGCCGGCCTGAGGGGCCAGCAGCAATTCGGTCAGCGCACGCGTGGGCCAGCCGCCGCCGGGCAATTCAGCGTCCAGCAACGCATGCCCACTGGGCCAGCAGCGCGCCGCCGTCAGCCCCAGGGCTTGGCCGCGCCACAGGCTGGGATGGCGCTGCAGCAGGGCCGCCACGGCGGCGGAACTGGGCGGCTCTGTGGGAACGAGTGCGGGGATGGAGATGACCGGCGCCGCGGCATCCGGGCGAGGTCGCGCCTGCGGCGGCAGCGGCAAGGCGCCCTCCACGGCCAGGGGCGGCCCACCAGGGCGCAACACCGGACGCGACGCCCGCTCCAGCGTCCGCATGGCCACCCGCTGACGCTCGCGCCGCGTGGGCAGGCGCAGCGGCTCACCAAACAAATCCAACAGCGGAGGAGCAAGAGACACGGGGGACGGACCTGGCGCGCCGCCATCCGGCGCAGCCTCAGAATACTGTTTTTATATACAGTATTCTAGGTCGACCGCAACATCGATCAAGTGCCACCGTGGAGCCGGCTCCGCCGGGCCACTGGTGGCGCCCCCTTGAGGGGGAGGCGCCGCAGGCGCTTCGGGGGTGGGTTAATACTCAGCAGCTCCGCCCTGGTAGTCGGGGGCGAGATTCTCGAACTTGGTGTGCATGCGCTGGAAGCCCAGCTCCACCGTGCCCACCGGGCCGTTACGCTGCTTGGCGATGATGATTTCGGCCACGCCCGGCTTCTTGCACTCTTCCTTGGTGTAGTACTCGTCGCGGTAGATGAACATGATGATGTCGGCGTCCTGCTCGATGGCGCCGGATTCGCGCAGGTCGGACATCATGGGGCGCTTGTCCGGGCGCTGCTCGACCGAGCGGTTGAGCTGCGAGAGCGCGATCACCGGGCACTTCAGCTCCTTGGCCAGGGCCTTCATGCCGCGCGAGATCTCACCCAGCACGGTGGCCCGGTTTTCCTCGTTACCGCCCTCGCCCGCCATCAGCTGCAGGTAGTCGATGATGATCAGGCCGAGCTGACCACACTCGCGCGCCTGGCGCCGCGCGCGCGCGCGCACCTCGGAAGGGGAAAGGCCCGGGCTCTCGTCGATGAACATGGGCGCGCGGCCCAGGCGCTCGACGGCCTCCATCATGCGGCCCCACTCGTCGTCGGTGAGCTTGCCGGTGCGCAGATGGCTCTGGTCCACCCGACCGATGGAGCCCACCATACGCAGCGCCAGCTGGGCGGCGCCCATTTCCATGGAGAACACCAGCACCGGCAGGCCTTCGTTGACGGCCACATGCTCGCCAATGTTCAGTGCGAAGGCGGTCTTGCCCATCGAGGGGCGGGCGGCCAGCACGATCATGTCGCCGCCCTGCAGGCCGGCGGTCATGCGGTCCAGGTCGTAAAAGCCCGTGCGCACGCCGGTGACGTCGGCGGCACCGCTCTCGGCCAGTTCGTTGACGCGACCCATCAGGTCGACCATCAGCTTGTCCATGCGGAACCAGCCCTGACCACCGCGATTGCCTTCCTCACCGATGCGCAGGATCTTGCTCTCGGCATCGTCCAGGATGGCCGACACGGTGCGCCCCTGCGGCGCCAACGCGGCCTGGGCGATCTCGTCGCTGGCGGTGACAAGCTTGCGCAGCACCGAGCGCTCACGCACGATTTCCGCATAGCGGCGCAGGTTCGCCGCGCTGGGCACGGCCTGGGCCAGGGCGTTCAGATAGGCCAGGCCGCCGCAGTCCTCGGCCTTGCCCTGCATGCCTAAGTCTTCATTGACCGTGATGACGTCGGCGGGCTTGCCGGCCACGATCAGGCGCCCGATGGCGGCAAAGATCAGCTTGTGCTCAAGGCGATAGAAGTCGCCCTCCTGCACCACTTCGGCCGCGCGATCCCAGGCGCTGTTGTCGATCAGCAGGCCACCCAGCACCGATTGCTCGGCCTCAATGGAGTGCGGCGGCACGCGTAGGCGGGCCAGGTCGTCTTCACGCGCCAGGGTCGGCGAAAAGGAGGGAGAGGCTGACATCGGATCGGACGCGCTGTGGATAAACCTGGGGGCAGGTGGTGGTCAAACGGTGGAGATCGCGGGATAACTGGGGCCGGAAACGGACAAGGCCGAGATCCTTGCGGATCTCGGCCTTGAATTTCGGCTTCTAGGCCGGAGTCTGCCAGTCAGTGTGCCGGGTTCAACCGGCAACACCAGCGGGTTTACTCGGCAGCGGCCACCACGTGAACGTGGATGTCCACCACGACGTCCGAGTGCAGGCCAACCTGCAGCGCGAATTCGCCGGTGTGCTTGAGCGGACCGTTGGGCAGACGAACCATGGCCTTGACCACGTCCATGCCTTGCGCCTTGATGGCATCAGCGACGTCGGCGTTGGTGACCGAACCGAACAGGCGGCCGTCCACACCGGCCTTCTGGGCCACGGTGATGGTCTTGCCAGCCAGCTTCTCGCCCAGGGCTTGGGCGGCGGCCAGCTTCTCGGCGGCGATCTTTTCCAGTTCGGCGCGCTTGGCTTCGAATTCCTTGATCGCGGTCTCGGTGGCGCGACGCGCTTGCTTGGTCGGGATCAGGAAGTTACGGGCGTAGCCGTCCTTGACCTTGACGATGTCGCCCAGGTTGCCCAGGTTTGCGACCTTTTCCAGCAGGATGATTTGCATGTTTGGTACTCCCTCGCCTTAGGCCTTGTGCTGGTCGCTGTAGGGCAGCAGAGCCAGGAAACGAGCGCGCTTGATGGCGGTGGTCAGCTGACGCTGGAAGATGGCACGGGTGCCGGTCAGACGGGCCGGGGTGATCTTGCCGTTCTCGGCGATGAAATCACGCAGGGTGTCCACGTCCTTGTAATCGATCTGCTTGACACCGGTGACGGTGAAGCGGCAGAAACGCTTGCGGCGGAACAGCAGCGATTGCTGGTTGCGCTTGGGCTTCTTGTCCTTGGAGAAGCGACCCTTACCACGGGAAATTGCCATGATGGACCTCAGAGATTCGTACTGTTGATGTCAGGTGTTCGCCGGAGTCACTGCGGTGATATGCATCACCACGCCCTTGCCGTTGCGCGCCGGGGCCAGAAATCCGCTCCAAAGAGCAAGGCTTTCGGCCGGTACGGCTTGCAGCTGCTGCGCCAGCGGCCCGATGGCCACGGCCCGGATTTGAAGCTCGACTTGACGGGGCTTGCCCGCCTCCACCGCGTTGCCGCGATGCTCAAGTGTCAGATCCAGTGCCGGCAAACCGGCCGGCGTGTATCGCAGTGCTGCGCGCTCCACCCACTGCGCGCTCAAGGTCAGGGTATTGACCGAATGCGCGGTGGCTGGCGACTCAGGGGGTTGCAGTCAGACTCCTTTGCGCTAGCCAGGAATTAGGCAGCGGCGGCTTCTTGGTGGGTCTTGCGCGACTCTTCGCGCTCAACCACCTTCATCATCACGGAAGGGGTGGTCTCGGCCACGTCCTTCTTGATGGTCAGGTGACGCAGCACGGCGTCGTTGTAGCGGAAGCCGGTCTCGAGCTCAGCCAGGATTTCCTTGGTGGTCTCGATGTTCAGGCACACATAGTGGGCCTTGGCCAGCTTCTGGATCATGTAGGCCAGCTGACGGCGGCCCCAGTCCTCGACGCGGTGCACCTGGCCGCCGGCGGCGGTGACGATGCCCTTGTAGCGCTCCAGCATGGCCGGAACTTGTTCGCTTTGATCCGGGTGGATCAGCAGCACGATTTCGTAGTGACGCATAAAAACTCCTTGTGGATTCCACCCGAGAGGGTGAGGAAGCTGGACCCGGCGTCGAATTCAAGGCCCAGCAAGGTGAAGCCCGCCAGTATAGCCGGCTTGCGCCGGTTACGGGCGGGCTCAATTCAGGCGGCCGCAGCCGCGCCGCGTGACTTACTTGGCGCCAGCCAGACGCGTCCAGGTCTCGACCACGCTGTCGGGGTTCAGCGAGATCGAGGTGATGCCCTCGGCAGCCAGCCAGTCGGCGAAGTCCGGGTGGTCGCTGGGGCCTTGGCCGCAGATGCCGATGTACTTGCCGGTGGCGCGGCAGGCATTGATGGCGCGGCTGATCAGGCTGCGCACGGCCGGATCGCGCTCGTCAAAGTCGCCGGCCAGCTGTTCCAGGCCCGAATCGCGGTCCAGACCCAAGGTCAGCTGGGTCAAGTCGTTGGAGCCGATGGACATGCCATCGAAATGCTCGAGAAACTGATCGGCCAGGATGGCGTTGCTGGGCACCTCGCACATCATGATGACGCGCAGGCCATCCACCCCGCGCTTGAGGCCGCGCTCGGCCAGCATGCCCACCACGCGCTCGGCCTGCTTCACCGTCCGCACAAAGGGCACCATGATTTCCACGTTGGTGAGACCCATGTCCTGGCGAACCCGGCGCAGGGCCTCGCACTCCATCGCGAAGGCATCTGAGAAGTCGCCGCTGATGTAGCGGCTGGCCCCACGGAAGCCCAGCATCGGGTTTTCCTCATCGGGCTCGTAGCGCGAACCGCCGATCAGCTTGCGGTACTCATTGCTCTTGAAATCCGAGAGCCGCACGATCACCGGGCGCGGGTAGAAGGCAGCGGCGATGGTGGCCACGCCTTCGGCCAGCTTGTCCACATAAAAGGCGCGCGGGCTGCTGTGGCCGCGCGCCACGCTCTCCACGGCCTTCTTCAGGTCGGCATCGATGGCGGGATAGTCCAGGATGGCCTTGGGGTGGACGCCGATGTTGTTGTTGATGATGAACTCCAACCGCGCCAGACCCACGCCACCCGAGGGCATCTGGGCGAAGTTGAAAGCCAGCTGGGGGTTGCCCACATTCATCATGATCTTGACCGGGCAATAGGGCAGCTCACGCTGCTGCACCTCAGTGACCTCGGCCTCGATCAGGCCCTCGTAGACGAAGCCGGTGTCCCCTTCCGAGCAGGCCACGGTAACGAGTTGGCCATCCTTGAGCTTGTCGGTCGCATCGTGGCAGCCCACCACGGCGGGGATACCCAGTTCACGCGCAATGATGGCCGCGTGGCAGGTGCGCCCACCCCGGTTGGTGACGATCGCCGAAGCGCGCTTCATCACCGGCTCCCAGTTCGGGTCGGTCATGTCGGTGACCAGCACATCACCGGGCTGCACGCGCTCCATCTCGGCGGTGCTTTCCACCAGGCGCACCGGGCCCGTACCCACCTTCTGACCGATGGCCCGTCCTTCCACGAGGACCACGCTGTCCTTGCCGGCCTTGAGGCGATAGCGGTGCTCGACCTGGCTCTGGCTCTTCACCGTTTCGGGGCGAGCCTGCAGGATGTAGAGCTGACCGTCCACACCGTCCTTGCCCCACTCGATGTCCATCGCGCGGCCGTAGTGCTTCTCGATGATCAACGCGTACTTCGACAGCTCGATCACATCGGCGTCGGTGAGCGAATAGCGGTTGCGCAGCTCGACCGGGGTGTCCTCGGTCTTGACCAGGCGGCCAGACTCGGCGCGTTCGGCCTCGCTGGCAAAGCCCATGCGGATCAGTTTGCTGCCCAGGTTGCGGCGGATGATGGGTAGCAAGCCCTTGTTCAGGGCAGGCTTGAAGACATAGAACTCGTCCGGGTTCACGGCGCCCTGCACCACGGTCTCGCCCAAGCCGTAGCTGCTGGTGATGAAAACCACGTCCTTGAAGCCGGACTCGGTGTCGATGGTGAACATCACGCCCGAACTGCCCAGATCCGAGCGCACCATGCGCTGGATGCCGGCCGACAGCGCCACATGGCTGTGCGTGAAGCCCTTGTGCACGCGGTAGCTGATGGCGCGATCGTTATAGAGCGAGGCAAAGACCTCACGCACCTTGTGCAGGATGTCCTCGATGCCGATCACGTTGAGGAAGGTTTCCTGCTGGCCGGCAAAGCTGGCATCGGGCAGGTCCTCGGCGGTGGCCGAACTGCGCACCGCGAAGGTCGCCCCCGGATGCCCCTCGACCAGGGCGGCGTAGCTGGCACGGATGTCCGCCTCCAACTCCGCCGGGAAAGCCTGGGCCATCACCCAGCCACGGATCTCGGCGCCGGCCTCGGCCAAGGCGCGCACATCGTCGGCGTTCAGGGCGTCGAGCCTGGCGTGGATGCGTTGGTCCAGGCCACCGGCCTGCAGGAACTCGCGAAAGGCATGGGCCGTGGTGGCAAAACCGCCCGGCACCCGCACGCCGGACTCGGCCAGCTGCGAAATCATCTCCCCGAGGCTGGCATTCTTGCCACCCACGGTTTCGACGTCTTCGTTTCTCAAATGCTCAAAAGGCACGACCCGGGCGGTCGGCGCAAAGCGTGCAGACATGGAACAACTCCTCGATGGTGAAAAACCTGGGGTCGGTTCGCCTGCTCTGCAGCGCTGTTGTTGTTCTTGGGAATCCGCAGCGGGCGGCCGACAAGATGGCGGGCATTCTAGGGATCACCCGCAGGGCTACGATCTGAAGATCACGAACCCGAGCTCTAAATGACCGACCGCACCGTCTACTTCCTGTCAGATGGCACCGGCATCACCGCCGAGACCTTTGGCAACTCCATCCTGGCGCAGTTCGCCATCAAGCCGCGCCACGTGCGCCGCCCCTTCATCGACACCGTGGACAAGGCCCACGAGGTGGTGCGCGAGATCAATGGCGTGGCCGAAGCCACGGGGCAGCGCGCGGTGGTATTCGCCACCCTGGTCAACAAAGAGGTGTTGGCGGTGGTACGCGAACACTGCCAGGCCCAGGTGCTGGACATGTTCGGCATGTTCATCGTGCCGCTGGAAGAGGAGTTCCAGCTC
Organism: Inhella inkyongensis; assembly: GCF_005952805.1. GTDB lineage: Bacteria > Pseudomonadota > Gammaproteobacteria > Burkholderiales > Burkholderiaceae_C > Inhella > Inhella inkyongensis. The sequence goes on from NZ_CP040709.1 coordinate 2,838,889, forward strand.
AAGAGCAACCACCGCGTGGGCCGCTTTGGCGACGCCGCCAAGAGCCAGGAGTACCACGAGCGCATCGAGGCCATCAACTTCTCGCTCGCACACGACGACGGCCAATCCGCCAAGAACCTGGCCAGTGCCGATGTGATCCTGGTGGGTGTGTCGCGCTCGGGCAAGACGCCGACCTCGCTGTATCTCGCCATGCAGCATGGCATCAAGGCGGCGAACTACCCGCTGATCCCCGAGGACTTCGAGCGCGGCCGACTGCCCGATGCGCTCAAGGTCTACAAGGCCAAGTGTTTTGGCCTGACCATCGATCCGGATCGGCTCTCGCAGATTCGCAACGAGCGCCGCCCAGGCAGCAAGTACGCCGACTTCGGCAACTGCCGCTACGAAGTGGCCGAGGCCGAATCGATGATGAAGCGCGAGGGCATTGCGTGGCTCTCCAGCACGCACAAGTCGATTGAGGAAATCGCGACGACCATCCTCAGAGACATCCGCCCCGACCGGCTGATTTATTGATCAAACCGGCCGCTGCGCGCGAAGCGGTCGGTCGCCTGCACCAGGGCCTGGGCAATGCCAGGCTCGTAGGAAGTGTGACCGGCGTCGTCGATGACTTGCAGCACGCTGCCCGGCCAGGCATCGTGCAGGGCGTAGGCATAGCGCAGCGGGCAGATCACGTCGTAGCGCCCATGCACGATGAAGGCGGGCAGGTGGCGGATGCGCGCCATCTCGTCCAGCAACTGATTGGGGCGCAGGAAAGCCTGGTGCTTGAAGTAGTGCGACTCCAGCCGACCAATGCCCAGGGCGACGGCGTCTTGCTCAAAGTTGTCGCCATTGACCGGATCGGGCCGCAGCGCGATGCAGCTGCCCTCGTAGCGGCTCCAGGCCCGCGCGGCCGGCAGGTTGAGGGCGGGGTCGTCGCTTTCCATGCGACGACAGTAGGCGGCCAACAGGTCGCCGCGCTCTGCAGGCATCACATGCCCGGCAAAGGCTTCCCACTCGCGCGGGAAGTTGTTGCGCATGCCATAGAGCCACCAATGAAGTTCTTCCTGCGACACCAGCCAGATGCCGCGCAGGACCAGGCCCAGACAGCGCTCAGGATGGGCCTGGGCATAGGCCAGGGCCAGGGTGGACCCCCAGGAGCCGCCGAACACCAGCCAGCGCTCAAAGCCCAGTAGCTCGCGCAGGCGCTCGATATCGGCGATCAGGCTGGGCAGGTCGTTCTCGCGCGTCTCGCCCAGCGGGGTGGAACGCCCCGCGCCGCGCTGGTCGAACAAGGCCACGTGGTAGCGCGACGCATCAAAAAAGCGCCGGCTGGTGGGCGAGATCCCCGCCCCCGGCCCGCCATGCAGGAACACGGCCGGGATGCCCTGCGGATTGCCGCAGGTCTCCCAATACAGCTCGTGCAAGGGGCTGACGCGCAGGCGGCCGCTGCGCAAGGGCTCGGTGGGTGGATGCAGCACGTCGTCGAGGGTCATCTCAGGCCTTCAGTTGCCGGCGCAGGCTTTCGTAAAGACAGATGGCCGCGGCGGCCGCCACATTCAAGGACTCTTCTCCGCCAGGCTGCGGTATGGACACCGTGGTCTGACAGCGCGCCAACAAGCTGGCGGATACGCCCTGCCCTTCGTGTCCGAAGACCCAGGCGCAAGGATGAGGCAAGTCCATCGCATGCAACTCGGCATCCGCATGGCTGCTGGTCGCCAACAGGGGCACCTGCAAGGCGGCGAGTTCGGCCTCGCTGGCCCCCTCCACCAGATGCAGGCCGAAATGCGCGCCCATGGCTGCCCGCAGCACCTTGGGCGACCCCAAAGCCGCACAGCCCTTGAGCGCCACCACCTGGCGCACGCCCAAGGCCGCCGCCGAACGCAGCAGGGTGCCGACATTGCCGGCGTCCTGTACCCGGTCCAACACCACGGTGGCGACATCGGGTAATAGCGCCCGGCCCGGTGCCCACGCCAGCGTGGCGCCGATCTGCGTGCTGGACGGCAGGCCGCTGACGCTCTCAAACAGCTTGGTCGGCACCACCAGCACGCGCGGCGCACGCAGCGCCAGCTCACGCCAGTCGGCGCTTTGGTGCATGGCGTCCTCGCTGATCAGCACCTGGTTGGGCACCAAGCCCCGCGCCAGCGCGGCACGGATCAGGTGGTCGCCATCCAGCCAGATCTGACCCTGCTCACGATAGGCGGCACTCTCGCGCGCCAGGGTCTTGAGGCTTTTCAGCGTGGCGTTGGCCGCCGACTCGATGCGCAGCACTTGGGGCGAGGTCATCGCAGCCCTCCGATCAATTCACGCACCGGGCCAAAGCTGCGCCGATGCCAAGGCCCAGGCCCATGCAGGCGCAAGGCCGCCAGATGCTCGGCCGTGGGGTAGCCCTTGTGGGCACCGAAACCGTACTCGGGATACTCGGCGTGGATGGCCGCACACCAGGCGTCACGATGCACCTTGGCCAGGATGGAGGCCGCCGAAATGGCCGGCACCGTGGCGTCACCCTTCACAATGGTGCGCACCGGCTGCTCCAGCAGGGGCGCACGGTTGCCATCCACCCAGACCAGGCCGGGCTTGAGCCGCAGCCCGGCCACCGCGCGCTGCATCGCGAGCATCGTGGCCTGCAGGATGTTGAGACGATCGATCTCTTCGACGCTGGCCTCGGCCACCGAAATGCACAGCGCGTGCGCGCGGATCGCATCGGCCAACTGCTCGCGCTTCTTGGCGGTGAGTGCCTTGGAATCGGCCAGACCCGCGATCGGATGATCGGGGTCCAAGATGACGGCCGCCGCCACCACCGGGCCGGCCAAGGGGCCCCGGCCGGCCTCATCCACGCCGGCCAGCAGCGCGGCCGCCGGCTCGGGGGCGAACAGGTCGGGGGTGAAAGGTTGGTCGCCCTCAGGCGCCCAGGGTCTGCGCAATCGCGTCACAACACAGGGTGGCCGTATCGGCCTTCAAAGAATCGTAAATCTCGCGGCAGCGCGCCCGCATCGCCTGGGCTGCGGCGGCATCGTCCAGCCAGGCCTGCGCAGCACGGGCCAGCGCTTCGGGCTCACAGTCATCCTGCAGGCATTCGGGCACCAAAAAGTCGCGCGCCAGGATATTGGGCAGACCGACCCAGGGCTGCAGCTGCTTGGACTTCATGCGCCGGTAGTTGGACGGGCTGAGCCGATAGCCAATGACCTGCGGACACTGCAGCAAGGCCGCCTCCAAGGTGGCGGTGCCGCTGGCCACCAGAGCGACATCGGCGGCAGCCAGAACCTCGTGCGCGCGGCCCTCCAGCAATTGCAGGTCCAGGTCCGGCGCCAGCTGGGCGCAAAGCGCCTGCACCTGGGAGCGCCGCCCCGGCGCCAGGGGCAGCATCACTTTCAACCCAGGATGTCTGCGCTGCAGCAAGACCGCTGCGCGCACAAAGGCGGGGCCAACCCACTCGATCTCACTGGCGCGGCTGCCCGGCAGCAAGGCCAGCACGGCAGCCCCTTCAGCCAGGCCCAGCGCGGCGCGGGCTGATAGACGAGGCGGCTCGGGCGGCAGCAGGCTGGTCAGCGGATGACCGACAAAGGTCGCCGGCACGCCGCCCTGGCGCAGGATCTCGGGCTCGAAGGGGAAGAGACAGAGCACATGGTTGGCAGCCGCGCGGATCTTGTGGATGCGTTCGGGCCGCCAGGCCCAGATCGAAGGGCACACGTAATGCAGGGTCTTGATGCCGCCCGCGCGCAATCGCTGCTCAAGTCCGAGATTGAAGTCAGGGGCATCGATGCCGATGAAGCAGTCCGGCCGTTCCTTCAACCAACGCGAGCCCGCGCGGCGGCGGATCCACAGCAACTCGGGCAGGCGCTTGAGCGCATCGGCATAACCAAACACCGACAGGCGCTCGGACGGCCACCAGGCCTCAACCCCCAGCGCCTGCATCTTGGGGCCGGCGATGCCCTGCGCTTGCAGGCCTGGCCAACGCCCCTGAAGGGACTGGACCAGGCTGGCGCCAATCAGATCGCCGGAGGCTTCGCCGGCAATCAGACCGACCCGCTGCAGGCCACTCACCGCACCAAGCCGCGCTTCGAGTGGGTGAGGAAGTCCTGCATCAACTGGATGTCCTCGTCGCCCCCCTGACCCCGCAGGGTGTCGATCTCGGCGCGTGCCTGCTCCAGCGTCAGCGACTGGCGGAACATCAGCTTGTGCATCTGGCGGATCACAGTGAGCCGCGCCGGCGTGAAGTCACGGCGCTTCAGGCCGGTCAAGTTCACGGCCCGCACCGACAGCGGGTTGCCATCCACGGTCATGTAGGGCGCCACGTCTTGCGAGACATGGGCTTGGAAACCCACCATGGCATGGGCGCCAATGTGCACGAACTGATGCACACCCGTCAGCCCGCCAATCACCGCCCAATCGCCCACATGCACATGGCCTGCCAACGTAGCGCCATTGGCCAGCACGCAGTGGTCACCCAGCACCACGTCGTGGGCCAGGTGCACATAGGCCATCACCCAGTTGTCAGAGCCGACGCGGGTAATGCCCTCTTCCTTGTGCGTGCCGGTACTGAAGGTGCAGTACTGGAACACGGTGTTGCGGTCGCCAACCACCAACTCGGTGACTTCGTTGCCATGGCTCATGTCCTGCGGCATGCAACCAATCGAACTGTGCGAATGGAAACGGTTGTCGCAGCCGATGGTGGTGCGGCCCTCGATCACGCAATGCGACCCGATGACCGTGCGCGCGCCAATGCGCACCTCGGGACCGATCAGCGCGTAGGGACCGACGACGACCGAACTGTCCAGTTCGGCGCGTGGGTCAACCAGAGCAGTGGCGTGAATCTGAGTCATGGGCGTGGGTCCGCGTGGATCAGCCAATCCGGCGCATGGTGCACATCAGCTCGGCTTCAGCGGCGAGTTCCTCGCCGATGAAGCACTTACCGGTGAACTTGTAGATGCCGGCCTTGGCACGAGTCAACTCCACGTCCAGGATCATCTGATCACCCGGCTCCACCGGGCGCTTGAAGCGCGCGGCATCAATGCCTGCGAAGTAAACCACGCTCTTGTCGTCCAACACGGTGTCCGCACTGTGCAGGGCCAGTAAGGTGGCCGCCTGGGCCATGGACTCCAGGATCATCACGCCGGGCATCACCGGCCGGTGGGGGAAGTGCCCCAGAAACTGCGGTTCGTTGATGGAGACGTTCTTGATGGCGCGAATGCGCTGCTTGTCCACCGACAGCACCCGATCCACCAGCAGGATGGGATAGCGATGCGGCAGGCGCTTGAGGATCTCGTGGATGTCCATATCAGGTCTTTTCTGGGGGCCGCTCCAGGGCGCGAACGCGCTCACGCAGCTTGAAGAGCTGGCGCAAGGTGACCGCGTTCTTTTCCCAAGAGCTGTGTTCGTCGAGCGGAAAAATGCCGGTGTACATGCCGGGCTTGAGAATGGATTTGGTGACCACCGAGCAGGCAGAGATGTGCACGCCGTCAGCCAGCGTCAAGTGGCCGATCACCTTGGCGTCACCCGCCAGCGTGCAGTGCTTGCCAATGCGCGTGCTACCCGCCACCGCCGCGCAGCCCGCCATCACCGTGTGCGCGCCGACAAAGACGTTGTGGGCGATGTGAACCAGGTTGTCGAGCTTGACGCCCTCTTCGATGACGGTGTCATCCAAGGCGCCCCGGTCGATCGTGCAGTTGGCACCGATCTCGACGTCATCGCCAATCAGCACGCGACCCAGCTGCTCGATCTTGACCCAGCGCCCCTGCTCCGGCGCAAAGCCAAAGCCGTCTGAACCAATCACGCTGCCGCTGTGCACGATGCAGCGTGCCCCCAGCTCACAGCGCTCGCCAACCGTCACATGGGCGGCCAGCCGGCAGCGATCGCCCACTTTGGCCTGGGCGCCAATCACGGTATGGGCACCGATGAAGCTGCCCGCACCGACTCGCGCACCCGACTCGATGACGGCAAATGCGCCCAGATGCACACCCTCGCCCAGCTGGGCCTCGGGGTGCACATAGGCTGTGGGATGGCGCGTGGCGGGCTCTTGCGCACGCTGACGCGCCAGCCACCACTGGCTGAGGCGGGCGTAGTAAAGGTAGGGGTCCGTGGTGACGATCAGCGCCGACTGCTGCGCAGCCTCGCTCGCCAAGGAGGGCGGCACGATCAAGGCGCCGGCCCGACAAGCCCGCATGGCCGCGGCGTGTTTGGCACCGGTCACGAAAGCAATGTGATCCGGCCCCGCCGAGGTCAAGCTGGCCAGACCCTGCAAGGGCGTGGCGCCGTCACCCACCAATTCGCCGCCGAGCGCCTCGACCAACTCGGCCAGCCGAAGCGTGCCAGCGGTCACGGATTACTTCTGCGCGTTCAGCGCGTCGATCACGCGCTTGGTGATGTCCACACGGTTGCTGGCGTGGATGGCATCTTGCAGGATCAGGTCGAACTTCTCGGCCTCGAAGATCTGTTTGATGACCTTGTTGGCGCGCTCCACCACCACCTGCAACTCTTCGTTGCGACGGGCCTGAGCGTCTTCCTGGAACTCGCGGCGCTTGCGCTGCAGATCGCGCTCGGTTTCCACCAACTCGCGCTGGCGGCTGGTGCGCTGCGCCTCGGACAGCAGAGGTGCGTCCTTCTCGAACTTTTCTCCGGCCGCTTGCAATCGGGCCGCAGCGTCCTTCAAGTCTTTCTCGCGGCGGCCGAACTCGGCCTCAAGCTTGGCCTGCGCCAACTTGGCCAGATTGGACTCGCGCACCACGCGCTCGCTGTTGACGAAGCCAATCTTCAGGTCTTGCGCCGAGACACCGGCCAAAGGCAGGGCCGTCAGGGCGGCCAGGGTCAATGCACGCAGGCTCATGGCAATCATCAGAAGGAGGTCCCGATCTGGAATTGGAAGCGTTCGATTCTATCGATAGGTTTGGAGCGCAAGGGCTTGCCCCAGCTCAAGCGCAGGGGACCGACCGGTGAGATCCAGGACAGGCCGATACCGGCCGAAGCACGCAGGGAATCCACATTGACCGGTTCGTACTTGCTATCGGTATTCCACACGTTGCCGGCATCGGCGAAGGCGAACAAGCGGAAGGTTCGATCCTTGCCTGCGCCAGGAACCGGAATGTAGAGCTCGGTATTGAAGTTGATCTTCAAATTGCCGCCGCTGCGCGCGCCCGTGTTGTCGACCGGGCCCAGCGAGCCGCCCTCGAACACCCGCACCGAACCCAGGCCACCGCCGGTGAAGGTCTTGAACACCGGGAAGGTACGTCCGCTCAGACCTTGCCCGGCGCCCACCTCGCCGTTCACGAGCAGCGTGAACTTATTGCCCAGGGGGAAGAAGCGTTGGTACTGCAGATTCAGTCGCCCATAGCGCGCATCGCCCAAGGGGCTGAACTCCAGGTTCACGCGTTTGAGGCTACCGGCACTGGGGGACAACAGGTTGTCACGACTGTCATTGGCCCAGCCGATGGTCAGGGGCAATGCAGAACTGCTGCGCCCGAACTCACTGGCGTAGCGGAAGATGTTGTTGGGCACGCCCACGGTCTCGGTGATCTTGGTGCGCTCATAGCCCAGGCCGAAGAAGACCGTATCGAACTCAGCAATGGGAACGCCATAAGTCAGCCGCCCGCCTTGGGATGCGAACTCATAGACCTCGCCCAGATTGCTCAGCGGTTTGGAGGTGCGGTAGAACAGGTCGACCCGACGCGACACCCCGTCCTCATTCGAATAGGGATCACCCAAACCCAGCACGATGGCGCGGCCGACGCGCGAGGTGTTGAGTTCCACCTCCATGGAACGGCCTGAACCCAGGAAGTTGTCCTGACGCACAGAACCCGTCAGGGTCACCTTGGTCTGGCTGGAGTAACCCGCACCGAATGTGATATTGCCGGTGCTGCGCTCCTTGACGGTCAGCACCACGTCCACCTGGTCGGGGGCGCCGGGCACTTCCACGGTGTCGATTTCGACCGACTCGAAGTAACCCAGACGATCCACGCGGTCGCGCGAGGCTTTGATGCGCTGGCCGTCGTACCAGGCCCCTTCGAACTGGCGGAACTCGCGGCGAATCACTTCGTCGCGGGTCTTGTTATTGCCGGCCACTTGGATGCGCCGCACATAGGCGCGACGCTCGGGACTGGCCGCCAGGGTGATGGTCACCTGCCCGGTGGCGCGGTCGATGTCCTGCCGGGCATCCACGCGCGGGAAGGCATAACCGAAGCTGCCGTAGTAGTCGCTGAAGGCGCGCGTGGTGCGCGACACCAGCTCGCCCTGATAAGCCTCTCCAGGCTTAATGGCAATCAGCTGCTTGAAATTCTCTTCCTGGCCGAGCAGATCGCCTTCGAGCTTCACAGCCGCCACCGTGTAGGGCTGGCCTTCATTCACCGTGACTGCCACGGCGATGCTCTGCTTGTCGGGGGAGATCGTCACCTGGGTCGACTCGACCGCAAACTCCAGATAGCCCCGGTTCTGGTAGTGCGAACGCAGGGTCTCCAGATCGGCGTTGAGCTTGGCGCGCGAATAGCGGTCCGTCTTGGTGTACCAACTCAACCAACCCGTTGCCGACTGCTCCAGCAGGCCCAGCAGCGTGGACTCGGAGAAAGCCTTGGTGCCCAGGATGCGAATCTCCGCAATCTTGGCGGGCTGCCCCTCCACCACCGAGAACGCCACGTTGACACGGTTGCGCTCGATGGGCGTGATGGTGGTGGTGACCTCGGCGCCGTAGAAGCTCTTGGTCAGGTACTGGCGCTTCAGTTCTTGCTCTGCGCGGTCGGCCAGGGCACGGTCAAAAGGGCGGCCCTCGCCGATGCCCACATCCTTGAGCGACTTGGTCAGGGCTTCGTTGTCGAACTCCTTCAAGCCCGTGAAGCTGACATTCGCAATGATGGGTCGCTCTTCGATGACGACGACCACCGCATCACCATCGATCTGGATGCGCACATCCTTGTACAGACCGGTGGCGAACAGGGCGCGCAGTGCCGCCACACCCTTCTCATCGCTATAGGTGTCGCCAATGCGGAAAGGCAGGCTGGCAAAGATGGTGCCGGGGTCGGTGCGTTGCAGGCCTTCGATGCGAATGTCGCGCAGCTTGAAGGGTTCGACCGCCCACGCCGGTGCATGGATCGCACCACACAGCAACAGGGTCAGCAGGGACGAGTGAATGCGCGAGCGCGAGCGTTCGAAGGCGGCCATGCAGGAAAGAGAGTGAGATCCGGTAGGAGGGTTGAGCGGCTTGGGCCACTCAAGGCAAGGGGGTCGGTTTGAGGTGACCCGCAGCGCCTCGTAGCAAGGCGCCCGCGCAACCCTCGAGAACTGTGCGGTTCATGATAACCGAGGGCCTGCTCAGCCCCGGGCGATCACGGCCTGGGCCTGGCGACGCGCGCGCGCGTCCAGGGCCAGCAGGCCTTCCACGCTGGCCACCTCGTCGGCAGCGGGCTGCACAGACTCCAGGCAGGCCGCCACCGTGGCGGCGATGCCCGTGAAGCGCAGGCCGCCAGCCAGGAAGGCGGCGACCGCCACCTCATTGGCCGCATTCAACACTGCCGTGCTGCCTTCGGGGCCCCGCAGAGCCTGCCAAGCCAAGTCCAGCGCCGGGAAGCGCCGCAGATCTGGGGCCTCGAACTGCAGGGCCGGCACATTGAGCAGATTGAGTGCTGCAGCGCCCGACTCCACCCGCTCCGGGAAGGAGAGTGCGTAGGCAATGGGCACGCGCATATCGGGCGTTCCGAGTTGGGCCAACACGGAGTTGTCGCGGCACACCACCATTGAATGGATGATGCTTTGCGGGTGAATCAGCACCTGGATCTTGTCCGGCGGCAAAGCGAACAACCAGCGCGCCTCGATCACTTCCAGGCCCTTGTTCATCATGGTGGCGGAGTCCACCGAAATCTTGCGCCCCATCACCCAGTTGGGATGGGCGCAGGCCTCATCGGGCGTCACGGCATGCAGACTGTCCGGATCACGCTGCCGGAAAGGCCCTCCTGAGGCCGTCAGCACGATGTGATCAATGACCTGGGGCCAGCGCGCACGCGCCTCTGGCAAGCACTGGAAGATGGCCGAGTGCTCTGAATCCACCGGCAGCAAGGTCGCGCCGCCCTGCTCCACAGCCTGCATGAAGAAGGCACCGCCCACCACCAGGGCTTCCTTATTGGCCAACATCAGGCGCTTGCCAGCCCGCGCTGCTGCAAGGCAGGGGCCGAGCCCCGCGGCACCCACGATGGCCGCCATCACCGCATCCACCTCGGGGTGGCCAGCCAATTGCTCCAGCGCCTGGGCGCCTACCAGCACTTCGGTGGCCAGTCCGGCGGCTCGCAGCCTCCCCTGCAGAGCCTGCGCGGCATCGGCTTCGGGCAGGCAAGCCCAGCGCGGCCGATGGGCCACGCACTGCTCGAACAACACATCGGCGCGGCTATGGGCGGAAAGCGCGACCACCTCGAACCGTTCGGGGTGGCGCGCCATCACGTCGAGAGTGTTGCCGCCGATGGACCCCGTGGAGCCCAGTACGCAGACCCGCAATCGGGTCAAAGATTTTTCAGACATAGAACCCCTGCGGGCTGGGCTTCAAATCAGGGCAAGTGCCACAGGCAAAACCGGCAAGAGCGCATCGATGCGATCCAGCACACCGCCATGCCCGGGCAGCAATTGACTGCTGTCTTTGGCACCTGCGGCCCGCTTGACCAAGGACTCGAACAGGTCACCGACCACGCTCAAGGCTGTGAGCACCAGCAGGGCCAGCCCCGCCCCCAGCCAACCCAGCCGCTGATTCAAAAGTCCGTAAAGACTCGGGCCATCGACCCAGGGCTGGACGTCGATCCACTGGCTCCAGAACACCGCCACGATGGCAACGCCCACCATGCCGCTCCACACGCCTTCCCAGCTCTTGCCGGGGCTGATGGCGGGCGCCAGCTTGCGCCGGCCCATGGCCCGCCCCCCGAAATAGGCAAAGACATCGGCCGCCCATACCAAGCACATCACCGAGAGCAGGGCGTTCAGTCCCAGGGACTTCCAAGTCACCAAGGCCAACCCGGCCGGCAACAGCAGCAAAGGCCCGACAACCAGGCGAAGCGACTGCGGCAAACGCGACCAACCGGGCGCCGCTCCCCGCAAGGCCCAAGCTCCGCCCATTACCCAAATTGGCAAAACCAATTGCCAAAACGCTTGGGGGATGACGGGCAGCGCCCAGACAGCACCCGCATTCACGCCGAGCACCACGGCGCCCAGCGCAATCGCCCGCCCCTGCTGCCAACCGTTGAGCCGCGCCCACTCCCAGCCCGCCAAGCTGACCGTGAGTGCCGCGAAGAGCGCAAAGGGCCAAGCCTGTGCAGAGCCCAGCACCGCCGCCAGCAGCGCCAACAGCACCACAGCGGTGATGACGCGCTGCTTCAGCATGCGCTCACCGCGCCGGCAGCCTTGACGCCGCCAAAGCGCCGGTCACGCTCCTGAAACGCGGCAATCGCGCGGTCCAGGTCTGCCTCGGAGAAATCGGGCCAGAGGCAATCAGAAAAGACAAACTCGGTGTAAGCGACCTGCCAAAGCAAGAAATTGCTGATCCGCACTTCACCGCCGGTGCGGATGAAGAGATCCGGATCAGGGGCGTGGCGCATGGCCATGAATTCGCCCAGCCGAGCCTCATTCAATTCCTGCGCCGGCACGCCCGCCTCGATGGCTTTGCGACAAGCCTGCACGATGTCCCACCGCCCGCCGTAATTGAAGGCCACGTTCAGGATCAAGCGCTGGTTGTGCGCAGTGGCCTGCTCGGCCTCGTTCCAGGCCTTGCGGAGCTTCTCGGGGACCGCTTCGCGGTCTCCGATGATCCGAATCTGGACGCCCATGGCGCCCATGCGGGCCAAGTACCGGCTGACGGCAGCCAGTACCAGCCCCATCAGCCCGCTGACCTCATCCGAAGGCCGCTTCCAGTTCTCTGAAGAGAAAGCGAACACGGTCAGCTGTTCGACCTGTCGATCGATGCAGGCCTGAACAACACGGACCAAGGCGTCGACGCCCGCCTTATGCCCAAAGAACCGCGGCAAGAACCGCTTTTTGGCCCAGCGGCCATTGCCATCCATGACGATGGCGATATGGCGCGGCGGAGCGACCTGGGTATCCGTCATCTCGAACGTCAAACCGCCAGGATCTCGGCTTCCTTGGCCGCGAGCAGCTTGTCGATCTCGGCCACGGTCTTGTCGGTGAGCTTTTGCAGCTCATCCAGCGAGCGACGTTCCTCGTCCTCGGTGATGGCCTTGTCCTTGAGGAGGCGCTTCGCATGCTCGTTGGCGTCGCGGCGCACATTGCGCACCGCTACCTTGGCGTCTTCGCCAGCCCCCTTGGTAACCTTGACCAGGTCACGACGACGCTCTTCCGACAGCGGCGGCATGGGCACGCGGATCAGTTCACCTTGAGCACTGGGATTCAAGCCCAGATCGGACTCACGGATGGCCTTTTCGACCTTGGCCGCCATGGGCTTTTCCCAGACCTGCACGCTGATAGTGCGGGCATCCAGCAGGCTCACATTGGCCACTTGGCTGATGGGCACCATAGAGCCGTAGTACTCCACATGCACCTGGTCGAGGATGCCGGGATGGGCGCGACCGGTACGGATCTTTTGCAACTCGGTCTTGAAGGACTCGATGGACTTGGCCATCTTGGCCTCGGCCGTCTTCTTGATGTCAGCGATGCTCATAGGAATGTTCGTCGGGAAATCAAACGTGAACCAGGGTGCCTTCGTCGTGGCCCATGACCACGGCCTTCAAGGCGCCAGGCTTGAAAATGCTGAAGACGCGAATCGGAAGCTTTTGGTCACGGCACAGCGCGAAGGCGGTCGCGTCCAGCACCTGCAGATTCTTGGTGATGGCTTCGTCAAAGCTCAGGCGCGAATAACGGGTGGCGCTCGGGTCCTTCTTCGGGTCGGCGGTGTAGACGCCATCGACCTTGGTGGCCTTGAGCACGATCTCTGCACCAATCTCAGCACCGCGCAGCGCGGCCGCCGTATCGGTGGTGAAGAAAGGGTTGCCAGTGCCGGCACCGAAGATCACCACCTTGCCCTCTTCCAGGTATTGCAGGGCCTTGGGGCGCACATAGGGCTCGACCACCTGCTCAATGCCAATGGCTGACATGACGCGCGCCGTCATGCCTTCCTGGCGCATGGTGTCAGCCAGGGCCAGGGCGTTCATCACGGTGGCCAGCATGCCCATGTAGTCGGCCGTTGCGCGGTCCATGCCGACCGACCCGCCGGCGACGCCGCGAAAGATGTTGCCGCCGCCAATCACCACGGCCACTTCCACACCCAGCTGCGTGACTTCCTGGATCTCGCGCACGATGCGCACGATGGTTGCGCGATTGATGCCAAAGGCGTCGTCGCCCATCAGGGCTTCACCAGAGAGCTTGAGCAGGATGCGTTTATGAGCGGGCATGGGCAGGTCTTTGAGTGAGGGCTTTTACCAGTGTAAAGGGCGCCCGGAGGCGCCCTTTTATTGCGGGGTCAGAACGACTTACTGGCCCTTGGCGGCGGCCACTTGGGCGGCCACTTCGGCGGCGAAGTCGTCCACCTTCTTCTCAATGCCTTCGCCCACCACGTACAGAGTGAAGGCCTTCACAGCGGTGCTCTTGTCCTTGAGCATCGCGGCAACCGACTGCTTGCCATCAGGAGCCTTGACGAAAACTTGGTCCAGCAGACTGATTTCCTTCAGGTACTTGGCCACCGCACCGTCGACCATCTTGGTCTGGAACTCTGCCGCCTTGCCCGACTCAGCAGCCTTTTCGGCGGCGATCTTGCGCTCTTTCTCGATCAGCTCGGCCGGCACATCGGCCGACGACAGGGCCACGGGCTTCATCGCGGCCACATGCATGGCGACATCCTTGGCGGCAACCTCATCGCCGTCGAAGGAGACCATCACACCGATGCGGGTGCCGTGCAGGTAATGGGCCAGCTTGCCGCCAGCGGCATAACGCTGGAAGCGGCGAATGGTCATGTTCTCGCCGATCTTGCCGATCAGACCCTTGCGCACATCTTCCACCGTGGGGCCGAAGCCCTCCTGGCTCAGCGGCAGCGCCGACAGGGCGGCCACATCGGCAGGGTTGCTGTCGACGATCAGGTTCGCCAGGGCATTGGTGAAGGCCAGGAACGCGTCGTTCTTGCTGACGAAGTCGGTCTCGCAGTTGATTTCAACCAGCGCACCGACGTCGCCCTTCACAGCGGCGGCGATCACGCCTTCGGCGGTCACGCGCGAGGCGGCCTTGCCTGCCTTGTTGCCCAGCTTGACGCGCAGGATCTCTTCCGCACGGGCCAGGTCACCCTCGGCCTCGGTCAAGGCCTTCTTGCATTCCATCATCGGGGCGTCGGTGCGGGCGCGCAGCTCGGCGACCATGCTTGCGGTGATAGCAGCCATCATTCTCTCCAGGGGATTTGCTTGGAAAAAGGGGGCCTATAGCCCCCTTTGAATCGTGTGAGGGGAAAGGCTTAAGCGCCTTCGCTGACCTCGACGAACTCGTCACCGCTGGCCACGGCAGCGGCCAGTTCTTGGGTGGCGTTGGCACGGCCTTCGAGCACGGCGTCAGCCATGGCCTTGGCGTACAGCATGATGGCCTTGGCCGAGTCGTCGTTGCCAGGGATCACGTAGTCGATGCCCTCGGGCGAGTGGTTGGTGTCCACCACGGCGATCACGGGGATGCCCAGCTTCTTGGCTTCCGCCACGGCGATCTTGTGGTAGCCGACGTCGATCACGAACAGGGCGTCGGGCAGACCACCCATGTCCTGAATGCCGCCGATGTTCTTTTCCAGCTTGGCGATATCACGATCGAACATCAAGGCTTCTTTCTTGATCTTCGGCTCAGTACCGGCATCCTTGCTGGCCTGCATGTCCTTGAGCTTTTTCAGCGAACCCTTGACGGTCTTGAAGTTGGTCAGCATGCCGCCGAGCCAACGCTGCTCGACGAAGGGCATGCCGGCGCGCTGGGCTTCCATGGCGACGATGTCACGGGCCTGGCGCTTGGTGCCGACGAACAGGATGTTGCCGCGCTTGGCCGACAACTGGCGCACGAACTTCAGGGCTTCCTGGAAGGCCGGCAGGCTCTTTTCCAGGTTGATGATGTGAATCTTGTTGCGATGGCCGTAGATGAAGGGGGCCATCTTGGGGTTCCAGAAGCGGGTCTGGTGTCCAAAGTGGACGCCGGCTTCCAGCATTTCACGCATAGTGACGGACATGAGTCTCTCCGAAGGTTGGGTCTGAAGCCGGGCCTGACCATCTTGCGATGGCACCATTCGGGGCCTGGCTCGCGATTGAACGCTCGCAGCTTGAAGGCTTCGCCTTCACGCCGCGCTACCACTAGGTTGAAGTAATTTGATTTGCACAAAGCGCTGGGCCATTGCGCAAAACCCAAGGAGTATAGCGGGTTTCGATGAATTCTGAGCCCCACCGGGTCCTACCCCTCAATGAGCCCCTCGCCTTGCGCTGCGAGCAGCAGTTGCGCGAGCGGGAGCTGGCCATGGGCCGGCCGGGGGCCCCACCTCTGATGGAACGCGCTGGCTGGGGCGCCGCGCGGCTGGCCCGCGCACTGGCACCCGGAGCACGCCATGTCGCACTGCTGTGTGGCCCAGGCAACAACGGAGGTGATGGACTGATCGCCGCCCGGCATCTTCATCAGCAAGGGCTCCAGGTCAGCGTTCACCTCATCGGCGGGAGCCCACGCACCGAAGCCAATCGCCATGCACTAGCACAAGCGCAAGGCTGTGGCATAGCGTGCAGCCTCGATCTTCAGATTGCCCCGCGAGCGGATCTGGTCATCGATGCCATGCTGGGGCTGGGCCTGCGCCGCCCTCTTCAAGGCGAGTTCCAGAAGGCGGCAGCGCTGCTGGCCCAGCACAGCGGGTTGCGCCTGGCGCTGGACCTGCCCAGCGGCCTTGACGCCAACACCGGCGCCGATTGGGGCGCGGCACCCTGTGATCACACGCTGAGCTTTTTAGCCCTTTCACCGGGTCTTTTTACCGGCGCCGGACGGCAGTTGGGCGGAACGGTTTGGCTGGATGGCCTAACGGACGGCACGGAGCCACCTTGGGCACACCCCCCAGCCGCCTGGCTACGGGGCGCCGAGGCGCTGACGCCGTGGCCCGAACAGGGTGCGCGCGGCCGCTGGCCACATGCGGGTCACAAAGGCACACAAGGTGATGTCTGCATCCTGGCAGGCGCAATGCCCGGCGCCGCACAGCTTGCTGCTCAGGCAGCCCTGGAGGCAGGGGCTGGCCGTGTCTATGTGCAAGGACTTGCTGCCCTGAACGCGGTCGAGCTGATGGCTGCGCCCGCAGAGCTGCCCTGGTTGCACAACGTCTTTGTGGCCGGCTGTGGCTGGAGCGAAGCCCAAGAAGAACGACTGGCAAACGTCCTGCACCAGGCCAAGCAGCTTGTGCTGGACGCAGGCGCGCTCAACGCAATTGCGCAATCAAGTGCCTTGCAGCGGCTACTCGCAGCGCGCAGCAGCTGTGCGCAGGAGACGGTGATCACCCCTCACCCACTGGAGGCCGCCCGCCTGCTCGGCATGGACACATCAAGCCTTCAGGCCGATCGCCTGGCCAGCGCCCAACTGCTGGCCGACCGACTGAACTGCACAGTCATTCTGAAAGGCTCGGGCTCGGTGGTGGCCAGCCCAGGCCAGGTGCCCAGCCTGAACAGCACCGGACACGCCGCCCTGGCAAGCCCCGGCACCGGCGACGTGCTCGCCGGCTGGCTGGCCGGCCTCTGGACTCAGTCGAAGAAGCTGGCGCCGCACGAGCTCGCAGTGCTGGCCGTCGCTTGGCACGGAGCTGCCGCTGATTTGGCTCCTCTTGGGGGCGGTCCCTTGATTGCCAGTCGACTGATCCAGGCAATGAGCACGCTCCACCCGCATCGCGCCTGCCGACTGGCGCCCACGACGCGCTAAATCCCACCCAGACCCAAGCCGCTCAGCGTCGCGCCCCCTTGCCGCGCAGGGGAACGCTAGAGGCCCGCGCCGGCTTGGCCCGCTGCGCCCGCTCGCGCCGCGCCTGTTTCAACTCGCGATCCTCAAGCTCTACACCCCGCAATTGCTCGACCGCCGATCCCGGCTGCGCTCCCTTTCCGCGCGGCCCGGGTTTGGACGCCGCCTTGGCGGGCACAGAGGCTTTGGCTGCAGCCGTTTGAAACAGGCGGAACTCGATGCGGCGACCGTCCAAATCCACGCGGCTGACCTGCACATGCAAGCGAGCCCCGATTCCGTAACGGATTCCAGTCCGCTCGCCACGCAACTCCTGGCGCGTCTCATCCAGCCGGAAGTACTCACCTCCCAGTTCGGTCACATGCAGCAAGCCCTCCACGAACAGGGACTCCAACTGCACAAAGACACCAAAGGGCGTCACCGCCGTCACATGGCCCAGATAGTCCTCACCCAGGCGATCGCGCATATAGCGACACTTCAGCCAGGCCTCGACATCGCGTGAGGCCTCGTCGGCTCGTCGTTCATTGCCGCTGCAGTGCAGACCGATCTGCTCCCAAGCCCCGAGAGCCTGCTCTTGCGCCTGCCGCCCGCGACCCGTGGCACCCCCGAGGGAATAGCGCTTGCCAGCCAGCAAAGCCTTGATCACCCGGTGCACCAACAAGTCCGGATAGCGCCGAATCGGACTGGTGAAGTGCGTGTAGGCCGAATAGGCCAATCCAAAGTGGCCGTTGTTATAGGGCGTGTAGAGCGCCTGCTGCATAGAGCGCAGCAAGAGCATGTGGATCTGCGCGGTATCCGGACGGTCCTTGGTGGCCTGCGAGAGCGCCTGCAAATCGGCCGGCTTGAGTTTTTCCGGCAGGTCAATGTTCAAACCCAGGGAGCGCAAAGCGGCCAACAAGGTTTGGCGCTTTTCTTCGGTCGGCCCCTCATGAACCCGGAACAACGCCGGATGTTCGGCCTGCTCGATGAACTCGGCCGCACAGACATTGGCGGCCAACATCGCCTCTTCGATGAGGCGATGGGCCTCATTGCGCATGCGCGGAACGATGCGTTCGATGCGGCCGTTCTCATCACAGACGATCTGCGTCTCCGGCGTGTCGAAATCCACTGCCCCGCGCCGCCCCCGTGCACCCAACAAGGCCTTGTAGACACCATGCAGATGCAAAAGATGCGGCAACAAGGCGCTACGGCGCTGAGCTTCCGGGCCACGCGTGTTCGCCAACATCGCAGCCACTTCGGTATAGGTCAGCCGGGCATGCGAACGGATCACAGCCGGATAGAACTGGTAGGCCTCAGTCTCACCGGTTGAAGACACCGCCATATCGCAGACGAGAGTCAGCCGCTCGACATCGGGATTGAGCGAGCACAGGCCATTGGAGAGCTTCTCCGGCAGCATGGGGATGACGCGACGCGGAAAGTACACCGATGTCGCGCGCTCAAAGGCATCGGCATCCAGGGCCTCGCCCATCCGCACGTAGTGACTCACATCGGCGATGGCCACCAGCAGTCGCCACCCCTCCCCACTGGGCTCGCAATAGACCGCATCGTCAAAGTCGCGCGCGTCCTCACCATCAATGGTGACCAACTCGACATCGCGCAAATCCACACGCCCCTTGAGGTCGAGCGCTCGCAACTTTTCCGGCAACTTTGCGGCTTGAGCCAAGGTCTCGGCCGAGAACACATGCGGCACTTCGTACTTGCGCACCGCAATTTCGATCTCCAAGCCCGGGTCGTCGATATCACCGAGCACCTCGGTAATCCGACCGACCGGCTGCGCATACAGCGTGGGGGGCTCCGTCAGCTCCACCGCCACCACCTGCCCGGGACGCGCCTGTGCCGTCGCACCCTTGGGAATCAGGATGTCCTGGCCCATGCGCTTGTCTTCCGGCGCGACCAACCAAACCCCCTGCTCCAGCAGCAAGCGGCCGATCAGCGGACGCTTGCGCCGCTCCACAATTTCCAGGATCCGACCTTCGGGCCGCCCGCGCTTGTCAATGCGGACCACTCGCGCCCGTACCTGATCCCCATGAAGCGCCGCCCGCATCTCATTGGGCGGCAAGTAGAGATCCGGACCGCCGCCCTGCAGGAGCACGAAACCATGCCCGTCACGGTGCCCCTGTAATGGACCGCAGACCTCTTGCAGCAAGCCCGGCGCCGCGCTCGATTCCGATGGGCTTGTCAGTTTGGCTTTTTTGATGATATAGTCCTTGTCTTTCCTGCAGCGTACCTCAGCAATGAGGCCTGTAGCGAAGCCCAGGTGGCGGAATTGGTAGACGCACTAGTTTCAGGTACTAGCGGGTAACTCCGTGGAGGTTCGAGTCCTCTCCTGGGCACCAACACTCAAAAAGCCAGCACATTGTGCTGGCTTTTTTCTTTCCATCCTCGCGCGCTAACTCGGTCTTTTGACTGGGCCGCCGAGGGGCAGAGCAAAGAATTTCTCGAAACTTGCAGATTCGAAAAATTTGATGATAGAGTAGCGGTCTTTCGGGCAGAGACGTAGGTCGACAGCTTCGAAGCCCAGGTGGCGGAATTGGTAGACGCACTAGTTTCAGGTACTAGCGGGTAACTCCGTGGAGGTTCGAGTCCTCTCCTGGGCACCAAACAGAAAAAGGCCAGCACAGCGTGCTGGCCTTTTGCTTTTCCGGCGTGCATCTTTGATGCGAAAAAATGGCCAGCCGATTGAACTGGCCATTTTGGAGTCCGAAGAACTCAGATCGAAAGCTTCTTCTTCAGCGCCTCGGGACGCAGCGTGTCGTACTCCTCAAACGGCTGATGGATCCAGGGGCTGGTGTCCAGCTTCTCAACGAAGTACTCCGGCGTGTAGGTCGACACACCCTTCACCCAGATGACCGCCGAACGCAGTTCGGTGATGGCCGGAGTGGCGCGCAGACGCTCCACCACCGCGTTCAGCGTCACGCCGGAATCGGCCAGATCGTCCACCAGCAACACGCGGCCCGCCAACTCACCCTTGGGCATGGTGATGTACTTGGCGATGTCCAGACGACCTTGCAGCGTGCCGCCCTCGGCGCGGTAGGAACTGGTCGACATGATGCCCAGCGGCTTGTCGAACACCCGCGAGAGCACATCACCGGGGCGCAGGCCGCCACGTGCCAGGCACAGGATCTGGTCGAATTCCCAGCCCGAGGCATGGACCTTCAGAGCCAGCTTTTCCACCAGCAGGTGGTATTCGTCCCAGGAAACGTAGAGGTGCTTGCCGTCATCGGTCAGCATGGTTGGCCTTTCGGTGGCGATGGAGTGAGGGATTCTGTCGATTGAGGCGATTCGCGCCTCAGGCCTTGTACGGATGCTGCAACACGATGGTGTGCTCGCGATCCGGGCCGGTGGACACCATGGCGATGGGCACGCCGGCCACTTCCTCGATGCGACGCAGGTAGTTGCGCGCCGCTTCGGGCAGAGCATTCCAGTCGGTGGCGCCAAAGGTGGTTTCCGTCCAACCCGGGAAGGACTCATAGATGGGCTGGCAGGCTGCGATCTCATCCGGGTCCAAAGGCAGGATATCCAAGCGCTGCCCGTTCAATTCATAGCCCACCGCCATCTTGACCTCGGCCAGGCCATCCAGCACATCGAGCTTGGTCAGGCACAGACCCGTCACGCCATTGATGATCATCGAGCGCTTGAGGGCGGCGGCATCGAGCCAACCACAGCGGCGCGCCCGGCCGGTGACGGTGCCCTTCTCCTGGCCCACCGTCGAGAGGTGGTAGCCCACCGTACCTTCCTTCTCCCACTCCAACTCGGTGGGGAAGGGGCCGCTGCCCACGCGGGTGGCGTAGGCCTTGGTGATGCCCAACACGTAGTGCAGCATTTGCGGGCCGACGCCCGAACCCGCCGCCGCATTGCCAGCCACGCAATTGCTGGAGGTCACATAGGGGTAGGTGCCGTGGTCGATGTCGAGCAGGGTGCCCTGCGCGCCCTCGAACAGCAGGTTGTCACCACGCTGATGAGCCTGATGCAGGGCATAGCCGACGTCAGCCAGCAGCGGCGTGATTTGCGGCGCCAGTGCCATTGCCTGCTCGTAGATCACCTCAAAGGACAGTGGCTCCGCCTTCAGATGCCCGATCAACATGGTGTTGTGAAGCTCAATCAGCTCGCGCAGCTTTTTGGCGAAGCGCTCGGGGTGCTTCAAATCCTGCAGGCGCAGCGCGCGACGCGCCACCTTGTCCTCATAGGCCGGGCCGATGCCCTTGCCCGTGGTGCCGATCTTGCCGCTGCCGCTGGTCTCACGCAGCGCCTCACGGGCCTTGTCCACGGCCACATGGAAGGGCAGGATCATGGGGCAGTTCTCACTGATGCGCAGGCGCGAACGGACCTCGATGCCCGCCTTTTCCAGGCGCTCAATCTCACTCAGCAGATGGGCCGGGTCCACCACCACGCCGTTGCCGATATAGCAGACCACGCCATCGCGCATCACCCCCGAAGGGATCAACTGCAAGGCAGTCTTGATACCTTTGATCACCAGCGTGTGGCCGGCGTTGTGGCCGCCCTGGAAGCGCACCACACCTTGGGCGTGGTCGGTCATCCAGTCCACCACCTTGCCCTTGCCCTCGTCACCCCACTGGGTTCCAACCACCACCACATGGCGAGCTTGCGCCGTCTTGCTCATCGTGTTCATTGCGTCTTCCCATGCAGACATGCGCGTCTGCGGTTTACCGGTGCAGGCCCAGATGCCCGCAAGCTTTCATTCATGCCGCTCAGAGCGGCCGCACCATCCACTGACCGTCTTGCCCGACGAGCTCGCGATCGCAGGCGTATTCCTCACCCTCGTCCTCATGGCCAGGCAACACACAGACCACGGTCTCACCCTGCTGGCGCAGCTCGCGCACCGCTTGGCGCAAGCTCGCATCATCGCCCCAAGGCGCACGCACCGCCGCCCGCAGCGTTGAGGGCGTCAGGCCCTCCACCAAGGCCTTCAAGTCCAGACTGAAACCGACCGCCGGGCGTCGCCGCCCGAAGGCTGCACCCACTTCGTCATAGCGGCCGCCTCGCAGCAATACCTCGCACTGACCCGATCCATAGGCGCTGAAGCAAACGCCCGTGTAGTACTCATTGGCGCCCACACCCGCCAGATCAATGCCAATCTGCAAACTGGGGTGGCTCTTGCGCAGGTGCTCGACTAGCCAGCCCAGATCCCTCAAGGCCTGACTGAGCGCATCGCTGTTCGGCAAGACCGCCGCCGCCTGGGCCAGCACTTCAACACCCCCCTCCAGGTCAAGCAAAGCCTGTAGGCCTTGTTGAACCGCAAGTGGCAGCATGGCAGTGGCCTGCGCCAGCTGCTGGGCATCGCGCACCTGCAGTGCGGCGCGAACGGCCTGACAGTCCGACAGTGACGCACCCACCAACAGCGCCGCCAACGGCCGCGCATCACTGAAATCAAGCAGGGGCAAGGGCAATCCGGCCGCCACCAAGGCATCCAGGGCCAGATCGATCACCTCCAGATCGGCCTCAAGCCCGGCATGGCCGTAGATCTCCACGCCAAACTGCAAGGGCTCGCGGGAACTCAACACGCTGGCCGGGCGGGTGTGCACCACCGGACCGCAGTAGCACAGCCGCGTCACGCCACGCCGATTGAGCAAATGGGCGTCGATACGGGCCACCTGCGGCGTCATGTCGGCGCGCACACCCAGTGAGCGCCCAGACAATTGATCGACCAACTTGAAGGTGCGCAGATCCTGTGAGCGAGCCTGACCGCTCAGAAGCGACTCCAGGTGCTCCAACAGCGGGGGTTGGACCAGCTCGCAGCCGTAGCTGCGCGCCAAATCAAGAAGACACCGACGCATTTCTTCAATGCGGCGGGCCTGCGCAGGCAAGACATCGGCCAGGTGCTCAGGCAGCAGCCACGCTGAACTCATGCAGAAAATGCCGGGGGGTTAAAACGGGCATTCTACCGGGGCCGTTCAGGGTCTCCCCTAGCCTCCCCGGCCGGTTTCAGCGCATCAACAACATCAAACCCAAACCTACCACCACGCTCATCAGGCCAATGAAGCGCAACTGCCCATCGCTGAGTTGGAGCAATCGGCTGAACATGGCGCGCCACTGGCCGGGCCCGAGCAAGGGCATCAAACCCTCCACCACCAGCATCAAGGCCAGGGCCAGGCCAAGCCCTTCCATGGCTCAGCGCTTGCCTGCGGCGTCGCCGCGCATGGCCTTGAAGAACTCGGAATTCGGGTCCAGAACCATCACATCACTCTTGGTCTGGAAGCTCTTGCGATAGGCCTCCAGTTGGCGGTAGAACTGCGCGAACTGCGGGTCTCGACCGAAGGCCTCGGCATACAGGGCAGACGCCTTGGCATCGCCCTCGCCCTTCAGACGCTGGGCATCGCGATAGGCCTCGGCCAGGATGATCTCGCGCTGGCGGTCGGCATCGGCACGAATCTGCTCGGCTTCGGCGCCGCCCGTGGCGCGCAACTCATTGGCCACGCGCTTGCGCTCGGACTCCATGCGCCGGTAGACCGATTCGGTGATGCCCGCGGCAAAGTCCACGCGCTTGATGCGCACGTCCAGCACTTCGATGCCGAAGGGCTTGATATCCGCCTCCAAACGCTTGGCGATATCGCGCATCACGCCTTCGCGCTCGGTAGAGAGCACATCCCTCACGGTGCGACGGGTCACCTCTTCGTTGAGCGCCGCCTGGACGATGGGGGCGAGGCGGTTCTCCAACTGCTGCAGGCTGGCCCCGCTGTTGCGAATGAACTGGCGGGCATCACTGACGCGCCACTTCACCATCCAGTCAATCACCAGGCTCTTTTTCTCGGCCGTGAACACCGGCGGGAAGACGGGGCTGTCCAGCGTCTGCACACGGCGATCCATATAGACCACGTTCTGGAACGGCGGGGGCAGCTTGAATTTCAGCCCAGGCTCGGTCACCACCTCTTTGATTTCGCCCAACGCATAGACCACGGCGAACTGCCGCTGATCCACGATGAACAAGGTCGAACTGGCCAGCATCAAAGCCAGCAGGCCGCCAAAAATGAAGGGAAGGATTCGATTCATGTTGGGTGTCCTCGATGGGCTCAGCGGCTCTCGCGCTCGCGGGTGCGCATGCCCTCACGCGAGCGCAGGTCCGGCGTACCGCCTGACGAAGGCCCTTCCACCACGGTGGCGGGCATTTGCGCTGGCGCCGGAGCAGGCACCTGGGCCGCCGCATTGCCAGCCATCAGCTTGTCCAGGGGCAAGTACAAGAGATTGGAGCCACTCTTGGTCTCCACCATCACCTTGGAGACATTGGCATAGACCTGCGCCATCGTGTCGATGTAGAGCCGATCTCGCGTCACCGCGGGGGCCTTCTGATACTCGGCCAGCACCGAGCGGAAGCGCTGTGCATCACCCTCGGCCATCGCCACCACGCGGGCCTTGTAGGCCTCGGCCTCCTGCATCAGGCGCGCTGCCTGGCCCTTGGCGGTCGGAATCACGCTGTTGGCGTGGGCTTGACCCTCGTTCTTCAGACGTTCGCGATCCGCGCCTGCTTTGAAGGCATCGTCAAACGCGGCCTGCACCTGTTCCGGCGCCTGGACGCTGCCCATGTTCACGCTGACCACCTGGATGCCGGCCTTCAGCCGGTCCAACTGAGCCTGTACCGACTTGGCCAGATCGGTAGCGATGGCATCGCGCTGTTCATACAGCACCGAGTCCATATTGCTGCGGCCGACGATCTCGCGCACGGCCGACTCGGCCGCCAGTTGCACCGCCTCGTCGGGCGAGCGGTTCTCAAACAAGAACTCGCGCGCATCCTTGAGCCGATATTGCACCGTGAAGCGGATGTCGACGATGTTTTCGTCCTGCGTCAGCATGGACGACTCGCGCAAGCCCGTTGAGGCTGCCACCGTGTTGCGACCGACTTCAACCGAACGCAGTTGGGTCACATTCAAAATCTCGTGCGCCTGGAAGGGATAGGGCAGACGCCACTGGAAGCCCGCCTCGACCGTCTTGTCGAACTTGCCGAACGATGTAATGACGGCCTGCTGACCTTCCTGCACGATGAAAAAGCCGCTGCCGGCCCAGCCCAGCGCCAGCACGCCAGCAATCAGGCCCAGGCCGATGCCGGCCGACTTGGCATCCGGCGGTGGTGCCTCGGGACGATGGCCACTTCCTCCCGACGGCCCCCCCGGCATCAAGCCGCCCAGGCGGCGCTTGAAGTCGCGCCACAACTCATCCAAGTCTGGAGGGCCGTCCTGCTGGGCCATCAGGGCCCGCAAGCGCTGGGTCAGGCGGTTCAGAGGGCCGCTGCCAGCGGCATGGGCATGGGTGTGGCCAGGGATGGGGCGGTCGTTCATTCGATCACCGGTTCAATCATTGAAGGGCGGAACCTGCGTCAGCAGGAGTTCCATAGGTGGGGGCAAAGCATCAACCGACAAGCCCGCCAAAAGATCCTCACCCACCGCAGCGCGCGCCAGGGCTGCGCGCAGCTCCGGCAGACCCTCGCCACTGTAGGCGCTCACGAATACCCGCAGCACACGCCGGCCATCCGGGCGCTGCACGGCGTCCACCAAGCTGCGCGGCCGCTCGATCTCCGCCAGGCGATCCAGCTTGTTGAACACCACGATTTGCGGCGTGTCGGCACAGTCGATTTCCGCCAACACGCGCTCAACCTCCTGCCACTGCTCCAACAGCTTGGGCGAGGCGCAATCGATCACATGCAGCAGCACATGGGCATCGGCCGCCTCTTGCAAGGTAGCCTTGAAAGCCTCAACCAGCTTGTGCGGCAAATCGCGAATAAAGCCCACGGTGTCGGACAACAGAGCACCGCTGTTGCCATCGCCCAGATAGAGCGCGCGGGTGGTGGTATCGAGCGTTGCGAAGAGCTGATCGGCGGCGTAGCTGCCGGCCTTGGTCAGCGCATTGAAGAGCGTGGACTTGCCGGCATTGGTGTAGCCAACCAGGGAAACACGCAACTGGCCGCCGCGCGCGCGAGCCTTGCGCTGCGTATTGCGTTGGCGCTCGACCTTGTGCAGACGGATCTTGAGCTGCTTGATGCGCTCGTCAATCATCCGGCGGTCCAACTCCATCTGCCGCTCACCCGGGCCGCCGCGCGTGCCGATGCCGCCGCGCTGGCGCTCCAGGTGCGACCAGCGCCTGACCAAACGGGTGGCCAAGTACTGCAGTTGGGCCAGCTCGACCTGCAGCTTGCCCTCGTGGCTGCGAGCGCGCTGGGCAAAAATTTCCAGGATCAGCGCGGTGCGGTCGGAAACCGGCACGCCAAGGAATTGCTCCAGATTGCGCTGCTGAATGGGCGACAGGGCCTGGTCAAAAAGCACGGCTTCGGCCTGCTCGCCGAGCACCAGGGCCTTGAGCTCCTCGGCCTTGCCACTGCCCACGAACAGCGCGGCATCGGGGGCCTTGCGGCGGGCGATCACTCTGGCCACGGCCACATCACCGGCCGTAGCGGCCAGCAGCGCCAGTTCGTCCAGGCTGTCGTCGAAGTCGGGGTCTCGGCCGAAATCCACACCGACCAGCACCACTCGGGCCGGGTCGGTGTTTGAAGTGGGGTTCAAATCAATGCGGGTGCGGCCGGCAGGGCCACACGGGGCTGGGGCGCGCGGCTCAGGCTGCGTCGCCGGATTGGAAGTTCACGGCGCGGCCCGGCACCACCGTGGAGATGGCGTGCTTGTAGACCATCTGGGTCACCGTATTGCGCAGCAGCACCACGTACTGATCGAAGGACTCGATCTGGCCTTGCAGCTTGATGCCGTTGACCAGGTAAATGGACACCGGCACGTGCTCTTTGCGCAGCAGGTTCAGGAAGGGGTCCTGCAGCAGTTGGCCTTTGTTGCTCACGATATGCTCCGTGTTGGTTGGAATGGGCAGTGGCGGCGCACCTTATCACAGGCGCCCCACCCTGCCCTTCGACAGGGCCTATTCCTTGTCGAAAGGGTTGTCGCTGGAGCGCATTTCAATGCGCATGGGCGTGCCGGTCAGGCCATAGTGGGCGCGGATGCGGCCCTCCAGATAGCGCTTGTAGACATCACTCACGTGGTCGAGCGAGTTGCCGTGAATGACAACGATGGGCGGGTTCATGCCACCCTGGTGTGCATAACGCAACTTGGGCCGGAAGGCGCCCACTCGCTTGGGCGTCTGGTGCTCCACCGCTTCATGGATCAGGCGCGTGAGCACCGGGGTGGTCAGCTTCTTGAAGGCCGACGCATGGGCATCGGCCAGTGCCTTCCACAGCGGGCCCAAACCCTGACGCTTGAGCGCCGAAATATGGACCAGCGGCGCGAACTTCAGGAAGGACAGACGCGCCTCGATGGAGCGCTCCAGCATCTGGCGTTGATAGCTGTCGATGGCGTCCCATTTGTTGATGGCAATCACCACCGCTCGACCGCTCTCCAGGATGTAGCCGGCGATGTGCGCGTCCTGGTCCGACACCCCCTGCGTGGCGTCGATCAGCAGCAGCACCACATTGGCGTCTGCAATCGCCTGCAGGGTCTTGACGACCGAGAACTTCTCGATGGCCTCGAACACCTTGCCCTTGCGGCGCAGGCCGGCCGTGTCGATCAGCTCGAACTTGCGACCATCGCGCTCAAAGGGCACGCTGATGGCGTCACGCGTGGTGCCCGGCATGTCAAAGGCCACCAGGCGTTCCTCACCCAACCACGCATTGATGAGGGTGCTCTTGCCCACATTGGGGCGGCCCGCCACGGCCAGACGGATGGGACGGTCGGCCTCGTCCTGGGCCTCGTCCTCGTCGTCTTCCTCGAAGCCTTCGAGGGCCAACTCCAGCAGGCTGCGGATGCCCTGGCCGTGGGCCGAGGAGATGGGGATGGGCTCGCCGATGCCCAGCTCGTAGAACTCGGCCAGCAGCGGCGACTCGCGCATGCCCTCGGCCTTGTTCACGGCCAGCAGCACCTTTTTGCCACTGGTGCGCAGGTAGCGCGCAATGTCGTGGTCCTGGGCCGACAAACCGGCACGCACATCCACCACGAAGATCACGGCGTCCGCTTCGGCCACGGCCTGGCGCGTCTGCTTCGCCATCTCTTTAATGATGCCGGTCTCGGCCGTGGGCTCAAAACCCCCGGTGTCGATGACGATGAACTCGCGCTTGCCCAGGCGGCCATCGCCGTAGTGGCGGTCGCGGGTCAGGCCGGCGTAGTCCGCCACGATGGCATCGCGGCTCTTGGTGCAGCGATTGAACAGCGTGGACTTGCCGACGTTGGGGCGCCCGACCAAGGCAATGACGGGTTTCATGGGGTCTCGCTCAATTCAGACGCAGCGCGTGGACGCCACCGTTCTTGGCCACGACCAGCACCGTGTTGCCCGCGCGCACCGGGCCGGCCACGATGGGGCTGCCCCCGGTGGGCAGACGCAGCAGGGCCTTGCCCGTGTCGCGTGCCAGCACATGCACCTGGCCTTCGAAATCTCCCAGCACCACTTGCTGGCCCAGCACCAAGGCGCCGCTCAACTTGCGATGTTGGTACTCCTCGTTGGCCCACAGGGTTTCACCATTGCTCAAGCGCCAGGCGGTCAGGCGATCGCTGGCATCGAAGCCCACCGCCACTTCAGCATCAGCACCCACGCCCTTGGCGCCGCCCGAGGGTCGGCTCCACACCAGGCTGCCGCGCTGCGCGTTGACACAGCCCACGGCCGCCTGGAAGGCGCGCGCGCAAATCTGGTCACCCACGCGGGCCAGGGGGGCCACCAGGTCGCCCAGGCGCTCCACCTCGTTGGTGCCGCGCGGATTGGCCACATTGACTTCCCAGCGTAGCACGCCGCGCAAAGGGTCCACACCGGCGAGGCGGGCGCCCTGCCCCACCACCAAGGTGTCCTTGTAGGCGATGAGCCCGCCGGGCTGGGCCAGCAGCAGGGCATCACCCGGGCGGCGCAGCTCCCACAGACGGCGGCCATCCAGCACATCGAAGGCATGCACCGCACGGTCCACGCCCAGCACGAAGACGCGCTCGCCCGCCACCAGAGGCGCGGTATAGACCGGTGCGCCCAGGCGCTTGCGCCAGACTTCACGGCCGGCGTCCAGCACCACCAATTCCTGATCCCGGGTCACAACCGCCGCAAAGCGACCATCGCTGCCCACACCGGCGCTCAGCTTGGCTCCCACCTCGCCCTGCCAAAGCTCAGCACCGTCTTCGACGCGCAAGGCCTGGATTCGACCCGCGGAACTGGCCACCACGAAACGGTCTGCCAGGGTGGCGACCTGCAAGGGGAAGTCGACATCCCCGCTGCTCTGGCTCCACACCACCTGACCGCTCAAGCTCGCCTCGATCGGCGCCAACTCCTTGGGCTTGGGCGCATCCGAGCCGAACAGCGAGCAGCCGCCTAGCAACGCCGCCAGCGAGGTCAGCGCAAGGGCCTTCAGGGCACGATGCATCACTTGGAATCCTTGGCCTTGAGGCTGTCAACATCGACCGCCAGCGCGGTCAGCTTGGCGGCAATCAATTGGCGATAAGGCTGCTCGGCCGCCATGGCCAGATAGGCCGTCTTGTACTGCTCGCGCGCGGGATCCAGCTGGCCCTGCACTTGAGCCAGATCACCACGGCGGTCGGCGACGAGGGCCGCAAAGGCCGGCGACTCCACCTTGGCCAAGGCAGCCTCGGCCTCTTTGTAGCGCTTGGCGTCCAGGTGCAAGCTAGCCAAACGCAGTTGCGCCAGATCGCGCAAGGCGGGGGGGTTACCGTGCTCGGCCGCCCACTGGAGGGGCGCCAGGGCGGCCTCGGCCTTGCCACCGGCCTGCTGCGCATCGGCCAGCAGCAGAGCGGCCTGCGCGGTGTAGGTCATGCGCGCGCTCTGCTCCTTCATCTGCAGCCACATGCGCTGGGCCTTGTCGAGGTCCTTGGCCTGGGCAGCGCGCTCCACTTCGTCATAGAGCACGCTGGCCTTCAAGCCCTGCTCGCGCTGCCACCAGTTCCAGCCATTGAAGCCGGCAAAAGCCAACAAGGCCAGGGTCAGCAAGGTGGTGATGAGATTGCCCCAGCGGGCCCAGAAGGCCTTGAGGTTGTCCAGTTGTTCTTGTTCTTGAAGGTCGAGCGTGGCCATGGTCAGTCTCAGCGAAAGAGCGGCGGGATTATGCGCGGAGCAACTCGGCGGCCCAGTCGGCCACCGCTGCCAGCGGTCGGGAAACTTGAAGCGCGGCGGCGTCACGCAGGGGCTTGATAGCCACCTCGCCACGCGCCAACTCGTCGGCGCCAAACACCAGGGCATAGCGGGCACCGCTGGCATCGGCCTTTTTGAATTGCGATTTCATGCTGCTCTGGCCAGGGTGCAGCACCACGGACACACCCGCTGCCCGCAACTGCTCCAGCGCCACCATCACCTGCGGCAAACCCTCGCTGGAGGGCACCACCGCATAGGCCTGCGGCGTCGGCGCCTCGGGGGCAACCCCCACTTCCTCCAGCAACAGCAGCATGCGCTCCAGGCCCATGCCAAAGCCCACTGCCGGGGTGGGCTTGCCGCCCAGCTGCTCAATCAGGCCGTCATAGCGTCCGCCACCGCAGACCGTGCCCTGGGAGCCGAGTTTGTCGGTCACCCACTCGAAGACGGTCAGGTTGTAGTAGTCCAGGCCGCGCACCAGGCGCGGGTTCAGGGTGTAGGCAATGCCAGCCGCATCCAGGATGGCACGCACGCCATTGAAATGCGCCAGGGACTCCTCACCCAGGAAGTCCAGTAGCTTGGGCGCAGCATTGGCCATGTCCTGCAGGGCCGGGTTCTTGGTGTCCAGCACGCGCAGCGGGTTGCTGTACATGCGGCGCTGGCTGTCCTCGTCCAGCAGCGCCTTGTGCGCCTCAAGGTGCGCCACCAAGGCCTCACGGTGCGCGCGGCGCTCCGCCGGGGCGCCCAGACAGTTCAGTTCCAGGCGCACATGCTCAGGCCCTAGGCCCAGTTCGCGCAGCAGGCGGCTGCCCATCAGGATGACCTCGGCGTCCACATCCGGGCCGGCAAAGCCCAGCGCCTCGACACCCATCTGGTGGAACTGACGGTAGCGGCCCTTCTGCGGCTTCTCGCGCCGGAACATCGGGCCGAAGTAGTAGAGCCGGCGGCCCGAGTCACGCAGATAGCTGTGCTCGATCATGGCGCGGACCACGCCTGCCGTCATTTCGGGGCGCAGGGCCAGATGCTCGGCCTGGCCATGCTTGTCGGCGCGGTCCTCGAAGGCGTACATCTCCTTCTCGACGATGTCGGTGACCTCGCCGATGCCGCGCACGAACAGGGCTGTGGGCTCGACGATCGGCGTGCGCACATTCTGGTAGCCATAGCGCTGCAACACCGAGCGCATCTTGGCCTCTAACCACTCCCAGCGCGCCGACTCGGGCGGCAGGATGTCGTTCATGCCCTTGACCGCTTGGAGCATTTGCAACTTCTGCGGGATCTTCTTGGGTTCCGTCATGGGTCAGGCGGCAGCGCCGAAGCGCTTCTCGATATAAGTCTCGACGAGGGCGTGGAATTCGCTGGCAATGTTGTCGCCGCGCAGGGTCAGGGCCTTTTCACCGTCGATGAAGACGGGAGCAG
This sequence comes from Inhella inkyongensis, assembly GCF_005952805.1. GTDB lineage: Bacteria > Pseudomonadota > Gammaproteobacteria > Burkholderiales > Burkholderiaceae_C > Inhella > Inhella inkyongensis. The sequence continues at coordinate 2,870,224 of NZ_CP040709.1, forward strand.
CCGGCGCTTCGCCGGTGCCCGGCAGGCTGATACCGATATCAGCGTGCTTGCTCTCGCCCGGGCCATTGACGATGCAGCCCATCACGGCGACCTTGAGGTTCTCGACACCGGGATAGCGCTTGCGCCAGACCGGCATCTGCTCGCGCAGGAAGTCATCAATCTGCTTGGCCAGCTCCTGAAAGGTGGTGCTGGTGGTGCGGCCGCAGCCCGGGCAGGCGGTGACGCTGGGGTTGAAGGTGCGCAGGCTCAGGGACTGCAGGATCTCGGAGGCCACCACCACCTCTTGCGTGCGCGCCTCGCCCGGCTGAGGGGTGAGGCTGACACGAATGGTGTCGCCGATGCCCTCTTGCAGCAGGATGGCCAGCGCGGTGCTGGAAGCCACCGTGCCCTTGGTGGCCATGCCCGCCTCGGTCAGGCCCAGATGCAGCGGGTGGTTCGTGCGGCGGTTGAGCTCGCGGTACACGGTGATCAGGTCCTGCACCCCGCTGACCTTGCAGCTGATGATGACCTGAGCAGGGTCCATGCCCAACTCGACCGCGTAAGCCGCCGAACCCAGGGCCGAATCGATCAAGGCCTGGTACATCACGCTCTTGGCGTCCCAGGGCTGGGCGCGCTGGGCGTTCTCGTCCATCAGGCCAGCCAGCAGTTCCTGATCCAGGCTGCCCCAGTTCACACCGATGCGCACCGGCCGATCGTGGCGCAAAGCGGCCTCGATCATCTGCGCGAACTGGCGATCCTTCTTGTCGCCCTTGCCCACATTGCCCGGGTTGATGCGGTATTTGCTGAGCGCCTCCGCACAGGCCGGAAACTCGCTCAGGAGGCGGTGGCCGTTGTAGTGGAAATCGCCCACCAGCGGCACAGCAATGCCCATGCGGTCCAGTTGCTCACGAATGTGCGGCACGGCCGCTGCTGCCTCGGGCGTGTTGACCGTGATGCGCACCAGCTCGGAACCGGCGATGGCCAACTCCTTGACCTGGATGGCCGTGCCAATGACGTCCACCGTGTCGGTATTGGTCATGGACTGGATGCGCACGGGCGCGTCCCCACCCAGGGTGAGGACCTGTCCACCCCAAGCCACACGGGCTTGCAGGCTGCGGCGCGGCGGGATTTGGCCCGGCAGCACCGGCTTCAGGGCATTCAAGTCATTCATGGCTGGAAATCATTCAAGGGTGAGCCGCGCCACACGCAGGCTTTGGAAGGCCGACAGATCCTGGCTCTGGCCGCGCCACACCAAGTCAACACCTGGCGCATTGCCGATCACCAGGCGCACCGGCGGTCGGGCAACAGGCACATCCAGCTGCTCGCCCGCGCGCACCAGACGCGACAACAGAGGCTGGCCTTGGCCATCATGGGCCTGAACCCAACTGTCGTGGCGAACGCTCAGGGCCAGGCGCAATGACGCCGCCTCCGCAGCAGGCGCTGGGTTCGGGGCTTCGATCGGAGCGGGCTCGGATGCCGAAGCGGCGAGGACCTGGACTGGCGGCGTTGGCACGGAGACCGGGGGTGGGCTGACCTGCAAGGCAGCACTCGCCACAGGGGCCGCAGCGACAGCCGCAGCCGAGGCGGGTGCCTCGGGCAGCGCGCCAACGACTTCGGCGGCCACACCCTCCTGTGCGTCCGGGACATCGGCACCCAGCCAGCGGGCGCGCAAATCGTCCCCGGCGCCAAGCCACCACAGTCCAAGCAGCAGTCCAGCCAGCAGCACCAGACCAAGCGCCCCACGCGTTCCGTTAGCCGACCACCCCGGCGTCTGGATGGGTTGATTCAAGCCCTCAGAAACACGCTCAAGGGCCACCGGCGCAGCCCCGGGCATGGCCGCCAAGAAGGCGCGGGAGTCCGCGCCCAGGGCGCGGCACACCGCCGTGGCCAAAGCCCGGGCATAGGTTCGATCGGGCAATTGGTCCCAGGCCTCATCCTCCAGCGCACGCAAGCGCTGGGGTGCTACTTTCAGCTGAGTGGCCAAGGCGTCCAGAGCAATGCCCTTGGCCTCGCGCACAGCCCGCAGCTGCGCGCCAGGGCCGCGCTCTGGCTTCGGCGCTTCGACGTCCGCCTCGCTCATTCGAATCGACCACCTCGGTAAGCCTCGGCCTCGGCCGACTGCGGGAACTCACGCAGCAGACGCTGCCCCCACTCCGTGACACCCAGGCGATTGGCCAAGCGATGTTCGATGCGGGTGGCCAGCCACAGGCTCTGCGGGCTGCGCAGTTCATCCTTGCCGTTGACGCGCGCCACATAGAAGCGCGCACGGTCGTACTGGCGTGCCTGCAACAGCACATCGGCCAGACTTTGGCTGACAACGGGGTTGCCGGGGTCCAGCTCAAACGCACGCATCAGGCTGCGCTCGGCCTGCTCCAGGCGCTCGGCGCGTTGCTCGCAAACACCCTTGGCCAACCAGGTGCGAGCTGGCGCCCGATAGTTGGTTTGCGCCAGCGCCTCATCAAACCGGGCGCTGGCCGGCCCCCACTGCTTGAGCTGGCAGTGATACCAACCCAGGTTGTGCAGGGTGTCGGCGTCATTAGGGTAGAGCGCGAGCGTGCGGCGGAAACCCTCTTCGGCCGCGGCATGCTCGCCCATGCCGGCCAGGATCAGCGCCCGCAAGTTCAAGCCTTCGCGGCTGTCCGGCTTCAACTGCAGGGCCTGCTTCACCTCGTCGAGCGCAATGTTGTACTGCCCGCGGGCCAGGTAGCCACCGGCCAGCTCAATGCGCATGGCCGAGCGCCGCTCGGCCTCGTTGGCATCCAGGTCGGTGCGCGGGTCCGCAGGGCGGGCGCCCTGCTGGGCACAGGCCGAGAGCAACAGGATCAAACCGGCAAGGACAAACCCACGCTTCATGGCAATCAACCCGAAAAGGATGAAAAAACGCGCCTCACTCGGGGGCGCGAACGCGACGATGGACCACCACGGGCGCACGCGTCATGCGCTGCTCGGCCCGGGTGCGATCTTGCACTTCACCGGCCAATTGGCCGCAGGCGGCATCGATGTCATCACCGCGCGTCTTGCGCACCGTGGTGACGATGCCGGCCTGGATCAACACCTCGGCAAAGGCCATCACCCGCTCACGCGGACTCTTCTTGAGGCCCGACTGCGGGAAGGGGTTGAAGGGGATGAGATTGAGCTTGCAAGGGATGCCTGAGCCCCCAAGGTCGCTAGCCGGCGCCCGCCCCCCCAAGGGGGAGCTCGCCGACTTGGGGCGGCCCGGCGTCGGCGTGCCCTTTAGCAGCTTGACCAGTTGGGCCGCTTGCTCGGGAGCGTCATTGACGCCATCCAGCATGCAGTATTCAAAGGTGATGAAGTCGCGCGGCGCCCGCTCCAGATAGCGCCGGCACGATTCCAGCAACTCGGCGATCGGGTACTTCTTGTTGAGCGGCACCAGTTGGTCGCGCAGCGCGTCATCGGGGGCGTGCAGAGACACGGCCAGCGCAGCCGGGCAGTCCTCGCGCAGGCGGTCGATCATGGGCACCACGCCCGAAGTCGAGACCGTCACCCGACGGCGCGACAGGCCATAGCCATGGTCGTCCAGGAAGATGCGCAGGGCCGGCACCAAGGCGCCGTAGTTCTGCAGCGGCTCGCCCATGCCCATCATGACGATGTTGCTGATCACACGGCCACTGCTCTCACGGCTCTTGCCCTCGGCTCGCAGCGTGTGCTCAACGAACCAAAGCTGGGCCACGATTTCCGCCGTGCTCAGATTGCGACTGAAGCCCTGATGCCCGGTGGAGCAAAAGCGGCAACCTACGGCACAACCAGCCTGGGAGGAAATGCACAGGGTGGCGCGGTCGTCCTCGGGGATGTAGACGGACTCCACGGCATCGCCGTTGCCCACATCAAAAAGCCACTTGATGGTGCCGTCGGCCGAGCGCTGCTCGCTCAGCACCTTCAGGGCGGTGACCTCGGCCACCCCGGCGAGCTTGTCGCGCAGGGACTTGGCCAGGTCACTCATCTGCGCGAAGTCGGCGACTCCACGCTGATGAATCCAACGAAAGAGCTGGACAGCGCGGAAGCGCTTTTCGCCCAGCCCCTCGCAAAAGGCAACCAAGCCCTCCAGGTCAAGCCCGAGCAGATTGGTTGCCGTCATCGCTTCAGCGGCTGTACACCTGCATGCCGGGGAAGAAGAAGGCCACTTCTTGAGCGGCCGTCTCGGCGGCGTCCGAACCGTGCACGGCGTTGGCGTCGATGCTGTCGGCGAAGTCGGCGCGGATGGTGCCCTTCTCGGCCTTCTTGGGGTCGGTGGCGCCCATCAGTTCACGGTTCTTCAGGATGGCGTTCTCGCCTTCCAGCACTTGGATCATGACCGGGCCGGAAACCATGAAGTTCACCAGGTCATTGAAGAAAGGACGGGCCTTGTGGACGCCGTAGAAGGCTTCGGCTTCAGCGCGCGACAACTGCACCAGCTTGGCGGCGGCGATCTTCAGGCCAGCGCCTTCGAAGCGGGCCAGGATTTGACCAACCACGTTCTTGGCAACGGCGTCGGGCTTGATGATGGACAGGGTACGTTCGATGGCCATGGGTTTCTCCTAGTACTGGCTAGACGGCAAAGCCCGCGATTGTAGGCGCAGGCGGGTGTCAATCCGGTGATGCGACGGCTCTAGACCGCATCAACGGCGGCGCTTACCGCCGCCCTTGTGTCCACCGCCGCCGCCCCCGCCGCTACGGCGGTGGAAGCTGTCGGCACCGATATAGCCAACCGAGGTCTGCATCGGATCCGGCTCGCGCGGACCACCGCCACGGCCGCCGCGCGGTGCGTCGCGATCCGGCGCGCTGCCACCATGACCAAAGCCCTGCGGGAAGCCACGCTTGCTCTTGGCAAAGCGACGGTCAAAGGTCTGCTCCAGCGGGTTGACGTTGTGCGGGATGAAATCGTCGTCATCGTCCAAGCGAGGCCGCGCCTCGCCCGGCTGACGCTGAGGACGCTCCGGGCGCTCGAAGCGGTCCGGGCGATCCTGGCGCTCTGGGCGTCCATCCCGCCCCTCGGGGCGCGGCCCACGCTCGCGTCGCGCCTCGTTCGAGCCGCGTTCCGGCCGCGCGCCCTTGGCGCCACGGCCGTCGTTACGCCCGTCGCCACGACCTTCACGATCGCCTCGATCACCGCGATCACCCCGCCCTTCACCCTGCCCCGGCTGGGCCAGACGGCGAATGGTCTTGACGTCAAAACCGTTGAGCTCCACCCACACGCCGCGCTTGAGGCCATGCGGCAGCACCACATTGGCATAGCGCACACGGATCAGGCGGCTGACGGTCAACCCCACCGTATCGAAAAGCTTGCGCACTTCGCGGTTGCGACCCTCGGTGATGACGACGCGGTACCAGCGATTCACCCCCTCGCCGCCCACGCTCTCGATGCTCTTGAAAGCCGCCGTCTGGCCATCAACCTCCACACCCGACAGGAGCTTGGCTTTGGACTCATCGTCCAGCTGGCCCAGCACCCGCACTGCGTACTCACGCTCAACACCGAAACGCGGATGCATCAACTGGTTGGCCAAATCACCCGAGTTGGTGAACAGCAGCAGGCCTTCGGTGTTGATGTCCAGACGACCCACCGACAGCCACTTCCCCATCTGGAGCTTGGGCAGCGTGCGGAACACCGTAGGACGACCCTCGGGGTCGTTGAAGGTGACGATCTCGCCCACCGGCTTGTGATAGGCCAGCATGCGTGGCAGCGGCGGCGCGATGCGAATCTTGACCGGCTTGCCATTGACCGCCACGCGGTCACCCCAGGACACGCGCTGGCCGATATGGGCCGGCTCACCATTGACCTCAATCTTGCCTTCGGCAATCCAAGCCTCGATATCGCGCCGCGAGCCAATGCCCGATTGGGCCAGCACCTTTTGCAGCTTGGGCGCGTCGGCTTCAGCCGCCAGCACCCGCTTGTCGGGCTCGGCCGCGGCCTGGACGGGCTCACCCACTTCGGTCGGTGCCGAATCGCCTTCGGCGAACAACTCGGCCAGGCGCGCCTCCAGTGCGGCTGCGGCTTGGTCGGCCTGCAACACCAGACTGGGGCCCGCATCCTCACGAGCCCCTGCGGGCGAAGCCTCGGCCGCCTCCACCGGTTCTTGAATCGCCTTCGGAGCCTCGGTCGCCGGCAGGGCTTCTTGAACCGCCGACGCCTCCTCCATCACGGGTGCAGCCGCAGGCTTGCGTCGCCGCGCGGGCTTACGCACCTCAGCAACCTCGGCCACCTCGGCGGGACCCTCAGTCGCCGACGGCTCCTGCTGCGATGCCGAGACTTCGGGCACGCTGCTCACGTCCGCGACAGCCGGCGCCTTGGCGCGTGGGCTGCGGCGACGCGGCTTGACGGGCGATTCTTCGGCGGGCGCGGGGTTCTGCTCGTCGCTCATGGTGTTTTCACTTCCAGGTCTTGCGGATTCAAGGGCTCGGCGGAGTCCGGCTCAGCGGTTTGCTCCTGCGCGGCCCCTTGAGGGGCAGCCGACTCAGTCGGCGGGTTGATCGGGCTCATGCCATCCGCCGCGGCGACTGCCTCGGCTTCGGCCAACAAACTCACCTGCTCGGGGGCCAATTCGGGCAGGGCAAATCCTTCCAGGGCCGGCAACTCATCCAGGCCGCGCAGCCCCAGATCAGCCAGAAACTGACGCGTCGTGGCAAACAGGGCCGGGCGGCCCGGCGCTTCACGATGGCCGATGGACTCGACCCAGCCGCGGTCCTCGAGTTGGCGCATGATTTGCGCGCTCACCACCACACCGCGAATGTCCTCAATATCGCCTCGCGTCACCGGCTGCCTGTAGGCAATGACCGCCAAGGTTTCCATTGCCGCCCGCGAGTAGCGTTGCGGCCGTTCGGGGTGCAGTCGCTCCAGGTGCGGGCGCAGCGCCAGGCGCGTCTGGAAACGCCACCCCTGCGCCAACTCCCGCAGCTCCAAGCCACGATCCGCCCAGTCCTGCTGCAGTTCGCGCAGCAAAGCCAGCAACGACTCGCGCTGCATTTCGCCACCCAACAACTGCTGCATGTCTTTGAGCGTCATCGCCTGAGCCGCGCACAAGAGCGCCGCCTCCAGGATGGATTTCGCTTCACACGCCTGCATGCCTTCCTTCCAGGGTGCTGAGGGTCGTCACCCTCGCCTAACTCAGGGGGCCTTGCCCCCGCTCCGGCGGCGGCCTCACGCGCGCCACCTCGAGGGCAGCAGGAAAATCATCTGCGCCCATTGGCCTCATACCGCTCGATCCGACCCAGCTCGGGACGCTCGGTCATCGCTGCGGCCGCGCATTCTAGTGCCTTGGCGCAAGCGGCTCGATCGGCGCCCCCAGAAGCTCCAGCGCCGCCTGCTGCAGATCCAAGGGCGGCGGCGCGATCCAGCTCATGTGCACTCCCGTCTGCGGGTGGCACAGACTCAAGCGCGCCGCATGCAAGCCCTGCCGGGACAACCCTCCTTGCGCCCGCCCGCCGTACAGCACATCACCCACCAACGGATGCCCGCGATGCGCCGCATGCACCCGAATCTGATGCGTGCGGCCACTGTGCAACTGGCAATGCAAGAGGCTCTGTGCCGCGCCAACCCGCAGCGGATCGAAATCCGTGCGAGCCTCCTTGCCCTGACTACTCACAGCCATGCGGGTGCGCACGCGTGTGTCGCGTCCAATCGGCGCGTCGACACTGAAAGCCGCCTCAACCCGGCCATGGCACAGCGCCAGATATTCCCGCTTGACAGTGCGCGCGGCCAACTGCGCCACCAGATCGTGATAGGCCGCCAAGCTCTTGGCCACTACCATCAGCCCAGTGGTGTCCTTGTCCAATCGATGCACGATGCCCGCCCTGGGCAATTGCGCTGCCCCGGCATGGTGAGCCAATAAGGCATTCAGCACCGTACCCGACCAGTTTCCCGCGGCGGGGTGCACCACCCAACCCGCCGGCTTGTTCATCACCAGCAAGGTATCGTCCTCAAACACACGGTCAATGGGCAAAGCCTCAGGCTCAAAAGGCACTGCATGCTGCGGCAGGCGCCAGCTCACCTCCGCCAGTTGCCCAGGCCGCAAGCGCCGCGAGGCCGAACTGCAGACCACCCCCTCCAGTCGCACCGCCCCCGCCTCAATCAGCTGCTGAGCATGCGAGCGTGAATAGCCTGGGTAGAGGCTGACCAGCCATTGGTCCAGACGCAGACCCATCGCGTCGACCGGCACCCGGCCGCTCCAATCCTGGGGGCCAGCCCCCTCACCCAGCACCTCGTCCGAGTCGTCCGAGAGTGCCTCGACATCGCTTCCTATAATTCCCGTTCCCATTCGTGAACCGGCCTCCCGCCCTTCAATGCCATTTCTGAGTTTTCGCGTTGCCTCGCAACGCCGCGCCATGGGCGCCTGCGATGTTTCCGCATCGACCTTGCCACTCAGCCGGACGTGGCCTCGCATGAAGCGGTGGGCCGGCGCGGCGGCCCTGGGCCTGCTCGCAGCCTGCGGCAGCACCGTCAAGGATGACCCCAACTCCCAGGCCAGCCTTGACAAATTGTATGTAGAGGCCAAGGAAGAGCTGAGCACCGGGGCATACGAACGCGCCATCAAGCTGCTGGAACGCGTGGAAGGCCGCGCCGCCGGCACCGTGATGGCCCAGCAAGCTATGCTGGAAATGGCCTGGGCGCAGCACCGCAGCGGCGAAAAGGCCCAGGCGCTCTCCACGCTGGATCGCTTCATCAAGCTCCACCCCTCCAGCGCCGGCCTGGACTACGCGCTGTACCTGAAGGGCCTGGTCAACTTCAATGAGGACCTGGGCTTCTTCGGACGCTTTGCCGGTCAGGATATTTCGGAGCGCGATCAGCAGGCCTCGCGTGATGCACTGCAAGCGTTTCGCGAATTGGTCGAGCGCTTCCCGCAATCGCGCTACAGCGAAGACAGCCGCATCCGCATTGACTTCATCACCAACATGCTTGCGCGCCACGAAGTCCATGTCGCGCGCTACTACTACCAGCGTGGCGCATATGTGGCTGCGGCCAGCCGCGCCCAGACGGCGGTGACGGACTACCAGTACGCCCCCGCAACCGAAGAGGCGCTGCACCTTTTGGCACAAAGCTACGAACAGCTGAAGCTGACGGCGCTGCGCGACGATGCGCTGCGCGTGCTGCGCAAGAGCTACCCGAGCAGCCAGTATTTGCCCGGCAACGAGCCGCCGGCTCGAAGCTGGTGGCAGTTCTGGCGCTCTTGAGCCCCCACGGATGCGGTGGGCGCTCACATTTATCCACCGATTGATGGCGGTTTTCGCGCCATTGCGACCTAGGATGCCCTGATGGCCATCCCGCCCCGCAGCACCAAACCCGTCCATCGCCCGGTGGCGACCCACCGCTTGGTCGCAGCCACCGGCATTCACCGGGGCGACCGCCTGTACCAGCAGGATCAGGTTTGTGTGATCGCGCACCCGCAGGTCAGCGGCTCCATGCTGGCCCTGGTGGCAGACGGCATGGGCGGCAAGAGCGGCGGTCGAAAGGCGGCAGATCAGGTGGTCCTGACTGCCCAGCAGCTGTACGAGCGTCACTCGCCCTCGGAAGAGAGCCCGCAAGAGCTGCTACGCCAGCTGTGTGCAGAAGCTCACCTGATGATCAAGCTCACGGCCCTGTCCGCTGAGGAAGAACCCCACAGCACCCTCGCTGCGTTCTTGATTACCCCGGAGCGTCAGTGCTACTGGATCCACAGCGGCGACTCGCGCATCTTTCACTTTCGCGGCCCCACCCTCCTCAAGCGCACACTGGACCAGTCCTATGTGCAGCGCCTGATCAATGAGGGCACGTTGACCGAGGCCGAGGCAGCGGTGCATCCGCAGTCCAATCTGCTGACGGCTTGCCTGGGCACCGTTCAGGATCCCGAGCCCGTCGAAGCTGCGATCGGTGAGCTGGAAGTGGGTGATGTGCTGATGTGCTGCAGCGATGGCCTCTGGCACTACTTCAACACGCGCGAACTCGGCATCGTGCTTCAGAGCCTGCCCCCGCGCGAGGCCGCCGAACTGCTGATCAACAAGGCGCGTCAGCGCGCGCAGGGCGGTGGCGACAACCTGTCCCTGGCCATCGTCAAGATCGAAGCCGCCAGTTAAGCGCTTGGCGGCGTAAGCGAGCAGACGGGCTCAGCCCGCCCGATGGGTGCTCAGCCAACGACGCACACGTTCCGCGTCGCCAATCCGGCTGTACTTGCCAGCCGAATCCAGGAACACCAAGATCAGCTTGCGCCCGGCCATTTCGGCCTGCATCACCAGGCAGCGACCCGCTTCGGCGATATAGCCCGTCTTTTGCAGGCCAATATCCCAGGTCGGACTGCGCACCAAACCGTTGGTTGTACGGAACGCCATATCGCGCCGACCCACCCGAACCTTGTGCTCGGTCGACGTGGACAACTCCCGCAGCAGCGGCACTTCATAGGCCACCTTGACCAAACGTGCCAGATCACTGGCGCTGCTCTGGTTTGCGCTGGACAAGCCCGTCGGCTCCACATACCGCGTATCGGCCATTCCCAGTTGGCGCGCCTTCTGGTTCATGGCCGCCACAGCCGCCTGCAACCCACCGGGATAGTGACGGCCCAAGGCATTGGCAGCTCGGTTCTCACTGGACATCAAGGCCAAGTGCATCAACTCTCCACGAGTCAGCCGCGTGCCCACAGCCAGGCGCGAGCCCGTATGCTTTTCGGTGTCGATGTCCTCGGACGAGATGGTCAACACCTCATCCAAATCCTGCTGCGCTTCACTAACCACCAGCGCAGTCATCAGCTTGGTGATGGAGGCGATGGGCAGCACGGCGGCCTCGTTCTTGGCCAGCAAGACCTCATTGGTCTCTTGGTCCATCACCAGTGCCACATTGGACTTGAGGTCCAGCGGGTCGTCGGTCCGATGCAAACCAGCCAATTGGCCATGCGTAGGCCGAGCCGGGATGATGGCTTGGCGCTGCGCGACCACCGCCTTGCGCTTAACGCTTGCCTTGCCCTTGACCGCCTTACGCGGCGCACTGGCCTTGGGCTTGGTCGTGCGAACTTGAATTTGCTGCTCGCTGCGTTTGGCCTCCTTCTTGGCTGCGGCATACACCGGAGCCAAGCCCAGGCTTGAGCCCCCCACAGCCAACGCCACCACAAAGCCCCACCAACGCAAACGCCGCATGCACTTCCCCAAAAACCAGGCCCCGAGTGTATCGAGGCCTGGCAATCTCAACAATCACAAGAACTTAGGTGAATATCTTGAGATTCAGGGTTAATCAGTAGCTCATCCCTGGGCAGGCAATCTCTCGTTCTTGCTGCGCAACTTGTTGAGCGCATTCAGATAGGCCTTCGCCGAGGCGACGATGATGTCCGGGTCAGCCCCAACCGCATTCACCACCCGTCCGGCGTGCTGCAGGCGCATGCTCACCTCGCCTTGCGACTCGGAGCTGCCGCTGGAAATGGCGTTGACACTGAATAGAAGCAACTCCGCGCCGGATTGAAGCTGCGACTCAATGGCGCGCACGCAAGCGTCCACCGGCCCGTTGCCATCGCTCTCAGCCCGGTACTCCACCCCGCCGGCTTCAAACACCACCGCCGCGTGCGGCCGCTCGCCCATTTCAGAGCGCTGCGCCAAAGCCAGCAGCCGATAGTGGTCGGGCTCGTGGTCAGCCTGCTCCTCCATCACCAGGGCCAGAATGTCTTCGTCGAAGACCTCGGCCTTGCGATCGGCCAGATCCTTGAAACGCTGGAAGGCCTCGTTCACTTCGGCCTCACCGTCCAACTGGATGCCGAGCTGTTCCAGCCGCTGCTTGAAGGCATTGCGGCCACTGAGCTTACCCAGCACGATCTTGTTGGCTGCCCAGCCCACATCCTCGGCGCGCATGATTTCGTAGGTATCCCTCGCCTTGAGCACGCCGTCTTGGTGAATGCCGCTGGCATGGGCGAAAGCATTGGCGCCGACCACCGCCTTGTTGGGCTGCACCACAAAGCCGGTGGTCTGGCTGACCAGTCGCGAGGCGGCCACGATCTGGCTGGCATCGATCCCCACTTCCAAACCGAAGTGATCGCGGCGGGTTTTCACAGCCATCACCACTTCTTCCAATGAGCAATTGCCGGCTCGTTCGCCCAAACCGTTGATAGTGCACTCAACCTGACGCGCACCGCCAATCTTGACGCCAGCCAGCGAATTGGCCACCGCCATGCCCAGGTCGTTATGGCAGTGCACGCTCCAGATGGCCTTGTCGCTATTGGGAATACGCCGGCGCAGGTCGGCGATGAATTCACCATAGAGCTCAGGGATGGCATAGCCCACGGTGTCGGGAATATTGATGGTGCCAGCGCCCTCGGTAATCACTGCCTCGATGACCCGGCAAAGAAAATCAGGATCGCTGCGGTAGCCATCTTCAGGAGAGAACTCAACGTCATCACAGTGATTGCGCGCAAAGCGCACCGCCAAGCGCGCCTGCTCCAGTACCTGGTCCCGGGTCATGCGCAGCTTCTTCTCCATATGGAGTTCGCTGGTGGCGATGAAGGTGTGAATGCGCGCCGCGTTAGCCCCCCGCAGAGCCTCGGCCGCGCGGCTGAGGTCGCGGTCGTTGGCCCGCGCCAGCGAGCAGATGCGCGACTCACGCACCGCTTCAGCAATGGCCTTCACCGCCTCGAAGTCGCCTGGGCTGGCCGCAGCAAATCCGGCCTCGATCACATCCACCCGCAGGCGCTCCAACTGCCGCGCAATGCGCAGCTTTTCGTCCTTGGTCATCGACGCGCCGGGCGACTGCTCGCCATCGCGCAAGGTGGTGTCAAAGATGATCAGACGGTCGGCCATAGGTCGCTCCAAAGAGGCAAAAACAAAACGGCCCGCCGAGTTGGACTGGGCGGGCCGTAGAGAGGGTTCAGCACTGGGCTGGACGCGTCAACGCACCCGGAGGCACTCCAGTAGTAGGGTGAAGGTGGGAGTCGACGACATGGATTGAATGTAGCAGCGGCCGTGACGCCATGCTTCGTCAACCGTGCAGGCCCGCTTCGTCAGGCTCGTCGGTGGAAGTTGCGATCAGACTGGCGTGTCGCCCCTTCCACCTGCGCCGCCCATACTCCACATACCCCGACAGGCTGTAGCAACAGAACAGCGCGAACAAAGCGATCGGCGGATGGCTGGACACCAGCGCGATCAAGAGCACGAGCGCCACCAGCAACGCAAAGGGCACGGAGCGCTTGAGGCTGAAATCCTTGAAGCTGTAGAACGGCGCGTTGGTCACCATCGTCAGCCCGGCATACAGCGTGATGAAGACCATCACCCCGCTCAGCCAGGGGTGGGTCTGGGGGCCCCAGCCGGCATCCACCGCCAGCCAGATCGAGCCCGCCACCAAGGCCGCCGCGGCCGGGCTGGGCAGGCCTTGGAAGAAGCGCCTATCGATGATGCCGATATTGGTGTTGAAGCGTGCCAGTCGCAGCGCCGCACAGGCGCAGTAGACAAAGGCTGCGATCCAGCCGAGCTTGCCCAAGTCCCGCAAAGCCCATTCATAGGCCACCAGGGCCGGGGCAGCGCCAAAGCTGACCATGTCCGAGAGGCTGTCCATCTGCTCGCCAAAGGCCGACTGGGTGCCGGTCATGCGCGCCACGCGGCCGTCCAGGCTGTCGAGCACCATGGCGCAAAAGATACCAATGGCCGCATTCTCAAACCGCCCGTTCATGGCCATGACGATGGCATAGAAGCCCCCGAACAAGGCCGCCAGGGTGAACAGATTGGGCAAAACATAAAGCCCCTTGCGCGGCTTGCGCGCAGGGGCTTCATGCGGATCGAGCTCGGAGTCGGGGAAGTCGTTGGGGGCTTCGTTCATCCGTGCATTATCGAGAGACGGGGGCTCAGTTCTTGCTCTTGTCCACCATCTTGTTGGCCTTGATCCACGGCATCATGTCGCGGAGCTTCTCGCCCACGACTTCGATCGGGTGCTCGGCCATCAGGCGGCGGCGGCTGATCAAGGTCGGAGCGCCAGCCTGGTTTTCCAGGATGAAGCTCTTGGCGTATTCGCCAGTCTGAATCCGGCGCAGCGCCTCCTTCATGGCCGCCTTGCTTTGCGCCGTGATCACCTCAGGGCCGGTCACATACTCGCCGTACTCTGCGTTGTTCGAGATCGAATAGTTCATGTTGGCGATGCCGCCTTCATAGATCAGGTCGACGATCAGCTTGAGTTCGTGCAGGCACTCGAAATAGGCCATCTCGGGTGCATAGCCAGCCTCGGTCAGGGTCTCGAAACCAGCCTTGATCAGTTCCACTGCGCCACCACACAGCACGGCCTGCTCGCCGAACAGATCGGTCTCGGTCTCCTCGCGGAACGTGGTCTGGATGATGCCGGCCTTGCCGCCGCCATTGGCCGAGGCATAGGACAGCGCCAGATCGCGCGCCCGGCCAGTGGCATCGGCATGCACGGCGATCAGGTGCGGCACACCCCCGCCCTGCTTGTAGGTATTGCGCACGGTGTGCCCCGGGGCCTTGGGGGCGACCATCCAGACATCCAGGTCCGCCCGCGGCTGCACCTGGCCATAGTGGACATTGAAGCCGTGCGCGAACGCCAGCGAAGCCCCCTTGCGGATGTTGGGCTCAATGTCCTCGCGGTAGACCTTGGCAATCTGCTCATCGGGCAGCAGCACCATCACCACATCGGCCGCCTTCACGGCCTCAGCCACCTCGGCCACCTTCAGGCCAGCACCTTCGGCCTTGGCCCAGCTTGGGCCGCCACGACGCACGCCCACGGTCACTTTGACCCCGCTCTCGTGCAGGTTCAGCGCGTGCGCATGCCCTTGGGAGCCATAGCCAATGATGGCCACCTGCTTGCCTTTGATGAGGGAGAGGTCGGCGTCTTTGTCGTAATACACATTCATTTCAAGTCTCCAGATCAAGGGCTTAGACACGCAACACGCGGTCACCACGGCCAATGCCGCTGGCGCCGGTGCGCACGGTTTCAAGAATGGCGGTACGGTCCACCGCCTCAAGGAAGGCATCGAGCTTGGGCGCATCACCCGTCAACTCGATGGTGTAAGTCTTCTCGGTCACATCGACGATGCGGCCGCGAAAGATGTCAGCGGTGCGCTTGAGCTCCTCACGCTCCTTGCCCACCGCGCGCAGCTTCACCAGCATCAGTTCGCGCTCAATGAACTGGGCCTCGGTCAAATCCACCACCTTGACCACCTCGATGAGGCGGTTCAAGTGTTTGGTGATCTGCTCCAGCACCTCGTCCGAACCCGTGGTGGTGATGGTCATGCGCGAGAGCGAGGCATCTTCGGTTGGCGCCACCGACAGCGACTCGATGTTGTAGCCCCGCGCCGAGAACAGCGCCACCACCCGCGACAGCGCGCCAGGCTCGTTCTCCAACAGGACGGCAATGATGTGTCTCATGTCGCCCCCTCAGAGATCTTCCGAGCCCAGGAGCATCTCAGTGATGCCCTTGCCCGCCTGCACCATGGGCCAGACGTTTTCGCTGGGGTCGGTGCGGATGTCCAAAAACACGGTGCGGTCCTTGAGGCGAATCGCCTCCTTCAAGGCGGCCTCCACTTCGCTGGGGTGCTCCACCCGAATGCCCACATGGCCATAGGCCTCGGCCAGCTTCACAAAGTCCGGCAGCGCATCCATATAGCTGTGGCTATAGCGCCCGCCGTAATCAAGCTGCTGCCACTGGCGCACCATGCCCAGGTAGCGGTTGTTGAGCGCAATGATCTTGACCGGCGTCTTGTACTGCAAGCAGGTCGAGAGCTCTTGAATACACATTTGGATCGAGCCCTCTCCGGTGATGCAAAACACATCTGAATCCGGCTTGGCCAGCTTGATGCCCATGGCATAGGGCAGACCCACGCCCATGGTGCCCAGGCCACCGCTGTTGATCCAACGCCGCGGCGCATCAAAGCGGAAGTACTGCGCCGCCCACATCTGGTGCTGCCCCACATCCGACGTGACATAGCAATCGCTATCGCGCGTCAGCTCCCAGAGCTTTTCCACCACCGCCTGCGGTTTGATGAGGGTGTCGCTGGGCTTGTAGGCCAGGCATTCCCGGGCGCGCCACTCGCGAATTTGGCGCCACCAGGCATTGAGATGCTCCGGCTGAGGTCGCTCACGCGCCTCCTTGATCTGATGGATCAGCTCCTGCAGCACCTCTTTCACATCTCCGACGATAGGGATGTCGACCTTGACGCGCTTGGAGATCGAACTGGGATCGATGTCCACATGAATGATCTTGCGCGCCACTTGGCCGAAGTGCTTGGGGTTGCCGATCACCCGATCATCAAAGCGCGCGCCCACGGCCAACAGCACATCACAGTGCTGCATGGTCATATTGGCCTCGTAGGTGCCGTGCATCCCAAGCATGCCCAAGAAGCGCGGATCCGTCCCCGGCATCGCCCCCAAACCCATCAAGGTGTTCGTGCAGGGGAAGCCGAGCAGGTCAACCAACTCCCGCAGTTCGGCGGTCGCCTCGCCCAGGATCACGCCGCCGCCCGTGTAGATGTAAGGGCGCTGAGCACTCATCAGGAGCTGCACCGCCTTGCGAATTTGACCCGGGTGCCCCTTCTTCACCGGCTGATAGCTGCGCATGTGCAGCGTGGCCGGGTACTCAAACGCCGTCTTGTGCAGCGACACGTCTTTGGGGATGTCCACCACCACCGGCCCAGGGCGCCCGGTGCGGGCGATGTGGAAGGCCTTCTTCATCGTCAGCGCCAGGTCTTTGACGTCCTTGACGAGAAAGTTGTGCTTGACCACCGGCCGGGTGATGCCCACCGTGTCGCATTCCTGGAAGGCATCCAGGCCGATGGCTGCGGTGGGCACCTGCCCGGTCACGATCACCATCGGGATCGAGTCCATATAGGCCGTGGCAATGCCCGTGATGGCATTCGTCACCCCCGGACCTGAGGTCACCAGGGCAACGCCCACTTCTCCGGTGGCCCTTGCATAGCCATCGGCCGCATGGATGGCCGCCTGTTCGTGGCGCACCAGCACATGCTGAATGGTTTGTTGTTTGTAGAGCGCGTCGTAGATGTAGAGCACGGCACCGCCGGGATAGCCCCACAAATACTTGACACCTTCTTGCTGCAGGCAGCGCACCATGATTTCGGCGCCCATCAGCTCCTGCCCCGACGCTTCTGGCCCCTCGGCCGGCGCGGTCGTGCGCGCCTTGCTTTCCGCATTCACAGCGGTCATATCAACCTCCTGGGTTTCCACCTGGAAAACTCATCGGTTCCCCTCCTCGCGTCCTTGTGAGACGGGCTTGGGATCGCTTGGCACCCGGCCGCCAGGGACCGGGAGTGAGGCCATTATCAGCAGCGTTCATGCGCGCGCCGTCCCGACTGACTTCTCCAATCGCGAAGCCTGCGCGTCACTGATAATCCGCGCCCCTTTGCCCCGGCGTGGCGGATTTGGCTTCCGATACCGAACTCAACGACTTCCTGCGTTCCATCGAGCGGCGTGCCTTCAAACGCACCGCATACATGGTGCGTGACGACGATGCCGCACTGGACATCGTGCAGGACGCCATGATCCGCCTGGCTCAGCATTACGCGCACCGTCCGGCCGAGGAATTGCCGCTGCTGTTCCAGCGCATCCTCTCCAACGCCACCATGGACTGGTTCCGGCGCCAAAAAGTGCGCAAGGCCGTCATGGTCAATCTGTCAGACTTCGAGGGCGACGACCCCGACGATGGTTTTGACTTGCTGGGGGCCATCACCGGCGGGGATGGCGCGTTGGGTGCCCTGAGCGCCGCGGATGAAGTGGAAAAGGCCGAAATACTGGCCCTGATTGATGAAGAAGTGCAGAAGTTGCCCACGCGTCAACGCGAAGCCTTCATGCTGCGTTACTGGGAAGAATTCGATGTTGCTGAGACCGCCAGCGCCATGGGCTGTTCCGAAGGCAGTGTGAAAACACATTGCTCCAGAGCCGTTCACGCGTTGGCCAAAGCATTGACCGCACGGGGAATCCGACCATGAAGCCGAACCAGACCCAAACCAGCCACGAACAGGCCATTGACCGCCTGGGCGCCGCTTTGGCCAAACCGCTTCAACAACAGGCCGACACCCTTGCCCCGGAAATCACGGCGCGGCTGGAGGCAGCGCGACAGCAGGCACTTGCGGCCGCTCGCGCCACGCGCGAAGCCAGCGCGGTGCAGGTCAGCGGCCTGGGCCAGGCCGCCCTCAGCGGCCCTGGCGGCAAGCGCCGCCTCGGCTTGGCGTGGATCCCTGCCTTGGCCTTGGTGCTGGGCTTGGCCTTGCTGTCGCAAGGTCAATGGTTGCAGCAAGTCCTGGGTCTTGGCGAAGTCGATACCCAGTTGCTGAAAGATCAGCTGCCGCCCAATGCCTACGGCGATCCGGGATTCAACGAGTACTTGGACGAAGAGGAGCCGAAAGATCCGGCCGCCGAACCGCCCGCAGACGAAGTGGATTCCGGCGCATGAGGGCTTTAACAGCCCTGACGCTGTCCGCTTGCTGTGCTTTCGGCGGCGCATCTCTGGGCTGGGCACAGGAACCCACACCGCCGCTCGCGGCCGCCAGCCGCCCTTGGTCCGCCCTCAGGGCCGACCAGCGAGAGATCTTGAAAACCCTGGGCTCCCAGTGGCAGCAGTTGGACGCCTCCGATCAAGAAAAGTGGCTGACCGTGGCCGCGCGCTACCCCAAGCTTGAGGCCGAGGAGCAGCAGCGACTGCAGGCACGGATGGCGCAATGGGCGCAAATGTCGCCCGCCCAACGCACGCAGGTGCGCATCGGCTGGCAAGACGCGCAGCGCGTCAAACCCCAAGAACGACAGGCCAAGTGGGAGCGCTACCAAGCACTCACCGAGGAGCAACGCGAAGCGCTCAAACTCCGGGCCAGCCAGCGACCCGCGCGTCTGATCGTGCCCGCTGCGGGGCAATCCTTGCCGCCGCTGATGGCACAGGCCCGGGCCGGGGTCAGCACCATCACGCCGGGGTCTCGCTCGGCGCCCTCCCCCCTGCATCCCCTGCCCTTGTCACGCCTGGATCCGCAGACTCTGCTGCCCAAGTCGGGCACTCCCCACAAGCAATGAGCGAAAAGAATGTTGGGGGGACAGCCACACCGATGGCACCGCCCTTGCGCCGCCGCTTGGCTGCCCTGCTGTACGAAGGCTTGCTGGTCTTCGGCCTATTGATGGCTGGCGGCTTTGCCCACTACGCCATCACTCGCAGCAGCTTTGATCCTCAGCACAGCAATGCCAGTGGTTGGGTCGCCTTGGCGGTGCTGACCGCCTACTTTGGTGCCTGCTGGACCCGCGGCCAAACGCTGGCCATGAAGACCTGGTTCATCAGTGTGATCGACCGCCAGCACGGCGGCCCACCCGGTTGGCCGCGCGCCCTGCTGCGCTTTGCCCTGGCCTGGCTGCTGGTGCTGCCGGCACTCGGACTTCTGTACGCGCTGGGCCTGGGTCAAGAGCGCAAGCTGATCTACCTCGGCGTGACGCTGAATGTACTGGTGTACGCAGGCCTGAGTTGGCTGCTACCCGGGCGCCAGTTTCTGCATGACTGGCTGGCCGGAACGGCCCTGATCGATCAGCGAAATAACGCGGCTTAAATCGCCGCGTCGTCCGTCTCGCCGGTGCGGATGCGCACCACTTGCTCGATGGCGGTCACAAAAATCTTGCCGTCGCCGATCTTGCCCGTCTTGGCGGCGCGCAAGATGGCATCAATGCAGCGATCCACGTCCTCGTCCTTGACCACCACTTCGACCTTGATCTTGGGCAGGAAGTCCACCACGTACTCCGCGCCGCGATAAAGCTCGGTGTGGCCCTTTTGGCGCCCAAAGCCCTTGACCTCGGTCACCGTCAGACCTGACACCCCCAGCTCCGCCAGACCCTCGCGCACTTCGTCGAGCTTGAAGGGTTTGATGACGGCGGTGATCTGCTTCATGGGGGAGTCTCCAGGGTTTCGAAGGATTTAAGCACGGAAGCGGTTGGTGATTGGGTAGCGCCAATCGCGACCAAAACTGCGGTGCGTGATGCGAATGCCGATTGGCGCTTGGCGGCGTTTGTACTCGCTGAGCTTGATCAGCTTTGTGACGCGCTCGACCGCCTCAGGCGCGAAGCCTTCGGCCAGCAGTTGCTCCACCGACGCGTCCTCTTCCATATAGCGCGCCAGGATGGCGTCCAGCACCGCATAGGGCGGCAGGCTGTCCTCGTCCTTCTGGTCGGGCCGTAGCTCGGCTGACGGGGGCCGCTCGATGATGCGCAGCGGAATCACCTCTTGTTCACGATTGCGCCAGCGCGCCAGCCGGAATACCAGGGTCTTGGCCACGTCTTTGATGACCGCGAACCCCCCGGCCATGTCGCCATAGAGCGTGCAGTAGCCGGTGGCCATCTCGCTCTTGTTGCCCGTCGTCAGCACCAGAGAACCAAACTTGTTGGACAGCGCCATCAACAATGTGCCGCGGATGCGGGCCTGGAGGTTCTCTTCCGTGGTGTCGGCCGTACGGCCCGCAAACAAGGGCGCCAGGGCGGCGTTGAAGTCGGCGAACAGCGGACTGATGCCGATTTCGTCATAGCGCACGCCCAGCCGCTCGGCCATGTCGCGCGCATCGATCCAAGAGATGTCGGCCGTATAGGGCGAGGGCATCATCACCGCCCTCACCTTGTCGGCACCCAGGGCGTCCACCGCGATGGCCAGCACCAGGGCGGAGTCAATGCCGCCGGACAGACCAATGACCACCCCGGGGAAGCCATTCTTACCAATGTAATCACGCACACCGCAGACCAAGGCCTGCCAGACCTGCGCCTCCAGCTCCGGCAGCGGGGCCAGCGGTCCCCGCGGCTGCGGGTCTAAGTCCACCAGCAACAGGTCTTCCTGGAACAGAGGCGCGCGCGCCGCGATACCGCCCTGCGCGTCCAACGCAAAGGAAGCGCCGTCAAACACGACCTCGTCCTGCCCGCCACAGAGATGGGCATAAAGCAAGGGCAGTCCATGACGAGTCGCCGCTTGCGCCATGCGGGCCTCACGCTCCGCCGTCTTGCCCATGTGGAAGGGCGAGGCATTGATGACCGCCAAGATCTCCGCCCCGGCGGCATGCGCGGCGTCGACCGGCTCATCGAACCAAGCGTCTTCACAGATCAGCAGACCCAGCTTGCGTCCAGCCACTTCAAAAACCAGGGGGCCCAGGCCGGCCTCGCGCCCGCTGCGAAAGTAGCGCCGCTCGTCAAACACTTGGTAGTTGGGCAGTTCGCGCTTGGCGTAGCGGCCCAGTTCCTGGCCATCGCGCAGCACCACCGCGCCATTCAGGCAAGGCGCAGCCTGGCGCGAGCGCCCGCGCTCGATGCCTTCCAGGGCCAGCGGCAAACCCACTACCACGGTCAATCCAGGGCAGACGCGCAGCGCCTCGCGCAAGTCGGCCAAGGAAGATTCGCAGGCCTCCAGAAACGCCGGCCGCAACAGCAAGTCCTCAGGCGGATAGCCGCACAGCGCGAGCTCAGGCGTCAGCAACAAATGCGCGCCGTCCGCATGGGCCGCCTGAGCGACCGCCAGGATGCGGCGGGCATTGCCGGCCAAGTCGCCGACCGTGACATTGATCTGGCCCAGCGCAACGCGAAGACTCATCGGACTCAAGCTCCAAATAAAAAAGGGCGGCCGAAGCCGCCCGCATCATGCCCTGGGGTTCAGGCCTTGAGGGTTCAAGCCTTGTTCTTGGCAGCCCAAGCCGCCATACCGTTCTTGACTTCCTCGATGGCGCCAGCCGGGCCTTCCCAACCCTGCACCTTGACCCACTTGCCCTCTTCCAGATCCTTGTAGTGCTCGAAGAAGTGTTGGATCGCCTTCAGGCGCATGGGGTTCAGGTCCTCATGCGTCTTCCACTGCGAGTAGATGGGCAGGATCTTGTCGGTCGGCACGGCGAGCAGCTTGCTGTCGCCACCGGCCTCGTCTTCCATCTTCAGGATGCCCAAGGGGCGGCAGGTGACCACCACGCCCGGGATCAGCGGCACCGGGGTGATCACCAGCACATCCACCGGATCCCCATCGTCGGCCAGGGTCTGCGGGATGTAGCCGTAATTGCAGGGGTAGTGCATGGCCGTGCCCATGAAGCGGTCCACGAACAGCGCACCGGTTTCTTCATCGACCTCGTACTTGATCGGGTCCCCGTTCATCGGAATCTCGATGATGACGTTGAACTGTTCGGGCGCCTTCGCGCCAGGGGTCACGTTGTGCAGACTCATGAATGCGGCTCCTGGGAAAACCCGCATTCTAGGCACCCCAAGGAGGCGGCCCAGTCACTTGCTATCGATCAAACAAGGGGTTTGGAGAGGCGAACTAACCCTGAGCTCTCTGGTTATCCCCCGGCATCCGCCCTGCCAAGCCTGCCTAGCATCCGCGCGCGGCACCGACTGGAGGGTCGGCGCCCTTTCTGTTCGGCTTGAATTGGAGTGGACCGCATGACAACCGAGATGGCGCTTTATGTGGCGCTGGCCTGCGGCGTGGCCGCAGTGCTGTATGGATTCATCCAGCGCAGCTGGATCCTGGCCCAAGACGCGGGCAATGCCCGGATGCAGGAGATCGCTGTCGCGATCCAGCAGGGTGCGGCGGCCTATCTGGGCCGCCAGTACCGCACCATCGCCGTCGTCGGCGTGGTGCTGGCCGTTCTGATCGCCTATTTCCTGGGCCTGAAGACCGCCGCTGGCTTTGTCGTCGGCGCTGTGCTGTCCGGGGCCTGCGGCTTCATCGGCATGAATGTGTCGGTCAGCGCCAATGTGCGCACGGCGCAAGCGGCCACCAAGGGCATTGGCGCCGCGCTGGATGTGGCCTTCAAGGGCGGCGCCATCACCGGCATGCTGGTGGTGGGCCTGGGCCTGCTGGGCGTGGCCGGCTTCTACATGGCCATCGGCGGGGGCTCCAGCAGCGAGGCCCTCAAGCCCATGCTCGGCCTGGCCTTTGGTTCGAGCCTGATTTCGATCTTTGCGCGCTTGGGCGGTGGCATCTTCACCAAGGGCGCAGACGTGGGCGCCGACCTGGTTGGCAAGGTGGAAGCTGGCATTCCCGAGGACGACCCCCGCAACCCGGCCGTCATTGCCGACAACGTGGGCGACAACGTGGGCGACTGCGCCGGCATGGCCGCCGACCTGTTCGAGACCTATGCGGTGACCCTGATTGCCGCCATGGCGCTGGGTGCCCTGATGCTGGGCGGCAACTCGACGCTGAGTGGGGTGATCTACCCGCTGGCCCTGGGGGGCGTTTCCATCATCGCTTCCATTGTGGGCTGCATGTTCGTCAAGGCCAGCCCGGGCATGAAGAACGTGATGCCGGCGCTCTACAAGGGCCTGATCGTCTCGGGCGTGTTGAGCCTGGTGGCCTTCTACTTCGTCACCACCGCGATGTTCCCCGGCGCCATCACCCTGGCCCACGGCGGCAGCACCAGCGCCATGGCGCTGTTCGGTGCCTGCGCGGTGGGTCTGGTGCTGACGGCCGCCATGGTGTGGATCACCGAGTACTACACCGGCACGCAGTACCACCCGGTGCAGCATGTCGCGCAGGCCAGCACCACCGGCCACGGCACCAATGTGATTGCCGGTCTGGGCGTTTCGATGAAGTCCACGGCCTGGCCGGTGCTCTTCGTCTGCGCGGCCATCTATGCGGCCTATCACCTGGCGGGTCTGTACGGCATCGCGGTGGCTGCTACCTCCATGCTGAGCATGGCCGGCATCGTGGTGGCGCTGGACGCCTACGGCCCCATCACCGACAACGCCGGTGGCATTGCCGAAATGGCCGAACTGCCGGCCAGCGTGCGCGATGTGACCGACCCGCTGGACGCCGTGGGCAACACCACCAAAGCCGTGACCAAGGGCTACGCCATCGGCTCCGCCGGCCTGGCCGCCCTGGTGCTGTTCGCCGACTACACCCACGCACTGAGCGCACGCGGCATGGCGGTGAGCTTTGACCTGAGCGACCACAAGGTGATCCTGGGCCTCTTCATCGGCGGCCTGATCCCCTACCTGTTCGGCGCCATGGCCATGGAGGCCGTGGGCCGCGCCGCCGGTGCCGTGGTGGTGGAAGTGCGCAAGCAGTTCGCCGACGGCGCCATCATGGCCGGCCAGCGCAAGCCCGACTACAGCGCCGCCGTGGACATGCTGACCACCGCCGCGATCAAGGAAATGATCGTGCCCTCGCTGCTGCCGGTGGTTGCCCCCATCGTGGTCGGCCTGCTGCTCGGACCGGCCGCGCTGGGTGGCCTCCTGATGGGCACCATCGTCACCGGCCTGTTCGTCGGCATCTCGATGTGCACCGGCGGTGGCGCCTGGGACAACGCCAAGAAGCTGATCGAAGAAGGCTTCACCGACGACAAGGGTGTGCTGCACAAGAAGGGCTCCGAGGCGCACAAGGCCGCCGTCACTGGCGACACCGTGGGCGACCCCTACAAGGACACGGCCGGCCCGGCCGTCAACCCGCTGATCAAGATCATCAACATCGTGGCCTTGTTGATCGTGCCGCTGTTGCCAATGACTGCCAGCACGCAAGTTCCGGCCGCCGCACCCGAAGCGGCGCCGACCGCTCAGGTCCAACCTGCAGCAGAGGCGCCCAGCCTCCCGGCATCGGAGGCGGCCTCGGCCCCTTGAGGCCCCCCAGCGTACGGAAAGCCCGCTTCGGCGGGCTTTTTTCATGGCCGGATTCGGGCCCAATGGGGCAAGCCCGGGCCTGTGAGTGCCGCGCCCCCGCGCACAATTGGGTTCTGATGTCTGCGCGCCCACGTTCCTTGCTCGACCCTGCCCTGTGGCGCCTGGAGGCCGCACGGCGGCAGCGCCAGCTGCAAGAGTTGCAGCAGCACCTGCAAACGCTGGAGGCGGAGTTCGAACAGCTGCGGCAACAGATCCAGGCCTTTGTTGAGCGCTATCAGGCCCAGCTCGAGGCGGACTGGCAGCATGTCGAAGCCCTGCAGGCCGCCCTGCATCAAGCCCTGGATCAGCTTTGTGGTGAAGCCCTGGTACGCCCCGCCTTGCGCCGCCACAGCCCCCTGCCTCAATTGCCGCAGGCCGTCGTGTGGCCCGCCCCCCCCAGCGACGACATCACCCGCGTCACGCCCAGCCTCAAAGACTTGCATCGCCGCGCAGCCATGCGCCTGCACCCAGATCGCGCGCAGAGCGAAGCCGACCGCTTGGTGCGCGAGGACCGCATGCGGGCCGCCAACATCGCCTATCAGGATCAAGATCGGCCTGCTCTGGAGGCCCTGCTGCTGGCAGCCGGGGAGTCTGCGGCACGGCTGGGTGGCTTTGATGTGCAAGCCCAATGGCACTGGCTGGAGCGCTGCGAGGCCCTGGCGCAGGGGCGTCTGCGGGTGCTCAAGGCGCACCGGGTGGCCCTGCAGCAGCACCCCATGTTTCAACTGGCCCAGGCCGTGGAACGCGCCGAGGCGCGCGGGCTGCGCCCCTTGGACATCATGGCGACGCGCCTGCGCGCGCAGCAGCGCGAACTGCAGCAGCAGCTCTACATCGGGGCGCGACTACAACCCAGCAGCGCGCTGGCCCAGCACTTTGTGGCGCAATGGCGCGAGCGCCTGGGTCAGCCTGCCCTGAAGGGCGCGTGCGCCAACAGCTCCTCCTCATAGGCCGCCACCGCCGCTTGCTCTTCCTCGCCAAATGACTGCAGGGCCGCAGCGAAACGCGGATCGTGCAAGGCATGCAGGCTGAAGGTGCTGACCGGCATGAAGCCCCGCGCCAACTTGTGCGCACCCTGGGCCCCGCCCTCAAAGCGGTGCAAGCCGCGCTGCAAAGCCCACTCCAGCGGGGCGTAGTAGCAGAGCTCAAAGTGCAGAAACGGCACGCTGTGCAGGGCGCCCCAGTGACGACCGTACAAGACGCCCTGATCTTCAACCAACAAGGCGCAAGCGATCGTCTGATCGGCCAGCCATGCACGTGCCAGCCACCAGTCCGATCGCGTGCGCTGGAAAAACTCGGGGGTCAGATAGGGCTGTTGCCCGCGCTCCCCATAGGTCTGTGCGTAGCAGCGATAGGCCCAGGCCCACTCCTGCGGACTGGCCTGAGCCCCCGCCAAAAAGTCGACGCGCACGCCGGCCTCACGAACGCGCCGACGCTCCTGGAGGATCTTCTTGCGCTTGTCCGCGCGCAGCGCGCCCAGAAAGTCGTCCATGCTGTGCCAGGCCGCATCACGCTGCCAATGGAATTGCGACTGCTGGCGTCGCACCCACCCCGAGGCGCCATGCGCAAGCTGATCCGCCAACTGGGCCGCGCGCGCATCGGCCGGGCTGCCGAAGAGTAAATGGGTGCCACTCAATCCCTGCTGCCCGGCCCAGTCCTGAACCGCCCACAGCAACTCGCCGCGCACGCCTTCGTCAGTAGCCAAGAGGCGACTGCCGGGCACCGGCGTGAATGGCAAGGCGAGAACCAGCTTGGGGTAATAAGCCAAGCCATGGTGCTGATAGGCCCGCGCCCAGGCCTGATCGAAGACGAACTCGCCCCAGGAATGGGACTTCAACCAACCCGCACAGGCCGCTTTCAGTTCGCCCTGCTCGCGCAAAACAAAAAGACGCAGCCGCCAGCCCGCTTCTGGTGCAGCACACCCCGTTTCGACCCAGGCCTGCAGCCAGCGCGCGCTGGAAAAGACCGTTGGGGCATCCTGCGTGACCAGCAGAGCATCCCACGCCTGCGCAAGCCCGTCGGGCCAATGATCAAGGACCTCCAACTGCATCACGTTCGCCAAGAAGAGCAGATCAGAAAAGCAAAAGGCCCGGCTCTTTGCAGAACCGGGCCTTGGCCTTTTACCTATGGTCGGGGTGGCGGGATTCGAACTCGCGACCCCTTGCACCCCATGCAAGTGCGCTACCAGGCTGCGCTACACCCCGACGAAGCCTTAGACTATAGCGCATATTTCAGCGATTTCACTCAACTTCGAGGCTGTCGCGCAATTTTTCCAATTCCGCGCGCAAAGTCTCCAGGCTCATTGGTCCATCCGGCAAGCGTTCGCCCAATACGCCAGCCACATGGATGCCTTGCGCACCTGAGCTGGGCTGCGGCGGGCTCAGTTCGCCCAACTGATTGCGAGCCCCGCTGATGGTGAAACCCTGGTCGTAGAGCAGATCGCGAATGCGACGGATCAACAGCACTTCATGGTGCTGGTAATAGCGCCGGTTGCCCCGGCGCTTTTGCGGTCGCAACTGACTGAACTCCTGCTCCCAGTAGCGCAGCACATAGGGCTTCACACCACAGAGCTCGCTGACCTCACCGATGGTGAAGTAGCGCTTGGCAGGAATGGGGGGCAGTGCGGACATGGTGGATCAGCGAGGCAGCCGCAAATACTAGCCCAGTGCCGCCGCGTCCTCGTCCCCCTGAACCGATGCCTTGAGCTTCTGGCTGGCATGAAAGGTCACCACCTGGCGCGCCTCGATGGGAATCAACTCGCCGGTGCGCGGGTTGCGCCCCGGGCGGGCGGCCTTCAAACGCAGCCCGAAGTTGCCAAAGCCCGACAACTTGACCTCTCGGCCATGGTGCAGGCTGTCACTCATCATGTCGAAGAAGGCCTCCACCACGTCCTTGGCCTCGCGCTTGTTCAGACCCAATTTGTCAAACAAGAGCTCGGCCAATTCGGCCTTGGTCAGGGTCGGGGTTTCCAGCGTCGGGATCAGGAGCCGGGGGGGCGTCAGGGCGTCGGTCATGGCGGTCTTTGCTTCAGGCTCGCAAACGGGCATCCAGGCGGCTTTGCAAGCTGGCCAGAACGGCTTGGACGGCTTGCTCGATGCGCTCGTCAGTCAGCGTGTTGTGCTCATCTTGCAGTTCCAAGCGCAAGGCCAGGCTGCGCTGGCCATCGGCCAGCTTGAAAACATCGAACAGTCGTGCACTTCGCACGATGGGCTCGGCGGCCGCATGCACCGCGGCCATCAGCGCCTCATGGGTCACGGCATCGCCAACCAACACCGCCAGGTCGCGATAACTGGGCGGCACTTTGGGCAGGGTCTTGCCAGTCGGGATGTCACGCGCCAGCAGCGCGTCCAACTCCAACTCGAACAACACCGGGGCTTGCGGCAGTTCGTAGCCTTGGCGCCAGCGCGGATGCAACTCGCCCAACCAACCAATCACCTGACCGTCCAACTCGATGCGCGCGCTGCGTCCGGGATGGAGCGCGGGGTGCTCGGCAGCCACAAAATTTGGCTGGCGGGGCGCCAACAAGGCCTCGACATCGCCCTTGACGTCGAAGAAGTCAACGGCCCGCTCCTTGTTCGCCCACTGCGTGGCGTCAGCCGGGCCGTAGGCCAAGCCGCCAACCCGGCGCGGCTGCGAGACCCCGGCCACATCCGTCGGACCGTCCTTCACGGTGGCGTCACGCCGGAACACCCGGCCCTGTTCGAACAAGCGCACACGACCAGCCCGGCGCGCCAAGTTGTGCTTCAGCACGGCGATCAAGCTCCCCATCAGGCTGCTGCGCATCACCGCGAGGGGTGCGGCAATGGGATTGAGCACCCGGATCGGATCGGCATTGCCGGCCAGTTCGCGCTCCCAGCGCTCCTCGACAAAGCTGAAGTTGATGGTCTCTTGGTAGTCCAGATCCACCAGCTGGCGGCGTAGGCCGGCCAGAGGGCGCTGTGCCTCGGGCAGGAGCCGAGGAACCACGGCAGCGAGCGGCGCCGCATCGTTCAGGCGATGCAGGCCCAGCACGCGGATGACTTCCTCGATCAAGTCCTCCTCAATCTGCAGATCATGGCGCCAGCTTGGCGGCGTCACCGTCAGTTCACCCTCGGCCTCGGTGTAGGCAAAGCCCAGGCGCTGCATCACTTGCGCACATTCGGCCTGGGTGACGGGGATGCCCAAAACTTTGGCGGCACGGGCCACACGCAAGCGCACGGGCGCGTGCTGCGGAATGCGGGCGATCTGGTCGTCCAGAGGGCCAGCCTGACCACCACAGATCTCCAGCACCAAAGCCGTGATCCGCTCGATATGGGCCGGGATGCTGGCTGCGTCCACGCCGCGCTCGAAGCGATGCGCCGCATCGGTACTGAAGTTGAAGCGCCGCGCGCGGCCCTGGATGCTCTCGGGCCACCAGAAGGCGGCCTCGATGTAGAGGTTGCGGGTGTCATTGCTGACCGCCGTGTGGTCACCGCCCATGATGCCGGCCAGAGATTCCAATTGCGCACCCGCGGCAATCACCCCGACCTTCTCGTCCAACTCCACCGTGTTGCCATTGAGGAGCTTGAGCGACTCGCCCTTGCGCGCCCAGCGCACCACCAAATCGTCGTCGATCTTGTCCAGATCGAACATGTGTGAGGGGCGGCCCAACTCGAACATCACATAGTTCGAAATATCCACCAGGGCCGAGACCGGTCGCTGACCGCAACGCTCCAAAGCAGCCACCATCCACGCCGGCGTCTTGGCCTGGGCATTGACGCCGCGCACCACGCGACCGGCAAAGCGACCGCACAGATCTGCCGCCTCAACGCGGACCGGCAGGCGCTCATCCGATTGCGCTTGCACCGGCCGGCATTCCGGCAGAGACAGCGGCGCGCCGGTCAGTGCCGACAGCTCGCGCGCCACGCCCATCACTGACAGGGCATGGCCCAGATTGGGCGTGAGCTTGAGCGTGAAGAGCTGATCGTCCAGGTCGAGCTGAACGCGGATGTCACGGCCGATCACCGCATCCTCAGCCAACTCCAGCAGCCCGCCGTGGTCGGTGGAAAGGCCCAGCTCACGCGCCGAGCACAGCATGCCGAAACTCTCCACGCCGCGCAGCTTGCCCACTTTGATCTTGAAAGTCTTGCCTTCGGCATCCGGCGGCAACTCGGCCCCCACCGTGGCCAGGGGCACCTTGATGCCAACCCGGGCATTCGGTGCGCCACAAACGATCTGCAGCAATTCAGGCCCGCCCGCATTGACCTTGCACACGCGCAAGCGATCCGCGTCGGGATGCTGCACGGCCTCCACGATCTCGGCGACCACGACGCCTGTAAAGGGCGGTGCCACCGGCTGCAACTCTTCAACCTCAAAACCCGCCAGGGTCAGGGTATCGGCCAGCTCTTGGGTGGTGAGCGAAGGGTTGCAGAAGCGCCGCAGCCAGGACTCAGGAAATTGCATCTCGAAATACTCTTGCCGATTACTTGAATTGGGCGAGGAAGCGCAGATCGCCCTCGAAGAACTGGCGCAGGTCGTTCACGCCATAGCGCAGCATGGTCAGACGATCTGGCCCCATGCCGAAGGCAAAGCCAATGTACTTTTCGGGATCCAGGCCAAAGTTGCGCACCACATTGGGATGCACCTGGCCCGAACCGGCAACCTCCAGCCACCGCCCTTTGAGCGGGCCCTCAGCAAAGGCGATATCAATTTCGGCCGACGGCTCGGTAAAGGGGAAGTAGCTGGGACGGAAGCGCAGTTGCAGCGCGTCGGTCTCGAAGAACCGCTTGCAGAAATCGGTGAACACCGACTTGAGGTCGCGGAAGGACACGTTCTCGCCAATCCACAGGCCTTCGCACTGGTGGAACATCGGCGAGTGCGTGGCATCGCTGTCCACACGGTAAGTACGACCGGGGGCGATCACCCGGATTTCGGGCATTTGTTCGGCACCAGCATGCTTGGCCGCATGGGCTCGCGCATAACGCACCTGCATCGGGCTCGTGTGGGTGCGCAGGCAGTAGGGCAAGCCTTCGGCGTCCTTCATGTCCACATAGAAGGTGTCCTGCATCGAACGCGCCGGGTGATTGGCCGGGTTGTTCAGGGCCGTGAAGTTCATCCAGTCGGTTTCGATCTCGGGGCCGTCGGCCACATCAAAACCCATCGAGCCGAAGATGGCCTCGATGCGCTCCAGCGTGCGCGTCACCGGATGCAGGCCGCCCTGCCCGCGTGCGCGTCCCGGCAGGCTGACGTCCAGCGCCTCGGCCTTGAGCTGGGCCGCCAGTTCGGCCTCGGCCAGAGCCTGACGGCGCGCCGTCAGCGCCGCTTCAATGCCCTGCTTGAGCTGGTTGATCTCGGCGCCGCGCGTCTTTTTTTCCTCAACGCTGAGCTGGGCCAGGCCCTTCATCAGCTCGGTCACGCGGCCGCTCTTGCCCAGGAAACGCGCCTTGGCGTCTTCCAACTGGGCAGGCGTGGTGGCCTGGGCAAAGGCGGACTCGGCTTCTTGGATCAGTTCAAGCATGGGACAACAGAAAAAAGAAAGGCCGAGCACGGGCGTGTCGGCCTTCGGAATGGGCCCACCCTGCAAGCAAGGTGGGCTGACTCGGCTTCTTGCGAAGCCCTGGTCGAATTACGCCAGCGCGGCCTTCACCTTGTTAAAGATGGCGGCAAAGCCAGCGGGGTCGTGCACCGCCAGATCGGCCAGGACCTTGCGGTCGATGTCGATCTGAGCCTTCTTCAGGCCGGCCACGAACTTGCTGTAGGACAGGCCGAGACCACGCGAGGCGGCGTTGATACGGGCAATCCAGAGCTGACGGAAGACGCGCTTCTTGGCACGACGGTCACGGTAGGCGTATTGACCCGCCTTCATCACCGCCTGTTTGGCGATGCGGAAAACGTTCTTACGACGACCGCGGAAGCCCTTGGCCAGGGCCAAGACCTTCTTGTGACGGGCACGAGCGGTTACACCACGTTTGACGCGAGGCATGTGAGTTCTCCTTCAGTTCTTGGATTACAGACCAGCGCTGGGCAGCATCGCAGCGATGTGGCCCATATTGGTCTCATGCACGTTCGCGGCGCCGCGCAGCTGGCGCTTGTTCTTCGTGGTCTTCTTGGTCAGGATGTGGCGCTTGAAGGCTTGACCGCGCTTCACGGTGCCACCCGGACGCACGCGAAAACGCTTCTTCGCGCTGCTCTTGGTCTTCATCTTGGGCATGTTCTGCTCCTCTTTGATTTGCCGGGCTGGGCGGCTGGAGAGACTCCAGCACTTGATGGCCTGCTCGGCTTATGCAACCGGGGAGCTGACCAAAGCTCCCTGGCTGAACCCTAAAAAACGATTTACTTCTTCTTCGGCGCCAAGATCATGATCATCTGGCGCCCTTCCAGCTTGGGCATGTGCTCCACCACCGCCACATCGGAAAGCTCGTCACGGATCTTCTCCAGCAGACGCAGGCCGATGTCCTGGTGGGTGATTTCACGACCGCGATAACGCAGCGTGACCTTGCCCTTGTCGCCATCTTCACCGATGAAGCGGCGCAGATTGCGCATCTTCACGTTGTAGTCGGCGTCATCGGTGCCAGGGCGGAATTTGACTTCCTTGACGTCGATGACTTTTTGCTTTGCCTTGGCCTCGGCCGCCTTCTTTTGCTCCTGGTACTTGAACTTGCCGTAGTCCATCAACCGGCACACGGGCGGGTTGGCGGTAGCGGCAATTTCAACCAGGTCGACATCGGCCTCGCCGGCCAGACGCAGGGCCTCCATGATCGAAACGATGCCCAGGGGCTCGTTCTCCACGCCGTTCAGGCGCACCTCGGGGGCCATGATCTCGCGGTTCAGCCGGTGCTTACGCTCCACATTGGGCGTGCGGCGGTCCATGAAGGTAGCGATGGTGTTTCCTTAATCAATAAAGGGCCGGGCATCCCGCTAACCGGCCCCCAAAAACGCAATGCGCGCCGAAGGCCTCAAACCTTGGCGGCGATGTCGGCGGCGATCTTCGATTGGAAGTCGTCCAGCCCCATCACCCCCAGATCCTGGTTACCGCGGGCGCGCACCGCAACGCTCCGGTTCGCCTTTTCCTTATCGCCAACGACCAGGATATAGGGAACCTTTTGCAGGGAATGCGAGCGAATTTTATAGGTGATCTTGTCCGCCCGCACGTCCGCCTGGGCCCTAAGCCCTTGTTTTTGCAGCATTTTCGCGACTTCTTGGGCGTAATCGGCCTGTCCCTCACTGATGGAGGCGATCACCACCTGGGTCGGCGCCAGCCAGGCCGGCAGCGCGCCGGCATGCTGTTCGATCAGGATGCCGATGAAGCGCTCCAGGCTGCCGACGATGGCGCGGTGCAGCATCACCGGGGGCCGATGGCTGCTGTCCTCGGCCACATAGTGGGCATCCAGGCGCTGGGCCATGCTGAAGTCGACCTGCATGGTGCCGCACTGCCATTCACGACCCAGGGCGTCCTTGAGCGTGTACTCGATCTTGGGCCCGTAGAAGGCACCGTCGCCGGGGGCGATCACGAATTCACAGCCCGAGCGGCGCAGCGATTCCATCAGCGCGTGCTCGGCCTTGTCCCAGATTTCGTCGGAACCGATCCGGGCCGCCGGACGCGTGGCCACTTTGTAGAGGATGTCGGTGAAGCCGAAGTCCTTGTAGACCTTTTGCAGCAGCTCCGTGTAGACCACGCACTCAGGCAGGATCATGTCCTCGGTGCAGAAGATGTGGCCATCGTCCTGCGTGAACGCACGCACGCGCATGATGCCGTGCAGGCCCCCGGTGGGCTCGTTGCGATGGCACTGGCCGAACTCACCGTAGCGCAGCGGCAGGTCGCGGTAGCTCTTCACGCCCTGCTTGAAGATCAGGATGTGACCCGGGCAGTTCATGGGCTTGAGGGCGTACTCGCGCTTGTCCGACTCGGTCGTGAACATCGCGTCGCGGTACTTCTCCCAATGGCCGCTCTTTTCCCACAACACGCGGTCAACGATCTGCGGGCCCTTGACCTCCTGGTAGCCGTTGTCACGGTAGACACGGCGCATGTACTGCTCCACCTCCTGCCACACCGTCCAGCCCTTGGGATGCCAGAACACCGTGCCGGGGCTGTGTTCGTCCAGGTGGAACAGATCCAGTTCCGCGCCGAGGCGGCGGTGGTCGCGCTTCTCAGCCTCCTCAAGGCGCGTCAAATAGGCCGCCAGATCCTCCTTGGTGCACCAGGCCGTGCCGTAGACGCGCTGCAGCATCTCGTTGCGATGGTCACCGCGCCAATAGGCGCCGGCCACCTTCATCAACTTGAAGTGCTTGAGCTTGCCGGTAGAGGGCACGTGGGGGCCGCGGCACAGGTCCTCAAAGGCCCCTTCGCGGTAAAGGCTGACCTCCTCGCCGGCCGGGATGGCGCCGATCAACTCGGCCTTGTAGGCCTCGCCCAAGCCCTTGAAGTAGGCGATGGCCTCGTCACGCGGCAACACGCGGCGTTCTACCTTCTCGTCCTTCTTGGCCAGTTCCTGCATCTTGACCTCGATGGCCGCCAGGTCCTCGGGCGTGAAGGGGCGCTTGTAGGCAAAGTCGTAATAGAAGCCGTTTTCAATCACCGGGCCGATCGTCACCTGCGCGTCGGGGAACAGCTCCTTGACCGCATAGGCCAGCAAGTGCGCCGTGCTGTGACGAATCAACTCCAGGCCGTCCGCATCCTTCTCGGTCACGATGGCCAGCTGCGCGTCACGCTCGATCAAAAAGGACAGGTCCACCAGCTTGCCGTCCACGCGGCCACCCAGGGCTGCCTTGGCCAAGCCGGCGCCGATGCTGGCGGCCACCTGGCCGACCGTGACAGGCCCATCGAAGGGGCGCTTGGAACCATCGGGAAGTTGGATAGCGATCATCTTGAAATCCTCAGAAACGAAAAACGCGGCCGGCGGCCGCGTTCAAGGGAAAGGCAAAGGGGAACTCAGGCGCGGCACCACGCGGCGGAGGCGCGCCGATCGGGGGAGGTGCTAGTCCGCGGTGTCATAACCCGTGCTGCCTTTCTCGCTCTTGTTGGTTGAAGGCCGCGATTCTATAGGGGCAAGGCCTGCAAGCTGGGCTGGCGCGTCAAATGGTCGAACGCGTCGGCCAGGCGCTGGCTCTCGGCCACGGCAACACGCCAGCGGCGCTGACGCTCGTCCAACGACAAGTTGGCAAAGTCACTGCGGTCGGGCAGCTTGCCCCCCGGCAGACCGCGCACCCAATCCGGATGCGGACTCAGCAGCACCACATTGCTGAGGAATTCGCTGGTGCGGTGGCGATGATTGAGCGCCTTGTCCAGCCAGCCCGGCACCACTTGGCGCTGGAAATGCGGGTAGAGCACCAGTGGCGCCGACGTCTGCAGCAGCGGGCGATAGTCCCAGTGCAGGTGGTAGTCGGTGATGCCGCCATCCCAGTAAGCGCCACGCGGCGCGCCAGGCAGATCGTGCTGGGCTTGCAGATAGAAGGGAATCGAACAACTGGCCAATAGCACGCGCTGCAGATTGCTCTCCTGCAGCGGCAACTCCCGGCTCGCCAAATCCCGCAACACCAGCGGCAGATGTTGGCGCGGGTCGCTGAACACCACGCGCTCCAGCCAGGCCCCCAACCACGGTCGACGCAGTGCATTGGAAGCGAAAGCCCCCAGATAACCCAGGGGCGTGCGCCAGCGCGACTCGCGCCGCAACAAAGGCCCACGGCCGCGCGAGGTCACGAGGTGCAGCCGCCAGCGCGGGTGCTGCAGCAAGTCGCCCCAATGGCCGTCGAATTGCTCCTTCAGTGTCTGCTCAAACCGCGCCGTCACCAGTGCGCTGCTGGGTCGGCTGCGCCCGGGCTCGGGGTCGTAACGTTGCGCCACATAGGCACGTGCCAAGCGGTCAAACACGGCGTCCGCCTGCTCGGGCCGGGCCGCCAGGCAGGCAGCACTCATGCGCCAGGCACCGATAGAGGCGCCGACCAGATGCACCGCCTGCTCGCTTTGCGCCAGCCAAGGCCCAAAGATGAAGCGATCAAGACCGCTCAAGATCAGGCCCTTGGGTCCGCCCGCAGCGGCCGGTATCAGACCGATGTCTTGCGGCTGCAGGCCGCGTTCAGCCAAGCGTTCACGCGCCGCCGGGCCGGCAAAAACCTGCAGCGCCTGCATCAGAAGCGGTGCTCCCAATTGACCGAATACCAGGTGCGCTGGCGACGCTCGGTCAGGTTGTAGTCCCCATTGCGGAACTGAGTGTTGGTGACATTGCTAACCGGTGCCAGGTTCTGAATGCCGAAGCGCAGGCCGTCCTTGGGACTGAGCACCATCATGAAGAACGCATCCAGCCCACGCGCCCGGCCGGTCTCCAGGCGACTCAGCGCGGTCTGCTGCACTTCATAGCTGGGCGTGAAGGTATAGCTCATGCCCATGCTGTGCGGGATACCCTTGAATCGGTAGTCCCAGCCCAGGGTCATTGACCAAGGCTGCTGCTGCTCCAAGCGATTGTCTGGACCCGTGATGTCCTTGACCTTGGAGTGGTAGACGCTCAAGCTGCCGCGCAGGTTCAATGCCGTGGCCGGCTCGAACAGGCTGGGCATCAGCTCGCCGGCCCGTCCCTTGAGCTCCAACTCCAGGCCCGAGGTGCTGGCTCGACTCAGGTTCACCGGCTTGGCCACCCAGCGCGGTCCGGCCGCCCAAGACACCTGGTTCTCCAGCGTCAAGCTGTTGCGAATCAGGCCCGTGATGCGACGGTGGAACACCCCCACCGAAAACATCGAGCCGCCGCTGAGGTACTTCTCAAAGGCTAGGTCGAAGCCGGTCGCCAGTTCGGGCTCCAGGCCCGGGTTGCCCACGCGGTCCGGCGCCGTCTCGGTATTGGGCCCGCTGGTCGGGTAGTTGGTGTTGATGGTGGGCCGAGCGATGAGCTGTTGCACATCTGGCGCCTTGTAGCTGCGCGTCAGGCTGGCGCGAATCAGATCCCGCGCCTTGGGATCGAACTTGTAGTTCAGGTGGAACAAGGGCGTGAGCACCGAGCTGTTGCTACGGAAGGTCGAGCCCACTCCTTCGCTGACCGTCTTGATGCGCTCATTGCGCAGGCCCAGATAGGCCGACCACTGCGGCGCAATCTCCCACTCGTCCTGCACAAACAGCGCGCTGCGGGTCACGGTGGCGTCAAAGGGCTGTCCCTCCACACCCGGCAACAGATCGAGGCCGTTCTCCAACGTGCGGCGCTCTTCCTCGCGGGTGCGGCGCTCCAACTCGGCGCCGGCCGTCACCGTGTGCGACTCCCCCACGAACTGGGTGTACTTGCCGCTCAGATTGAAGCCGCGGTTCTTGCCGCTGCCCAGGGTCTGGCGCTCAACGGTCTGTACGCCGGCGGCATTGCGGCCATGGAATTGGTTGTCGAAACGCGAACGCGCGCCGCCGGTGCCCGCCTTCAGCTCAATGCGCTGGTCATCGCTGAAGCGGTTGTTGTATTGCAGATTGACGCGAGCATGCTCAAAGAAGCCACGGGTCAGGAAGTCGTCGTCGACGCTGACCGGCGTGCTGCCCTGCTCAACCTCAGTCACGGTGGCACCGCGATTGCGGAAGTTGTTGCGCACCACAAAGCCCTGCAAGGTGAGGGTCTCGTCGTCGCCCAGCTTCCAGTTCACGCGCGGCGCCATGTTGAAGCCGTGACCGTAGGGCACATCCCAGCCGTCGGTGGCCAGGCGCTGCGCCTGGCCTTGGGCATCCCGGCCCTGACGCAGGGTCTCCGTCTCGTTGAGCAAGCGCCAGCTGAAGAAGGAGATCGGCAGCACCACGCCGAGGCCGCCCTTGCGGTCGCCATAGGTGAAGCTGCCATTGGTGACCGGTCGGTCGTGGTTGTAGGCCAGACCCAGCCGCAGGTCGCGCTGCAGCACGCGCGGGGCGTCCTTCAAGATGATGTTGACGGTGCCGGCAATGGCCTGTGCGCTCTGGTCGGCGGTCGGGGCCTTGCTGACCTCGATGCGCTCCACTTGGGCCGGATTGACCTGCTCCAGGTTGAAGCCCGGGGGCGCCGGGTCGCCATTGACCAAGATCTGCGTGAAGGCCCCGCCCAAACCGCGCATGCGCAGTTGGCCGCCGCTGACATTCACACCCGGCAGACGCTTGAGCACATCGCTGAGCTGGGTGTCACCGTACTTATCCAGTTCCTCGCGACCGTAAATCTGTTTGGCCACCGGCTGGCGACGCCGCATCTCCGAGTCGGTCAATGCGCGGCTGCGCACCTCCACGCGTTCAAGTTGCTGCGGATTGGCACGGCTGTCGTCGGCCACTTCTTGCTGGGCATGGGCCAGATTGGCAGCCAAACAGGCGACCGCCAGGGCAACGGGGCGAAGAATCATTCAAGGCTTTCGGGTGGAGCGGACAGGCGCCGCGCGTTGGATGGAGTGCGCTCAGGCCAGGGGCAACGCGGCCTGACTGGGCTGGGCAATCCACGGACTGGGGCGAACCCTAGCAGGCCGGCCCCCCTCTCCCAAAAGCCATGCGACCAAAGGGCCACAGACCGGCGCGAACTGTCGCAAATTGACCGCAGCCAGCGCCGGGCTTGTGCGGCTGCAGATCAGCGCTTGCCGCCCTGCAGCTTGGCAAAGGCCGCCGCCATGGCGCCGCCCGCAGCAGCCGGCGCGGCCGATGTTGGGCCTGAGCGCCCGCTGCGCTCGTTGCGCGCAGCCGGTCGGTACTGGTTCTGCCCGGCGTCCCCGCTGCGCTGCGGCTGGGCATCCAGCTTCATGGTCAGCGAGATGCGTTTGCGCGCCAGATCCACCTCCAGCACCTTGACACGCACGATGTCGCCGGTCTTCACCACTTCACGGGCATCGCTGACGAATTTATTGCTGAGTTGGCTGACATGGATGAGCCCGTCCTGGTGCACGCCCAGGTCCACAAAGGCGCCGAACTGGGCCACATTGCTGACCGTGCCTTCGAGCACCATGCCCACGCTCAGGTCCTTGAGGTCTTCCACGCCCTCGGTAAAGCGCGCCACCTTGAAGTCCGGACGCGGATCGCGCCCCGGCTTTTCCAACTCCTGCAGAACATCCTTGACCGTGATGAGACCAAAGCGCTCGTCGGCCAGGCTGTCGGCCCGCACCCGGCGCAGCACGTCCGAGCGGCCCATCACGTCCTGAATCGGCGCGCCCAGTTGGTCCAGGATGCGCTGCACGACCGGATAGGTCTCGGGGTGCACACCGCTCTGGTCCAGTGGGTTGTCGCCCTCGCGAATGCGCAAGAAACCCGCCGCCAACTCAAAGGTCTTGGGACCCAGTCCCGTCACATCCAGCAACGCCTTGCGATTCTTGAAAGGACCCTGCGCATCGCGATGCCGCACGATGGATTGGGCCAGACCCACGGTCAGGCCAGAGACCCGCGCCAGCAACGGCGCCGAGGCGGTATTCAAGTCCACGCCCACGCCGTTCACGCAGTCTTCCACCACCGCGACCAGGCTGCGTGCCAGTTCGCTCTGGTTCACATCGTGCTGGTACTGACCCACGCCGATGCTCTTGGGCTCGATCTTCACAAGCTCCGCCAG
The DNA here is from genome assembly GCF_005952805.1 of Inhella inkyongensis. Lineage (GTDB taxonomy): Bacteria > Pseudomonadota > Gammaproteobacteria > Burkholderiales > Burkholderiaceae_C > Inhella > Inhella inkyongensis. The sequence goes on from NZ_CP040709.1 coordinate 2,909,187, forward strand.
CGGATCCTGCAGGCGCCGCGCGATAGACACCGCGCCGCGCAGGCTCACGTCCAGGTCCGGCAGCTCCTTGCTGGCCACTTCCGACGCGGAGTACACCGAAGCCCCGGCCTCGCTGACCACCACCTTCTGGATGGCGACGCCCGGAGCAAGAGCTTGGAGGCGCTTGATCAGGTCGGCCGCCAACTTGTCGGTCTCGCGGCTGGCCGTGCCGTTGCCGATGGCGATCAGATTCACACCGTGTGCGGCGCACAGCTTGGCCAGGGTGTGCAGCGACCCTTCCCAGTCGCGGCGCGGCTCGTGCGGGTAGACCGTGTTCGTGTCCAACACCTTGCCGGTCTCGCCCACCACCGCCACCTTGACGCCGGTGCGGATGCCAGGGTCCAGGCCCATTACCACCTTGCGCCCGGCCGGTGCGGCCAGCAGCAGGTCGCGCAGGTTTTCGGCAAACACCTTGATGGCGGTGGCCTCGGCGGCCTCACGCAAGCGGGTGAAGAGGTCGCGCTCCAGGCTCATGGAGAGCTTGACCTTCCAAGTCCAGGCCACGGTCTTCTTGATGAGAGCGTCGCCGGGGCGGTTCTGGTTCTTCCAGCCCAGATGCGCGGCGATGCGCATTTCGGCCAGGGTCGGTTGACCCGTCACCACCTCTTCGTCCAGCCTCAGCTTCGCATCCAGATAGCCCAGCGTACGGCCGCGGAACACCGCCAGCGCCCGGTGGCTGGGCACCGAGCGAATCGGCTCGTCGTATTCAAAGTAGTCGCGGAACTTCGCAACTTCAGCGTCGTCTGCGTTCTTGTCCGCCACCTTCTTGCTATCGAACAGGCCCTCGGCCCACAGCCACTCACGCAAACGGCCCACCAAGGCGGGGTCTTCGGCCCACTGCTCGCTCAAGCAGTCGCGCACACCGTCCAACACGGCCAGCGCGTCGGCAAAGCCCGCCTCGGCATTCACAAAGGCTGCAGCCTCTTCTTGCGGGTTCAGGCTGGGGTCGGCAAACAGCTTCTCTGCCAAGGGGCCTAAGCCCGCCTCGCGCGCAATCTGGCCCTTGGTGCGGCGCTTGGGCTTGAAGGGGGCGTACAAGTCCTCCAACACCTGCTTGGTCTCAGCTCCCTCAAAGGCCGCTCGCAGTTCAATTGTTAGCTTGCCCTGCTCGGCCACGCTCTTGATGACGGCTTCGCGGCGGTCTTCCAGCTCGCGCAGATAGGCCAGGCGGGATTCCAGCTCGCGCAGCTGGGTGTCATCCAGGTTGTCGGTGGCTTCCTTGCGGTAGCGGGCGATGAAGGGCACGGTGGCGCCGCCATCCAGCAAGTCCACGGCAGCCTGCACCTGGGCCGCGCGAACCTTCAGTTCGGCGGCAATCTGAGAAATGAGTCGGTCCACAAACACAAAGGGCGCCAGCACGGCGCCCGGGGGATAACGCGAAGGGTGGCGATTCTGCCAAAGCGCCACACTAGGGCCTGTTCACACTCATGGAGGCCGCGCTTGGTGTGAATAGGCTCAAACCCATTGCCCGCACCGGGCGCCCGGAGTGCCGCCCATGTTCGATCGCCACCGCGTGATGGCCCTGGCCAAGCAACTGATGGACGGGCAAGTCGACGCTGCCCAGTTCTACCAATCCCTGACCCAGGCCCTGGCCGAGGAAATGGACTGCTCGCGCGCCAGCCTGTGGATCTACCCAGACGCGGAGTTGCGCGACCGGATCGAGTGCCTGCAGCTCTACGACCGCACCGACGCCCAGTGGAGCGCCGGCACCGTGCTGCGCGAGGACGACTTCGGACCCTACTTCGAGGCCATGCGGCGCGACAACCTGATCCATGCGGGCGCGGCCCGTGAGCATCCCAGCACCGCCTGCTTCACCGAGGCCTACTTCGGCCCGCTCAACATCTACTCCCTGCTGGACGTCGGTATCCAGATCGGCGGCCAGCCCTGGGGGCTGTTCTGCTGCGAGAACACCAGCTTCGAGCTGCATTGGACGCCCGCGCATGTGGACTACCTGCGCCAGGTGGGCACCCTGCTCGGCTTTGCGCTCAAAAAGGCGCGCGGCTAGGGAGGGTCTGCAACATCCCATGCAACCCGCGTTTGCGAGAGAACCGGCCGGATCGTAGAGCGAGGTCGGACACAAACAGTCCAGCGGACTGTTTGTGCCTACCCGAGCGCCGGCGCTTTTGCGCGCCGGCGGCGCGCGAAGGTCGGACTCGCCGTCCGACAGCCGAGCACGCCAACGACCGAGACGGCCGGTTATCTCGCAAACCCTTTCGGGCCAAAGACTTTTCGGGCGATGGCCGGCGTTGCAAGCCTTGCTCAGGCCGCCAGCCTGAGCTGCGGCTCGCGCCTTGGCCTCATCCCGAAAAGTCTTGGCGCGGGCGCAGGGGGTGTTGCAGACCCTCCCAAATCAGCCGCGCAGCGCCGCGCGCAACTGCTGCCCCAACTCCGGTCGTTCAGCAAAGGGATCGCCCGGGTTGCGGCCCTGCACCATTTCGTCAGCACGCTGACTCACCGCACCCAAAGCCTGCGGATGGCTGAACAGCCAGAAGGCTTGAGCCCGCACCCCATCCAGCACCAGGCGCGCCACATCGGCCGCACTCAGCTTGCCAGTGGCCACCGCCTTGGAGGACATCGCCTGGCTGATGCGCTGGCTGGGCGTGGGCCGCGCCATCGTGGCCGGATCACGGTTGCGATGGCTATCGGCAATGCCGGTAGGCACGAAATAGGGGCAGAGCACCGAGCAGTGCACCTGGTCGGTCACCAAGGAAAGATCGTGGTGCAGGGTCTCGCTCAAGGACACCACCGCGTGCTTGCTGACGTTGTAGACCCCCATATTGGGTGCATTCAGCACACCCGCCATCGAGGCGGTGTTGACGATGTGGCCCTGCCAGGCGGGGTCGCGCTGGGCAGCCTCCAGCATCATGGGCGTGAACAGGCGCACCCCATGCACCACCCCCATCAGGTTGACGCCCAGCACCCAGTCCCAATCCCTGACCGTGGCTTCCCAGATCAGGCCACCAAAGCCCACCCCGGCGTTGTTGAACACCAGATGCGGCGCGCCCACATGGGCCTGCACGGCGGCGGCCAAGGTCTGCATCTCGGCGGGGCTGCTGACATCGACCCGCTGTGCCAGCACGGTGTGCGCGGCCAACTCCTGGGCCACGCGGTCCAGCGCGTCGGCCTGCACATCCACCAGCACCAGGCGCATGCCCTCAGTCGCGCACAGGCGGGCCAACTCCAGCCCAAAGCCCGAACCCGCGCCGGTGATGAGGGCCGTCTTCCCGTTCAAGTCCTTCATGCCTTGACCATTTCCATGTGGAGGATGTCGTCCTCCATAAAGGGCGCGCCCACGGGCACAAAGCCGTGGGCGCCGTAATAGTTCTGCAGATGGGCCTGCGCAAAGATGGTCACCCCCTGCCCCGGCCAGTGGCGCTCGCACTCGCTCAATGCGCGCCGCACCAACTCATGACCCAAGCCCTGACCGCGCGCCGCGGGCGCGGTGATCACGCGCCCAAAGCTGGGCCGCGCCGCCTTGATGCCGGGGCCCAGCAAGCGCGCATAGGCCATCAAGCCGCCGGCCTGCCAGGCACCCAAATGCCAGGCCCGGTCGTCTGCGCCGTCTGGGTCCTGGAAGATGCACTGCTGCTCCACCACGAACACCTCGCTGCGCAGGCGCAGGATCTCGTAGACCTGGGCGCCACTGAGTGACGCAAAGGCCTGACAGTCCCAGATCAGTTCACTCACAGGGTCTCCGGGTCCAGATCGCGCAGCAGCAGCGCACCCGCCAGCACCGGCTGCAGCCAGGCATTCACCAGCGGCAGCTCATAGGCGTAGAAGTAGTCGCGCGCGGCAGCGCGCCCCGCATCGCCATCCACCCTTGCCAGGTCCAGCCAGATCCAGGCCAGCACCAGGTGCCCGAAGGCCTGCAGATAGGGCGTGGCGTGCAGGGCCGCCTGGCCCGGATCGCCCGCACTCCAGGCCGCCTTGGTGGCCCGCCCCACCAGGGCCAGGGCAGCCGCCAGCTGGTTGGCCTGGGCCGCCAACTCCGGCCGCTGCAGGGCCGCCTCGACGGTGGCATTGATGCGCGCGGCCAGGGCCGCGAGGGCCTGCGGCCGGCTGGCCTTGCGCAGCAGCAGGTCCAGCGCCTGGATGCCGTGCGTGCCCTCATGGATCATGTTCAGGCGCTGATCGCGCCAGTACTGCTCGACCGGCCAGTCGCGCGTGTAGCCCGCGCCGCCCAACACCTGGATGGCCAGGCTGTTGGCTTCCAAGCCCCATTGGCTGGGCCAGGACTTGGCGATCGGCGTCAACAGCGCGAGCAGCTCGTCCTCGCCCTCGTCTACCAGCCGGGCGCAGTACAGACACAGCGCCAGGGCACCCTCGGCCACGGCCTTTTGGGCCAGCAGCATGCGGCGCACATCGGCATGCTCGGTCAGCGCCACCATCGCCCCGCTGCGCTGGCCGATGGCACGACCCTGCCGCCGCTCGCGCGCATAGGCCATGCTGGTCTCAAAGCCGGCCATGGCCAGCATGGCGGCCCCCAGCCCCACGCCGATCCGGGCCTCGTTCATCATGTGGAACATGCAGGCCAGGCCCTGCCCTTCGGCCCCGATGCGATAGCCCAGGCAGTCATCGTCCTCGCCGAAATTCAACAGGCCGTTGACCGTGCCACGCCAACCCAGCTTGTGATTCAGGCCCGCCAGCACCACCCCATTGCGCAGCGCCAACACGTTGCCGTCGGCCGCCACCCGGAGCTTGGGCACGATGAAGAGCGACAAGGCCGCACTGCCCTCGGGCAAGCTGCCATCAGCCAGTGGCACCTTGGCCAGCACCAGGTGCACGATGTTCTCGGCCAATTCGTGGTCGGCGCCCGAGATCCACATCTTGCTGCCGCGCAGCCGGTAGCGCGGCCCCAAGGGGTCGGATTCGAAGTCCACCCCATCAGGGCGTGCACGCGTCGTCAGATCGCCCAGCGAAGAACCCACCGCAGGCTCGCTCAGGCACATGGTGCCGAACCAGCGCCCGGCCAGTAGCGGGCGCGCAAACACCTCGCACTGCGCTTCATTGCCATGGGCCAGGATCAAGTTGGCATTGCCGGTGGACAGCAGGGCATAGCCTGCCACCCCCACGCTGGCCTTGCTGACGAAGGCATTGGCCGCCATCGCCACCGCGCAGGGCAATTGCAGCCCACCCCATTCGGCGTCCTGGGTGGCGGCGCTCAGGCCGCTCTGGGTGTAGGCCTGCAGGGCCTTGGCCGTGCTGGCCGGCAGCTGCACCCGCCCTGCCGCATCCAACCGCGGCTCCTGCTCATCGCAGGCCCGATTGGCCGGCGCACAGACCCCGCGCGCAATGCGCTCGGCGGCATCCAGCATCGCCGCCCACTCGGAACGCCCTTGCTCGGCAAACCGGGGCCGGGTGCTCAGCGCCTCGACATCCAACCACTCAAACAGCAAGACATCCAGCAGCGCGCGCAGGGAGGCCGACATCAGACGCCGCCCCAGAACGCCGGATCGTCATGCGCCACGGCGGCAAACTCGCGGCGCCGCGCCGCCACCGCTTCCGCACCACGGGCTTGAGCCTCGAACATCGGCCCGCCCTTCCAGCGCGGGAAGCCGTAGCCGCTGAGATAGACCAGATCGATGTCCGAGGCGCGCAGCGCCACTCCCTCGGCCAGCAGGCGCTCACCCTCCACGGCCAGCGAGAGCAGCAAGCGGTCCACGATCTCGGCATCACTCACGCTGCGCGCCTGCACGCCGATCTGCTCGCGGTGCGCCTGCAGCAGGGCCGCCACGGCCTTGGAGGGCTTGGCCTCGCGGCCCTCATAGTCGTACCAGCCCCCACCGCTCTTTTGCCCGAAGCGCCCCAGCTCGCACAGGCGATCGGCCAGCACTTGGGCACGGCGCAGGGTGCCATCCTTGGCACGCTGCTGGCGGATGCGCCAGCTCACGTCATTGCCGGCCAGGTCGATCATGCGGAAGGGCCCCATGGCAAAACCCCAGGCCTCGATGGCGCGGTCCACCTGGGCGGGCGAGCACCCCTCGTCCAGCAGGAACAGGGCCTGCTCCAGGTAGCGGTCGATCATGCGGTTGCCGATGAAGCCATCGCAGACCCCCGCCACCACGCAGGTCTTGCCAATCTGCTTGCCAAAGGCCAGCGCACTGGCCAGCACATCCGGCGCCGTGGCCGCCCCGCGCACGACTTCCAACAGCTTCATCACCGCCGCCGGGCTGAAGAAGTGCAGACCCAGCACCTGGTGTGGGCGCTGCGTCACGGCGGCAATCTCGTCCACGTTCAGGGTCGAGGTGTTGGTCGCCAGCAGGGCCTCGGGCTTGGCCAGCGCATCCAGACGGCGGAACACCGACTGTTTGAGGGCCATGTCCTCGAACACCGCCTCGATGATCAGATCGCAGTCGGCCAGCGCAGCGTCGCTCTGGCTGGTGTTCAGGTTGGCGCGCAGTCCTTGAGCGCGCTCCGCCGAGAGCCGTCCCTTGTCCACCTGGGCCTGCACATGTTTTTCCAGCGCGGCCACACCCCGCGCCAACGCCGCCGCATCGGGCTCCACCAGCACGACCTGCAGCCCGCCCATCAGACAGGCCGTGGCGATGCCACTGCCCATGGTGCCGGCACCGAGTACACCCACCTGCTGCAAGCGACGGCGCGGAGTGTCGGCCTCAATGCCCGGCACCTTACCGGCGGCACGCTCGGCAAAAAAGGCATGACGTAGGGCCGCCGATTCCGGCGAGGTCAGCAGCGTCTGAAAACCAGCCCGTTCGGCCGCAACGCCCTCATCAAAGGGTAGCTCCACCGCCCCGCGCAGCGCCCGGACGCAGGCCAGTGGCGCCGGATAGGGCAAGGCCGCACAACGCGCCTCGGCCGCCTCCAGGGCTTCAGGGGCCGGCGCAGCCGTGCGATCGCGCAGGCGCGGCAGCGGGCGATGAGCGGCCACCTGACGCGCAAGGTCGGTGGCCGCCTGCAGCAACGCGTCGGCCGTGCAGACCCGATCAAACAAATGCTGGTCCGGCTGCCGGGCCAAATCCGCCGCGCGCCGCAGCTGGCCGCTGGGCACCATCTCCAGCGCCAACCCCAGGCCCACCGCACGCGGAAAGCGCTGGGTGCCGCCGGCACCGGGCAGCAGGCCCAGATTGACCTCGGGCAGGCCGATCTGGGCATCCCCCACCACCAGGCGGTAGTGACAACTCAGCGCCAGCTCCAGTCCGCCGCCCAAGGCCAGGCCGGCAATGGCCGCCACCACCGGCTTGCTCATGGCATCCAGGCGCGCGCACAGGGCCGGCAGATTGGGCTGGGCCAGGGCTTGCGGCTGACCAAACTCACGGATGTCCGCCCCACCTGAGAAAGCCTTGGGGCCGCCGTGGATCAGCACCGCCGCAATGCCAGGGTCTGCATCGGCGCGTTCCAGCGCCTCGAACAGTGCCTGGCGCAGCGCGAAGCTCAGGCCGTTGACGGGGGGATTGGCCAGTTGCAGCAACAGCAGCTCGCCGTCACGGGATTCGATGACGTTCATGGGACCGGAAAAAGAAGGGAGGATCAATCGAGCACGGTTTCGACCAAGGCGCGCAGTTCACGCTTGTCGACTTCGCCCGTGCTCAGGCGGGGCAATTCGGGAAAGACCAGGGCGCCCGCTGGCCGCTGCCATTCGGCCACGCGGCCTTCGAACAGGCCCAGCAAGGTGTCGGCATCGAGGCTGGCGCCTGCATGCTGAACCACGATGAGCAGCGGCCGCTCGCCGAGCAGCGGGTCGGTGCGGGCGATCACGGCAGCTTCGGCCACATCCGCATGGCTGAGCGCAATACGCTCCAACTGGGCCGCGCTGATCCATTCGCCGCCACAGCGGATCAGGTCTTTGCGGCGGTCGGTGATGGTGACCCAACCGCGCTCATCAATGCGAGCGATGTCACCGGTCGGGAACCAGCCCTCTTCGCCATCCACCGCAATCAGCGGCGAGTCACTCTCGCCCAGGTAAGCATCCAAGGTCCAAGGGCCGCGGGCCACCAGCAGGCCTTCGGCCTGGCCGTCGCGCGGCAGCGAGTTGCCGGCGTCATCCACCAGGGCCAGCTCAACGCCAAAACTGGGGCGCCCCTGCGGCAGACGGCCATCGCTGCCAACCACCAGACCGGCACCGCGCGCCACCAAGGCCGGCGGCGCGATCTCGCTCATGCCCCAGGTGTGCATCACGTCCAGATTGGGCAGCGCACGCAGACGCGGCAGCAGCTCCGGCGGGAAGGCCGCACTGCCCACCACCGCGCGCCGCAGAGCCGGCATGCGCAAGCCCGAGGCATCCATGTGGTCGAGCAATTCCTGCCAGACCGTGGGCGGACCCGCAGCCAGGGTCACGCCCAAACTGGCCATGCCTTCGGCCATGGCGGCCGTGCCCAGGCCCGGCGGCACCAGCACCAAGCGGGAACCCACCACGGCGGCGCACAGACACAGCGCCCAGCCGCCGCTGTGCGCCACCGGCAACAGCGGCATCACGGCGTCCTCGCTCGACAAGCCATAGGCATCCGGCAGCGCCGCCGCCATGGCCTGCAGCACGGCAGCCCGATGGCTGGTTGGCACGCCACGCGGCCAGCCGCTGCTGGCTGCGGTGAAGCTGATGAGGGCGGTATCCGTCTCGACCAGATCGGGCCAGCGCCAATCCGGGTCATCAATGCCGAGCAAGGACTCGGCGTCCATTGCCTCGACCATCAGAGCACCCAGCTCGGGCAACAGATCGGGTCCGCCCAGCTGGATGTAGTGCTGCACGCTGCCCATCTGCAGCTGCATGGCCTCGACCAGCGGGGCCAGAGCCTGATCGAACACCAGGGCCTGGGCGCGGGTCTGGTTGACGGCCCAGATCAGCTGCTCAGGGAACTGGCGCGGATTCAGGGTCAGGGCTTGGCGCCCACTGGCCGCACTGCCCAGCACGGCCTCCAGCAAGCCCTGGGCATTCCAACCCAGCAAGGCCACGGGCTGGCCATGCGCCACGCCCAGACGCTCCCACACCTGACCCCACTGGCGGGCGCGGCGCTCCATCTGTGCCCAGCTGGAGCGCTGCACGGTTCCGCCGACGTCCAGGGTGCTCAAAGGCGTGCGCCCATGCTCGCGTGCGGCGTGCCGCAGCAGGCTGGCCAGGTGGAGCGGGACACGCATCATCTTGGGGGCGATCTTAGGGGCGGGAATGAGCCCAGCCGCTCTACGGGAAGACCCGCCCTCCTACACTGACCCGACATCGCATCGAGACCCCCATGAGCGACTACCCCGTCAAGAAGACCGAGGCCCAGTGGCGCGAGCAACTGGCCGACGCCCATCCCCTGGCCTACGCCGTGGCTCGCGAGGCCGCCACCGAGCGCGCTTTCACCGGTCAGTACTGGGACCACTGGGAGAACGGCGAGTACCGCTGCGTGGGCTGCGCCGCACCCCTGTTTCGCTCCGACACCAAATTCGACGCCGGCTGCGGCTGGCCCAGCTACTACGAGCCGGTGAACGCTGAAATCATCGAACGCGTGGTGGACCGCAGCCACGGCATGGTGCGCATCGAGGTGCGCTGCCAGCAATGCGGCAGCCATCTGGGCCATGTTTTCCCGGACGGCCCCGAGCCCACTGGCGAGCGCTTTTGCATCAATTCCGCCGCCCTAAAATTCCGGCCCTCTGAATAAAGCGGGCTGCGCGCGCGTCGCGCCCTCCCCATGAAGATCCTGCTCGATTTCCTGCCCCTGGCCCTGTTCTTCGGCGCCTTCAAGTACGCCGAGGGCCATCGCGAATGGGCCGCCGCCTTTGCCACCACGCACCTGGGCTTCATGGTTTCGGGCGGCACGGTCGGCCCTCAGGAAGCACCCGTGCTGCTGGCCACCGTGGTGGTCGTGCTGGCCACCTTGGCGCAGGTATTGATCCTCAAATTGACCCGCCAAAAGGTCGACACCATTCTCTGGATCAGCCTGGCCCTGGTGGTGGTGCTGGGCGCCTTGACGGTCTACTTTCACAGCGAAACCTTCATCAAATGGAAGCCCACGGGCCTCTATTGGGCGATGGGCCTGGGCTTTTGGATCAGCGCGCGCTTCTTCAACACCAACCCGTTGAAGTCCATGCTCAAAGACTTGCCCCTGCCCGACCCGGTCTGGGCGCGGCTGAACCAGGCATGGATCGCCTTTTTCCTCGCCATGGGCGTGCTGAACCTGGCCGTGGCCTACAACTTCAGCACCTCGGCCTGGACCAATTTCAAGGTCTTTGGCGCCACCGGGCTGATGCTGGTCTTCACCCTCGCCCAAGGTGTGTACCTGTCGCGCCATCTGCCCCAAGACGCGCCCAATGAGGAAGCGAAATGAATGAGCCGGTCTGGGCCGCAGGACTGCGCGAGGCGTTTGAGGCGATTCGCTTCGAACTGGTGGACGACAGCGCCTCGCACGCCGGCCACGCCGGCGCCCGAGAAGGGGGCCATTACCAATTGCTGATCGAGAGCGATCGGTTTACAAACCTGCCCCGGATTGCGCGCCATCGGCTCATCTATGATGCCCTGGGCCCGCTGCCCGCCCAGCGCATCCATGCGCTGAACATCAAGGCCCTGGCCCCCGGCGAGCGCTGAGATTCCCCTCTTGTTTTCCCTCCCGGCGCCCCTGCGCGCCTTGCTTTGAGACTGTCCCGATGAAATTGTCCTTGCTCGCTCTGCTGCTGTCGGCCTCCTTCGCCGCGCAAGCCCAGAACATCGCCGTGGTGAACGGCAAGGCGGTGCCCAAGGCCCGCGCCGAAGCACTGATCGCCCAGGTGGTCAAGGGCGGCCAGCCGCGCACCCCCGAGTTGGAAAAGCAAGTGCGCGACGAAGTCGTGCGCCGTGAAATCATGATGCAAGAAGCCGAGCGCCGTGGCGTGCCCGCCAGCGCCGACTTCAAGGCCCAGATGGAACTGGCACGCCAGGCCATCATGGTGCGCGAGCTGCAAAACGCCTACTTCAAGTCCAGCCCCATCAGCGATGCCGATGCCCAGGGCGAGTACGACAAGGTCAAGGCCGAGCAAGGCGGCCAGGAATACAGCGCCCGCCACATCCTGGTGGAAACCGAGGCCGAGGCCATCGAGCTGATCAAGCAACTCAACGGCGGCGCCAAGTTTGAAGACCTGGCCGCCAAGAGCAAGGACGCCGGTTCGGCCGCCAAGGGCGGCGACCTGGGCTTTGCCAACCCCAAGGCCTATGTGCCCGAGTTCAGCCAGGCCCTGGTGGCTCTGAAGAAGGGCGAGCTGACCCAGAACCCGGTGAAGAGCCAGTTCGGCTTCCACATCATCCGCCTGGATGACACCCGTGAAGCGCAGTTCCCCGCCTTCGCCGATGTGAAGCCCCAGGTCATCGAGCGCCTGAAGCAAATGCGCTGGGCCGACTACCAGAAGAAGCTGTTCGACGGCGCCAAGCTGGACGGCTACAAGTTCCAGTGAGCTTTTGCTGAAACGCCGCTGAGCGACGAGCCGCCCGCTGCCCCCGCAGCCGGCGGCTTTTTTGTGCCTAAAGAATTCCCGTGCCCGCTACCCGCTTCGCTCGCCGCATCCTCCCCAGTCCGGAGCGCCTAAGCCAGATTCAAGGCCTGCGCTGGCTGGGTCAGTACCTGCAACCCCGGCCCTGGCTGTGGGTGGCCCATCGCCGTCGTGTGGCCTGGGGTGTGGCCATTGGGCTGGCGGTGGGGGTGATCCCTCTGCCGCTGCAAATGGTGCTGGCCGCCATCTGCGCGCTAGCGTTTCGCTGCAATGTGGCCGCCGCCGTGGCAGCCACCTGGCTGACCAACCCATTCACGATGTTGCCCATCTGGGGCTTGGCGCTGTGGCTGGGCGGGCTGGTGGTGGGCGATGGTGGGGCCGGCGCCGCGCCCGCCGTGCTGGCCCTGGACTGGAGCGCCCCGGCTACCTGGTGGCCCGCCCTATCCGCCTGGGTGTTGGCCATGGGGCCGGCCTGGCTGGTGGGCATGCCCTTGGCCGCCCTGGTGCTGGGCGCTGCAGCTTACCTGACGGTGTATTTGCTGTGGTGGGGCGTGATCCGCCTCGAGCGCTGGCGCCGGCTCAGGGAACGAGCCGCCCGGCCTCGATCTTGAGTTGACGCTCGCAACGCGCGGCCACTTGCGGGTCGTGCGTCACCAGCACCAGGGTGGTGCCCTCGGCGCGATTGAGCTCGAACATCAACTCCATCACCTGGGCGCCGGTGGCATGGTCCAGGCTACCGGTGGGTTCATCCGCCAACAGCAGGCGCGGCTTGACGACAAAGGCACGCGCCAAGGCCACCCGCTGCTGTTCGCCGCCCGACAGCACGCGGGGGCGGTGACGCAGGCGCTGCCCCAGGCCGACACGCTCCAGCATGGCCCGTGCCGGCCCTTCCGCATCGCGCTGGCCAGCCAGCTCCAGCGGCAGCATGACGTTTTCCAGCGCCGTCAGATTGGGCATCAGCTGAAAGCTCTGGAACACAAAGCCCATCAGGCGTGCACGCATGGCGGCGCGCTCGTCCTCATTCAGCGCAAAGAGGTCTTGCCCCTCGATCAGAACCTGCCCGCCGCTGGGGCTGTCCAGCCCCGCCAGCAGGCCGAGCAGGGTGCTCTTGCCCGAGCCCGAGGCGCCGACGATGGCCACCGAGGTGCGCGCCTGCAGGGCAAAGGACAGCTCATGCAGAATCGTCAACTCGCCACTGGCATCGCGCACGCGCTTGCTCAGGGCCTTCACTTCAACCAAGGTTTGATCAGACATGACAGGACGGCGGCAATGGGTCGCGCACTGTAGCGGCGCGCTGCTGGCCGCGCTGGCCGGGGCCGCAATCGGCCAGCCCCGCGCAGGGCTTCGGCGCCATATCGTGGTGCTCGGCGACAGTCTTTCGGCCGAGTACGGCATTGGTCGAGGGCAAGGTTGGGTGGCCTTGTTGGAGCAGCGCCTGCGCGAGCAAGGCCTGCCCCACACCGTGTTCAACGCCAGCATCAGCGGCGACACCACCAGCGGAGGCTTGAGCCGCCTGCCTGCCGTGCTGAGCCAACAACGCCCCAGCCATGTGCTGATCGAATTGGGGGGCAACGATGCGCTGCGCGGCATGCCCCTGGCCCACACCCGCGCCAATGTGGCGGCCATGGTCAAGGCCGTGCAGGCCACTCGGGCCAAGGCCTTGGTGATCGGCATGCAGATGCCGCCCAACTACGGTGCCCGCTACGGACGCGAGTTCGCGCAACTGTTTGCCGACGTGGCGCGCGAGCACCGCGCCGCGCTCACCCCCTTCTTGCTGGCTGGCGTGGCCGACCGCCCCGATGCGGACGCCTGGTTCCAGTCCGACCGCATTCACCCGCTGGCGCGCGCCCACCCCGTCATGCTGGACAACGTGTGGGCGGCGCTAAAGCCCATGCTTTAAGACTCAGCGGTTGTCGCGCCGCGGCAGGGATTCGTCCTTATCGCGCGTGCGACCTTCGGGCTGACGGCGCGGCGCCTCGGGCTCGCTGCGCTGCGGACGCTGCGGCATCTGGACTTCGGGGCGACGGGGCTCCTCACGGCGCTCGGGACGCACTTCCTGGCGCGGCTCGAAGCGGGGCTCCTCGCGGCGCTCCGGACGCTCCGGTCGCTCGAATCGTTCCACTCGTTCGATGCGCTCGGGCCTCGACGGCTCTGCACGCTGAATGGGTGCGGGCTCAAAGCGGCGGGGCAGGCGCTCCTCACGGGCCTCGACGCGCTCACGCTCCTCGCGCACCTCTTCGCGCTGCAGTTCGCGACGCGGCCAGACCGACTCCCGTTGCGGCAGGCCGGATTGGGTGCGCGGCTCTTCCCGCCGCTCGCCCGGCTCCGTGCGCGAGAGCTCTTCGCGTCGCTGCGGCAGGGGCTGACGCAAGACCTCACGCGCATCCTCACGCGGCTCGGCCCTCAAGGGCATGACAGGCTCAGGCCCACGCTGGGGCATGGGGGCTTCGCCCGCAGACCGGACCAATCCACCACCTGCGCGGCGGCTCGGCCCCTCTTCAAGACTCTGCGCAGCGCGGACCGGCAATCCATCAACACGCGCCGGGCCATAGGGGATGGGCTTCAACTCCCGCAGCACCTGCTCATCACGCACGGGCATGGGTCGCGCAGCCCGCTGCCCGGCCTCGACCATCAGGCTACTGATGGCACCCGGCACCTGACGGTTCTGGTGCGTGTAGTGAGGGCCCATGCCCCCATTCGGCTCAGCCGGACGGCGCACGGTGTGTACCGGCTCGGTATTGATGCGCTGCAAGTATGTCGGGCTGTGGCGGTACCAGGGCACAAACACCTCGCGCGGTGCCAGCGGCACCCAGGCCACCGGCGGCACCCATCGGCTGCCAATGTTCACGCCCACTTGCACTGAGCCGCCGCCTACCCAGGCCACCAACGCCGGTGCAAAGACCGGGCGGAGCACCCGTTGGCCCGGGCTCCAGCACCAGCGACCGCGCCAATGCACCCAACGGCCATAGTGCGAGGTCGCGTAGCCCCAGGGCAGGTCATCCACCCAGGTCCAGCCCCAGTGACGGCTCCAGGTCCAACGCCCATGGCGATAGGGCGCCCAATCGACCGCAATTCGGGTCGGAATCCAGATCGCGCCGTAGTCGGCGCTGTGATCCCAGCGACCATGGTCGTCGAGCTCATCGGCCCCGGTCAGTTCGGGCGAGACATAGCGGTAGGCCGGACGATCGAGACGCGCAAAGCGGTCGTCACCGCGGCCAAAGCCCAGGTCCGCCACCAACCACTGGCCAAACCCATCGTGACGCAGCAGGCGGCTGCGCTCGGCGCGCGGGCCGCCATCCCACCAGACTTCGATCTGCTCGGGCGCATCGGCCCAGACGGGCGCATCCCCCCGGCCGCGACCCTCGAAACGCATCCGGCCCTCAAAGGCCTGGGCACGGCTGGCAGTACTCAACTGATCAATGCGGTAGGCCCCCACGCCGTCGAAGCGGAACTGACCCTCTTGCGTGCGCACCACCGCCTCGCGGGCCGCCTCGGTGGTCACCCAACGCAGCGCCAGCGCACCCCGATCGAGGGCCAGATCGATGCGCTCCTCGTCCAAACGCAACAGCTCCACTTGAGCGCGCTCGTTCAACCACAAGGCACTGGAGCCAATGCGCAGCCCGACTCGCGCGTGTTCGTCCACCCGCAGTCGGTCACCCTCGGCCAGGCTTTGGTTGCGCACCAACGGCTGCCACTCGCGCTCATCGGCATCAAACCACCAGGCCTGACCGCTCAACTCGGCCACGCGTGCCACCCGGGTGGGTGGATCGGCAAAGGTCGGCAAGGCCAGCAGGGTGAGCAGCAGCAACAGCAGGGCCTGCAGGCCCCACCAATTCCGCAGGGGGGTGGGCAATGGCTTGGTTTTCACGTGGCCCTCTCCTTGGATTCCTCTTGGGGGTGGACGCGTAACGCCGCCACCCCGGGTTTGGTGGACGGGCTTTACAAATCAGGGAACAAGACGTCGGTGAAGCCAAATCGACGGAAGTCACGCACCCGCATGGGAAATAACTGGCCGTCCAGGTGATCGCACTCGTGTTGAACCACCCGCGCGTGAAAGCCACTGACTTCACGCTCCAGCCACGTCCCGTCAAGACTTTGGCCCCGGTAGCGGATGCAACGCGCCCGCCCCACCACACCACGCAGGCCCGGCACCGACAGGCACCCCTCCCAGCCTTCCTCAGGCTCGGGGTCCAGCACCTCGATCTCCGGGTTGATCAGGAGCGTTTCGGGCACCGGCTCCGCCTCGGGGTAACGTGCCAACTTTCCAAAACCAAACAGCACCACGCGAAGATTCACGCCGATTTGCGGCGCGGCCAGCCCGGCACCGCCGGCCGCCACCATGGTGTCGCGCAGGTCCTGCACCAGTTCTTGCAGCGCCGGGGTATTGAAGGTCACCACGTTTTGCGCCACGCGCAGCAGGCGCGCATCGCCCATCCGCAAAATCTCGCGCACTGCCATCGGCTACCCTGCCCCTGATGATGAATTCCGCCATTCTTCCAGACCACAGCGAGGACCTCGGCCATGGCATCTTTGCCATTGACACCGGCTTCACCCGCCCGCGTTTCGATGCCGCCTACCTGATCGTCGAACAGGGCCGCGCCGCCTTCATCGACACCGGCACCAATTTCTCGGTGCCCCGTCTGCTGGAAGCGCTGGACGCCTTGGGCCTGCCGCGCACAGCGGTGGACTATGTGATCCCCACCCATGTGCATCTGGATCACGCCGGCGGTGTCGGCCTGCTGATGCAATCGCTGCCACAAGCCACCCTCATCTGCCACCCACGCGGGCTGCGCCATTTGGTCGACCCGACCCAGCTCTGGGCCAGCGCCACCGCCGTCTATGGGCCCGAAGAAATGGCCCGCAGCTATGGTGAGCTGGTGCCAGTGCCCGCCGCACGGGCACGCGCCAGCAGCGATGAGATGGTGTTGGAACTGGCGGGGCGACCGCTGCGCCTCATCGACACCCCAGGTCACGCCAAGCACCACCACTGCATCTGGGACGCGCGCAGTCGGGGCTGGTTCACTGGCGATACCTTCGGCCTGAGCTACCGCGAGCTGGACATCGCCGGCCAGGCCTGGGCCCTGCCCACCAGCACCCCGGTGCAGTTCGAGCCCGAGGCCATGAAGGCCTCGATCGCCCGCATGCTGGCCACCGAGCCCGAGTGCCTCTACCTGACCCATTACGGCCGCGTGCGCGAGGTGGCACGGCTGGCGGCCCTGCTGAACGAGCTGATCGACGGCATGGTGCGCGTGGCGCGCCAGGCTCAGGCCGAGCGACACGAACGCATCAAACAGGGCCTGTTGGATCTCTATGCCACCAGCCTGCGCGCCCACGGCTCAACGCTCAGCCAGGCCCAGATGACGGAGCTCCTGGCGCTGGACCTCGAGCTCAATGCCCAGGGCCTGGAAGTCTGGTTGACCAAGAACTAGCGCAGCAAGTCCACGCTCGCGCTGGCGGAATTGCCCGCCGCATCCTGCACAAGAACCCTAAGCCGATAGCGACCCGGCGCAAGACGATGGCCCTCCAGTCGCTCCATCAAGGCGCGGCCATCGCGCACACGATTGCTGATCTCATAGCGCATACGCGTGTGCTGCGCGCCCTGCACCTGGATGCCGCTGCCGGGCGCAAACGCGATCGGTGTCGGTTCGGCATCCTGCGGCAGGCTGCGGTAGTCCTGACGCAGCTGCGGCGCCTCAAAACCCGGCAGCGGCTGTCCGGCAGCATTCAGCAGCTGCCAGCTAAGGCGCTGCACGCCCAGGCGACGGCGCGGCAAATTGCCATCCACTTGATCCCAGGCCTCCACCACCACGCGCAGCGGGCGGCCATCCCAAGGCACAAGTCCCTGTGAGTTGGGCCGCAGTGCCCTACCCGTCTCATCCAACAGTTCCAGCGCCTCGATACGCGGCATCTGGCGGTCGCTAAAGCCGGCAAAACCCAATTGCAAAGGGTCACGGGCGTAGGCGCTGGGGCCCAGCTCCAGATGGACATGGGCCATCGCATTGACTGTGCCCAGCACCTCGCCCGCCTTGAAACGCGTGCCGCGCCGCACCAGCAAGTGATCGGCCCGGCCCCGTGCATCCTTGCGCACCACAAAGCGCTGCGGATCCAGGCTCGCGTTGCCGGCCTTGCGCCCCACTTTCATGTGGATATAGGCCAGCTCACCGAGGCTTAAGCCCTCCCCAAGCTCGCCAAAGGACCAAGCCGCCAGCGGGCTGCTGACCTTGGCCGAGGCGATGGCCCGCACCAGCCGCCCGGGGTCGGCCTGCACATCCAGACCCGCATGCAGATGGTGACGATCCACCGCCGGCGATCTGCGGCGCGCCCGCACTTCGCCGATCGTGCCCACCACCTCGTGCGCCCGCAACTGCGGATCCAGCGGCCAGCGGCCCTGGGTATCGGGCAGGTTCCGATCCTGCGCAGGACCCATCGGACCGCCCACACTGCCAGGCACCCATCGATGCACGCGATAGCTCGCCGCGTCCGCCACCAGGATGCGGGACTGGGCATCCACCGCCAGCCCGCTCGGGCGCGCCAGCCTCGCCTCGGGCGGGCCGCTCAGTTCCTCCCAATCCGTGCACACGCCGCGCGGCGTGGCGCAACGCAACAGTCGGCCACGGGCCAGGGTAGTCACCAGCAAACGACCTTCGCGATCCAACGCCAACGCGATGGGACGGCGCAGCATCGCCTCTTCGTCGCGCGGGTCCGACTTGGCCAGGGTCTGCACCTCGGCACTGGCCAGATGAATGCGCCTGATCGCATGGTTGCGGGCGTCCGCCACGTAGAGCAAGCCGGCCGTCGCATCCAGCGCCAGCCCAAGCGGGTGATCGAAGCTGGCACGCTCACCCACCCCATCCGCCTCACCCGGTTGGCCCGCCCCGGCCAGGGTGCGAACCCGCCCTTGCTCGATCACGCGGATGCGATGGTTGTAGGTGTCCGCCACATAGACGCGGCCCTGCGCGTCCGCCACCACGGCCATCGGTCCGTCAAACCTCGCTTGCGCAGCGGGACCATCGCGCCAGCCCACTTGACCATCGCCGGCCAGGGTGCGCAGCTGACCGTCCCGCTCCAACCGGCGAATGCGCTGGTTGCCGGTGTCGGCGATCAGCAGCTGCTGCTGCCCATCAAAAGCCAGGCCGCTCGGTGTATGCAGCTGCGCTTCGGTCGGCGCCCCATCGCGAAAGCCTTCGCGGCCAGAGCCCAGCACGCTGCCGACTCGCCCATCCGGTGCAATCCGACGGATGCGGTTGGTGTCGCCGCCATCGCTCACCCACAGGCTGCCATCCGCCGCGACGGCCAGGCCAAAAGGATCGGAAAAGCGCGCTTGGTAGGCCGCGCCATCGCGCCAGCCTGGGTGTCCGTCGCCGGCCAAAAGCTGCAGGCGGCCGAGCGGCTGAGCCCACAGCGGTGAAGCAGCCAGCATGGCCGCGCAGCACAAGGCCGCTCGCAGAAATGTCAGCACTCAGTCTTCGGCGGGGTCCAGCCCCAGCTCCTGGATCTTGCGGGTGATGGTGTTGCGCCCGATGCCAAGCTGGCGCGCTGCATCCACCCGGCGGCCCTGGGTGTGGGCCAGGGCCGTCTCGATCAGGGTAGCCTCAAAGCGGCGGCTGAGTTGATCCCAGACCTCGGGCGCACCGGCTTGAAGCAGCTCGCGCGCCTGCAAGGCCATGGCCTGCGGCCAGTCGGCGGCGCCCCCTACCGCCGCGGGCGGCGACGGCGCTACCGCCCTGGGCAGCGGCTGCGGGGCTGCAGCAGGCTCAAGGCTGGGTGCCGCAGCCAGCAGCTCGGGCGGCAGATCGCGCGGCTCCACCACTTGGCTGGGGGCCATCACGCACAGCCAATGGCAGAGGTTCTGCAGCTGACGCACGTTGCCGGGGAAATCGAAGGCCACCAAAGCCGCCAGCGCCGCCTCACTCAGACGCTTGGGCTCCACGCCTAACTCCTGCGCACTGCTGGCCAGGAAGGCGCGCGCCAGCAGCGGAATATCCTCGCGCCGCTCGCGCAAGGGCGGTAGGCGCAGGCGAATCACATTCAGGCGATGGAACAGATCCTCGCGGAAAGCGCCCTCGCGCACCCGGGCCTCCAAAGCCTGGTGGGTGGCGGCGATCACCCGCACCTTGGACTTGATGGGGCTGTGGCCCCCCACGCGGTAGTAGTGACCGTCGCTCAGCACCCGCAGCAGCCGGGTCTGCAGCTCCAGCGGCATGTCGCCGATCTCATCCAGAAACAGCGTGCCGCCCTCGGCCTGCTCGAAGCGTCCGCGCCGCTGGGCCTGGGCGCCGGTGAAGGCACCGCGCTCGTGACCGAAGAGTTCACTCTCCAGCAAGTCTTTGGGAATCGCCGCGGTATTGATGGCCACAAAGGGACCGGCAGCGCGCGGGCTGTGGCGGTGCAGCGCGCGCGCCACCAGCTCCTTACCGGCACCGCTCTCGCCGGTGATCAGCACCGTGACCTGACTCTGGCTCAAACGCCCGATGGCGCGAAACAGCTCTTGCATCGCGGGCGCTTGGCCCAGCATCTCGGGGGCCTGCTCCTGCGCCTCTTGAGCCGCGGCCTCGCTGCGGCCCTGTTCCAGCGCGCGCTGCACCAGCTCCACCGCCTTTTGCAAATCAAACGGCTTGGCCAGGTAGTCAAAGGCCCCGCCCTGGAAGGCTGAGACCGCACTGTCCAGGTCGGAGTACGCCGTCATCACGATGACTGGCAGGCCGGGGTGCTGGGCCTTGATCTCCGCCAGCAGGTCCAGGCCCGAGCCGCCCGGCATGCGGATGTCGCTGATGAGCAGCTGCGGGCGATCGCCCTCGCTGAGCGCCGCACGCACCTCGCGGGTGCTGGCGAAGCTGCGCACCACGAGTCCCTCGCGGGCCAGGGACTTTTCCAGCACAAAGCGAATCGAGTGATCGTCATCGACGACCCAGATGGGGTTCATGGCAAGCGTTATGGCAATGGCAGCGTGATACGGAAGTCAGTGCGCCCGGGTTGGTTGTCGCAATCGATCAGGCCCTGATGCGCCTGCACGATGGTCTGCGCCAAGTGCAGGCCAAGCCCGGTGCCGCCCTCGCGCCCCGTCACCAGGGGAAAGAACAGACGATCCCGAATCTCGGCCGGCACGCCCGGGCCGTTGTCTTCCACATGCAATTCGAGTGCCAGGCGCCAACGCTGCTTGCCCAGGGTGACCTGGCGCGCCACCCGGGTGCGCAGAACGATCTGAGCTTCGCCGCGTTCGATCTGCGGCGCCAAGGCCTGCGCCGCGTTCTGCACCAGATTGAGCAGAGCCTGGATGAGCTGCTCGCGGTCGCCCCGGAACTCGGGCAAAGAGGTGTCGTAGTCGCGTCGGATCGTCAGGCCCTGGGGATGCTCCACCAGCACCAGCGAGCGCACCCGCTCGCAGACCTCGTGAATATTCACATCCCCCACCTCGTTCGCCCGACGGTGCGGGGCCAGCAGCCGGTCCACCAGGATTTGGAGGCGGTCGGCCTCGTGCACGATGACCTCGGTGTACTCCAACAGCTCACTGCCCGGCCCCAGCTCCAGCGCCAGCAGCTGGGCCGCCCCGAGCAGGCCACCCAGCGGGTTCTTGATCTCATGCGCCAGATTGCGCACCAGGTCCTTGCTGGAGCGCACCTGACCGAGCGAGCGCTCCTCGCGCTCATGACGCGCCTGCTGCGTGGCTTCCACCATCTCAACGATCAGCCGGTCCGCCTCCTCGGTCTGGCTGACCAGCACCAGCACATCGAAAAGGTCTTCATGCGGCAGCGGGCCGCGCCGCAACTGGGCCTCGAAGCGGGCACTGGCGAAATCGTTGCCCTGCACGGCGGCCAAGGTGTCGTGCAGGCGCCGGGCATCCACAAACCACTCACCCAGATTGCGCTGCGCCGCGGCGCGGCGCGAGAGCCGCAACTGGTCCTCGAAAGCGGCATTGGCATGCAGCACCTGGCCGTCGGGGCGGACCACGGCCACCAAAGTGGCCAGCAAATCGAAGGGCGCGTAGGCGCTCAAACCCTGCTCAGAGCTTGGAGATCTCGCGCCGCAGGGCCTGCAGATCGGCCTCTTGGCGGGTGATGGCGGCCTTGAGCTCGTTCACCCGCTCCTGGTACTTGGCGAAGTTGCGCTCATCCCCGCGACGCTCGGGCTCACCGCCGTTGTACTCACGCTTGAGCGCATCCAGCTTGGCCTCGGCGTCGCGCAGCTCGCTCTCCAGCACCTTGCGGCGATCGCTGTCGCGCGCTTTTTGCAGGTCCGGGTCCACCTTGTCGCGCCCTGGATCGGCGCGCGCCGCCTCGGGCCGCCGCTCTGCCGCTGCCGCAGCCGCCTTGGGGCGCGGCCCTTGCAGCACCGACACGGGCGCCCCCTCGATGGACTTGCAACCCTTCTCTTGGGCCTCCTTGGCGCTCATCGCATCGGTGTAGAGCACCGGCGGGCCGGGACAGCGGTACACGACGGACTGGGCCTGGGCGGCACCACTGAGCAGCAACAGGGCAAACAAGGGTTTCATGCGGCGCATTGTGGCGGAGGAAGAAAAAAGGGGCCGGACGATGTCGTCCTGCCCCCTTCACGCAGCATCCGAAGATTCGGATTACAGCGAGTAGTACATGTCGAATTCCAGCGGATGCGTGGTCATGCGGAACTTGGTCACCTCGGTCATCTTCAGATCGATGTAGGCATCGATGAAGCTGTCGGTGAACACGCCACCCTTGGTCAGGAAGGCACGGTCCTTGTCCAGATACTCCAGGGCCTGATCCAGGCTGTGGCAGACGGTCGGGATCTTCGCGTCTTCTTCCGGCGGCAGGTGGTACAGGTCCTTGGTGGCGGCTTCGCCCGGGTGGATCTTGTTCTCCACGCCGTCCAGGCCGGCCATCATCAGCGCCGAGAAGCCCAGGTAGGGGTTCATCAGGGGATCGGGGAAGCGCGCTTCGATGCGACGGCCCTTGGGGTTGGCCACGAAGGGGATGCGGATCGAGGCCGAACGGTTGCGCGCCGAGTAGGCCAGCTTCACCGGGGCTTCAAAGCCGGGCACCAGGCGCTTGTAGCTGTTGGTGCCGGGGTTGGTGATGGCGTTCAGCGCACGGGCGTGCTTGATGATGCCGCCGATGTAGTACAGCGCGAACTCGGACAGGCCGCCGTAGCCGTCGCCGGCGAACAGGTTCTTGCCGTCCTTCCAGATCGACTGGTGCACGTGCATGCCGCTGCCGTTGTCACCGACCACGGGCTTGGGCATGAAGGTCGCGGTCTTGCCGTAGGCGTGGGCGACGTTGTGGATCACGTACTTCTGCAGCTGCAGCCAGTCGGCGCGCTGCACCAGGGTGCTGAACTTGGTGCCGATCTCGTTCTGGCCCTGGCCGGCCACCTCATGGTGGTGCACTTCAACCGGGATACCCAGCTGTTCGAGGATCAGGCACATCTCCGAGCGCATGTCCTGGAACTGGTCGACCGGGGGCACGGGGAAGTAGCCGCCCTTGACGCCCGGACGGTGGCCCATATTGCCGCCTTCGAAGTTGGCGCCGCTGCTCCAGGGCGCCTCTTCCGAGCCGATCTTGACGAAGCAGCCCGACATGTCGACGTTCCACTGCACCTGGTCAAAGATGAAGAACTCGGGCTCGGGACCGAAGAAGGCGGTGTCGCCCAGGCCGCTGCTCTTCAAGTAGGCCTCGGCGCGCTTGGCCAGCGAACGCGGGTCGCGCTCATAGGCCTTGCCATCACCCGGCTCGATCACGTCGCAGCTCAGGATCAGGGTCGGCTCTTCGAAGAAGGGATCGATGTTGGCGGTGTTGGGGTCCGGCATCAACAGCATGTCGCTGGCCTCAATGCCCTTCCAGCCGGCGATCGACGAGCCGTCAAAGGCATGGCCGCTGGTGAACTTGTCCTCATCGAAGTGCGACACCGGCACGGACACATGCTGTTCCTTGCCACGGGTATCGGTGAAACGGAAGTCAACGAACTTGACCTCGTTCTCCTTCACCATCTTGATCACATCGGCAACGGTCTTGGTGGCCATCCAAACTCTCCAAACAATGCGGGGCGGGTTGTGGGGTTCGCGCGCCGGGGGCGCTGCGAGTCTCCAATCTAAGCAGTGTTCATGCCAGCGGCGTGAAGCCGCCTGCTGGCATGGCGACGGCCGCGAATTATGGGCCGGCCGCCCCCGGGCACCGCGCCCCAGGGCGGGGCGAACACGGGTCAGCGCACCATTTCGGTGCTGATGGATGCACCAAATTGGATCAGGCCTTGGCGCAGGGCCTGGTAGGCCGCCAGCAACTGGACGTCATCGCGCGCGGCCTTCACGCCGAGTTCAATGCAGCGCCCCCACTGCGGATGGTCCACGCTGGGCAGGCTGAACACCTTGACGGGCGCAAAGCGCGCCTCGATGTCCTCCATCAGCGGCGTCAGCTGGGCCTCGAAGGCGTTCTGGACGATGCAGCTGCGCTCGGCCACGCCCACGGGGCGATGCAGATGCGCGTAGTGCTGATCCAGCACCCAAGCCATCATCGGATGGGCCATCACCGGAAAGCCGGGCACGAAGTGCAGACGGCCGAGGCTGAAACCCGCGATGCGGTTGTAGGGATTGGGAATCAACGTGCTGCCGGCCGGAAACACGCCCATCTCCAGGCGCCGGCGCATGTCCGGATGCGCGTCATCGGGAGCCGGTTCGCCCTTCTCGGCCGCCATCTCGGCCGCACGGGCGCGAATCAGGGCCTGGGCTTCGGGGTGGGGTTGCAGCGCCACCCCCAAGGCCAGGGCGGCGGCCTGGCGAGTGTGGTCGTCCGGCGTGGCCCCAATGCCACCGCAGCAGAACACCGCGTCGCCCGAGGCCCAGGCGGCACGCAAGGCCGCGGCTTGGGCCTGCAGGCCATCGCGCACATAGCGGGCCCAGTCCAGCTCCAGACCGCGCGCGGCCAGCAGCTCGATCAACTTGGGCACATGGGCGTCCTGGCGCTTACCCGAGAGCAGCTCGTCGCCAAACACGATCAATCCAAAGCGCATCGCAGGCCTCTCACATCAAGGGCAGCTGGGGCTCGCCCAGGTCGCGCACCGACGCCTCGAGCGGCTGCCCGCGCATCTGGGCCAGGGCGCCCAGGCTGAAGTGCGCGAACCACAGCGCCGCGAAGGCGAACACCAGCATGTAGAGCCAGATCGCGATGGGCATCAAGAGCGGCGCCATGATCAGGTTGAGCGCCCCAAAGGCAAAGATCAGCGAGGGCGCGGCGCCCAGATAGCCACACACCACACCGATGCCCAGCAGCGGCCAACGCTGCTGGCGCAGCAGGGCGCGGCGCTCATCCACGCTGGCGTGCTCGGCCAGCACGTCATAGGCAAACACGCGGTAGCTGAGCCAGCCCCAGATCAAAGGCGGCAGCACCAGCACCACCGGCGGGATCAGCCAAAAGGGCATGGAAACCAGCAGGCCCATCAGGGCCAACAAGGTCGAGCCCAAGCCCCAGGCCAGCCCGCCCAAGAGGCTGCCCCCGCGCTTGCGCTCCAGAATGGCAAAGCGGCGCTCGGCCACCAGGCGGGTCAGGGCCGGCGTCATCAGCGCCGCTACCAGCAGCAGGGACAGGGCCATCACCAGGGGCAGGCTGATGGCCACCACGATCAAGGGCGCCAACACGGAGCGAAAGCCACTGGCCCCCAGGCCATCGAGCCAGCGCAGCAGGGCATCCACGATCAGCCAGCTCTCCATCTGCCCACGCACCGCCGTGACGGCGGGCTCCCACAGCCACCACAGCAGGCCAAAGCTCAGACCCGCCGCCAACAGCAGCGGCAGCAAGGACCAGCCAATCACCCGTGGGTGCAGGCAATAGGCGGCGGCGCGCCAGCCGGCGTCCAGAACTTGGCTGAGAACCTGAACAGGAGGAGCTGAGGGATTGAGGGGCTTCATCGGTGCAGAGCTTGCCAGAGTCGACGCAGGCCCAAGGCCTGCTGGTTCCAAAGCCCCGCCCCGTAGTCGCGTGCGCCGCCCTCGGGCAGCTGATCGCGAATGCCGGTGGGCGGGGTTGTGGGGCCGAAGTGGGCGGTGCCAAAGAGCTGATCCCACCAGGGCAACAACACGCCGAAGTTGTGACCGCCCAAGCTACCCGGTCCGGCCGACTCATGGCCCAAACCGATGGCGTGGTGCTGGCGATGGAAGCGTGGACTGACCCACAGCCGCTCCAGCGGCCCGAAGTGCAGACGCACATTGGCGTGCTGCAGGCTCTCAAAGGTCTGCGTGATCAGTGTGATGGCCATGAACTGCGCCGGCTCGGTGCCGAGCAATAGGCCCAGCAGCGCAAAGGCGGCGGCTCCGAGCCCATCGTCCAGAAAGTGGTTGCGGTTATCGGCCCAGCGGCCCATCTGACGCTGGCTGTGGTGCAGCGCATGCAAGGCCCACCAGGGCTCCCAGGCGTGTTGGGCCCGGTGCAGCCAGTAGCCGGCGAAATCAAACACCAGCAGATAAAGCGCAAAGGCCAGCCAGGGCTGGTCGCTCACGCCCGGCCACAAGCCGTCCAGGTGCCAGGGCTGCCAGCCCCAGAGCCGCCCCTGAGCGGCCAAGGCATCCACCGCGGGATCCAGTGTGAAGAACAGGGCCAAACGCATCAGGCCCAGGCGCTGGATCAGCGTATAGATCAAGTCCACCCTTGTTGCGCGCGCGTCGGGCCAGTGCTCGACGGGTCGCCAGCGCTCCAGCGCGCCCAGGCCCAGCGCGATGAAGGCCAACTGCAGTAAACCCGCCAGGAGCCAAGCCGTGCCATTAAAGGCATCAGCCGCCCACGCGGCCAGTCCCAAGCCTTGCAGCAGCGGCATCACGCAGGCCTCAAACAGCGCAGCCTGCGCGCCCTGGAACCACTCGATCAAGGTATCCATCATCGGAAGGCTGCCGCATGCTGCGGATGTTCGCGCAGGCGCCCAAAGCAAAACCCTTTGGCCTTGAGTCCGTCAAGCAGGGGGGCCAGCAACTCGGGCAGCAGCGCGGGCTGCCGGCTCCAGATGCCCAGATGGGCCAACAAAATGTCGCCATCCCGGGCGCCCTTCAGCGCACGCTGCAAGAGTTGGGGGTTGCTGGCACGGCTGCTGGGCCAGTCGTCGCCCAGGGCGAGGTCCCAGCCCACATGGTGCCAAGCGCAGGCTTTCGTGGCTGCCAACAGGCGAGGCGAAGTGCGACCGGCTGGGGCGCGGTAAATGCGCGAAAGAGTCTGGCCGGTCATCTCACGGAAGCGCACGGCCACACGCTCCAACTCAGCGCAGTAGGCTGGGCCATCCAGTTCACGCCAGCGCGGCGCCTGCCGACCGGCCTGCATGCGAAAGCGCATCGCGCCGTTTGGCAAATCAGCCTCCCAGATGTCGTGCGCCCAGGTGTGCGAGCCGAAGTCATGCCGGCCGCTTGCCGACAGCGTGCGCCAGTAGGGCGCCCACTGCGCATCCAGGCTGTGACCGCCATCCAGGGTCGGTTCGGCGGCCAAGAAAAAACTGGCCGGAATCTGCTGCCGATCGAGGGCCGCCGCCACGGCCAGGGCCACGCCCATGTGGCCGGTGTCAAAGCTCAGGTAGACGGTCTTGCTGCACTGGCCCCAGGCGCCCTGCACCGTGGCGAGCACCAGGCCGAGCACCATGCCCAACACCCGCGCAGGAGCGGCCCGCCAGTTCATCGCCGTGGCTGATGATCCAGGGCCCAGACCCCATGCGGAGAGCGGCCCACACGCACCTGGGCCACCACGCGGCGCTGCTCGCGGTCCACCACGCTGAGCCTGCCGGCCCAACGCGAGGTCATCAGCAGGGTGCGGCCGTCGTTCAGCAGATCCATGTCATCCGGTCCGCTGGGTCCGGGGTAGTTGGGCCCCAGCTTCCAGCCCACAAAGTCCAGCGTCGAGATGCTGTTGCCCGCCCGGTTGCTGACCAGCACATGGCGGCCATCGCCCACCGCGCGGAAGGAGTGGGCCCCCGCGCCCACATGGAAGCGGCCAGCGTATTGCGGCGGCTGATCGCCGCGCAGGGCCCAGATCTGCACAAAGCGGTCGCCGGTCAAGGCCACCAGCAGGTGGCGCTCATCGGGCGTGAGATAGAGATCGGCCGGCGTCTTGCCCACCGGCACCCGCCACAGCACGCGCTGGGTGGCCAGTTCCACGGCCATCAGTTCATCGCTCTCCTGCATCGTGGCGTAGAGGCGCCGGCTGGCGTCGTCGATGAAGAGATGGCTGGGTGTCTTGCCGGCGGGGATGCGGCGCACCAACTCCAGCGGCTGCTCAGCCTCCAGCCCCTTCCAGCGGTAGATGTCGAGGTGATCGAGCCGGTTGGCCGCCGTCACGAACCAGCGCATATCGGGCGAGAAGCGCAGGTGATAGGGGTCGGCAATCCCGCCCAGCACCCGCTGCACCTCGGCCGTGCGTGGGTCGATGAAGGTCAGGCTGTCGGCGCGTGCATTGCCCACCACCAGACTCTTCTCGTCCGGACTCAGGTAGAGGTGATGCGGCTCCTTGCCGACCGGAATGCGACGGCGCTCGCGCCACGGCGCACGGTCGATCACGGACACCGTGGCATCGAGTGAATTCAACACGAACACCGGCGGCGCGGACGCAAAGCCAAGGCCCCAGGCCATCAGCAGGCTCAAGGCCGCCGCACACTTCAAAGCACGCATCAGGACGGGGCCTCCCGGGCCCCTTCTTTCATCGCAAAGGATCGATTACTCGTCGTCGCCGCCGAGCACGCCCCCGAGCAGGCCGCCGGCACCGAAGCCGCCCAGCACCGAACCCTCTTCACGGCTGCCGCCCATCTGCGGCGCGGCCGCGAAGATGCGCGAGGCCAGGCGCGAGAACGGCAGGCTTTGCAGCCAGACATCGCCCGGGCCGGTCAGCTTGGCCAAGAACAGGCCCTCACCGCCAAACAGCGCCGTCTTGATCTTGCCGACGTACTGAATCTCGAAGTTCACATTGGGCGTGTGCGCCACCAAGCAGCCGGTGTCCACCAGCAGGGTCTCGCCCGGCTGCAGCGTGCGCTTGACCACCGTGCCGCCCGAATGCACAAAGGCCAGGCCATTGCCTTCGAGCTTCTGCATGATGAAGCCCTCGCCGCCGAAGAAGCCGACGCTGAGCTTTTGCTGGAAGTGCAGGCCGATCTGCACGCCGCGCGCCGCGCACAGGAAGCTGTCCTTCTGGCAGATCACCATGCCGCCCATCTTGGCGAGATCCATGGCAATGATCTTGCCCGGATAGGGAGCGGCAAAGGCCACGCGCTGCTTGCCCGTACCTTGGTTGGTGTAGACCGTGGTGAACAACGATTCGCCGGTGATCAGGCGCTTGCCCGCGCCGATCAGCTTGCCGAAGAAGCCCTGGTTCTGGGCACGACCATCGCCAAACACCGCATCCATGCCGATGCCGGCGTCCATGAACATCAGCGAGCCGGCCTCACCAATGGCGGCCTCGCCGGGGTCGAGCTCGACCTCGACGAACTGCATCTCTGCGCCCTTGATTTCGTAGTCAACAACGTCCATGGACATGGCAAATCTCCGCGAAGGCGGTGCAAACAAAAAGGGCCGGCATATTAGCCGGCCCTTGGGTTATCCCGGGGGTGACGGAACAAAAGCAGTGCCGCGGACGGCACCCATCATTTACCCCATGTGCAGCCCGCCGTTGCAGCTGAAGTCGGCGCCGGTGGTGAAACCGCTGTCGTCCCCGGCCAGCCAGCCGACGATGGAGCCGATTTCCTCGGGCGTACCCAGGCGCTTGACCGGGATGGTGGCGACGATCTTTTCCAGCACCTCGGGCTTGATGGCACGCACCATGTCGGTGCCGATATAGCCCGGGCTCACGGTGTTCACGGTCACGCCCTTGTTGGCCATCTCCTGGGCCAGGGCCATGGTGAAGCCATGCATGCCGGCCTTGGCGGCCGAGTAATTGGTCTGACCGGCCTGCCCCTTCTCGCCGTTCACGGAAGAGATCTGGATGATGCGACCCCAGCCCTTCTCGACCATCCCCGGCACCACCTGTTTGGTGACGTTGAACATCGAGTTCAGGTTGGTGTCGATGACGGCTTTCCAATCGTCCGGCGTCATCTTCAGGAACATGCGGTCGCGGGTGATGCCCGCGTTATTGACCAGCACATCGATCACGCCGTGTTCCTGCACCGCCTTGGTGAAGGCCTCGACGGTCGAGTCCCAGTCGGCCACATTGCCCACCGAGGCGTAAAAGGTGTAGCCCAGGGCCTTTTGCTCGTCCAGCCACTTGGTGAAGTCACGGCTCGGGCCGCAACCGGCGATGACTTTGAAGCCCTGCTTGTGCAGCTTCTGGCAGATGGCGGTACCGATGCCGCCCATGCCACCGGTGACGTATGCAACTTTCTGACTCATGCTCTTCTCCAGGGGTTGATGTTGTTCAGCGTTCTACGCACAAGGCGACGCCCAGGCCGCCGCCGATGCACAGCGAGGCGATGCCTTTTTTGGCGTCGCGGCGCTGCATCTCGTGCAGCAGGGTGACCAAGATGCGTGCGCCCGAGGCCCCGATGGGGTGGCCCAGCGCAATCGCACCGCCATTCACATTGACCTTGTCCAGATCCCAGCCCATCTGCGCATGCACCGCGCAGGCCTGGGCCGCAAAGGCCTCGTTGATCTCCAGCAAATCCAGGTCCTGCGCCTTCCAGCCGGCCCGGGCCAGGGCCTTCTGGCTGGCGGGCACCGGACCCATGCCCATCAGGGCGGGGTCCAGGCCAGCGCTGGCGTAAGAGGCAATGCGCGCCAGGGGCGTCAGACCCAGGGCTTGCGCCTTGGCCGCGCTCATCAGCACCAAGGCGGCGGCGCCGTCGTTCAGACCACTGGCATTGCCGGCCGTCACCGTGCCGGCCTTGTCGAAGGCGGGGCGCAGGCCGCTGAGGGCCTCGGCGTTGGTCTTGCGGTTGATGTACTCATCAGCTTCCACCACCAGCGGGTCGCCCTTCTTCTGAGCAATCGAGACCGGCGCGATCTCGGCCTGGAAGCGCCCGGCGTCTTGTGCGGCCGCCGCCCTGTGCTGGCTGGCCAGGGCCAAGGCATCCTGCGCCTCACGGGTAACGCCATGCGCCTTGGCCACGTTCTCGGCCGTGATGCCCATGTGGTACTGGTTGTACACATCCCAGAGGCCGTCGGTGATCATGGAGTCGACCATGTTCCAGGCCCCCATGCGTTGGCCGTCGCGGCTGTTCAGCAGCACATGCGGGCTGGCACTCATGTTCTCCTGGCCGCCCGCCACCACGATCTCGCTGTCGCCGTCGCGAATGGCCTGGGCGGCCAGCATCACCGCCTTGAGGCCGGAGCCACAAACCTTGTTGATCGTCATGGCCGCCACCGCATGGGGCAGGCCCGCTCGGATACCGGCCTGGCGCGCCGGGTTCTGGCCGCTGCCGGCCGTCAGCACCTGACCCAGAATGAGCTCGCCCACTTGTTCGCCCGAGAGCTTGGCGCGCTCCAGCGCCGCACGGATGGCGACGGCGCCCAGTTCAGGCGCGCTGACCTTGGACAAGGCCCCACCAAATTTGCCGATCGCGGTGCGGGCGGCGGAAACGATCACGACATCCATAGGGTTCTCCAGAGACTTCAGGCCTTTTGCTTCACATAGCGGCCGGGAGCCGATTCGATGACACGGAACTTGCGGCTGCCTTGCGCCTTGGGCGCGGCCTGCATCGGTCCGCCGCGTTCGGCCAGCCAGGCCGACCAGTCCTTCCACCAGCTGCCCGGCTGTTCGTTGGCGCTGGCCAGCCAGTCGGCCGCGACCTTGGGATAGCGTGCCGGTCCCGTCCAGTAACTGCGCTTGTTCTTGCTGGCCGGGTTGATCACCCCGGCGATATGGCCGCTGGCGCCCAGCACAAAGCGCAACTCCTTTTGAGCCCCGCCCTTCAAGATCTGGGTGCTGGCGTAGGCCGCCTCCCAGGGCACGATGTGATCCTCACGGCTGCCGTAGATGTAAACCGGGCAGGCAATGCGACTCAGATCGAGCTTCTCACCGCAAACGGTCAGGCGTCCCGGCAGCTTGAGCTCGTTCTGCAGATAGGTGTGGCGCAAATACCAGCAGTACATCGGCCCGCTCATATTCGTGCTGTCACCGTTCCAGTACAGCAGGTCAAAGGCCGGCGGGGCCTCGCCCTTCAGGTAGTTACCCACCACGTAGTTCCACACCAGATCGTTGGGGCGCAGAAAGCTGAAGGTCTGTGCCAACTCACTGCCCTTGAGCAGACCCGGCCCCTTGGGCGAGTCCGCACCGATGGTCATCTCACGGGAGCGCACCGAGGCCTCGTCAACAAAGATGTCCAGGATGCCGGTGTGGCTGAAGTCCAGCAGAGTGGTCAGCAGGGTCAGGCTGGCGGCGGGATGCTGGCCGCGCGCCGCCAGCACCGCCAGGGCCGTGCTCAGGATGGTGCCGCCGACGCAAAAGCCCAGGGTGTTGAGCTGCTCGGTCTTGCAGAGCTCCTGCACGACGCGAATGGCGGCCAGCGGCGCGCCTTCGATCACCTGGTCCCAGCTCCAATGGGCGCAAGCTTCGTCGGGGTTGCGCCAGCTGATGACGAAGGTGCGGTGACCGTTCTCCACCGCGTAGCGAATCAGCGAGTTCTCGGGTTGCAGATCCAGGATGTAGAACTTGTTGATTGAGGGCGGCACGATCAGGAAGGGCAGCGCGTGCACCTGCGGGGTCAGCGGGGCGTATTCGAGCAACTGAAAGAACTCGTTCTCGAACACCACGCTGCCCTCGGAGGTGGCGACATTGCGCCCGACCTCGAAGGCCGCGTCATCGGTCTGACTGAGCTTGCCGCGCTGGAAGTCGGCCCACAGCATCTGCGCGCCCTTGGCCAGACTCTCGCCCTGGGTGTCCAGGGCCTTGCGTTGGGCCTCGGGGTTCAGCGCCAGGAAATTGCTGGGCGCGGCGGCGTCCACCATCTGCTGCACCGCGAACTGCAGCCGGGCCTTGGCCTTGGGGTCGCCCTGCACCGCCTCGGCCATCTGGTTCAGCGTCTTGGCATTCAGCAAATAAAGCTGGGCCATGAAGCTGGCGCCCTGGTCTTCGCTCCAGGCTTTGTGGGCAAAGCGGCGGTCGCCCAGGGGCTTGGGCGCTTCCTGCTGCAGGCACTGGTTCCACAGCGCACTGGCTTGGCTGAGGTAGTCGGCCTGCAGCCGCCCCCAGGCGTCCAGCGGCATCTGCACGCCGGGCCAGGATTTGAGGGCCTCGGTCACGGCCGAGAAGTCAGGGAGTTCAAATTGCGGTGCGTGGGCCATGGCTCAAGGCAAGATGTCGGCCCGTCTCCAAGCCTGGAGCGGGCTCTCTAATTTCCGGATTCGCTCGAATGTATCTCGTGCTGATTGCATGGCTGTTTGTGGTCGTGCTGATGGCCGCCGCCGAAGCCACCTCGCCCCAGGGCAGCGTGCTTGGCGCCTTGATCACCTTGGTGTTCTATGGCCTGCTGCCCTGCGCGCTCTTGGCCTACATCCTGGGCACGCCGGCGCGCAAGCGGCGTCTACGCCAATTGGATGAAGACGGCCTGCCGCCCACTGATAGCGCCGTCGCGCCGGAACGAAAAGAACCTTGAGGGCTCGCTGAAGGTACAGGCCGGCTCAACCTGAATGCCATGCACCCCAGCCGCCTGCAGCCGCAGGCGCGCCAAGCCCTGCAAGTCCGCGCGCCAGCGCGCACTGCCGTCGGGGCGCGGCGCCCAGACGAAGTGCGGGCCGGGGTCGGCCGGGCTGCGGCCGAAACCACGCAAGACCTCCTCACCGACCTCAAAGGCCTGCAGCCCGATGCAGGGCCCGAGCCAGGCTTGCACGCTCCCCTGCGGCAGGGCCGCAAGGGTGGCCTCCAACACGCCCGCCGCCAGGCCGCGCCAGCCCGCATGGACGGCCGCCACGGCCAGGGCCTGGCCTGCGGCGTCTCGCACCACGAACAACACCGGCAGGCAATCGGCCACCTGGATGGCCAGGGGCAGGCCGGGCTGGGCGGTCCAGAGAGCATCGGCCTCGACCTCTTCTTGCGCGTTGACCTGTGCCGCCACGCAAACCGTGCCGTGCACCTGCCGCAAATAGACCGGTACCGCGCCCAAGGCCTGGGCCACACGGGCCCGGTTGACCTGCACCGCCTCCGGCGCATCGCCCACATGGGTGCCCAAGTTCAGGCTGGCGTAGCCCCCATGGCTGACCCCGCCGGCGCGGCCGCTGTAGGCCGCACACACCCCAGCGCCCAGGTCCACGGTCGTCAGCAAGGCCTCAGTGAGCGCTTCACTCGGCATCGGGTACGCGGCTGGGGTGGGTGTCGGCAAAGGCGGGCAAGGCCAGGCAAGCCTCGTTGATGGCCAGCACGGCGTCCAAGTGATCAATCGGCGCGCCAAAGCGCCGCGCATTGAAGACCTGCGGCACCAGCACGCAATCGGCGTAGCCCGGCGTATCGCCCAGGCAATAACGGCCCATCCGCCCCTCGGCCTTGAGGCGTGCGTCAACGACGGCCAGGCCCTCGACCATCCAATGCCGCATCCATTCGGTACGGGCAGCCTCCTCCACACCCAGCACGGTCTTCAAGTGGCCGAGCACGCGCAGGTTGTTCAGCGGATGGATCTCGCAGGCGATGTCCAGCGCCAGCGAACGGGCGTAGGCGCGCGCGTGGGGATCGCTAGGCAGCAGCGGCGGCTGGGGCTGGGCCTCTTCCAGGAATTCCAGAATGGCCAAGGACTGGGTCAGGCGCTGCCCATCGACCCACAGCGCGGGCAGCAGGTGGGCGGCGCCCAGGCTGGCATGCCCCTTTTGCTCGCCCTTGACGAGATGAACGCCGTGATAAGCATGGGGCAGGTTCTTGAGGGCCAGCGCGATGCGCACGCGCCAACTGGCCGAGGAGCGGAAGTAAGAGTAGAGCTGAAGGTCCATAGGGTGAAGCATGGCATAGCGCATGGCACACTGAATCATGTTCACGACACGCCGCTACCAGCACTGTGCCGCCTGCGGCGAGCGGGTCGAATACCGCATGCCCAGCGACGACAACCGCGAGCGCGCGGTCTGCACGGTCTGCCAGCAGATCCACTACGAGAACCCGACCAATGTGGTGGGCACTCTGCCCCTGGCCGATGACGGCCGCGTGCTGCTGTGCCGCCGCGCCATCGAGCCCCGCCGGGGCTTTTGGACCCTGCCGGCCGGCTTCATGGAATTGGGCGAGACCGTGGCCGAGGGCGCGCTGCGCGAGACCCAGGAAGAAGCCGGTGCGCGCGTTGAGCTGCAGGGCCTGCTGAGCATGATCAATGTCGTGCGGGCGGGCCAGGTGCATTTGTTCTACCGCGCCCGCCTGCTGGACCTGGACTTCGCCCCGGGACCGGAATCCCTGGAAGTGGCGCTGTTCCACTTCAGCGAAATTCCCTGGGACGATCTGGCCTTCAAGACCGTGCGCGCCACGCTGGAGCACCAGCGGGCCGGACGCCCCGAGTTGCTGATCACCGACGTCTGAGCCCCAAGCCCCCAAGCCCCATGCCCCACCCGCTCGTCGATCGCCTCGCCCAAGTCAGCTCGGTGCGCGACCTGGAGCAACTGGACATGGCCCTGGTGCGCCTGCTGCACGACACCCTGGCCCCGCTGCGTGTCCAGGTGCTGGTGAGCGTGCGCGAGGGAGACGCCCACCACTGGCTGCTGCGCGCGCACCAGGAGCAAGGTGCCGCAGAGCCGTCCGCCGGCCCGGCTCACACCGATGTCAGCCTGCTGCCGCGCTTTGAAGAGCAGGGTTTGGCCGCCCGCTGCGCGCGCTCCCAACTCTGGCAACAGGAGCGCAGCGACGGCCAGTGGCACAGCGTGTTCCCGCTCTTCGCGGATCCCGACAGCCTGGGCGTGCTGCAGCTCGCCACCCGGCGCCCCTTGAGCGAGCGGCGCCAGCGCATGCTCTTCAGCCTGCTGCGCTTCTATGCCAACTTCCGCAGCCTGGTGACCGAGAACGAGCGCGACATGCTCACCGGGCTGCTCAATCGCAAGACCTTTGACGAGACTTTTGCCCGCGTGGCCATGGCCACGACCTTTGTGCCACAGGAACAGCGCGCACAGGGAAACCCGGGCGAGCCCGCCGACGACCGCCGCGCCGCTCACGCCCAGGCCCCCTGCTGGCTGGTGGTGGCCGATATCGATCACTTCAAGCGTGTCAACGACCAGTTCGGCCATCTGATTGGCGACGAAGTGTTGTTGCTCACCGCCCGCCTGATGCACTCGTCGTTTCGCTACAGCGACCGGGTGTTTCGCTTCGGCGGCGAAGAATTCGTGCTGATGCTGCGCAATGCCGACGCCGCAGGCGCCCAGCGCGCCCTGGAGAAGTTTCGCCAACGCATTGCCGCCCACGCCTTTCCGCAAATCGGGGCGGTCACCATCAGCCTGGGCTGCACCCGCATCGACCCCGACGACACCCCCGACTCGGCGTTTGAGCGCGCCGACAAGGCGGTCTATGCCGCCAAGGCCGACGGCCGCAACCGCGTCTACTGCTTTGAGGACTTGGTGCTCCGCGGCCGGCTGGAAGCGCAGGAAAAAGCAGGCTCGGTGGACTTCTTCTGAAGTCCGCAGGCCCCGCTCAGATCGGCCTGAGCTTGCCCCGGTACTGTTCCTTCAGCGGCTCCTGCGCCAGGGGCGGGAATTCGATGGCGGCATCGGGCACGGCGGTGTCGGGCAGTTGGGCCAATAGGTGCTCGATCAGCCGCAGGCGGCCGCGGCGCTGGTCATTGAAGTCCACCAGGGTCCAGGGCGCATGGGTGCTGTGGGTGGCCTTGAGCATGCGCTCGCGTGCCTGGGTGTAGTCGGCGTACTTCTCGCGCGACTGCAGGTCGATGGGGCTGAGCTTCCAGCGCTTCATCGGGTCGGCCAGACGTTCGGCAAAGCGCTGCTCCTGCTGCGCCTGGTCCACACAGAGCCAGTACTTGAAGAGCAGGATGCCGTCGTCCACCAGCAGTTGCTCGAAGCGTGGCGCCTGATCGAGAAAGGCCTGGGTCTGCTCAGCGGTGCAAAAGCCCATCACGGGCTCGACCCCCGCGCGGTTGTACCAACTGCGGTCCATCAACACGATCTCACCGGCCGCCGGCAGGTGCGGCACATAGCGCTGGAAGTACCACTGGCTGCGCTCACGTTCGCTGGGTTTTCCCAGGGCCACCACATGGCATTGGCGCGGGTTGAGCGTGTCCGAGATGGCGGAGATGGCGCCCCCCTTGCCCGCCGTGTCGCGGCCCTCGATCAGCACCAGCACCCGGCGCCCCTCGTGCTGCACCCAGCGCGCCATGCGGTTGAGCTCCAGTTGCAGGGGCGCGAGCTTTTCGAGGTACTCGCCCTTGCCCATGCGCCCGTCATCCTTGCCCTTCTTGCTCTCTTTCTTGCCCTCCTTCTTACCCTCTTTCTTTCCCATGCTTCACTCCAACGTGGGGTAGTCGGTATAGCCCGCTGCCCCGCCGCCATAAAAGGTCGCCGGATCGGGTTCGTTCCAGGCCGCACCCTGGCGGATGCGCGCGGGCAAGTCGGGGTTGGCGATGAAGGGCCGGCCGAAGGCCACCGCATCAATCCAGCCCGCCTGCAGCCGCTGCACCGCCTTCTCGGCGGTGTAGCTGCCGGCGCCAACGATCACGCCGGGAAAGGCCTGGCGCAGGGCCTGGCGGAAGTCCGGGGCCAGCTCAGCACCGCCCAGCCAGTCGGGCTCGGAGACATGCAAAAAGGCCAGGCGACGCTGGCCCAATTCACGCGCCAGATAGAGCGCATTGGCCTCGGGCGCGTCGTCGGCCAGGTCGGGCCCGGGCGGACAGGGAAAGACGCGGATGCCCACATGGTCGGCATCCCACTCCCCCACCACGGCCTCAACCACTTCGAGCGCCAGACGCGCACGGTTCTGGATGGAGCCGCCGTAGTCATCGCCACGCTGGTTGCTGGCGGCGCACAAGAATTGCTGCAACAAGTAGCCATGCGCGGCGTGGATCTCGACGCCATCGAACCCCGCCGCGCGGGCACGCCGGGTGGCCATGGCGTAGGCGTCTTTGAGACCGTGCAACTCGCTGCGCTCCAGCGCGCGCGGCAGGCTGCAGGCCTCGCGATAGACCTGGCCCTGCGCGTCCTTCAGGCTGGTGCGGGTATTGGCCAAGAGGCTGGACGGCGCCACCGGCGGCAGTCCACCGGGCTGCAAGCTGGCGTGCGAGATGCGGCCCACATGCCAGAGCTGGCAGACGATCCGCCCGCCCGCCCGGTGCACGGCCTCGGTCACCGGCTGCCAGGCGCGCACCTGCTCGTCGGAAAAAATGCCCGGCGCCCCCGCATAACCCTTGGCCTGCGGGCTGATGTGGGTGGCCTCCGACACGATCAAGCCGGCTGAGGCGCGCTGCTCGTAGTAGCGCGCTGCCAGCGGGCCGGGAATGTCACCCGGCTCGATGGAGCGCAAGCGCGTCAGCGGCGCCATCCAGATGCGGTTCTTCAGCGTCAGTGCGCCGGCTTGCAGGGGTTCAAAGAGGCAGTCGTTCACGTTGATTCGTTGTATTCGGGTCAGTTCTTCCTGTGGCCGGTGGCCCAGGGCCCGGTCAGGCCATTCAGCCCGCAGTCCAGCAGGGCCTGGGCATCGCGGGCGTCGTCGATGCCTTCGCCATAGACCTGCAGCGACAGGCTGTGCAGGAAGATCACCAGGCTGCGCACAAAGCCGGCGCGGCTGGCATCTTCGTGCACCCCCAGCAGCACCGCGCGATCGAGCTTCACGAAGTCCAGGCCCAGTTCATACAGGCGCTCGATGCGCTGCAACTGCGCCCCGGCATGCTCCAGGCCCACCCGCACGCCCAGCGGATGCACCGCGCGCGAGAGCTCGCGCAGCAAATCGAAGCTGTGGGGCTGGGCCGCGCTCACATCCAGCTCCAGCGCGATCTGCCGCGCCGCCAGTGGCTGGCTCTTGAGCAGGGCGCGCAGCCGGGCCACGAAGTCCTGGGTCTGCAGCGAGGCCGGCGCCAGATTGATGGCGCGCATCTGCCCGTCGTCGCGCGTCAGCTCCAAGGCCAGGGCCAATGCAGCCAGATCCACCTCGGCGCTCAGCTGAGTACGCAGGGCCAGGGGCAGCCAGGTCTGGGCGTTGACGAAGTCCGGCGTGGCTTCATGGCGGGCTGCCAGGCCCAGGTGCAGCGGGCACTCCCAATGCAACAGATGGCCGTCGCGGTCCAGCACCGGGTACTGCAGCAACCGGGTATGGCCCTGAGCCAGTGCGGCCTCGATCTGTGCGCGCCAGGCCCGCTCGCCGCTGGGCAACTGCACGCGGCTGGCGCCCTGTTCCACCTTGCGCAGCACCATCGAGAGCGCCCCTTGGCTGCTGCTCTCGGCCTGGGCCAGGGCCTCATCGGCCTGCGCGAACCATTGCGACAGTGGCTGTTCACGCGCCAGTTCGGCGCCCCCCAAGGCCAGACGCAGCGCGCCATTGCCCCCTTGGCCCGCCGCCTGCTGCAGGGCCAAGCGCAAGGCCTCGGCCAGGGCCTGGGCGCTGTCCTCCAACACGTCCGGAGCGGGCAGGAAGAGCGCGAAATCCGCTCCGTTGAGCCGCCCGGCCAGGCTGCCGCTGACCCGCCCGGTGTACTGCTGCAGGGCCTGGCCCAGCAGGGCCAGCACCTGGTCGGTGGCCTCGCGGCCAAGCAGGCGGTTCACCCCCGCCAGATCCTGCAGGCGCAACAGCAGCAGGCCGGCGCGTTCGGGCAGGTCGTCGCGCGCCAGGGCCGAGGCCAGCTCGGCCATGAAGTGCTTGCGCAGCGACAGCCCCGTGAGCGCATCGCAATGGGCCTGCTGGCGCAACAGGCCGAGCTGCTCGGTCTGGGCCTCGAACATGCGCTTGATGCGCTGAACCATGGCATTGAGCGCATCGGTGAGCGCGCGCAACTCGGGCACCTGGGCCGGCGGCACGGTCACGAACTGGCCCTCGCTCATGGCATCGGCCTGGGCCACCAATTCATCCAGCGGCCGGCGGATGCGTCCCAGCGCGGCCTGGGCCATCAGCAGGGCCAGCACGGTCAGCAGCACCGACCACGCAGCCGCCCGCAGCAGGCCCTGCCACAGGGCGTCATAGGCATAGGTGAGCTGGCTGCGCAGCTCGATGCGGCCGATGGCCTGCCAGCCGTTCGAAAGCTGGGCCACGCCCGGCGCGGCCTCGATGGGTAGCAGGCGGCGCAGCCAGTCCGGCGCCTGGCCGGCCTGCTGCGGGGCCTGGCGTGCGAAGGCCACGCGGCCATCGGCGCGCAGCCAGCGCAGCTCCTGGTAGTGCCCGGTGTCGAACTGGGCGCTGATCAAAAGCTCGATGAGCGCCGCATCCCCCCCCTGCTGCGACACCGCCAGCGCCAGCGCCTGGGCGTTGTCGGCGTTCTTGATGCGGGCCTGATCCTGCAGCACCTCGCGCATCGAATGCACGGCCACCGCCAGCGACCCCGAGAGTGCCAGCGAAAGCGCCAGCACCAGCAACACACTCATCTGCCTGATCAAACTCATTCCATTCTCCAAACCAATGCAACCCCGGCAGGCACGCGGTCCGATAGGGGGCCGCCGCGGAACCGGCTTTGCCGGGCCGCTGGAGGCGCCCCCTTGAGGGGGAGGCGCGAAGCGTTTCGGGGGTGGTCCATATCTCTTAAAAACCTTGAGCGCGGGCGCGTGCCAACGCGTCACGCCAAATCGAAAGTCGGGTCAGCGGATTGCCCGCCGCCTGCGCCCCCACGCCCTGCCACAGGCCCTCGGCGTTGAAGCTGAACACCGGCGCCAGATCGGGCCGCTCGGGGGCCCGCTTCAGCTCGGGGTCGATGTTGTCCAGGATCCAGGGCGCATCCTGGGCATTCGGGTACCAGGCCAGCACCATATGGGCCTGCGGCCGCCCCTGGTACTGCGCCCGCACATAGACCAGGCGCAGGCTGCTTTCAGGCAGGCCCATGGCCAGCAGCGCGAAGTATTTGGCCATGGCCAGGTCCTCGCAGTCCCCCGCCGCCTTGGCAAACAACTCCAGCGGGCTGGCCCAGTAATCGGTCTGGCCCCAGACCTGCGCGTCCTCGCGCCACTCCAGCTGGCGATTCACATAGTCATTCACGGCCCGCACCCGCTGCGGCGGCGTCAAGCTCGGGCCCTGATCGATCACCTCCACCAGCCCCCGTGCCAGGGCCTGGGCCGGGGCGCTGAGCAAGGCGGCCTGCTCCAGCAGGCGCGCGCGTTCCCAGGCCAGGACCGGCAGAACGGCCACCAGCAACAGGAGCAAGCAGCGAGGGAGGAAGCGGGCGCGCATGGTGCAGGCCCACTTTAGAGGCTGGTCAAGGCCCCTCCACGGCAGGCAAACCCTGCTCGCCTATCATGGCCGCCACCATGCAGATCGCCACCGTCCAGACCGAGATCGCCCAATCCCGTGAGCGCGGGCCGCTGCGCGAAATCAAGATCCCGCCCTGCCCTGAGTTGCTCACGCGGCTGCGTGCCGCGATGGCGCTGCAAGAGCCCGATCTGAGCGAGGTGCAGGCCATTGCCAGTGCCGATGTGGCCATGTCAGCCACCCTGCTGCGCGTGGCCAACAGCCCCGTCCACCTGGGCGACGGCGCACCTTGCGTCAGCGTCGGCCAGGCCATGACGCGCTTAGGCCTGGACGCCACCGCCGAGCTGATGACCGGCTTTCTGGTGCGCAACAGCATCCCGGTGAACAGCCCGCATCTGCAGCGCTTTTGGGAACGCAGCAGCCGCCGCGCCATGGCCATGCGCTTGCTGGTGCCCAAGATCCCTGGCCTGGACCCCGACATCGCGCCGCTCTTCGGCCTCTTTTGCCATGTGGGCATGCCGGTGCTGCTGCAGTCGGTGCGCGGCTACGGCGCCACCCTGGTCGAGGCCGGCGCGCGCATCGACCGCCCCTATGTCGCCACCGAGAACGCCAACCACAAGACCGATCACGCGGTGGTCGGCGCGCTGGTGGCACGCGTCTGGGGCCTGCCCCAACCCCTGATGGCCGCCGTGCGCCTGCATCACGACTTCACGGTGCTCAGCGACAGCCAGCTCGAACCCGGCGTGGCCATCCTGGTGGCCGCCGGCCTGGTGGCCGACCAAATGATGCGCCGCGCCGAAGGCCTCAAACCCGACGCCGACTGGACCCAGCAGGGCGAGCGTGTGCTCGACTGGCTGCAAATCAGCCTGACGGACGTCGAGGAGTGGACGGATCAGTTGGCGGGGATTGAAGAGGCGTATTGAGTGGTCGCAGTTAATTCTTAGCTGCCGCAATCAAGAATGCCGCTCACTCTTGCTCCCTCATTCCACTCACTGAGCGCCAAGTGATCAGATTGCTCAAACGCGCGGCAGTGGCCGCCCTCTCCTTCGCGGCGATGGCTGCTTATGTCGGGCCGAATGCCTTCGATAGCTTTGACTTGTTATTCAGAGGGCCGACGCCCGAACAACGTATGCAACGAATTGAGGGGACACTCGTTGCCGCGTCTGCATGCCGGGGTGAGCGAAATAACACCTACCAAGAGATTGAGATCCAGACGCTCCATGGGATTCAGTCGATTTGGCTCAGTTGTTCATCGAAGAAATCGACGATTGCCTACGTTCAGGCCCCTAACCGCCGACAGGGAGCGCATCAGCCTCAAATAACCGCTTGGCTTGAGCCCTACAACTGGTTGAGCCGCCGCTCGGAGCGGCTCGACAAAGTGGAGTTGGATGGTGTGCGGATCTTTCAAAGACGCTCCCCCGAGCCTCCTTCGGCGTTTGGCCTTCTGTTTCAGAGTGCGGGTTGGCTGATGTTGCTAGCAATGCCACTTTGCTTTGCTTGGCGCTGGGTTCCAAACCAGTTGGACGATCTGCAAACGCTCACACTCCTTCGTGGCCTAACTGCGTGGCTCATCTTGCCGGGAGGATTGCTAGTCGTGTTCGGGCTGTTCCTCTCCTTACCGCCGTAGGAGCCCAGGAGAGATCAGCGTGTCCGTTCCAAAGAGGACTAAAGGATCAGGGGAGATGGGAGCGGACAGCGCCTTTGGCCCACCGCGATCCCTGCTTTATGTATTGCAAGTCACTGGAGCACCGCTAGCACCACCCACGCTCGTTGGGGCTACCGTCATCGCAGCAAAGCCATGAGGGTCCACAGTGTTCTAGTCGGCCAGTACTCTGGCCGCTTAGCGAGCAGGTTTCGCAGGCAGGGACGGGATGGAGGAGCCATGTGAACTGGCAGTGCTCCACGGCCCGGCCCTAGGCCGACCGTGTGCATTCAGCGCCTTTCCTTCCACCAGCCTTCTCGGGCACAGCAAGGAGAGCCGGGGCGGGGGCTGGCCCGAGCATGGCGCTGAGGGCTTTGCGACCCCGCCCGACGGACAGGCCGCAAGTAGGCGGCCTAGGGGGCCCTCACTGCACGCCCCAACCCTGCAATGGCGCAACCGCGCGCTCCAGCCTCAAAGTGCTGGAGGGCCTGCCTTGCCCCTCACTTCCCCGGCACCGTCACCCAAGCCACCTCCAGCCAGTTGTCCGGCCGATGTACAGCCTTGACGCCGGCGCGCGCGGCCCAGGGGATGACCTGGCGGTGCAGCGGGATGGTGTGGATCTGGCTGCGGAACTCGGTCAGCGCGGCGCGGATCAGGGCCTCGCGCTTCTTCGGGTCGACCTCGGACGAGGACTGAGCCGCCAGTTGATCGAACTTGTCGTTCTTCCAGCCGCCATAGTTGTAGGAGCCGATGCCCTTCTCACCCCGGTTGCGGTAGACCGGCGCAAAGATCGATTCGGCATCCGTGATGGCCCCGCCCCAACCATAGAGGTAGAGGCTGGTATCGACCTTCTCCAGCTTGGGGAAGAAGAGCACACGCGGCATGGCGTTGACCTTGACCTTGACCTTGAGCTGCGCCCACATCGAGGCCAGGGTCAGGCAAATCTCTTCGTCGTTGATGTAACGGTTGTTCGGGCAATCCAGCGTGACCTCAAAGCCCTCGGCGTAGCCGGCGTCCGCCATCAGCTTCTTGGCGGCGGCCAGGTCATAGGGCAGGCGAGTCTGCAGGGTTGGATCGTCAAAGCTGGCCTTGGGCGAAGGGGTGAGGCCGCCGGTGGGTTGGGCCAGGCCCTGCATCAGCTTGGTGCGCATGCCCTCGATGTCGATGGCCTGGTAGAGCGCCTGGCGCACGCGCAGGTCCTTGAAGGGGTTCTTGCCGTCCGGGCTCTTGCCGTAGAGCAGGCTGTCGCGCGCCTGGTCCATGCCGATGAAAACGATGCGGTTCTCGGGGCCGTCGATGATCTGCAGGCCGCGCTGGCTGCGCAGGCGTTGCACATCGCGCGGCGCGGGGTCCAGCACCAAATCCAACTCACCCGAAATCAGCGCAGCCAGCCGGGTGGCGTCGTTGCCAATCGGCGTGAAGACGATTTCCTCGACATTGCCTTCGAACTTGCCCCACCAGTTGGGGTTGCGCTTGAAGACGTTCTTCTGCCCGGGCTGGCGGCTCACCAGCATGTAGGGGCCGGTGCCGTTGGCATTGATGCTGGTGTGGCTCTCTTCCTTGTTCTTGAAGTCCTGCGGGCGGGTGACACGGTGCTTTTCGGCCCAGGCCTTGTTCATGATCCACAGCAGATCCAGATGCTGCAGAAAGACCGGGTTGGGCTTTTCCAGCTTGAACTCGACCGTGTGCGCGTCGATCTTCTTGGGAATGCCCACGGCATTGCCGTACTGCAGCAGCTGCGAGGTGGTCTCGCGCGAGCGCGCCATCGAGAACACCACGTCGTCGGCGGTGAAGGGGGCACCGTCATGGAACTTCACGCCCTGGCGCAGCTTGAAGCGCCAGGTCAACGGGTCGGGGTTGCTCCACTCGGTGGCCAAGGCAGGCACGATGGACATGTCTTTGCCGCGCGTGACCAGCTTTTCATAGACCTGGCCGTTGACCATATTGGTCATGGACTCGTTCTGCGAGTGCGGGTCGGCGGTCTGCAAATCGCCCTGGCTGGCCCAGCGCAAGGTCTGGGCCGGGGCGCCGGAATGAAGAGCGGCCGCCAGGGCGGCCGCGAGAAGCAGGTTTTTCATGG
Source organism: Inhella inkyongensis (assembly GCF_005952805.1). Classification (GTDB taxonomy): domain Bacteria; phylum Pseudomonadota; class Gammaproteobacteria; order Burkholderiales; family Burkholderiaceae_C; genus Inhella; species Inhella inkyongensis. The sequence goes on from NZ_CP040709.1 coordinate 2,953,537, forward strand.
TCGGGTTCAGCGCGGCTGACTCCATAGTTCGGTGAGTTGGGTGAAGCCCCAGGCGGTAGCGTCCTCGCGGCCGACGATCTTGTCCGTGCCCGCCGCGAGGTCCAAATCCACCACCTCAATGGGCAGATTGGATTTAGTGGAGAAAAACACCCGTACCTTGGGAGCCGTGAGCTTGCCGGGGTTCTGATCGATCACCACCGCCAGCCGGCCAGAATTCAGACGCACCAAGGTGCCCACGGGGAAGATGCCGATCGACACCACGAAGGCCTGGAACACCTTGGGGTCAAAGTGGCCCTGCCACTGCGCCATGCGCGCCAGCGAGGCCGCGGGGTCCCAGGCACCTTTGTAGGGGCGGGTGGAGGTCACGGCGTCATAGACATCGCAGACCGCACCCATGCGGGCCAGGAGCGAGATCTGCTCGCCGGCCAAGCGGTGGGGGTAGCCACTGCCATCCATTTTTTCGTGGTGGTGCAGGCAGACATCGAGTACGCCTTCGTCGAACACACCACTGGCCTTGAGGGCCTCAAACCCACGCGCCGGATGGCTGCGCATCACGGCGAACTCGGCATCGGTCAGCGCGCCCGGCTTGTTCAGTACCTCCAGGGGCATCAGCATCTTGCCCACATCGTGCAGCAGACCCGCCATGCCGGCTTCGCGCTGCTCGTCCTCGGTCAGGCCCAGCTGTTTACCCAGCGCGACCATCATGGCGCACACGGCAATCGAGTGCATATAGGTGTAGTCGTCGCGGGTCTTGAGCCGCGCCAGGCTGATCAGGGCCGAGGGGTTGCGCCACACCGATCCGGCAATGTCCTCCACCAGCGGCGTGCATTCCTCGCTCTTGATGGCATGGCCCAGCCGGGCCTCGTTCAGCATGGTGGTGACCTGCTGCTTGCTCTTGCGCATCAGCTCGGCAGCCTGCTCGAACTCCTGCGCAAAGCTGCGCGCCACCACGGGCACGGCGGCCGGACGCGGGGCCGGTGGCGGGGGCGGCGGCGGCGGCGGGGGTGGGGGCGGGTTCACCTCGGGCTCGGGAGCCACGGCGGCCAGCGCGTCGGCAGCGTCCTTGCCCTTGGCCACATCGATCCAAATAAAGGGCACGCCCGAGCGCTTGAGGCTGTCCAGGTCGGCCTCATCCGTCAGCAGGAAGCGTGTCTTCCAGAACGGATGCGAGAGCCAGGAGCCCTCCATCGACTGGAGAAACATGCCCAGTTCGGCTTGCGCGGTGGGAATCTTTTTCAGCATGGCTTGAGCAAAGTATCAGGCCAAAGCACACCCCTGCACCCCGGGGCATCCCGCAAAGACAAAGGCCGCCGGGGTTGCCCCAGGCGGCCTGTGAAAAAACTCGCGAACTGCGATTTACCTTGTCGCCGACTGTGGCACGGTCTTCAGCTCGCCCGGCAGGCTGGCCAGGTAGGCGGCGATCTGCTTGATCTCGGCCGTGCTCATGCCCTTGATCTGGCCCTGCATGATGGCGTTGCCGCGACCGACGGTGCTCTTGCCTTCCAACTGATAGGCCCGGAGGGCCACCGTCAGGTAGTCGGCGTGCTGACCGGCCAGCTTGGGGTGGTTGCCGTCCAGGGTCTTGCTGAAATTGGTGCCGTGGCAGGCCACGCAGGCCTGCAGCTTGCTGGCGATGGCGGCCGGTGCAGCGGCCACTTCGGCCGGGGCCGGCTCGCCTTTGCCCTGCTGCTCATAGAAAGCGGCCACGTCCTTCATGTCCTGCTCGCTCATCGAGCCGGCGATGCCGCGCATGGTCGGGTGCTTGCGCTCGCCCTTGGCGTAGGACTGTAGGGCGGCCACGATATAGCCGGCGTTCTGGCCCGAGATCTTGGGCACGCGGTGCACCTCGGGGAAGCTGGCGCGGTACTCGGGGATGCCATGGCAGCCGATGCACATGGCCACCTTTTTGGCGCCGGCCGCGGCATCCTGCGCCTGCACGGGCGCAGAGAACGCAACACAGGCGATCAAGGCAAGGGCGAGCGGGGTCAGCAGTTGGCGCATGGTGTTCTTTGAGTGAAGCTGGCGGAATGGGCGCGGATTCTAGGGGGCAGCGCGGGCTGCCTTGACCCAGATCAAGGGTTTACACGGCTTCCTATACTGCCGCGCATGAAATTCCAAGGCTCTGCTCACTACGTCGCCACCGACGACCTCAAGCTTGCGGTCAACGCCGCGATCACCCTGCAACGCCCGCTCCTGCTCAAGGGCGAGCCGGGCACCGGCAAGACCCTGCTGGCCGAGGAGGTCGCTGCATCCTTGGGCTTGCCGCTGTTGCAATGGCATGTGAAGAGCACCACCAAGGCGCAGCAGGGCCTGTACGAGTACGACGCCGTGAGCCGGCTGCGCGACAGCCAACTCAGTGATGCGGAAAGCGCCGCCAAGGTGCGCGACATCCGCAACTACATCCTCAAGGGCGTGCTCTGGCAGGCCTTTGAATCGGAGACCCCGGTGGCGCTGCTGATCGACGAGATCGACAAGGCCGACATCGAGTTTCCCAACGACCTTCTGCGCGAACTCGACCGCATGGAGTTCCACTGCTACGAGACGCGCGAAACCATCAAGGCGCGGCATCGCCCGCTGGTCTTCATCACCAGCAACAACGAGAAAGAGCTGCCCGACGCCTTCCTGCGCCGCTGCTTTTTCCACTACATCCAGTTCCCGGATGCCGAGACGATGCAGCGCATCATCGATGTGCACTTCCCCGATCTGAAGAGCGAACTGCTGGGCGCCGCGCTCAAGAGCTTCTACCAAGTGCGCAACCTGCCAGGCCTGAAGAAGAAGCCCAGCACCAGCGAGTTGCTGGATTGGCTGCGCCTGCTGCTGGCCGAAGACATCGACGCCAGCTTGCTGGGTGCCAGCGAGACCGGCCCAACCCGGGTGCCGCCGCTGGCCGGTGCCCTGCTGAAGAACGAGCAGGATCTGACCCTGTTCGAAAAACTCCTGCAAATGCAAAGGCATCACCGTTGATCACCGTCCGTCCCGTTGAACTGGCGCTTGGCCCCGTGCGCCTTGTCCCGCTGACCATCGCCCACGAAGACGGACTGCGCGCAGCGGCTGCCGATGGCGAGTTGTGGAAGCTCCGGATCACCTCGGTGCCAGAGCCCGAAAACACCCGGGCCTACATCGACAAAGCCTTGAGCACCCCGGACCGGCTGCCCTTTGCCGTGCTGGAGGCCGCGAGCGGCCGCGTGCTGGGCACCACGAGCTACCACGACATCGTGCCCGAGCTCGATCGCGTTGAGATCGGGTGGACCTGGTATGCCCAAAGCTGCTGGCGCACGGCCATCAACACGGCCTGCAAGCTGGCCCTGCTGCGCCACGCTTTTGACGACCTGGGCGCCGCCCTGGTGGGTTGGCGCACCGACATCCTCAACACCCGCAGCCAGGCCGCCATCGAACGCCTGGGGGCGCGCAAGGAGGGCGTGATCCGCCACGATCTGCGCCGCCGCGACGGCACGGTGCGAGATACGGTGCGCTACAGCCTGCTGGCGAGCGAATGGCCCGCCACGCGGGCCCACCTGGAGGCCGCCCTGGCCCGTCGCTGATCAATCGGCGTCGCGGTCGGACCAGTCCACGTCGCCGCACAGCACCTGCAGCTGCCCCTGCAGCCAGTAGGCCACCGAGACGGTGATGCACAAGCGCGCGCCGAACAGGCTCAGGTAGGGCCGGGTGACCTGGATCTCGCCCACCTGGTCCACCGCGCGGCGGAAATAGGGCCGCCGCGCCCAGCGCGCGTCGCCGGCGCGCTCCAGCGGTGCAAAGCGCTCGATGGGTTGGGGCCGGCCGGCCTCGGAGTAGGCAATGTCCCCCACCGCCCGCCCCTCACCGTCCAGGCGATAGACCATCAGCGCGCCGGTCTGGCGCAGGAAGGCCTCGCAGGCGAGTTCCAGGCCCTGGCCCTGTTGCAAAGGCTGCAAGGCCAGCGAAAGCGCAGTGCGAAACGGAGCCACGCGCTCCTGGTAGCTCAGACGCAAGGTGCGCACGCGCTGATCGAACAGGCGCCATACGCCCGCGATTTCGGGGCTGGTCTGGCGCACCGGCACCAACTCGGGCTGCGGGCGCCCAAAGGCATAGCCCTGCACCAAATCGATGTCCGCATCCAGCGCCAATTGCGCCTCCTCGTCCGACTCCACCCCCTCCAGCAAAGCCAGCGAGCCGCATTCGTGCAGCAAGCTCACCACCTGGGTCATCATGCGGGCGATACGCGGTGACTGCATGGCGCGCCGCAACAGGCTGCGATCAAGCTTGACGATTTCCGGGCGCAGGCGCCAGACGCGGTCGAAGTTCGAATGCCCGGCGCCAAAGTCATCCAGGGCCAGCAGACAGCCGACCTCGCGCGCCCAGCCCACCGCCGCCTCGAAGCTCTGGTCCTGGGCCATCACGTCCTCGGTCACCTCCAGCACCAGGCGGTGCATGGGCATGCCCAGGGACTGCAGCAAATCCACCGCCCGGCGCAGCAGCTTCGCCTGCTGGGTGGAGTGGATGAAGACCGCGGGGTGAATGTTGAGAAACAACCAGCAGTCTTCGCTGGCCTGGGCGCAGAAGTTGTGCACATGCACCAGGCGGCACAGTCGGTCCAGCCAGACCTGCTGTTCAAAGTCCTGCACGCCCTCGAACAGGCTGATGGGCGAGACCGGCCGCCCCTGCGCGTCATGCACGCGCACCAGGGCCTCGAAGCCCACAGGCCGGGCATGCGGAAAGCTGTAGATGGGCTGAAAGGCACTGCTCAGGCGCAACTCGCCTTGGCGCGCCCACCAGCGCCCATCCTCTTCCTGGATGGAGGCATAGAGCGCCTTGAGCGTCTGCTCAACTTCATCAACAGGCGCAAGCTGCGGCCCGGCATCAAGCTTCGAATTCGACACGGTTTCGCCCCCGGTTCTTGGCGCGATACAGCGCGCGATCGGCTCGCACCAACAAGGCCGCAGACGACTCGCCTGCCTGCCCCAGTGCCACCCCCACACTCACACTCAATGCCAGCTTGCGCCCTCCCAGGCGCAGGGGTTCGTCCTGCACTTCCTGGCGCAGGCGTTCGGCCACCTGCAAGGCGGTGTCATGGTCGCAGTCGGGCAGCAGCAGGACAAACTCCTCCCCGCCAAAACGCGCCACAAGGTCCACGCTGCGCGCATGGCGCTGCAGCAAGGCTCCCAGATGCACCAGAGCGCGATCCCCGATGGCGTGGCCCTGGCTGTCGTTGACGCGTTTGAAATGATCGGCATCCACCAGCAGCAGCGCAAACGGACTACCCAGATCGCGCTGACGTGCCAACAGCCCGTCGAGCAACTCGTCGGCCGCCCGTCGGTTGGGCAGGCCGGTCAAGGCATCGCGGCGCGACAACTCATGCAGACGTCGAACCAGGCGCAGGGTCACGGCCATGCCGAGCACCAGATGGACCAGCAAGCCCAGCAGCAGCAGCACGGTCAACAGGATCAGATTGGCCTCGGTGGGGTCGCTGATGGGCCGCGCTGACTGCTGCGGCAGCGTGAGCGCGAGCAGGGCGCGGCTCAGGAAAAGCAGGGCCAGCCCCAGCAAGGTGGCGGCCAGCACCTGGGCCGCACCCCGGCCGATTTCGAGCGGCCCATGGGCCTGGACCGCCTGGGCACTTCGCAGAAGGCAGTACGCATTGAGCAAGGAGCTGTAGGCCACGCCCCACAACCAAGGCGCCCCCTGGCTCACGCCGACCAGACCACAGCACACGGCCACCACGATCACCATCAGGTGTTCGCCGTCCGCGCGCTCGGCTCGCAGCAGGATGTTCAGGCCCAGGCGCAGCAGGATGAAGCTGCCCGGCGCAATCATGTTGGACAGGCCGTGCGAGAGCCAGCTGCCCACCCCGCGCCCCAACAGACTGAGCGCCATCACCGCCACCGCAAACCCAGCGGCACCAACCCAATGCCAGGCCGGCACCGTGGGCACGGCCTTCATGCGCGCACCCAGGCCCCACATGGCGGCCGCCAGGGCCTGCAAGAGCAGGATCACCCCCATCAGCAATTCCGCGGCATTCAGGCTGGCCATGACCCCAGCGTAGCGGCGCAACTCGACGGCGCCGAGCACGGGTTTGCCCGCACCCCGCCACAATGGCGCCATGCTGCTGCCCTTCTTCCAGACCCTGCGCGCCGCTCAGCTGCCGGTCTCGCCCAAGGAATTCCTGACCCTGCTGGATGCCCTGCGCCAGGGCGTGATCGAGCCTTCACTCGATCAGTTCTACAGCCTGGCGCGTACGGTGCTGGTGAAGGACGAGGCCCTGTACGACCGCTTTGACCGCGCCTTTGCCGCCTACTTCAAGGGCGCGGAGCTCAAGCTGGATCTGGCCCGCTCACTGCCCGAGGACTGGCTCAAGGCCCAGCTGCAGCTCGAACTCAGCCCCGAACAGCGCGCCGCTCTTGAGGCCCTGGGCTGGGACGAGCTGATGGACACGCTGAAGAAACGCCTGGAGGAACAGAAGGAACGCCATCAAGGCGGCAATCGCTGGATCGGCACCGGCGGCACCAGCCCCTTCGGCAATGGCGGCGTCAACCCGGCCGGCGTGCGCATTGGCGGTGGCGGCGGGCAAAAGAGCGCAGTAAAAGTCTGGGAGCAACGGGGCTACCGCGACTACGACGACTCAGTGGAATTGGGCACGCGCAACATCAAGGTGGCGCTGCGCCGCCTGCGCCGCTTTGCGCGCGAAGGCGCGGCGGACGAATTGGCCCTGGACGACACCATCCGCGCCACGGCGGCGAATGCCGGCTTGCTGGACATCAAGATGCGCCCCGAGCGCCACAACAGGGTCAAGCTGCTGCTCTTGATGGACGTGGGCGGCACCATGGACGAGCACATCCACCGCGTCGAGGAGCTCTTTTCCGCCACCAAGAGCGAGTTCAAGCACCTGGAGTTCTTCTACTTCCACAACTGCGTCTACGACTATGTGTGGAAGAACAACCGGCGCCGCTTTGCCGAGAAGACCCCGACCTGGGATCTGATCCACAAGTTCAACCGCGACTACAAGCTGATCTTCGTGGGCGACGCCACCATGAGTCCCTACGAGATCCTGCAACCCGGCGGCAGCGTGGAATACATGAACGAGGAGCCCGGCTCGCTGTGGCTGGATCGCCTGACCCAGGCCTTCCCGCGCCACGCCTGGATCAACCCTGAGCCGCAGGGCGTGTGGGAATACCGCCAGAGCATTCACCTGATCCAGGGCCTGATGCACCAGAAGATGTACCCGCTGACCCTGAGCGGGCTGTCCGACGCGATGCGCCAACTCAGCAAATGAGGCGCTGGGCGGTCGCCTGGCTCTTGGGTGCTGCCTGCGGACTGCAGGCCGCGGCGGCGCAGGGCCTGCACATCGAGGCCGACGACGAGGACGTGCGCAGCCTGCTGAGTAGCCACCTGGACCTGGCCCGGGCGCTGGCCCGGCCGCCGGCCGAAGGGCCCCTGGACGAATTGGAGCGCCAGCGCCTGTGCGCGCAGGCCCCCCAACAGGCGCGAGAGCTGATGCGCATCGAAGGCTATTACGCCCCGCTGCGCATCGAGCTGGACTGCCCGACCGCGCGCCTGCTCGTGCAAGTCGGCACGATTGCCCGGCTGCGCAGCGTGGAGTTGCTGGCGCCCGGCGTGCCCGATGAACAGCTGGCACGATGGCGCGAGTGGCTGGCGGAGACCACCCTTCGGCCTGGCCGCGCCTTCGTGCGCGAGCGCTGGAGCGATGGCAAGCAAGCCTTCCTGGCCCGGCTGCGCGCCCACGGCCATCCGCTGGCGCGCTGGGGCGACACCGAGGCCCGCGTGGACGCTGCCACCCAGGCGGTGGACGCCACCCTGCCCCTGCTGCCCGGGCCGGCGGTGCGCATCGGAGAGGTGCGCATCGAAGGCCTGCGCCATCACGACGAAGACCGGGTGCGCGCGCTACTCGGGCTGGCCGTCGATCAGCCCGTCAGCGAAGCCCTGTTCATCGAGGCCCAGCAGCGCCTGCTGCGCAGCCAGCTTTTCGACAGCGCCCTGGTCGAGTTGGATCCGGAATCGCTGGAGGGCGAGCGCATGGCAGTGCGCGTGCGCCTGCGCGAAAGCCCTCTGCAGCAACTCGGCCTGGGCCTGGGCTGGAGCAATCTGAGCCGGGGCCGCCTGACGCTGGAGCATCTGCACCGCCGCCCGGCCAACTGGCCGCTGCGCGCCCGCACCCGCCTGGCCTGGGCCCAGGAAGCGCAGACTGTTGAGGCCGAGCTCTCCACCCACCCGGGCGCGCAGCAGCAGCGCTGGCTGGTGGCGGCGCGCTGGGAACGCGAGCAGGGCGATGAAGCCCCGTACAGCCAGGGCTCGCTGCGCCTGGGCCAGGTGCGCGAGAGCCCGGCCCACGACCGCGCCATCGCGCTGGAATGGCTCACGTCCAAGCAAGACCGCGACACCCGCTCGCAGGCCCTGCTGCTGCACCTCAATCCCAGCTGGCGCCGGGTGGACAGCGTGCTGCTGCCCACCGAAGGCCAATCCTTGAGCCTGCAAAGCGCCATCGGCCGCGCCGAGGCGCGCAGCCCGCTGACGCGCCAGCAGGGACAGTTGCTGCGCCTGCAGGCGCGCTGGCAGTCTTGGTGGCCGCTGCCCAAGGGGCGGGGCCTGAGCGCCCGGCTGGAGGTCGGCCGCGTGTGGGCACCGGCTGAACTGGAGGTCCCTGAATCGCTGCGCTTTCGAGTCGGCGGCGACGAGTCGGTGCGCGGCTACGAGCACCGTGCGCTGGGCCCCGAGGGCCAGGGCCTGAACGGCCGCGAAGTCGGTGGCCGTCTGATGTGGAGCGCCAGCCTGGAGTTGCAGCAGCCCCTGCCGCGCTGGCGCGGCATCGACGGCCTGGGCCTGGCCGCCTTTGTGGATGCCGGCCAGGCCGCCCAGCGCGCCGCCGATCTGCGCCCAGCCTGGGGCCGGGGACTGGGTCTGCGCTGGCGCAGCCCGATCGGCCTCTTGCGGGCCGATCGGGCCAAGGGCGAAAAGGCCTGGGGCGGCGGCTGGCGCCTGCACATCTCGGTCGGGATGGCGCTATGAGCACCCCCAGGTCCGGGCCGTTGGCCCAGCCCGCCCCCCGCGGGGGTGTGAGTAGCCCGGCAAAGCCGGTTCTACTCAGGAAACGCCTGATCTGGGGCCTGGCCCTGCTGACCGCGTGGCTACTGCTTGGCGTACTGCTTGGCGTCCTGGCCGGCACTGCACCGGTGCTGCGCGCCCTGGCCGGCCCGGGCTTCGAGAGCCTGCGCGGCTCGCTCTGGACCGGGCTGGAGGCTGAAGTCCTGGAGGGCCAGGGCGAGGGTGAGGGTGGCCTGCGCTGGCGCATCGAAAAACTGCAGCTGGCGGCCCCACGTTGGCGGGCCGGACAGTGGCGTCTTAGCGCCCACCTCAGCCGCTTGCAGCTCGACACCGGTTCCAGCAGCGGGCCGCCCCCCGATGCCAGCCAAGTGCTGGCCCTGCTGCGGCCGCGCCTGCCGGCCACGCTGAACTTGGAGGCCCTGCAAATCGATGCGCTGCAGATCGATGGCATCCAGGCACAGGCCCTGCAACTCCAGGCCCGCTGGGGCCAGCTGGAGGCCGGGCAATGGCTGGCCATCGATGCCCTGCGCCTGCGCTGGCAGCAGCGCCAGCTTCAGGCCCAGGGCAGCTTGAGCCACCAGGGTGATCTGCGGGCCGCAGCGACGCTGCTGCCACCCGGCGCAACGCCGGACTGGCGGTTGCAACTACAGGCCCAAGGCCCGCTGGCGGCCCCCGTCTTGAAGGCCCAATTGCACCGGGGCGATGGACCGCTGGGGCTGGACGCCGCCCTGCAGCTGCGACCCTTCAGCCCGCACTGGCTGCACGCGCTGGACGTGCAGGCTCAGGACCTGAATCCGCAAAGCCTGCTTCCGGCCGCCCCGGCCGGCGCTTGGAACGGCCGGCTGCAGGGAGAACTGAAGAGCGACGGCCGCCTGGCCTTGCAGCTGCGGGCCCGCAACAGCGCCGCTCAACGCCTGGACGCCAACGGCCTGCCCGTGCATCGCCTGCATCTGGACGCCCAACTGCCCTTGCAGCAATGGCAGGCGCTGCAGATCCAGGCCCTGGAAATTGAACTCGGCAGCACCAGCACCAGCGCCGGCCGACTGAGTCTGGTCCAACCCCAGGCCCTGCCCCAAGCCGGACAGCCCCTGCGCGCCGACCTGCGCCTCAGCGGCCTGCAACTGCAGCGCCTGGATGCGCGCTGGCCCGCCTGGCAGCTGGAAGGCGAACTGGCGCTGCAGCAGGCCGCGTGGAGTGAGGATCAGCCGCTGCACTGGCAGACCCGCCTGCAGGCCCAGGGACAAGGGCAGCGCCTGAGCGCGCAGGGCCGAGGCCAGCTGAAGGGACGGCAGATTGCGGTCAGCGATCTGCAACTCAGCCAGGCCGAGGGCGGGCGCGCCCAGGCACAGGGGGATTGGGATCTGAGCCGCGCCCGCGGCCAATGGCAGCTGCAACTCGAAAGCCTGCGACTGCCCCTGCCGCCCTGGCCCAAGCCCAGCCTGCTCAGCGGCCGGCTGGACGGACAGGTGGGGCGTGGCCCTTCGGGGCAATGGCTGGGTGCCCTCCAGCTCGCTTTGAGCGCCGGCAGCCAGCTGGGTGGCAGCCCGCTGCAAGGGCAGGCCGAGCTGAAGCTGGAGCCGCAGCAAAGCCCCTGGCAGCTCGCGCTGCAGCTACAAGGAGGCCAGGGCCTGCACGCCCAAGGCGATGGCCCCGCCCTGCCCCTAGGCCTGCAGACGCCGATGGACTGGCTGCCGCGCCAGGCCGACTGGCAGCTGAACGATCTGGCCGCGCTGAAACCCCTGTGGCAGCCTTGGCTCAGCCGCCTGGAAGGACAGACGCAGGGCCGCTGGCAGCAGGACGAGCAAGGTCGACCCGCCGTGCAGCTGCGGGCTGAAGGACTGCGGTGGCAGCAGGGCGACCATCAACAGGACAAGGGCGGCCGCCTGCGTCAGTTACAGCTCCAATGGCAACCCGAAGGCCAGCTTGAGGCCGAGCTGGCGCAGTTGGAGTGGCAGGGGCAGCGCCTGAGCAGCCTGCAGCTTCAGGGCTCGCGCAGCCAGCCCTGGCAGCTCAAGGCCCAGGGCCCGTGGCAGGGCCAGGACTGGACGCTGGAGGCCCAAAGCGCGGCCTTGCAGCGCAGCGACGACGCGCCGCAGCATTGGCTCTGGCCCGAGCTGAGGCTGCAGCTGAAGTCAAGTCTTGCCCAGCCCTCCGCCACCCTGGCGCTGGTCAGCCCGGCCCTCAGCTGGCAGCAGGGTCGTCTGCAACTGCAAGCCGGCCAGCTCGAGCTGGCCGGCGAGCGCCTGGATTTGCAGCAGGCCGAGGTGACGACCGCGGGAGACTGGACGCTGCGCCTGGGCGGCGCGGCGCGGCTGGCGCCGTGGCTGAACCTGCTGGGACAGACCCAGTCTGGGCCCACGAACTGGAGCGGCGCGGCCCGGCTGCGCCTGGCCCTCGATCTGCACGGCGACGCCCAGCACCCGCCGCAGGGCCGTCTGAGTCTGAGCGCGCTGCAGGGCGAGCTCAGCCTGGACGGACAGGCCCTGGGGCTGCAGGCCCTGAGCCTGAAGCTGGAGCAAGAGGCCGCCGGCCGCTCGGCGCTCGGGTTCGAGTTGCGCAGCACGCTGTTGGGTCAAGTGCTGGCAAATGCCGAGGTCGGGCCCAGCGGCAGCGTCAACGGCCAGCTGAAGGCCGATCTGCCCCGCCTGAGTGCCCTGCGCCCCTGGCTGCCACCCGACTGGCGGCTGGACGGTGCGGCCCAACTGCAGGCTCATCTGAGCGGCAGCCGACAGCAGCCGCAACTGCATGGTCAGCTGGGCGTGCAGCTATCCAGCCTGAGCCACGCCAGCAGCGGCGCCGGCGGTCAGCAGGGTCTGCTGCGGGCCGAGTTCGACGGCCAGGGTTTGCAACTGCAGGAATTGCGTCTTCAGGGTCTGGGCGAACAAGGTGGCCAGATCAGCGGCAGCGGCAGCCTGCGCTGGGGCGACGAGCAACCCAGCGCGCAGCTCACGCTGCAGGCCGAAGGCTTCCGCGTGCTCAACGGCTTCGAGCGCCGCCTGGTGCTGAGTGGGCAGACCGAGTTGCAGCTTGGGCCCGAGCGCCTGCGCCTGCGCGGTGCGCTGCGCGCCGATGAAGGGCAGTTCACCATCCCGCGCACCAGCCAGCCGGAACTCGATGCGGACGTGAAGGTGCTCAATGCCCAGGCCGAGGCGCCGCCCCCGCGCAAATCCAACTGGCAGCGCGATGTCGAGTTGCGTCTGAACCTGGGCGAGCGCCTGCGGGTGCAGGGCCGGGGCTTTGCCTCGCGATTGACGGGCGAGCTGCTGCTGCGCGAGCGCGCAGGCCAGGCTGCGCAGTGGACGGGCCAGATCGACACCCAGGGCGGGCGCTACCAGGCCTATGGCCAGACCCTGGAGATCGAGACCGGCAGCCTGCGCTTCAAGGGGCCGCTGAACGACCCGCGCGTGGACCTGCTGGCCATCAAGCCCGGCATCGAACACCGCGTGGGCGTCAGCGTCACCGGCACGGCCCTGCAGCCGCGCGTGCGCCTGGTGGCCGAACCCGAGCTGCCCGACAACGACAAGCTGGCCTGGCTGCTGCTGGGGCGCGAGCCCGGCACCGAGGGCGGACGCGACGCCGCCCTGCTGCAACAGGCCGCGCTGGCCTTGCTGGCGGGCGAAGAAGGCAGCGGCACGGGCCAGGTGCTGCAGCGCCTGGGCCTGTCGGAGTTCTCGGTGGGTCAGGACGAGGACGCCGCCACCGTGCTGCGCGTCGGTGCCCAACTCTCCAAGCACTGGAGCCTGGGCTACGAGCGCTCGCTCAGCGCCGCCGCCGGCCAATGGCAGCTGACCTACCGGCTGGGCCAGCGCTTCCGCCTGCGCGCGCAGAGCGGCCTGGAATCGGCCGTGGATCTGCTGTGGTTGTGGAAATTTGACTGAAGGAAAGCCCCAGCCCACGGCGGGGTGGAGCGACACAAAATCTCACGCACCGCCTCGTCCCGCGTTTTCATGACCGATCGCCCGCCCGCCGCCCCCTGGTCCACCCTGCTGAGCGATGCCGCCGAGCAGGTCGAGGCCGGCAACGCCGCGCGTGCCCAGGAGCTGCTGCGACCGGTGTTCGAGCAAGGCAGCGCGGCCGAGCGGGCCGAAGCCCGGCTGCTGCTGGCCAATTTGCAGCTGCGTCTGCAGGGCAGCTTTGAGGCCGCGCTGGACAACGCGCAGCGCGCCGCCCTGGACTATGCGCAGCTGGGCGACACGCGCGGCGAGTGCCGCGCCCTGCACGCCCAGGCCATCGCGGCCACGCGCCTGGGCTTTTACGAGATGGCCCTAGACGGCGCGCTGATGGCCGTGCGCCTGGCCGATGGCCTGCCCCCCTGCCCCGAGGCCGTGCTGGCCTATCACGCGCTGGGCATCGCGATGTATCTGGGACGCTGCTTTCCCGAGGCCACGGCGGCCTATCAACAGGGTTTGCAACTGGCGGCGCAATGCCAGCCACCCCTGCCGCCTTATGAGCTGCAGGTCGATCTGGCCAATACCGAGTCGGTGCGCTATGTGGTGGAGCGCGCCCAGGGCGGGCGCCGCGCCGGGCTTGATCCCCTGAGCCGGCAGATGCAGATCTGCGATGCGCTCTACAGCCAGACTGGGCTGATTCCCGGCCTGACGCCAGGCAGCGCCGCCAACACCCGCTTCATCCACCTCATCAGCAGCGCCCTGCTGGCCTATTGGAAGGCAGAGCCCCAGCAGGCCGCCGCAGCGGTTCAAGCCCTGGAACAGGCCCTGGCCCATGGCGATCGGCCCTGGTTGCGCACGGCACTGGCCTGGCTGCGTGCCGAGGGCGCACTGGCCGCCGGTCAGCTGGCACGCGCCGAGCTGGAAGCCCGCGAGGCCCAGCGCCATGCGCGCCACCATCGGCATGAGGCCCTGTTCGACATCTCGTCTCAGGTGCTGACCCATGTGCTGGAGCGCCTGGGCCGCCCCGGCGACGCCCTGGCCGTGCTGCGTCAACTGGCCGAACGCCAGCACCGCCACCGCGCCGGCAGCCTGCACAGCCGCATCGACATCATCGACCGCCGCATGGCCCTGCGGCGCCGCGCCCCCGACCCCCAGCAGCAGCTCAAGGACACCCAGTTCTACCAGCGCCTGGCCATGGAAGACCCGCTCACCGGACTGGCCAACCGGCGGCGCTTCGAGCAGCAACTGGCCGAGTGGCTGGACAGCCCCTTGCCCGAGCACCTGCCCAATCAGCTGCACCTTGCGATGGTCGATGTGGACCGCTTCAAGGCCATCAACGACCAGCACTCCCACGCCATCGGCGACGCCGTGCTGCGCCGGCTTGCCGGCCTGTTGGAAGAAGGCATCCGCGAGGGCGATCTGGCGGCACGCTGGGCCGGTGACGAGTTCGTGCTGCTGCTGCGAGGCCTGGATGACGAGCGCGCGGAACAGGTCTGCGCGCGCATTCAAGCCCGCGTGGCGCAGACGGCCTGGGACGACCTGGCCGCCGGCTTGCGCCTGAGCATCAGCCTGGGCGTCAGCGCCGCGCGGCCGGAGGACAGCGTGGTGACCCTGCTGGCGCGCGCCGACGCCAAGATGTACCGCGACAAGCGCGGTTCATGAGCGCCCACCGCCCTGGCGGTAGACGCGCGGGCTGCAGCCCTGCCACTGAGAAAAAGCCTGGCTGAAGGCGCTCGCGTGGCGAAAGCCCAGCAGGCTGGCCACTTCGGCCAGCGGCAGGCGGCCATGGCGCAGGTAGTCGCAGGCCTGTTGATGCCGCACGCCGTCCAGCAGGGCCTGAAAGCCCTGCCCCTCGGCCTGCAGTGCGCGCTGCAGGCTGCGCGAGCTTAAATCCAGCTGCGCCGCCACCGAGACAAGGCTGGGGCCCTGGGCCAGATCGCGCTGCAGCAGCGCCCGTACCCGGGGCGTCCAGGCCGGCAGGCGCAGGCGCTGCGCCAAGGCCTTTTCGGCCCACTGCAAGAGCGCTGGCTGCAGGGTCGGGTCGGCCTGCGGCAGGCGCCAATCCAGCAAGCCGACATCAAAGACCAGGGCATCCTGCTGCGCCGCCTGCAGGGGTGCGCGAAAGAAGGCCTGATGCGCCGCCGGATGGGCCGGCAGATGCCGCAGTTGCAGCGCACGCAAGGGCATGCGCCGGCCGCTGAGCCAGTCGCAAACCTGCTGCAAGCCGGCAAAGATCCAGTCGATGAGCAGGGCATGGCGGGCAGCATCCAACTCCCTTGCAGGCGTCCAGATCAGCCGCCCCTCATCGCCCCGGGCTTCAAAGCGCGAGCGCCCCAAGTCATGCACCAGGGCCTCGAAACGCAGCACCTGCTGCAGGGCCTCGCCCAGCGTGCTGCAACTGAGCAGCAGCAGGCCCAAGAGCCCGAAGCTGTGCACCCGCTGGCGCTGCCCTAGACGCAAGCCAAGGGCAGGTGCCAAGTCCGCACTCACTTCAGCACGAGTGGCGGCTTGCAGCAAGTTTAAAAAATCATCCAGCGCCCAGTCTTCGGCCGGCTGCTGCGCCAGTCCGGCGGCCTGCAGCAGTTCGGCCGCCGGCACGCCCTCCTCGGCTATGCACTGCAGCAGCACCTGGGCATAGCTGGCGGCCACTCGGGCCGGAGCCAGGGGGTTGGCAAGGCTCTCCATGGATTCCCGGGGTTTCGCGCGACTGCGTCAGAGTCAGTCGACACTGGCGCGTTTTCATAAATTTCTGGAACGGCGCCAGCCTAGCATGGGCCTCCTCAAGGAGACGTGATGCCCCACTGGTTGCAGGCCTGGCTGGCCACCTATCAGGACCCGATGTTCTGGCGCTTCCCCATGACCGGGCTGGCGGTGAGCACCGGAGCCTTTCTGGCCTTTGCCCTCCCCTTGACGGCGCTGGCCGCCTGGGACCCAGTGGTCCTGCGCCGCTACAAGGTGCAGACCGCGCCCTTCGAGGTCCGCACCTGGCTCTGGCCCTCGCTGCGGCAGTTGGGCCTGAACGTGGTCACCGTCGCCCTGCTGTTGACCCTGAGCTGGCCCGTGCTGCGGCTCTCAGGCATCCACGACGGGCCATGGCCCGCCTGGTGGATGGTGCTGGCCCAGCTGGCCTTTTGCGTCCTGCTGGATGACTTTCTGTACTACTGGATGCACCGCGGCCTGCACCGCCAACGCTGGCTCTTGAAGCATGTGCACAGCCAGCACCACCGCATCCGCCAGTGCTGCGCCATCAATGGCAATTACATGCACCCACTGGAATACGCCGCCACCGGCGCCCTGGCCTTGGTGGGGCCGCTGCTGCTGGGCATGAGCCTGCCGGTGCTCTGGGTCTGGCTGGTGCTGCGCCAGTTTGAGGCTGCCGACGGCCACAGCGGCTATGTCTTTCCCTGGAACCCCGGCCACCTGATTCCGCTCTATGAGGGCGCGGGCTATCACGACTTTCACCACGCCAAGTACCAGGGCAATTACGCCGGCTTCCTGCCCTATCTGGACCGCTTCTTCGGCAGCTATGCCAAGGGCTATCTGCAATGGCGTGCAGAGCGCCACAAGCCCGCATGAAACCCATCCACACCCTCACCCCAGCCTGGCAGCGGGCCACGCCCATGGATCAGCTGCGGGCCTTGCGCCGTGCGGCCTTGGCGCTGCGCGAAGAGCTATTGGATGAACCTGCCCTGCCCTTTTATCGCAGCCTGGATCTGATCCGCCTGCCCTACCCGACCTATTACGCCTACTCCGGGGTATTCGCCCAGCAAGGCTTCAAGTTCCCCTTCGTGCAGTTGCAGAACCGCGTGTTCGTGCTGCGTTACGTCGACTTCGAAGGCCGGGCGCGGGTGCTGCTGTTCTCACCCTCCGATCACCAGGCCAACCGCGCCACGCCCTTCTTTGCCGAGCTGGCGCGCAGCCTGCCCGAGGCGCTGCATCCCTGGGTGGCACCGGTGACGCGCAGCGTCGAAGAGGCCCTGACCCTGGCAGGCGTTCGCCCCGAAGAGGTGGACTACCTGAGCTTTGACCATCTGCACACCCAGGACCTGCGCCGCTGGCTGGGTCCGCAGGCGCTATTCCCCAAGGCCAAGCTGCTGGTGCAGCGCGCCGAGTGGTTGTCGGTGCAGGGCTTGCTGCCTTTGCAGGCGCAGTGGTATTGCCCGCAGGGTTGTGAGGGTCTGAATGCAGCGCGCATCGAGCTGCTGGATGGCAGCGTGCGGCTGGGGCCTGGCCTGGCCCTGATCCACACCCCCGGGCACACGGCGGGCAACCACTCGCTGGTGGTGCGCGCCCCCGACGGCCTGCGAGTGACAAGCGAGAACGGCGTCAGCGCCGACTGCTACGCCCCCGAGCATTCGCGCAGCAATGCGCTGCGCCGCTTCGCGCAGCGCACCGGGCAGGAAGTCATCCTGAACGGCAACACCCTGGAGGGCAGCACTGCGCAATACCAGTCCATGGTGCTGGAAAAGACCCTGGCCGGGCCGGCACCCGACACCGAGTTCCCCTACTGCGTGCCGTCGAGCGAGCGCTGTGCCTTCTGGGCCTTCCCGGGCGAGCCGGTGAGCCATTTCTTCGGGGAGCGTGGCTGGGGACAATGAGGGCATGTTGCCTACGCCTCTACTTACACCGCCCCAAGCCCGCGCCCTGCTGGCCCTGCTGCTGACCGTCATCAGTTTCCTGGCCCTCTGGCCCATCACCGAGCAATTGCCCGGCACCGGGTGGGACAAGGCCAACCACTTGCTCGCCTTTGCCGCCTTAGGCGCCTGCAGCCGCTGGGCCTGGCCGCGCGCGCCCTGGCTCCTGCTGGCCCTGGCGCTACTGGCCTACGGTGGCCTGATCGAGCTGCTGCAGACCCAACTGCCGCCGCGCAGCGGTGAGTGGGTGGACCTGCTGGCCGATGGGCTGGGCGCCCTGCTCGGCCTGGGTTTGGCACAGCTTCAGAGACGACTTCAGCTGCGAGTGAGCGCCGGCAGGATCTGACCCGCACAGGGGCCGAAGCCAATGCGGCGCGCACCCGCGCGTTCGGCCCAGGCCTTGAGCTGCAGTTCGTCGCCGTCCTGCAAGAAAGTGCGACTCTCGCCGCCTTCGAGCGCGATGGCCTGACGCCCGCCCTGGGTCAGTTCCAGCAGCGAGCCGGCCTGCTCGGGCAAGGGTCCGGAGATGGTGCCGGTACCGAGAAGGTCGCCCGGCTGCAGATTGCAGCCATTGCTGGCGTGATGGGTCAGCAGTTGGGCTGCCGTCCAGTACATGTGCTTGGCATTGCTGTGCGCCAGGCGCTCGGCCGGCAACTGAGCGGCGCGTCGCGCGGCGGTACTCAGATGCACTTCCAGGTGCACGTCCAGCCCCCCGCCCACCTCATTGGCCGCGCTGCTGAGATAGGGCAGCGGCTGCGGGTCGTCGGCACTGCGCTCCAGCGGGCAACGGAAAGGTGCCAAGGCCTCCATCGTCACGATCCATGGGGAAACTGTGCTGCCGAAGTTCTTCGCTAGGAAGGGGCCGAGCGGCTGGTACTCCCAGGGTTGGATGTCACGCGCCGACCAGTCGTTGAACAGGCTGACACCAAACAGATGGTCCTCGGCCTGGTGGATGTCAATGGGTTCACCCAGCGCATTGCCCTGCGCCACCCACAGGCCCAATTCGAGCTCGTGGTCGACGCGTTGACTGGGGGCGAACTGCGGCTGCTCGTCGTTCGGCCCCTTGCGCTGGCCCCAGGGGCGGCGCAGGGGTGTGCCACTGACCACCACGCTGGACGCGCGGCCGTGGTAGCCAATCGGCACCCATTTGTAGTTGGGCAGCAAGGGGTTATCGGGGCGGAACAGCTTGCCCACCGTCACCGCGTGGTGGATGCCGGCATAGAAATCGGTGTAGTCGCCGATGCGTGCCGGCAGGCTGAACTCCAGGAGGCGAAGAGGTCGCAGCGCGGCTTCCAAGCTTGCCTGCTGCGGGCTGCCGGCACGCAGGGCCTCAAACAGCGCATGGCGCAGGGCCAGGCGCGCCGCCTTGGGCTGGGCCATGAAGGCGTTCAGATCGCCGCGCGCCAGCGGCTCCAGCAACACCTGGATGGCACTGCTCCAGCGTCCGCGCTGGGCCGCGAGGGCCAGGTCCAGGGCCTGGTCACCGATTCCGACGACGATGCGCCAGTCCTGATGGCTGCCGGCCGAGCGCGCGCGCGCATAGGGCAGGTTTTGCAGCGGGAAGTCGCTGCCGTCGGCATTGGCGCTGGTGACCCAGCTTTGGGCGGCGGGGTCGTGGGTGAAATCCAGGGCGTTCATGGCTTGCTCGCGTCGAAATGGTCGGCCAGGCCGACCCAGCATTGGTCGTAGGTGGTTTCCAGCGGCGCCTCGTGCAGGGCAAACGGCGTGGGGCGCAGGCGCATCCGGGTCTCGAACATGAAGGCCAGGGTGTGGTCCAGCTTGTGCGGTTGCAGCGCCGCGCTGCTGGCGCCGGCAAAGGCCTCGGTATCCGGCCCGTGGGGCACGAAGGCGTTGTGCAGGCTGGCGCCGCCAGGCTTGAAGCCCTCGGGCTTGGCGTCGTACTGGCCATAGACCAGGCCCATGAACTCGCTCATCACATTGCGGTGGTACCAGGGCGGGCGGAAGGTGTCTTCAGCCACCATCCAGCGCGGCGGGAAGATCACGAAGTCGCAATTGGCCCAGCCCGGGGTGTCGCTGGGCGAGGTCAGCACCGTGAAGATGCTGGGGTCGGCGTGATCAAAACTGACGGTGTTGATCGTCATGAAGCGCCGGGTGTCGTACTTGTAGGGGCACAGATTGCCGTGCCAAGCCACCACATCGAAGGGACTGCGCGGCTGGGTGCAACGCCACAGGCGGTTGTCCTGCTTCTTGATCAGCTCGTAGGGCCGGTTTTGTGCTTCGTCGGTCTCGAAGGCGGCCACCGGGGCCAGAAAGTCGCGCGGGTTGGCCAGACCGTTGGAGCCAATCGGGCCCAGTTCGGGCAGGCGAAACGCGGCGCCATGGTTCTCGCACACATAGCCGCGCACCGGACCTTCCACTTCCACCTTGAAGCTCAGACCGCGCGGAATGACCACAATCTCTCCCGGCTCCACGCGCAGGCAGCCCAGTTCGGTGCGCAGATTCAAGGCGCCCTGCTGCGGCACGATCAGCATTTCGCCATCGGCATTCATCAGCGCGCGGTCGCCCATCGAACGGTCGGCTACATAGAGGTGCACGGCGATGCCCAGGCCGGCATCCGGATCCCCATTGACGGCATAGCTGCACAGGCCATCGACAAAGTCGCGCCCCGGCTGACCCCAGGGCAGCGGGCCCCAGCGCAAGGGCTCGGGCGCACTGGGCTCCACCTGGGCGGTCCCGCTCAGCCAAAGCGGCTGCTCGTAGGGCGTGTAGCGAGCTGTCACAACGGAGGGTTGGCGTCGGTACATCCAGGTGCGCAGATTGCCGGCCCGCGGCGCCGTAAACGCCGCCCCCGACAACAACTCGGCATACAGCCCATAGGGACAGCGCTGCGGGCTGTTGCGCCCCACCGGCAAGGCACCCGGCAGGGCCTCAGTGGCGTGCTGGTTGCCGAAACCACTCAAGTAGCTGAAGGAATCCATGAACTTCGGGGGCGCCAAGAGCGCCACAGGCGGAAGGAGCGGGAATTCTGCCATTGCAAATAAATTCGTCTATATAGAATTTGGCCATGAGCGAAAAGCAAGCCGGCGGTCGCGGCATTCAGAGCATCGAGGTGGGGGGCGCGCTATTGCAAGCCCTGGCGGCCGCCGGACGGCCGCTGGCCCTCAAGGATCTGGCGTTGGCGGCCGGCATGACGGCGGCCAAGGCCCACCCCTACCTGGTCAGCTTTTCGCGCCTGGGCCTGGTGGAGCAAACCAGCGAAGGCGCACCCTATGCCCTAGGGCCCTTTGCGCGCAGCCTGGGTTTGATCAGCTTGCAGCAGGATGCCCCGCTACAGCGCGCCAGTGCCGAACTGGCGGGCCTGGCCCAGGCTCTGGACATGACCGTCGGCCTGGCGACCTGGACCGAGCAAGGCCCCATCGTGCTGCGCGTGGCCGAGCCGCCGGGGCCGGTGCACCTCAGCCTCAAGCTGGGAGCGGTGTTGAGCCTGAGTCAGAGCGCCAGCGGGCAGGTGTTGTCGGCCGCCATTGGCTGGGATGGGGTGGCGGCGTTGTGGCAGCGGGCCGAGCCGACGCTGACCGAGGCCGAAGTGAAGGCACGCCTGGCGGCCGTACGCCGGCAAGGCTGGGCGCGCAGCGATGAGAGTCTGGTGCCGGGCGTCAGCGCGCTGGCCGTCGCCCTGGGCACGCTGGGCGCTACCCCGCTGCGCCTGGCCTTTGTGGCGCTGGCTCCACGGGAGTGGATGGATGCCCGCCTGCCCGGGGTGGTGCAGGCCTTGCAACAGGCGGCGCAACGTTGCGCGCCGGCTGCCTCATAAGCAGAGGCTGAATCAGCCGCGCAGGGCCAATTGGCGCAGCAGGTCCGGCTCTTCGTCGGGTCCGTAGACCAAGGGATAGATGCACCGCACCTTGGAGGCCAACTCGGGCCGGCCGCCGTACAGCTCGACCTGGTCCTGCACTTCCTCAAGGTCCAGCATCATCAGCACGGCCGGCGCATTCACATGGGGATTGATGCGCTCGCCCGAGAGCACCTTGGCGCCCAGCATGCGGCGGTAGAAGGGCACATGACGCGGGTGCACTTCAAACACCAGCGCTTCGGCCCCCGAGAGACGGTAGGCCACCATATGGGCCTGGTGGAACAGACGGGCCAGCACCTGCTTCGATTCGGTGCCACCCTCCACGGCAAGGCGCGTGAACTCGCACAGGCGCAGACCGCGGTCGCGCAGGGCTTGCATCTCGTCGGGGAACACGGTGTCGGCCGACAGACCCAACACGCCATCCATGCGCACCGAAAGGGTGCCGACCAACTCGCCGTTCTCGTGCACCTGCAGGGTGCTCAGGCCGGCATCGCCGCGATAGCCCTGCGGCTTGACGCGCAATCCGCGTTGACCGTAGCGCCGGCCAACCAGGGCCTGACTGGTGCGCCAGCTGGCCAGCGAGCGCACCCGCTCCACGCTGTAACCCGAAGCGGCCGATGAGCGCGGCTCCGGCGACAGACCCGCAAAGCCCGAGGCCGCCCACTGGCTGGCTTCGAACCCGGAACCCATGCTTTCGACAAACGATTCGCTCATCACACCCTCTTCAGGAATCCCCCCCAAACTGGGGGGAGGGGGCGCAATATAGCGGTCGGTCCTTGAAAAAGGGATGACAACTCACTAGGGCTTACACCTGAAACAACAAACCATTACAAGTGCAGGCCCGAGCGAATCAAAGAACTCGAAACAGCTTGTTACTTGCCAATACGTTTCGCAGCAAGACGGCGCATATTGCCCATCGACATGCGATGCATTTCGATCACTTGCAACACGCCACGACGGTGCCAGTCCAGCACCACCTTGTCGTCCAGCTTGGCGAACTTCTCTTCGTTAACGGCCAGGAAACCCTCGACTTCGATCTTTTCGCCATTGGGCAGCTGGGCCTCGAAGCGCATGCCTTCCAGGATGTCGGCTTCGTCCAGCATCTCGCACAGCGCGCGGGTGCGCTGGGTCTCGGCTTCGTAGTTGTCCAGGAACTGCAGGGCCGACTTGGTGAACTCGGTGGGCTCGCCCTTGTCGTCGAACAGGGCCTCGCCCTCGGTGGTCGAGAAACCTTCCCACTGCTCGTCCATGCAGACGGCGACCTGATCACCGCCGTCCACACCGGCCATGGCGAAGGGGTAGCGACGCACATAAGCGGGGGCGTACTCGGCGTCCCACTGGCCGTCGGCCTTCAGGAACAGGTTCTCGCCCTGCTTCAGGCCCAGCACGGCCAGAGGCATCAGGGGGGCGGGCTTGCCGTCCTTGCCCTCTCCGGCACGCACGAACACGATGGGGTATTCGCGGCAGCTGTCAGCAAACTCGATGACATTCAGGAACACCGAGTTCAGTTCCGCGGCCTGCTTCAGGCCGCCCACATCGCTGCGCACGCGCAGATTGCGGTGTTGCACACGGTCCAGAGCGACCAGGCTGCGGTACATGGGGGGGAATTTCATGGGGTACTTTCAAAGAGATGAATGCCGATGGGGCTGGGCGCCCCGGCTTGAGGTCAGGAAAGGCGTGTCACCAGCACCTTGTCCACACGCTTGCCGTCGAGGTCCACGACCTCGAAACGCCAGCCCTCCCACTCCACCGCGTCGGCTGTGCGCGGCAGGCGGCCCAGCAGCAGCATGATCATGCCGGCCAGGGTGTTGTAGCGCCCGCGCTCTTCCTCGGGCAGTTCCTTCAATTCCAAACGGTCCTTGAGCTCCGGCGCCGGAATCAGGCCATCGATCAACCAACTGCCGTCGCCACGCGGCGTGGCCCAGGCCTCGCCGTCCGAGGGCGCATTGAACTCGCCGGCAATGGCCTCCAGCAGGTCACGCAGCGCGATCACGCCCTGCACCTCGCCGTACTCGTCCACCACAAAGACCAAGGGCGCGTCGCTGGCGCGGAATTGTTCCAGCAGTTCCATGCCGGACAGGGTCTCAGGCACAAAGACCGGCGGCACCACGCTGCCCACCAGATCCAAGGCTTCCCCTGAGAGCGCGCGCGCCAGCAGGTCTTGCGCCGACACCAAGCCCAGCACATCCGACAGATCGCCGCGGCACACCGGGTAGCGGCTGTAACCATGCTCCCGCAGCACCGCCAACACCTCGGCGGGGCTGGCCTCGGCGTCCAGCCAGGCAATTTCGGCGCGCGGAATCATCATCGAACCGGCCTGGCGCTCATCCAGCCGGAACACATTGCGCACCATCTGGTGTTCGCTCTCTTCAATCACCCCGGCGTCCAGACCCTCTTCCAAACTGGCCGCAATCTCTTCGGTGGTGACGCTGCGCTGCCCCATGTCCTTCAGGCCCAGCATGCGCAGCGTGGCCTCGGTGCAAAAGGACAGCAGGCGCACAAAGGGGCGGGTCAGGGCCGAGATCAAGTCCATCGGCGGCGCCACCCGGCGCGCGATCAACTCCGGATACAGCTGACCCAGGCGCTTGGGCACCAATTCGCCAAACACGATGGTGACAAAGGTGATGCACACCACCACCAGGCCGGTGGCGCTCAGGTTTGCGGCCTTCTCGCCCAGCGAGAACTGATGCTCCAGCCAGGTGGAGAGCGGCCCGGCAAACGCGGCCTCACCGACGATGCCATTCAGCACCCCGATGGAGGTGATGCCGATCTGGATGGTGGAGAGGAATTTGGTCGGGTTATCGTGCAGCGCCAGGGCCGCCGCGGCGCCCGACTCTCCGGCTTCCACCAGCACCTGCAGGCGGGCCTTGCGGCTGGCCGTCAGGGCCATTTCCGACATCGCAAACCAGCCGTTGAGCAGAATCAAAAACAGTAAAAGCGCGGTATCCATTCAGCCAAGCGCAGCGCGCCTAAATAACGAAGCGCCGGCAGGCGGCGCGCGCGGCATTGTCTCAGCCCGCTCAAGCCGCGCCGCCTGCGGGTTCTCCCGCCCCCAGTGAGTGCAGGGCCGCCCCGAGCTCACTGCCCCCTCGGGGGGCGCTGACAATGCGCCCCTATGCACTGGTTGATTGGTGATTTACAAGGCTGCGACGGCGCCCTGGGCCGACTGCTCGACCAGATCGGCTACTCGCCCTCTCGCGACCGCATCTGGCTGCTCGGCGATCTGGTCAGCCGCGGCCCCGACTCTCTTGCCACCCTGCGCCGCGCCGCCGCCCAGGGCTTCGACGCCGTGTTGGGCAACCACGACCTGCACCTGCTGGCCGTGGCTGCCGGCGTGCGCAAGGCCAAGAAGAGCGAGCACCTGGACGCTCTGCTGCAGGCACCCGACCGCGATGAACTGCTGGGCTGGCTGCGCCAACGCCCCCTGGTGGCCGAGGCAGAGGGCTGGCTGCTGGTGCACGCCGGGCTGCTGCCGCCCTGGCGCGCCGCCGATGCGCTGGGCCACTCGGCCGAGGTGCAAGCCCTGCTGGCCGACCCGCAAGCACTGCAAGACTTCTGGCCGCAGATGTACGGCAACCACCCCGACCGCTGGGAGCCCAGTCTGCAGGGCGTGGACCGCCTGCGCCTGATCATCAACACCTGCACCCGGCTGCGCTTTGTCCATGCCGATGGCCGCATGGACTTCGAACTCAAGGACGGCGCCGATACCGCCCCTCCTGGGCTGATGCCGTGGTTCGAACACCCCGAGCGCCAAAGCCTGGGGCAACCCATCGCCTTCGGCCATTGGTCCACCCTGGGATTGATGAACCGGCCGGACCTGCTGGCACTGGACACCGGCTGCGTCTGGGGTGGCTGCCTGAGCGCCGCCCGCATCGACGGCGGACGGCGCGAGATCGTGCAGGTGCGCTGCGAGCAAGTTCAAAAGCTCGGCGCATGAGTGACAATGCGCGCCCTTCGCGGAGGCTTGGGGGAGTGGTTTAACCCAGCAGTCTTGCTCAAGCTCCGCGAGGAGCTTGCGCCGAAGGGCGGCTTGCAGCGCAAGCTGACCGTAGGCAAAACTGCCGCAGCAGTTCAATCATCTGCGGAGGCTTGGGGGAGTGGTTTAACCCAGCAGTCTTGCTCAAGCTCCGCGAGGAGCTTGCGCCGAAGGGCGGCTTGCACCGCAAGCTGACCGTAGGCAAAACTGCCGCAGCAGTTCAATCATCTGCGGAGGCTTGGGGGAGTGGTTTAACCCAGCAGTCTTGAAAACTGCCGGCTCGCAAGGGCCCGTGAGTTCGAATCTCACAGCCTCCGCCAACTGAGTTCGGCAAAGACCGCGCAGCGGGCTTGGACGCGACGCCTGTCGCGGCAATCTCACAGCCTCCGCCAAACAGCCTTCGAACAGAGCTGTCCGACGGCCTCAGCGCCCCACTCTTTCCCTCACCCACCCCAGCGCTGCCGCAAACGGCAGCGCGGATCGCGGCCGATAGGCGCTACGCCACAGGCCGCCGTGGCAGGCTTGATCCATGATCAGTTCATAGGGGTGCGCCAGGGCGATCTGCGGATCGCTCGGGGCGCGGTCGGTGCGCAGGTCATGCACCCACAGGGCGGCCATCAGCGCGTTCGTGGTCTCGGGCTGGAAGACTTCGATGCCAAAGGCCGAGGCGCCAGCAAAGCCGGCCGCCAGCGCCGGGTTCTTGACCACCGAACCGGTGGTGGTGCTTGGCGCCACGTTCAGACTGACCCGGTGCCCATGCGAACGCGCCCACAGCGCCCGCCACTGCTGCAGACGTTTGGCCAACGCGTAGTTCGGGCCCTGCTCCAGGATCAGGCTGTCCGCCACGCCATAGCGCCGCCCCTGCGGCCCGGCCAGCAACTGGCCCACATTGGCATGGAAGAAGCGCTCGCCCGCGGCCAGGCGCAGGGGCGACTGCAGGCCGCGCGACAACAGCGGCCTCTGCCCATAGGCGGCCTGGGCGGCCAGCGCCGCTTCTTCAGGGACGGCATAGACATCGGTGGGCGTGGCCAGATAGGCCAGGCTGCTGGCGGGCTGGGCGCTGAGCAACTGCGAGGCCACCATGTCCATCGCCAGCGAAAGACGCACATGGCGCTCGCCATCCAGATAGCCCAGGGCGGCCAGGTCCATGGGGCGCCCGAAGCCGCGCAGCCACTGCGCCACGCGCGGAGCCTCGCGCAGCAGGTCCACACCGGCCGCGGCCATCCAGTCCACGGTGTGGCCGCTGGCGCGCAGTGGCAGGTGCAAGGTGGCATTGCCCACCAGAACCAAGTCGGAGATGCGGCTCCAGACGTCGGCGCGATCCACATCCACCGCGTACAAATTGGCGCGCCAGCGCGCCAGCCAGCGCAGCGGGCCAGCCTCGCTGGCCGCCCCCAGCAGGGCCAAGTGCCGATCTGACAGATCGAACCACTCAGGATGGCGCACGCAACGACCCAGCGCACGCGCGGCCGAGGGCTCGATGACTCCGGCCTCGACCCAACGCAACAGCTGCTCCAGCAGGGCATCGCCCTGAAGGTGGCGGCCCTGATAGGGCACATGCCAGGGTTGCGGCGAAGGGGCGCCCGCACCGCGCAGGGTCAGGGTGCTCAGCGACTCGCCCTCGGGGCGCTCCAGGGCCTGGACCAGGCCCTGCTCCGCGCCCGCCCTGCTTTGCCAACGCAGGGTCTGCCAGGCGGCCTGCAGGCCGGCGCTAGCACTGGCCAGGGCCAGGTCCGGCCGCGCCAGGCCCCCCTCAACCAGCGCGCGGAAGTAGTCCGGATAGCGGCGTCGCCAGTGGCGCTCGGCCTCGGCGGCCTGGGCCAAACGACCGAGATTGAGGGCCCGCAGCGCAGCGGCGACGATGCGCGCACCGGCGGCCGTACTGCTGCGCTGGCCCTGGGCATCGGATGGAAAAACCAAGCCAGTCTCTGGATATGGGGGCGTCGTCATGGCGCGAAGCTTAGCGAGCCTGGGTCAGGTCAACGATCCGACTTCGACCTGCAAGGACTGTCGGAAAAATTGACAGCGCAGACTTCGTTAAGCAAAACAGTGCCTAAATTCAAGTATTTACGCAGGTGGCATGTGACTTGCTCTACAGGCGGGTTTGCTTCTCAACCCTGAAGGACACCCCATGAAAAAAGTGTTGCTCGCCCTTTCCGTCTTGCTGGCTGGTGCCGCTCAAGCCCTGCCGGTGAACCTGACTGAGGACTTCGAAGCCTCCTTCCCGACCTGGGAGTCCGGCTGGTTGGGCAGCAATTCGAATCTGCGCAACTACTACGGAGTGGGCCAGGGCCGGGGAAACAATCCGGACGGCCTGTGGATCCACGACAACGGGCTGGATGCCAGCAACAACTCGCTGATTCAGTTCGGCGCTGGCTTCGGTGCGCAGATCACCCATTTCTCGATTGACGTCACCACCTTTGTGCAGGGTGCGCTGTTCGAGGCCTATGACATGAGCGGTCAGCTCCTGAACAGCTCGGCGATTACCGTGATGGGCGGCGCCTTCACGGACCCCGGCAACTACCAGACCATTTCCTTCAGCAGCACCAATGGGGTGTCGCGCTTCCGGATCAGCAACCCGACCAACGGCATCGAGGGCAACACCTCGATCGACAACGTGGCTGTCACGCTGAACGGCAACACGCAGCATGTGCCGGAACCCGCCACGCTGGCACTGACCGGCTTGGGCCTGCTGGGCGCCGGCTTCGCACGCCGCGCACGCAAGGGCTGAACCCCGACACACCGCAGCTTCGGCCTGCGGCGCTTGGGATCAACAGGGAGCCTTCGGGCTCCCTGTTTACTTTCCGGGCTGGAATTTCAGGGCGGCGCCAGATAGTCGGCCGGCCGTGCGCGTTCTGCCGGCGCCGCATCGCCCATGAACAACGGAGGGGCGGCGATGGTGCTGGGCAGAGCCGCCTTCCACAGGGGCTGGCCCTGCGCATCCAGCAACTCCAAATCGCCCCCCCAGCCCTGTTGAGCAAAGCGCAAGCTGGCCTGTCGCCCATCGCTCAGGCGCAGGCGCACGCCGCCCTCGCCCAGGGCCTCCACCTGTGCCAGCGCGCCGGGCAGCGCCAGCACGTTCAGATAGAGCCCGGGGCTGGCGCTGCGGGCCTCGCGCTCAATGCGCCAACCGCGCTCGCCGGCGCGATTGGCCGCCAGCTCGGTCACCCGCAATGGCTCGGCGCCCAGCGCATGCAGGTCCAGGCCTTGCCCGCCGATGCGAAGGCGCGCCGTCTGCCCTTCCAGGGTGGGCGCGGCCGGCAGGTTCAGGGTCCAGACGCGCTGCGTGGCCGTGCGAGTGGCCACCCGGTCCAGCACCACCCAGACCCCCGGGCGCAGGAAGAAGAACTCGCGCCGCAGCTGTTCGACCTGGTGGTTGCCGTAGTGATTGACGCCCTCGTGCCGGAAGGCATAGACGGGGGTGACATCGGCCGCCACATAGGCGAACTGGGCGTGGTTGCGCAGCCCCATCACGCGGCAGGGCTGGCCCTGGGGCGTCATGCGGATCTCCTGGCCCTGAGCGTCGTTCAGGCGCAGCAGGTTGTGCAGGGCCAGGCCCTGCTCGATGCCGGAATCCGAGCGCAGATTGGCGTCGTCGGCCAGCCAGCGCTGGTGGAACAACACGAAGCTGCCCTGGTCGGCATGGGCGTGGCTCTCCTTGTAGGCGCCACAGATGAAGTTGGCATAGCTGGCCTGCAGGCCCCAGTCTGATCGCATCATCAACTGGCCCGTGCCTTCGCCCCAATAGAGCGTGGAGAGCTCGGCAGCCGGCGCAGCCGTGGGCGGCGGCGCGTAGAGGAGCTCTTGCACGTCGTTGAAGCTGTGGCGCATGCGCGGCACGCTGCTGCGCCGCAAGTGATCCAGCGCCACCGGGCTCAAGCGATCCTGTGGGAACAGGGCCGCCAGCTGCAGCAGGTAGTCGCGGTGGTAGTCAAACAGCGCGGCTGTCGCATCGCGGGCGTGGTCGCCGGTGGGCGCCAGGCGGTCCAGGCTGGGCGTGATGCTGTGCAGTAGATGCGCCATCGAATCGCGCGCATGCGGACTTAGATGCGCAATGCGCTCACCCGTGCTGCGCTCCCAGACCTCATACACACCCCAGAGCGTGCGCAGCGCCGTGCCATAGCCCGTGCCTTCCAGCGAGCCGCCGCCCTGCAACTCACGCGCATAGAGAGGCCAAAGCTCGCCCGCCAGCTTCTGGTGGCGCACCAGATCCAGCCACACGGGCGCCTGCGGATGCTCACCCTGGCTGGCCAAGCCCAGCAGCACCGCCGCATTCAAGAAGTGGAAGTAGTAGTTGTTGGCCGGGTTGTCGCGCCCCCAACCGCTCCAGCGCATCTCGCGCCCGCCCCATTGCGCGGCCACGCCGCCAGCGGGGCTGGCCGGCGCCAGCCAGACATTCCAGACCGCCTGGTGGGCGTAAGCCAGCCAACGGCTGCGCTGCGCCGGCGTGAGGGCCTCGAAACACCAGTCGTACACCCGCGCCACATTACCGACCCAAGCGTCGACTTCCAGATAGGAGTCGCCCGCCACCTGCGGCGCCTGGGCGGCGGCGATGCGCGCCTCCTCAGCCGTCACCAGGCTTTCCGTTTGCGCCACCGCCAGATCGCGGTAGCGCGGGTCGTCGCTCATCTGCCAGAGCAGGGCGGCGTACCAGGGCTGGTAGGCGTAGTCGGGCCGACCGGCCAGCGCCCGATCCACCTGCTCCTTCAGGCGCAGGGCCTCGGGGGCACCCAGGCGCAGCTTGGTGCGCAGGCAATCGCGTAGAGCGGTGTGGTTCAGGAGCAGCTTGGGATGGCTGGCCGCGAAACTCGGCGCCACCCCTTCCCGCGCGGTGGGCAGGCTGCAATCGGCAGCCGGGTTCACCGCCACGAAGCGGGCACTGACGCTGCGCGCGCCAGCCATGTCGAACTCACAGGCGACGAAGTCCGGGCAGCCCGACTCCCAGCGATCAAAGCGAAAGCCGCTGGCCGGCAGCGCACGCAAGGCCACGCGACGGCCCAGGCTGAGCTCCGCGCTGCACCGCGCGCCGCAATCAATCGCCCCGTCCACGCTGAGGATGCGGCCCGTGCCGGCACTCACGCTCACCGACAGGGCGGCGCTCGGGCCTGGCGCCGGTGCTGGCGGCGGAGGCGGCGGCGGGGGAGCGGGAGGGGGCGGCGCAGGCGGCGGCGGTGGGGCCGTGGACGGACTGGGCGAGGGGCTGGGCGCCGGGGCGTCACCGCCTCCGCCGCCCCCTCCGCAGGCCGTCAACACGGCCAGGGCCAGGCCAAGCAGAAGGGTCTGGATTCGAGCGGGCTTCATCCGTCGCACCCTAGCGCGACTTCGCCAGACGCGGGCGGCAGTGCGTGTAAGCGTTTGTCTAGGATGCGGCCCGCATGAATGCCAAGCCCCCTCCCCGTCTGAGCACCACCCCGCGCTGGCGTCAGCCCCTTCCCTGGATGCTGGCGCTGGCCCTGCCCCTGGTGGCCTGGGTGGTCGATCAGTCCCTGGGCGTGCGCGTCGAGGTGGAGGCCAAGATCTGGCGGCGTGAGGTGGATATCGAAGCCTCGCAAGTGCAGCCGCAGTCCGACTGGTGCGACAAGCTGCCGGCCGCTGCCACCGAAGTGGAGCGCCTGCAGCGCGAGGACCCTGGGCAAGCCGGGCAGATGCGTGCTTACTGCCGTTTCCGCGGTCCGGGCTGGAGCCTGCTGCGACGCGCCGTGGCCGAGGGGGACGGGGCACGCACGCCGCATTGGCCGGTGCTGCGGCTCTCGCCCGGCATCGAGCGCGAGGGCCAACGCCGCGCCTGGGCTTGGGTGATGCTGCGCGCCGCCGATGGCCGCGAGTGGCAATGCACCCCACCGCTGCCGCAGTGGTTGGCCTTGCAGCCCGGCCAGCGGCTTCGGCTCAAGGTCGATCAATTCGGCGTGGCCAACTGCGCCAGCCTGCCACAGCCGGCGCCGCCCGCTCAGAAGCGCCCGGCCTGATAGTCCCGCACCGCCTGCACCAGTTCGGCCTGCGTGTTCATCACGAAGGGGCCGTGCTGAGCAATCGGCTCCTGCAACGGCCGCCCCGCCAGCAGCAGGAAGCGCGCACCCTCCGGGCCGGCCTGCAAGCGCACGCCGTCGCTGCCCGGCGTGTTGGACAAGACCGCCAGCCGCTGGGCAGGCACCGTGCAAGCGCTGGCCAACGCCACGCTGCCGCGATAGACCACGAAGAAGGCGTTGTGCGTCTCGGGCAAGGCCTGCTCGAAGCTTGCGCCGGGCTGCAGATGCACATCCAGATAGAGCGGCTCGGTATGCTCGCGCTGCATGGCGCCCAAAACGCCGAGGTGCTGGCCAGCGATGACCCGCACCCGCACGCTCACATCCCCACCCACACCCTCACCGTCAGCGCGCCACTCCGGCACTTCGGCGCTGGGGATGTCTCGATACCAAGCCGGCCGCATCTTGTCGCGCGCGGGTAGGTTCAGCCACAACTGAAAGCCCTCCATGCGCCCCTGTTCCTGCTCAGGCAGCTCCGAATGAATGACGCCCCGCCCGGCCGTCATCCACTGCACGCCGCCCGACTGCAGCAGGCCCTCGTGACCTGCAGAGTCGCGGTGACGCATGCGACCTTCGAGCATGTAGGTCACGGTCTCGAAGCCCCGATGCGGATGCGGCGGAAAGCCCGCCAGATAGTCGCTCGGCTCATCCGTGCCAAAGGCGTCCAGCATCAAGAAGGGATCGAGCCGACGCTGCAGATGGGTGCTGAGCAGGCGAGTCAGTCGCACGCCCGCGCCATCCTGCGTGGCCTGCCCGGCCACCACGGACTCCACCGCACGAGGGTGCTGCACGGTGTCAGCCATATTGCGGCTCCGTTTGTGGGCGGCGCATTGCGACCCACAGGGCCAAGCTCAAGAGGACCAAGGCGGGCACGCCCTGCTCCAGCGGCGTGTGGCGCACATGAAAGTACAAGGCTCCGGCCATGATGGGCACCAGCCCCGCCGCAGCCAGCCGGCGCAGGCGCGGAATGAAGAGGCCCAGGGCCCCGGCCACTTCGGCCGAGCCGATGAAATAACCGAACCAGGCTGGCAGGCCCAGGATGCCGAAGCTCGCGTGCAATTCGGGCACCCCGGCCAACTTGGCGCCGCCGCCCAGCAGCAGGGGCAGGGCCAACAGGGTGATGGGCAGATAGGTCTTGATCTTGTTCAGCATGGGCGTCTTTCAAATGCGGCTCAGGCCGCGATGGTTTGGGTGAGTGCTTCAATTTCGGCGCGCGCCGCAGCCAGGCCGGCGGCTTGGGCCTCGGGGCCCATGTTCAGGCCCTCGGCATAGACGAAGTGCAAGTCCGTCATGCCCAAAAAGCCCAGCACGGTACGCAG
Organism: Inhella inkyongensis; assembly: GCF_005952805.1. Lineage (GTDB taxonomy): Bacteria > Pseudomonadota > Gammaproteobacteria > Burkholderiales > Burkholderiaceae_C > Inhella > Inhella inkyongensis. The sequence continues at coordinate 2,986,229 of NZ_CP040709.1, forward strand.
ATAGGGAACCATGCTGTCCTGCGGCTGGTCGCGGTGGATGCCACCACGCGCCAACACCGCATAGACGCGCTTGCCCTTCAGCAAGCCCTCGGGGCCCTTGGCGCTGTAGCGAAAAGTGACGCCGGCCTTGGCCACCGCATCGATCCAGTTCTTCAATGCGGCCGGCACGCCGAAATTGATCATCGGCACGGCCAGCACCAGGGTGTCGGCGGCACGCAGTTGCTCGATATAGGCCATGTCCTGGGCCACACGCTCGGCCTGTGCCGGGCTGCGCTGCTCGGCCGGCGTGAACAAGGCTTGCAAGGCAGCCTCGTCCAGGGCGGCGGGCGCCTGGCGGCCCAGTTCCAGCACCTGCAAGCTGGCCTCAGGCTGGGCCTGGCGCAACCCGGCCACCAATTCGTCGGCCAGGCGGGTGGAGAAGGAGTCGGCGGCGGCGCGGGCGCTGGAATTGATCTGAAGAATCATCTTGGGCTCCGGGTTCGTTCAGAGGCTTGGTGTGGAACGAACTGTATGGATGCACCAATCGAAGAAAAAGCCGCCTTAATGCATATCATCGTTCCACCAATGGAACTATCAAGGTCAAGATGACGCGCGACGCCGACGACCTGTTGCTGTTTGCCAAAGTGATGGAGGCCGGCAGCCTGGTCGGTGCTGCCGAGCGCCTGCAACTGCCCAAATCCACGGTCTCGCGCCGCCTCACCGCGCTGGAAGCGCGCCTGGGCGAAAAGCTGCTGCAGCGCACCACGCGCCGCCTGGCGTTGACGGAGTTCGGCCAGGGCGTGCTGGAACACGCCCGCGCGCTCAGCGCAGAAGTGGACAGCGCCCTGGCCCTGGCCCTGCACCGCCAGCAACAGCCCAGCGGGCGGCTGCGCGTGTCCATGCCGGCAGACTTCGCGCACTTGATGGCCGGCCCGGCCATCGAAGCCTTTTTGCGCGACCACCCGCAGGTGCAGCTGGAACTGGATCTCTCGCCCCGCCGTGTGGATCTGATCGCCGAGGGCTTTGACCTGGCCATTCGCATGGGCAGCCTGCCCGACGACAGCCAGCTCGCCGCACGCCGTCTGGCCCTGGTGCAAGGGGGGCTCTACGCCAGCCCCGACTACCTGGCGCGGCAGGGGGAGCCGCAGCATCCGGACGCCCTTTTGCATCTGCACGGACTGATGATCCTCGGCCGCCAGGGTGAGGCCCTGCCCTGGGTGCTGAGCCGTGGCGACGGCGCAAACCTTGAGGTCTGGCAGGGCAGCCCGCAGCAACGCACCTTGGCCAATGCCCCGGACCTGCTCGGGCGCCTGGCCTGCGCCGGCCTCGGTCTGACCCTGGTGGCCAACCACTTTGCGGCGGCCTATGTGGCGCGCGGTCAGTTGCGGCGGGTGCTGCCCGAGTGGTGCCTGCCCGCCATTGAATGCTGGGCGGTATTCCCCGGGCGACGCCTACTGCCACTGCGCACAAGGCTGTTTATCGAGGGCCTGGAGCGCGTGATGAGCGAGGCCTGGAGTCCTCACCCCAGCTGAGCGGGGTTTCACGGACGGTCTGGGAGAATGCCGCGCCTTTCCCTCTAGGAGCTTGGTTTGGGTCGTCTCGTGTTCGCTTGCTTTCTGGCGTGGCTTGCGCTTGGCCTTCGGGCCGCGCCGGCCGTGGCCCCGAGCACGCCCGAACCCCTGGCCGAACCCCGCTTCGAGACCCTGAGCGACGCGGGCGCCATTCCCGACGGCGTGGTCTCCGCCCTGACTCTGGACCCCCAAGGCCTGGTCTGGGTGGGCACCAGCGTGGGCCTGTTGCGCTTTGATGGGCACCACTTCGTGCCGGTCTCGATGGCCGGCTTGGGACGGGGCAGCGCCGGCACCACCTTTGTGCGCGCACTGATGGCCGGACGCGACGGACGCATCTGGGTCGGCACCGAGGGGCAGTTGCTGGGCGCCTACGACCCGCGCACCGAACAATGGCAGCTCTTCCGCCACGACCCCCAGCAGCCCGGCAGTCTGGGCGGCGTGGTGCGCACCCTGGCCGAGGACGCCCAGGGCCGCATCTGGGTGGGCAGCACCGGCGGCGGTCTGCAGGTGCTGGAGCCCGGCAGCACCCAGTTCAAACGCTATGGCGCCGCCGAGGGCCTGCCCGACCCCAGGGTGCAGAAGATTGCCATCGGCCCCGACGGCACGGTCTGGGTCGGCACCTGGAGCGGCCTGGTGCGCCTGAGCCCCGGGGCGACGCGGCTGACCCCACTGAAGCTGCAGGACGGCAGCGAGCTGCGCCTGCCAGGGCAAGTGGTGCATGCACTGGCACCCCTGCGCGATGGCAGCCTGTGGCTGGGCACGCAGGAGGGCGAGCTCTGGCGCGTCGATCTGGCCGAGGCCCAGGCCGAACAATTGGATCGCCGCCCCGGCAGCCTGGGAGCGGTGCAAACCATCACCGCCGTGCACAGCCACGAAATCTGGATCGGACGCGGCGCCGGCATCGAACTGCGTGATGCCCGCAACGGCCAGCTGTTGCGCAGCTTGCGGCCCCGCGCCAACAAACCCTGGAGCCTGGCCGGCGCCGACATCCGCTCCATCCTGCGCGACCCCGCAGGCCTGCTGTGGGTGGCCGGCTATGGCACCGGGCTGCAGCGCGTCAACAACCTGGAGCAGGCCCTGTGGGTCAGGCGCGCCGACGACGAGCCCGGCAGCTCGATGGCAGAGCCCGATGTGCGCAGCCTGCTGGCACTGAGCGACGGCACGGTCTGGGTCGGCACCAATGACCGTGGCATTGCCATCCTGGACGCCAGCCTGCGCACCGTGGGCGGCATCCGGGCCGGCCAGCAGGGCCTGGAAGCCGGGCGTGTGACCGCCCTGGCCCAGGGCCGCAACGGGCATGTCTGGGTCGGTGTCGAGTCGCATGTGAAGGAGTTCAGCAGCGCCCGTGCCACGGCCATCCACCACGATGTGGGCCGCGGCCGCTTGCGCCGGCTGGTGGTAGACCGCGAAGGGGCGGTCTGGGCCGGCACCCAGGACGGCCTGTTCCGCCGCGCTCCCGAGGGCGGCGCCTTCGAGCGCGTAGCCCATCAGGATGGCCGCCCCTTGCTGGGCGGCGTCAACGCCATGGTTCAGGCGGCCAGTGGCCAGCTGTGGGTCGGCACCGAGGCGGGCCTGTTCCCCATTGCCGCCGGCAGCAAGGCCCTGGCGGCCATCGACTTTGTGGAGGGTGGACAGCCCGCCAGCCGCAATGTGGTGGGCTTGCTGATCGATGCCGCCGGCGACCTGTGGGTGGACACCACCGCCGGCCTGCACCGGCTGGAATCCTGGGATGGCCGTAAGGCCAAGCTGGCCTACCTGGGCGAACAACCCGGCGTCGGCACCGAGGCCTTCGGCGCCAACCTGCTGCAGGACGCGCGCGGCAAACTGTGGACGCACCGCGGTGTCTACGACCCGGCTCAGCAGCGCGCCCGCCAGCTGGGCGTGGCCGACGGGGTGGACATCGGCTCGGCCTGGTTCCGCAGCTACACGCAGACCGCCGATGGCCGCATGCTCTTCGGTGGCAGCCGCGGCATCCTGGTGGTGCAACCCCAGGCCTTTGAGTTCGCACGCTTCGCCCCACCCGTGGTGGCCACGGCGCTGCGCATCGGCTCGCGCGAGCTGCCGCTGGCCCGACTGCAACCGCAGCTGGTGCTACAGCCCGATGAGCGCAGCTTCAGCCTGGAGTTCGCAGCCATGGACCTCAGCGACCCGGCGCGCAATCGCTACCGCTACCGCCTCCAAGGCGTGGACACGGATTGGGTCGAGTCGCGCTCACGCCAGCGTCTGGCCAGCTATGGCGGCCTGGCGCCGGGCGCCTACACCCTGGAAATTCAAGGCAGCAACCGCCATGGCGAGTGGAGCCCCAAGACCCTGACGCTGGAGGTGAAAGTGCTGCCGGCCTGGTGGCAGGCCTGGTGGGGCCGCGCCCTCATCCTGCTCAGCCTCTTGGGGCTGGGTTGGGCCGCCGCGCATTGGCGCACCCAGCGCCTGCGTCAGCGCCAGAAGGAATTGCAGGAACAGATTGCCATCGCCACCCACGCCTTGGAGGCCAAGTCCAAGGCGCTGGAAGAGTCGGCACTGACCGACTCGCTGACCGGACTGCACAACCGCCGCTTTGCGCTGCAGCGACTGGACGACGACCAACGCCTGGCGCGACGCCAATGGGATGAAGCCCAGCGCCTGGGGCAGTCGGTGAACAGCGAGGCCACCCTGACCTTCTTCATGATCGACCTCGATCACTTCAAGAGCATCAACGACGAGCTCGGCCATGCCGCCGGCGACGCCGTGTTGGCCCAGATGCGGCCACGCTTGCAGAAGGTGTTCAAGGAGTCTGACTACCTGGTGCGCTGGGGCGGCGAAGAATTCCTGGTGGTGGCGCGCGGAACGCCGCGCACGGAGCTCTCCGACCTGGCCGAGCGCGCCCGCGCCGTGGTGGCCGGTGAGCCTTTCATCATTCCCAACGGTGAGCCGCTGCGGGTGACCTGCTCCATCGGCTTTGCCTGCCACCCGCTGGACCCCACCGAACCCCGCAACGCCCCGTGGTCCGCCGTGCTGGCCGTGGCCGATGCGGCCCTCTACGCCGCCAAGCGCGAAGGCCGCAACCGCTGGGTTGGCGTGGTGCAAGGCCGCGGCACCCCCTTTGCCATCGCCCAGTCCCTCAGCGGTGAGCGCGAGTGCGAGGCGGTGGTGGTGCGCGGGTCTACAGCTTCCTAGCCGGTGCCGATGCGGGCATGCCCGGCATGGGCGGCGGCTGCAAGCGCCCCGGGGTCTGGCCGGGTGTTTGACCCGGCATTGGCGCCATCTGGATTTGCCCCGATCCCTGCGCCTGCACGCACTGCAGCTTGAAGTCCGCCTGCGCCTTCTTGCCCCCGGCACTCACCAACTCCAACACAGCCACACCCACCGGGTAGCCGGAGTTGGCATTGAACTCAATCGGCGGCGTCATGCGCTGTCCTGCCGCGTCGAACACCAGCTGCCCCCCAAATGACTGCGGCGGCGTGTTCGCGTTGGCCGGAAAGCGCACCTGGTACTGCACCGAGCCGGCCGCATCGGCCGTCACCGCCGCCTGGAAGCGCAGCTTGGCCGGGCAGGCCGCCGTGACCTGGGCCGGTAGCGCACGCAACTCCAGCGCCGTCACTTCCATGGGCTTGGCAATCTGCCCAGGCGCTTGCGGGGGCTGGGCCGGCTGGGCTTGAATGCCGCCCACACCCCCACCGACCGCACCGGGTTTGCACACCACCGTGAGTTGGTGCGCCAAAGTGTCGGTGGCGTAGTCCGGCTTGCCGGTATTGCCGGCGCAGGAGGCCACGGCCGAGAGCGTCACCGGCCGATTGACCGAGTGCTCCTGGGTCCAGATCTGCATCAGACTGGCGCCCTGGGCCAGGCGTTGGTCCAGCCAGGCATTGCAGATTTGCACCGGATTGAGCGCACCGCCCAGCTGGGCTGACGGCACCTTCAGCACAGCCGGCGTGTAGCTGATTTCCTTGTTGCCGCGGGCACTGACCGGCACCGTGACCATGCCCGGATTGGCCTCCACCACACTGCCATGCATATTGGCGTTGCCAAAGGCCACAAAGGTGGTCTCCAAGGTCTTGCCCAGGCCTTTGCAGCCGGCCTTCATCTCCACGTTGTAGGCGACTTCGGGCGTAGCCAGCTTGGCGTAGCGGTTGCCCACCGGCTCCACCACCACGCGGCCGTCGTTCACATGGATGCCATTGACGCGCAGGTCGACATAGTCCACCGCCGCCTGGGTCGAAGTCGCGGCCAAGAGCATCGCTACAAGTGATGCGGCATGCGCCACGGGTTTGAATGCGATTCGCATGGTCTGAATCCTTTCTCTGTGTCCGTTCTGACTGTTGGGTTTGAATAGACGCGTCAGACCGGGCCGCCAGGCCGCGGCTTGGGCTGGGGTTGACCCGGCTGCGAGGCCGGCGCACCGGGGCGCGGCGGCATGCCCGGCATTCCCGGCATACCGGGTTGGGGATTGGCCTGCGGCCAGGCTGGCGATTGGGACGGCATTTGGCCCTGCGGCGGACGGGCACCCCCACAGTTCGGCAACACCTTCACGGCCACCCGTTGCACGTTGTTGCCCTCCTGAGCCTCATCCACCTGGCTCAGGGCATCCACAAAGGCACGCAGCATGTAGTCGCCGGGCGCCAAGGTGATGCTGCCGCTGACCTTGGTGCTGGCCGCAGCCGCCAGCTGCATGCCGTCTTGATGGTGCAGCACCGCCTGCGGATCGAAGAGCCTGCTGCTGAAGCCGACCGCAGGCGCCGCACCCGCGTTCTGCACCTCATAGGCGATGCGGAAAGTACAGCCATGCGGGCTCACGCCGCTGGCCTGTGCGGCATCCAATTGCACCTGCCCACCCCAGGCCACTTGCTGATTGCCCAGTTGGATGCCGGCACCATGGCTCAGATCCGGCTTGGCGGCAGGGGCGGCGGGAACCTCCTGGCGCGGCGGCGGGGCCGTGCAACTGAAGCTGTAGTTCGCTTCGTCACTGAGCTGCTGCCCTCCCGACTTCACCTCCAACACGATGCGCGGCACCTTCTTGACGCCCAGGGGCTGAACCACGGCGTTCTGCGCCTGGATGCCCTGCGGCTGCGCCGGTGCGGCCTGCTGCTGGGGCTGGGCCGTGAGTGTGTACTGCACCTCGGCACTGCCCTGCCCCACCGCCAGTTGCAGGGGCTGAAATGCGGACTGCGGCACCCCATCGCGCAGGAAACGGTAGCTCAGCTCGCCGCCTGCGCCGTTGCTGCTGATGCGGCCCGTAAAGGGGATGTCCTTGGGGCAAGGGCCCTGGTAGTTCTCGGGGTTGGCGCTGAGCTTGACCAGCGTGAGCTGCAGCGCCGGCTTGAACTGCGCCGGCCCAGGCACCGGCACAGCGGGCTGGGGCGGCGGCAAGTTGACCGGCGCACACTGCACAGCGACGGGCGCATCGCGCCACACTTCCTCCTTGCCACCGGTGATGCCGTAGTCATCGCAGCTGAAGTGCAGGCCCAGTTGCGCGACCGTGAGCGAGGTCTGATGGCCTTGCGCCAGTACCGCCGCTGCCGACTGACCGGCCTGCACCCGCTGGTTCAGATGCGACTGACAGGCCTGCACCGCAAGGTCGCGCATCTTGGCACTGGGGCTCCAGTTCAGCTCCACCGGTCGCCAGTCACTGGACCAGGTCATGTCCTTGCTTTTGGGCTCGTCCTTCAGGATCACCGAGGCCAAGCGCCCGCCGTTGTACTGGCCGTTGCTATCCAAGGTGACCGACACGAAGGTACTGCGGTAGCCCCAGGCGCACTTGCCCCGGGCCTGGGCGCCAAAACGCAGCACCGCCGGGCTGGCCTGACTCCAACCCTTGGCGTCGCCCTGCACCGTGAGGACCGGCGGCGCCCCCATATTGAGCTGCGCGTAATCCACCCCCAGCGCCGCCCAAGCTGGCGCGGTGAACCCCATGGCCAGCGCCAGCCAAGCGCAACGATTCGTCGTCATGCGGACCCCTCTCAGTTGATGGAACTTCCAGCAGGCCGGCGCAAAACACCAAGCGCCAGCGCCTGCAAGTGGAAGGCACAACGAAGAGACTCGCATTCCGGTCCCCCTTGGATCGGGGGCCGATGCGGCGGCGACTCGAAAGGACCGGAGGCCCGCCCTCAGCGCCTCACCGGCGGCACATCCGTACACGACCCATGCGCCACCTCGGCCGCCATGCCGATGCTCTCGCCCAGCGTGGGGTGCGGGTGGATGGTCTTGCCGATGTCCACGGCGTCGGCGCCCATTTCAATCGCGAGGGCGATCTCGCCAATCATGTCGCCCGCGTGCGTGCCGACGATGCCGCCGCCGACGATGCGATGCGTCTCCGCATCAAACAGCAGCTTGGTGAAGCCCTCGTCGCGGCCATTGGCAATCGCGCGGCCGCTGGCGGCCCAGGGGAACAGGCCCTTCTCGACCTGGCGACCCTCGGCCTTGGCCTGGTCCTCGGTCAGGCCCACCCAGGCGACCTCGGGGTCGGTGTAGGCGACGCTCGGGATCACACGGGCGTTGAAGGCGGCGCTGGCCAGCTTCGCGTCGCCCTTCAGCTCACCGGCAATCACCTCGGCGGCCACATGGGCCTCGTGCACGGCCTTGTGCGCCAGCATGGGCTGACCCACCAGGTCGCCAATCGCAAAGATGTGCGGGGCGCTGGTGCGCATCTGCACATCCACGTTGATGAAGCCGCGCTCCGTCACAGCCACGCCGGCCTTCTCGGCGGCGATCTTCTTGCCATTGGGCGTGCGGCCCACGGCTTGCAGCACCAGGTCGTAGACGCCCTCGCTCTTGCTGCCATCCAGGCCCTCGAACTGCACCTTGATGCCCTCGGGCGTGGCCGTGGCCCCGACGGTCTTGGTCTTCAGGTAGATGTTGTCAAAGCGCTTGGCATTCATCTTCTGCCAGACCTTGACCAGATCGCGGTCGGCGCCCTGCATCAGGCCGTCCATCATCTCGACCACGTCCAGGCGCGCGCCGAGCGTGGAGTACACCGTGCCCATCTCCAGGCCGATGATGCCGCCGCCGATGATGAGCATCTTCTTCGGCACCGCTTTGAGCGCCAGGGCGCCGGTGCTGTCCACGATGCGTTCATCGTCGGGCAGGAAGGGCAGGCGCACGGCCGAGGAGCCGGCGGCGATGATGGCGCGCTTGAAATGGATGGTCTTCGTACTGCCCGTCTTGTCCTGGGCGCTGCCGCTGGTCTCTTCGACCTGCAGGTGGTTGGGGCCCAGGAAGCTGCCGTAGCCGCGCACCACGGTGACCTTGCGCATCTTGGCCATCTGGGCCAGGCCGCCGGTCAGCTTGCCAATGACCTTTTCCTTGTGGCCACGCAGCTTGTCGATGTTGACCGTGGGCGCGCCGAAGTCCACGCCCAGGTCGGCCATATGGGCCACCTCGTCCATCACCGCCGCCACATGCAGCAGGGCCTTGGAGGGGATGCACCCCACGTTCAGGCAGACGCCACCCAAGGACGCATAGCGCTCCACCAGCACGACCTTGAGCCCCAGGTCGGCCGCGCGGAAGGCGGCCGAATAGCCGCCCGGGCCGCCGCCCAGCACCAGAACTTCGCAGTCCAGGTCGGCGCCGCCGGTATGGATGGCGGTGGCCAGAGGCGCGGGAGCCGGGGCGGCAACAGGGGCGGCAACCGGAGCAGCAACCGGGACCGACGCGGCCGCCGGAGCAGGGGCCGCGGCACCCGCCGCCTCGACCAGAGCCACCAGGTCGCCCTGGTTGATCTTGTCGCCCATCTTGACCTTGAGCTCAGTGATCACGCCCGCGGCCGTGGCCGGGATTTCCACCGAGGCCTTGTCGCTCTCCACCGTGATCAGGCTTTGGTCCAAGGCCACGGCATCGCCGGGCTTGACCAGGATTTCGATGACGGCCACATCCTTGAAGTCGCCGATGTCAGGGACGCGCAGTTCGATTTGTGCCATGCGCAGCCCCTTACAGCAGAACGCGGCGGAAGTCCGCCAGGATGGCGCCCAAATAGGCATTGAAGCGTGCGGCCGACGCGCCGTCGATCACGCGGTGGTCCCAGCTCAAGCTCAGCGGCAGGGTCAGGCGCGGCTCGAAGGCCGAACCATTCCACACCGGCTTCATGAAGCTCTTGCACACACCCAGGATGGCCACCTCGGGCGCATTGATGATGGGCGTGAAGTAGGTGCCGCCGATGCCACCCAAGGACGAGATGCTGAAGCAGCCGCCGCTCATATCGGCCGGGCTCAGCTTGCCATCGCGCGCCTTGGCCGCGAGTTCGCTCATTTCCTTGGCGATCTGCGCCACACCCTTCTGGTCGGCATCCTTGATCACCGGCACCACCAGGCCGCTGGGCGTATCCGCCGCGAAGCCGATGTGGAAGTACTTCTTCAGCACCAGTTCGTCGCCATCCAGACTGGCGTTGAACTCGGGGAACTTCTTCAGCGCCGCCACACAGGCCTTGATCAGGAAGGCCAGCATGGTGAACTTGACGCCGCTCTTCTCGTGCTCCTTGTTCATCTGCACCCGGAAGGCTTCGAGCTCGGTGATGTCCGCCTCGTCGTGGTTGGTTACATGCGGGATGACCACCCAGTTGCGGTGCAGATTGGCGCCGCTGATCTTCTTGATGCGCGACAGTGCCTTGCGCTCGACCTGGCCGAATTTCGCAAAGTCGACCTTGGGCCAGTCCAGCACCGAGAGGCCGCTGCCCGTTCCGCCCGAGGCTGCTGGCGCTTTGGCGGCCGATGCGGCAATCGCCTGGGTCTGCGCCGCGCCGCGCATCACGGCGCCCACAAAGCCCTGTACATCTTCCTGTGTGATGCGGCCCTTGGGGCCGGTGCCCCTGAGCTCATCCAGCGGCACGCCCAGCTCGCGCGCGAACTTGCGCACGCTGGGGCTGGCATGCGGCAGCCGCCCTTGCGGTGCCGTGGGCTCGTGCGGCGGCAGGGCTGCGGTGGGGGGAATGCGCTCCACAGCGGGCGTAGCGGGCGCTGCAGGCGCGACGGCGACAGCCGGTGCAGGCGCCGCCACAGCGGCCACCGGTGCGGAGGCCGCCGGCGCAGCACCTTCGGCCAGCAGAACCAGCACGGCGTCGCCGATATTGACCTTGTCGCCCAGCTTCACGCTCAACGACTGCACCACGCCGGCGTGGCTGCTGGGGATCTCCATCGAGGCCTTGTCGCTCTCGACGGTCAGCAGGCTTTGATCCACCGCCACGCGGTCGCCCGGCTTGACCAGGAGCTCGATGACGGCCACGTCCTTGAAGTCGCCGATGTCAGGCACGCGCACCAGCACCTCGGCCGAGGGGGCCGATGCAACCGGTGCTGCGGCGGCCACGGCGGGCGCGGGTGCTGGGGTCGGCGCAGCGGCGGGCGTGGAGGCGGGAGCGGGAGCAGGCGCCGTCACCGCAGCCGACTCCAACTCCAGAATCAAATCACCGATATTGACGGTGTCGCCCAGCTTGACCTTGAGCGACTTCACCACGCCGCCGTGGCTGCTGGGAATCTCCATCGAGGCCTTGTCGCTCTCGACGGTCAGCAGGCTCTGCTCGGGGCGAATGGTGTCGCCCTCTTTGACCAGCATCTCGATGATGGCGACATCCTTGAAGTCGCCGATGTCCGGGACCTTGACTTGCACCAATGCCATGACGTCTGTTCCTTAGGCGTACAAGGGGTTGATCTTGTTGGCGTCGATGCCGTACTTGGCAATCGCTTCGGCCACCTTGGAAGCCGGCAGCTTGCCTTCGTCGGCCAGGGCCTTGAGGGCCGCCACCACGATGTAGTGACGGTTGATCTCGAAGTGCTGGCGCAGGCGGCTGCGGAAGTCGCTGCGGCCAAAACCATCGGTGCCCAGCACCTTGTAGCTGCGGCCGACCGGAATGAAGGCGCGGATTTGGTCGGCGTAGCTCTTCATGTAGTCGGTGCTGGCCACCACCGGGCCCTGGGTCTTGCCCAGTTGCTGAGCCACGAAGCTCTGGCGCGGAGCCTCCAGCGGGTGCAGGAGGTTCCAGCGCTCGGCGTCCTGGCCGTCGCGGGCCAGCTCGTTGAAGCTCGGGCAGCTCCAGACATTGGCACCCACGCCCCAGTCGGCCTCCAGCAGGGCCTTGGCCGCGATGGACTCGCGCAGGATGGTGCCGCTGCCCAGCAGGTTGACCTGCAGGCCGCTGGCGCCAGCGGGCTGCAGCAAATACATGCCCTTGAGGATCTCGGCCTCGGTGCCCGCGGTCAGGCCGGGCTGGGGGTAGTTCTCGTTCAGCAGGGTCAGGTAGAAGAAGACGTTCTCCTGATCCTCGACCATGCGCTTGAGGCCATGCTGCATGATGACCGCGACCTCGTGCGCAAAGGTGGGGTCGTAGCTGATGCAGTTGGGGATGGTGCCGGCCAGGATGTGGCTGTGTCCATCTTCGTGCTGCAGGCCCTCGCCGTTCAGCGTGGTGCGGCCGCTGGTGCCGCCCAGCAGGAAGCCACGCGCCTGCATGTCGCCGGCGGCCCAGGCCAGATCGCCAATGCGCTGGAAGCCGAACATCGAGTAATAGATGTAGAACGGCACCATCACGCGGTTGTTGGTGCTGTAGCTGGTGGCCGCGGCAATCCAGCTGGCCATGCCGCCGGCCTCGTTGATGCCCTCTTGCAGGATCTGGCCGCCCACATCCTCGCGGTAGTAGCTGACCTGGTCGCGGTCCTGCGGCGTGTACTGCTGGCCCTTGGGGTTGTAGATGCCGATCTGGCGGAACAAGCCCTCCATGCCAAAGGTGCGCGCCTCATCCACCAGGATGGGCACGACGCGCGGGCCCAGTTCCTTGTCACGCAGCAGCGCGGTCAGGAAGCGCACATAGGCCTGGGTGGTGCTGATCTCGCGGCCCTCGGGTGTGGGGTCCAGCACGGCCTGAAAGGCGGAGAGCGGCGGCACGGCCAGTTGCTCGTCGGCCCGCACGCGGCGGTGCGGCAGGTAGCCGCCCAGGGCCTTGCGGCGATCGTGCAGATAGCGCATCTCCGGCGTGTCTTCGGCCGGCTTCACGAAGGGCAGGCTGGGCAGTTCCGCGTCCGTGACCGGGATGTTGAAGCGGTCGCGGAAGGCCTTGATGTCCTCGTCGGTCAACTTCTTGGCCTGGTGGGCGATGTTCTTGCCCTCGGCGGCCTTGCCCATGCCATAGCCCTTGACGGTCTTGATCAAAAGCACCGTGGGCTGGCCCTTGTGGCTCACCGCGCGGTGGTAGGCGGCATAGACCTTTTGCGGGTCGTGGCCGCCACGGTTCAGGCGCCAGATGTCCTCGTCCGACATCTTGCTCACCATCTCCAGGAGCTTGGGGTGGCGGCCGAAGAAGTTCTTGCGCACGAAGGCGCCGTCATTGGCCTTGCAAGCCTGGTAGTCGCCATCCACCATGTCCATCATGACCTTGCGCATCAGGCCATCTTTGTCGCGCGCCAGCAGTGGGTCCCAGTAGCCGCCCCAGATCAGCTTGATGACGTTCCAGCCCGCGCCGCGGAACTCGCCTTCGAGTTCCTGAATGATCTTGCCGTTGCCGCGCACCGGGCCGTCCAGGCGCTGCAGATTGCAGTTGACGACGAAGATCAGATTGTCCAGACCCTCGCGCGCCGCCAGGCCGATGGCGCCCAGGGATTCCGGCTCGTCCATCTCGCCATCGCCCAGGAAGGCCCAGACCTTGCGGTTCTCGGTGTTGGCAATGCCACGGGCATGCAGGTACTTCAGAAAACGCGCCTGGTAGATCGCCATCAGCGGGCCTAGACCCATGCTGACGGTGGGGAACTGCCAAAACTCAGGCATCAGCTTGGGGTGCGGGTAGCTGGACAGGCCCTTGCCGTCGACCTCCTGGCGGAAGTTCTTCAGCTGCTCCTCGCTGATGCGGCCTTCCAGATAGGCGCGCGCGTAAATGCCGGGCGCGGTGTGGCCTTGGATATAGAGCAGGTCGCCGCCATGGTTGCCGCCGGCATCGGTGTTGTCGGCATGCCAGAAGTGGTTGAAACCGCAGCCCAGCATGGTGGCGATGGACGCGAAGCTGGAGATGTGACCGCCCAGGTCGCCGCCGTCCTCGGGGTTCAGGCGGTTGGCCCGCACCACGGTGGCCATGGCGTTCCAGCGCATATAGGTGCGCAGGCGCTCCTCGATCTCGATGTTGCCGGGGAAGCGCTCCTCCTGGTCGGTCGGGATGGTGTTGACGTAGGCGGTGTTGGCGCTGAAGGGCACATCGATGCCGGCCTGACGCGCTTCATCAATCAGGGCCTCCAGGATGAAGTGGGCGCGCTCGCTGCCCTCTTCACCAATCACGGCCTTGAGGGCGTCCAGCCACTCCTGGGTCTCGCGGGGGTCTTGATCATTGGCGCGCGCGCCGAGGATTTCATGGGGCTGGGCGGACATGGAGGCTCCGTTTTTAGAGGCTGGACTCAAATCGACGCCAGAGTGTGCCACAAGGTCGATTACTTCCGAATTGCGAATAGTCATTCCATATAGTGAAACCATGATGCGCCCGAGATAATGCCGCCCATGCCTTCTCGTGCCGATTGGGGCCAGTCCCTCGAAACTTTGTTCCGCCCCGCCCTGGCCGCTGTGGCGCGCTGGTGGCGGCGCCAGTCCCCCGCCCGCCAGGACCGCTTTGCCACGCTGGGCCCGCTGCTGTCGGTGCTGATGTTTTTGTGCACCATCGTGTTGGCCTTTTGGTACCTTCGCAACGAGGAAATCGAGCGCGAGACCGAGGCCGTCAAGCGCGACACCGAGATCGCCCAGCAGCAGCTGCGCCTGCGCCTGATCGAGAACCAGGAGCAGTTGGCCCGCATCGCGCGGGAAATCGTCACGCGCTCGATCGACACCTATGAGTTCAGCGCCCAGGCCAGCGCCTTTGCTCGCGAACGCCCCGAGGTGATGCACATCAGTTGGCTGAGCAACCGGCGCGAGCGCCGCGCCAGCGTCAGCAGCACGGGCTTTCAGGCTCCCACCCTGATGGTGCAGGGCAGCCCCGACCCCTCCATGCCGCAGGCCGGCAATGTGCCCGACCAGGCCTTCGTCGCCGCCCGTGAACGTCGCCAGCCGCTCTACTCCGGCGCCTTCAACGACGCCATCGGCAATCTGGTGTTCCAGCTCCAGGTACCGCTGATCGACCGCCATGGCTTTGCGGGTGTGCTGATTGCGGAATACGGCGTCGAGGCCCTGCTGCGCTACTACGTGCCCAATGAGGTGGCCTCGCGCCACGCCATCGCGGTGCTGGACGCCAACGAGACCCCGGTGGCCAGCACGGTCACCCCCATGCCGGGCGTGACGCCGGGCAAGGCCGCCATCCTGCACGAAGTGCCGCTGGCGCCGGCCCTCAATGGCCTGGTGCTGCGCGGCCAGGGCTACCGCACCAGCATCGGCCTGATCTCCAACACGCTCTTCTGGATGGTGGTGGCGCTGGCCACGCTGACGGTGTGGATGCTGCTGGGCACCTGGCGCCATATGCGCCGGCGCCTGCACATGCAAAACGCGCTTCTGGCCGAAACCAATTTCCGGCGCGCGATGGAGAACTCCATGCTCACCGGCATGCGGGCGCTGGACATGGAGAGCCGCATTGCCTACGTGAACCCGGCGTTTTGCGCGATGACCGGCTTCACCGAGGCCGAACTGATCGGCTGCCGCCCGCCCTTCCCTTTTTGGCCACGCGACCGACTGGAAGAAAACCAGCGGCTGCTGGACCAGGAGATGCACGGCCGCTCGCCCAGCGGCGGCATCGAAGTCAAAGTGCACCGCAAGGACGGCTCGGTGTTCGACGCACGCATGTATGTAAGCCCGCTGGTGGATGCCAAGGGCAAGCAGACCGGCTGGATGACCTCGATGACCAACATCACCGAGAGCAAGCGGGTGCGCGACCAACTCTCGGCCAGCCACGAGCGCTTCACCACGGTGCTCGAAGGCCTGGATGCCGCGGTGTCCGTGCTGTCCATCCCGCAACAGGAGCTGCTGTTCGCCAACCGCAGCTATCGGCTGTGGTTTGGCGCTGAAAGCCAGGGCCATGCCCTGCTGGCCGAGCAACCCGGCGCCGCCACGCCGGTACCGGACAGCACCCTGCTGGCCGAAGCCGTGGACGACTACTCCGGCCTGCCCGCCCAGCCGCTCACTGAAGGCCCTGGCACAACGCCGCGCGAGGTCTATGTGGAGAGCCTGGAGCGCTGGTTCGACGTGCGCACCCGCTACCTGCAGTGGACCGATGGCCGCCTGGCGCAAATGCTGATCGCCACCGACATCACCGGCCGGCGCAATGCCGAGCAGCAAGCCGAGGCCCAGGCCGCCAAGGCCCAGGTGACCAGCCGCCTGATCACCATGGGTGAGATGGCCTCCAGCGTGGCGCATGAGCTGAACCAGCCGCTGACCGCCATCACCAACTACTGCAACGGCATGATCAGCCGCGTGCGAGGCGACACCATCGCCAAGGACGACCTGCTGGCCGCGCTGGAGAAAACCTCCAAACAAGCCCAGCGCGCCGGTCAGGTGATCCACCGCATCCGCTCTTTTGTGAAGCGCAGCGAGCCGCAGCGCCAGGCTGCGCACGCGGCCGAAATCGTCGAAGACGCCGTGGACCTGGCCTCCATCGAACTGCGGCGGCGCAATGTGCAGTTGCATGTGTACGTGGCGCAGCGCCTGCCGGCGATGTCGGTCGACCCCATCCTGATCGAGCAGGTCCTGCTCAACCTGCTGAAGAACGCCGCCGAGGCCATTGACGGCGCCAAGCTCCCGCCCTCGCGCCGTCACATCGAACTGCGCGTGGTGCCGCGCCACATGCCTGACCAGGGCGGCACCATCGAGTTCGCGGTGCAGGACAGCGGCCCGGGTTTGCCCGAGGAGGTGATTGCCCGCATGTTCGAGGCCTTCTACTCCACCAAGGCCGATGGCCTGGGCATCGGCCTAGGGTTATGCCGGTCTATTGTGGAGAGTCACCAGGGCCGGCTGCGTGCCGAGAATCTCTACAATGCCGAGCTTGTTTCGGGCTGCCGTTTCTCGTTCACGATTCCCGTGGACCTGCGCAACAGCGACAGCCTTGCCCCCACTCCCCAGACTGCCAGCACACCATGAGTTTGATTCCCAAGAAGGGCAATGTGTTCGTCGTGGACGACGACGAGGCCGTGCGTGACTCCCTGCAATGGTTGCTGGAAGGCAAGGATTACCGCGTCAAGTGCTTCGACTCGGCCGAATCCTTCCTGGCCCGCTTTGACCCGCGCGAAGTCGCCTGCCTGATCTGCGACATCCGCATGGACGGCATGAGCGGTCTGGAGCTGCAAGACAAGCTGATCGAGCGCAAGAGCCCCCTGCCCTTGGCCTTCATCACCGGCCACGGCGATGTCCCCATGGCCGTGCAGACCATGAAGAAGGGCGCCATCGATTTCATCGAAAAGCCCTTCAAGGAAGACTCCCTGGTTGCCCTGGTCGAGAAGATGCTCGAACAGGCGCGCACCGTGTTCGCCAGCCACCAGGAAGCCGCCAGCCGCGACGCCCTGCTGAGCCGCCTGACCACCCGCGAGGCCCAGGTGCTGGAGCGCATCGTGGCCGGCCGTCTGAACAAGCAGATCGCCGACGACCTGGGCATTTCCATCAAGACGGTGGAGGCGCACCGCGCCAACATCATGGAAAAGCTCAACGCCAACACCGTGGCCGATCTGCTCAAGATCGCACTGGGCGCCAACACCGCCAAGGCTTGATTCGCGACACCCCACAAGATCCCAAAACGGCCGCTCATCGAGCGGCCTTTTCACATCTGGAGCTCTCCATGTCTGCACAACTGATCGACGGCAATGCGCTGGCCGCCAAGCTGCGCGCCCATATGACCACCGAGGTCGCCCGCCTGACCGCCCTGGGCCACCGGCCTGGCCTGACGGTGTTGCTGGTGGGCGAGGACCCCGCCAGCCAGGTCTATGTGCGCAACAAGGTCAAGGCCTGCGAAGCGATTGGCATGGCATCCAGTCTGGAGCGCCACCCGGCCGACATGAGCGAGGCCGCGCTGCTTGCGCGCATTCAAGAGCTGAACGCCGACCCGGCCGTGCACGGAATCTTGGTGCAGTTGCCGCTGCCCAAACACCTGAATTCCGACTTGGTGATCGAGACCATCGCGCCGGAAAAAGATGTGGATGGTTTCCATGTGGCCAGCGCCGGCGCCCTGATGGTGGGTCAACCCGGTTTCAAGCCGTGCACGCCCTATGGCTGCATGAAGATGCTGGAAGACATTGGTTGCAACCCCCGGGGCAAACATGCCGTGGTCATCGGCCGCTCCAACATCGTGGGCAAGCCCATGGCCATGCTGCTCCTGCAGGCCAGCGCCACGGTCACGATCTGCCACTCGGCCACGCCCAATCTGGCCGAGATCACGCGCCAGGCTGACATCCTGGTGGCTGCAGTGGGCCGCCCTCGATTCGTGACGGCAGATATGGTCAAGGCCGGAGCCGTGGTCCTGGACGTCGGTATCAACCGCACGCCCGAGGGCAAGCTCTGTGGTGATGTGGACTTCGACGCAGTTCGGCAGGTAGCCGGCTGGATCACCCCGGTGCCAGGGGGCGTGGGACCGATGACCATCACCATGCTGCTGCAGAACACCCTGGAAGCCGCGCAGCGCAAGGCGGGCGCCTGATGACGAACCCGCTTCTCTCCTCCGCCCACCTGCCCGACTTCGCGGCCATCCGACCCGAACACATCGAGCCGGCCATCACCCAGTTGCTCGAGGTCGCGAAGGCCGCGCAGGCCCAAGTCACCACACCCGACTTCCCCACCGATCTGCACGCCATGGAGCGCGTGCTGGACGTGGCCACCGATGCCCTGGGCCTGGCCTGGGGCGCGGTCGGCCACTTGAACGCCGTGGCCGACACCCCGGAGCTGCGCGCCGCTTACAACGCCATGCTGCCGGTCGTCAGCAGCTTCTTTGCCGAGCTGGGCGCGGATGAGGCGCTCTACGCCAAATACAAGGCCGTGCCCACGCCCACCGACCCCGCCGAGGCCCGTGCCCTGCAGCTCGCCCTGCAAGGCTTCGTGCTTTCGGGCGCTGAACTGCAAGGGCAGGCCAAGGACCGCTTCGCCGAGATCCAGAACCGCAGCGCCGAACTCTGCCAAGCGTTCTCCGAGCACGTGATGGACGCCACCGATGGTTTTGCACTGTTCGTGGACGTCGAACGCCTGGAAAGCGTGCCTGCTGATGTGCGCGCGCACGCCATCGAGCTGGCCCGTCAGGACGGCAAAGACGGCCAAGCCAAGCTGACGCTGCATGCACCCTGCTACGGGCCGCTGATGCAGTACGCCCAGGACCGCAGCTTGCGCGAGCAGCTCTATCGCGCCTATGTCACGCGCGCCAGCGAGTTCGGCCCGCCCGAACGCGACAACAGTGCGGTGATGCAGGAGATCTTGACGCTGCGCCAGGAAGAGGCGCAGTTGCTGGGCCACCCTCACTTCGCGGCCGTCTCCCTGCTGCCCAAGATGGCCGACTCGCCCACGCAGGTGCTGGGCTTCCTGCGCGACCTGGCCGCGCGCGCGCGACCTTTTGCCGAGCGCGATCTGGCCGCCCTACGCGCCTTCGCTCCAAGCCTGGGTTTGAATGACCTGCAAGCCTGGGACATCGCCTTTGTGTCAGAGGCCCTCAAAGCCGCTGAGTACAGCTACAGCGAGCAGGAGGTGCGCCAGTACTTCACCCTGCCCCAGGTACTGGACGGGCTCTTCGGCCTGCTGGGCCGCATGTTCGGCCTGCAGCTCGCGCGTATCGAGGGCTCGGTCTGGCACGAGTCGGTGCAGCTCTACCGCCTGGAGCGCCAAGGCGCCCTGGTCGGGCATGTCTACCTGGACCTGCTGGCACGCCCGGGCAAGCGGCCCGGCGCCTGGATGGACGATGTGCGCGGCCGCTGGCGCCGCCCCGACACGCAGGCCGTGCAGACGCCGGTCGCCCATCTGGTGTGCAACTTCGCGCCCGGCGTGGAAGGGAAGCCGAGTCTGCTGACTCACGACGATGTGCAAACCCTGTTCCACGAGTGGGGCCACGGCCTGCACCATCTGCTCACGCAGGTGGAAGTGGGCGGCGTGTCAGGGATCGATGGCGTGGAATGGGACGCGGTGGAGCTACCCAGCCAGTTCATGGAGAACCTGGCCTGGGAGTGGCCCATTGTTGAGTCCCTGAGCCGGCACGTGGACAGCGGCGCCCCGCTGCCGCGCAGCCTGTTCGACAAGATGCTGGCCGCCAAGAACTTCCAGGCCGGACTGCAGACCCTGCGCCAGGTCGAATTCGCGCTCTTTGACATGCGCCTGCACGCCGAGCCCGGCCAGCCAGCCCTGGCCCTGCTGGACCAGGTGCGCGCTGAAGTTGCCGTGCTTCACCCGCCAGCCTTCAACCGCATGCCGCACGGCTTCAGCCATATCTTTGCCGGTGGCTATGCAGCCGGCTACTACAGCTACAAATGGGCCGAGGTGCTGAGCGCCGACTGCTGGGCCGCCTTCGAGGAGGAAGGCGTAGACAACCCGGCCACCGGCGAACGCTTCGTGCGCGAGATCCTGGCCCGCGGCGGCTCCCGCCCCGCCATGGCCAGCTTCGAGGCCTTCCGCGGCCGCGCACCGCAAATCGATGCCTTGCTGCGGCATCAGGGCATGACCTGAGCTTGCTCAGGACCTGAATGCACAGG
Organism: Inhella inkyongensis; assembly: GCF_005952805.1. Lineage (GTDB taxonomy): Bacteria > Pseudomonadota > Gammaproteobacteria > Burkholderiales > Burkholderiaceae_C > Inhella > Inhella inkyongensis. The sequence goes on from NZ_CP040709.1 coordinate 3,006,339, forward strand.
CGTCAAGCCTGTGCATTTCTCACACCCCAAAGTGAGCCGGACAAGCGGTCTAGGCCCTGCACCAGGCGGCTCGACAGAGTCTTTAGACAACCTTGAGAATTCCGCCATCTCATCTACTGGTGCATGGCCATGTCTCAGTGCAGTGCTTGCCCCCCCTAGCCGCGGCTTCTCCCTGATTGAGTTGATGATCGCCGTGGCCATCGTGGCCATCCTGGCTGCCATCGCACTCCCGGCCTACTCCTCGTATCTGCAGCGCAGCCGCAGAGCCGAGGTTCAATCCTTCATGCAAGATGTGATTGCACGGCAGCAGCACTACTTGGTCGATCGACGCGCCTATTCCGATTCGATCACCAATGCACCTGCTGCGGGCGGCCTGGGCATGACCGTTCCTAGCTCTGTGGCGGCGGTGTACACCCTGACAATGACCACGGACAACACGGTCAAGCCGATGACGGTCAGCCTCAGCGCCGCCCCCAAGAGTGGCACTGCTCAAGCAAGCGACTCCTGTGGAACCCTGGTCATCACACAGGCCGGCGACAAGTCTGCTGACAAGGCGGGGTGCTGGTGATGCGACACCGTGGCATGACCCTGATCGAATTGATGGTCGTCGTGGCCATCCTGGTCATATTGGCCTCGGTGGCCGCGCCCAGCTTTCGCACCTTCCTGGCCACCATGAACTCGAAGTCTGTGGCCTTTGATCTCGTTGGTGACCTCACCTTTGCGCGCGCCGAGGCCATCAAGCGCAATCTTCCTGTGACGGTCAGCGCCACCGGAGGTGACTGGGCCAAGGGCTGGGCCGTCGCCACCGTTGAGGCAACGCCCCAGTCCCTTCGCACCCGCTCCGCGCTCGGTTGGTCCATCAAGGTAACAAGTGCCGCCTCGACAGTGCAGTTCCGAGTCAACGGCCGCTTGCAAGACGATGTCAACGATAGCAATCTGAACTGGGGCGTTGAATCCACGATCTCCGGAGTCAAGAAGCGCTGCATCGTCATCACGCCCACTGGAACCGCCCGCTCCAAGATGGAGGCCTGCTGATGCATCCGCGAAGCCAGCGCCTGCGCGGCGCCACCATGATCGAGATCCTCATCACCCTGGTGATTACCGCCTTCGGCCTTCTAGGCCTGGCAGGGTTCGTCACCCGCTCGACCACATTGAGCGTCGACGCAGGCCAGAAGGCCCGCGCCGCCTCACTTGTTGACGACATGGCCAGCCGCTTGGCCAATAACAAAGCCAAGGCAGACGACTACGTCACGGATCAGGTTTATGGCGAAACGGCGACGGCGGTGTGCACCGGGGCAGTGGGCAGCGCGGCCCTGGACCTCTGCCAATGGGGCAATCTGCTGGTGGGCACGCAGGACGCCCGCACGGGCGGCAATGCGGCAGCTTTGGGCTTTCGGGGCTGTGTCACCAAGCCCTCGGCCACGGATCCCGCCTATGTGATCACAGTGGCCTACGGCTCCATGGCCAGCGGCTTTCCCCCCGCCGATCTTTGCGGCAAAGGTGCCTTTGGCGACGAGAGCTATCGGCGCGTCGTTCGGGCTCAGGTCCGCGTGGCCGCGCTTACCAAATGACTGCCATGACCAATCGATCACGCGGGTTCAGCCTGGTTGAGCTATTGATCGCCGTGGCCATGGGGGTGGTGATCCTGCTGGCCCTGACCGTCATGTTCGCCCGCAACAGCAGCAGCCAAGGCGAATTGGAGCGCAGCCTGCGCCAACTCGAAAACGCCCGCTTTGCGGTCGACACGTTGAGTGAAGACTTGATGCACGGCGGCTATTTCTCGGACTTCAGTCCCGAGTCCCTGGTTGTGCCTCCTGCTTACCAGACTCTGGACCCATGCGCCAATGCAGTGACAGCGATGGGCTGGGACACCGATGCAAGCCCCGTCAAGTTACCCAATCCGGTGCAAGGCGTCGCGGCGACCGATCTGACGGCGACCTGCCTGACCGAGCGCAGGACAGGCACTGAGGCCATCGTGGTGACCCACGCCGATACCGGCGCGGCACAGCCAGTTTCAGCGGCCTCGGCCGGTAATTTGTATCTTCAAATGTCTCGCTGCCCCACTGACGTCAAGCGGGTGGTGGCCGCAACGGGGCCGGCCTCCGCGCCGTTCTCGCTGCAAAAGCCCGACTGCAGCAGCGTGAACGACTCCATTCGTCGGCTGGCACAGCGCACCTACTACGTGGCCAATTGCAATGACTGCACGGCCAAGGATGGCATTCCCACGCTCAAGCGAGTCGAGTTCATCGATGGCGCCCGACGCATCACATCCATCGCCGAAGGGGTGGAAAACATCCAGTTCGAGTTCGGTTACGACACGGACAACAACGCCATCCCCGATGGCTTCGAGACCATCTCCTCGGCTGCAGCCAAGGGTGGCGCTTACACCTGGGACAACGTGGTGTCGGTACGGATGCACCTGCTTACTCGCAACACCCAGACCACCAGCAACTATGAGGATGTGCGCACCTACAAATTGGGTCCCGATGTCACCGTGACAAAGCCCAGCGATGGATTCAAACGCAACCTGATGACCGTCACCGTGCGACTGCAAAACGTCGGCGGCAGGAGAGAGTGATGCAATCCCATCAGCGTGCCCGCCCCGGCCAAAGCGGCATTTCCCTGATCATGGCCTTGATCTTCTTGCTGGTCTTTGCCGTCATGGCTGCCACCATGTTCCGTAGTTCGCTCACCAGCGTTCAGGCGCTGGGCAATATGCAATCGCGCAACGAAACCATCAATGCCGCCAACGACGCCTTGGACAAGGTGCTGAGCTCGGCCGATTTCGCCACCAACCCCGCGGTGCTGACGGCAGAAACCAACAAAGCCCCCTTCAGGCTGGACGTCAACGGCGATGGCGTGAATGACATCTCGGTCGACTTCCCTGTGGTGACGATCGACGGCAAGGCCAAAGCAGGCCCACGTTGCCTCCGCGTCGAGCCGGTCCCCAAGAGCCAGATCGACCCCGATTCCGAACAAATGCGCCAATGCTCCGGCGAGGATGGCTCGAGTCACTCAGGCCTTGGCCAACAAACCGGTTCAGGCAGTTCGCCCGTGAATCAAGGGCTCTCGGGTTGCTCCAACACCGAATGGAGCATCACCATGCAAGCGCGTGATGAAGTCACCAATGCCCGCGTCAATGTGGTTCAGGGCGTGGGAGTCCGTGTTCCCACCGCATCAGTCAGTACCTGCGAGTAATTCAGTTCGCCATTCGCCGCAAAGGAGTCACCATGGCTCGCCACACCCGTCATCCCGCCACCGCCAAGAAATTGCTGGCTCTGGCCATTGGCAGCGCCCTGACCTGGTCTCCCGCTGGCCGTGCGGCCGACATCGACATCTACGGTGCAGCGGGCACCGCCAGCTCGAGCCCCAATGTGGTCTTCCTTTTGGACAATACGTCCAACTGGAGCAGTAACTCACAGGACTGGAATTCGACCGGCTCCTGGAGTCGTTGCTCCTCGTTGACCGGCAGCGCGCTGCAGGAATGCAAGGACATCATTGAGGCCGTCTACTACGTCGGCAGCAGCAAGAAACGCCCATGGGAGAGCGGATACAGCACCAACGGCAAGAACAGCGACCAGGTCGGCCTGACTCAGGGGCAGGTACAGATTCGTGCGTTACGCCTAGTGCTGAGTCAACTGGTCTGCTCTGGCAAGGCCGATGCGCTCAGCGTCAATGTGGGGCTGTCGTTGTTGAGCAAAGAAGGATCCGCATTGAGCCCGGGGGACCCAACGGGTTTTATTCGCTTTGCCGTCAAGCCCCTGGCCGGCACGGCCAGCCTTTCTGGCAGCACCTGCCAGAAGATCATTTCGACCCTGGACGACATCTACGCGGACATCACCAGCCCTGCAACCAAGGCGCCCAGCAGCGCAAACTACGGCGCGCCGATGTACGAGTTGTTCAAGTATTTCGGCGGGCACACAGACCCCAGCTTGGGCACGACCGCTGCCACCCCGGCCGGGCGCACCGGCTACGGACCCAAGCCCTTTACAAACCCCCATCCTGACAAAGATCCCGACGCCTTTGTAGACGCGAGTGCCTCTGCAGATAAATTGGTCTACAAGAGCCCCATCAGCAGCAGCAATGCCTGCGGCAACAACTACATCGTGCTGGTGGGCAATGGCTACCCCAATGCCGAGCCCAAAACTTCGGACCCGACCAATTTCAGCAAGAGCTACCTCAACTACACCCCGCCCACCCTGTCAGCCTCTTTCTCAGACACGGGCCGATGGGCAGACGAATGGGCCGCCTTCCTGGCCAACACCGATGTCAGCCCCGAAGACGGGGTGCAGCGGGTGTTCACCTATACCGTCAACACCTACAACGCCAAGGAAGACACCGACCAGACCCGCTTGCTCAAGTCCATGGCCAAGGTGGGAGGCGTCGGTGCTGCAGCCTATCTCGAAGTGGGCGGCGATCTGGTGGCCCTCGTCAATGGCTTCAAGGACATCCTGACCAATATCGCAGACGTCAACTCGGTGTTCACGGCCGTGACCCTGCCGGTTTCGACCACCACCCAGGGCACCTACCTGAACCAGATCTTCGTCGGCATGTTCCGGCCTGACGCCAATGCCAAGCCACGCTGGGTGGGCAATCTGAAGCAGTACGAGTTGGGCTTCACCGGCAGCAATTTGGATTTGCTGGGAGCGAATGGCAAGTCGGCTGTGCAAAGTGGCGAGGGCTTCTTTTCCGCCACGGCCGAGAGCTTCTGGACCACCAGCAGCGTCTACTTCAACCAGTTGCCCAGTGGCACCCCTTTGTCGGCCAGCGACAAGCCGGACGGCGCCATTGTTGAAAAGGGTGGTGCCGCACAGCGCTTGCGCAACGCCAATTTGGACAGCGCGGCGTCGCGCAAGGTCTACACCCTGCCCAGCAGCCCGGCCGCCAACGCCCTGCTGTCGGCCACGCCCTTCACCACCAGCAACACGGCTGTGACCGCGAGCTTTTCCACCGCCGAGATCAACTGGATTCGGGGTGAGGCCAACAACCAAGCCAGTACCGACGGCGCCGAGTTATTGGTCGGCAGCAAGGGCAGTGTTGGGAGCGAAACCCTGCTGGGTTCGACGGGCGCTCGCGCCAGCATCCACGGGGATGTGTTGCACTCGCGTCCTGTTGCCCTGAACTACGGCAGCGAAGAGGTGGTGGTCTTTTACGGCAGCAATGACGGCCTGTTCCGGGCCGTGGATGGCCGCAAGACCGATGCGAATGGCGGATCAGAGCTTTGGTCCTTCGTTGCGCCAGAGCACTACAGCATGCTCAAGCGCCAGCGCGATGGCAGCCCGGACCTGCATCTGCCGGAGAGCGACAGCAATGGCAATCTCATCACCACGCCGGCGGGCAAGGCCACCAAGGACTACGCCATGGATGGCCCGGTGGGGGTCTATGCGCTCTACAACAGCAGCGCTGCGGTCACCGAGGCCATCATCTATCCCACCATGCGTCGGGGCGGCCGAACGGTTTATGCGCTGGATGTGAGCAGCAAATCGGCGCCGAAGTTTCTTTGGAAGATCACTGGCGGCACAGGCTCCTACACCAAGCTGGCTCAGACCTGGTCCCAACCCAAACCGGTGCTGTTCAAGACCACTTCCACCCCACCCCCGGTCGTGCTGATGATGGGGGGCGGCTATGACCCTGATGAGGACAAGAACAGCAGCAGCGGCATTGGCAACGTCATCTACATCATCAATGGCCGTACCGGCGGCTTGCTGGCCGCGTTGGATACCGATTACTCGGTGCCCTCCGACCTCACGGTCCTCGATGTCAATGGTGACGGGGACCCGGACCGCGCCTATGTGGCCGATGTACGCGGCAATCTCTATCGAGTGGACTTCCCCACTGGAGACAAGTCACTGGCTGCCACCTGGAGTGGTGTCAAGGCGCAGAAGATCGCGAAGCTCGAAGGCAAGGTGTTCTATCCCCCCAGCACCGTGGTCACACGCGACTTCGTGGCCGTGCTGGTAGGCACAGGCGACCGCGAGAAACCCCTGACGACGAGCAGCTCGGATCACTTCGTACTGATCAAGGACAAGCTGGGAGCCGCACGCAGCTCGGTGCTTGAGCTGAAGGATCTGAGCGAAGTGGCGGAGATTGGCGAAGACGCGACGACCAAGACGCTGAAGGTGGTGAAGAGCAAGACCGTCAATGACGAGGAGGGCTGCTACATGACCCTTTCCACGACCGGCGAAAAGGTGGTCAACGCGCCTTACACCACGACCGGGGTGACCTATTTCGGCACCAACCGACCCAAGCCCTCGGGCGGCGCAAAGTGCTCAGCAGACCTGGGTGAAGCCTACAACTACAGCTTCCCGCTTTTCTGCCAGGCCCCCGCGGATCCGGTAAAGGTCATTGGCGGCGGACTGCCGCCCTCACCCGTGGGCGGAGTGATCAACTTGAAGGTCAATGGGGTCGACACCAAAGTGACCGGCTGCATCGGTTGCGGCACTTCATCGCCGTTCAAGCCCTACGAGCCCAAACCCACCGTCAGCCCGACACGGTCTCGCCTGACGTGGCGCATCGACAACCTGAATAAGTGAACTTGGGCTCGGCCCAAAACTTCAACGACAAGGGGCGCTCTGCGCCCCTTGTTCTTTAGGGCACCACCGCCGTGCACTCAATCTCCACCTTGGCACGGTCCTCGATCAAAGCCACCACCTGCACCGCACTCATCGCGATGCAGTAGTGGCCGATGAGTTCCTTGAACGCAGCGCCTACGGCACGGCCGGCGGCGAGGTATTCGCGCTTGTCGGTGACGTACCAGGTCATGCGCGTGATGTGCTCGGGGCCGGCGCCGGCAGCGCGCAACACAGCCACCACATTGCTCAAGGCCTGACGGGCTTGGTCGGCGAAGTCGTCGCTGTGGAACTGCTCGTTCGCATCCCAGCCGATCATGCCGGCGACATGGATGTGGCGCCCTTGCGCCAGCACGCCGTTGGCGTAGCCGCGTGGGCGCTTCCAGCCCTCGGGCAACAGGGCTTGATGGGGAGATTCGGGCGATTCAGGCATGGTCGGCTCCGTTCTGGAATTGGTTCATCGCGGCGAGCAGGTCGGACGGCAGGGCCTGAGCGCGGTGGGTGTCGAGGTCGGTGCTGACCAAAGTCTGGCGGGTCAGCACGCGCAGCTGAGCGCCGGCGCGGCAGTCCAACTGCAGCGTGAAGGAGCTGCGGCCGATGCGCAGCAGCTCCAGGCCCAAGGTCACCGCATCGCCATGGCGGCTGATGGCACGGAACTCGGTCTCGATCTGCACGGTGGGCAGACCCACGCGGCGCGGACCCAGCAGCGCGGCGTAGTCCAGCCCCAAGCCCTCGTTGACCCAATCCTCGACCAGGCCATTGAAGAGCACGAAGTACTGCGGGAAGAAGACGATGCCTGCCGGGTCGCAGTGCGAAAAGCGGATCGTCGTCGGGCGCTCAAAGCGGGCCATCAGATGTCCTTCAGGCGGAAGCGTTGCAGCTTGCCGGTTTGCGTGCGCGGCAGTTGGTCCACGAAGACCAGGGCGCGCGGGTATTTGTAGGGGGCGATGCTTGCCTTCACATGCTCTTGCAGCGCAGTCGCCATCGCGGCGTCGGCCTGGTAGCCCGGCTTGAGCACCACGCAGGCCTTGACGATCTGGCCACGTTCCTCATCTGCCACGCCGGTGGCACCGCACTCGGCCACCGCCGGATGCGTCATCAGCGCCTCTTCCACCTCGGGGGCGGCGATGTTGTAGCCGGCCGAGATGATCATGTCGTCGGTACGTGCGTGGTAGTGGAAGTAGCCGTCGGCGTCCATGCTGTAGGCGTCGCCGGTGTAGTTCCAGCCGTCCTTCACATAGCTGGCTTGGCGCGCATCGTTCAGGTAGCGGCAGCCAGTCGGACCCTTGACGCGCAGCTTGCCCACCTCGCCCACCGGCAGTGGCCGGCCCTGCTCGTCCACCACCTCGGCGCGGTAGCCCGGGATGGCCTTGCCGGTGGCCCCGGCGCGCGCCGAGGCCTCGTCGGCCGAGATGAAGATGTGCAGCAACTCGGTGGCGCCAATGCCATCGATCAGCTCGATGCCGGTGGCCTCGCGCCAGAGCGCGCGGGTGGCGGCCGGCAGGGCCTCGCCGGCGCTGACGCAGCGGCGCAGCGAGGTCTGCCAAATCACCTCACCCTGCTGCGCCAGCACCCGATAGTTCGTGGGTGCGGTGAACAGCACCGTGCCACCGTACTGCTGCAGGCCCTCCAGCAATTGCGGCGGCGCGGCCTTCTCCAGCAGGGCGCTGCTGGCGCCAATGCTCATCGGGAACAGCACGAGACCGCCGAGACCAAAGGTGAAGCCCAGCGGCGGGCTGCCCATGAACACATCGTCGGCCGAGGCCTTGAGCACATGGCGCGGCCAGCAAGCACAGATGGCCATCACATCGCGATGGAAGTGCATGGTGGCCTTCGGGACGCCCGTGGTGCCCGAAGTGAAGGCCAAGATGCAGGTGTCATCCGCGGCGGTGTCCACGTTGCGGAACTCGGGGGCCTTGGCCGTCGCGCGGGCCTCCAGGCTGTCCGGCGCACCGTTGCGATAGATCGCGACAGACCGCAGCTGCGGACAGGCGGCCGCGGCCTCGCGCAGATCGGCTTCCAGCGCGGCATCGCACAGCGCATGCGAGATCTGCGCGATCTCGATCATGGTCTTGAGCTCCTTCGCGCGCAGCAAGGGCATGGTGGCCACAGCGATGCCGCCGGCCTTCATCACCGCAAACCAACAGGCCACGGCCATGGGGTGGTTGGGGCCCCGCAGCAGCACGCGGTTGCCGGGCTGCAGGCCCATGTCCTCGACCAACACATTGGCGATGCGATTGGCCTGTTCGCGCAATTCACGGTAGGTCCAGCGGATGCCGCCGCCCTGCACGCAAAGGCGCCCGCCCCAGCCCCTCTCGTCGACCGCTTTGTCCAGCAGCTCGGTCGCGCAATTCAGTTGCGCGGGGAATTGCAGCTCGGGCAGTTCGAACAGGAACTCGGGCCACTGCTCGCGCGGCGGGAGGTGCTCGGCGGCGAAACGGTCGATGTGCGCGGTCGTCATGCTCAGTTCCCTTTGAGAAGTTCTCGGCCAATGAGGAGTTGTTGGACTTCGCTCGCGCCCTCATAGATGCGCAGCGCGCGGATCTCGCGGTAGAGCTGCTCTACCGCCTGACCACTGACAACGCCCTGCCCTCCATGCAACTGCAGCGCCGCGTCAATGACCTGCTGTGCGCCCTCGGTGGCCGCCAGCTTGGCCATGGCGGCCTCCTTGGTCACGCCCTCACCCTGGTCGCGCTGCCAGGCGGCGCGGTAGGTCAGCAGGGCCGCGCTGTCCATCTGCAGGGCCATCTGCGCCAGCTTGGCCTGGGTGAGTTGAAAGTCGGCCAGCACGCCGCCGAACATCGCGCGGCTCTGGGCCCGCTGCAGGCCTTCATGCAGCGCACGCTGACCAAAGCCGAGGGCGGCGGCCGCCACCGAACAGCGAAACACATCCAGGGTGCGCATGGCCAGTTTGAAGCCCTGCCCGGCCGCGCCCAGGCGTTGCCCGACCGGAATGCGGCAGTTCGTGAAACGCAGTCGCGCCAAGGGGTGCGGGGCGATCACCTCGATGCGCTCGGCAATTTCAAGGCCCGGGGTGTCGGCATCAACGATGAAGGCGGTGATGCCGCGCGCACCGGGGGCTTCCCCGGTGCGCGCAAACACCACGTAGAAGTCGGCGATGCCGCCGTTGCTGATCCAGGTTTTCTCGCCGTCCAGCACATAGTGCTCGCCCTCCAGCCGGGCGCTGCAGGCCATGGCCGCCACATCCGATCCGGCCTGCGGTTCGCTGAGCGCAAAGGCCGCAATGGCCGCGCCGCTGGCCACCTGCGGCAGGTAGCGAGCGCGCTGCTCGGCCGTGCCATCCAGGCCAATGGCCCCCGAGCCCAGGCCCTGCATCGCGAACGCGAAATCGGCCAGGCCGCAGTGGAAGGCAAGGGTCTCGCGGATCAGGCAGATCGCGCGGGTGTCGATGCCTTTGTCCCCTTGAGCCACCGCGTGTTGCAGCCAGCCGGCATCGCCCAGTTGACGCACCAGGGCGCGGCAGGCGTCGTCCACCGCGCCGGGGGGATGCATTTGGAGGTTTTGTTGGCTCCAAGCCTCCAGCTGGGTTGCGAGTTCGCGGTGGTGGACCTCAAAGAAGGGCCAGTCTGTATGTTTCATAGGTACTGAGTTCCTAAGTGCGAGCCCGTGGGGTCTTCAACCCCACACCCCGACCCCATTTCTCTTTGCGTCGCCAAAGAGAAATGGGGGAAAGAGAAAGGCGACCCCGATGCGCAGCCCCTTGGCTTCGCCCAGGGGTTCCCTGCGATGCTCGGAGCTTGGGGCCACGGCGCGGAACGCGCTCCGTTCGCTGCGCTCACTGCGCTTGAACGGCCGCGCCGGTCTAGATGGGTTGGCGTGCTGTCGCACGCGGCCCCAATCTCCTGCGCTTCTCGGCAGCGCATAGGGGACCCCGCGAAACGGCGCGACTGGTTGAAGGACGGGTTATTCGGCTGTTGGCTGTTTGGGGGTCCCCCTATGCCAAGCCGAGGAGCACAGAAGGACAGGCCAGCGCGCGTCAGCGCGCCACGTGAACTGACTCGGCGCGGCCGTTCAAGCGCAGTAAGCGCAGCGAACGGAGTGCGTTCCGCGCCGGGCCTGGCCTTCGAGCACCACAGGGAACCCCTGGCACAGCCAGGGGCGCAAGCATCGGGGGTCGCCTTTCTTTTCCCCCCTTTTCTTTGGCGAAGCAAAGAAAAGGGGGTCGGGTGCAGGGGTGAAGCCCCTGCGGGCTGCCACACGATCATCACCACCTCAGTCCCCGCGGAAAACGGGCCGTTCCTTGCGAACAAACGCCTCATAAGCGCGTTTGAAGTCATTCGTGAGCATGCAAATCGCCTGCGCCTGCGCCTCCGCCTCGATGGCCTGCTCCACCGTCATCGCCCACTCCTGGTGCAGCATGGTCTTGGTGATGCCGTTGGCAAAGGTCGGGCCGGCCACCAATTGGGCGGCCAGCGCCTGCGCCTCGGCCAGCAAACTTTCCGGCGCGCACAGACGGTTGAAGAAGCCCCAGCGCTCGCCCTCCTCGCCGCCGAGTGAACGCCCGGTGTAGAGCAGCTCGGACGCTCGCCCCTGGCCCACGATGCGCGGCAACAGCGCGCAAGCGCCCATGTCGCAGCCGGCCAGGCCCACGCGGTTGAAGAGGTAGGCGGTCTTGCTGCGGGCCGTGCCCAGCCGCATATCGCTGGCCATGGCCAGGATGGCCCCGGCCCCGGCACACACGCCGTCGATGGCCGCAAGAATCGGTTGCGGGCAGTGGCGCATGGCCAGCACCAGGTCGCCCGTCATGCGCGTGAACATCAAGAGCTCGGGCGCCGGCAGGTCAATCAGCGGGCCGATGATCTCGTGCACATCGCCGCCGCTGCAGAAGTTGTCGCCCGCCCCCGCCAGCACCACAGCCTGCACATCGGTGGCGTACTTCAAGGCCCGGAACAGATCGCGCAGTTCGGCGTAGCTGTCAAAGGTCAGCGGGTTCTTGCGCTCGGGGCGGTTGAGCGTGATGGTGGCCACACCGCCCTCGCACTGCCAGCGGAAGTGGGTGGCCGCGTAGCCGGCCAGCTCGCGGCGGTTGCCTGCACTCAAAGCCGGGTCCAGCGCCAAACCCAAGGTCTTGCTCATTGTTTTTGCTCCATGTCGTTCAGATGCAGGCGCAGCTGGCCCAGCAGTTCGTACAAGCGGTCCCCGCCCGCAAAGCCGCCCAGCAGCTCCACCAGCCAGGCTTCGTGCTCGGCCGCCATGGCCAGGAACTGCTGTCGGCCCTGCGGCGTGAGCTGCAGGATCCAGCTGCGCCGGTCCTCGGGGTCGGGGGTGCGGACCACCCAGCCCTCGGCCTCCAGCTGGTCGGTCAACCCCGTCACATTGCCGCCACTCACCATCAGGTAGTGCGAAAGCTGCTTCATTCGCAGCCCTTCCGGGTGTCGCTCCAGCTGGGCCAAGTAGTCGAAGCGCGGCAGCGTGGTGGCAAAGCGCTGGCGCAGGCGGCTGCGGATGGACTGCTCGATCTGCGTGCTGCAGCTCAGCAGGCGCAGCCACAAGCGCACCGTGCCGTGGTCCTCGGGCAGGCTGCGCGCCTCGCGGCCGATGGCGGCCTCGCCCAGCGCGGCGGCCATGCGGGCGGGCTTCATGCCATGACCTCGCCACCGGAAATTGAAATGGCCTGTCCGGTGATCGACGCCGCCCCCTCGCTGCACAACCAGGCCACCGTCTCGGCAACTTCCTCGGGCTGAATCAGCCGCCCCTGCGGGTTGCTGCGCGCGAAATCAGCGCGGGCCTGCTCCTCGCTGCGACCGGTCTTGGCCATCACATTGGCGATGCTGGCGGCCAGCAGCTCGGTCTCGGTGTAGCCGGGGCACACGGCATTCACGGTGATGCCGGTCTTGGCCAATTCGAGTGCCGCCGCGCGGGTCAGGCCCAGCAGGCCATGCTTGGCCGCGCAATAGGCCGCCACATAGGCATAGCCGCGCTGCGCCGCTGTGCTGGCCACATTGACGATGCGGCCCCAGCCGGCGGCCTGCATGGCCGGCAGCGCCGCGCGCAGGCACAGAAAGCTGCCGGTGAGGTTGACGTCCAGCATCTGCCGCCACAGCGCGTCACTGGTGCGGGTCAGCGGCGCCGACTCCGCCTGGCCGGCGTTGTTGATCAAGATGTCCACCGGCCCCACGGCCTCAAACAGCGCCTGCACGGCCGCCGCATCCGTCACATCGCAGGCCTGCGCCTGGGCGCCCAACTCGTCCGCCAAGGCCTGCAGCGGCGCCAAGCGCCGCCCCACCAGCACCAGTTCAACGCCACCGTCCCGCTGCAAGCGCCGCGCGATGGCCGCGCCAATGCCCTGGCCCGCGCCGGTGATCAGCACCCGCTTCATGCGCCCGCCCCGGCGCGTGCAAAGCCGGCCTCCAGCTGCGGCTTGGCGCTGCGGTAAGGAGCGGGCCAATCCAGCGCCTTCCAGCCGATGCGCGCGGCCTCCAGAAGCGTCCAGGCCGGGTTGGCCAGATGCGGGCGGCCGATGGCGCACAGGTCGGCGCGGCCTGCCGCGATGATGGTGTTCACATGGTCGGCCTCGCTGATGGCGCCCACCGCCATGGTGGCGATGCCCACTTCCTGGCGGATGCGGTCGGCGAACGGCGTTTGGTACATGCGGCCGTACACCGGCTTCTGGTCGCGGTGAACCTGGCCCGACGAGCAGTCGATCAGATCGGCCCCCGCCGCCTTGAAGGCCTGCGCAATCCGCGTGGCATCGGCCGGGGTGATGCCGCCCGCCACCCAGTCATGCGCCGAGATGCGCACCGAGATCGGCAGATGCGCCGGCCACACCGCCCGCAGGCCGTGGAACACATAGAGCGGGAAGCGCAACCGGTTCTCCAGGCTGCCCCCGTAGTCATCCTGCCGCTGGTTGGTCAGCGGCGACAGGAAGCTGGACAGCAAATAGCCGTGCGCGCAGTGCAGCTCCAGCCAGTCAAAGCCGGCCTGCGCCGCGCGCTCGGCGGCGGCGATGAAGTCCTGCGCCACCCGCTCCATCTGGGCCGGCGTCATCGCCCTCGGGGTGTCGCTCACGCCGGGCCAATAGGGCTGGGCGCTGGCGGCCCAAAGCGGCCAGTTGCCGCTGGCCAAAGGCCGGTCGCTGCCATCCCGTCCGCCCTCCCCGTCCCAGGGCCGGCGCGTCGAGCCCTTGGGGCCGGCATGGCCCAGCTGCACACCGATCTTGGCGTCCGTGTTGGCGTGCACCCAGGCCACGATGCGCTGCCAGGCCGCGCCCTGCTCGTCCGTCCACAGGCCCGGGCAGCCGGGGGTGATGCGCGCATCGGGGCTCACACAGGTCATCTCGGCCATCACCAGGCCGGCGCCGCCCTGCGCCCGCGCGCCCAGGTGCACCAGGTGGTAGTCGCCCACCACGCCGTCCTCGGCGCGGTACTGGGCCATGGGCGACACCACCACACGGTTCTTCAAAGTGAGGCCGCGCAAGGTGAAGGGCGTGAACATCGGCGGTGGCGGGCGATTGCCCTCGATCAACGGCACCCCAGCACCTTGCGCAAACCAGGCCTCATAGCCCTGCAGCCAGGCGCGGTCGCGCAGCCGCAGGTTCTCGTGGCTGATGCGCTGGCTGCGCGTCAGCATCGAATACATGAACTGCTCGGGCTCCAGTGGGTCGCAGTAGCGCTGGCCGCAGACCTCGAACCACTCCATCGCATTCCAGGCCGCGTTCTGCAGGCGCAGGGTCTCCACCCGGCGCAGGGCCTGGTACTCGGTCAATGCGGCCGGCAGGGCTTCTCGCGTGTGGCCATGGCGGTCCAGCTGCGCCACCAGTTCGATCGCGTCCTCGATGGCCAGCTTGGTGCCCGAGCCAATCGCAAAGTGCGCGGTGTGCACCGCGTCACCCATCAGCACCACCTGGGCGCCGGCCGTGTTCTGCAGCCACCACTGGCCGCACACCACGCGCTGGAAGTTCAGCCAGGCCGAGCCGCGCAAGTGCCGCGCATTGCTCATCAGTGGCGCCCCTTCCAGCGTGTCGGCAAACAGGCGCTCGCAGAAGGCGATGGACTCCTCGGGCGAGGCGCGGTCCAGCCCATGGGCCAGCCACACGGCCTCGGGGCACTCGACGATGCAGGTGCTGGTGTCCGCATCGAACTGATAGATGTGCGCCTGGAACCAGCCGTGCTCGGTCTTTTGGAAGTCGAATGTGAAGGCCTCGAAGCGACGCTTCACCCCCAGCCAGATGTAGCGGTTGGGCCGGGTGATCAACTCAGGCTGGAAGTGCTCGGCATAGCGGCTGCGGATGCGCGAATTGATGCCATCGCTGGCCACGATCAGGTCGGCACCCTGGAAGTCCAGATCGGACTCCACATCGGTGTCGAAGCGCAACTCCACGCCCAGTTGCTCGCAGCGCTGCTGCAGGATGTTGAGCAGCTTCTTGCGCCCAATGCCCACGAAACCGTGACCGCCGGAGCGGATGCGCCTTTGCTTGATGCGCAACTCGATGTCGTCCCAATGCGCGAACTCGGCCTCGATGGCCGCCGCCGTCTCGGCGTCGCAGGCACGCATGTTGTCCAGCGTGGCGTCCGAGAACACCACGCCCCAGCCAAAGGTGTCATAGGGGCGGTTGCGCTCCACCACCACCACCTCGTGCCCGGGCTGGCGCTTCTTCATCAAGAGCCCGAAATACAGGCCGGCAGGCCCGCCGCCGATGCAAACGATCTTCATGAGAGCAGGCTCCAGGCCGCACGCGCGGCCCTTGGGTGTGGAATGGATTACTTTAGTTGTGAACTTTTCAGTTCGCAATCACTGGCTTTCCCGGGGCCGGCGTCGGCCCATTCAGCACCCTGTCGCCGCGCGGTGCAGCCTGTCGCAGCGCCCTGGCGGGTGACAGGCTGCCGGGCCAGCATGCGGGCATGAATGCCCTCCCCACCGTCCTGCTCTGGTGCCTGCTGGCCGTTCTGTGCTGGCCCTTGGCTCTGGCCGTGCTGATCCTCAGCCCCCTGATCTGGCTGATCTCCCTGCCCCTGCGCCTGATCGGCATCACCGTGGGCGCGGCCTTTGGGCTGGTGAAGGCGCTGCTGACGCTGCCGGCGCGCTTGCTCGGTGTTCGGGGCTGAATGCCAGCGCCGCACTTGCCCACCCATCGCCGCTCCTTCACCTCAGCAGCCGGCCGGCCAGCCCTCTCCAAACCACGCCGAGACGCGAGGGCATACTCCCAAGAGCCGCGAATCCAGCGCCCCAGCAAGAGGGCGGGCAAGATGCGGCATTTGCTGGTTTGTTATCAGGGTGCACCCAGCGCCCAAGGGGAGGCAAGCGCTTGATTCCATTGATCTTTCCGCCGCCCTGCGCGCCGGTGTTATCACGCAGCGGAGTGTGTTATCCGTTGCTGCCACCGCTTTAAAACCAAGTTGGGCCTCACGGAGTAAAGCGTGCGCGGATTCGACCTGATGATCGAGTCGGACTTTTCGCTGTCTGAGACCGCCAGAAGGATATCGAGCGTGCTTGGCGTCGAATTGGTCGAAGAACTGACGGGGCGGTACGAGGAATACCCAGCATTCGTCGCAGAAAGGTTCGGACGCTCATATGCGCTACTTGGGCCTCCCGATCCGGAGCACGACATCAGAGACGAGCCTACGGATGATTTTTGCCTATCAGTCGTCCCACTTACTGGCTTTTCCGAAAAGGCGAGTGATGCCGGAGAGCTGTTGGTGGCACTGCGTGCCGGTGGCTTGCGCGTAAAGATCGCGCAGTGAGGCCCAACCATTCATTGCAGCCGACCCTGGCCAGCTGCGCTGGCCGGTCGGCTGAATTCAAACGTTAGACCGTCGAAACTCGAAAGGTGCAGTGCGAATGAAGAGAGACATGGAACTCGTGCGGTCCATCCTTTTGGATCTTGAAAGCCGGAATCCGGATCTCTCGCGGAAAGATGATTTTGGATACGACCGAGAAAAGGTTGCTGCCGATCTCGGAGCCGAAATCGGCGCTTTGAACTACCACCTAGCACTGCTATTTGAAGCGCAACTCATCGATGGCTGGGCTCTGCGCGGGCTGACGCATCCCACTGGCAGGGCGCTACGACTAGACAGCGACTATGTGTTCCATGTGGTGCCTCGACATTTGACTTGGCAAGGTCATGAGTTCCTTGAGTCGGTTCGAGATGCAGAAATCTGGAAGAAGACCAAGCGCGCAGCATCAAGCGTCGGGTCATTCGGTCTGGACACACTAAGGGAACTGGCCAAGGGGTTCATTAAGACCAAGATCAAGGACCACACGGGGGTTGATCTGTGAGTCACTTTCACCACCGCAGGCCTAACCAGTCGCTCGAGCCGACTCGCGACGGCAGGCCGCCGTTCGCGGCTCGGCTTCAACGTGACCAGCAGCAATGCAACTAGCCACAGTTGTCATCGGTATAGGGGTTCTGTTTGGACTCAACGGCTGTGATGCCGGCTGCAGCAACGAGATCTCATCAAGGATTGAATCCCCTCGGGGCACTCACGTCGCCGTGGTCTTCAACCGAAATTGCGGCGCAACGACTGGGCTCAATACGCAGCTCTCGGTGATTGCAAAAGGCGAAGCCGTTCCCGAGGCGCCGGCGAACGCTTTCATTGCCGATGGCTCGCTGGCGCTAAGGGTTCGCTGGGTATCGGAATCCGAGCTTGTGGTGGCCGGCTTTGACGGAGCAAGGATCGTCAAACAAGCGAAGCTCGCAAACGGTGTCGCGGTTTCGTACGAATGAAACGCTGCGGATCAACCCTGGCCGGCAGCGGACGGCTTCGCAGTCCGCCGCAGCTTGCCCATTGCCAGCCAAGCATGCATGTGGTGCCCGCCGCACCAAGCCCCTCCTCCGCTTGATGCCCCGCCCACCGGCCTAAGCCCGCCTACATTCGGGATCAAAAGCAGGCCGCCGCGCATCCCGACACATCGCGGCCAGCTGGACCTGCCCCCTCCCCATGCCGCTCGAATTCCTCACTCCCACCGAGCAAAACCCCGAACACCGGCAAGCCCTGCTGAACCTGCAGACGGAGTACATGGCCTGGGTGATGGACGGCGTGCAAGCCCTGACCGGCCAGACCCCGGAGGCGCTGCTGGGCTGCTCGCTGACGGACTATGTGCTCAACAGCCTGCCCAAGGTCTGCGCCCAGCGCCCGCCGCAAGGGCAGTTCTATCTGCTGCGCGAAGGCGATGCCTGGCTCGGCATGGGCGGGCTGCGCCCACTGAGCTCGCTGCGCCCGAACTGCGCTGAGATCAAGCGCCTTTATCTGCGGCCGGCCTGCCGGGGCCGGGGCTTGGGCCAGCAGCTGCTGGCCCGCTTGCTGGCGGATGCCCAGGCGTTTGGCTATGAACGCGTTCTGCTGGATTCCGCCCCCTTTATGCAGGCGGCACACCGGATCTACCGGGCGGCCGGCTTTCAGGACTGCCCGGCCTATGCCGGCGTGGAAGTGCCGCAGGCCCTGCACCCGCAGTGGCATTTCATGGCGCTCAATCTGCCGCAGCGGGCTTGAGCCCCCTGCGCCATTCCCTTAAGAGCTGGCCGCCCCGCAGGGCTTGATGGCGATCAAACCTTGGTGACGCCACCGGGCATCCTTGAAGCGCATCAAGGCCCGCTTGGGCAGCCGACGGCACGCTGCAGGCCTTGTCAAAACCTTGAGCTGCCGCGATGCACACGCCGCCCCTGCCCCTGCTTCCCCAGTTGACTGCCCTGGCTGCCGCCCTGGCGCCGGTACTGGCCCTGGCGCAAAAGACTGAACCGCCGGCCGGCACCACCGCCCTGCCCACGGTGGTCGTCAGCGCCACCCGGCATGCCCTGCCCTTGGCCGAGGCCCCGGCCGCGATGACGGTGGTGACGGCCGAGCAGATGGCCGAGCGCGCCACCGACAACCTGCTGCAGGCCCTGCGCGCGGAACCTGGCGTCAGCGCCTTTGGTCGGCCCATCGGCGGGCGCAAGGCTTTGGCACTGCGCGGCATGGACCCCCGCCACACCCTGATCCTGGTGGACGGCCAGCGCATTGCCGCCAGCGACGGGCTGGTGGGCGCCTCGGACTTTCAGCTGGACTGGGCGGGTGCGGTGGACATCGAACGCATCGAGGTGGTGCGCGGCCCCATGTCGGTGCTCTACGGGGCCGAGGCCCTGGGCGGGGTGATCCAGGTGATCACCAAGCCCCTGCCCGATCGCCTGGAGGCACGTGGTCTGGTGGAGGGCCGCGAGGGCCATGGCGGCGGCAGCGGCCACCGGGCGGCCGCCGCCCTGCGCCTGCCCCTGGGCGAGAAGTTGCGCGCTGGCTTCTCGTTCAGCGATGCCCGCCGCGAGGCCACGCCCAGCCAGGGCGACCCACGCCTCACCGCTGTGGAGGGCCGCCACCCGCGCGAGGCCGCCTTGCGGCTGGAAGCCATGCCGGCGCCGGAGCACCGCCTGCGCCTGGATGCGCGCTTGGGCGATGAGGACCGCTGGCTGGACGCCCGCGAACGCAGCGGCGCCCGCCGCTACCACCAAAGCCTGCACAGCCTGGAGCGGCGACTGCTCAGCCTGGGTTGGGAGGGGCAGTGGGCGCAGGGTTGGGAGAGCCAGCTGCGCGCCTATGGCAGCGAGCTGGCGGTGCGCAATGTCAAGACGAATGGCGTGGCCTCGCTGCGGCCCAATACCGTGAACGAGCGCGTGCTGGAGGGGCAGATCGGCGGCGAGCTGGGTGAGCGCGGCGAACTGGGCGGGAAGGCGCTGCGCCTGACCACCGGCTTCGAGCTGCGCCGCGAGGCCCTGGACAACAGCGGCCTGCCGGGCGGGCATGCGCAGGCCGAGCAGCAGTCGCTTTACGCCCAGCTGGAGGCCCCGCTGCGCGGTGCCCTGGCTGGCCTGGCGCTCACCGCCGGGCTGCGCGCCGACCATCACGAACGCTACGGCACCGAGTGGAGCCCCCGTGCCTACGCGGTGTGGCGCCTGCAGCCCGACTGGGTGCTCAAGGGCGGCTGGGGCCATGGCTTCAAGGCGCCGAACCTGAAACAGATCGACCCCAATTACCGCGAGGACGAAGGCCCGCACACCTATCTGGGCCGCGCCGATCTGCGTCCCGAGACCAATGACAACTGGGAGCTGGGCCTGAGCTGGGAGCATGCGCAATGGGGTGCCTCGCTGATGGGCTTTCACAACCGGGTGCGCGATCTGATCAACCCGCGCCTGGTGGGCGGCACGCCCGCGCGGGGCATCTATCAGTTCGAGAACCTGGACCGCGCCCGCCTGCAGGGCGTGGAGACGGCCCTGGCCTGGCGCGCCGGTGCGGTGCATCTGCAGGCCCACCACAGCTGGCTGAGCGCCCGCGACGGCGCCGGCCTGCCGCTGGACAAACGCGCCCGCCGCACTGCCGGCCTGCGCGCCGACTGGCGCACCGCAAACTGGAGCGCCGGCCTGGCCTGGGAGCAGCAAGCCGGCCTGCATCTGGCCAGCGCCACCGCCGGTCAGCCGCCACAGCGGGTGCCCACACTCAACCTCTTGAATCTGCACGCCAGCTGGGCCCTGAGCCCGCAGTGGCGCCTGCGCGCCGGGGTGGACAACGCCACCCATGTGCGACTGGCGGCCAAGAGCCCGCTGTTCAGCTACGAGGAGCTGCCGCGCACGGCACGGCTGAGCCTGGAGGGGCGCTGGTGAAGGGCCGCAACCTCAGCGCCGCCTCAACGCAGGCGCAAATCGCCCAGCTTGATCCAGCCCAGGCGCCGCCCCTCGCGGCGCTCGGCCCAGCGTCGCCATTCCTTTAGGCCTGCAGCCTGCTGCAGGCAGGCGCGCAGCGCGGTCTGTTCTTCCAGCACGGTGGCGCTGGCTGCCGAGCCCCCACCCAGCGCGGTGCGCAGCGCGTGCAGTAGCAAGGTGGCCAAGCCCTGGCGGCGATGGGCGGGGTGCACGCCCAACCAGGCGATGGCGGTCACCAGCTCGTCATCGGCATCGGGCTGACTACCCAGGGCGGCCACCAAGTCGTCGCCCAACCAGCAGCCAATCCACTGCTCGCCCTCCAGTGCACCGCGCGCCAGTTCCTCGGGCTCTCGCGGGTCCGCCGGCGCGGCCGGGTCGGCCGCGTGCACGGCTTGCATCAGGCCTTGCAGGGCGCGAAGTTGCAGGGCCTCATCGAGGTCCAGCGGAGCAAATCGCCAAGCCATTCAACGCACCGGATAGACCGCCGACCAGCGCATGCCCAGCAGCGCCACGCCATGCAAGCCGGCACAGGCCGCCAGCAAGGCCGCCAGCGGCCAGCTACTTGAAGCCGCGCCGGAGAGCAGCAACGCGAAGGGCATCAAGAGCTTGAAGAGTGAACCCGTCAACCCCGATACGCGGCCGATGAAGGCGGAGTCCGTGCTCTCTTGCCGGAAGCCCCAGACGCAGACGTTGCCCAGCACCGTGCCCAGGTTCTTGACGAACAGGGCGGCCACCAACAGCGGCACAGCCTGCGCAAAGGCCAGGCCCAGCATGGCAATGGCCTCCAGCGCCACCGAGAGCGTCAGCACCCGGCCCAGGCCGATGCGCTGGCGCAGCCGACTGCACCACAGCCCGCCCAGCACACCGCCCACACCGGCCAGCGCATAGATCAGACCCAGTTGGCCCGGGCTCCAGCCCAGTTCATCGCGGGCGCGGAAGATGAACAGCACCTCGACCACCCCGACGCTGCCATTCATCAGCACCACCAGCCAGCTCAATTGCCACAACGGCTTGTTGGCCTTGAGCGTGCGCCAGCCTTCCCACCACTCGACCCAGAACCCGGCGGCCGGCTTGGGGCTATGCGGTGGCGCCACGCCGCGCAGGCCCAAGGCGGCCAGCAACCAGGCCGCCATCGGCACCCACAGCCCGGCCTCCAAATGCCAGGCCAAGAGGCCGCCCGCCAGCGCGGGGCCCAGCACGCTGAACACCTCGGTCAGTACCGACAGCTGCCCCGTGGCCGGCAGCAACAAGGGCGCCGGCAGCATGTCCTTGATGACCGCCATGCGACAGATCGCGAACAGGTAGTTCAGAGTCATCAGCGCAAAGGCGCTGACGAAGAAGTAGCCAATCGCCAGCTGCATCCCCAGCATCAGGGCCTGGGCTGCCATCAAGAGCACCATGCCGGCAATGGCCAGCCGAGCCCAGCGCACCCGGTCGATGCGATCTACCCAGACGCCGATGAACATCGCCAGCAGCAGATTGGGTAGCAGTTCGACCGCCCGCATCGTGGTCATGGTGGCGGCCGAGTGCGTCAGCTCATAAAGGATCAGCGGCAGAGCCAGTTGGTAGACCTGGGTGCCCAGCACGAAGGCCAGCATCGAGCCATACAGGCGCCGAAATCCTGCATGGCGCCACAGGCCGGCCTCGCTCAAGCCTTGGCCCCATCAATCAAGCGGCGCAGCCAGGGCCGCAGGGCAAACAGGATCGCGGCGGTGATGAGCGCGCCCGTGCCCAGCTGGGCAAAGAGCTGGAAATAGGCCGGGTTGCTCGTCAGTGGCGAGCCATCGACCGGCTGGGCGACCATGCCGGAGAAGTCGCCGGCGAACAGCGAGGCCAGGCCGCTGACGAGCATCCAGCAGCCCATCAGCGAACCCTGGTGCTGCACCGGCACCAGACGGCCCACCATGGCGTAGCCAATGGGCGAGATCAGCAGCTCGCCCACCGACTGCAAGACATAGCTGAGGGCCAGCCAGAAGAAGGCCACGCGGCCATCAGCCGCCGCCAGTTGGATGCCGGCCGGCAGGGCCAAAAAGCCCAGGGCCATCAAGAGCAGCGCGGCCGCGAACTGCTGCGGGATGTCCACCGGCCAGCCGCGTGCGCGCAGGCTGGCAAACCAGCCCGCCAGCAAGGGGCCGCCCACCGCCACCACGAAGGCGTTGATGTTCTGCACCCATTGCGGGGCGATCTCAAAGCCCGCCAACTCCATGCGCACATTGCCCACCGCAAAGAGCTGCAGGCCGCTGGGGGCCATCTGATAGAGCGACCAGAACACCAGCGAACCCAGGGTCAGCACCAAGAAGGCCCACAGGCGCTGGCGCTCGGCATGGACGGGATGGCGCAGCGTCAGCACCACCAAGGCCACGGCCACCAGGGCGCAGAAGGCCTTCATGCCCAGCGCCGTGTCTCCGGGGTGGCGCAGCAGCCACTCCAGCACCGGCACCAGACCTGCAAGGATGGCCACACCGCCGGCGAAGCGCGTCCAAAAGGCCTTGGGGCCGGCTTGGAGCAAGGGGGTATTCAAGTCGGCCAGCTTGCGCCAGAACGCCAGCGTGAACAGGATGGCCAGGCCATTGCCCAGGGTGGCGAACCAGAACAGCGCGCTGTACTGCTGCCCCAGCTGGAAGTGCCCAGCCACCGTGAAGCCGATGAAGAAACCGACATTCATGCCGGCGTAGTTCCACAGGAAGGCCCCCTCGCGCCGACTGTCCTCGGGCGCGAAGCGCTGGGTCAGCATCATGTTCAGGCAAGTGACATTCAGGCCGCTGCCGGTGAGGAACAAGGCCAGGCCCCAATAGAGGCCCGCCAGACTGCCACCGGCGATGGCCCCGCAGCCCAGCACCTGCAGGACCATGCCGCCGACGAAGAGATTGCGGTTGCTCAGCAGCCGCCCGCCCAGATAGCCACCAAACAAGTGCAGGCCATAGTTGAAGGCCCCGAAGAGGCCCATCATCAGCGCCGCCTGCTCGTTGCCGAACTGCAGGCGCTGGGTGGCGTAGAGCACCAGACTGGACTGCAAGACTGCATAGCCCAGGGTGGAGAACATCTGCACGAAGAACAGCACCCCGGAACCGGGAGGGATGCTGGCGAGGCGTTGTTGGAGGGTCGTCATGGGGGCGGCATTGTGCGTGCCTCGTACAAGCTGGCGCGCGCCCTCAGCGCTCGCGCGTCAAGGGCCAGACCATCAGTCCGCAGGCCGCCATCAACCACAACGGCGCCGCCGTACCGAGCAAGGCCGCGGCGCCGCCGAAGCTCACGGGCATCAGCACCGAACTGGCATTGGTAAACAACATCCGCAGGCCAAAGGCCTGGCCGTGGCGTTCGTGCGGGGTCACGCGGGTCAGGCCGGCCAGCAGGGTGGGCTGCACCGAGCCCAGGGCCAGGCCGAGCAGGAAGGAGCCCATCGCCATGCCCACCACACCGGGCAGCCAGCGGTAGCTGGCCAACACGGCAATGCAAATGCCCAGCGCAGCACGCAGGGACTGGGCTTCGCTCCAGCGTCCGGCAAAGCGCACGATCAGCAATCGAACCAGGGCCACGGCCAACGCGAAGCTACCCAGCAGCAATCCGATGGTGGAGGCGCTGTAGCCGCGCTCGTGCCCCAGCACCGGCACCACAAAGCTGTGGGCGTCCCAGCTCACGGCAAACACCATGTTCAGCAACAGCAGCGAGCGCAGCGAAGGGTTTCGCAGCAGATCAAAGGCGGGGAGCAGGCTGCCCGTGGTCTGGCCCGGGTGCGGGCTGTGGCGCTCATGGCGCAGCAGCCACACGGCCAATGGCGCCAGCACGAAGGACAGGGCCAGGGCAGGCCGAAAGCCCATGTGCTCAATCACATAGCCCGCCAGCACCGGGGAGAGCGTGTTGGAGAGCGCCGGCCCCATCGCGGCCCAGCTGTAGAGCGCCTGACTATGGGCACTGGAGGCGCGCGCAATCAAGGCGATCTCGCGCTGCACGGCCACCGCCGCCAACGCAATCGCGGCGCCGCTGCCCAGAGCAGCGGCACACAGGGTGGCAAGGCTGGGCTGCAGCAGGGCCGCGCCCACGCCCAGGGCCGCCAGGCCGGCGCCGCCCACCAGGGGGCGCCACAGGCCGTAGCGATCGGCCCAGGCACCCGCCGGGCCGGCCAGCAAGGCGGGGGTGAGCGAGATCAGAGCCATCAATACCCCGACCCAAAAGGCCCCATGACCCTGCTGCAGCAGCCAGACGATGCCGGTGAAGCGGGCCACTGCCATCACCGCATGGATGGCCATCATGGCCGCGATGAGGCGCACAAAGCCCGCCGGCAAGGCGCTCACTCGGTGTCGTCCGCGGCTTCAGCTTCCAACTGAAGCAGGCGCTGCGTGTCGCCCTCGGGCAGGGCCTCCACACTCTTCAATTGCCGCGTCATGGCGCGGGTGCGCACCTCGGCGGCGTCGATGGTGTTGCTGGCCTCTTGCAGTTTCTTCTTGGTCTTGGCCAGCACCTCGCCAAACTTGCCGAACTCGGTCTTGACCGCACCCAGCACACTCCAGACCTCGCTGGAACGCTTTTCCAGCGCCAGGGTGCGAAAGCCCATCTGCAGGCTGCCGAGCGTCGCCAACAAGGTGGTGGGGCCGGTCAGCATCACCTTGTGCTCGCGCTGCAGGGCCTCGAACAAGCCTGGGCGGCGCAAGGCCTCGGCGTACAGCCCTTCAGTCGGCACAAAGAGCAAGGCGAAATCAGTGGTGTGGGGCGGGGCCAGGTATTTCTCGGCGATGGTCTTGGCCTCCAGACGCAGGCGCATCTCCAAGGCCTTGCCGGCGGCCTCAGCGGCGGGGGCATCGGCGCGCTCCTGCGCATCGAGCAGGCGCTCGTAGTCCTCACGCGGGAACTTGGCGTCGATGGGCAACCAGATCGGCTGCTCACCCTGGCCCGGCAGTTTGACGGCAAATTCCACCCGGGCGTTGCTGCCCGGCACGGTGATGACCTCGCGCCCGTATTGCTCGGGGGTGAAGACCTGCTCCAGCAACCCGGCCAGCTGCACCTCGCCAAACACGCCGCGCGTTTTCACGCCACTGAGCACGCGGCTCAAGCTACCCACATCGCGCGCCAGGTTCTGCATATCCCCCAGGCCCCGGTGCACCTGTTCCAGGCGCTCGGCCACCTGGCGGAAGCTCTCGCCCAAGCGTTGTTCCAGCGTGGCGTGCAGCTTCTCGTCCACGGTCTGGCGCATTTGCTCCAGCTTGGCGGCGTTGTCCTGCTGGATGCCGGAGAGGCGCTGTTCCACCGTGTGGCGCAGCTCGGCCAGGCGCTGGTCCAGCAACTGGGCATTGCGGGTCAGCGCCCCATCCAGCGCCTCGCGGGCCGCGCTCTGGCCCTGGCTGAGCGCCTGCTGCAGTGCGGCCAGCTGCACGCGGAAGGAGTCGATCTGCTCGTTCTGCGAGCGCGAGGCCTCGCCCCCCTGCGCCAGCAGGCTGGTCTGCAGCTGGGTCATCTGGGCCAGCAACTCCTGGCGCGTGCCTTGGGCGCCGCGCTGGGCTTCATCGCGCAGGCCGCGCTCCAGGTTCAGCAGGGCCTGCTGCAGGGGTTGAAGGTCGGTCGGGGGCGCCGGGCGGCGCAACAAGAGGATAAGGATCAGCAGCGCATTCAGCACCACCAACCCAAGAATCAGCATTTCAGTCCAGGGCATTGGCAGATTGTCGGTTGCCCACCCGGCACGCCCGCCGCTGCACCCAAAATGTCTGAGAGCCGCGCTGCGGCTTGGCCCGCGTCAACCAAGCCAAGCCACGGACCGTGATGGCTCGCTTCCCACCTTCAAGTTTCTTTATGCACAAGCTCTTCTTCACCGCTTTGCTGGGCCTGGGCCTGAACGCCCAGGCCGATACCCTCTCCGAGTTCAAGAGCACCCTGCAACGCCTGCAGGCTGACAGCCCCCTCAAGGGTCAGATCAGCGTCAAGAGCGAAGTGCGCAGCAACGAGGGCAAGGACGATGCCGAGACCGAGCAGGGTCTGGCCGCCCTGCCTTTTGAAGATGGGCAGCCCGGGCTGCGCCTGCAGTACCCACAAGCCCTGCTGAGCAAGGCCCAGAGCGAACGTCAGGCTCGCGACGCCAACCCCAAGGCCGCTGCCCCGACCCACGCCGGACTGCAACTGCTGGAGTACGGGACGGTGCGCGAGCTCACCCGCCCGGCCGAGTTGCTGGCGCGCCATGTGCAGCGCGGCAGCTTCAAGGGCGAACGCAGCGACAACTGGCAGGGCAAGCCCGCCAAGGTGTTGAGCTTTGAGCTGCCCATGGGCAAGCCGAACAAGTATGTGAAGAGCTTCGAAAACATCCTGGAGGTCTGGGTCGGCCCCGAGGGCCAACCCCTGGCCGCCCGCAGCCGCTACAAGCTCAGCGGCCGCGCCATGATGGTGTTCAGCTTTGAACAACAAGGCGAGGACGAATGGCAGTTCGCCGTGGTGGGCGAACGCCTGGTGGCGCTGCGCAAGACCAGCCAAAGCAGCGGCAGCGGCGGCGGCGAAAAGGGCGTGACCAAGCGCGACTTCACGCTCAGTCTGAGCTGATCAGCTCAGGAGGAGCTTGGCCCCGGCGATCAGCAGCACCAGGGCCAGAAAGCGCTTGATGCCCGCCGGCGCCAGCTGGCGCGCCCCCAGCCACGAGCCCACCAGGCCCCCGGCGCCGGCCGCCAGCAAGAGGGGCAGCAAGCCCCCCGGCAGGCTCTGCCCACTGACCAACCAGCCGCTCAGGCCCGAGGCCGAGTTCAGCAGGATGAAGAGGGCCGACACCGCCGCCGCCTGCTTGGGCGCGGCCCAGCCGGCAAACAGCAGCAGCGGCGTCAGGAAGATGCCGCCGCCGGTGCCGGTCAGGCCCGAGAGCAACCCGATGAAGCCGCCAGCCAATAAGGCCAGGGGCAGGTGCGGTGGCTTCACCTCCAGCGGCTGGCGCGCCTGCACCATCAGTCGCCAGGCGGAATAGAGCAGCACCGCGCCCAGCAGCCATTGAAAGGCTTGGCGCGGCAGGTCGATGGTGCCGCCCACAAAGGCCAGCGGCACGGCCGCCAGCGCAAAGGGCCAGAACAAGGCCCAGCGAAAGTGCCCGGCGCGCCAGAACTGAAGGCTGGCAATGCTGGCCACCAAGATGTTCAACACCAAGGCACTGGGTTTGATGAAGGCGGGCGCCAGGCTCAGCAGGCTCATCACCGCGATATAGCCCGAGGCGCCGGCATGGCCCACCGAGGAATAAAGCAGGGCGATGAGGAACACGCCGGCCGGCAGCAGAAGTTCGGTCATATGGGAATGGGCGTAGGCCCTGGCTCACCGCGCGCCCAGGCCAAGAGGTTGTCGACCGCCAGCTGCACCATCGCCCGCCGCGTGGGCAAGGTGGCACTGGCGATATGGGGCGTGAGCACGGCGTTCTCGCAGGCCAGCAGTTCGGGGCAGACCGCAGGCTCGCCCTCGAACACATCCAGGCCCGCCGCCGCAATCTGGCCGCGCTGCAGCGCGGCGGCCAGGGCGCGGTCATCCACCACACCGCCGCGCGCCAAGTTGATCAGGCAGGCGTGCGCAGGCATCTGCGCCAACTCGGGCGCGCCAATCAAATGATGCGTGCCGGCGCCATAGGGCACGCAGACCATCAGATGGTCGCTCTGGGCCAGCAGGTCGGGCAGGCTGCGCCAGCCGGAATCGGCCCCACTGCCCCAACCTTCTACTGGGCGACGGTTGTGATGCAACACCTTCATGCCCAGGCCATCCCGCGCAGCCTGCGCAATGCGCTGACCGATGCGGCCCAGGCCCAGCACGCCCAGGGTGCGCCCCATCACCGGCGCGCCGGCGAATTGATCAATGGCCCAGCCCTGCCAACGGCCGGATCGCAGATAGCGCTCGCTCTCGCCCACCCGGCGCGCGGTGGCCAGCAGCAAGGCCAGGCCAAATTCGGCCGTCGCCTCGGTCAGCACGCCCGGCGCGTGACTCAGCCGCAGACCGCGGGCGCGGCAGGCCTCCAGGGCCAGGTTGTTGTAGCCCACGGTGATCAGGGCCACGGCGCGCAGATCCGGGCAGGCGGCCAGCAACTCGGCATCCACCTGCTCGCTGCCCGAGCCCAGCAGGCCCCAGCAGCCCTGCAGTTGCTCGCGCAAAGCGGCGGGGCTCAGCGCCTCGTCGGCATCGTGCTGGATGAGGGTGTAGTGCGTGTGCAGGGGTTCGAGCAGATCGTCGAACAGCCGGCGCGCCACCAGCAAGCGGGGCTTGGCCAGGGGGTCAGTCATCGTGAAAGGTGGCGAACTCGGCCACCTCGGCTCGACGGCTGTGCAACTGGTTTTCCACCGCCTCGGGATCTGCATGACCCAGTGCCATGCCGCACACCAACATCTCGTCCTGGGGCAGGTCCAGCCACTCGCTCAGCTCGGCCTGGTAATGAATCCACGCCGCCTGGGCGCAGGTGTCCAGCCCCTTGGCCCGGGCGGCGAGCATCAGGTTCTGCATGAACATGCCCAGGTCCAGCCAGGCGCCCTGCGTCAGGCAGCGGTGCACGCTGAACAGCAGGCCCACCGGGGCGCCAAAAAAGCTGTAGTTGCGACCGTGCTGCGCGTGCATGCCGGCCTTATCGCCTTTGGCAATGCCCAGCAGGCGGTAGAGATTGAGCCCCAGCTCGCGACGTCGCGCCTCATAGGGCGGCTGCCAGTGTTCCGGGTAATAGAGGTACTCCGCGCGCAGTTCTGCGCGCGCTGCCGGATCGGCGTGAATGGCCTGCGCCCCCTGCACCACCCGCTGCAGTGCGGCCCCCTGCAGCACATGGACGCGCCAGGGCTGCATATTGGCGCCCGAGGGCGCCCGGGCCGCCTCCGCCAGCAAGGCCTCCACCGTGGCCCGCGGCACCGGCGTCGGCAAAAAGGCCCGCACCGAACGGCGGGCACGCAGCAGACCGGACAAAGCGGTCATCGGCAGGGAATCGTCAGACAAAGACATGGCAGCCAAACAGAGCGGCGCGCATTCTTTCACCCGGGCCGGAAGCAAAAATGCTGCACTGCAAAAAAGTTCTTGCTTTCGCGCCTCGCCTCCCTATACTGCGATCCATGTTGCGGCGCACAAATTTGGCGCCGCCCCCGCAGGTAACCCCAAGGAGCACGCCATGCTGATGACCCCCGAGCAAGTTTTCGCCGCCCAAAAGACCGCCGCCGCCGCCGCATTCACCTTCGGTGCCAAGGCCTTCGAAGGCGCCGAGAAGCTGACCGAACTGCATCTGCAGCTGGCCAAGACCGCCCTGACCGAAGCCGCCCAGACCACCAGCGCCCTGCTGTCGGTGAAGGACGTGCAAGAGCTGGTGGCCCTGCAAACCGGTCTGCTGCAGCCCAGCGGCGAGAAGGCTGCCGCCTACGGCCGCCACGTGGCCGACATCACCCTGAGCACCGGCGCCGAACTGGGCAAGCTGGTCGAAGAGCAAATGGGCGAGGTCAAGGGCAAGTTCGACGGCCTGGTGGAGAACCTGGCCAAGAACGCACCGGCCGGCAGCGAGAACATCGTCGCTCTGGCCAAGTCCGGCCTGGCCGCGGCCAACAACGCATTTGAGTCGGTGCAAAAGGCCGCCAAGCAAGCCGCCGAAGTGGCCGAGTCCAACTTCCAGACCATGACCGCCTCGGCCACCAAGGCCACGCGCGGTTCGAAGAAGGCCGCCGCCTAATTCGACTGCACAGCGCCCGCACCAGCGGGCCTGAGCCCCCCGAAAGCCCCGCCGCTACTGCGCCGGGGCTTTTTCATTGCGGCCTGGGCGGCAAATGGGAGCGGCCAGGGTCTGTTGACACCGGGCGAGGCCAGGCGAAAGGGTCTTGCCGGCCTCCATCGGTGTGAACGGGACCTAGTGGGTGGCCTTCATGCGCTCCATCGCGGTGGCGCGCCCCGCACCGACCTCCACACAGGCTGCGGCCCGCCCCAAGCCAAAGTCCGGCATGTTGACGTAGACCGATTCGAAACGCCCCGGCGTGACCACATAGGTCTCATGCCAGATGCCCACGGCCCCATCGCGGCCGAGGCGCTGGTTGAAGGCCTTCCATGCGGGCAGATGGGCCGCTTGCCGGTCCTTGGCATAGGCCATCAGCTGATCCAGTGAGCGCCAATACTGCAGCATCAGCGTCGTCCTTCCGACCCAACTCTCGCCATGCAAATAGCCCAGCTCCGGATGAGCCTGGAGCTCCTTGAGCATGCGGGGCATCGCAGCCATCACCGGCGCCCAGCGATCCACCCGCAAGGGGCGGTTGATTCGCATGCCGATCAAGAACACCACGAACTCGCCCGAGATCTGCGCGCATCGGCGCATCGGCTGAGCGCTCATGCTCGAGCCCTCAAGCCAACTTGGCGTCGTTGCGCCGCCTCCCAATCCCTGATCACCACATCGGTCTCCCGCCTCAAAAGCAACCAGTGTGACGATCGCAGCACCATCCCACAATCGACACTCTTGCAACTAAGCCATACATCTTTGTATGAATGAACCTGGCCGCTTCGACTGGTCCTTGGTGCCCAGCTTTCTGGCCGTGCTGGATGCCGGCAGCCTGATGGGCGCAGCGCGTGCGTTGCAAGCCCAGCAGCCCACCCTCTCGCGCCACATCGCCCAGCTGGAGGCGCAATTGGGCGTGGACCTGTTCGAGCGAACCGGCCGGGGAGTGCAGCCCACGGCGGCTGCGCTGGCCTTGGCCGAAGCGGCCCGCCAGATGGCCTCCGGCGCCGAGCGACTGAGCCATCAGTTGCAGCAGCGTGCCCTGGCTCAGCAAGGCCGGGTCCGGATCAGTGCCAGCCAACTGGCGGCCTGCTACCTGCTGCCCGCCTTGCTGGCCCAATTGCAAAGGGAAGAGCCCGGCATCCAGATTGAGCTGGTGGCCACCGATGCGGTCAGCAACCTGCTGCGCCGCGAGGCCGACATTGCGCTGCGCTTATTCCGCCCAGAACAGACCGGACTGGTGGCGCGCAAGCTGGGTGAACTTGCCATCCAGGCCTGCGCCCACCGGGATTACCTTGCCCAGGCCGGGGCACCGCGCCAGCCCCAGGACCTGCACCGGCACTGCCTGGTGGGCTACGACCAGAACGAAGCCATCTTGAAGGGCTTTGCCGCTGCCGGCCTGCCCCTGACGCGCGAAGCCTTTGCACTGCGCACAGACGATCCAGTGGCTTACGGTCAATGGGTTCTAGCCGGCGCGGGGGTTGGATTCATGCCACGCTTTTGGGTCCGGCATCAAGCAGAAGTGGTGGCCCTGCTGCCCGGGCTTCCCACCCCTCGCTTTCCCGTCTGGCTGGTGGTGCACCGCGAGATACGCGGCAACCGCATCGTGCGGCGCGCCTTCGACTTCCTGGCGCAGCGGATACCGGCCGAACTCTGACCCGCAGAGCGCCATGGAAAAGGGCCCGGCCCCTTGCCGGGGGCCGGGCCCTTAGGCCGAAGCAGACTGCCTTACTTCAGGTTCAGCGTCAGACCCGAGAAGGCGCTGTAGGCGCGCACGCCGATATGGACGCTGTCACCAGCCTTGACGGTCAGGCTGCAGGTTTCGGTGTTGCTGGTGCTCCACGAACGGCAGCCATAGCTGGTCTGCTCCGGCGCCAGGCCGTTGCGCAGATACAGGTCCGCATCGCCCGTTCCCCCCGACGTGGTGAAGGTCACCGAGGTCTTGCCGGCCGGCACCACATAGACATAGCGCAGCCAGGCATCCTTGGCGGCGGACAGATTGGTCTTGGGGAAGCCGGTGCTGACCGTGGTCGGGTAGACCGTGGTGGTCTTGGTGGCCGTGGCGCCGCGATCGTCGGTCACCGTCAGCGTCACATTGAAGCTGCCGGCGGCGGCGTAGCTGTTGCTGGTCTGCGCGCCGGTGCCGGTGCGGCCATCGCCAAAGTTCCAGGCATAGCTGGCGATGCTGCCATCGGCATCGGTCGAACCCGAGCCATTGAACTGGCAAACCAGGCCGGTACAAGCGGCCGTGAAGTTGGCCACCGGCGCCTGGTTGCTGGGCGCACCGGTGTCACCCACCGGCACCTGGTTGTTGAAGAAGCTGGCCACCTGCGGCCAGATCTTGCTCATCTTCACGCCCTGGTTGGTGCAACCGCCAAAGTGGTGCAACGCGATCACGTTCTTGTTGGCGCCGGCAATCACCGGCGAGCCGGAGGAGCCGCCCTCGGTGTCGCAGTAGTACGCCACATCGGTGCCAGCCGCATTGCCGTTGGCATCGGCGTTGTCGATCTGGCAGGCGCCGCCGCCGTTGCGGTCGCTGGTCAGAGCCAACTGCTTAGGCTTGCCCGCACCATGCTGGGCGATGAAGATCTTGCTGCCCAGTACCGGCACCGACACATCCAGGCCCAGGTAGCCAAAGCTCGCAACCTTGCTGAAGTCATTGATGGTGAAGAGCGAGTAGTCCAGCGTGGCATCGGTCTTCAACAGGGTGCCGCCCGTGACCTTGACGACCGTGCCCTGGGTGCTGCCGCCGCAGGCCGTGTTCTGGTAGTTGAACCAGACCTCGGTGTTGGTCAGCGTGGCCTGGTCGGCAAAGCAGTGGTTGTTGGTGAACATGTGGTTGGACGCACCGACGCGCCAGCCCGTGCACAGGCCGCTGCCGGCCATCAGCAGTCGGGCCACCGGACGGCTGCGGTCGTACTCGGTCGGATTGCTGTTGGCAAAGCACACCGCATCACGACGCTCGTCCGTGCCGCAGACCGACATCGGCCGCACCTGCATGGACTCGGCCAGGCTCATCTTGCCGGCGTGGAACTGGTCCACCTTGAGCTTGTTAGCCGCCCCCCAGGCCACACCCGCGGGCAGCACCAGGGTCACGGTGGCGCTGTCGCCGAACACGGACATGGCCGAGAAGCGGGTCTGACCGTCCTCGCCCTGCGCACGGTCAAAGGTACGGTTGTTGCGGGCCTGGCCGTCGTAGCGATGCACTTCCTGTCCATCGGCCGAAGACACCAGCACATAGGCACCGGCGGGCAGTTGGAACTCGGAGAAGCGCACCTTGATGTAGTCCACGCCGGCCTGGCTCAGGCGGCGCTCAATGCGACGCTCGGTCTGGGCCTGCGATTCGGCTTGCGAAGGAGCCAGCGAGAGCTCGGCACGCACGGCCTGGCCCACTTGCATGGGCTTGGCATCCAGAGTCAGGGCAGCAGAAGACAGCGAGAACAGGGCGGCGCCGAGCGCGAGCACCATGGGAGTCAGTTTCATGGGTTGGCTAAGTTTTTGGATGGGAGAAATTGCCGTCACCGCAGTGGCAGCGGGCGGCGCGCATGCTCGTGAAAAACTGCACAGTCAGCGTAACCAGAGGCACCTAAAGACTGGCTAAAGCTTGCGGGGTCGTTTCCCCGGATCTGGAAAACCCGACACCCCAGAAGTGCTTCGATTGCAAGCGCAATGAAACACAACGTGGCCTGTTCCGCCCGATACTCCCGCCGCCGTCACTTGACGGCTTTGTGTGATGAGGAACGCACCATGGGCCTGATGGATTTCATCAAGAAACAATTCATTGACATCCTGCAATGGACTGAAGAAGGCGACGGCACGCTCGCCTGGCGCTATCCGATGAAGGATTTCGAGATCCAGTACGGCGGCCAGCTCGTCGTGCGCGAGTCGCAGATGGCCGTGTTCGTCAACGAGGGCAAGGTGGCCGATGTGTTCGGCCCCGGCACCCACAAGCTGACGACCCAAACCCTGCCGGTGCTGACCTATCTGAAGAACTGGGACAAGCTGTTCGAGTCCCCGTTCAAGAGCGACGTCTACTTCTTCAGCACGCGCCAGCAGATTGACCAACGCTGGGGCACCGCGCAGCCCATCACCATCCGCGACAAGGACTTCGGTGCGGTGCGTCTGCGCGCCTTTGGCAACTTCGCCTACCGCATTGCCGATCCGAAGAAATTCCACACCGAGATCAGCGGCACCCGCGACACCTACACGGTGGCGGACCTGGACGGACAACTGCGCGGCCTGATGCTGCAGCACATCGCCGATGGCGTGGCGCAGAGCGGCATCCCCTTCCTGGACCTGGCTGCCAACCAGATCGAGTTCGCCAAGGCCGTGCAAGAGGCCACCGCGCCCTTCTTCGACGCGCTGGGCCTGAAGCTCGAGAGCCTGACCATGCAGTCGGTCTCGCTGCCCGAAGAGCTGCAGAAGATCCTCGACCAGAAGATCGGCATGGGCATGATCGGCCAGAACATGGGCCAGTTCATGCAGTACCAGACCGCCCAGGCCATCCCCAAGATGGCCGAGGGCGTGGCTCAGGGCGGTGGCGGCGGCGTGATGGGCGATGCCATGGGCCTGGGGGCCGGTGTGGCCATGGGCCAGGTGCTGGCCCAGCAGATGCAGGCCGGTCTGGCCGGGGTGAACCCCGCCGTTCAGGCGGCTCAAGCCCAGGCTGCGGCCGCTCCGGCTGCTCCCAAGGCCGAGGACGTGATTGCCTTGATCGAGAAACTGGGTGATCTGAAAGCCAAGGGCATCCTCAGCGAAGAAGAGTTCGCGGCAAAGAAGGCCGAGCTCCTCAGCAAGCTGTGAACGTGGCCCCCAGTCTCCCTGCGGTCGCCACCCCCCGAGGGGGCGTCGCGCCCTTGGGACGGCCCGGCGGGCGCTGCTGATCCTTGACTGAGGATCAAGCCCCAGCGCAGCGCCGCTGGCGCGCCGCCTGTCCCAACTGCGGCGCGCCGGTTGAGTTCGCCTCCAGCGCATCGCCCAGCGCGGTCTGCAGCTTTTGCCGCAGCACCCTGCTGCGCGAGGGCGAAGTGCTGCGCAAGACCGGCGAGAGCGCCGAGCTCTTTGCCGACTATTCGCCGCTGCAGATCGGCACCCAGGGTCGCTTCCAGAACGAGCCCTTCACGATCCTGGGACGGGTCCAGCTCGCCTATGAGGGCGGACGCTGGAACGAGTGGCATGCCTACTTTGACAACAGCGGCAAGTCGGCTTACCTCAGTGAGGACAACGGCCGCTTTGTGCTGAGTTGGCCGCTGCCCCTCGCGCAGCCCCCCGCGCGGGCTGAATTGCGTCTGGGTGCGCAGCAAATCGTCGACGGCCAGAGCTTCCGCGTCGCCGCGCTGACCGAGGCCAGCTTGCACGCCGCCGAGGGCGAGCTGCCCCAGGCCCCGCGCCTGGGCGAGCCGGTCTTTGTGGTCGAGCTGCGCAGCAGCCGCGACGAGGTGGGCTCCCTTGAATTCGTAGGCCCAGAGGCGCTGCCACGTTGGAGTCTCGGCCGCGCCGTGGACTTGCCGGCGCTGCAACTGGCGCAGACGCGCGAGGAGTCGGCCGCCACCTGGTCCGGCCGCAGCCTGCAGTGCCCGAGTTGCGGCGCAGCCATTCAGCCCGAGCTGAGCCAGAGCCAGTCCATCACCTGCGGTCAGTGCCAGGCCGTGGTCGAACTGAGCGGCGACCAGGCCAACGCCCCAGCGGATCTGCATTTCCATCAACAGGCCATCGGGACACCGCCGCCCATTCCCTTGGGCCGCACCGGCCACTTGGCCCTGGAGCGCGGCGGCAACAAGCTGCCCTGGCAAGTCGTGGGCTTCATGGAGCGTTGCTCGGCCCCCGACGACGAGGGCGAGCAGTACTTCTGGCGCGAGTACCTGCTGTTCAACAAGGCGCAGGGCTTTGCTTTCTTGGTGGATGCCACCGAAGGCTGGAGCCTGGTGCGGGTGCTGACCGGTGCGCCCGACATGGTGATGAACAGCGCGCGTTGGCAAGGCCAGACCTTTGCACTGCACGAACGCTACAGCGCGATCACCACCCATGTGCTGGGCGAGTTCTACTGGAAGGTGCAGCGCGACGAGCGCTGCGACGTCACCGACTACCGAGGCTCGGGCGGCGTGCTGTCACGCGAGCAGTCCGGCAACGAGATCACCTGGAGCCTGGGCCGCAGCATTGATTCGGCCGAGGTGGGGGCCGCCTTCCGGCTGGACAAGACGGCCCAGGCCCGTATCCAGAACGACCCCAAACCACTGTCCGGCAATACCGGCGACACCCTCAAGGGCATCGCGGTTTTCATCTTCATCGCGCTGCTCTTGATCGTGTTGATGAAGGCTTGCTCGCGCGACGAGTGCGAAACCTATGAGCAACGCTTCGGCGCGCAGAGCCTGGAATACCAGCAGTGCAAGGCGAATCAGCGGCGCAGCGGGTACTCGGGCGGCAGCTATTCAGGCGGCGGATCCGGCTTTGGCGGCGGAGGCCATAAATGACGCAACACCTAGGAGCAAGACATGACTGTTGAATGGTTGACCCCTGCCGCCGTGGGCGGCACCCTGATGTATGCGCTGATGGGCGTGGTGATCTTCTGGGTCACCTTCATCGTCATCGACAAGCTCACGCCCTACAAGCTGTGGGAAGAGATCGTCGAGCACCGCAATCTGGCCCTGGCCATCGTCGTTGCGGCGATGTGCATTTCGATTGGCTTGATCGTGGCCGCTGCAATTCATTGAACACTTCGGTTTCCCAAAGGGTCTCTGTCCCAGAGGCCCTGCTGCTGTTCAGCGTCTTCCTGATCGCCGCCTGCGGTCTGGCCTACGAACTGGCCGCCGGCGCCCTGGCCTCCTACCTGCTCGGCGACTCGGTGCTGCAGTTCAGCACCGTGATCGGCAGCTATCTGTTCGCACTCGGCATCGGCTCGTACTTGAGCCGTTTTGTAGAGCGCCAGC
The DNA here is from genome assembly GCF_005952805.1 of Inhella inkyongensis. Lineage (GTDB taxonomy): Bacteria > Pseudomonadota > Gammaproteobacteria > Burkholderiales > Burkholderiaceae_C > Inhella > Inhella inkyongensis. The sequence goes on from NZ_CP040709.1 coordinate 3,043,119, forward strand.
TGGTGGCTCAGTTCCTGCGCATTGAGCTCTTGGTGGCGGTGCTGGGTGGCTTGTTGCCCATGGGCCTGTTTGCCGCTCACAGCCTGCTGCCCCCCGGCAGCGAGACCGCTTTCCGCGTGCTGCTCTATGCGCTGGTGCTGTTGGTGGGCAGCCTGGTGGGGCTGGAGATCCCGCTGGTGATGCGCATCCTCAAAACGCACGCACCGGGCGAGCGGGCCTCCTTGCGCGAGTTGGTCAGCCAGGTGCTGACCTTTGACTACCTGGGCGCCCTGCTGGTGGCCCTGGCCTTTCCGCTGCTGCTGGTGCCGCAGCTGGGCCTGGTGCGTACCGGGCTGTTCTTCGGCATGTTGAACTGGGCGGTGGCCCTATGGGCCTTGTGGATGTTCCGCCGCGAGCTGCGCGCGCTGTGGGCCCACACCCTGGCCTGTGGCGTGGCACTGGCCGTGCTGTTGGGCGCCTGGGGCGGCGCCGAACGTCTGAGCACCTGGGCCGAACAGCGCTTCTATGGCGAACCCATCGTGCTGCAGCAAAGCAGCCCCTATCAGCGGGTGGTCGTGACCCAGGGGCGCACCGGGGTCAAGCTGCATCTGAACGGCAATCTGCAATTTCACGAACGCGACGAGTACCGCTACCACGAGGCCCTGGTCCACCCGGCTTTGGCCGCCCACGGCGCGCCCCGCCATGTGCTGGTGCTGGGGGGGGGGACGGCCTGGCTGTGCGCGAGATCCTGCGCTACCCCGGGATCGAATCCATCACCCTGGTGGAACTGGACCCGGCCGTGACCCGCCTGGCCAAAAGCCCGGTGCTGACCCGCCTGAATGGCGACGCCCTGCGCCACCCCAAGGTGCGCGTGGTGCACGCCGACGCCTATGCCTGGCTGGAGACCCAGGCTCGCCCGGGTGGCTATGACGTGGTGATTGCCGACTTCCCCGACCCCAGCAACCACGCACTGGCCAAGCTCTACAGCACCAGCTTTTATCAGCGCGTGCTGGAGCATCTGAGTGCCAGCGGCTTCCTGGTGGTGCAGTCCACCTCGCCCCTGATTGCCCGCCACAGTTTCTGGACCGTGGTGGACACGCTGGAGGCCGTCGGCCTGCAGACCACGCCCTACCACGCCAATGTGCCCAGCTTTGGCGAGTGGGGCTTTGTGCTCGCCGGTCACCGCCGCTGGAGCGCCCCAGCCCAGCTGCCCTCCGGTCTGCGCTTCCTGACGCCGCAGACCCTGCCGCTGATGATGCAGTTCCCGCCCGATATGGCGCGCGTCGAGGGCGGCGTGAACCGACTCTCCGATCCGGTGCTGGTGCAGCACTTCCTGCGTGAGTGGGGTGCCGTGCATTGATCGCACGCCGCCCCCTGCTGCTGGCCGGTCTGGCTGCCTGCAGTCGCCGCGCCGCGCCGCTGGACGTTCAGTGGTTGGGCCCTGACCCGGCGCGCGGCCACCGCCTGCGCGAGGCCGTGCCCAGCGGCCCGGCCGCGCAGCGGCGCACCGACGTTCTGGTGCTGGGTGCCGGTGTGGCGGGCCTGAGTGCCGCCCGTGCCCTGCAAGCCGCCGGGCGCAAGGTGACGGTGCTGGAGTTGGATGACGCTCCCGGTGGCAACAGCCGCGCGGGTCAGGTGGGTGATCTGCCCTGCCCCTTGGGCGCGCACTACCTGCCGCAGCCGGGCGCCCATCTGCCCGAGCTGCAGGACCTTTTGGTTGAGTTCGGCGCCGCCAGCCGACGCTTTGGTCGCTGGCAGGCGCATGAGGCCTTCACGGTCCACAGTCCGGCCGAGCGCCGTTTTGATGGAGCGCGCTGGCAGCCCGGTCTGCTCCCTGCGGCCGCCGATGCCAAAGCCTTGGCCCAGCACCGGCTGTTCGCGCAAGCGGTGTCCTCGGCGCAGGGGCTGGGCTTCTCCCTGCCCAGCTACCGTGCCCCCTGGAGCGCCGCCCATCAGGCCCTGGAGACGCAAACGTTTTCGCGCTGGCTGGACGCCCAGGGCCTGACTGAACCGGGCCTGCGCTGGTACCTGGACTACTGCTGCCGGGACGACTACGGCGCCGGAAGCCACAGCGTGAGCGCCTGGGCCGGGCTGCACTACTTCGCGAGCCGCCACGGCTTTCACGCACCGGGTGAGGAGGAGGACGCCCCTGCCTTACCCCCTCTGACCTGGCCACAAGGCAACGGCTGGCTGGTGCAACGCCTGGCGGCGCCGCTGGGCGAGCGCATCCTCGCCGGCCGGGTGGGCCTGCAGCTCGACGAGGAACGCGAAGGCCTGCGCCTACGCTGCTGGGGGCCTGAAGGGCTGGAGGATTGGCAGGCCCAGCACGTGGTGCTGGCGGTGCCGCTCTTTGTGGCCCAGCGCCTGTGGCGCAACCCACCCAGCGCGCTTGGCCAGGTGAAGCTGCAGCGCGCCCCTTGGCTGGTGGCCAATCTGCGCCTCGATGGCCCGCCCCTGAGCCGCGTGGGCGCGCCGCTGGCCTGGGACAACGTGATCCAAGCCTCGCCCACCCTGGGCTATGTGAATGCCCAGCACCAGGGCTTGGACCCACGCCCCGGCCCCCAGGTATGGACCCTCTACTGGGCCCTGCCCCCACAGGAGCGCGCCAGGCTTCAAAGCGCGCCGGCTGCGGAGTGGGCCACGCGTGTGCTGGGCACGCTCACCCCCACGCACCCGGACCTCTTGGAGCACGTGCAGCAGATGCGCCTGACCCGTTGGGGCCACGCCATGGCCGTGCCCACGCCCGGCGCCAAGAGCCAGCCGGCGCTGACCGCCCTGCGCAATCTGCGCGGCCGGGTGAGCATCGCCCACGCCGATCTGGCGGCCTATTCGGTGTTTGAGGAGGCCTATTACGCCGGCCTGAATGCGGCCGGGAGCCTTATTCGGGCCCCAGCGCGTTGAGCTCGGCGGCGCAACGCGCCAGCAGCTCGACGGCCGAGGTGGCGCTGAGCAGGTGCAGGTTCTCAGTGCCGCGCGGCAACACCTGCACCAGCCCGCAATCGCGCAGGATCTTCAGGTGGTGCGAAATGGCCGGGCGCGAGAGCGGCAACTGCTCGGCGATCTGGTTGACGTTGAGCGCCTCGTGCTCGGACAGCAGCAGCAAGATTTGCTGGCGCGCGATCTCGCTGAGGGCAAAAAACACCGGCTTGCACTCGGCAAAGGTCTGAGCAAGTTGTTCCGAGGCGGGGGACATGCGTTGGGCGGGCGATTGCGTTCAAAGGTTTGAACCCATTGTGCCCGGCCACGCCACGCGCCAGTGATCAGCCCACTCCCGAGCCCAGGATGCGGTTGCGCCCGGCCTGCTTGGCTTCATAAAGGCGCTGATCGGCCTGGCGCAGCAGATCTTCCAGCGGTGCGCTCTGGGAGCCGACGACGCCGCCACTGAAGCTGCATTGAAAGGGCTCGCCCCCGGCTCCTTGCGACAGGGCCGCGAACTCCAGCCGCAGGGCCTCCAGCCGCTCCAGGAGGGTGGACGGCGCACCCGTGAGCAGCAACGCAAATTCCTCGCCCCCTAGGCGCGCGCACAGGCCGTCGGCAAAACGCGCCGTCAGCAGCGCCCCCAATTGCCGCAGCACGGCATCGCCCGCCGCGTGACCATGGCGATCGTTGACCTGCTTGAAATGGTCCACATCGAGCATGACGACCAGATGCATCTGACCCGCCGGCGCTGGGCGTTCGCTCAGCGCACGCCCCTCAGCAAAGAAGTGACGGCGATTGAACAGGCCGGTCAGACTGTCGCGGCTGGCCAGCTCGCGCAGGGCCTCCAGGGTATCCAGCATGTCCAGGTTCTGGTGCACGCGCGCGCACAGCTCTTCATAGGAGAAGGGCTTGACGAGAAAGTCGTTGGCACCCAGCTTCAAAAAGCGGGCCGACAGGTCATGCGCTTCCGACGCCGAGAAGCCGATGATGGCCAGGCGGTCGCGGCCGCGCTGCCGGCGCAATTCCTTGACGAGGGCAAAACCGTCCATCCCAGGCATATGACGGTCGGTCAGCACCAGACGGATGGCGGGGTCGCGCGCCATCCAGGCCAAGGCCTCCTGGCCGTCCGCGACCTGGTGCACGCACAGGCCCAGGCGAGTCAGCCAGGACACCACCAGGCCGCGCACCGAGGCGGCATCGTCCACCACCAGAACGGCCTGCTGCCGGTTGCGCCACAGGCGCTGAATCAGCCCCGACACGTAGTGGTAGACATGGCTGTTGTCCTTCAGCACGTAGTCCACCAGCCCGCGCTTGAGCAGCGTGGCACGCAGCGCGGGGTCGTAGTCGGCCGTCACCGCCACCGCCTGCAGCCCATGCTGGCGCAGCAGGTCCAGCACCGCATCGGCCTCAGCGTCTGGCAGCAGCAGATCGGCCACCGCGATGAAATAAGGTTGCTCAGCCTGCTCCAGCAGCTGGCGCGCCTGGGCCAGCGTGGCCGCCCAGTCCACCCGGCAACCCGCGTGACGACTCAGAACCTGGCGCGCCCAGTTGGCCACAGCATGCTGATCCTCGATCAGCAACACAGGCTGTGTCAGGGGTGTGCTCTGGCTGGGGTCCATGGCCCGATGCTAGGCCGCGCTCTGCCAACGGCAGGCGCGGGATTACGCCATCAACCACCACGTTCCAGCGCCTGCAACTGCGCTTGCTTTGGCGCGAAGGCCGCCTGCAACTGCTGCAGCAGTGCCTGCGCCTTGGCCGAGTTGTCGGCTCCAAAGTTGCAGACATAGACATCCAGGGTCACCGCACCTTGTTCGGGCCAGGTGTGCACGGCCAGATGGGACTCGGCCAGCAACACCACCCCGGTGATGCCCGAGCCTTGGGGCTGAAAGGCATGAAAGCACTCGGCCACCGCCTGCAGCCCGGCTTGCGCCACCGCATCCACGCACAGGTTGCGCAGCGCCGCGCAGTCGGTCATCAAGGCGGCCGCGGGGTCGCAGCCACGCAGGTCAGCGCACAGGTGCAGGCCTTGCATTAGAGGCTGCGCAGCAGTGAATTGCGCCCGCGCTGGGGCCTGGCAGGGCGCTGGCGTAGGCGCAGCTCGACGCCCGCACTCGCGTGCGGGCTAGGGCTGCAACACCCGCCAGCGCTCTGGAAGGCCCCAGCCCGGAGGGTGAGGTCCCCACACGGCCCCACTCGTTGTTGCCAGCGCTCGACTGGGGCCCACCCAGGCTTCGCGCCGGCGCCTAGATTGGGACCGTTTGGGGGGCTCACGCGGGCGCAAGTCACTGCTGCACAGCCTCTTACCCGCCCGTCACCGGCGGGAAAAAGGCGACCTCATCGCCATCGGCCAGCGGCGTGTCCTCGGCGCACATCTGCTGGTTGCGCGCGCAGCGCAGCAAGGCTTGCCGCCCCAGAACTTCGGCATGGGCGCCGCCCCGTGCAATCAGGGCATCGCGCAGGCGACCCACGGTCAGACCTTCCTCGAAGGGCCAGGACTCCTGCGGGCCCAGGGCCTCGCGCAGGCGGGCAAAAAAACGAAGAGTCAGCATGGGAGCAAGAGGGGCAAGAAGCGAACCGTCTGGCCGGGCTGCACCGTCTGGCCCGGCGCCAGCCACACCAGGCCCTGGGCCCAGGCCAGCGAAGACAGCACGCCCGAGCCCTGGTGCGAGAAGCGCTCGAGCGCCCCATCGGCATTGAGGCGCACGCGCAGAAACTCCTCGCGGCGTGGGTCGGGGCGGCTCCACTCGAAAGCGGCCGGCAGATGCAGAGTCGGCTCAGCCAACTCCACCTCACCGGCCAGGCGACGGATCAGGGGCCGCGCCAACAGCAAAAAAGTGACAAAGCTGGACACCGGATTGCCCGGCAGCCCGACGAAATGGGCGTGGCTGCCGTCTTCCCGCCTGATTTGCCCATAGGCAAAGGGCTTGCCGGGCTTGATGGCGATCTGCCAGAGGTCCAGCTGCCCCTGGGACTCCAGCGCCGGCTTCAGATGGTCTTCCTCGCCCACCGAGACGCCGCCGCTGGTCAGCACCAGATCGGCCGCGAGCGCCGCGCGGGCCAGCGCATCCTTTGTGGCCTGCAGCTGGTCAGGCACGATGCCGAAGTCCTGCACCTCGCAGCCCAGCTCTTCCAGCAAGGCACGCAGCGTGAAGCGGTTGCTGTTGTAGATGGCGCCGGGCGGCAGCGGCTCGCCGGGCATCACCAGCTCGTCGCCGGTGGAAAACAGCGCCACGCGAACGCGCGGCCGCACCGGCAGCTCGGCCAGGCCCACGGAAGCCGCCAGCCCCAGATGGGCCGGGGCCAGGCGCTGGCCGGCGGCCAGGATCTCGCTGCCGGGTCGGATGTCCTCGCCCGCGCGGCGGATGTTCTGGCCGAGGCTGAGTTCTTGCGGCAGGCGCACCCAGAGGGTGCCCGCCTCGTCAGTGCGGGTGCTGCATTGCTCCTGCATCACCACGGCCTCGGCCCCCTGCGGCAGGCTGGCGCCGGTGAAGATGCGCGCCACGCCGCCCGCAGGCAGGGCTGCAGGCCACTGCCCGGCGGGGATGCGCTGCAGCACGGGGCGTTCCAGGCCGGCATCGGCCATGCGCACGGCGTAGCCGTCCATGGCGCTGTTGTCGGCCGATGGCACGGCAATGGGGGCGGTCTGCGTGCGCGCCAGCACGCGCCCACGCGCCGCCAAGGTCGGCACCGTCTCATCGGCCGCCAGAGGTTGAACGGCAGCCAGCAGGCGCGTCAGCGCCTCACTCAAAGGAATCATCAAACACCCAACTCGCGATCGATCACGGCCCGCACCTGGGCCTCATCGGCGTCCAGCACCTGAACGCGTTGGGGGAGATTCTCGATGCCCACCAACGCCGCCGGGCGCGGCGGTGCACTGCCACTGGCCTCGATCAAAGTGGCTTCGAACTTGGCCGGCAAGGCCGTCTCCAGCACGATCATCGGCACACCGGGGCGACGCGCGGCCAGCGCCACCTTCAGACCGTCGGCGGTGTGCGGGTCGATCAGCCGACCCCATTGCTGCCAACAGGCGCGAATGGTGCTGACCCGATACGCATGGCGGCTGGCACCGGACTCAAAGCCGAACTCGGCGCGCAGCCGTTCGAACTCGGTATGCGGCAACTCGAAGGCCGGCGCGGTAAAGGCGGACATCACCCGCGCGCCTTCGCGACCGAACAGATCCGCAATGAAACGTTCGAAATTGCTGGCCTTGCTGATGTCCATCGACGGACTGCTGGTGGCGTGCGTGTGCGTGGCGCTGCGCGGGGCGTAGCGACCCGTGCGGAAGAACTCGTCCAGCACATCGTTTTCATTGGTGGCCACCACCAATTGCTCGATCGGCAGACCCATCTGCCGCGCCACATGCCCGGCGCAAACGTTGCCGAAGTTGCCGCTCGGCACCGTGAAGCTGACCTTCTCTTGGTTTGACTTGGTGGCCTGAAAGTAGCCCGCGAAGTAGTACACGACCTGGGCCAATAGCCGCGCCCAGTTGATGCTGTTGACCGTGCCGATCTTGCGGCTCTTCTTGTAGCCAAGGTCATTGGAAACCGCCTTGACGATGTCCTGGCAGTCGTCAAACACCCCGCGCACCGCCAGGTTGTGGATGTTGGCGTCTTGCAGGCTGAACATCTGCGCCTGCTGGAACGGGCTCATGCGACCGTGCGGGCTGAGCATGAAGACGCGGATGCCAGCGCGAGCGCGCATCGCGTACTCGGCCGCGCTGCCGGTATCGCCACTGGTGGCGCCCAGGATGTTGAGCGTCTCGCCGCGACGGCCCAGCTCGTACTCGAACAGGGCGCCCAGCAACTGCATGGCCATGTCCTTGAAGGCCAGGGTCGGGCCGTTGGACAGCTCCTGCAGATAAAGCCCGCTCTCCAGCTGATGCAGCGGGGTGATCTCGGACCGACCACCAAACACCTCGGCGCGGTAGGTCTGCGCGCAGATGCGCCTCAAATCCTCGGCCGGGATGTCATCGATGTAGAGCGACAGGATCTCGAAGGCCAGCTCCGCATAGGGCAGCGAGCGCCAACGCGTCAACGTGGCGGCGTCCACCTGCGGGTACTGCTCCGGGAGGTAGAGCCCCCCGTCCTCGGCCAGGCCTTCGAGCAGGATGTCGCAAAAACGCTTGGGCGCGCCGCCGCCCCGGGTCGAGAGATAGCGCATGCTCAGGCTAGTTCTTCTTTACGAATGCGCACGATGGGCGCCAGCACCGAGGGCAGGCTCTGCATGAATTCCTGCGCGCGGTCCATGCGCTCTTCCACGGTCACATGGGTCAGGATGATCAGATCGGTCTGGCGCTCGCCCTCGCGGCTTTCACGCTGCAGCACGGCGTCAATGCTGATGTCGTTCTCGGCCAGGATGGTGGTGATGCGCGACAGCACCCCGGTCTCGTCGGCCACCCGCAGACGCAGGTAGTAGGCGGTGCGCACCCCGGCCATGGGCAGGATGGGCGTGGCATCCATGCGGTCGGGCTGGAAGGCCAGATGCGGCACACGGTGGTCGGGGTCGGCGGTGGCCAGGCGGGTCACGTCGACGATGTCGGCCACCACCGACGAGGCAGTGGGCTCTGCGCCCGCGCCCTTGCCGTAATACAGCGTGGTGCCCACGGCGTCGCCCTGCACCATCACCGCGTTCATCGCGCCCTCGACATTGGCGATCAGGCGCTGGCTGGGAATCAGGGTGGGATGCACGCGCAGTTCGATGCCGCCCAGTTCGTCGCGCCGCCGGGTGATGCCCAGCAGCTTGATGCGGTAACCCAGCTGCTCGGCGTATTTGATGTCCACCGAGGACAGACCGACGATGCCCTCGACATGGGCACGCTCGAACTGCACCGGAATGCCAAAGGCGATCGCGCTCAGCAGCGTCAGCTTGTGCGCAGCGTCCACCCCACCGACGTCGAAGCTCGGATCGGCCTCGGCATAACCCAGGCGCTGCGCCTCTTTCAGCACCCCCTCGAAATCCAGGCCCTTGGCCCGCATCTCGCTCAGGATGAAGTTGGTGGTGCCATTGATGATGCCGGCCACCCACTCGATGCGGTTGCCGGCCAGGCTCTCCCGCAGGGCTTTGATGATGGGGATGCCCCCGGCCACGGCGGCCTCGAAGGCCACCATCACACCGCGCGCCTGGGCCGCGGCGAAAACCTCGTTGCCATGCACGGCCAGCAGGGCCTTGTTGGCCGTCACCACATGTTTGCCCCCGGCAATCGCCGCCATGACCACATCGCGGGCCACGCCCTCGCCGCCGATCAGTTCGACCACGATGTCGATTTCGGGGTCACGCACGATGTCCATCGGGTCGGCCACCACACGCACGCCCTCGCCCACCTGGGTGCGAGCTGCCGCCAGATCGCGCCGGCAGACCGCCGCCACTTCGATGCGGCGCCCGGCGCGGCGGCTGATCTCTTCCTGGTTGCGCGTCAGCACCTGGTAGGTGCCGCCGCCCACAGTGCCAAAGCCCAGCAGGCCCACCTTGATCGGTTTCATCGTATTCAAGCCTTTGCGTGACGTTTGCGGTAGCCGGCCAGGAAGCGGGCGATGCGGGCGATCGCCTCTTCCAGGTCATCCACATGGGGCAGGAAAACCAGCCGGAAATGTTGGGAGTCACCGTGGTTGAAGCCCGTGCCCTGCACGATCAGCACCTTTTCCTCGGCCAGGAGTTCGTAGGCGAACTGTTGGTCGTCGGCGATCGGATAGAGCTCGGGGTCCAGGCGCGGAAACATGTACAGCGCACCCATGGGCTTGACCACCGTCACGCCGGGAATCGCCGTCAGCAACTCATAAGCGCGATCACGCTGGCGCGCCAAGCGCCCGCCCGGCGCCACCAGGTCCTTGATGCTCTGGTAGCCACCCAACGCGGTCTGGATTGCCAACTGCCCGGGCGTATTGGCACACAGGCGCAGGCTGGAGAGCATGTTCAAGCCCTCGATGAAGTCGCGTGCATCCTTCTTCGCACCGCTGACGACCATCCATCCGGAACGGAAGCCACAGGAGCGGTAGTTCTTGGACAGTCCGTTGAAGGTCAGGATCAACACATCCTCGGCCAGCGAGGCCATGGGAATGTGCTGGGCAGCATCGAACAGGGTCTTGTCGTAGATCTCGTCGGCCAGCACCACCAGACCATGCTCGCGGGCGATGTCCAGGATGCCCAGCAGCGTCTCGCGCGGATAGAGCGCGCCGGTTGGGTTGTTGGGATTGATGACCGCGATGCCGCGCGTAGCGGGCGTGACCTTGGCGCGCATGTCCGCCAAGTCGGGCAGCCAACCCTGCTCTTCCACACAGCGGTAATGCACCGGCTTGCCACCAGCCAGACCGGTGACGGCGGTGTAGAGCGGGTAGTCGGGCGACGGCACGAGCAGTTCATCGCCCTCATTGAGCAGCACATTGACGGCCAGGGTGATGAGTTCGGACACACCATTGCCCAGGTAGACATCGTCCACCGTCACCCCGGCCACGCCCTGCTGCTGGGTGTAATGCACCACCGCGCGCCGGGCTGAGAACAAGCCCTTGCTATCGGTGTAGCCCGCCGCCTCGGCCGAGGGCAGGTTGCGGATCATGTCCTGCACGATCTCATCCGGCGGCAGCAAGCCGAAGGCCGCCACATTGCCGATATTGAGCTTGATGATCTTGTGGCCCTCGTCCTCCATCTGACGGGCCTTCTCCAGCACCGGGCCACGAATGTCGTAGTTGACGTTGGACAGTTTGGTGGACTTCAACAGGGGCTTCAAAACCAGATCTCCGCAAGGGTGGCGCCGATAATGTTGCAGCGCACACGTGGGCGCCGATTTCAACACAGCCACCTCGCCAGCCTTCGCGCCCGGCGCAGGCTTTCTAGACTGCAGCCTCGAATGAAATTCCAACTAGAGCAAGCCGACGGCGTCAATCACATTGCCAAGATGGAAGCGGGCCGGATCTGGGTCGGCGAGACGGTTCATCTGCAGTCGGTGTTGGTGCCCTGGTCCGGCGCTGTTCAGACCTGGACCCCGCAGCGATTCGAAGACTTGGACGCCGCGCATTTTGAGAGCCTGCTGGACTTCCGTCCCGAGCTGGTCATCTTGTCCACCGGGACCAAACACCGCTTTGTGCACCCTCGATTGCATGCGGCCCTGATGGCAGAGCGCATCGGCCTGGAAGCGATGGAGTTGCACGCCGCCTGCCGCACCTTCAATGTGCTGGCCGGCGAAGGCCGTAAGGTTTTGGCAGCCATCCTCCTCGCATGAGGGGGCCAACGGCATGGGTCTTGCCAAGACCCGTATAATCGCAGGCTGTGCCCGTTTTGTGGTGAGCCTCGGCCACCACTCCCAAACGGGGCTTACCCTGGGCACCATGGGTGAGTCCCTAGCTGCGAGACCCCGACCTCATGACGCCTGCGCTCAACAAAGCCCTTCCCGACATCGAGGCCCTAGCCACCGGCGGGCTTAAGTTCACGCAGCATAGCTACGCCGGCCGCTTCGTGGTGCTGTATTTCTACCCCAAAGACAATACCCCGGGCTGCACGACCGAGGCGATGCAATTCCGCGATCACCACAAAGAACTCACGAAATTGGGCGCGGTGGTGATCGGCGTGTCGCGCGACAACCTGCAGTCGCACGCCAAGTTCAAGGAGACCCTGGGCCTGCCTTTCGAACTGATCGCGGACACCGAAGAAAAGCTGTGCCATATGTTCGGCGTGGTCAAGAACAAGATCATGTACGGCAAGAAGGTCAAGGGCATTGAGCGCTCGACTTTCCTGATCGACCCCCAGGGCATCCTGCGCGCTGAATGGCGCGGCCTCAAGGTGGCTGGCCATGTGGAAGAAGTGCTGGAAGCCATCAAGGCCCTGCAGGGCGAGACCAAGGAAGCGGCCTAAGCCCCTCCCTAGCGCTTCAGAGCAAGCCCGGCTTCGGCCGGGCTTTGTCTTTTGCGCTGTGCATAATCAGCGCATGCCTTGCGACATGCCATGTGATTGCCCCGCATCCCTCGAAGCCGCCCCGTCTCGGGCGGCTTTTTCTTTTCTGGAGCCCTGAGAGCCCATGCCCCTGCCCAAGCCGCCCGCCAAGAAAGCCGATCGCGTGCCTGCCAGCGCTCTGGCCCAAGACCTCAAGCCCGGCACCCCCGCCAAAGCCAAACCAGGCATGAAGCGCAGCAGCCCGGCAGCGGTGGCCGCACCGCCTGCGGCAATATCGACGACCAAGCCCGCAGCGGCCCCAGCCCCCAGCCTGGCGGCCGCTACGGCCCCGGTCAGCACCGCAGCTCCCAAGCGCCGCCGCAGCACAACCGCTCCGGGCGAGCCGACCAAACTCTTTGTGCTCGACACCAACGTGCTGATGCACGACCCGATGTCGCTGTTCCGCTTCGATGAGCACGACGTCTATCTGCCCATGATGACCCTCGAGGAACTCGACGGGCACAAGAAGGGCATGAGCGAGGTGGCGCGCAATGTGCGCCAGGTCAGTCGCGAACTCGACGCGCTGGCCGCCAGCATGGAACAACACACGCTGGAGGAGATGGCCAAGGGCCTGCCGCTGAATCACAGCGGGCATAAGGAAGCCGGTGGCCGCCTGTATTTCCAGACCGAGGTGTTCACAGCCGGCCTGCCAGTAGGACTGCCACAAGGCAAGGCCGACAACCAGATCCTGGGCGTGGTGCAGGCGCTGAAGGAAAAGCACGGCAGCCGCGATGTGGTCTTGGTGTCCAAGGACATCAATATGCGCATCAAGGCCCGTGCCCTGGGCCTGGCGGCAGAGGACTACCGCAACGACAAGGCCCTGGAAGACAGCGACCTGCTCTACACCGGTGTGCAGGCCCTGCCCGCCGATTTTTGGGAGCGCCATGGCAAGACCATGGAGAGTTGGACCCAGGGCAGCCACACCTACTACCGCATCAGTGGACCTTTGGTGCCCTCACTGATGATCAATGAGATGGTCTATCTGGAGGCGCCCGGCGAGGCTCCGCTGCATGCGCGCGTCACGGAGATCACCGGCAAGAGCGCCGTGCTGCGCACACTCAAGGACTACGCCAATCCCAAACACGGCGTGTGGGGCATCACGGCGAGAAACCGCGAGCAAAATTTCGCGCTCAACCTGCTGATGGACCCCGAAGTTGATCTGGTGACCCTGACCGGCACCGCCGGCACCGGCAAAACCTTGATGACCCTGGCCGCTGGTCTGGCCCAGGTGCTGGACGAGCGCCGCTACAGCGAAATCATCGTCACCCGTGTGACCGTGCCCGTGGGCGAAGACATCGGCTTCCTGCCCGGCACCGAAGAAGAAAAGATGAATCCCTGGATGGGCGCCCTGGATGACAACCTGGAAGTCCTCACACGCGGGGACGGCGCGGGCGGCGACTGGGGCCGGGCCGCCACTCAGGATCTGATGCGCTCCAAGGTGCGCGTCAAGAGCCTGAACTTCATGCGCGGGCGCACTTTCCTCAACAAGTTCGTCATCATCGACGAGGCGCAAAACCTCACGCCCAAGCAGATGAAGACCCTGCTGACGCGGGCCGGCCCTGGCACCAAGATGGTCTGCTTAGGAAATCTGGCGCAGATCGACACGCCCTATCTGACCGAGGGCAGCTCGGGCCTGACCTTCTGCGTGGATCGCTTCAAGGGCTGGGCCCACAGCGGCCACATCACGCTGGCGCGTGGCGAGCGCTCGAGATTGGCGGACTTCGCCAGCGAGGTGCTGTAAGCAAAAAAGGGCGCCATCGGCGCCCTTTCTCATTGCCATCCCAAGTCAAGCTCGGCGGCGTCGCGTCACCCAGCCGCCAGCCACCAGGGCCGGCAGCAGCAGCGCCAGGCTGACCGGCTCCGGCACATGGTGGCTAAGGCTCACCTGATCGAGGGATCCACCCAAGCTGTCACTGCGCCCGATGGCTGCGAACTCCAAGGTGTTGCGCCCATCCTGAGCCAGCACCGAGAAGTCGTGCTCCTTCCAGTCGTGCGCCCGCAAGCCTTGGCCGCTGGCGGTGATGCCATCCAGGGTCAAAGCCTTGCCGTTCCAGTACACCTGGATGGTGTTGGAATCGGCCACCACGCCCTTGCGAGGCGAATACCAGAAACTCAGGTCCAGGCGCTGACCGGCTTTCAGCCCCAGGAAGTCCTGCGCCATGCGTGCGTTACCGTGACTGTCGAGCTCGACGTAGTTTTCGCCTTCGTGCGCGGCGCCTTCCACGCTGTCGCGCAGTTCAATACCGCGCCCCTGAACCAAGCGCCAACCCTCAACGGCCTCGCTCCGGTCGGTGCGACTGTTCTGCGCAGCAGCGAACACGGCCCACGAGCCGCGACCCAGCAAATTGCTCTCGAATCCGCCGTTAACTACCAAATTGGGGCTGGGAGCGGCTTGTGCCATCAGGGGCAGGCTCACCATCAAGGCACCGAGCAGTTTGAACATCGTGAGAAGGGGTGTCCGGGGAAAACCCTGGACTGTGCCCAGCCCCCGGCACACGCCCTAGTGCAGATGTCACAGCTTGCAGGAGCGGCCCTGGCGCAACGGCTGGGGCCGTGACTTGTTCACTGCGCGCCGGTCTGCCGCAGTCTCTCGGCCAAAGCCATCAACGCCGCAGGGTCTTCGATGGTGGAGAGATCGCCCGGCTCGCGCGACTCGCAAATCGCCTGGATGGCGCGGCGCAGCAGCTTGCCGGAGCGGGTCTTGGGCAGCGCGGCCACCGTGATCACCTGGGCCGGCCGCGCCACCGCGCCCAGTTGGCTTTGAACACAGTGCATCACACCCTGCTGCAAGACCTGTGCACCCTCACCTTCCAGAGCGGCGCTGTCCTTGGGCACCACAAAGGCCACCGCCACCTGGCCCTTGAGTTCATCGGCCCGCCCCACCACGGCCACCTCGGCCACGCCGGGATGGCTGGAAATGGACTCCTCGATCTCGCGCGTACCCAGCCGATGTCCGGCCACATTGATGACGTCGTCGCTACGCCCAAGGATGAAGGTGTAGCCATCCGCATCGCGAAGGGCCACATCGAAGGTGGAGTAGCGCTGCGGTCCCGGAATGCTGGACCAATAGGTCTTCACGAAGCGCTCGTCGTCACCCCAGACCGTTTGCAGGCAACCGGGTGGCAGCGGGTGATCAATGGCCAACACGCCCTTCTGGCCAGGCTCTTGCAGCTCAGCCCCAGTCTCTGGATCCACCAAAACACAGCGATATCCATACATCGGCACGCCGGGCGAACCCAGGCGCTCTTGCATGGGCGCGACCCCGCGTGCCAGGGTCAAGATCGGCCAACCGGTCTCGGTCTGCCAATAGTTGTCAATCACCGGCCGACCCAGTTCATCTCGGATCCAGCGCGCCGTGGGCTCATCCAGGGGTTCGCCCGCCAAGAAGAGCGCGCGCAGACTCGAAAGGTCGGCCTCGTGCAGGTATTTGGGATCCGCCTTGCGCAGCACCCGCACGGCCGTGGGGGCGCTGAACATCACCGACACCTTGTACTGTTCGACCAGCCGCCACCAGATGCCCGGATCAGGGCGCGTGGGCAGCCCTTCGACCATCAGGGTGGCCATGCCGGCAATCAAGGGGCCATAGACGATGTAGCTATGCCCCACCACCCAGCCGATGTCACTGGTCGAAAAATAGGTCTCACCCGGTCGACCGTCAAAGATGTGCTTCATGCTGGCCGCCAGGGCCACGGCATAGCCGCCGACATCGCGCTGCACGCCCTTGGGTCGACCCGTGGTGCCACTGGTATAGAGCGTGTAGCTGACCGCGTTGCTCTCCAGCCAGACACAGGGCACGCGCTCCCCCGCAACTCGCTCACGCTCCCTGGCGTAATCCAGATCCCGATCGGTACGCCACTCGATGGGCACCAATCCGCGATCGATCCAGAGCAATTTCGGCACCTGGTGGGCACACAGACGCAAGGCCTCTTCCAGCAGTGGCTGATAGGCCTGCACCTTGCCGGCACGGCTGCCGGCGTCGCAACTCAGGATCAATTTGGGCGCGCAGTCGTCGATGCGCCCCGCCAGGCTGTGGCTGGCAAAGCCCCCGAACACCACCGAATGGATGGCCCCCAGCCGCGCGCAGGCCAGCATGCCAAATACCGCCTCGGGCACCATGGGGCAGTAGATCAGCACCCGGTCACCCTGGCCAATGCCTTGCGCGCGCAGGATGGCGGCCATGGCCTCCACCTCACGCTGCAACTCGGCAAAGCTCCACTGCCGGGTCTGATCGACCT
Organism: Inhella inkyongensis; assembly: GCF_005952805.1. Taxonomy (GTDB): domain Bacteria; phylum Pseudomonadota; class Gammaproteobacteria; order Burkholderiales; family Burkholderiaceae_C; genus Inhella; species Inhella inkyongensis. The sequence goes on from NZ_CP040709.1 coordinate 3,059,171, forward strand.
CGGTGCTGACCCAGATCAGCGCGGCTCGATCCGGATGGGCCGCGGCGTGCCGATCCACGGCGTTGTGGCAAAGGTTGGTCTGGCCGCCAACAAACCACTTCGCGAAGGGGGGCCGGCTGGTGTCGACCACCTGCGTAAAAGGTTGCTGCCAGTCGATCAGTTGCGCCTGCTCGGCCCAAAAGCCCTCGGGGTCGTCGATCGAGCGGCGGTAAAAGGCTTGGTAGGCACCGCTGGGGTCGGCGGCAAGGGACATGGCAATCCTCCTGGGGTTGCCGTCATTGTGAAAAGTCCTGCCTGACGGGGGACTGACCGCGCGGCCCCAGGTTTGCCCCATGCCGGATTACCCGCAACAAAGTGTCGAAAATATTGACACTCCCCGCCGCATGCCGGCACACTGCGCCACTTTTTTGGGTGAAGGGCTGCCTCCCGCCGCCCTGCCCCTCCCGGATTGACGGCTTGTTTGGCCGCCCGTCTGCCCCCTGAAGGATCCCCCCAACCGATGCGCCTACGCGCCGCCACCGCGACGATGACGCTCCTTTGTGCCCTCGCGGCATGGGGACCGGCCCACGGCCAGACGGCCGGGCCGCCGCATCCGGACGAGCCGGCCTCGGCCGTGCCACGTTCAGCCGCCATCGAGCGCTTCCTGACGGCCAGCGGCCTCATCGGCCCGCCCGGCGAGGGGGAGTCCGCCTGGCTGGGGCAAGTGCGCGAGGGCGCGACCGGCATGGTGCGCGCGGCCATGGGCTTCTTGGGCGTGCCCTACCGCCGCGGCGGCAACACGGCGGCCCAGGGCTTTGATTGCAGCGGTTTCACCCGCTATGTGTTCGAGCGCAGCCTGGGTCTGGTACTGCCCCGCCGCGCCGATGAGCAAGCCCGGCTGGCCAATCTGCTCAGCATCCAGCGCGAGGAATTGCGCCCCGGCGATCTGGTGTTCTTCAACACCATGCGCGCGACTTTCAGCCATGTGGGCATCTATGTAGGTGAAGGCAAATTCATCCACGCCCCACGGGCTGGTGCAGTGATCCGCGTCGAGGACATGCGCGACAGCTATTGGTCGCGCCGCTTCACCGGCGCCCGCCGCGCTCCGGCCGCGCCCAACACCAGCCTCTGACCCGCCTCAAGCTCGGCGCTTGGGTCCAGGCCCACAATGCGGCGACATGAATGAAGTTCGCGTTCCCCTGAGCGCCCTCAGAGCGGTGGGCACCCGTCGCAGCCAAGCCGCCGACACGGAGCCTCCCACCAAGGCCGGTGCCCCGCTGCAAGATCGGCTGGGCCGTCCGCTGCGCGATCTGCGCATTTCCGTCACAGACCGCTGCAACTTCCGCTGCAGCTACTGCATGCCCAAGGCCGTGTTCGGCCCCGGCTACCGCTTTCTGCCGCAGCAAGACCTGCTGAGCTTTGAGGAGATCAGCCGGCTGGCCCGGGTCTTTGTTGATCTGGGCGTCGAAAAGATTCGCCTGACCGGCGGCGAACCGCTGATGCGGCGGGAACTGCCCACTTTGGTGGAACAACTGGCCGCGCTGCGCACCCCGTCCGGACAACCCATTGATCTGACCCTGACCACCAACGGTGCCCTGCTGGCGCGGCAGGCACGGGCCCTGCGCAATGCCGGCTTGCAGCGCATCACCGTCAGCCTGGATGCGCTGGACGATGCCTTGTTCCGCCGCCTGAACGATGTGGATTTCCCCGTTGCCGATGTCCTGGACGGCATTGCCGCCGCCCAGGCCGTGGGCCTGGGGCCCATCAAGGTCAATATGGTGGTGCAACGCGGTGTCAACGACCACGAAGCCGAGCGCCTGGCCGAACACTTTCGCGGCAGCGGCATCGTGCTGCGCTTCATCGAGTTCATGGATGTGGGCAGCACCAATGGCTGGCGCATGGACCAGGTGCTGCCCAGCCATGCCTTGCTGGCCCGCCTGCAAACCCGCTGGCCGCTGCAGGCGCTGGACGCGGCACGGCCGGGCGAGACCGCCGAACGCTGGGCCTACGCCGACGGCGCCGGCGAAGTGGGCTTCATCTCCAGTGTGACCCAAGCCTTCTGCCACGACTGCAATCGCGCCCGGCTTTCCACCGATGGGCGGATCTACCACTGCCTGTTCGCCTCGCAGGGCTTGGATATCCGCAGCGCGCTGCGCGATGGACGCAGCCCCGATGCCGCGCTAGCGCAGCAAATTGCCGGCGCCTGGGCGCAGCGCGCCGACCGTTACTCGGAACTGCGCGCCGGCGGCCAGGCGCCGACCGAAACCCGTGTGGAGATGCACTTCATTGGCGGCTGAACCCCTGCAAAAGCCCCTGCGTCTGGCCGCCGTGGTGCTGGCAGGGGGCCAAGGACTGCGCATGGGGGGTGCCGACAAGGGGTTGGTCCCCTGGCAGGGCCAGGCGCTGGTGGACTGGATGCTCCAGGCCCTGCGCGCCCAAGAGGGAGTGCGCTGGCAAGCGTTGGCCATCAGCGCCAATCGCAATCTGTCTGACTACGCGCAGCGCGGTTTACCGCTGCTGCAGGACGACCTCGCGCACCGCGCACAGGGTCCGCTAGCGGGCATGCTGCAGGCCCTGCGGTTTGCCAAGCAGGCCGGCTGCGACGCGGTTTGGCTGCTGCCTTGCGACACCCCCTTGCTGCCCCCCGATCTGGCCCAACGCTTGGTGCAAGGCCTGCTGAGCCAGAACGCGCCAGCGATTGCGCCGGCCTTTGAACAGGCCGAGGGGCCGCCACGCTGGCAGGCGGCCCACGTCCTGCTGCGCACCGAGCTCGCACCGGCCTTGCAGACCCTCTTCGATCAGGGCGAGCGCCGCCTGCAGGCCGCCCTGCGGCACCTGGGCGCCCAGCCCTTGCTGCTGCCACCCGAGCAGGCCGGCGGCTTCGGCAACTTCAATGCGCTGGCCGATTTGCAGGAGTCAACCCCCGCTCGGTGAATTCCGCGCAGGCCAACGGGCAATGCCTTGCACCCTGGGCTTGCTCGCTCTACCTACGCTTGATCTCGTCAAAAGTGTGGAGCCCACCATGCAAGTTGCCGAGCATCGCGCCCCTCAGTTGGCGTGCTGGAACTCAGTGTTGTTGGAGGCACCGATGAAGGGCTAAGCCCCTGAGCACAGCACCGACAGTCCTTTCTTCCGCGCCCGGCTGCGCCGCATGGCGGCCCTGCCGCCGCTGGCTCCGCGTTTTCCCTCCTGAAGCAGGGGCGAAGACTCGCCCTAGCATGGGGGCATGCCGAACGCCGCCTCCGACTGCCCCTCGCTAGACGACGCTCCCTTGAGCACCAGCCTGAAGAAGCTGGCGCAGCGCGGTCAGGCCACCCGCTATGCCAAGGGCGCCGTGCTGATCACCGAGGGCGATGTCGGCGACACCCTCTACCTACTGCTCAGCGGCCGGCTCAAGGTCTATGGCAGCAGTGCCAGCCAGGATCGCGAGGTGGTCTATGGCCATTGCGAACCCGGCGACTATGTGGGGGAGATGGGACTGGACGGCGGCGCACGCTCGGCCAGCGTGCAGGCCCTGGAGCCCAGCTGGTGTGTGCGCATCGGGCGTCAGGCCTTGCTGGACCATCTGCGCGAGGAGCCGGAATTCGCGCTGGAATTGCTGACCAAGGTGATCCGGCGCGTGCGCAGCGCCACCCAAGGGCTGAAGCAGCTCGCGCTCAACGATGTGTATGGACGCCTGCGCGCGCAGTTACAGCAAGGCGCCAAGCCGCAGAGCGACGGCAGCCTGTGGATCGAGCCCGCGCGCACCCATAAAGACTGGGCCGCCGAGATCGGCTGCTCGCGTGAGATGGTCAGCCGCGTGATGAAGGACCTGGAGCGCGGCGGCTACTTGGTGGTCGAACCCCAAGGTCTGCGGCTGTTGCGGCCCCTGCCGCTGCGTTGGTGAGCCGCTTGCCGCTCAGCGCGGCGCCACCAGGCCTTTGATGCGAGCCAGCGCGGCCTGGGCCGCCTGACGGCCCGCCGCAATGGCCTGGCGCCGCGCACCAAAGTCGCTGCTGCTGACGGCCGACAGATCCGGCCGCAGCACCCAGTCGGCCTCGCGCAACTCCAGGCTGTTGATGGAACGTCCCATGATGGCCACGGTCTGCATCAGCATGCTGAAGGGGTCGGTCTTGGTCTTGGCATCCGGTGGCGAACTGATGTCGATGGCGATCACCACCTCGGCCCCCATCTGACGCGCATAGCGCACCGGCACCGGCGCCACCAGGCCGCCGTCCACATACAGCCGCCCGGCAATGTCCACCGGCTGAAACACGGCAGGCACGGCGCTGCTGGCCCGCACCGCCTGGCCCAAATCGCCGCTGCGGAACAGCACGCCTTGGCCATCGGCCAGCTGGGTGGCCACGATGCCCAGCGGCAGCTTCATCTGCTCGATGGGGCGGCCACCCGTTTGCTGGCGCACATAGCGCGCCAGCGCCTCGCCCTTGATCAGGCCCTTGAGAGGGAAGCTCCAGTCAGTGATGGCGCCCTCGTCCATGGTCTCGGCCAGCTGCGCCATCTCGGTGCCGGACTTGCCACTGGCATACAGCGCCGCCACCAGGGACCCGGCCGAAGTGCCGACCACCAGATCGGGCCTGATGCCAGCCTCCTCCAACACCTGGATGACGCCAATGTGCGCAAAACCCCGCGCCGCCCCCCCGCCCAAGGCCAGGGCCACACGCGGCGGCTTCAGCACCCGGGGCGGCGGCACGGGCGGCGGCTCCACCACAGGCGGCGTCACCGGCTGCGGCGGGGTGAGGGAACAGCCTGCCAACAGCAGGCTCAGGAACAAGGTCAGGAATGCGGTCTTCATCGGGGCCGCATTCTGCGCGGCGACACTGGCGGGATGAACAAGACATGGCCTGTCCAGCACTGGATCAAAGAAATCGGGCGCGGCGCGCGCGGAGCGCGCGACTTAGATCGCCTTGCGGCACGCGATTTGTTTGGCGCGTTGCTGGACGGCGAGGTCGATGATCTGGCCTTGGGTGCATTGCTGCTGGGCTTGCGGATCAAGGGCGAATCCTGCGCAGAGCTGCTGGGCTTTGCAGAAGCCCTGGCCCTGCGGACCCAGACGCTTCAAGTCCCCGCGGGTCCACGCCTGGTCGTGCTGCCCAGCCTGAACGGTGCGCGCAAGCTCTTCAACGCCATGCCCTTGCTGGCCCTGCATCTGGCCGCCCAGGGGCAGCCCGTGCTGGTCCATGGCCGATTCGACTTCGGCCCAGAGCGCGCCAATACCCTGGCCCTGTTCGAAGCTCTGGGGCACGCCCCCTGCAGCAGCCTCAGCGAAGCGCAGGCCCGACTGGCGACCCAGCGGCTGGCCGTGCTGCCCACCGCCCTGCTCTGCCCCGGACTGGACCGCCTGATGGCCCTGCGCACCCGCATGGGCGTGCGCAATTGCGGCCACACCCTGGCCAAATTGCTGGACCCCGCACCCGGACGAAGCCTGCGCGTGATCGCGCTGACCCATGGCGAGTTCATCGACCGCATTGGCCAAGCCCTGCCCGAGCTGACCGTCGGTGGCGGCGCTGCGCTGCTGATGCAGGGCTGCGAGGGCGAGGCCTACCCCCACCCGCGCCGACCGGCGGCGTGGGCTGCGGCGCTGGACGGCCGGCCTCAGCCATTGCCTTCGAGCGAGGCCGATCTGGATGCGGCGCTACAAGCCCGTGCCGCCACCCAGGCCGAAGAGGTAAGTGCCCTCCGCGAGGCCCTGGAGCAGGGGCCGGCGATGTGGCCGCGCCGCTGGTCCGAATGGGTCGATGAGGTTCGGCAGCTCGCCAAATAACTCAATTGAATATAGAGACAACGATAAATTCGTTTTGAAACTATCGTTGTCTCCCTACAGTCCCGCTCCTCATGAAGATCCGCGACCTCGACCTCAGCAGCAACCCGGTGAACGCCGAACACGCGGCCCTGGGTTTGCCCCCTATCGAGAACGCGGTGTCGCACCCCGGCGCCCATCCGCTGCTGCGCTTCACCATGTGGTCGGTGGCCTTTCTGTTGATGGCACTGACCCTCACCTTGGCGACCCGGCTGTTCAACCAACCCAGCGGCCACACCGGCCTGCAACTCATCGCCGAGGCCCTGAACAGCCGCGAGTTTTGGTCCGCCGTGGCCGTGGGCCTGCTGGCCCAGACCGTGGATGGCGCGCTGGGCATGGCCTATGGCATTACCTCGACAAGCTTTCTGCTCGCCAGCGGCAGCAGCCCCGCCGTGGCCAGCGCTGCCGTGCACATTGCCGAGGTCTTCACCACCGGGGTTTCGGGTATCAGCCACATCAAGCTGGGCAATGTGAACAAGAACCTGTTCCTGCGCCTGCTGGTGCCGGGCATGTTGGGGGCGGCGGGCGGCGCCTGGGTGTTGTCCAGTGTCGACGGCGCAGCACTCAAGCCCTTTGTCGCCGGCTATCTGCTGCTGATGGGGCTCTATGTGTTCAGCAAGATCTTCGGCAAGCTCAAGGCCCAGCGCCGCGCACCGCGCCATGTGGCCAAGTTGGGCCTGGCCGGCGGCTTCCTGGATGCCGTGGGCGGTGGCGGATGGGGCCCGATCGTCACCACCACCCTGGTCGGCACCGGGCAGGATCCGCGCCAAACCATCGGCTCGGTGAATCTGGCCGAGTTCTTCCTCACCTTTGTCAGCGCCGGGGTGTTTGCCCTCCTGATCGGCGATCAAAGCCCCTGGACCACGGTGGGCGGCCTGGTGATTGGCGGCCTGTTCGCCGCGCCCTTCGCCGCCCTGCTAACCGCTCGCCTTCACACCAAGGCCTTGCTGGCTTTGGTCGGATCGGTCATCGTGCTGATCAGCAGCTTCAACATCTGGAAGGCCTTGGCCTGAACATGCGCCCCCAGTCTCACCTCGTTCGCCACCCCCCGAGTGGGCCGCAGGCCGCTCGGGGCGGCCCGTCGCTGGCCTAGGGCCTCCCACCCTCCATGTACCAATACACCGAATTCGACCGCCACTTCGTGCGCCAGCGCGCCGCGCAGTACCGCGACCAGTTGGAGCGCCACCTGAAAGGTCAGCTTTCGGGCGATGACTTCCGTCCGCTGCGCCTGCAAAACGGCTGGTATGTGCAGCGCCATGCGCCGATGCTGCGCGTGGCCATCCCCTATGGTGAGCTGAGCAGCCCGCAGCTGCGCCAACTGGCCAAGATCGCCCGCGAGTACGACGTCGTGACCACCGGCCCCTTCGCCGGCCAGGGCGGCTATGGCCACTTCACCACGCGCCAGAACCTGCAATACAACTGGATCCCACTGGACCGCAGTGCCGAAGTGATGGAGTTACTGGCCGCCGTGGACATGCACGGCATCCAGACCAGCGGCAACTGCATCCGCAACATCACCAGCGATGTCACGGCTGGCATTGCGCCGGACGAGATCGAAGACCCACGCCCCTACTGCGAGATCCTGCGCCAGTGGAGCACCCTGCACCCCGAGTTCGCCCACCTGCCGCGCAAGTTCAAGATCGCGGTCAGTGGCGCCACCGAGGACCGTGCCGCCATCCTTTGGCATGACATCGGCCTGCAGATCCAGAAAGATGTGTCCGGCGCGGTCGGCTTCCAAGTCTTTGTAGGCGGTGGCATGGGCCGCACCCCCATCATCGCCACCGAGGTCGCGGCCTTTGTGCCGTGGCAGCAGATCCTGGTTTTCATCGAAGCGATCGTCCGCGTCTACAACCTGGCCGGCCGGCGCGACAACCTCTACAAGGCGCGCATCAAGATCCTCGTCAAGGCCGAGGGACAGAAGTTCATCGATGCCGTGAACGAGGAGTTCCGTCGCATCCTGGCCGACGACCTGGGCGGGCATGAGCAGTTGATCCCCGCCGCCGAACTGGCGCGCGTCAGGGCCTGTTTCGTCGACCCGGCAGCGGTTCAGGCCACCCACGACCTGGACCCCGCCACGCTGAGCTCCGATCCCGCCTACCTGCGCTGGCTGGCGCGCAATGTGCAGCCGCATCGCCTGAATGGCTACCGCGCCGTCACGCTCAGCTTGAAACGCGTGGGCATTGCACCGGGCGACACCAGCGCGGCGGTGATGGACGCCGCCGCCGCCCTGGCCGACGGGTTCAGCCAAGGCGAACTGCGCGTCAGCCACCGCCAGAACCTGCTGCTGCCCTGGGTGCGCGTGGCCGATCTGCCCGCGCTGTTCCAGGCTGCGCGCGCCGCCGGCTTCGCCACGCCCAATGCCGCCCTGCTGACCGACCAGATCGCCTGCCCCGGCGGCGACTACTGTGCGCTGGCCAATGCCCGTTCGCTGCCCTTGGCGGCGGAGATCGCCGAGCGTTACCAAGACATCGATGAGCTGGACGATCTGGGCGACATCGACCTGCACATCAGCGGCTGCATCAACTCCTGCGGCCACCACCACAGTGGCCACATCGGCGTGCTGGGCGTGGACAAGGATGGCAGCGAGTGGTACCAGCTGACCCTGGGTGGCAGCGATGGCAGCACGCTCTCCGGTCCCGCCACGCCTGGCAAGGTGATCGGCCCGAGCTTTGCGGCCGATGAAATTGCCGATGCCATCGAGGCCGTGCTGGCCACCTACAAGACCGAGCGTCAGGCCGGCGAGCGCTTCATCGAAACCGTCAAGCGCCTGGGCCTGGACCCCTTCAAGACCGCCGCAAATGCGGTGCGCGTCGCCACCGCCAGGGCTTGAGCACCATGCGATTCATTGATCCCCATCACGACCTCTGGCAACACGCCGTCGGCGAAGACGGCCCCAAGCCCGATCCCGATCCTGCCCCGCACCGCCTGCTGAGCCTGGAGCAATGGCACGCCGTGCGCCAGCACTGGCCGGCCAGCGTGCCCGTGGCCATTGAGTTCCCCAACGACGCCGACATCAGCGCACTCGCGCCGGACTTGTCGCGCATCGCGCTGGTGGTGCTGGACTTCCCGAAGTGGACCGACGGCCGCGCCTACAGCCAGGCTCGGCTGCTGCGCGCCCGCCACCGCTATGCCGGCGCCATCCGCGCCCGCGGCGAGGTGCTGGTGGACATGCTGCAACTGCTGCACCGCACCGGCTTCGACGAGGCCCAGCTGCGCGGCGATCAAGGCCTGGAGGCCGCGCAGCGTGCGTTGGCTTTCTTTGCCGACGGCTACTACCAGGGTGATGTGCACCAAGCCCAACCGGTGTTTGCGCGATGAGTTTCTCCGCCCTGCCCGGTGCTGCAGCCTCTTCGGCCATTGCGCTCTACGCCCGCTGGTCGCCCGAACTGGACGCCAAGCTTGAGGCCGCGCTGGAGCGCCTGCGCGAGGCCAGCGTCGCCCATGGCGACGGACTGGTGCAGAGCAGCAGCCTGGGCGTGGAGGACATGGTCATCACCGACCTGATCGCCCGTCACTCGCTACCCATCGCCATCGCCACCCTGGACACCGGCAAGCTGCATCCCGAAACCCTGGCACTCATCCCGCGTATTCAAGAGCGCTATGGGCGTGAGATCGCGGTCTTTCAGCCCAGGCAGGAGCAGGTGATCCAGTTCGTCCGCCGTGAGGGCGAGGAGGCGATGTTCAAAAGCATCGAGCTGCGCAAAGCCTGCTGCAGTGTGCGCAAGCTCGAACCGCTGGCCCGCATGCTCCAGGGCCGCAGTGCCTGGATCACCGGCCTGCGCCGCGAGCAATCGGGCGCCCGGTCCGACGTGGCGTTTGAGGAAGACGACGGCCAGGGAAGGCGCAAACTCAGTCCCATCGCCGACTGGACCTGGGCTGAGGTCTGGGCCTATGTTGAACGCTTCAACGTGCCCACCAATCCACTGCACGACCAGTTCATGCCCAGCATCGGCTGCGAGCCCTGCACACGTGCCATCGCGGTCGGAGAAGATTTCCGCGCGGGGCGCTGGTGGTGGGAGGATTCGAGCAAGGAGTGCGGTCTGCACGTCAAGAAATGAATGCCGCTGTGAAACCCGAACACCTGATTCATCCCGTCGACAACGCCCACCTGGACGCGCTGGAAGAAGAGGCCATCTTCATCCTGCGCGAGGTGGCCGCCAGCTTCGAGCGCCCGGCCCTGCTGTTTTCCGGCGGCAAGGACAGCTGCGTGGTGCTGCGTCTGGCCGAGAAGGCCTTCAAGCTCAAGGACAAGGCCCACCCCAGCGGCTTCAAAGGCAGCCTGCCCTTCCCGCTGGTGCACATCGACACCGGTCACAACTTTCCCGAGGTGATCGAGTTCCGCGACCGCCGCGTGGCCGAGATGGGCGAACGTTTGGTCGTCGGGCATCTCGAGGACAGCATCGCCAAGGGCACGATCCGCCTGGCCCACCCGCTGGAGAGCCGCAACGGCCACCAGACCGTGACCCTGCTGGAGACCATCGAGGAGTACCGTTTCGACGCACTGATTGGTGGGGCCCGCCGCGACGAAGAGAAGGCTCGCGCCAAGGAACGCATCTTCAGCCACCGCGACAGTTTTGGTCAGTGGCAGCCCAAGGAACAGCGCCCTGAACTCTGGCAGCTCTACAACACCCGCCTGCGTCCGGGCGAGCATTTCCGCTGCTTCCCCATCAGCAACTGGACCGAGCTGGATGTGTGGCTCTACATCGCCCGCGAGAACATCCCCCTGCCCGGCATGTACTACGCGCATGAACGCCAGGTCATGCGCCGCAAGGGCCTGCTGGTGCCGCTGACCGAGGTGACGCCGCCCGAAGCCGGTGAGACTGTGGAGACCGTGCAGGTGCGCTTCCGCACCGTGGGGGACATGACCTGCACCTGCCCGGTGGAGAGCCCCGCCGCGAATGCGGCCGAGGTGGTGAACGAAACCCTGACCGTGACGGTGAGCGAACGTGGCGCCACGCGCATGGACGACCGCACCTCCGAAGCCTCGATGGAGAAGCGCAAGAAAGAGGGCTACTTTTGACCCCCCCGAAGCGCCTCCGGCGCCTCCCCCCAGGGGGCGCCGCCAGTGGCCCGGCAAAGCCGGTTCCACAGCGGCTGCTTGATCGGCGGCGCTCGGCCAAGGTCGAGCACTGCACCCAGGTTCAGGACTGATATGCAAGCTTTGAGATTTTTGACGGCCGGCTCGGTCGACGACGGAAAGTCCACCCTGATCGGCCGTCTGCTGTTCGACAGCCAGGCCATCCTGGCCGACCAGCTCGATGTGTTGGAGCGCCGCGCGGCTGGCAAGCCGGTGGACCTCTCGCTGCTGACCGACGGCCTGGAGGCCGAGCGCGAGCAGGGCATCACCATCGATGTGGCCTACCGCTACTTCGCCACCAAGACGCGCAAATTCATCATTGCCGACGCCCCCGGCCATGAGCAGTACACCCGCAATATGGTCACGGCCGCGGCCGGCAGCGATGCTGCGGTCGTGCTGGTCGACATCACCAAACTCGACCTGAGCCAGACCTCGGTCGGTCTGCTGCCGCAGACTCGGCGCCATTCGCTGCTGGCCCAGTTGCTGCGCGTGCCCTCGCTGGTGTTCGCCATCAACAAGATCGATGCCCTGGAGCGCCCAGGCGAAGGCTTTGCCAAGGTCAAGGCCGCGCTCGAGTCCTTTGCCCAGGCGGCCGGCCTCGAGGTGGCGGCCATCGTGCCGGTCAGCGCGCTGCGCGGTGACAACGTCACCCAACCGCTGGACGCCCCCTGGTGGCAGGGCCCCTCGCTCTTGCAGGTGTTGGAAGGCCTGCCCTGCGTGCAGGAGCGCAGCGATGCACCGCTCTCGCTGCCGATCCAGTATGTGCAAAAGGACGCCTTTCAGAGCGAAGGCGCGGGCTTCCAACCGCGAGTGCTCTGGGGCCGCATCGCCCACGGGGCTGTGCAGGTGGGCGACGAGATCGAAGTGCTGCCCAGCCGCCAGAAGGCCGTGGTGGCCGGCTTGCGGCGCGCGGCCGAGGACGTGCAACGTGGCCAAGCGGGCGAGTCGGTCGGCGTGATCCTGGATCGGCAATTGGATGTGAGCCGTGGCGACTGGCTTGCCCATCCCGGCAAAGCCGTGCTGCAGAACCGCTTCCCGGCCACCCTGGCCTGGTTGGACACCGAACCCGCCAAGCCGGGCCGCAAGTATTGGGTGCGCCACGGCAACCGCTGGGTCCAGGCTCGCATCGCAGCCATTGACTCGGTGCTGGACATCCACAGCCTGCAGCCGCAGGCCGCCCTGGAGTTGCAGGTCAACACCATCGGCCGGGTGCAGATGGAAGTGCAACACGAGTTGCCGGTCGAGCCCTTTGAGTTCAACCGCGTGGGCGGCGCCCTGATCGTGGTGGACCCCGCCAGCCACCGCACCAGCGGCGCTCTGCTGGTGGATCTGCCGCCCGCTCCGCCAGCCGAGGAAGACTGGTGAACGCCCGCGTCTGCTTCGTCAGCGCCGGCCCCGGCAGCGTCGACCTGATCACCCTGCGTGGGGTTCAGCGTCTGGCGCAGGCCGAGGTGGTGCTGTTCGATGCCCTGACGGACCCCGGACTGCGCGCTTTTGCGCCGCAGGCGCGCTGGCTCGATGTGGGCAAGCGCGGCTTTGCCCTTGCCGCCAAGCAGGCCGAAATCAACGCGCTGCTGGTGCACGAAGCCCAACACGCCAGCGCCCTGGTGGTGCGCCTCAAGGGCGGTGATGCCTCGGTGTTCGGCCGCCTGGAAGAAGAGTTGATCGCGCTGGCCGAGGCCGGCATTGAGAGCGAAGTGGTGCCTGGCGTGACCGCCGCGCTGGCGGCCGCAGCTGAAACGCAACGCCCGCTGACGCGTCGCGGCAGCGGGCGCTCGGTAGCAGTGAGCACCGCTGTCACCCAGGACCGCCGTCTGCTGGGAAGCCGCCATGCAGTGGACACCGAAGTCTTCTACATGGCCGGCCAGCAGTTGCCCGGCCTGACAGAACGCCTGCTGCAAGCCGGCTGGCCGCCAGACACCCCGACCCTGGCGGTCTCGCGCGCCGGCTGCGCCGACGCACTCAGCAGTTCCCACGCCCTGCAAGACCTGGCCAGCGCCGCCGCCCTGCACCATGGCCGCCCCACGGTGATCACGGTCGGCGTCGGGGCTCAAGCTGTGGCAAAGCCGGCACAAGACTGCGCTACGTCAAAGCCCCACTCCAGGAAAACCCCCGCCCCCACCTAAAATCCCGCGTTTTGCTCCAAACGCGAAGCGCGACCCGACCATGACCCACGTTGTTACCGAAGCCTGCATCCGCTGCAAGTACACCGACTGTGTGGACGTCTGTCCCGTGGACTGCTTCCGCGAAGGACCGAACTTCCTCACCATCGATCCCGATGAGTGCATCGACTGCGCCGTCTGCATCCCCGAGTGCCCGGTGAATGCCATCGTGCCCGAGGAGGATGTGCCAGGCGACCAGCAGCACATGATCAAGCTGAATGCCGACTTGGCCAAGAAATGGCCGTCGATCACCAAGCGCAAGGCCCCGCTGCCGGATGCGGATGACTGGAAAGACAAGACCGGGAAGCTCCCCGAGCTGATCAAGTAATGGACCAAGCTACTCCTCACGCCGGCGTCATCGAGACCGATGCCGTCATCGTCGGCGCCGGCCCCGTGGGCCTGTTCCAAGTGTTCGAACTGGGCCTGCTGGAAATCAAGGCCCACATCATTGACTCGCTGGCCTACCCCGGCGGGCAGTGCATCGAGCTCTATCCGGACAAGCCCATCTACGACATCCCGGCCCTGCCGGTGGTGACGGGCAAGGAGCTGACCGACAACCTGCTCAAGCAGATCGAGCCCTTTGGCGCCACCTTCCATCTGGGCCAGGAAGTGACCACGGTGGAGCGCCAGGAGGACGGCCGCTTCTTCGTCGCCACCTCCAAGGGCACGCAGTTCCTGACCAAGACCATCTTCATCGCCGGTGGCGTGGGCAGCTTCCAGCCGCGCACTTTGAAGGTGGACGGCATCGACAAGCACGAGAGCAGCCAGGTGCACTACCGGGTCAAGAACCCGAGCCAGTTCGCCGGCAAGAACCTGCTGATCGTGGGCGGCGGTGATTCGGCCCTGGACTGGGCGCTGAACTTCTGCGCCGGCAATGCCGACGGCAACCCGCACAAGGCCGAGTCGGTCATCCTGCTGCACCGTCGCGATGGCTTCCGCGCCGCGCCCGCTTCGGTGGCCAAGATGCGCGAACTGTGCGAGCAGTACGAGATGCAATTCATCGTCGGCCAGGTCACCGATCTGGACGAGGGCGATGACGGCCTGCTCAAGGGCGTGAAGGTCACCGGCGGTGACGGCGTGACCCGCGTGGTGCCATGCGACGAGGTGCTGGTGTTCTTCGGCCTGAGCCCCAAGCTGGGCCCGATCGCCGAATGGGGCCTGGCGCTTGAGCGCAAGCAGATCCTGGTGGACACCGAGAAGTTCCAGACCTCGGTGCCGGGCATCTTCGCGGTGGGTGACATCAACACCTACCCGGGCAAGAAGAAGCTCATCCTCTCGGGCTTCCACGAGGCCGCACTGGCCGCCTTTGGCGCCATGCCCATCATCAACCCCGAGAAGCGCGTGCACCTGCAATACACGACCACCAGCCCCAAGCTGCACAAGGTGTTGGGCGTCGAGACGCCGGTGTTCGACTGAGCTTGCAGGCCCGAACGAAAACGCCGCTCACCGAGCGGCGTTTTTTTATGCCCGCAACTGCGGCAGCCAGCTTCGCACCAGGGCCTCACTGGCCTCGAAGTGCATGCCATCTTCGGTGCGGAAGGCCGCGCCCCAGAACCAGCCATGGCGATTGAAGATGGGGGCGATCAGCGTGAGGCCGTATTGCACCCGCCCATCGCCATACACATCCAACACACCATTGATCGTCACATCCAGCGCCGTGCCCCAGGCATGGTTGGAGATGCTCTGGCTGCTGCCCCGCGCCCAGCGGCAGCACAGCATGCCGGCGGTCCCCAGCGCGGCGTACACATCGGGCTGCTCGGCCTGGATGTCCCGCATCACGGCCTTGAGACTGAGCACCGCCGGCAGCAGGCCGGTGACTCGGAAGGGGCCCACGGTGTCGAGCACCAGGTTGCGACGTAGCCGGGGATGCGTGGGCGGCTGACATTGGCTGCTGTAGTTGCCGCCACGCGGGTCGCCCAGCTCGGTCAGCATGAAGCCGTTGTTCACCGCCTTCAGCTCCGGATTCAGCGTGGTCAGGGCCGGGCGCGGCTCGGGGCTGGTGAGAGCGCGCAGGCCGGCCATCGTCTGCGGCGCAGTGGCCGGGGGCGGCGCCACTGTGCCGGGGGCGGCGCCGCTCAGATGCCGCCAGCTGATGCCATCGGGCTCGATAAGCCCATCCGGCCGGCGCAGGAATCCGGACTGAAAGTCGCTGATCGCCGCCAAGGTGCTGCGACCGCACAGACCATCAGCATCGCCCACCCGCGCAAAGCCGCGCGCCAGCAAAAGGCGCTGCACCACCCGCACGTCAGCCGGCCGATTGACGCCGTCTCGCCCCACAGATCGCGCAATTCCCATCTCTGCCATGGCGCTCTCCCAGAGGAAAACCGCAGCTTGCGGCGGCGCAGCCCCATCCACAAGCCGCCCCCAGGAAAACCCACCCCCTAGAATCTCGCCTGCCGCCGCCCACCGCGGGCGGCTTCCACGCTAGGGGTGCTGGTCGCGCAAGTGACCGGCTGAGAAACACCCTTGGAACCTGATTGAGGTAATCCTCGCGCAGGGACAGCGTGGTCAAGGCCGCAGTCCGCGCGATTGCTGAGCCCTGCCCGCCGACCTGCCATCTCCCGCCGATGGCCATGAAGAAGACATTCACCCTTTCCCTGCTAGCCCTGGCCAGTGCTGCGCTGGCGCAGGAGCAACTGCCTGCCGTCACCGTCCAAGGCCGCCACGCCAATGCGCCGGTCTCGGTCGGCGGCTTTGGCGACACCCCCAATGCCCGCCTGCCCCTGCAGGCCCTGCGCATCGATGCCGAGCGCCTGAGCGAGCTCGGCCTGGATGGGCTCAGCGCCCTGCCCTTGCTGGATGCGTCGATCAGCGACAGCTACAACAGCCTGGGCTATGTGGCCAAATTCAGCGTGCGCGGCTTTGAGGTGGACACCCGCTTCAACTTGCGCCGTGATGGCCTACCCATCAATGGCGAGACGGTGTTGCCGCTCTTCAACAAGGCCGCCTTGGAGGTACTCAAGGGCGCAAGCGGTCTACAGGCCGGCACCAGTGCACCGGGCGGCTTGATCAACCTCATCACCAAGCGGCCCGACCAACAGCGCCTGGACTTGAGCCTGGGATGGGAGTCGCATGACAGCCGCAGCGCCGCCATCGACTGGTCGCAGCGCTTCGGCCCACAGCAAACCTTTGGCCTGCGCATCAATGCCAGCGTGGCCGAGTTGGATCCCTGGTTGCACAAGGCCCAGGGCCACAGCCACGGCTTTGCACTGGCCGCCGACTGGCGTCTGAGCCGCGACACCTTGATCGAAGCCGAGGTGGAGACGCATCACCAGAGCCAACCCAGCCAACCCGGCTTCAGCCTGTTGGGCGGCCGCCTGCCATCCATCCACGAGGTCGACCGCCGCCGCAATCTCAACGACGCCGCCTGGCGTCTGCCCGTGGTGTTCGATGGCGACTACGCCTCGTTGCGCCTGCAACAGCGTCTGAATCCGGACTGGCTGCTGACCCTGCACGCCGGCACTCAGCGTGCCCGCACCGACGATCGCGTGGCCTTCCCCTTCGGCTGCTCAGCCGAGGACAACTACAGCCGCTACTGTGCCGACGGCAGCTTCGACCTTTACGACTTCCGCAGCGAGAACGAACGCCGCGACAGCGACGCCCTGCGGGCCACCGTGGACGGCAAGTTGCAGTTCGGTGGCCTGCAGCACCAGGTGCGCGCCGAATTGCTGCACAGCCGCTACCAACTGCGCCCGCAGCGCCAGGCCTACAACTGGGCCGGCAGCGGCTCGGTGTTTGGCGGCGGCAGCAGCCAGGCCGACCCCAGCCTGACGGACGAGAACACACTGCGTGACGAGCGCAGCACCGAGCTGGCCTTAAGCGATCAGGTCCAATTCGGCGCCCTCGAACTGTTTGCCGGCCTGCGCCACAGCCGCATCGAGCGCGAGGCCGTGCGCACCGATGGCTCACGCGCCACCGCCTACGCACAAGGCTTCACCACGCCGTGGATCGGCGCCACCTGGGCGCTGACGCCACAACTGCGCGCCTACGCCAGCGCCGGCCAAGGCATCGAGAGCGAAGTCATCCCCAACCGCAGCCGCTACAAAAACCCGGGCCAGGCCCTGCCGGCCTTGCGCAGTCATCAACTTGAGATGGGCCTGAAGGCGGGCAGCCAGACGGTGGACTGGAGCATCGCGGCATTCGAAGTGCGCCGCCCCCAGTGGAGCGACATCGGTGCCTGTTCCAGCGCCGTGGGCAGTTGCGAACGCAAGGCCGACGGAGAAGCCCGGCATCGCGGCATCGAAGCCCAGGCCGATCTGAAGTGGCAAGGCGGCGGCCTGCTGGCCTCGGCCATGGGCCTGCAGGCCCGCCGCCAGGGTGCCCAAGATCCCACCCTCAACGGCAAGGCGCCAGTCAATGTGCCCCAGCTGAGCCTGCGCCTGGGCCTGCGCCAAGAAGTACTGCAAGGTTTGACCCTGCAAACCAGCTTGGTGCACGAAGGCCGCCGCCAGGTGCTCCCCGACAACAGCCTGCAGATCGCAGGCTGGACGCGCATGGATCTCAATGCGCGCTTCCAGCACACGGTGGGTCAGCAGCAATGGACCTGGCGGGCCGGCGTCGACAACCTGTTCGATCACAAGGCCTGGAAGGAATCACCCTACACCTTCGGCCACAGCTACCTGTTTCCGCTGGCCCCGCGCACCTGGTCGGCCGGCTTGAACATCGCGCTCTGACCGCCAAGGCTTGCGCAGCCCAAAAGTTTGCATTTATACTTGCGGGCTTCGCTGTTCCCCGATAGCTCAGTCGGTAGAGCGCCGGACTGTTAATCCGTAGGTCCCTGGTTCGAGCCCAGGTCGGGGAGCCAACTCACTTGGTGTGTTGGAAGCAGACAGCGAAAACTTTTCAAGGGTCACCGCAACCGATTGGTGACCTGACAAGAACGATTCCCCGATAGCTCAGTCGGTAGAGCGCCGGACTGTTAATCCGTAGGTCCCTGGTTCGAGCCCAGGTCGGGGAGCCAAATCAGAAGCCTCGTTGCGCAAGCAGCGAGGCTTTTTTCTTAGTCGGAACGAAAGCCCGCCATGAGCATCCTGCCCGCTTGCCCCCAGTGCCAGTCCGCCTATGCCTATGAGGACGGCAACCAGTTGGTCTGCGCCGAATGCGGCCACGAGTGGCAACCCGGCGCCGATGCGCCGGCCGATGAGGGCCCCAAGATCGTCAAGGACGCGGTCGGCAACGTCCTTCAGGACGGCGACACCGTGACCCTCATCAAGGACCTCAAGGTCAAGGGCTCGTCCCTCGTCGTCAAGGTCGGCACCAAGGTCAAGGGCATCCGCCTGGTGGAGGGCGACCATGACATCGACTGCAAGATCGAGGGCATCGGAGCCATGGGCCTGAAATCGGAGTTCGTGAAGAAGGTCTGACAAGGATACGAGCAGGTCGCACCAGATCGCCGGTCGACTACCCTGAATCCGATGAAGTTCAATCTCTTCCGCCGCACAAAGTCATTGCGCCCTAGTGCGTCCGACTCACTCCGTGAGCGCATCGGGCAGCACACCGTCGTCACGTTCAACGTCGGACCACTCGGAGAGGCCTGTGTCGTGCTGGCACTAAAGCCCATTGACTATCGGACGACGTCCCCCGGGGCGGTGTTCGCGAAGACAGTTCCGGACTCACCTCAGCGCTACCGCGTACTCATCGCTCGCGATGGCCTGGTGGAAGCTGACACGTTCATTGAGGGCGAGCCTTTCAACATCCACGAAGTGCAGCCGCTGGGCACCGACGAAATCCTGTTGGCTTGCGGACGGAGTTGCTACCGCGGACCGAACGACTTTGAAATCAACGGGCGTGTCTACTCGCGCGATGGTCGATTCCTGCGTGCCATCTTGCTGGGTGACGGCATCCAAAACCTGCAAGCCACGCGTCGCGGTGCGCTTTGGGTGGCCTATTTCGACGAAGGGATCTTCGGCAACTTCGGCTGGCGCGAACCAGTGGGCGCAGCCGGACTTGTCGCGTTCGACGCGCAAGGCGAGAGGCTCTACGAGTTCGAGCCTACCGGCGGACTGGAAGCCATCTCCGACTGCTATGCGCTGAACGTCGCAAGCGACGAGGATGTCTGGTGTTGCTACTACACCGACTTCCCGCTCGTCCATTTGCGCGATCGGCAGGTGGTGTCGTCATGGAAATCACCCGTCGAAGGTGCACACGCGTTCGCAGTCGGCGAGGGTCACGCTCTGTTCGCCGGCGGCTATGGGAACCGCCACCTCTTCCGGTTGGTTCAGCTCGGGCCGCAGGGATCGGCCCGAGTGGTGGGCGAGTTCGAGCTACGAGACAACGCGGGCGCAGCCATAGAGGCGATGTACACCGTGGGACGAGGCAGTTCTTTGCACTTGCTGGGCGATGGCATCGTGCACCGGTTGGACTTGAAGGACGTGTTGAGCCAGCTTCGCGGCTAGACCAGCAGCATCCACCTGGTCGACGGCGACCACGACATCGATTGCAGGATCGACGGGATCGGCGCGATGGGGCTGAAGTCGGAGTTCGTGAAGAAGGTCTGAGGCTCCCTGGCCGGAAAGGCCGCTCGCGTCGAGCTGCATTGCTTTGCACCCCTAGGCCCTGGCCAGACACAGCGCCCAGTGGGCACGGTGCTCTCGTCGTCGGGGCGGCACCCAGGTCATGAACTTGCACCTAAAGAGGGGGGGGCTAATTCGCTTCGCCCAAAACCGACGCGACTCCAGCTGCCGCGTCGGCACGCGCCGCTGACGTAGGCACCAACATGGCGAACTCCGTTGCAAGAGCAAATACCAGTCTCATAGCCTTCCCTCTCACGATCCGAATTGGCCAAGCCCAGGCCCGCCACGCAATGCGACTTTCCGCTTGCATGGGAAGCCGAGTTCTGGGTGTCTCATCAAGTTGTGGGAGCTCAGCGAGGGGAGCCATCTTTCATCTCGAAAGGTCGGGGCCGCCGCGAAGCTCTCCACGACCTGCCGAATCTACCTGGGCCTCGCCGGCCGCCCAGGCTCGGAAGCAAGGTCAGATAGAGCTCGGGCTCAAACAGCGCTAACTCGTTGAGCAGCTTGGCCCCGTGGCACGCATGCAGTCGTAGTTGGCAGGAGGTAGGTCTGAATTCGGTTCACCATCAAGAAGTCGCACTGTGCAAGGTGCACCGGCGGCCCTTAGAAATCTTGCACTTAGGCGTGCGCTTCGGCTCGACTGTTAATCCGTAGGTCCCTGGTTCGAGCCCAGGTCGGGGAGCCAAATCAGAAGCCTCGTTGCGCAAGCAACGAGGCTTTTTTCTTAGCCGGAACGAAAGCCCGCCATGAGCATCCTGCCCGCTTGCCCCCAGTGCCAGTCCGCCTATGCCTATGAGGACGGCAACCAGTTGGTCTGCCCCGAATGCGGCCACGAGTGGCAACCCGGCGCCGATGCGCCGGCCGATGAGGGCCCCAAGATCGTCAAGGACGCGGTCGGCAACGTCCTTCAGGACGGCGACACCGTGACCCTCATCAAGGACCTCAAGGTCAAGGGCTCGTCCCTCGTCGTCAAGGTCGGCACCAAGGTCAAGGGCATACGCCTGGTGGAGGGCGACCATGACATCGACTGCAAGATCGACGGCATCGGCGCCATGGGCTTGAAGTCGGAGTTCGTCAAAAAGGTCAGCTAGCCAGCGCCGGCAAACGTGCCTCAAGGCGGCTGAGCAGCAGCGGCCAAAGCTGCTGCGCCGCACTGCGCCGGAAGATGCCGAAGTGCCCCACACGCTTCAGCCCGACTTCGTTGGGGAAGAGATGGAAGCGCTCGACCCGCGCCGCGCCCTCGCGGAAGCAATCGGCCAAGGCGTCCACTGCGCGCCGCGGGCCATAGAGGCGGTCGTCGTGAATGCTCCAAACCTGCAAACTGCCGCGAAAGCGCTGGGGCGCCCAGTCGGCTTTGCAAGCTGGGTCATCGCGCATATAGCCCGGCAACAAGCCCCAGCGCGCCCAGTCCATTGCGGCCGCGCCGGGCAGGGCCTCGCCGCCCCCCAAGGCCCAACCGGGCAGTCGGCCGCTCAAGCGCACCCAAAGCGGCAGCCAATGCTGGAAAAAGATCCGGGTGACCTGGGCTCGCCAGCCATCCCAGAGCCGCCAATAGCCAAACTGGGAACCCAGGGTCACGGCCGCATCGAGATGCTCCAGACCCTCGACCATGGGCAAGCCATTGCCCCCGAGCGAGTGGCCAAACCAGACCAAAGGCAAGCTCTGCGAGCCGCGGCCCGCGCGCTGTCGTGCCAAAGCCAGCGCGGCAGAGAGATCCCGCGCCACCCAGTCGCGCATCGTGACTCCGCCGTCCGGCGTTGGCGACATACCCATGCCGCGGTAATCAAAGCAGAGCACGGCATAGCCTCGCTCGCGCAACCACCGCGCGAAACCGAAGTAGTAGCGCTGCGGCACACCCGTGGCCGGGGCCAGAACGGCGACGGCGCGTGCTGGCGTTGCGGGCTCGAATACGCGCCCCGCCAGGCGGGCACCGTCACGGGCGGCGAATAGCAACGCGCGCCCCTCAGGCTCCGAGTTCTCTTCCCACTCAGCTTGCAGCAGCGCCAGGTTGGGCGATTCGCCCTCGCCAAGCCAATTCGATGGGACGGGGACTTGCATGACGGTTCTCCAATTCCAAGACGGTGGCATCCTAGAAATGCAGCAATTTGTTGACTAGATGGCATTGCAGGCACACTCCGTCAACATGAACTCACCAATCAAGGAAGGCGTTCTTTCCACCCGCGAGCTGCAGCGCCGCCGCAACCGCCAAGATCTGGACGCCAATGCCCTGGAGTTGTTTGCCCGCGTGGTGGCCGCCGGCAGCTTTGCGCAGGCGGCTCGCCAACTGGGCTTGACGCGCGCTGCCATCAGCCGGCGTGTGGCGGCCATCGAGGCCCAGAGCGGCCAAGCCCTGTTCGCCCGCACCACCCGCTCGCTGGGGCTGACCGAGGCCGGGCGGCAATTGGCGCGTCGCGCCCAGGCCGTGCACGAAGCGGCCGGCGCGGCACGCGCCGTGCTGCGCAACCAACGGGATGAACTGGCAGGACGGCTGCGCATCACCTCCGTCACCAGCTTTGGAATGAACGTGCTGGTGCCTCTGCTGGCCGAGTTCCGGCGCGCGCATCCCGCCATCGAGCTGGACTTGCTGTTCACCGACCGTCGCATGGACCTGCTGCGCGAGGGCATCGATGTGGCTTTTCGCATCACCCGCCGACCGCCGCAGGATTGGGTGGCTCAGGCCGTGCTGCACTTTCGCATTGGCGCCTACGCCGCCCAGGGACCCGCTCGTGGCGAGCCCGATGAACTGCAGGGATTGCCCCTGCTGCTGGTGGGCGGCAGCCCCGAACCCCTGCCGCTGCGCTGGCAGCAGCGCGATGGTGAGCGTCAGCAAACCCTGGAGATCCGCCCCCAAATTGCCGCTGATCAGATGGAGCCTTTGCTTGCTCTGGCACGCGCCGGAGCCGGAGTGGTGTTGGCCCCCGACTACGCAGTGGCGGCCGATCTCGCCACGGGCCGGCTGGTGGATCTTCTGCCCGACTGGCACCTCCCCATCGCCGAAGGCGATGCCGTTCAAGCCCTGACCCTGCCCGAGGCCGTGGCCGGCCCCAACGCCCGCGCGCTGGTGCGCTTTGTGGCGCAGCGCCTCCAGCCTCCTACCTTTGGGGGATCGCGCGCTGCGGCGAGCTTGGCGACAGTGGGGACATGACACGCACCCCCTATCCCAACCTGCGCCCTCGGCCCGACCTACACCTCGCCGGTCTGAGCCGTACCCCCCACACACCAACCGCAGCCCAGGAGCGCGCCAGCCTGCATGGGCTGGACGTCCAGGACTCCGACTTCATGGCCTGGGTGGAGGCCGGCGGCGAACTGCCCGAGTCGCCGCCAGAGCCCACGCGCTGATCAGCTGATCAGCGCGTCCACATCCGAGCCGACATCGCCGGCCGCTTCCAAGCGCTGGCGCAGATCGTCCAGGTCAAGGTGCAGATGCTCGATCAGTTCCGGCAAGGCCGCTTGCAGGGCCGCCACCGGGTCATCGTGGTGTTCGTGCGCATCGGCCAGCACCTCGGAAAGATGCAGCACAGCCGCCATCAACGAGAAGGGGCGCACCGCCATCGGATCGTTGGCGTCGGTGAAGGCCTGCACCATTTCCTGCGGGAAATGCCAATGCGCGGCCAGCGAGGCCGTCACATCGGCATGGGTGCAGCCAAAGCGTGACTGCTCCAAGGAGTAGCGGCTGCCCGGCTCCTTGGCGTGAGTCTCCACATCCGCCACTTGAGCCGGATCGGTCATGGCCATCAGGAGCTCGCCCGTGCGCAGCATCAGGCCTGCGAGGTAGACCTCGTCCGCATCCAAGCGCACCAGCTTGGCCAGCAAGCGCGCATAAGCCGCCGTGGACACCGCATGCCGCCAAAAGGCCTTGCGATCCAGGCCCTGAATGGCCGGGAAGCTGCCCGAGATGGCGGCCGCCATCGAGAGGTTGCGCAGCAAGTCCATGCCCAACGCATTGGCGGCGTCCTTGAGCGTGCCGATGGTGTGCGAGGGGCTGTAGCGCGCGCTATTGGCCAGGCGCAAGACCTTGGCGCTCAGGGTCGGATCCTTGGCGATCAGATCGGCCAGTTGGGCCATGCTGACGTTGGGGTCGTCAAAGCTCTTGAGCAGACGATTCGCCACCTCGGGCATGGTGGGCAAGGCCGCATGGTTGGCAAAGAAACGCTCGGCGGCGGCAGGAATGGGGTGCACCGTTTGGGGACTCATGCTCTCCTCGCTGGCTTTGTGATGAAGGATGGGTTGCGTTCAGTCTATGGCTTCCGGCGCTGGGTCAACTGCTGCTTGAGGCTGTCCAGGGACACCGTGCTTTCCCCAGGCAGGCGGGGCTGGGGGCGGATGGCGTGGCCGCAGACAAACTCCAGCGTCAGGCTCAATCGCCCATCGGCGCCGCGCAGCGCGGCCTCGGCCGCCGCCACCCAGCGGGCCTTCCAACGCGGGCTGCGCAACCCGGCAAACCGCCCTTGCGCCAAGTTGCCTCCCAGTGCGGCCAAATCGCACCACAGGGCTTCGCCGTCGGCCCAGGTCAGGGTGATGCGTTCCTGGTCCATCACCGGGTCGGAAAAACCGCTGCGCAGCAGCGCATCGCCCAGGTCGTGCAAATCAATCCAGTCCGGACCCGCCGGACCCCAGCCTTGCGCCGCATACAGCGCCCGCAACTCCTTGAAGCTGTCCGGGCCCAGGGTGGAGAACAGCAGGAAGCCCTCGGGCGCCAGGGCGCTCTGCCAGGATTGGAACAGCACGTCTGGCGTGGCCGTACCCAGCAGCCCCAGATTGGCCCAGAGCAATTGCGCCTGGCCAGTCGGCACATGCTGGGGCTGCTGCCACTCGGTGCGGCCCTTGCGCCAGGGCTGCCACCAGGGCGCGGCTTGGCGGCGCGCCACCTCCAGCCAAGGCGACTCTTCGACCCAAACCTGCACGGCCTGCGGAAAGCGTTCGCGCAGTGCCTGCGCTCCGCCGCCCGCCAGACCTTGCCACAACACCACACGCTGGGCCTCCAGCTTGAACCAGGCCAGGCGCTCGGCCAGGCGCTCGGCCATCAGGGCTTGAAGCCAGGGAGTTCGGGGGCTGCGCAGCAGCCGGCGGCGTTGGCGCTGCAGCGCCAAGGGATCAGGCAGGACGGGACTCACGGCGGCAGTATCGCTAAGCTGCCCAACATGGAGCTTTGGCGCGCCCTGACTCGCTGGCACCCACGCCATTGGCCACTGCCGGGCGCATGCTGGGTCTGCCTGGCTTGGTCCAGAGAACGCATCTGCGCCGGCTGCCGCGCACGGTTTGCCACGTCGCAAATTCGCTGCCCAGGCTGTGCGCTGCCCCTTCCCGAAGGCGTCCAAGCCGACACCCTGTGCGCCGCCTGCATTCAGCATCCACTTGGGCTGAGCGCTTGCCACTGCGCGGTCGACTTCCGGCCACCTTGGGACCATTTGGTGCATGCCCTCAAGTACCGCAGCGCGCTGGGTGCGGTCGAGGCCCTGGCCGAACTGTGGCCCTCGGCGCCTTCAAGCCCGCAGGTCTGGCTGCCCGTGCCCCTGTACCCCACACGCCTGCGCCACCGCGGCCACAACCAGAGCCTGCTGATTGCCCAGGCCCTGGCGCGACGCACGGCCGTGCCGGTCTGGTCCAATGCGCTGCTGCGCCTGTGGGACACACCCAGTCAAACCCAGCTCACCCGCGACCAGCGGCGGCGCAATCTGAGCGACGCCTTCGCCCTGGCACCGGAAGTGGCGGTGCGGGGCTTACATGTGGGCCTGGTGGACGATGTGCTGACCACCGGCGCCACCTTGGCCGAGCTGAGCGCACTGCTGCGCCGCCATGGGGCGGCTTCGGTGCAAGCCTGGGTGCTGGCTCGCACCCCCGCGCCTCACGACTGATCCCCCTGATGGATTCACCATGTTCAACATCGTCCTCGTCCACCCAGAGATCCCGCCCAATACCGGCAATGTGATCCGGCTGGCGGCCAACACCGGCTGCCGCCTGCATTTGATTGAGCCGCTGGGCTTTTCACTCGAAGACAAGCTGCTGCAACGCGCCGGGCTGGACTACCACGAGTACGCCGAGCTGCAGGTGCATCGCAGTTGGGCTGACTTCATAGCCCGCGAACAGCCCGACCCCAACCGGCTGTTCGCCTTCACCACGCGCGGGACCACCTATGTGCAGCAAACCCACTGGCAAGCGGGCGACTGGCTGGTGTTCGGATCGGAGTCGGCCGGACTGCACCCCGAGGTGCGCGCGCAGATTGCCCAGGCGCAATGGCTGCGCTTGCCCATGCTGGAGGGCCAACGCAGCCTCAATCTGAGCAACGCGGTGGCCGTGGCCGTGTTCGAGGCCTGGCGCCAGCAGGGTTACGCCGGCGCGGTGTGATTCACAACTCGGCGCGCGGCTCGCGCGCCATCAGCAGATTCAAGGCCTGCGCAGGCGTCAGCCGGCCTTCCAGCATCTCCACCACCGCCGCAGTGATTGGCAACTCGACGCCCAGGCCCTGGCCGCGTTCCAACACGGTGCGGGCGCTGTAGACCCCTTCGGCCACATGGCCCAGCTGAGCCAGCGCGGCCGGCAGATCCAAGCCCTGTGCGAGTAGCAGGCCGACCTTGCGATTGCGGCTCAACTCGCCCGTCGCGGTCAGCACCAGATCCCCCAAGCCCGCCAGACCCAGAAAAGTCTCGGCCCGCCCGCCCAGCGCCAGGCCCAGGCGGGTCATCTCGGCCAGGCCGCGCGTGAGCAAGGCCGCACGGGCATTCAGGCCAGGGGCCTGGCTCCAGTCGCCCTGGGCCTGGGCGCGTTCGCGCAGGCCGTCGGCCACCCCGCCAGCAATCGCCATCACGTTTTTGACCGCCCCCCCGACCTCCACACCCACCGGGTCGGTCGAGGTGTAGACGCGCAAGCGCTCGCCATGAAAGGCGGCGACGGCGGCCTCAGCCACGGCCGCTTCCTCGCTGGCGGCCACCAGGGCCGTGGCCTGGCCGCGCGCCACCTCCTGCGCAAAACTGGGGCCGCTGAGCACCCCCACCGCACGTCGGCCCAACTCGCGGGCGATCTCATGTCCCAATCGGGCCGTGCCGGCCTCAAAACCTTTGCACAACCACAGCAAGGGCACCGCACCGGGACAAGCCTGCAGGGTCGCGCGCAGGCCCGCCATCGGCGTGCCCACAATCAGCAGATCCGCCCCCGCCACTGCTTCGTCCAGGTGGGCGCTCAGCTTCAGCGCTTCGGGCAGCGGGGACTCGGGCAGATAGCGCGCATTGAGGCGCGCCCGCTGCATGGCGGCAATCTGCGCGGGGTCGCGCGCCCACAGGGTCACGGCATGGCGTGCGGCGGCCTGGATGGCCAGGGCGGTGCCCCAGGCACCGGCTCCCAAGACGGCAATCTTCATGAGGGGCGAAGAAAAAAGCGCGCCGAAGAGGCGCGCTTTGATTGTGGAGCGTGAAAACTCAGTTCTGCGTGGCGCCGGCGGCTTGCTCGGCACGGGCCTGCTGCTGGGCCTCGAACATGGCCTGGAAGTTCACCTCCGTCAGCAACACCGGCGGGAAGCCAGCACGGGTGCACATGTCGGAGACGATGACGCGCAGATAGGGGTAGACCATCTGCGGGCAGACGATGCCCAGAATGCCGTCGAGCTGCTCTTGCGGCAGGTTGCGGATCTCAAAGATGCCGGCCTGCTTGGCCTCGATCAGGAACAACACCTTGTCGTTGACCTTGGTGGTCACGGTGGCGGTGACAGCGACCTCATAGATGCCTTCCTGCACCGGCTGTGCGGCCAGGGTCAGGTTGATGTCCACCGCGGGCTGACCTTGCTCCAGCAGGCTGGCCGGGGCATTGGGCTGCTCCAGCGACAGGTCCTTGAGGTACATGCGCTGGATGTTGAACACGGGTTGCAGATCTTCGTCGGCCATATCAACTTTCGGTGGGTGGGAGCGCCGCCAGGCTGGCGGCAAAGCGGGGGATTATCAGGGCGCCGCCAACAAGGGCAGCAGCCCACCCCTTTGATCGAGTGCGTACAGATCATCACAGCCACCCACATGGGTCTGGCCGATGAAGATCTGCGGCACGGTGCGGCGGCCGGTGGCGGCCATCATGGCATCGCGGGCGCTGGGGTCGAGATCGATGCGGATCTCTTCGATCTGTTCCACCCCGCGAGCCTTCAACAGCTGCTTGGCCCGCACGCAGTAAGGGCAGACCTGGGTGGTGTACATGCGGACGGCAGCCATCTCAGTGGCGCCCGGCCGTCCGAAGCCACTGAGCGCCCCCTTGGGGGGTGGCGAGCGAACGCGAGACTGGGGGCTGGTTCATCTTCAGGACTTTTCGATGGGCAGATTGGCTTCGCGCCAGGCGTTCAGTCCGCCAGCCAGCACCACGGCCTTCTCAAAACCCAGCTTCTGAAGCTGCTGCGCGGCACGCCCTGCGCGCGCGCCGGTCGGGCAGACCACGATCAAGGGGAGCGTCTTGTTGCTGGGCAAGGCTTTGGCGCCGGCCTCGATCTGCCCCAGGGGCAGATGGCGCGAGCCGGCAGCGTGGGCCGCCGCGTATTCGGCCGCTTCGGACACATCCAGCAGCACGCCCTTCTCGCGATTGATGAGACGCACCGCTTCAGCGGTGCTGACACCGGCACCCTTGCCGCTCAGGCTGGGCCACAACAGCATCAGGCCGGAGCCCAGCGCCATCAGCACCAGGTACCAGTTTTGAGACAGGAAATCGACCACGGGCGCGCCCCAAGACAAAAGGGCGCGATTCTAAAGGGGGCCACAAAGCCCCTTTCACGTTTGAGATCAGCGCAGTCGGAAGATGGCCACCGCCTGCTGCAAGCCCTGCGCCTGCTGCTCCAGGCTGCCGGCGGCGGCGGCCGCCTCTTCCACCAGAGCAGCGTTCTGCTGCGTCATCTGGTCGATCTGCGTGATGGCGTCATTGACCTGCCCGATGCCCTCGCTCTGCTCGCCAGAGGCCGCCGTGATCTCGCCAATGATGTCGGTGACTCTCTGCACGCTGGCCACGATCTCACCCATGGTCTTGCCGGCGTCTTCCACCAGGCGGCTGCCGGACTCGACCCGATCCACACTGGCGCCGATCAGGGCCTTGATCTCCTTGGCGGCCTCGGCAGAACGTCCGGCCAGGGAACGCACCTCGCCAGCCACCACCGCAAAGCCGCGCCCTTGCTCACCGGCCCGGGCCGCTTCCACCGCCGCGTTCAAGGCCAGGATGTTGGTTTGGAAGGCGATGCCATCGATGACGCCGATGATGTCGCTGATCTTCTTTGAACTGGTGTTGATCTCGTCCATGGTGCTGACCACCTGGGACACCACCGCGCCACCGCGCTGCGCCACCTCGGCGGCCGAACCCGCCATCTGGTTGGCCTGCCGTGCGGCATCGGCACTGTGGCGGACCGCCTCGGTCAGAGTGCGCATGGTGGAGGAGGTCTGCTCCAGCGAACCCGCCTGCTTCTCGGTGCGCACCGACAAGTCCTGATTGCCGATCGCAATCTCTTGCGAGGCGGTGGTGATCGAATCGGTGCCCGAGCGCACATTGGCCACGATGCTCTGCAAGCCATCGTTCATCTCGCGCACTGCCGCCAACAGACTATTGCCGGCTCCCGGGCTGACTTCGATGTCTTGCGACAGATCGCCCTGCGCCATGCGCTGCATTACATCGCGGGCGTATTCGGGCTCGCCGCCCAACTGACGCCACACCATGCCGATGACCAGCCAGCTGCCCACAAACAAGGCGGACACCACCACCAGGCCCAGCACCACGGTGACTGTCAGCCCCCGGCTTACGCCATCGCGTGAGCCACTCAATCCGGCGTCAAAACCTTCACGCGCCAGCTTGCGCGTCTTGGCCACGGTGTCCTGCAACACCTTGAGCTGATCCTGCATCGCCTTGACGGCGCTGTTGGCGTCACCTTGCTTGATGTCCAGCAGGATCTCGGCAGCTGTCACGGCCCGACCGAAGTAAGCCTCGAAATCCTGATTGAGCTTGGCAGTGGCTTCGGTATTGGCCGGCAGGGCCTTCAGTTCCACCAACAGCTTGCGCATCTCAGCCGCACGTTGGGTGGCTTCTTCCAAGCGCTTCTTCTCGCCCTCGGCCACAGCGCTTTGCACCAGCCCGGTCAAAGTTTCCAGGTGCGCATTGAATTGGGTGGCCCGGTCCATATAAGGGTAGTCCACGTCCCCAACCGATCGAATCTGCGAGGACGTACGTGCCGACATCAACACCAAGATGACGATGCCGACCGCAAAGAGCGCGGCGGCGCCGATTGGCAAGGTCCAGATGCGGGTTTTGACTTTCATGTCGACGCTCCTATGCGAAGGGCTTCCCTGTGTTGGACTTTAAGCGCGAGTGCGAACTTCTTTCCGCTCCCGGCCCCTCGGGATTTGCCCAGGGGCCTTTCTAGAATGCCGCCCTGCCCTAGCCCCCGTCCTTGACCATGCACAAACTCGTACTGTTGCGCCACGGCGAATCGACCTGGAATCTGGAAAACCGCTTCACCGGCTGGACCGATGTGCCGCTCACCGCCACCGGCGTGGCCCAGGCCCAGGCGGCGGGTCGCCTGCTGAAGGCCGAAGGCTTCGACTTCGATCTGGCCCACACCTCCTTGCTCAGCCGCGCCATCTGGACGCTGTGGCACTGCCTGGATGGCCTGGAACGCACCTGGCTGCCGATCCGCCACGACTGGCGCCTGAACGAGCGCCACTACGGCGCGCTGCAAGGCCTGAACAAGATCGACATGGCCAAGCAGTACGGCGACGAACAAGTGTTGGTGTGGCGCCGCTCCTACGACACCCCCCCTCCTCCACTATCGGCTGACGATGTGCGCTGTGAGCGCGGTGACCGCCGCTATGCCGGCATCGATGTGCCGCTGACCGAATGCCTGAAAGACACCGTGGCGCGCGTCATTCCCTACTGGGAGCAGGAAGTGGCCCCGCAGATCAAGGCGGGTCGCCGCGTGCTGATTGCCGCTCATGGCAACTCGCTGCGCGCCCTGGTCAAGCACCTGGACGGCATTGCAGACGACGAAATCGTCGGACTGAACATCCCCAACGGCATTCCGCTGGTCTATGAGCTGGACGCCGATCTCAAGCCGATCAAGCGCTACTACCTGGGCGACCAGGAAGCCATCGCTGCGGCGGCCGCCAAGGTCGCCAATCAGGGCAAGGCTTGAGCTTCAACATGGATTGGCCCCGGCGTACCGCGACCGGCCTGAGACTGGTGCTGGGCTTGCTCGTCATGGGGCCGGCCAGCGCGCAGATCTACCGCTGGACCGCCCCGGACGGCAGCACGGTGATGGGGGACAGACCCCCACCGGGGGTCAATGCCACCTTGGTCAGCGGCAAGAAGGAGGCCCAGGCCGCGCCCGTGGACGCCGCCAAGGCCCGCGAGCAGCAGCTCCAGCGCCAGGACGATTGGCAGGCCACGATTCGGCGCCGCTCGGAAGCCGCATCGACGGCAGCACCGAGCGCACGCAGCGGCCCCGCGCCCCGGCCACAAGGCACGCCCACGGCCCCGCAAGGGGATTGCGCCCGCTACCGCGAGTTGCTGGACCTGGCGCGCAACGGCCAGCTCAAGGGTTGTCAGGGCAGCCGCTGCTGGAAGGCCGAATCGGGCGAGGTCGAGATGCTGGAACGCGAAGGCCGCGAGGCTTGCGCGCGGCGCTGACTCAGGCCGAATCGTTCAAGGCACGCTGAATCATTCCGCGCGCCGCATCGGACAGGGCGCGGCGCTCCAGGCCCTGCGTATCCACCACCGGCAGGATCTTCAGTTCCGCCTGCAGCCCACTCGCGCTGGCGATCTGCCACAGCGACCGCAGCAGGTGCATCTCGCCCACATAGGCCGGGGCCTGGGCAAAGCGTTCTACGGCCGTGAAGTAGCGCAGCGCCAAGGGCTGCAGCGGCGCGTCCACGCTCACGGCCGCCTGCAGCAGATTGGCATGAAAGGGCAGCAACTCCGGCCCGGTGCCCGTGGTGCCCTCGGGGAACACCGCCACGGTGTCACCGGCGCGCAAGGCCTCGGCGCAGTGGTGCACCACTCGCAAGGCATCGCGTTTTCGCTCGCGCTCAATGAAAAGGGTGCCGGCCGCCGCCACCATCCAGCCGATCAGCGGCCAATGCCGCACATCAGCCTTGGACACAAAGCGCGCCTGCGGCAGCACCGCCTGCACGCAGGCGATGTCCAACCAGCTCACATGGTTGACGACCAGAAAGCTCGCTGGCGCCACCACCCTCTCACCCACCACGGTGAGGCGCAGACCGAGGCAGCGCAGCAGGCCCCGGCTCCAGTGCTGGATATGCCATTGCCGACCCAAGGCGTCGCGGCGCGGAAACACCAGGGCCAGCATGGCCACGCCCGCAAAGACATGGATGACGACACGCAGCAGGCGCCAGGCGCCCATCAAGGCCCTCATCGTTGGCCTCAGGCGCCAGCGCCGCCGAACACTCGCCGGCCGGCCACCCAAGTGCCCACCACTTGGCCCGGCATCTCCATGCCGCAGCGCTCGAACGCGAAGGGGCTGTGCTTGGCGCGGCTGCGCAAACGCTCCGGCGTGACGGACCAGCGCGCGCCCGCATCGAAGAGGCACAGATCGGCCGGCGCACCTTCTTGCAGTCGTCCGGCCTGCCGCCCCAAAACGAGCGCCGCACGCCCCGTCACCGGCCCCAGCGCATGCCCCAGGCTCAATCCGCTCTGCGCACCCCAGTGCAGCGCCAGGCTGAGCAAGAGTTCCAGCGCCGTCCCGCCCGCTTGCGCCTCGGCAAAGGGCAAGGCCTTGCCATCCGCGTCCACCGGCACGTGGTCAGATACCAGCGCATCGATCGTGCCATCGGCCAGCGCGGCGCGCAGCGCATCGCGGTCGCGCTGCTGGCGCAGCGGCGGCTCCAGCCGGGCCGTGGTGTCAAAGAAGCCGATGTCCTGGTCGATCAGGTGCAGGGAATGCACCGACACATCGGCCGTCACCGGCAGCCCCTCGGCCTTGGCCGCGCGCAGCAGGGCCACGCCCTGGTGGGTGGAAAGGCGCTGCACATGCACCGCGGCACCCGTGGCGCGCATCAATTCGAACAGGGTGTGCAGGGCAATGCTCTCGGCCATCGCTGGCACGCCGGCCAACCCTAAGCGCGTGGCCAAGGGGCCGCTGGCGGCCACGCCGCCGCCCAGGAAACTGTCCTGCGGGCGCAACCAGACCTTGTGGCCGAAGCTGGCCGCGTACTGCAGCGCCCGCCACAGCACCGCCGTGTTGCGCACCGGCTTCTCAGCCTGCGACAGGCCCACACAGCCGGCCTGGGTCAGCGCCCCCATTTCGGCCAGGGCCTCGCCAGCCAGGCTGCGGGTCAGCGCCCCCAGCGGCAACACCCGCGCCAGCGCCGCGCGCTCGGTGCGGTGCATCAGCATTTCCACCAACCCGGGCTCGT
Source organism: Inhella inkyongensis (assembly GCF_005952805.1). Classification (GTDB taxonomy): domain Bacteria; phylum Pseudomonadota; class Gammaproteobacteria; order Burkholderiales; family Burkholderiaceae_C; genus Inhella; species Inhella inkyongensis. The sequence goes on from NZ_CP040709.1 coordinate 3,092,071, forward strand.
CCAGCACCGGGTCGGTATCGGGCGGACACACCAGGGTGGTGACGCCACCGGCCACCGCGGCCTGAAGTTCGGATTCGATGCCGCCTTCCAGCGCCGAGCCCGGCGCGCGCAATCGTGCATGCAGGTCCACCAGGCCAGGGATGAGGACCGCGCCCCCGGCGGCCACGCGCTGCTCGGGCGAAAAACCATCGGGTGCCGTCCCTACGCCCACGATGCGGCCGTCCATCACGGCCAGATCACCCACACGGTCCAGGCCGCTGGCCGGATCAATCAGGCGTGCGCCTTCAATCAAGAGCTTCATTGCTTAGGCCTCATTTCCAGCCAGGATGGCCATCACTGCCATGCGCACCGCAATGCCAAAACTGACCTGCGGCAGGATCACCGAATGCGGCCCATCGGCCACCGTCGAGTCGATCTCCACCCCGCGATTGATGGGCCCGGGATGCATGACGATGACGTCCGGCTTGGCCAGGCGCAGCCGCTCCTCGGTCAGCCCATAGTGCTGGAAGTACTCGCCCGAGCTCGGCAGCAGGGCCCCGCTCATGCGCTCGTTTTGGAGGCGGAGCATGATGACGACGTCGCAGCCGCGAATGCCTTCGTCCATGTCGTGACAGACGCGCACGCCCATTTCGCGCAAGTCGCCGGGCACCAGGGTCTTGGGGCCGACGGCACGGATGTCGGGCACGCCCAGGGTGGAGAGCGCATGGATGTCCGAACGCGCCACACGCGAGTGCACGATGTCGCCCACGATGGCCACCGAAAGCTGCGAGAAGTCGCGCTTGTAGTGACGGATCGTGTACATGTCCAGCAAGCCCTGCGTCGGGTGCGAGTGCCGGCCATCCCCCGCATTCACCACGTGGACATGGGGCGCGCAGTGCTGCGCAATCAAGTAAGGCGCGCCGCTCTCGCTGTGGCGCACCACGAACATGTCGGCATGCATGGCCGAGAGGTTGGCCACGGTGTCCAGCAGGGTCTCGCCCTTGGCCGTCGACGAGCGCGCGATGTCCAGATTGAGCACATCGGCCGAGAGGCGCTTGGCCGCGATCTCAAAGGTGGTGCGGGTGCGGGTGCTGTTCTCGAAGAACAGATTGAAGACCGACTTGCCGCGCAGCAGCGGCACCTTCTTAACCTCGCGGTCGCTGACCGAGACAAAGGTCGAGGCGGTGTCCAGGATGTGCTCCAGCACCGCCTTGGGCAGGCCCTCGATCGAGAGCAGATGATTCAGCTCGCCATGCTTGTTGAGCTGGGGGTGTCGTTTGCTGAGCATCAGGCGCTCTCCACGTCCAGAACCAAGGTGTCACCGTCCTTCTTCAAATGCAGACGCTGTGCCGCCGGCAGGCTGATGCGCGCGGCCGCCAGCTCGGCGTGCACGGGCAGCTCGCGCCCCTTGCGGTCCACCAGCACCGCCAAGGCCACGCGCGCCGGGCGGCCGTAGTCGAACAATTCGTTCAGCACCGCGCGCGTGGTGCGTCCGGTCCAGAGCACGTCGTCGATCAGCAGGATGGGGCTGCCGTCGATGGATTCACGCAATTGCGTGGCGCCCGTGCCGCTGCTCAGGCCCCGGGCGTTGAAATCGTCGCGGTGCAGGCGGCTGCTGATCAAGCCCGGCGCGCCCGCGCGGCCCAGATCGCGCTGAAAGCGCTCGGCCAGCCAGGCGCCGCCGCTCCAGATGCCGACCAGTTGGGCACCCACCCAGTCCGGCTGAGTCAGGAAGGCGCGCACCTGCGTCAGCAAGTCGGCATAAAGGGTTTCGGCATCCAGGGCCAAGGCGCTCATGGTTGAGGCTCCCGCATGTATTGCTCCAGGATCAGGGCCGCCGCAGCGGCATCGACATCCGTTGCGCCCAGGCTCTCGGCCTCGACGCTGGTGTAGCGCTCGTCCACCTCGTGGACGGGCTTGTGAAAACGGCCTCGAAGGGAGGCCGCGAATTTGAGGGCCGCCGCCGTCATGGCGTGCGGTGTGCCGTCGGGGTGGCGAGGGATACCGACCACCAAGGCGTCGGGCTGCCATTCACGCAGCAGGGCCTCGATGGGCGCAAACACCGCCTTGCCCTGCGCCTGCAGGGTCGTCAAGGGCGTGGCGGTGCCCGTCAGCGCATTGCCGCTGGCCACGCCCACGCGCCGCAGGCCGTAATCAAAGCCCAGCAGGGTCTCAGCGCGGCTCGGGTTCACTGGGCTGCCCTCCGCGCAAAGCGCTTCGGGATTCGCACTTGGGAACGGCCCGGCGTGTTCACTGGTTTGCCCTCCGCGCAAAGCGCTTCGGGATTCGCACTTGGGAACGGCCCGGCGTGCTCATGCGTGCCCAGCCTCTTGGCTGAGCATGCGCGGATCGATCCCCAGCAGCGACAGGGCCTTGGCATAGCGCTGCTCGACCGGGGTGTCGAAGATCAACTCAGGTTGCGCATCCACGGTGAGCCAGCCGTTGCGGCCGATCTCTTCCTCCAACTGCCCGGCCGACCAGCCCGAATAGCCCAGGGTGACGAGCAGCTTGCGCGGCCCGGCGCCATGGCTCAGGGCCTCCAGCACGTCACGACTGGTGGTCATCTCTAGCCCGCCGGGGATGGCCAGGGTGGCGTTGTAGTGGCCGCCCTCGGCGTCCAGGCGCTCGTGCAGCACAAAGCCGCGCTCGGTCTGCACCGGCCCGCCAAAGAACACCGGCATACCGCGCAAGTCCTCGCGCGTCAGGTTCAGCTCGACCTTCTCAAGCAGCCCATCCAGGGTCAGCTCGATGGGCTTGTTGATCACCAGCCCCAAGGCGCCTTGGTCGTTGTGCTCGCACAAATAGACCACGGCGCCAGAAAACGTGTCGTCGGCCATGCCCGGCATGGCGATAAGAAATTGATTGGTGAGATCCATCGGGGCCTGTGCGCGTTGGCGCGCATTGTAGATTTGCCCCTCCCGAGGCTCAGGGCAGATGGCGGCGCAGCAGCGTCTCCAGCTCCTTGGCGGCCGCCATCCGCGCCAGCCCGGCATTGATGCGATCCAGCCACTGCGGATGCTGGCGCGAGATCAACATATGGAACGGTCCGCCCGGCAGTTCGGGCACCCGCCCCCAGCCCAGGTCGGGGTCGGCCAGCAGATCACTACCAGTGACCCGGGTGCCCGCCACGATCTCGTACTTCTCCAACCAGAGATCACAACGCCCCGCGTGCAACTTGACGATCACCCGCTGCGGCTCACTGGCCCCGGCATCCATCTGCGCCGGCGGGATACCGTAGGCGCTGTAGTTGTAGCCATGGATGCCGCAGACCCGGTAGTTCGCCAGATCAGCCAGGCGCTCGACCTTCAGCCCCTGCGGTCGCTGGCGTTTGGAGTAGAAGAAGGCATGCGTGGTGCTGTAGTAGGCCCGGCTGAGCAGGAAGCGCTGCTCACGCTCCGGGCTCGGGGAGGCGTTCAGCGCCATCACATACATCACGCCACGCTCCACCTCCAACTGGCAGCGCGCCCAGGGCAACAAGTCCACCTGCGCCGCATAGCCCAAGGGCTCCAGGATGCGGTTCAGCACCTCCACCGAATAGCCCACCACCGCACGCGTCGGCCGTCCCTCGGCATCGCGCTGGTAATAGGTGTAGGGCGGCCACTCGGCGCCGTCGTCACAGACCTTGAGGACCTGCAAGGGATCGGCCGCGACCGCCGTGCGCAGCGGCAGCACGAACAACACCGAGCTGATCAACGCCCCCACGACAAGGGGTGGCAGGAATGAAGGGCGATCCATGCCCCCCATTGTGCGGGCCGCAGAATCGGCGCCCTTGCTCCCCATCAATGCCATGAGCTCACCCGCCCCCACCCTCGTCTGGCTGCGCCGCGACCTGCGCCTGCACGACCACGCCGCCCTGGAGCTGGCCTGCCGCGACGGGGCGCCGGTGCTGCTGGCCTTTGTGTTCGACACCGACATCCTTGACGCCCTGCCGCGTCAGGACCGCCGCGTCGAGTTGATCCTGGAGGCCCTACTGGATCTGGAGGCGCAGCTGCGCGAGCGCCACCCCGGGCTGGGCCTGATCGTGCGCAGCGGCCGCGCCCGTGAGCAGATCCCAGAGCTGCTGCAGCGGTGCGGCGCCCAACGCCTGGTGTTCGCCCATGACGACGACCCCTTTGCGCTGGCGCGCGACCAGGCCGTGCGCGCCGCCCTGCCCGCCACGGTGCGCGTCGACTCGGTGCGGGACGTCACCGTTTTTGAGCGCCGCGAGCTGCTGACCGGCCAAGGCCGGCCCTACACCGTCTTCACGCCTTACAAAAAGGCTTGGCTGCGCACCGTGGACGCAGCCCGGGTTTCAGAGCGCCGGCCTCAACTGGAGCACCTGGCGCCCAGCGCCCTGGCCCAAGGCCTGCCCAGCCTGTCCGAACTGGGCTTCGAAGCCACCGACCTGCACCCGCGCTTTCGCGGCGGAGCCACCCAAGCCCAAGCCCTATGGGCCGAGTTCCGCGAGCAGCGACTGGCCGCCTACGCCGACACGCGCGACTTCCCCGCCCGCAAGGGCCCCAGCTATTTGAGCCCGGCCCTGCGCTTCGGGCTGGTCTCGGTGCGGGAGCTGGCGCGAGAGGCCCTCGGCCGCCCTGCCGACGAAGGCGCCGCCACCTGGCTGTCCGAGCTGATCTGGCGCGACTTCTATCACCAGGTGCTGCATCACCACCCCGGAGTGGTCAATGGGCCACTCAAACCCGAGTACGCCGCGATTGCCTGGGAGGAAGGCGCCGAGGCCGACACCTGGTTTGAGGCCTGGTGTGCAGGGCAAACCGGCTTTCCGCTGGTGGACGCCGCCATGCGCCAGCTGGCCCAAACGGGCTATATGCACAACCGCCTGCGCATGGTGACGGCCAGCTTTCTGTGCAAGACACTCGGCATCGACTGGCGGCGCGGCGAGGCCTGGTTTGCGCAGAAGCTGCTGGACTTTGAGCTCGCCAGCAACAGCGGCGGCTGGCAATGGGCCGCCAGCTGCGGCTGCGATGCCCAGCCCTGGTTCCGCATCTTCAACCCCGTCACACAGAGCGAAAAGTTCGACCCCAAGGGCCTTTTCATCCGCCGCTATGTACCGGAGTTGGCGCCCCTGAGCGATGCCGCCCTGCACGCCCCCTGGGAGGCTGCGCCGCTGGAACTGGGCGGCGTGGTGCTGGGCCGGGACTACCCGGCGCCGCTGATCCTGCACGCCGAGGGGCGCGCAAGGACCTTGGCGCGCTATGGCGCGGTGCGAGGGCTGTCGAAGGACTGAATCCGCTTGCCGTTATGGTGCGCGCCATGACGACCGCACTGGACACCCTGCTGCAGCCTCTGGACGCGCAGCGCCCGCGTGCCGAGAGCCAGCTGGCCTTGATCGCCCTGGTGGCCTGGCTGCGGCCCGGAGCGGCCGAGGGCCTGGACGCTGCAGCGGCGCGCGCCGACTACCTGCTGCAGCGCTTGCAAGGCGACGCCGGTCTGCGCGCCCAGATCCAGGCTTACTTTGCCGCGCTGTGGGCACGCGTCGACAGCGCCAGCCTGCTGGCCGAGTACGGCATCGCGCAGCGCTATTCACTGCTGCGCGAGCTGCGCCGCCGCGTGGCGCTGCGCTGGTTGCCCGCCAGCGCCGACACCGATCAACTCGGCGCCCTGTTCGACCTGGCCTTCGTGGCCGGCGACCAAGGCTGGATCGCGGCCCTGCCGGCGTCGACCCAACAAGGCCTGCTCGCATTGCTGGCTCCGCCCCGGGCCGCCGCACAGGACGCCCTGCGCCTGCTGGCCACCCAGATCAGCGCCACCGCGCAGGATGCCGAACTGCGCCGCCGCCTGGCCGCACCTTGGCGCCAACACCCTCCCCTGCGCAACCTGCCCGAACAATGCGCCCAGCTGTTGACCGCCTTGCAGGCCGGGGACACCACAGCGGCGCTACAGCAAGCCGCCCTGCTGCGCGCCAGCCTGGACCCAGCACGCGAGGCGCTGGCCAGCGTCTGGCCAGAACTGGAGAGCCAAGGCGTCTCCATCGAGCTGGTGTTCAACATCGAGCAGTTGGAGGCGCGCCTGCAGCGCTTCGAAGAGCTGTTGGCTGTGAGTCTGCAAGGCCCCGGCGCCGGGAGCGCCCTGCTGCATCGCCTGCTGGAATGTGGCGCCGAGCAGCGCGGCATTCGGCCGCTGCTGGCGCGCCACTCGGCCCTGCTGGCGCGCCTGATTGCCGAACGCCACGCTGAGACCGGTGAGCACTACATCAGCCGCGACCGCGGCGAGTACTGGGAGATGTTGCGCCGCGCCGCGGGCGGCGGGCTGGTGATTGCCGGAACCACCTTCATCAAGTTCGCCATCGGGGCGCTGGCACTCAGTGCCTTCTGGAGCGGCTTTTGGGCCGGCGCCAATTACGCCGCCAGCTTTGTGCTGGTGATGCTGCTGCACTGGACGGTCGCCACCAAACAGCCCGCCATGACGGCGCCGGCCCTGGCCGACAGCCTGGGGCAACTGGGGCCCAGCGGCAACGAGGCCCAGCGCCAGCAGGCCTTGAGCGCCTTCGTCGACAAAGTGGCGGCGCTGATCCGCACCCAGATGGCCGGCATCCTGGGCAATGTGGCGCTGTGCGCGCCGGTGGTGCTGGCCGCACAGGGACTCAGCCAACTTCTGTTTGGCGCCCCGCTGGTGGGCGAGGCACCGGCCCACTATGCGCTGCACAGCCTGCAGCTCTGGGGGCCCAGCCTGCTGTTTGCGGCCTTCACCGGGGTGCTGCTGTTTGCCAGTTCCTTGATTGCCGGCTGGGCCGAGAACGCCTTTGTGCTGCATCGCATGGACAGCGCCTTGGAGTGGAACCCACGCCTGCGACGGGTGCTGGGGCCCGAGCGCTGCGCGCGTTGGGCGGCCTGGTGGCGCAGCCATGTGTCGGGGGTGGTGGCCAATGTGTCGCTGGGCTTCTTGCTGGGCCTCACGCCGGCGCTGGCCGGCTTTGTGGGCCTGGGGCTGGAGGTGCGCCACGTCACCCTGGCCACGGGCCAACTGGCTGCCGCCCTGGGTGCTTTGGGGTTGCCCCTGCTGCACACGACCGAGTTCTGGCTGGCGCTGCTGTGCATTGCCGGCATCGGCCTCCTGAACGTCGGCGTGAGCTTTGCGCTGGCCTTCCATGTGGCGCTGCGCTCGCGAGGCATTCGACTCAGGGACAGACGCGAACTGATGCAGGCATTGCGGCAACGAGTACGCGCGGCGCCGTTGAGTTTCCTCTGCCCACCCAGGGCTTAGCGCGTAGCGACAGACCGCCGCCATCCCGCCATTTCAATAGCCCGTGCTGACTTCACGGGGGCGCCAGCAGGATCTCCTTGGCAGGCCCGAGCTCTGAGGCGATCAACGCTTCCCAGGCTCGGCTGCGGCGTGTTCGGGAGACCGCTTCATTCAGCGCCTGCAAACTTCCGGCTAGGCGAGGTGGCACCAACAGCCCCAATTCGAAGCGTCCCAAAGGCGGGACGTCATGCACCAGGCGGTTGATCCAACTCGGGTTGTCCAGCAGCCAGGCTCGGTAGGTCAGCTCGGTGACGACCACCGCATCTGCGTGCCCGCGAACCAGCATGGCCATCGCATTCACCTCGCTTTCAGGCTCTGTGCGCTGAATGTCCCCGGCTGCGATGGCCTGATTCACGCCCGGCACCAGATAGCCGCGTGGCAGCGCCAAGCGAATCCCGCGCAACGACTTCGGGCCTGCGAATGAGATCGGCCGGGAACGCAACGAAATCAGCAAATCAGCATCTTCCAGCAAGGCGTTGGTCCAGGCATTGGCCGCCCGAACCTCAGGGCTGAACCAAAGCGGACTGACACCAATGACCGCACCATCCAACTGCCCCGCCTCTAACAGCAGATCCAATCGCTTGCGGGGCAAGTAGCTCAGCTCCAGCTTCCACTGAGGCAAATGCTCTTGCAGGAGCGCGACCAAGGCCGGATACAGACCCCGTCGTCCTGCCTTGTCCAGCAAGAAGGGTGGTTTGAGGTGGTAGGCATAAATCCGCAGGATCGGCCTGGATGCAGGGGCAGGATCGGGCTGCGCCAGAGCGACGCCCCCAGCCCAGGCTGCCAACAGGCAGATTCGTCGGCGCCAAGCCCGGGCACTTTCCTGCTTCTGTGGATGACTGGTCATGGTGGGTCCCTCTGCAGCCCCCAATTCCACGTCAGTCTCAAGGCGAAGGCCCCCCTGATTCACCCGAATAGGCCGCTGCGGCCACCGCGATGGTCTTGACAGCGGCTTGAGACTGTCTCCAACCGGCGCTGGCACTGTGGCTCCCGCCCCATACCGGAGCGGGACCGCCAGTCGATGCGGAATCCAACTCGGTGGGTGACGCGGGCTGCCGCTCAAGAAGCGGCACTGGCATGCGCCTGCGCCTAGGATGGGGCCATTGTTTTGACAGGAAGCCTGCTCATGCGCCATCTGCCGATGCAAGCCAGCGCGATCAACGACTGCCTGGATCAGTGGTTGCTCGAAACACCCGCGATGGGTGTACTGGCCCTGGTGGCGGAACCAGACCGTGCCCACATACCCAGCCTGCAGGCCGCCTGTGGTACCCGCGGCGTGACATTGGCGGGCGCGGTGTTCCCAGCCCTCATCGTAGGTACGGGTTTCACCCAACACGGTGTGGTGTTGCTGCGTCTGCCCGAAGCCATGCCCCAGGCCCTGGTCGGCGAACTGGACGGCCCGGATGCCGACACACGACTCTTGAATGCGGCCCGGGAACTGGCAACGACCAGCGACCACCTGCTGCTGTTCTTCGATGGCCTGCTACCTCGTATTGCCAGCCAGGTGGAGATGCTGCAGACCCAACTACCGGGTGCCATTGACCTGGCCGGAGCCAATGCGGGCAGCGAGACCTTTGCACCTACCCCCTGCCTGTTCGACGCGCACCAACTCATCGACCGCGGCGCCCTGTTCCTGGCCCTTCCGCCTGGCCAACATGCAGCACTGGAGCATGGCTTCAGCGAACCGGAGCGCGCCATCGGCGGCAGTGTGAGCGAGGGCAATCGCATTGCCCGCATCAATGCGGCACCGGCCATCGATGCCTATCGTGATCTTGCGCTGAGCCAATACGGCGTGGAGTTGGACCGCGAGAGCTTCTATCGCTACGGCGTGCACTACCCCTTCGGCGTCATTCGCGGTGGTGATTCGCTGACGGTGCGCATCCCGGTCGAGGTGGACCTCGATGGTGCGCTGCATTGCATCGGCGAGATCCCACTGGACGCCGGCATCTTGCTGCTGCGCGCGCCCGCAGCCAATGAGGGCGATTGCATGGGGCATCTGGCCCGCAAGCTGGAAATGGGAAACGGTGCCTGGCAGCGTCGCCCACTGCTGACCTTTTACTGCGCGGGCCGGCGCATGCATCTCGGCCCCGGAGCCGAGCAGGAACTCGAGATCCTGCAGAACCGGATACAGGCCGAGATCCAACTCGGCGCCCTGTCACTGGGCGAGATCGGTGCGATCCGCCCCAGCGACCGCGCCCAGTTCCACAACGCCACCCTGGTCTGTCTGCCCTGGCCCCAAGCGGCTCCCTAGCCCGGCCCCACCCAGCGCGCCAACAGCTCTTGGTGGCGCTGCCGCCAGGGACTCAGTTGGCTCAGGTCGCCATCGCCCAGCACGCCCTGCAAGAAGCCCGCCACCAACTCCTTGGTGGCTTGTTTGATGCGCGGGTTGGCGACCACGCCGCCGGTGTTGGCACGGTCGGTGAACACCGAGTGCGAGCCGCCTTCGAACACCGCCAGGCTCTTGAGCGGGCTGCCGATGGCCTCGAACAATGCGATGCGTTCATGCGCGCCGCTGCGATAGCCGGGGATCACGATGTCGTCCGCGGTGGCGGTGATGTGCAGGCTGGGCAGGCGCACCGCCGCCAGGGCGCGCTCGGGCTCGGGCACACCATGCAAGGGCGGGCTGGAGATCAGCACCGCCGCGCGGATGCGCGGGTCGGCCAGAGCCAGTTCATCGGCCTGCGGCACGGCCGCGCCGGCCAGCAGCAGGCTGGTGTTGGCACCATAGGAATGACCAGCCACGGCGATGCGGCCTGCATCCAGGGCCAGCGACGGCTGCGCCAACACGCGGTCGAGCGCAAAGCGCAGATCGCGCACGCGGTTCAAGGCCTCGGAGGGCGCGGCGGCCGCCTGCAGCCGGCCAATTAGTCCGAAAGGACTGCCGGCACCCCAGAGTGCGCGGTCACTGCCCACATGCTGCACATGCAGGCTGGCAAAGCCCTGGGCCGCGAGGTGCTGCCCAAGGTAGGAATAGCCACGCCGCGAACCGCCGATGCCGTGCGAGAACAGCACCAGGGGCAGCGGGCCCTGCACTTCACGGGGCCGATAGATCCGTACCGGCACCGCGCGCTCGCGGGCTTCGTCCTGCCACTCCCATTCCTCATGCAGCCAGGGCGGCGGCGGCGCGGCGTCATCACCGCGCGCGCACAGCGTGGCGGCGGCGCCGCTGAGGAGGAAGAGGCGGCGCTTCATCTCAGGACTCCACGACCGCAGGCTTGCGCCAACGCCGCATTTGCTTCATCGACCACGCGACGCCGTCATCCACCCAGGTGTAGACCACCGGCACCACCAGCAGGCTCAGGAAGGTCGAGGTGATCAGCCCGCCGATCACCACGATGGCCATCGGTGCGCGGAACGAGGGGTCGGTGCCAAAGCCCAGTGCGATGGGCAGCATGCCCGCGCCCATGGCCAACGTGGTCATCACGATGGGTCGGGCGCGCTTGTGGCAGGCATCCAGCAGGGCGTCGAGCTGACTCAAGCCGCGCTCGTCGCGCGCCTTGATCGCGTACTCGATCAGCAGGATGGAGTTCTTGGTGGCAATGCCCATCAGCATGATCATGCCGATCATGGCCGGCATGGACAGATCGGTCTGCGTCACGAACAGGGCCAGGATGGCGCCGGGGATGGACAACACCAGGGCCACCAGGATGGTGGCCGGCTGCACCCAGGCATGGAAGAGCAGCACCAGCACGATGTAGATGCAGGCCACCCCCGTGCCCATGGCCAAGAGGAAGCTGGACATCAGCTCGCCAAAGGCCTCGGCATCACCGGTCACGGTCTTCTGGATGCCCGAGGGCAGGTTTTTCAGTGCCGGCAACTGATCGGCCTCAGCCGCCACCTCGCCCAGCGCGCGGCCATTGAGCTCGATCTCAAAGTTCACATTGCGTGCACGGTCGAAGCGGTCGATCTGCGCCGGCCCAGCAGTGAGCTCTAGATCGGCCACTTGCTGCAGGGGCACCGGGCCTTTGCTACCCGGCACCGTGAGTTGCTTGATGAGCGCCAGATCGGCCCGCGCGCCGTCCGGCAGCTTGACCACCACCGGCACCTGGCGCTCGGCCAGGTTGAGCTTGGGCAGCAACTGGTCATAGTCCCCGGCGGTGGCGATGCGCAGGGTGTCGGCCAGGGCAGCCGTGCTCACCCCCAGATCGGCCGCGCGCGCGAAGTCAGGCCGCAACACCAACTCGGGGCGCTGCAGGCTGGAACTGCTCGTCACCTGCCCGATGCCCTTCAAGGTCCGCAGCTGCTGCTCCACCTGGGTGGCGTGCGCCAGCAGCGCATCGCCGTCGTCGCCCGAAAGCACCAGGATGTACTTCTCGGCCGAGCCCCCAAAGCCCACATTGATGCGAGCACCGGTCAAGTCGCCCAGGCGCTCGCGCAGGTCCTTCTCGATCATCTGCTTGGTCACGCCGGGGCGCTCCTGGCGCTTGGTCAGATTGATCGTCAGCGTGGCGCGGCGCACCTCGGGCGTGCCGCTGCCCTGGAAGGGGTCGGAGCCAGCCGCGCCGCCACCAATGGCCGTGTAGACCAGTTTCACATGCGGGTTCTTGACCACACGCTCACGCGCGGCCTCGGCCAACTCCACGGTTTGCTCGATGCGGCTGCCCGGCTCCAGCTGCAGATAGACCTGGGTCTGTGACAGATCGTCGGGCGGGATGAAGGCGCCGGGAATCGCCCCCATGAAGAGCGGTGCGCAACTGGCCACGCTAAAGGCCACCACACCGGCCAAGGTCTTACCCCGATGCTGCAAACACCATTTGGCCCAACGCATATAGGTCGGCATCCAGAAGGGTTCCGGGTGCTCCTTCTTGGGCCTTTGCAACATGTAAGCTGCCATCATGGGCGTGAGCATGCGCGCCACGACCAACGAGAAAAACACCGCCAACGCCGCCGTCCAGCCGAACTGCACGAAGAATTTGCCCGGCACCCCGCTCATGAAGGCCGTGGGCAAGAAGACCGCAATCAGGGTGAAGGTGGTGGCGATCACCGCCATGCCAATCTCGTCGGCCGCCTCCATCGCCGCCTGAAAGGGCGTCTTGCCCATCTGCAGGTGGCGCATGATGTTCTCAATCTCGACGATGGCGTCATCCACCAAGATGCCGATCACCAGCGAGAGCGAGAGCAGGGTCACGATGTTGATCGTGAAGCCCATCCAGTGCATGAAAAGGAAGGTCGGGATGGCCGATAGCGGCAGCGCCACCGCGCTGACGAAGGTGGCGCGACCATCGCGCAGAAAGAGCCAGACCACCAGCACGGCCAACACCGCGCCTTCGATCAACAGACTCATCGAACCCTCGTAGTTCTCCACCACCGGATCAACGAAATTGAAGGCCTCGACCAGTTGCAGATCCGAGTTGGCCGTTTTGATCTCTTCGAGCGCGGCGCGCACGCCATGCATCACATCGACTTCGCCGGCACCGCGCGCGCGGGTGATCTCAAAAGCCACCACCGATTTGCCGTTCAGATGCGCGGCCGAACGGCGCTCGGCCACACCGTCCTGCACCTTGGCAATCTGGTCCAGACGCACATGGCGGCCATCCATCAGCGGGATGTCCAGAGCCGCCAACTCCTGCGCCGTCTGCACCGTGGCCAGCGCACGCAGCGATTGCTCGATGCCGCCGATGGTCGAACGCCCCGCGGGCGCCTCTTGCTGCACGTTCTTGAGCTGGCGCGAGACCTCAGCCGCACTCACCCCCAGGGCCAACATGCGGTCCGGGTCGAGCTGCACCTGCACCTCGCGCTTCACACCGCCCACCCGGCCCACGCCGCCCACGCCGCGCACGGCCAGGAGCTTCTTGGTGACCTCGTTGTCGATGAACCAGGAGATCGCCTCCTCATCCCGACGCTCCGAGGCCAGCGTGTAGACCAAGACCGGCGAGCCCGCCAGGTCCATCTTGCTGATGACCGGATCGCGCAGCTCGGCCGGCAAGTCGGAGCGCACGCGGGCCACCGCATCGCGCACATCGTCCATCGCCTCTTGTGTGGGCTTCTCCAGCCGGAACTCGGCCGCCACCGTGGCCACGCCGTCGTAGACCTTGGTGTAGGTGTGCTTCAGCCCCTGGATGGACGCGACCGAGTTCTCGATCTTGCGCGCCACCTCGGTTTCCATTTGCGCCGGCGCTGCGCCTGGCAGGCTGGCCGTGACGATGACGGTGGGCAGGTCGATGTCGGGGAAGTTCTGGATCTTCATCGCCTTGAACGCCAGCAGACCGGCCACGGTCAGCATGATGAAGAGCAGGATGGACGGCACCGGCCGCCGGATGGACCATGAAGAGACGTTCAACATTTACTTGACCACCTTGATAAGGTCGCCATCGGCCAGGAAACCCAGGCCCTGAGCCACCACAGCCTCGCCGGCCTGCAGCCCACTCTTGATCTCCACCGCATCACCCTGGCGCCGGCCCAGCTCCACCTTGTGCTGGCGCGCGCGCTGGTCCTTGTCCACCTTGAACACATAGGCAAAGCCGTTGCGCAGCAGCACGGCGGCTTGCGGCAGGGCCGTCACCGAGCCGGTCTGCAGCTGGAACTCGCCGCGCGCGAACATGCCAGCGCGCGCAGTGCCCGGGTTGAGCAGATCGACATAGACCAGACCGTTGCGCGTTTGCGCATCCACCTTGGGTGCCACCACGCGCACCCGACCTTCCAGCGCCCCCCCACCCGCCGGGGTGATGCGCACGCTCTGGCCGGCTCGCAAGGCCGCCAGGTCGGGAGCCGGCACCTCGGCGCGCCATTCCAGACGGCCTTGGCGGATCAAACGGAACAACTCTTGGCCGGGCTGCGCCACGGCGCCCAGTACCGCCTCGCGGGTCGCGATCACGCCGTCATCGGGCGCCAGCACCTGGGCTTGGGCCAGGCGCAGCTCAGCGCTGCGCGCCTGCGCCTTCAGCGCTGCCACCCGGGCCTGCGCGGCGGCGGCTGCAGCGGCGGCTTGGTCGAGCTGCTGCGGCGACACCGCATCGCTGCCGGCCAGGCTCTTGGTGCGATCGGCCTGGGCCTGCGCATCGCGCGCCGCCACCTCGCCTTCTTGCAATGCGGCGCGCTGGGCGGCCAGTTCGGCTTCCAGCGTGGCCGTGCCAAGCTGAGCCAGCAGCTGGCCCTTCTTGACGCGGTCACCCACCTGAGCTTCGACACGGGCCAGGCGCAGGCCGCCGGTCTCGCTGGCCACCACCACCTCTTGCCAAGCAGCCAAGGTGCCGGTGGCGGCCAGGGTCAGGGGCCAGCTCTGGGTCTGAGCCGACACCAGGCGCACATTCAGAGCCGGTTTGGCGGCGGCGGCAGGAGGGTTGGCACCCGCTTTGGCGTCCTGTGCCTGGGCCAGGGGTGTCAGCAAGACCGGCAACATCAGCAAGGCCAGGGACAGAGAAGTTTTCTGCATCGTCATATCGAGGGCTCTCAGGAAGCGTTGTCCGGGGTCCAGCCGCCACCCAGGCGGCGGTAGAGAGAAATCCAGGCCTGGCTGCGCGCCAGCGCCAACTCATAAGCACCGCGCTGCGCGGCCAGGAACTGCCGCGCGGACTGGGCGCGCTCCGACGCACTGATCAGGCCGGCGCGTTCGCGCTGCGAGGCCACGGCGTCCAGGCGCTGCCACTGGGCAATGCCGGTCATCACCGCCTCGGCCTGCTTTTGGGCGCGCTGCACACCGAGCAGGGCGTCCTCGACCTCGGCCAACGCGCTGCGCCAGGCTTGCTCCAGCGCCGCACGCGCCTCTTGTTCACGAGCCTGGGCGCCATCGACCTGGGCGCGGCGCAGGCCGCCATCGAACAAGGGCAGGCTGAGCGTGGGGGCCAGGGACCAGACCTGACCCTGGAGCGTATTGCCCTCCATCCGCAGCCGGGCTTCGCCCAACAGAGCGCCCCAGCTGAGCTGCGGATAGCGCTGCGCCTCGGCACTGTGCAGTTCCATCACGCTGGCCACCCAGAGTTGATGGGCACTGCTCAGATCAGGCCGCTGCGCAAGGGCCTGGGCTGGCACGCCGGGCACCGGCAGCGGCGGGGCCTGCACCAAGCGGGCCGGCCCCAGCCGCTCGCCCAGGGCGGCCGCGTCGTCATCGGCCACCAGCAGGGCCAGGGTCTGCAGCCACTGGCCGCGAGCGCTGTGCTGGGCGGCGGCGCCCACCTGCGCATCGGCCCGGGCCACCGTCAATTCGGCGGCTTGGGCCGCGCTCAGGCTGCCGGCCTTGGCGGCCGCCAGGGCGGCGCGCTCGATGCGCTCGGCCGCTTGCAGATCCTGGCTGGCGATGTCGGCGGCCAACTGCGCATGGCGATAGCTCAGATAGGCCAGGGCCACCTCGGCGCCCAAACTCACGCGAGCCTCATGCCACTGCGACTGGCTGGCCGCAGCGCGGGCGGCGGCGGCGGCCGTCTGCCCCCTCTGGGCGCCGAAAAGGTCCCACTCCCAACTCGCCAGGCCCTGGGCACTCAGGGTGGTGCTGGGCTGCAAGGTGGGCAGGGTCTGCGCGCGCTGCGCCCCCGCCTGCAGCATCAGCTGCGGCTGCTGGGCCGCGCCCGTCATCTGCGCTTGAGCCCGGGCCTGCGCAAGCCGCGCACGGGCCTGGGCCAACAGCGGGCTGCGTGCCTGCGCCTGGGCCTGCAGCTCCAGCAACTGGGCGTCGTTGAACTGGCGCCACCAGTCCACCAGGCTGGCGGTCTGGCCGGCATGCGGAAGTTCGGCTTGCGGTAGCTCAGACTGCCACATTGCGGGCAAATTGGGGCGCGGCGGCGGCGCCGGTGGCGTGAGTGCGCAGGCCGTGAGGCCCAGGCTGAGGATCAAGGGCAGTAGTCGCATCAGGTCTTGCTTCCTGGGGCTGTGGATTTGCGGCGCGGCTTGGCTGGGGGCTTGGCACGGCGCTGGCGTTCAAACTCGACCAGCACTTCGGCCCAATCGAGCAGGCGGGTGCGGATGCGGTCGAGCGCGTCGGGGTCGCTCAGATAGTTCGGCGTGAGGAGCTTCATGAAGGCGCGCGACATGCAGTAGTCCTGCGCCATTGCCACCAGGCCATAGCCGAGTTGCAGCACCACCTCATCGTCCGCCTGGGTGCCGATGTGGCGCGCGAGCAATGCCGAGAGCGCACGCTTGTTGGGGCCGATGTAGTCCACCACCGTTTGGGCATAGACCGGGCTGGGCTGCGTCATCTCGCGCAAGTGCAGGCGAATTTCCTGGCTGCTGACCAAGTCCCCCAGAAACCCCTCAAAAAAGAGTGAGAGCCCTTCGCGGAGCGACAGGTGTTCGGCGTCGAAGCCAAGCTTCACCCGCGTCACAGCGTCCAGCGGAGCAGACAACACCGCCCGGTAAAGGCCATCCTTGTCACCGAAGTGGTAATGGATGGCCCCTGCGTTCAGCCCCGCCGCGGTGCAAATCTCACGTGTCGAGGTCTCGGCAAAGCCTTGCTCGGCAAACAGCGTGGCCGCCGCCGCCAATAGACGTTGGCGGGCCTCGCCTTCGGACTTCTGGGCCGGGCGACCACGCCGCTTAGGCGCGCTGTCAACACCCGTGCGGGTGTTGGAAACGGGTTCAGGCTTTGCTCGCATCGGCGGGCATGCTAGCAAAACAATCAAGCGCTTGCTTGATTAAATCCCTACATTGCCCTTGGGCTTTCAGCGGACCACGACCCGCCCTCAGAACAGCTCGACGTCGCTGTCCTTTTGCTGCTCTTCGACCAGATGCCCTGCCTCGACCAGCTGCTCGAAGCCATGCACCTGATTGCGGCCGTTGTGCTTGGCGTGATAGACCGCTTTGTCGGCGCGGTCAAAGGCAGCGGCCGGGGTGTCCAGCGCGCGGATGCGGGTACAGCCGATGGACAAGGTGACCTGCCCAACCTGCGGGAAGGCAAAGGCCTCGCACTGCTGACGCAGGCGCTCAAACACCAACAGCGCGTTCTCGGTGGCATCGCAGCGGATCAGCGCCACGAACTCCTCGCCGCCAAACCGGTAGAGCCGGTCGTGATAACGAAAGCTGGTGCGCATCAGACGTGAGAGCAGCAACAGCACTTCGTCGCCAATCAAATGGCCGAAGTTGTCGTTGACGCGCTTGAAATGGTCGATGTCGATCACCCCCAGCCAATAGCTGGGCAGGCTGTCATGACGCCGATCACCCGCCAGATTGGCGCCCGGAGAGACTTCTTCCTGGCGCAGCAGCTTCAGGAAGGAGGCGTCAAAGGTCTTGCGGTTGAGCAAACCGGTGAGGCTGTCGCGCTCGGAGTAGTCGAGCAGCCCCTGAAAGTTGTGGAACACCCGCAGGATGGCGCTGACGGTGCGCTGCTCGGCAGGCGTGATGCGGGTGCGCGTGACCACTTCCAGCACACCATCGCCGTCGTGCTCACTGATGAGCGGGAAGTGACAGGTGAACTCGCTGGCGCTGGCGGATTCCCGCAGTTCGCGCCGCTGCAGACAGGCCAGACGCGCCGGGTACTGGGCCAGCGGCGGCAAATGGCTGATGTCCCCCACCAACGAGTCGGCCGTGGGCACGGTCTCGCCCTGCCCCATATGAGCGCGCGACATCCAGCGTTGGTCCTCGCCGCTGCCGATGGCCCGGTAGATGCTGACGCACAAGGGGTTGAGCAAATCGCGCAGGGCCATGACCAGGGTGACGTCCATGACGTCCCGGTCCTTGTAGCCCGTCAGCTCGGCCAGTTGCTCAACAACCTCGCTCATTCGACGACCTTGCTCATGCCGCCCTTCAGAAGTTGGGACAGACGATGGGGCCGGCCATCGGGCCGGCCCCGGGGGTCACACCGTGACCGCTTTCGAGCCAGTGTACTGACGGATCAGCCCCTTCAGGACCTCCTCGTCATAGGGCTTGCCCAGATAGCCCTGCACACCCAAAGCCTCGGCGTATTCGCGGTGCTTGGCCGCGATCCGCGAGGTGATCATCACCACCGGCAGACCCTGCAGTCGCGCATCGGCGCGCAGATTGCGCACCAAGTCGAAACCGTCCATGCGCGGCATCTCGATGTCGGACAGCACCAGATCGGGCAGCTCTTCGCGCGCCAACTGCTCCATCGCATCCAGACCGTCCTTGGCCAGCTGCACGCGGTAGCCCTCTCGCTCCAGGAAGCGCTGGGTCACGCGACGCACGGTCAGCGAATCGTCCACCACCAAGATCAGCGGCGCTTGCGGCGCCGTATCGGCCACCGCAGCCACCACCGGCGCACCACCCGCATGGGCGCGCTCCAGGGCCTGAGCGCCGTAGCGTTCGGCCAGGGCCACGGGGTTGTAGATCAAGGCCACCGAGCCGCTGGCCAGCAGGCTGATGCCAGCCAGACCCGGCACATGGATCAGCTGCGGACCGAGGTTCTTGACCACCACTTCCTGGTTGCCCATCACCTCGTCCACATGGATGGCGATGCGATCCGGACCCGAATGCACCAACACCACGGCGGCATGCTTGCCATGCAATTGCGGATGGTCGGAGTGCGAGAGCAAGCCGCCCATCCAGTACAGCGGCACCTGCATGCTGCCGGCCTGCAACTGACCGCTGGCATAGGCTGCCTGCAACTGGGCATTGGGCAGGCGCAGTACCGAATCCACCAGACTGGCCGGCACGGCCACCTGCAGTTCACCGCAGCGCAGCAGCACCACCTGCGTCAGCGCAGTGGTCAGCGGCACGCGCAGATCGAACTCGGCGCCCTTGCCGGCCTGGCTGCGCGTCAGCACATAGCCGCCCAAGGTATTGACCTCGGCACGCACCACGTCCATGCCCACGCCCCGGCCGGCCAGCTCGGTGACCTGGCTGGCCGTGGAGAAGCCCGGCGCGTAGATCATCTGCATCAGCTCGTGATCCGTGGCCTCGCGCCCCTGCGGCAGCAGACCCAGACGGCCCGCCTTTTCGCGGATGCGCGCCAGGTTCAGACCGGCGCCGTCATCGCTAAAGGCGATCAGCACCTGGTTGCCCTCTTGCGAGAGCTTGATGCGGATGGTGCCCATGGCCGGCTTGCCGGCCTTCTCACGCTCGGCCGGGGTCTCGATACCGTGGGCCACCGAGTTGCGCAACAAGTGCTCGAAGGCACCGATCAAGCGCTCCAACACGCCGCGATCCAGTTCGATGCCGCTGCTCTGCAGGTCCAGCTGGACCTGCTTGCCGCCCTCGCGCGCGGCCTGCCGCACCACGCGGTGCAGGCGTTCGGCCAACGAGTCGAACTCCACCATGCGGCTGCTGAGCAAATCGTCCTGCAGCTCGCGCGTCAGACGCGATTGCGCGGCCAGCTCGTCTTCACCCTGTGCAACGTTGCGCTGCAAGGAGCGTTGCACCGTGGCCACGTCGTTCACCGACTCGGCCAGCATGCGCGTCACTTCCTGGAAGCGCGTGTAGCGGTCGAATTCCAGCGGGTCAAAGTCGGAACCGGCTGCCTTGGCCTGCTCCTGGCGCGAACTGATCTGCGCCTCGGCCTGCACTTCCAGCTCGCGCAACTGGGTGCGCAAACGCTCCAAGTTGTCGTCCAGTTCAAGCAGCGCCGTCTTCATCTGCGACAGCTCGCTCTCCATGCGGGCGCGACGGATCGACACCTCACCGGCCTGTGAAGCCAGGCGATCCAGCAAGCTGGCACGCACGCGCACCAGACTCTGACCGCTGACCAGCGGGGCGGCGTCGGCCGTCGAAATCTCGCGCGCACCCTGGCCCGCGAACCGCGACCAGTCGACATCGGCCGGCGACAGCACGGGGATGCTGACTTCTTGGACGGCCACTGCCTCGGGCTGAACCGAGGCCGGCATGGCCAGCTCGGACAGCGGCTGGGCCACTTCGACCGGTTCGGCCGTCTCTACCGCCTCCGGTGTCTGCTCCGGTTCCTGAGTCTTGACGCCCTGCTTCAAGGCCAGGCGCTGACGTTCAAACTCCGCCTCCAGTTCGTCGCCACGATGCTGCAGCGGCGCCAACTCGGCCGCCGAACGCTCGGCACGCACCATGAGCGCCGCCACCGCTGACTCCAGTCGGTGCGCCATCTCACCCAGGCGCATGGCGCCGGCCAGGCGGGCACCACCCTTGAAGGTGTGCAGCGTGCGCATGCAGGCATCGCCGCGCGCGCTGTCCTGCGCGTGGCTGGTCCAGTCGCGCAGGCGGGCATGCAGGTCGTGCAGCAGCTCGCTGGCCTCTTCCTCAAAGATCTCCCACAGCTCGTCGTCGATCTGGTCGGGCTCGCCAGTCAGGAACTCGGCATCGTCGGCCAGGGTGATGGTGGCCTCGGCGGTCGCCATCTCCGGCAGCGCCGGTGCTTCGTCCAACGGTGCCGTGCCTGTTTCTTCAGGCTCAACCGGCAAGGGCACAAAGGCGTTCAGCGCCTCGACCAGGTCGGGGGCCGGATCCTTCAGGAAGCCGGCCGCGAACTGGTGCAGCAGATGCGCGATCTCGTCGGCCGCGCGGGTGAACAGCGCGGCCGCCTCGGGCAGCACGCGACGGCCCTGCTGGGCGCGGCCCAGCGCATGCTCCAGCGCACGCGCCAGATGCGAGAGCGACTCGTAACCCACGGTGGCGGCGTTGCCGGCCAATGCGTGCGAGTACACCTCGGTGCTCGAAGGCGGCGGCTCGTCGGGCTGCGCCGACCAATCCGCCAGTTCCACGGCCAAGCGGCTGGACTGGTGATCGGCCTCGCCGATGAAGATGCTGAACAAGGTTTGCGAGATGCGCAGGGGCCCGATGTCACGCATCGGCTCTTCCTGAATCTCATCCACCGCCACCTCAGGCGTCTCCGCAGCGGCTTCGACTGCGGGCTCGATCGGCACAGCCTGCTCTTCGACGCCGAGCGCCAAGTCCACCGGCTCAGCGGGGTCGGCCAAGTCGAGGATCAGCTCGGGTTCAGGCAAGGACTCCAGCACCGGCTCGGGCTCGGGCTCGGCCGGCAGCGCGACCGCTTCCACCGGCGCATCCAGACTCAGATCCAGACTGAGTTCGGCCTCGCTGAATGCGGGCAACTCCACCAACTCCGGCAGGGCCTCGGCAGAAAGCTCCTCGACGGGCTGTTCGGCAGCAGGCACTTCCTCGACCGGCAGTTCCTCGACTGACAGATCCAGCGGCTCGAGCACTTCGGCCACTTCAAGCACTTCGGCCACCTCGCCCGCTTCGGGCAAGCTCACCAGAGCCGGCAATTCGGCATCGCCCAGATCGAGCTCCAGGGCCAGGTCGGGCAGGGCCTCGGGCAAGCGCGGCGCCTCCTGAGCGGGCGCCTCCAGGCTCAGGTCCAGCTCAAAGCCACCGTCTTCCAGCAACTCGGGCTCAGACACCGCAACAGGCTCGGACTCCAGCACATCGGGCAGCAGTTCCGCAGCCGCTACGGCCTCGGTGAGCGACTGCTCCAGGGCTTGCGCCTCGGCCGGCACCTCGACCACCGGGGCCGGTTCCACCACATCCCCAAAGTCCAAGGTGATGGGGGCGAATTCCTCGGGGCTGGGCAGCACCGACTCGGGGGCGACCGAGTCGGACATCGACACGGGCTGGGTGGCGGCGAACTCGGGCAACTCGGACGGCGCAGCTTCGACCGGCGCCATCGCCGGGCTGGGCGCAGCGGCAGGCGGCGTCAGACCCAGGCGCAACGCATCGGCGCGCTCGCGCAGGCTCTGCGGCGTGCGCGCGCTGTGGCGGCTCGACTCCACCTCATTGCGCCACTCGGCCAGCTCATCCAGCGCGTCGGCGCTGAAGCCGAGCAAGGCATCATCGGCGCCCCGCTCTTCACCGAGCCTGGCGTTATAGAGCTGTTCACAGGCCCAGGCGGCCTCGCCAAAAGCCATCAGCCCGACCATCTTCGAGCTGCCCTTCAGGGTGTGGAAGGAACGCCGGACGGTGGTCATGGCCTCCTTGTCGCTGCGCTGGTCCACCAACTGGTGGAGTGCATCGCGCGCATTGCCGATGACTTCGCTGGCCTCTTCCAGGAAGATCTCCAGCATCTCCTCATCCAGCTCTTCGGCGCTTTCAGGCAGCGGCGCGCTGGGTTCCGGCGCCGGGGCCTGGGCTGGCTCCGCGGCTTCGACCACAGCCTGCAGATCCGACACAGCCGCCAGGCTGGGCGGCTCCAAATCCAAGCTTGGCAGGTCCAGATCGTTCAGGGAGAGCGTTGGTGCCTGCAAAGCCTTGGCCGCCAACTCAGCGGCCGTGGCCAGGGCTGGCCGGTCATCGGCCTCGGCCTGCAAGGCCAGGCGCTCCAGCTCATTGACATCGGGGCTGGCGGCGGCCGCTCGGGCCTGATCCACCAGGCTGGGCGCTGCGCCTGCCGTGCTCGCCTCGCGGGCCACCAGAGCTTCCAGTTCGCCGGTTTCCTCATTGAAGCGGAACAGGGTCTTGGCCAGCGGCGCCTGCACGCTCAGCATGTCGATCAGGAAGCCGAGCTGACCCAGGTTGTTGGCCAGGCGCTCGAACAAGGCCTTGGGGCCCGCCAAGCTGGGATCCACCTCGGTATTGCACAGGCGGTCCACCTCATCGCGCATGCGCAGGCAGGTCAAGCCGGCCTGATCCAGGCCCAACACGCTGAACACCCCGCGCATGGCTGCCAACTGTCCGGGCACGGGAATCAGCAACTCGCGCCCTTCCGGCTTGCGGAAGTACTCATCCATTTGGCGTTCGACCTCGGTCAGGCTCTGGCGCAGCTCATGCACCACGCTGCCCAAGGTCTGCCGGTCCGACACGCGGCGGAACAGCTCCTCCATCCAAACTTCCAGCGGCTCGGCCGCCTGGCCGGTGGCTGCCGACTGCACGCGCTGCGCCAGCCGGGCCAGGCGTTCGGCCTGGGCCGGCTCGCCAAACACGCCGTCATCCAAAGCCGCCTCGATGTACAGCAAAGAGGTCGCCACCTCCATGCCCAGGGTGGTGGAAGGGCGCTGGCCCGAACGCAACGTCAGCACGGCTGCGCGCTGCAGGGTTTGGCCCAAGACTTCGCCGGAGGGGAAAAGTTCCTGCAGCGACTCGGTCACCAGACCGAAAGACTCATCCAACTGCGAGGCGCGCGCCATCTCGCCCTCGGCGCAGGCGCCCCAACTGTCTTTGGCGGCTTGCACGCGGCGCAGGGCCTGAGCCACCAGGCTGGGATCAATCTGACCCAGGCTGTCGTCCAGATAGTCGGCCCCAAGCCGCCCATCCAGACCATAGGCCGTGCGCACGGCGCGCAAATGGGGGGCGCGGCCGGCCGGTGGATCACCGCTTTGAGCGCAATAGAACAGCAGATCCTGCACCAGGCGGTCGGCCGGCGCGGGATGACCCTGCAAGTGGTTGCGCAACTGCGCCAACAGGCGCGAGCCCAGGCGCTTGACGAAGGCATCCGGGTCAATCAGGCCCAGGGCCTGCGCTTCGAAATGCGCCGCAGCCAATTGCCAGAAGCTGGCCTGAGGTTCGGCGCCCAGCGCCACCGCCAGACCGACGCAAAGCTCGGCCAGATCCGCCGCGTGTGCCGTGGTGGACTGGCGCATCTGCCGCAGCAGCGCGGTCTCAAACGCGGTGCGCAGCGCATCCAGTGCCGGGGCTGGCTGGCTGAGTTGCGGGCTCGGCAAGGTCTGCCACTCAAAATGAGTGGGCCAGAAATCGGCCGGGTGAATGCGCTCGGCCCGTGCCTGTTCCTGCACCCGGCGATAGGCCGGGAACAGGGCCAGGGGCGACACCGGAGCCGCACCCAGCAGGCGCGCCACATAGGTCAGCAGCGCGAAGTCGGCCTTCTCCAGGGCCTCGACCGACGCCGCGGGCACCTGGGCCTGCGCGGCCATGTAGCGCACCAGGCCCTCGTTGGCGCGCGCCAGCAAGGAGGCCTCGCGCAGGCCCACCATTTGCAGGACCCCCGCCACCTGATGCAATTGCGCGGCCACGGGGCCGAGGCTGGCGGCCGCAAGGGCTGGGTCAATCTGACCGGCCGTACTGCGCAGCTCAAACTCGCGCAGGGTACGGCGCAGGCTCTTGTGCACGCCTTCCAGCGTGCGGCGCACTTCGTCCTGAACCCACGCCAGCGGCGTGAGGTCAGAGCGGTCGCGCCCGTCCTGAGCGGATAAGGTCATTCGCGCGCCGGCATCAAGCCGCGTTGCCAATCTTGAATCGGGTCACCGAGCCCTTCAGGGCTTCGGCCGAACGGGACAGCTCATGCACCATCTTGGCGGTCGAGCGCGTACCTTCCGAGGTCTGCTCCGTCACCGCAAAGATGTGCTGGATGTTCGAGGCCACTTCGTTGGCCGACGAGGCCTCTTCCTTGGCACGGTTGGTGATGTTGGCCACCAGGTCATCCAGCTTGCGGGCCACGGTATCGATCTCTTCCAGCGCGTGACCAGCGGCGTCGGACAGCTTGGTACCTTGCACCACACCGGTGGTCGAGCGCTCCATAGCGGCCACCGCGTCCTGGGTATCGGTCTGAATGGCCTTCACCAGTGCGGCAATCCGGCGCGTGGCGTCGCCCGAGCGTTCGGCCAGTCGCTGCACTTCTTCAGCCACCACCGAGAAGCCACGACCCGCATCGCCCGCCGAGGCGGCCTGAATGGCGGCGTTCAAGGCCAGCACGTTGGTCTGTTCGGTAATGTCCGAAATCAGTTCCGTGATCTCACCAATTTCCTGCGACGACTCACCCAGACGCTTGATGCGCTTGGAGGTTTCCTGGATCTGATCGCGAATGGAGTTCATACCTTCGCGGTTGTTCTGCATGGCCTCCAGACCCTGCTGGGTGGCTTGACGCGATTGCTTGGCCACTTCGGCCACGTCCTGCGCCTGCGTGGCCACTTCGTTGATTCGACCGGCCATGTTCAGCACGGCGTCACCGGTGGCGCGAATCTCATGCAGCTGTTCGGTCGAAGCCGCCAGCAGCTCGGTCGAGGTCTGGTCCACCTGGCTGGTGGTCTCCGTCACTCGCGCGGCCGTGGCCTGCACCTGACCCACCAGGTTGCGCAGCTCTTCCACGGTGTAGTTCACCGAGTCGGCGATCGCACCCGTGATGTCCTCGGTCACCGTGGCTTGTTGCGTCAAGTCACCATCGGCCACTGCAGCCAGTTCGTTCATCAGGCGAAGAATGGCGGCCTGGTTGGCGTCGTTGACGCGCTTGGCCTCCAATTCCTGCGCCTGGGCTTGACGGCGCTGCTCTTCGGCGAGTTGCGCGCGGCGTTGCTGGCCGGCGATGTAGAGGCGCGCCAAACCGGCCAGGCCCACACCCAGAGCCGCCAGCGAGGCCAGCAGCATCAGACCCTGCCACCAGGTCAGACCGCTGAACTCATTCAGCTTCTCCGACACCCCCTCCAGGCCCTTACGCACCGGCTCGGAGTCCTTCAGGATGGTGTTGGCCGCTTCACGAGCAGCCACCAAGCCGGACAGGTTGGCCAACACGCTCTTGGCCTGCTGGTCCGTGGCCTCGAACATGGTGAGCAAGGCCTTCAGGCGCTCGCGCAACTGACCATCGCGGGCAGCGGACAGGTTCAGGTCGCGCGAGCCATTCAACAGGCCCAGTGTGATCTCGCGGAAGGCGTTCAAGTCCTGGCCCAGCAAGAACACGGCCTCAGGACTCACACCCTCCTGGGTCAGGAACTCACCGGCGCTCTTGCCGATCCGTTGCGTCAACATCACCAACTGGCCCGAGGCCGCCACGGCCGCGGTGTCGCCGCCCTGGGTCAGTTCCAACGAGGCCACCGCTTCGGCGGCTTCCAGCAGGTCGGAGGACTGACGGTTGATGGTGCGCAGCGAACTACCCACCTCGGTCAGCACCTTTTCGGTGCCCAACACCACCTTCACCGACTTCTCGGCGCGATCCACCATCGGCATCACCGGGTCCAGCACCTCCAACACGGCGCCCGGGGCCTTGGCCAGCGGGCCGGTACCCGTGTGCAGGTTGCGGGTCACGTCGGTCATCTTTTGCAGCGACTCGCGCAATTCGCCGAAGGCCGTCGGCGTACCCACCATGGCGGTGGACACGGCCTTGGCCAGACGCTGCGACTGCATCAGGGCCAGACCGGTCTCGCGCACCTGATCGGCATTGCGACCCGACAGATAGATGTTCAAGCCCACCGTCAGCAGCGTGCCCACCAGGCCGCCCGCCACCAGGGCGCCGTAGCTGTTCTGCCAGCGCACCCGCTTGGAGGGCGCTGCGGGCATGGCTTCCATGGTGCTGTACTGCGTCGTCGAAGCGGCGCCGGTTTCGGCAAAGCCGCTCAGCTGACTGTCGGGCGCCGCCATCACGCTGGCTGGGCCTTCATGGGCCTGGGTATCCAGATGCACGGTCTCGTAGACGCTATCGGGCGCCTCTTCGCCAAGCTGCGTGCTGTCGGCACCGGAAGACTTCGTCTTGTCGATAAGGCTCATGTCCTGCCTCGTTCTGCGTGAATGCGGTTGTTATAGGGGCCTGCTCAGGCCACGATGTCCAAGAAGGGTTCGAAGCGCACCAGCACTTCCAGGTCCAACACCTGCCAGATTCGGCCCTGCTCGTCGACGCGTTGATCGCTCGCGAAATGCGGGCGCTCATCGCTGCAGGGGCTGCGCTTGAGCTGCTCT
Organism: Inhella inkyongensis; assembly: GCF_005952805.1. Classification (GTDB taxonomy): domain Bacteria; phylum Pseudomonadota; class Gammaproteobacteria; order Burkholderiales; family Burkholderiaceae_C; genus Inhella; species Inhella inkyongensis. The sequence continues at coordinate 3,118,711 of NZ_CP040709.1, forward strand.
TCGGTGCGCAGACCGGCAAGTCGGTCCACCAGCAGCGCGCAATTGGTATTGAGCTCAGCGCTCAACGCCACCAGGCGCCCACCGCTGCCTTCGATGCGGCTGTTGCGCAGTCCCAGGTACTGCGCCAAATCAACCACCGTATGCAGACCACCGCGCAAATTGGCCACGCCCAGCATCCAGGGTTTGGTGTAGGGCACGCGGGTGGTAGGCACCAGGGCAAAGATTTCCGCCGCCTGGGCCAGGGGGATCAACAGGCCGAGCCCGGCACTCTCAACAGCCAGCCAGCGCGCGCTCTGCGATTGCTCGCGCACCGCCTGGAGTCGCTGCGCCAGGCGCTGCTGGAATTCACGAAGCGCTTGCTTGCCGGCCATCGTGTCAGCCCAGCGCCTTGATCTTGTTGATCAGCTCTTCGGCCTGCACCGGCTTGACCACATAGTCCTTGGCGCCCTGCCGCAGGCCCCAGACGCGGTCGGTTTCCTGGTTCTTGCTAGTGCACATGATGACCGGCACGTTGGCGTAGCGCTCGTCGCGCGTGATCGCGCGGGTCAGCTGGAAGCCGTTTTGGCCCGGCATCACCACGTCCATCAAGATCAGGTCGGGCACTTCTTCCTCGAGGCGCTTGAATGCCTCCTCGCCGTTCTCGGCCGTGCGGACCTTGTAGCCGCGCTTGGTCAACAACTCGCTCAGATGGTGCAGCTCGGTCTTCGAATCGTCGACCAACAAAATGTTTTTGATGCTCATAGGGATCTCACGGGCTGTGCTGCTGCACCGCCTGCAGCAATTGGTCTTTCGTGAAGGGCTTGGTCAGGTAATCCTGCGACCCCACCATTCGGCCTCGCGCCTTGTCAAACAAGCCATCCTTGCTGGACAGCATGATGACTGGCACATCGGCGAATTCGGCATTGCGTTTGATGATGGCGCAGGTCTGATAACCATCCAGACGCGGCATCAAGATGTCGCAAAAAACCAGGTCGGGCTTGAAGTCGCTGAGTTTCGCCAGCGCATCAAAGCCGTCCTCGGCCAACACCACCGAGTGGCCGCCTTGTTTGAGAAATATTTCCGCGCTGCGGCGAATCGTGTTGCTGTCGTCGATGACCAGCACGTTCAGGGCCTTCTCTGCAACCGACATGGGGTTCTCCAAGGCTGTGTTGGCGTGAGCAAACGCTGGGCGTGGCTTAGATGCGCACCATCTCAAAGTCTTCTTTGCGTGCGCCGCACTCCGGGCAGGTCCAGTTCATGTCCACGTCGGCCCAGCGGGTACCGGCTGCAATACCGTGCTCCGGGTCACCCTCGGCCTCGTCATAGATCCAACCGCAGATCAGGCACATCCAGGTGCAAAGTTCGTTGTTCACGCTTGTATTCAAGGCATTCCTCGGGGTCGGAGATCGCGGCGCCAGGGGCGCGCAGTGGCTCACTACAATCGATTCATTCTAGTCACGCTCCCCTAGGAGCCATCGGGGCGCTTCCCTGGGGAACGCCCGTAGGTACGCGGTGCCGCAATGCGGCTAGAACGCGTGCGCTCAAGGATGGCCCAGACCCCGCCCATGAACCCCACCCAAGCTCCTGATCTGCCCGCCGCCGAGGACGAGGCTGCGCCGCCCTGCATCCTGAGCTTCAACGCCAGCGAGCCCACCGGCGCCGCCGGACTGGGCGCCGACATCGCGGCCATCGTGGCCATGGGTGCGCACCCGCTGCCGGTAGTCACCAGCGTTCTGGTGCGCGACAGCGCCGAAGTCTTCGACCATCACCCGCTGGACGATGACACGGTGGCCGAACAGGCTCGCTCGGTGCTGGAAGACATCAGCATCACGGGCTGGAAGGTCGGTTTTCTAGGCAATGCTGAGACCGTGGCCGCGGTGGCCGAAATCTTGTCGGACTATCCCGAACTGCCGCTGGTCACCCATCTGGGCGCCGCCCCCTGGCTGGACGACGAGCAGCAAAGCAGCTACTGGGATGCGCTGCGTGAACTGGTGCTGCCCCAGACCCTGGTGCTGGTGGGCGCCCACGCCACCCTCACCGAGTTCCTGCTGCCCGATTGGGACAACAGCCGCCCGGCCTCGCCGCGCGAACTGGCGGCGGCGGCGCACAAGCTGGGGGCTGCTCATGTGCTGGTCACCGGCATGAGCCTGCCCAATCAGTTTGTGGACAACGTGCTGGCCGGTCCGCAGGGCCCCATCACCGGGGAAAAGTTCGAGCGCTTCGATGCCAGCTTCGTCGGCGCCGGCGACACGCTCTCGGCGGCCCTGGCCGCGCTGCTGGGCTTGGGTGTCGAACTGCACGAGGCCGTGGGCGAAGCCCTCGCCTTCCTGGACCAAGCCCTGGACGCGGGCTTCCAGCCCGGCATGGGGGGCGTCATCCCCGACCGCTTCTTCTGGGCCCAACCGGTGCCCGAGGACGGCGAGGAAGGCGCCGAGGCCGACGACACCGAAGGCAGCGAGCCGCCCCCGGCCGCCCCCAGCAGCCGCCGCATGCATTGATCGGGGTGGGCCGCCGTCCGCCCGCCGAACCTGAACCCTTTCTCTCAGCCATGGACCAAAACCAAGTTCTCTTTGAACGTGCCCAAGCCGTCATCCCCGGTGGCGTGAACTCCCCGGTGCGCGCCTTTCGCGCCGTCGGCGGCACGCCGCGCTTCGTGGCGCGCGCGCAAGGCGCCTATTTTTGGGACGCCAATGGCAAGCAGCACATCGACTACATCGGCAGTTGGGGCCCGATGATCCTGGGCCATGGCCACCCCAAGGTGGTCGAGGCCGTGCAGCGCGCGGTGCTGGAAGGCTTCTCTTTTGGTGCGCCGACCGAGCGCGAGATTGAGTTGGCCGAGGCCATCATCAAGCTGCTGCCCTCGATCGAGCAGGTGCGCCTGGTCAGCTCGGGCACCGAGGCCGGCATGAGTGCCATCCGCCTGGCGCGCGGCTTCACCGGCCGCAGCCTGATGATCAAGTTCGAGGGTTGCTACCACGGCCATGCCGACAGCCTGCTGGTCAAGGCCGGTTCGGGCCTGGCCACCTTCGGCCACCCCACCAGCGCCGGCGTGCCGGCCGAAGTGGCGGCCCACACCCTGGTGCTGCCCTTCAATGACCTCGAAGCCCTGGAAGCCGCCTTCAAGGCCCATGGCCACGAGCTGGCCACGGTCATCATCGAGCCGATTGCCGGCAACATGAACTTCGTGCGCGCCTCGGTGCCCTTCATGAAGCGCCTGCGCGAGCTCTGCACCCAGCATGGCGCGCTCTTGATCCTGGACGAGGTGATGACGGGCTTCCGCGTGGGACTGTCCTGCGCCCAGGGCATCTATGCGCAAGCAATCCCTGGCTTTGCGCCCGACCTCACCGTGCTGGGCAAGGTGATCGGCGGCGGCATGCCCCTGGCCGCCTTTGGCGGCCGCCACGACGTGATGGCCAAGCTGGCGCCGCTGGGCGGGGTCTATCAGGCCGGCACGCTATCGGGCAACCCGGTGGCCACCGCCTGCGGTCTGGCGACCTTGAATGAGATCAGCCAGCCCGGCTTCTTCGAGGCCTTGGGCGCCAAGACCCGCAGCTTGGTGCAAGGCCTGAAGGCCGTGGCCGACCGCAGGGGCGTGCCCTTCAGCGTCGACAGCGAGGGCGGCATGTTCGGCTTCTTCCTGCTGCCCGAGTTGGCGCAGAACTACCAAGAAGTGATGAAGACCGACGGCCCGGCTTTCAACCGCTTCTTCCACGCCATGCTGGACCAGGGCGTGTACTTCGCCCCGGCTCTCTACGAAGCCGGCTTCGTCAGCGCCGCGCACAGCGAGGCCGACATCGCCGCCACCCTGGCCGCGGCCGACAAGGCCTGGTCCTGATTCCCTGACTCTTGAGAAACGGGCGCTCTAGCGCCCGTTGCGCTTTCATGCACCTGCACATCCTCGGCATCTGCGGCACCTTCATGGGCGGTCTGGCCGCGCTCGCGTGCGAGGCCGGCCACAAGGTCACCGGCTGCGACGCCAACGTCTACCCGCCCATGAGCACTCAACTGGAGCAGTTGGGCATTGAGTTGATCGAAGGCTGGTCGCCCGATCAGATGGCGCTCAAGCCCGATCTCTATGTGGTGGGCAATGTAGTCAGCCGCGGCAACCCGCTGATGGAGGCCATCCTCAACGCCGGCGCCGCCTACACCAGCGGCCCGCAATGGCTGCAGCAACATGTGCTGCAAGGCCGCCCCGTGCTGGCCGTGGCTGGCACCCATGGCAAGACCACCACCACCGCCATGCTGGCCTGGATCCTGGAAGACCAGGGCCTGCAGCCCGGCTATCTGATCGGCGGCGTGCCGCAGAACTTTCCAACCAGCGCGCGCCTAGGGAAAGCGGATGGTCCCTTCATCATTGAAGCCGATGAGTACGACTCGGCGTTCTTCGATAAACGCAGCAAGTTCGTGCATTACCGGCCGCGCGTGGCCATCCTCAACAACCTTGAGTACGACCACGCCGACATCTTCCCGGACCTGGCCGCCATCGAGACCCAGTTCCACCACTTGGTGCGCACGGTACCCAGCGAAGGGAGGCTGATCGTCAATGCACGCGAGGAGGCGCTGACCCGCGTGCTGGCACGCGGCTGCTGGAGCCCCGTCCAAAGCTTTGGTGCGCGCAAGGAAGAACCCGGCATGCTGCGTGCGCGCGGCGAGCCCCATGCCTTCGATGTGCTGCGCGGCAGCCTTCGCATCGCCCGTGTCGAATGGGCGCTGGCGGGTGAACACAACCAACTCAATGCGCTGGCCGCCCTGGCTGCGGCAGAGAGCATGGGCATCTCGGTGGAGGCCGGCGCGGCCAGTCTGGGGCGCTTCGAGGGGGTGCGCCGACGCATGGAGTTGCGCGGCGAGGTCGGTGGCATCAAGGTCTACGACGACTTCGCCCATCACCCCACGGCCATCCGCACCACGGTCGAAGGTCTGCGTCGCCGCATCGGGCCGAATGAACGCCTGCTAGCCCTGTTCGAGCCGCGCTCCAACACCATGAAGCTGGGCACCATGAAGGCCCAACTGCCCTGGGCGCTTGAGGAGGCCGATCTGAGCTTCTGCCATCAGGGCGGCCTCGGCTGGGATGCCCGCGCCGCATTGGCCCCCTTGGGCGACAAGGCGCAGGTGGCCGACGATGTGCCCACCTTGGTACGTCAGGTCATGGCCCAAGTGCGGCCGGGCGACCATTTGCTTTGCATGAGCAATGGGGGTTTTGGCGGCATTCATGACTTGCTCCTTCGGAGCTTGGCCGCCCGGGCCTGAGGGCCCGATGGCGGCATTCATGACTTGCTCCTCCGGAGCTTGGCCGCCCGGGCCTAATGGCCCGAAGAACGGCATTCATGACTTGCTCCTCCGGAGCTTGGCCGCCCGGACTTGATGAACCTTAGGCGCCCATCACTCCGAAGGTGCCCCGCCCATCAAGGCATCCCGCGTGCTGGCGCGTACCTTGGGGCCGACCCACACCTTCATCATCAGCGGATAGAACTTCTCCCCCGCGATGGGCTCGGCCACGCGCTCGCCGTTGATGCGGAACTCGGTGGCCTTGAGGGCGGGCAGGTAGTCGATGTGAAGCACATCGCCCTTGCTCAGGCTCTTGCGCGTGCCAAACACGCCGCCCACGGCGGCGATCTGCAGCACATTGGCTTCCACCTCACCGGGAGCGGCATTGGAGCGAATGCGGTCCAGCAAGGCGTTGGAAAGATCACGCGCCGAAAGGGTGCGCAGCGCCACAACCTGCAAGCGTTTGGCGCCGGCCATGCTCAAGGCGGCATCCACCTGGGCCGTCTTGTTGGACAGATACAGGCCCACCACGGTCGCGCGCGAGGACAGGATGCTGGACACCCCAGCGCCGTTCAGGATCAGCGCCTGGCTGCCGACCGCTGCCGTGGTCGGGAAGTCCACCCCTGCAACGGCAATGGCCGGCGCGGATTGCGCCCAGACCGGTGCCGCGGGCAAACCCATCAACGCCAGGCCCAGGCCCAGCGACGAAATCAGACTCCGCATTCGACGCTCCTCAATCGTCCAGTCGGACATTGGCACGCAACCACACGCTCAGGCCCTCGGGGCGGTTGCGCGCCCCAAATTCCTTCAGCACCTTGGCATCCATGAACAGGCGCCCATCCTCGCTGGTAAAACTCAGACTGGGGCCCAGGCCCATGACCCGCACCTTGCCACACAAACTGAGCACCGGGTCGGCACAGCGGTCGGCGGTGGTCTGCCAGTTCACAAAACCCTGCAGCCCCAGCTTGTAGGCCTCGCTCAGGGCGTAGTGCGCGCCGAAATCCGCCGCCAGATACTGCCCGCTGCGGTTGTGGGTGTCACGGTTGCGGCCGTTGATGGAATAGGTGGCACGCAGGCCCGCCTCCAAGCCGTTCTCCCAGACCCGCGCGGCCACCAGCAAGGGGCGCAGGGTCCAGAACTTGCCCGCACCGGGATTGACGGCCGAGCTGGCGTCGAAGCGTCCCGTGGGGGCTACCACCCCCAGGCCCAGCGCCAAGCGGTCGGTGTCGCTCTGCCAATCCACATAGGGCATCAACTCCAGATCGGCAGCGCCGCTGCGACTGCCGCTACTGGCCCGCGCCAACGCATCCAACTGACCCTGCACCGTGGCCTGCACGCCAGCTGGAATGCCCGCACCAAATTCACCGGTCAGACGCAGGCTTTGTTTGAGCCGCACCAGCGGCAATGCCGCTGAGATGCCGAACTTGCCCTCCCCCACTCGCTGCTCTGTCAGCCAAGTGCCTCGCATCACGAACACGGTGGCATCGATGGAACCCTCGCGCCGCACCTGCACCGTGCCGGCCGGCGTGCTCAGCGCCACGCGGGGTGTGTTGCCGCTGCCGTCTGTGAAGCGATCCGCCTCATATCGCTGCAGCCAAAACTGCCCATACAGGCCGGGGAACTGAGGCGATGAGATCTCCGCTCCCGGTGCGCCATTGAGGGCACGCAAGGCACCACGCTCGGTGGCCACAACCGGGGTGCAGAGCGCGACGCCCACACCCAGCGCTAGCGCTGATTGCAAAAACGAATTCGGCTTCACCTTGTTCTCCTCACAAACTGGCACCGCAGCGACGCGGCAGGCCCATTGTTGGCGGTGCCGGTCTGCTGGCGCGTCGCGCGCCATCCACACGGAAAAACCCATCCCCCCTGTTCTCGAAGGGCATGCGTCGGGGGCCATCAAGTAGTCTGCTGCGCCTTCAATACTCGGGAGTCAGCATGAAGAAGTGCGCGGTGGCCCTAGCAGCCCTGATGGGCGCAGCGGTGGCCCAAGCAGTCCCTTACAGCCAGCTGATCGTGTTCGGCGACAGCCTCTCCGACAGCGGCAATTTACTGGCTCGCAGCCAAGCCTATGTGCCCGGCGTGCTGCCGGTGGGCCTGCCGCAGGCACCCTATTACCAAGGTCGCTTCAGCGATGGTCGCGCGGCCGTCGAATGGCTGGCCGATGACCTCGGGGTGGCCTTGCGCAACTTCTCGGTCGGCGGCGCCACCACAGGCCTGTTCAACAACCAGGCCCCCCCCCTGCCCGGCTTGCTAGAGACCGGCCTGCGCAGCCAGCTGGCGGAATTCCTGAGCCAAGGTCCGGCCGATGGCCAGGCGCTTTACACCGTATTTGGGGGCGCCAACGACTTCCTGGTGGCCACGCCCGCCACCGCCAACACCATCGCGGCCGAAGCCATCGGCAATCTCACTCAGACCGTGCTGGACCTGTATGGCGCGGGCGCGCGCAATTTCCTGTTGCCCCTGCTGCCCGACCTCGGCCTGACCCCGCGCGCCCTGGCCAGTGCCGACGGCGGCGTGGGCGCACAGCAAATGGCCCTGGGATTCAACGCCGTATTGGCCGCCGCCTATGGCCAGTTGGCCCAGATGTTGCCCAGCGCCAAGCTGCATGTGTTCGACCTGGCCGCCACCCACCACAAGCTGCTGCAGCAATCTGCCAGCATCGGCATCAGCAACACCACGTCGGGTTGTTTCTCGGGCTTTGTGGGCATCCCCGGCGCGCTCTGCAACGACCACAGCACCCACTTCTATTTCGACGAAATCCATCCGTCTGCCGTGGTGCAGCGCGAGATTGGCAAGGCCTTCCTGCGCACCGTACCGGAACCAGCCAGCTATGGCCTGGCCGCGCTCGGTCTGCTGGCCGTGGCAGCGCGGCGCCGCAAGTCAGCCTGACGGGTCTGGCACCATGAAAAAGGCCGGCGCATGCGCCGGCCTTTTCTTTGGCTTGCTGTATCGCCCCGGCCTCGCAGCCGGGGCTTCGTGGCATCAGCTGCGCGACATGGTGGCGCGCAGCGCCTCGGTCAGCGCGGACAGCGACTCGGCCACATGGGCACGCGTCTCCACCGAGCCGCCCTTCCCCGCAGCGGCTTGCAGATCGCCCTGCAGCTGCTTGGCATGCCAGCGCACCAGGGACAAAGCATCCGCCGGCAGCGGGCCACCCTTGGTCAGCAGCGTGGTCACGCGCTTGAGGTGCTCGCGCTGCAGATTGCGGCGCAGACCTTCGATCTCGGCGCCGCTCTTGAGCTCACTCCAGATCGCGCTTTGGATCGACCCATAGACCTCGGCCAAGCTGATGGCGCCCTTGCGCTCCTTCTCGCTCAGATAGCCCGGCAGATCCAGCAGGCGCTTGGCGGTCGGCACGCCCATCAGGCGGTCCAGCGCGGCACGCTGCAGGCTCAGCACGGCCCCACCGATGTCAGCCGGCAGGCCACGCTCCCACTCGTTGTAGTCCACCTGCAGATTGCTGAGGAACTCGGGACGGAACTTGAAGCTGCTGGCGCTGAACAGACCCGAGGTCAGGCTGTTCAGGGCATCGCGCTGCTTGGCCGGGGCAATCGGCGTGAACGCCGCCTGACCCGCAGCCGGGGCTTCACGCGAGGCGCTCATGCCGCCCACGTACTTGGCGGCCGAATCGGCACCGCGTGCCAGCTGCTGGAAGCCGGCCATCAACGAACGACGTGCGCGGGTGGGATCGTCGCCCGGCTTGAAGCCGCGATCCTGCACCCGGGCCCACAGTTCCTTGCTCAGGGCCAGGCGCTTCTTGAAGTAGCCCAGCGGGTCGTCGCCCAGGTCGAAGCGGTTGGCCAGCGGGTCCATGCCGTCATAGGGACCGCCCACACCGGCGTCCATGTCGTCGGCGTAGATCAGCTGCGGGTCCTTGGAGCGCGAGGCGATCTTCTCCAACTCCTGCTTCTCGGTGGCGGCATCCAGCGGCTTGTAGGCGTACTCGATGGCCCAGTAGTCGTAGGCGCCCAGGGTGGTGTTGTTGTAGCTGCCCACCTTCTCGCCCTTGAGGGGCAGGTTGTAGGCGTTGTAGTCCATCACCGAGGACGAAATGCCGTTGGCTTCGGTAAAGGCCTTGTCCTGCAGCTGTTTGAAGCTGACCGTGGTCGAGGCCTTGAAGTTGTGCTTCAGGCCCAGGGTGTGACCCACCTCGTGCATGATCACGTCCTTGATCACGGCCTGCACAAAGGCTTCGGCCTCCGGGCTGTCCGGGGCGATATCGCCACGGGCTTCCAGCAGATCAAGCGCGAAGTGCATTTCGCCACTGGCAGCTTGGGCGTAGTTGCACTGGGCGGCGAAGCGGCTGCTTTCCTTCCAACCCTTGCTCAACGCCGGCAGCGGCGCGTGCGCGCTGTGGTCGTGGTGATCATGAGCCGCGGTGTCTTCGGCGATCACACGGCGCGAACCGCGGGCGAACACATCGCTCATGCCGATGTCGGCATCCAGAATTTCACCGGTGCGCGGGTCGGTGTGGCTGGGGCCAATGGCAAAACCCACATCGGCGCCAACGAACCAGCGGATCGACGCGTGGCTGGCGTCCATATTGTCCCAATCGGCGTCGTCGGGCTGCTGCTTGGCCACCACGGCGTTCTTGAAACCGATCTTCTCGAAGGCCTTGTTCCACTCCAGGATGCCGGCCTCGACCGCCTTGCGGTAGCGCTGCGGAATGTTCTTGTCCATCCAGTAGGTGATGGGCTGCTTGGGTTCGCTCAGGGCCGCACTCGGGTCGGCCTTCTCCAGGCGCCAGCGGTTCAGCAGGTGCACACGGTTGTTGGGCTTCAGGTCCGAGTCCAGATCGACATAGGACTCCATGAAATGACCCAGACGCGGATCGATGGAGCGCGTGGCAGCCAAGGTCTCGGGCAGCGCACGGAAGTTGTAGACGAAGTCCACAAAGAAGCTGCGCGGATCCGGCACGGCCTGCGGCGGCGTGGGCATCGGGATGGGGCTGGGCATCAGCGGCGGGGCCGGGATGCGCGGGGTGGCGAAGTGCAGGCGGCCGGTCAGCGTGGAGAGCTGGGCATCGGCGCGCGTGGCGGCAAAGGTCGAGTTGGGCTTGTCCACGCCATAAGGCAGGCGGTAGGCCCACTCCAGACGCGTGCCGTAGCCGGGGATGTCGGCCAGCAGGAAGCTGGCATCCACCAGGAAGCTCTTGCGCTCGGCGTGGTCGGCGCTGGCCACGGCCGTGCTGCCGATCAGGCTGGGCGAGAAGGCCTGGGCCACCGAGGCCATGCCCTCGCCCTTGGCGCGGAACTTGTTGTTGAGGGCGATCAGTTGGAGCTGGCGACCCACCAGGCGGAACTCGGCCATCGTGTCCGGGCCCATCTGGCTGGCGTACATGCCGCGCTCGCCCAGCGAGTTGGCAACGTTGATGGTGAACAAGAAGGGCTTGTTCAGCATCGCGCGCGGGATTTCCAGCCAGACCTTGTCGTCCTTCTTCCAGATCGGGAACAGGCCGTCCTGGCTCTTGGCATCCTTGCTCACCTCAGCGAAAGGCTTGGGAGCGCTCGGGTCTGCCGGGGGCTTGGGGGCGGCCGCAGCGGCTGCAGCGCCATTGGCCGGAGCCGCCGGCGGCGTTTGCGCCTGAGCGCTCAGGCCAGCCAAGGCCAGGGTCAGGGCGGACAGAGCCCAACGCGAAGAGGACGAGGTTTGCATCGGAATGGATCCTTGATTCAGACAGACCCAGGCCAAAGAGCCTGGGCGGCAAAAGCGCGCGACTGTTGCAGCCGGCCTCCCGAGCGTCAAGACGGTCATGCCCGGGGTGCTGGACGTCATGGCCGGCGCACAAGCGCCGGGAGTGTGCCCCAGCCTGCCTACACTGCCGCTCGTCATGCGTACCACCCATTTGCTCTATCTGCACGGCTTTCGCTCCAGCCCGCAATCCGCCAAGGCCCAGCGCGTGGCGGTCTGGGCGGCCACCCAGCCTGAGCTGCACTTCCTGGCCCCGGCCCTGCCCCCATCGCCGCGCGAGGCCATGGCCCAGATCGCACGCCTGACCCAGGACTGGCCGGAGCAAGGCTGCGCCGTCGTCGGCAGCTCACTGGGGGGCTATTACGCCGCCGCGGTGGCCCAAGCGCGGCCGCAGTGGCGGGTCGGCTTGCTCAACCCGGCCGTGGACCCGGCCCGCGACCTGGCCGCCTACATCGGCGAACAGAACTACTGGCATCGCCCGGAAGAACATTTCTATTTCAAGCCCGAGTACGTGGACGAGCTGAGGGCGCTGCACGCCGGCCCCCTCACCGACCCCAGCCGTTGGTTTGCCCTCTTGGCGCGCGGCGACGAGCTCTTGAGCTGGCGCGAAATGCTGGCCCGTTACGGCCTGGGCCGGGTGCTGCTGCTGAACCAGTCCGACCACGCGATCAGCGACTTTGATCGCTGGCTTCCCGAACTCACCCGCCACCTCTGACCATGAAGCCTCGTTTCCAAGACCAAGTCGTGCTGATCTCCGGCGCCGCCCAAGGCATCGGTCTGGCCAGCGCCCGGCTCTTTGCCGCCGAAGGGGCCCGCCTGGCCCTGCTGGACATGAACGCCAGCGCGTTGAGCGAGGCCGTCGCCCAATGTCAGTCATTGGGCGCGGCTGTGATCAGCCAGGCCGGCAGCGTGGCCGAGCGACCGGTGTGGGACGCCCTGGTGGCTGCGGCTCTGGCGCAGTGGGGGCGCATTGATGTGCTGATCAACAACGCCGGCATCACCCGTGACGCCCGTTTTGAAAAGATGAGCGAGGCTCAGTTCGACAGCGTCATCGACATCAATCTGCGCGGTGTCTTCCATGGCGCGCAGGCGGTGTTGGCGGCGATGACGACCGCCGGGCGCGGCGTCATCCTCAACACCAGCTCGGTGGTGGGCTTGCATGGCAACTATGGCCAGACCAATTACGCGGCGGCCAAGGCCGGCGTGATCGGCATGACCAAGACCTGGGCGCGCGAACTCGGCCCCAAGGGCATCCGCGTCAATGCCGTGGCGCCGGGCTTCATCGCCACCCCGATGACCGCCGCCATCCCACCGCAGGTCAGTGAGATGCTGGTGGAGCGCGTGCCCCTGGGCCGCCTGGGCCAGCCCGAGGACATTGCCCAGGCCTATGCCTATCTGGCCAGTGAGGCGGCGGCTTATGTCACCGGGACGGTGTTGGAGGTGAGCGGCGGACTCTCCATGTGAGTCCGCTGCGGCACTGAGCATTGGATGTCTGTGCCATCAGCCCGCCGGGATTTGGCTTCGCCGAAGCCTTCGGCTTTCGGCCCGGCGGCCGACCTACTTTCTTCGCTTCGCCGAAGAAAGTAGGCAAGGAAGGGCGACCCCGATGTGCAGCCCCAGCCTGCGGCTGGGGTCCCCGCCGCCAGCGCCAAAGGCGCTGTGCTTCTCGGCAGCGCATAGGGGGCCCCACGAAACGGAGCAATGAATCGAAATAGGGGGCTGTTCGGCTGTTGGCTGTTTGGGGGTCCCCCTATGCCAAGCCGAGGAGCACAGGAGTGCAGGCCCGCGCGCGCAGCGCGCCACGTGAACTGACTCGGCGCGGCCGTTCAAGCGCAGTGAGCGCAGCGAACGGAGTGCGTTCCGCGCCGGGGTCTGCATTCCGAGCACCGCAGGGAACCCCTGGCACGGCCAGGGGCGTAGGCATCGGGGGTCGCCTTTCTCTTTCCCCCTTTCTCTTTGGCGAAGCAAAGAGAAAGGGGTCGGGTGCAGGGGTGAAGCCCCTGCGGGCTCTCACACGAAGTCCGAAACCATCTCTACCAAAGCCCCTCCGGCTCCGCCAGCAGCGCTTCCAAAGCCTGCACGAAGCGCCCCACATGCAGCCCATCCACCAAAGCATGGTGGATCTCGAGATTCATCGCCATCTCAACCCGCTCTGAACCCCCGGGGCTAAAGCGCCCGAAGGCAAAGCGAGGGGTGCCGTCGTCGAAAGCGCCGGTGTGGGCGTGCTCAAAGTGGGTGAAGTCCAGCCAGGGCAAGGTGGTGGTGTAGACGCAGCCCCCATGCGGACCGCCGATGCCCCAATCGGTGCCCGGCACGCGCGCCGCCTCGATGGCGGCTCGCGCCGGGCCCACAAAGTCGCGCAGGCGCGCGCCCCAGGGCAGATAGGCCACCGCGAAGCTGTCGTCGCTGCGCGCCAAGGTGATGGAGGCATCCACCCGCGCCCACTCCAAAACCTGGCCATTCCCGTGCCCATCCCGGACCAGACGCTGGCGCAAGGCCGGCACCGCCAAGCAGGCCTGCAGCACCGCATGGTGGTAGGCCAGCAGCGGACTCAAGCCCGGCAATTCATCGCGCCAGGCCTGCACGCAGGCCAGCAAGGGTCCGACATCCAGCCGCGTCGTCAGACCCCAGCGCGGCTGGCTGGCGCCGCGATAGAAGGCAAAGGCCTGGTGACGCGGCCCCTGGCTGAGGTCAAGCACCCGGAACTCGCTCATGGCTTCGCGGCGGCCGCCGGTTGATAGGCCGGATGGCCCATCTGCCACAGAAAGAAGCTCCACACATCGGCCTGCTCGTCCAGCTGAGAACTGACCGAGGAGCCCATGCCATGGCCGGCCTCGTAGTCCACGCGCAGCCACACCGGCTTGGGCGCCGCGTTCTTCGCCGTGGCCGCTTGCAATCGGGCCGCGAATTTGGCCGGCATCCAAGCGTCCACGCGCGGGTCGTTCGCGCCCGTGGTGACGATCACAGCCGGATAGACCTGGCCGTCCTTCACGTTGTGGAAGGGGCTCAGAGCAAACATGGCCTTGAAGTGGCGCGGGCTCTTCACCGTGCCGAACTCGGCGATGTTGGGCGCGCCGTTTGGGGTGAGTTCCATGCGCAGCATGTCGCTCACGCCCACCGCGGCCTGGGCGGCGGCAAAGAGCTCCGGGGCCTGGTTGATGGCGCCGCCAATGGTGATGCCACCGGCCGAGCCGCCAGTGCCGGCCAGCAACTGCGGGCTGGTGTAGCCCTTGGCAATCAGATAACGCGCACAGGCGATGAAGTCGCTCACCGTGTTCTGTTTGTTCACGATGTGCGCGCCGCGGTGCCAGGCTTCCCCCAACTCGCCACCACCGCGCACATGGCAGACGGCAAAGCGCCCCCCCTGCTCCAGCCAGCCCAGGCGGCTGGGGCGAAAGCCCGGCTCCATCACCATGCCGTAAGCGCCGTAGCCGGTCAGGATGGTGGGCCGCGCCATGCCGGCGTGGCCTTTGGGGTGGACGATGGACAGCGGCACCTGCACGCCGTCATGGCTCTTGACCATCACGCGCTCGGCGCTCAGGCCCTCCAAGGGGTAACTTGCCTGCGGCTGCAGATCGACGGCTCGAGCAGGCTGGCCGGCGCGGACCACCAGGGTCTGGGCCGGATTCACCCAACCGTCCATCCGCAGCAGCCACTCGCCGTCGGGCAAGGCCGCCATCTCGCGCACCGTGCCCTCAAAGGGCAGGGTCAGGGTCTGCGGCGCCGCCTTGCCATTCAGGTCCAGCTGAGTCAGACGACTCACGCCCCCATCCAGGCCGCGCACCAGGAGCTGCCCCTCCCCCTTTTCGATCTCCAGCAGCACCTGCTGCGAAGGCGCCAGCAGAGTCTGGGGCTTGCCCCCTGCGGCCGGATAGACCAGCAAGGCACGGCGCGGGTCCTGACGCTGGCTCAGGGCCAACAGGCGCTCGCCGTCCAGCACGGCCTTGGTCACCCGGTCCTTCGGCGCAATCACACGCTTCCAACGCGCCTGCCCCTGCAGCAGGTCGGCCAGCGGCGCCACGAAGTAGCTGCGGTCCACGGCGTCACCGTGCAGCAACTCGGCCACCGCCCAGCGCGAGCCCTTGCTGGCGTAGACATAGGGCAGATCGGCGATCTCGAACTGGCCCTGTCCTCGGCCCGTGCCCCAGCCAAACACCGGACGGTCCTGCTTCCAGTCGGCACCCAGACGGTGGAAATACACCGCGCTCTTGTTGTAGCGCTCGTCCTGCGGGTGGCGGTTGTAGAAGAAGCCGCTGCCGTCGGCCAGCCAGGACACGCCATACTGGTTCAGACCGGCGTGCGGGATGCGTTCGGACAAAAGCTCACCCCGCGCCAGATCCAGCACCACCAGGGTGCTGTCCTCGCTACCGCCAGCTGACAGCCCCAGGGCGACGCGCTTGCCATCGGGCGAAGCGCTGTAGAAATCGATGGAGTGCTTGCCCGGCAAGCCCGGCACGTTCAAGGGGTCCAGCACCTGGCGCTCCGGCCCCGCAAGCCCTTCGCGCAGCCACAGGCGACGCTGGTTCTGACCGGGCTCGCGCTTCAAAAAGAGGATCTGACCGGCTGTGGGTGCATAGCCCCCCGTGCTGACACCGGCATCCATCAACTGCCCCAGACGCTCGCGCAACGCCGTGCGGCCCGGCAGAGTCTGCAATCCGGCGCTCGCGTACTGAGCCTGGGCCTTGAGCCACTGCTGGAACTCGGCCGACCTCATGTCTTCCATCCAGCGGTAGGGATCGCTGACCGTGACGCCGTGATAGCGGTCCTGCACTGGCCGCACTGGGGTGTCGGGATAGGGCGTGCTGGCCAGCACCGCAGAGGCCGTGGCCCCCATCAACAAGACCCCGAAGAATGGTCGCATCGCAAGCTCACAAAGCAAAGGAAAACCTCAGTGTAGGCAGACCGAGCGGGGGTTCCGTTCAGGCGCAGAATGCCGCGGCGGCGACTGAGAAAAACAAAACATTGACCGCACAGGCCCAGCGCCTGCAAGTCCAGCTTTTGGGAGAGCCTGCCTTGAACTGTCTGCCCCTGTCCTTGAATCGCCGCCAAGCCGGCGCACTGCTGGCCGTGGCATGGAGCGGCCGCGTCACGGCCGCTGAACGGCGCATCGTCTATCTGAGCGCCAAGCAGGATCTGCCCTTCTGGTCCACCGTGGGTCGGGGTGTGCGCAGCGTGGCGCTGGCCCAAGGTTTCGGCTTTGTGGAACTGGACAGCCAGCTCAAGGCCGAGGTGCAACTTGAAAACGCCCGCAGGGCGATCCAAGACAAAGCCGCGGGGCTGGTGATCTCACCAGTCGATAGTCAGAGCGCCCCGGCCGTCCTGGACTTGGCACGCAAGGCCAAGGTGCCGGTGGTGATTGCCGACATCGGCACCACGGCGGGCGACTACGCCACCTATGTGAAGTCTGACAACTACCGCGGCGCCTTCGACACCGGCAGCGCACTGGCCCAAGCGCTGAAGGATCGCGGCTGGCAGCAGGCGCCCCATGCCCTGATCACGATTTCACTGGCGCGCAAGAACGGCCAGGACCGCACCAATGGCTTTCGCGACGCCTTCAAGGAGGCCGGTCTGGGCAAGGAAGTGGCGCTGCGCCAAATGCAGGACTACTCGGCCGCCGAGACCCAGCGCTATGTGGCGGAACTGCTGGCCCAGCATCCGCAACTGCGCGCCCTCTTCATCCAAACCGATCAACCCGTGGCGGGTGCGCTGCAAGCCCTGAAGGCGGCGGGACGCAGCGGCGAGGTGCTGATTGCCTCGTTCGACGCCATGCCGGAGGTCGAAGCCTTGCTAACCCACGGCACCTTGGTGGCCGTGGGGATGCAGCAGCCGCATTTGATGGGACAACGTGCGGCCGAAGCCTTGCTGAGTGCGCTACGCGGCGAACGCCCGCCCAAGCAGGTGCTGGTTCCCATCATGGTGGGCACCGGCAAAAACATCAGCAACCTGATGCCCCAAGTGAACAAGCAAGTCTTTGGCCGCTGAAGCAGCCATGCGTCGACCGCCGCTGCGCATCGGCCAGCGCCTGGCGCTGGGCTATGGGCTCGTCATCCTGCTGCTGGTGGCCACCACGGTCATTAGGGTGACGCGGCTGCGCCTGCTCAGCAACGCCACACAGGAGGCCTTGGGTCAGCAACTGCCCACCCTGCAAGCGGTGGCGCAGGTCACCACCGACCTCGGTGTGATCGCCCGCGCCATGCGCAGCATCTTGCTGATGGACGACGCCAGCGTGTCCGAGCGGGAGTTGGCCGACATCACTGCCGCCAGCCAGCGCATCGAGCACAACCGTGCTCGCCTGCGGCAATGGGTGCGCGGCGAAGAGGGCCGCCTGCTGCTGGACGAAATCGATGTCGTTCACTCCGCCTATGGCGTCAATCAGGAGGACTTCATCCGCCTGCTGGGCGAGCGCCAACTGGGCGAGGCGCGCAATCTGCTGGTGGTGGACCTGCATGGCTACCAGGCCAGCTACTTTGAACTGCTGGACCGCCTGAGTCGCCAGCAAGAACAGCAGATGGCGGACATCAGCCGCCGGGTGGAGCAATCAGCGCAGCAGGCTCGTCTGTGGCTGACGGGCTTTGCGGCGCTGGCCGTGCTGCTGAGCATCGCGGTGACCGCCTGGGTGACCCGCTATCTGCTGCGCAAACTCGGCGGCGAGCCCGACTACGCGGCCACCGTAGCCCGTCAGATCGCGGTGGGCAATCTGGCGCCCGGCATCGAACTGGCCAAGGGTGACCACAGCAGCCTGCTGTTTGCCATGAGTGCCATGCGCGACGCCCTGATCGAGCGCGATGCCGAGTTGCGCGGCGCCAATCGGGATCTGGCCCACCACCTAGACACCTTGCGCCAGACCCAGGCCGAACTGGTGCGCAGCGAAAAGATCGCCGCCTTGGGCAATTTGGTCGTGGGCGTGGCGCATGAACTCAACACCCCCATTGGCAACTGCACCCTGGCGGCCAGCACCTTGCAGGAAGAAGCCCAGCATTTCGGGCGCTCTGTGCAGCAGGGCCTGACCCGCAGTGGTCTTCAAGGGCATCTGACCCAAGTGCAAGCCAGCACCGAACTGCTGCTGCGCAATCTAGAGCGCGCCACCGGCCTGGTCGACAGTTTCAAACGCCTGGCGGTGGACAAGAACGACACCCAGCGCCATCGCTTTGAGCTGGCAGCCTTGGTGGACCAGGCCTGTACCGAGGCCCGTGCGCAACACCCGCACCACCCTGCCACGCTGCACAACGGCGTGGCGGGCGGGCTCTGGCTGGACTGCCAGCGCGGCCCCTTGGCCCAGGTGCTGACGCAGTTGTTGACCAACGCCTTGCTCCATGCCTTTGCGCCCGGCCAGGCCGGCGATGTCAAGGTGACGGCTCAAGTGTTGCTGGACGGCGTACTGGAGATAGAGGTCAGCGACAACGGCGTGGGCGTGCCCGACAACGACCTGCCCCGCCTGTTCGATCCCTTCTTCACCACCAAGCTGGGCTCGGGCAGCTCCGGTCTGGGTCTGCACATCTGCTTCAACATCGTCACTGGCATCCTGGGTGGGCAGATTGATGCCCAGAGCTCGCCCGGCCCGGGTTGCCGCATGCGCATCCGCCTGCCCAAGGAAGTTGTGTCGGACTGAAGCCCCTGACGCTTAGGCATGCCGGCTCAGGGGAGAATGCGGCCCCATGTTTGTATTGTTCGACGACAGCGGCAAGGCTTTGGCCGGCCGCATCCTTTCCGAGGCCGATGCCTCCCTGCAGGTGGAGCTGGACAGCGGCAAGCGCGTCAAGCTCAAGGCCCAGCAGGTGCTGCTGAAGTTCACGGCCCCGCAACCCGCCGAGCTGCTGCGCGCCGCCGGCCAGCAAGCCTCCGAGATCGACCTGGATCTGGCCTGGGAATTTGCCCCCGAGGGCGAGTTCGGCTTTGCCGAGCTGGCGCGCGACTATTTCTCTGACAAAGCTGGCGCCGAGCTGCAAGCGGCCGCCTGGCTGGCGCTTAGCGGCGCCCCACATTACTTCCGCCGCGCCGGCAAGGGCGGGCTGTTCAAGAAAGCCCCGCAGGAACAAGTTCAAGCCGCCCTGCTCGGCATCGAGCGCAAGAAGCAACAAGCCCTGCAGATTGATGCCTGGGCCGCTGAGTTGGTGGCCGGCCGCTGCCCGCAGGAACTGAGCAGCCAGATCTACCGATTGCTGTTCAAGCCGGACAAAAACGGCCCTGAGTACAAGGCCCTGGTGCAGGCCGCGCTGGCGGCCAAGAAGGCCCCGCTGGAGTTGCTGACGGCGGCCGGTGCCATCGCCAACCCCTACCAGTTCCACTGGCAACGTTTCCTGTTCGAGCAGTTTCCCAAGGGCGTGGGCTTCCCGGAGCTGCAGGCACCGGCCATCGGGGCCCTGCCGCGCGCCGATGTGGCCGCCTTTTCGATCGATGACAGCAGCACCACCGAGATCGACGACGCGCTCTCGGTGCAAGGCTTGGGCAGCGGCACCATCACCTTCGGCATTCACATTGCCGCGCCGGGTCTGGCCATCCAGCCCGAGGCGGCCATCGATGCGGTGGCACGCGTGCGGCTCTCCACCGTCTACATGCCGGGCTGGAAGATCACCATGCTGCCCGACAGCGTGGTCCAGGTGTACACGCTGACCGAAGGCCGCGACTGCCCGGCCATCAGCCTGTATTGCCAGTTCGACGAGGCCACGCTGGAGCTCAAGAGCAGCGAGACGCGCATCGAGGCCGTGCCCATCGTCCGCAATCTGCGCCATGACCAGCTGGACGGCGTGATCACCGAGGCCAGCCTGACCGGCCAGGCGCCGGCCGACTATGAGTTCGCCGCCGAGCTGGCCTTTGCCCACCGCCTGGCCAAGCACCTCAAAGCCGGGCGCGAGCTGGTGCGCGGCAAGCCCGAGAACTTCAACCGCCCCGACTACAGCTTCAAGCTGGAAGGCGAGCGCACCCAGCCGCCGCATGGCGATGAGACCGTGCAGATCAGCCAGCGCGCACGCGGCACGGCGTTGGACCTGATCGTGGCCGAGGCCATGATCCTGGCCAACAGCCGCTGGGGCGCCTGGTTGGGCGAGATGGGCCTGCCGGGCCTCTATCGCAGCCAGGCCAGCCTGGCACCCGGCATCAAGGTGCGCATGGGCATCAAGCCCCTGCCCCATGCCGGCATGGGCGTGGCCTGCTACGCCTGGTGCACTTCGCCGCTGCGACGCTATGTGGATCTGGTGAACCAGTGGCAGCTGATCGCCGCCGTGCGCCATGGCAAAACCGCACCGCTGGTCGCGCCCTTCAAGCCGAAGGATGCGAACCTGTTCGCCATCCTCTCCAGCTTCGATGCCGCCTACAGCGCTTACAACGGCTTCCAGAGCCAGGTCGAGCGCTACTGGACGCAGATCTATCTGCAGCAGAACGGCATCACCGAATTGACCGCCAGCGTGATGCGCGACGGCCTGGTGCGCGCCGACAACCTGCCCTTGGTCTTCAAGGCCCTGGGCTGCGAAAGCCTGGAGCGCGGTGCCGCCGTGCGGGTGCGCATCACCGGCATGGATTTGCTGACCCTGGAGCTGCACGCCAGTCTGGTCGAGCGTCTGTCGGCCCCGGCAGGAGATGCCGATGACACCGGTGACGAGGTCGACGAGGACGAGGCGCAGGCCGCCGCGCCGCTGACAATTGCTGTGGATCTGGCCGATGGGCAGGCGGATGGGCAAACCGCAGGCGACGCCGAGACCGCCGCCGCATGATCCTGGCGCGCGACAACCCCCTGCACGTGGCGGTGGTGGCGTCGGCCGCCCTGCACCTGGGGATCTTGTTCGTGCAACTGGCCACCCCGGGCAGCGCCCCGCGAGCCTGGGTGGAGGAGCGGCTCGAAGTCATCCTGGTCAACGCCCAGGGGGAGCGCAGCCCCACCAAAGCGCAGGCCCTGGCCCAGGCCAAACTGGCCGGTGGCGGCCAGGGCGCACCCAACGAGCGGGCCCAGTCGCCCCTGCCCCCTTCGCCCGAGATGGAGTTGGGCGATGCGCTGCAGCCCGAGCACCGTCGCCAGGTGCAGCAACTGCGCCAGCAGCAACAACTGCTGCTGACCCAGGCCCGGCGTGAATTGGCCAAGATGCCGCCGCCCGACCCCGAACGCGAAGCCGCAACGCCCGAAGGCAAGGCCCAGGCCGAGCGCCGCCGCCAACTGCTGGCGCTGCTGGCCGAGATTGAGCGCCGCGTGAACCAGGACAACAGCGGGCCGCGCCAGCGCTTCGTCAGTCCGGCCACCCAAGAAGTGGTCTACGCCCGTTACTACGACGCGCTACGCCGCCGCATCGAGGCGCGTGGCACGCGCGACTTCCCGACCCAAGGTGGGCGCCGACTCTATGGCCAGCTCACCATGACCCTGAGTGTCAATGCCGAGGGCCGCCTGGTGGACATGGAAATCGTGCAGTCCTCGGGCAACGCCTTGCTGGACCGTCGCGCAGCGGCCATCGTGCAGGCCTGTGCGCCTTTCGGCAAGTTCAGCCCTGAGATGCGACAGGAAGCCGAGGTGCTGGTGGTGAGCGCGCGCTTCAGTTTCGACCGCGACCATGGCCTGGCCGCCACGCTGGACGCCCCCGCGCCCTGACATTGGACATGCGCACCCCCCCCTTCTACGCCGTCATCGGCCAACCCATCGCACACAGCCGCTCGCCGCAGATCCACCAGGCCTTTGCCGCGCAATTCGGTATGCGCCTGCGCTATGAAGCCTGCGCGGCACCCCTGGACGGCTTTGCGGCCACCCTGCAGACCCTGCGGGCGCAAGGCCTACGCGGCTGCAATGTCACCCTGCCCTTCAAGGGCGAAGCGCTGGGCCTGGCCGAACAGATGAGCGACGCTGCCCGACTGGCCGGCGCCGCCAACACCCTGGGCTGGGATGAGCAAGGCCGGCTTTGGGCCGACAACACCGATGGCGCCGGCCTGCTGCGGGATCTGCGGCGCCATCTGGACTTGCAGGGCCGCCGCGTCTTGATGCTGGGCGCGGGTGGCGCCGTGGCGGGCTGCCTGGCCCCCCTCATGCAGGCCGGTGTCGCCTCCATCCACCTGAGCAACCGCAGCGCAGAGAAGGTGGCGCCGCTCATCCAGCGCCACGCCGCCCTCCCCTGTCCGCTGCACAGCCTGGCCTGGGGCAGCGGAGAGGGGGCGGGCTTTGACCTCGTGATCAATGGCACCAGCGCTGGCTTAAGCGGCGCCGGCCTGACACTTCCGACCGGCCTGCTCGCGCCGGGCGCCTGGGCGGTGGATCTCGTCTATGGCCCGGCCGCCCAACCCTTCCTGCAAGCTGCCCAAGCCCAGGGTGCCCGCACCTTGGATGGCCTGGGCATGCTGGTGGAGCAAGCGGCCCTGGCCTTCGAGCGCTGGCACGGCCTGCAACCGCAAACCCCGCCGGTGCTGGACGCCTTGCGGCGGAGCTTGGAATGAGATTTCTGGGACGCTACCTGTTGCTGCTGCTGCTGGGCGCCCTGGCCCTGCAGCTTTACTTCATGGCCCGTATTGCGCTGATGGCGGTGTGGGATCCAGGCTCCACCACCTTTCAGCGCAGCGAGATGTGGCGGGTGGCCAAGACCCAGGGGCAATTGCCCTGGCGCCAGCAGTGGGTGGACGCAGGGCAAATTTCGCCCCAGCTCAGCCGCGCCGTGATCGCCAGCGAGGACGGCAGCTTTGCCGACCATGGTGGCCTCGATTGGGAAGCCATCGAGTCGGCTTGGGAACGCAACCAGAAGGCCGAGGCACGCGCCGCGCGTCGCGCCGGAACGGGCAAGCCTGCCAAGGTCATCGGCGGCTCCACCATCACCCAGCAGTTGGCCAAGAATCTCTTTCTCAGTGGAGAGCGCAACATCCTGCGCAAGGCGCAGGAGGCGCTACTGACGCTGGAACTGGAGCTCTTCCTGAGCAAGCCCCGCATCCTGGAGATTTACCTCAACCATGTGGAATGGGGCGAAGGGGTGTTTGGCGCCGAAGCTGCTGCCCAGCACTACTTCCGCATCCCCGCAGCCCGACTCAGCAGCAGCCAGGCGGCCCGCCTGGCGGTGATGCTGCCGGCCCCCAAGCGCTTCGAGAAGCGCCCGGGATCGCCCTATCTGGCCTCGCGCAGCGCCACCATCCAGGCCCGCATGGCGGGCGTGGAATTGCCGTGATCACGACGCTGCTGGCGCTTGAAGACCGCTTGGCCCAAGGCCAAGACTTCGACCGCCTGTTGCACCCGGAGTTTTTCGAGTTCGGACGCAGCGGCCGACGCTGGACCCGCACCGAAGTGCTGGCCGAACTGAGCGGACACGGCGACCAGCCCAGCCGTACCGCCGTTTCGGCATACCAACTCGCCCCGGACTGCTGGCATCTGAGTTGGCGCAGCGAAGGCACGCGTGCCGCCTGGCGCAGCTCCATTTGGGTGCAAACCGCAGCGGGCTGGCAGATGAGGTTTCACCAGGCCACCCCGATTCCATGACACTGGACCTTGAAATCGCCCAGGCCGCAGCGCGCTTGATCGCCGAAGAAGGGCAACCCTGGGGCGCCGCCAAGCAGCGCGCTTTAAAGGATCTGGGGCTGCCGCCGCGGACCGCCTTGCCCAGCAACGAGGCCGTCGAGGACGCACTGCGGGAGCATCTCAGCCTGTTCCAGGCCGACACCCAGCCCCAGGAATTGCGGGCCCTGCGCGAGCTGGCCCTGCGCTGGATGCTGCGCCTGGCCGAGTTCGACCCCCTGCTGGTGGGCGCAGCCTGGCGCGGCACGGCGAACCGCTGGTCAGACCTCCACCTTGCCCTTTATTGCGACGACCCCAAGGCCCCCGAGATTGCACTGCTCAACGCCGGAGAAAGCCCGGAGCCCGGTCCTCAGGCCCGCGATGCCCGGGGCCAGATGCAGCAAAACCTGGTGATCTGGCTGCGCCCGCCCGCCGGCTTCGAGCAGGAGGTGGCCCTGCATCTGAGCATCCTCGAACCGCGCGAACGGCGCGGCGCCCTGCTGCCCGATGCCCGCGGCCAGACCCTGCGCGGTGATGCCGCCGGGCTGCGCCGCCTGTTGGAGATGCCCGCATGAAGCGACGCTCGCTACTTTTGAGCGCCCTGGCCGCGCCCATCGCGCAGGCGGGAGCCCCCGAAGAGGCGCTCTGGAACGCCGTGTTTCAGCGCCCCGAGGGCGGGGAACTGCGCATGGCGGATCTGAGAGGCCGCAAGCTCCTGATCAACTTCTGGGCCACCTGGTGCGCGCCTTGCGTACGCGAGTTGCCCCTGCTGAGCAGCTTTGCCCAACAGAATCCTGGTTGGCGGGTCATTGGCCTGGCTATCGATGGACCCACCCCCGTGCGCGAATTCCTGAAATCTCGGAGCTTGGGCTTCGACATCGGCTTGGCAGGCCTGAACGGCGCCGAACTGGGCCGATCTTTGGGCAACCGCACCGGAGGCCTGCCTTTCAGCGTGGCCTTCACAGCCGGTGGGCGCTTGGCTTGGCGCCACGTGGGCGAAACCCGGGCGGCCGACCTCCAGGCCTTGCTTAGGCACGCTGATTTCAAGGGTTAACCCGGCGTTTTCAGGTTGAATTCGGGTCAACTTGGCCGGATCTGTAACGAAAACGCTTAAAGTCCGCCCTTTTGAACTTTTAGGGAAGTCGCTCTAGTGAGTCTTCTGGTCCTGCACGGCCCCAATCTGAACCTGCTCGGCACCCGTGAGCCCGAGGTTTATGGGCGCCAAACCCTGGCGGACATCGACGCCCTTCTGGCCGCCCAGGCCCAGGCCGCCGGTGTGGCGCTGTGCAGCTTCCAGAGCAATCACGAAGGCGCCTTGGTCGACCGGGTGCAGGCGGCAGCGCGCGATGGCACGCGCTTCATCGTCATCAACCCGGCGGCTTACACCCACACCAGTGTCGCCTTGCGCGATGCGCTGGCGGCGGTGGCCATTCCCTTTGTCGAAGTTCATTTGTCCAACATCCACCGCCGCGAGGCCTTCCGCCAGCACAGCTATTTCAGCGAACTGGCCGAAGGCGTCATCTGCGGCCTGGGCGCCCAGGGCTATCAATTGGCCCTGCAATTCGCGCTGACGCGCCTGGCGGACCAGGCCTGAGGCCTATAAGGAGAACACCATGGATCTGCGCAAACTCAAAACCCTGATTGACCTCGTGTCCGAGTCCAATGTGTCGGAACTCGAAATCACCGAGGCCGACGGCAAAGTGCGCATCGTCAAATCCGCCCCGGCCGCCGCGCCGGTGGTGCAGACCCTGCAGGCCATGCCCGTGCAAGCCGCACCCGCCGCAGCGGTAGCAGCGCCGGTCGCCGCGGCAGCACCCGCAGCCCCTGTGGCCGAAGCCGCCCCGGCCGGTCACATCGTGAAGTCCCCCATGGTGGGCACCTTCTACCGCGCCTCCAGCCCGAGCGCCAAGCCTTTTGCCGAGGTCGGTCAGCAAGTGAAGGCCGGTGAGCCGATTTGCATCATCGAGGCCATGAAGATCATGAACGAGATCGAAGCCGATGCCACCGGCACGATCACGAAGATTTGCTGCGAAAACGGTCAGCCGGTCGAGTTCGGCCAGCCCTTGTTCATCATTGAATAAGGCGGGCGCCTCAGTGTTCAAGAAGATTCTTATTGCGAACCGGGGCGAGATCGCGCTTCGGATTCAGCGCGCCTGTCGCGAACTGGGCATCCAGTCCGTGGTCGTCTACTCCGAGGCGGACCGCGAGGCCAAGTATGTGAAGCTGGCCGACGAAGCGGTGTGCATCGGCCCCGCGCCTTCGGCCCAGAGCTATCTGAGCATGCCGGCCATCATCGCCACCGCCGAGGTGACCGATGCAGAAGCCATCCACCCCGGCTACGGCTTCCTGAGCGAGAACGCCGACTTCGCCGAACGGGTTGAGAGCAGCGGTTTCACATTCATCGGCCCGACGCCGGCAGCCATCCGCACCATGGGTGACAAGGTCAGCGCCAAACAGGCCATGATCAAAGCCGGCGTGCCCTGTGTGCCCGGCTCTGAAGGTGCCCTGCCCGAGGACCCCAAGGAGATCGTGCGCATCGCGCGCGAGGTCGGCTACCCGGTCATCATCAAGGCAGCTGGCGGCGGCGGGGGTCGCGGCATGCGCGTGGTGCACACCGAGGCAGCCCTGCTGCATGCGGTGCAGACCACCCGGGCCGAGGCCGGTGCGGCCTTCGGCAACCCGGCGGTCTATATGGAGAAGTTCCTCGAGAACCCGCGCCATATCGAGATCCAGGTGCTGGCCGACACGCACAAGAACGCTGTGTGGCTGGGCGAGCGCGATTGCTCGATGCAGCGCCGCCACCAGAAGATCATCGAGGAGGCGCCGGCCCCGGGCATTCCGCGCCGCCTAATCGAAAAGGTGGGTGACCGCTGTGCGGCCGCCTGCAAGAAGATCGGCTACCGCGGCGCAGGTACCTTTGAGTTCCTGTACGAGAACGGCGAGTTCTATTTCATCGAAATGAACACCCGCGTGCAGGTTGAGCACCCGGTGACCGAGATGGTCACAGGCATCGACATCGTCAAGCAGCAGATCCTGATCGCCGCCGGCCAGAAGCTGCCGTTCAGCCAACGCCAGATCGAGCTGCGGGGCCACTCCATCGAGTGCCGCATCAATGCCGAGGACCCGGTGAAGTTCGTGCCCTCGCCCGGCCGTATCACCGCCTGGCACGCGCCGGGTGGCCCCGGCGTGCGGGTGGATTCGCATGCCTACACAAATTACTTTGTGCCGCCCAACTACGACTCGATGATCGGCAAAATCATCGTGCACGGCGACACCCGTGAGCAGGCCCTGGCCCGCATGCGCATCGCGCTGAGCGAGACGGTGGTGGAAGGCATTCAGACCAACATCCCGCTGCACCGCGAGCTGATGGTGGACGCCAAGTTTGTAGAAGGTGGTACCAGCATTCACTACCTCGAACACTGGATGGCCCAGCACAAGCGATGACCCAGCTCGTTGAACTTGCCTTGATCTGCCCGCAGGAGCGGGTTGAGTGGGTCAGCGATGCGCTGATGGAATTGGCTGCCCTGTCGGTGACGGTCGAAGATGCCGACGCCGACAGCCCCCACGAAGATGCGCTATTCGGGGAGCCCGGCATGCCGGTGCCTCGCGCCGGCTGGCAGCGCTCCATCGTCAAGGCCTTGTTTGAACGCGAGGCCGAGGCGACCGAGGCGCTGACGACCCTAATGGCGCAAGAGTTCGGCGCCGATCTGCATGTGCAGGCCTTGGTATCCGTCGATGAGCAGGACTGGGTTCGTCTGACCCAATCGCAATTCGCTCCGGTTTCGATCACTGAGTCCTTCTGGATCGTGCCCAGCTGGCATGAGGCGCCGGCTCAGGCTCGCACCATCATGCGCTTGGATCCGGGTCTGGCCTTCGGCACTGGCACCCATCCGACCACGCGGATGTGCCTGCGCTGGCTGGCTCGCCAGGGGCAAGCGCAAGGTGGCTGGCAAGGTCAGCGTGTGCTCGACTACGGCTGCGGCTCCGGCATCCTGGCCATCGCCGCTGGCCTGCTCGGGGCCACCGATCTGACCGGGGTGGACATCGACCCGGCCGCCGTCACCGCCACCGGGCACAACGCCGCAGCCAATTCGGTGAGCGTGCAAGTGGGCCAACCTGAACTGGCCCAAGGGCAGTTCGATCTGGTGTTGGCCAACATCCTGGCCACGCCCCTGAAGCTGTTGGCACCGCTGCTTTGCGCTCATCTCAAACCCGGCGCCCCCTTGGTGCTGGCGGGTTTGCTGGACCGTCAGGCCGAAGAATTGCAGGCCGTCTATGCCCCCTGGCTGGCGTTGGAAATCGCCGACCAGGAAGAGGGATGGACCCTGTTGGCCGGGCGTCGATGACGGACCGGCATCACAACCGATGCCGGCTGCGGCTCTGCCCTGTCGGAGTCCGGCCATGAGCCTTGCCACGCGCTGCCCCAGTTGCGCCACCGTGTTTCGGGTGGCCGAGGACCAACTGCGAGTCAGCGAAGGCTTTGTGCGCTGCGGGCGCTGTGATGCGGTCTTCAATGCGCGCGAACAGCTGTTCGACCTCGATGGTGAACCTGCGGCACGGCAAGCCGATCCTGTGCCGCCGATGGATCCGGCGCCCCCACCCGCCTACGAGAGTGCGGTCCCAACGCCCGAGGAGACAGCTCCCTACGAAGCCGAGGAGTTCGCGGCGACGGTTCAGACCGACGCCGAGTTCGAGCCAGATCCCCATGCCGAAGCCCTCGAGGACGGCAGACGAGAGCCCAGTTTTTCCGCCCTGGGATTCGGGGAAGACGCGGCAGTCGATCCCAATGCTCGGCTGCGCGAACTGCTGGGGGCAACGGAGCAACCCGCCACGAAGGAAGTTGCTTTGGCTGGCGCACCCGGATCAGCGCCCAAAGCCGAAAGCTTTGCTTCCTTGCGCAGTCCGCCCAGCCCACGCCGCAGCACGTGGCGGCAGGGCTTGGCCTGGTTGAGCTTGGCCTTGCTGGTCATCGGCCTGCCCTTGCAATGGGCTTGGTGGGAGCGCGATGCCCTGCGGGCGCGCTGGCCCTGGGCCGAAGCCGCCTGGCTGCAGGCCTGTGGAACCTGCAGCCCAGTAGCCTGGAAACGACTGGAAGGGCTGGTGGTCGCCGCATCAGGGCTGCAACCCACGCCGCAAGGTCAGGCCTATCACCTCAGCCTGCGCATTGAGAACCGGAACCCTCACAGCCTGGCGCTGCCCTGGGTGGATCTCAAACTCAATGACGCCGAGGGCCGACTGCTGCTGCGTCGCAGCCTGTCGCCGCAAGAACTGGGGCAGAAGCAGCAGCGAATTGAGGCTGGAGCCAGCCTGGATCTCGGGGCGACCTTCTCACTGGCCGGCCGCCTGACAGGCTACGAGATCAGTCTGTTTCATCCCTGAGGCCCTGAGGCCGTCCGACGGCCGCGCCTGCATTTCTGCAAGGCAAGTCAGGCAGAAAAGAAAACGCCCATCCGTAGACGGGCGTTTGAAGAGCACAGCGCCTGCCTAGCAGGCGCCTGAACTCAGGGCTTGTTGCCGGTCGGGAACGGCCAGGCCGCTTGAGGGCTCAGCGTGGTCTTGGCCGTGGGAGCCGCTTTCACGGGCGGGCTCTTGCTGCCGCTGGCCTTCTTGGCAGGCGCGGCCGGCTTCTTGGCCGGAGCAGCCTTCTTCGCCGGAGCCGCAGGCTTCTTGGCCGGAGCGGCCTTCTTCGCCGGAGCCGCTGCCTTCTTGGCCGGAGCGGCCTTCTTCGCCGGAGCCGCTGCCTTCTTGGCCGGTGCAGCCTTCTTCGCCGGGGCCGCCGCCTTCTTGGCCGGTGCAGCCTTCTTCGCCGGAGCCGCCGCCTTCTTGGCCGGTGCAGCCTTCTTCGCCGGAGCCGCCGCCTTCTTGGCCGGTGCAGCCTTCTTCGCCGGAGCCGCCGCCTTCTTGGCCGGTGCAGCCTTCTTCGCCGGAGCCGCCGCCTTCTTGGCCGGTGCAGCCTTCTTCGCCGGAGCCGCCGCCTTCTTGGCCGGTGCAGCCTTCTTCGCCGGAGCGGCCTTCTTGGCCGGAGCGGCCTTCTTCGCAGTTGCCATTGCAATCTCCTTGATCAAGGGGAGGAACCACCGCCCAGACCGGCCCATAGCCGGCCAAGTACGGCATTCAGCCCAAGAGCGTCTCCAGACCCTCCTGGGATGAATTCTTTTCACCCGACTCCGCACCCTCTAACGGGGCGCATGAATTCAGGCGCTAACTCTTCTGAACCTTTTCAACTCAAGCAGTGGCGCTGCGAATGCAGGGCACAGGGCACCGGCCCCGCCATCAATCCCAGCTCAGCGCGCCCCCGCTTTGATATTCAATGACTCGCGTCTCGAAGAAGTTACGTTCCTTCTTCAAGTCGATCATTTCGCTCATCCACGGGAAAGGGTTTTCTTCGTTCGGGAACAAGGGATCCAAACCGATTTGGACCGCGCGGCGATTGGCGATGAAGCGCAAATAGCCCTTGAACATCGAGGCATTGAGGCCCAGCACACCGCGCGGCATGGTGTCCTCGGCGTATCGATATTCCAACTCAACGGCCTTCAAGAACAGCGCCTTGATTTCAGCCTTGAATTCAGCCGTCCACAGATGGGGGTTTTCCAGCTTCAAGGCATTGATCAGGTCGATGCCGAAGTTGCAGTGCATCGATTCGTCGCGCAGGATGTACTGGTACTGCTCGGCGGCGCCGGTCATCTTGTTCTGGCGACCCATGGCCAGAATCTGCGTGAAGCCGACGTAGAAGAACAAGCCTTCCATCAAACAGGCAAACACGATCAGGCTCTTGAGCAGGGTCTGATCGGTTTCCGGCGTACCTGTCTTGAAGTTCGGATCCATGATCGCGTCGATGAACGGGATCAAGAACTCGTCCTTGGCACGGATGGAGGGGACTTCGTTGTAGGCGTTGAAGATCTCGCCCTCGTCCAGACCCAGCGACTCCACGATGTACTGGTAGGCGTGGGTATGGATGGCCTCCTCAAAGGCCTGACGCAACAGGAACTGGCGGCACTCCGGCGCCGTGATGTGGCGGTAGGTACCCAACACGATGTTGTTGGCGGCCAGCGAGTCGGCGGTGACGAAGAAACCGAGGTTGCGCTTGATGATGCGGCGCTCGTCATCGGTCAGGCCGTTGGGATCCTTCCAGAGCGCGATATCGCGGCTCATGTTCACTTCCTGCGGCATCCAGTGATTGGCGCAGGTCGCGAGGTATTTTTCCCAGGCCCATTTGTACTTAAAGGGCACCAACTGGTTGACGTCGGTCTGCGCATTGATGATGCGCTTGTCAGCGACGTTGACGCGACGATGCGCGCTGGCAGCCGGAGAGACAGGAACGCTTGCTGCGGGGTTATGTGCAGCAGACTGACCAGCGAAGCTGGAAATTGCGGGGCTGGGTTTGACTTCGTCTTCCCAATTCAGCATGGGGCGTTCCTCTTCAAGCAAATTATCAAAGTGATGAATGCGAATCACCAAGTGCTTTTTGGTGCGAATTCGCAATCAGCGCGCAAAGTCGTTGCGCGAGGGCATCGAAATGCCCATCCGTTCAAATGATTGAACGTTTAATCAAACAGTCATTGAGACAGGAAGACTGCCAAAGAAACCGTAGCAAGCGGCGCAAGGTTGGCCCGAGGAACGCAGTCGTACTTGGGTACGACGGGTACCGCAGGGCCAAGATTG
Organism: Inhella inkyongensis; assembly: GCF_005952805.1. Lineage (GTDB taxonomy): Bacteria > Pseudomonadota > Gammaproteobacteria > Burkholderiales > Burkholderiaceae_C > Inhella > Inhella inkyongensis. The sequence goes on from NZ_CP040709.1 coordinate 3,149,750, forward strand.
CACCGCGCAGTAGGTTTATTGGCAGGCTTCGCAGTCGGGGTTGTGGCTACGCTGCGCTGCGCCGCAACCCGGGTTCACGACTGGACTCACTGGCAAGCTTCGCAATCCGGGTTGTCGATGCTGCAGAACTTGGCGTCGGTGGCCGGCAACTCCGGCTCAGCCGCAGCCATCGGTGCTGCCACTTGGTTGGACACCGCATTCAGCTGCCCCCGACTGACCGTGCTCTTCTCGGCATGGGTGGCGCCGATGGTGCGCAGGTAGTACGTGGTCTTCAGGCCACGCGTCCAGGCCAGCTTGTAGGTTTCATCCAGCTTGCGACCCGAAGCACCGGCCATATAGATGTTCAGGCTCTGAGCCTGGTCGATCCACTTCTGGCGGCGCGCGCCGGCTTCGATCAGCCAGCTCGGCTCGATCTCAAAAGCCGTGGCGTACAGGTTCTTAAGTTCCTCGGGCACGCGGTCGATGCGGCGCAGAGATCCATCGAAGTGCTTGAGGTCCATCACCATCACCTCGTCCCACAGGCCCAGAGCCTTGAGGTCGCGCACCAGGTACTCGTTCACCACCGTGAACTCGCCCGAGAGGTTGGACTTCACCGAGATGTTGCCGAAACTGGGCTCGATCGACGCATCCACACCAATGATGTTGGAGATGGTTGCGGTCGGGGCAATGGCCACGCAATTGCTGTTGCGCATGCCGTGCTGGCCAATTCGAGCGCGCAGCGCCTCCCAGTTCAGGGTGCTGGAGCGGTCCACCTCGACGTAACCGCCGCGCTGCTCAGCCAACAGGTCCAGGCTGTCCAGCGGCAGGATGCCGCGATCCCACAGCGAGCCCTTGTAGGTGCTGTAGCGGCCGCGCTCCTCAGCCAACTCCGAGCTGGCCCAGTAGGCCTGATAGCAGATCGCTTCCATCGAACGGTCAGCGAACTCCACCGCCTCTTGGCTGGCGTAGGGAATGCGCAGCTGATAGAGCGCATCCTGGAAGCCCATCAGACCCAGGCCAACCGGGCGGTGACGCAGGTTGGAGTCGCGCGCCTTCTTGACCGCGTAGTAGTTGATGTCAATCACGTTGTCCAACATGCGCATGGCAGTGGACACGGTGCGCTTGAGCTTGGCGTGATCCACGCCCCCATCCTTCAGATGGTGGGCCAAATTGACCGAGCCCAGATTGCAGACCGCAATCTCGCTGTCATTGGTGTTGAGCGTGATTTCGGTGCAGAGGTTGCTGGAATGCACCACGCCGCAGTGCTGCTGGGGCGAGCGCACATTGCAGGCATCCTTGAAGGTGATCCAGGGATGTCCGGTCTCGAACAGCATGGTCAGCATCTTGCGCCACAGCTCGCGCGCCGGCAGCTTCTTGTAGGGCTTGATCTCACCACGGGCTGCGCGGGCCTCGTAGGCCACATAGGCCCGCTCGAAGTCTGCCCCCATCAGATCGTGCAGATCCGGGGTGGTGCTGGGCGAGAACAGGCTCCAATCGGCGCCCTCGATCACGCGCTTCATGAACAGATCCGGAATCCAGTTCGCGGTGTTCATGTCATGGGTGCGGCGGCGGTCATCGCCGGTGTTCTTGCGCAGCTCCAGGAACTCCTCGATGTCCAGGTGCCAGGTCTCCAGATAGGCACAGACCGCGCCCTTGCGCTTGCCGCCTTGGTTCACCGCCACCGCGGTGTCGTTGACAACCTTCAGGAAGGGCACCACACCCTGGCTCTCGCCATTCGTGCCTTTGATGTGGCTACCCAGCGCGCGCACCGGGGTCCAGTCATTGCCCAGGCCGCCAGCGTACTTGGAGAGCAGCGCGTTTTCCTTGATGGCCTCGTAGATGCCATCCAGGTCATCGGCCACCGTGGTCAGGTAGCAGCTGGACAGCTGCGAGCGCAGCGTGCCGCTGTTGAAGAGCGTCGGCGTGCTGCTCATGAAGTCAAAACTGGACAGCACCTCGTAGAACTCGATGGCGCGCGCCTCACGGTTGACCTCATTCAGCGCCAAGCCCATGGCCACACGCATGAAGAAGGCCTGCGGCAGCTCGATGCGGGCCTTCTTGATGTGCAGGAAGTAGCGATCAAACAGGGTCTGCAGGCCCAGATAGTCAAAGTTCAGATCGCGCTCGGCCTTGAGGGCCGCGCCCAACTTGACCAGATCGAACTGCGCCAGGCGCGGATCGAGCAACTCGGCATCCACGCCCTTCTTGATGAACTTGGGGAAGTACTCGACATAGCGCTCGGCCATCTGCGCCTGGGTGGTCTCCTGACCCAGGATTTCCTTGCGAATGGTGTGCAGCAGGATGCGGGCGGTGGCGCGGGTGTAGCCGGGCTCTTTTTCAATCAAGGTACGCGCCGACAGGATGGCGGCCTTGTAGACCTCGTCGATCGCCACGCCGTCGTACAGATTGCGCTGGGTCTCGGCCAGGATGGGTTCGGCCTTGACGGCATCCCCCAAATTGGCACAGGCCGACTCGATCATGGCCTGCAGCGCCGCCAAGTCCAGCGGACGACGCTGACCGCCATCCACCACGTGCAGGGTCTCAGCCGGCGGCGGCGCGGCCGGGGCCTCGCCTTTGGCGGCGCGCTCGGCGGAGCGGCGCTCGCGATACAACACATAGGCCCGCGCCACTTCATGGTGGCCACCGCGCATCAGGGCCAACTCCACGTTGTCCTGCACGTCCTCAATATGGAAGGTGCCGCCGCCCGGACGCGAACGCAGCAAGGCGCGCACACAGGCCTCGGTCAAGCCATCCACCGTCTCGCGCACGCTGGCCGAGGCCGCGCCTTGGGCGCCATGCACCGCCAGGAAGGCCTTCATCAACGCCACAGCAATCTTGCTGGGCTCGAAGGAGACCACCGCGCCGTTGCGGCGAATGATCTGGTAGGCCAAGTAGGCCGAGGGCAAGGCGTGGGCCGTGGCGGCACCCGGGGTCGGGTGGTCAACGGCCGGGGCGGCGGTGGAGACGCTGCTGTGCATGGATGGACCTCGTGTTGAAAACTGGGCGGCGCAGGACGCCGACGGCGGAGCCGACCGAAGAGCATCGGACTCCAAACAAAAAAGGCGAAGGGAACACTTAACGAGCCGGTCGCGCGAGGGACTCGGCGGACCGCGCCTTGAGGCCTTGGGAGAGCGAAAACCACTCAAAAAGGCCGCGAAAAAGGCGCAATCGCGTTGTGCAATCGAGAAACCGAAGGATAACACGAGCCACTATATCTAGCGCCAGCTCGACCCTCAACCACTAGCCCTAGCGTGTTGCCCGCTTGACAGCCGTGAAATTTCCAGATTCAAGGACTCGCCAGTGGAGCCACCCTGACCGCTACGACACAGATCAACGCGCGCCACACCGCACTCCGCTTGGATCGCCGTGCCCAAAGCCCCAATTCATGCGGCTTGGCGGCGCATTCTTCGCCCCAAACCGCACCAGCAAAGGCCCTATTCAACCGGCACAAGGAAAGCGCTGGGCGCTCCAGCGCAACATCCGGCGCAAGCCCTGCCAATCAAAGCCCGGACCGGGGTCGGCCTTGCGCCCGGGCGCCACATGCTCATGGCCGACCACCGCGCGCAGCGGCATCGCCTGGCGCAGTGCACGCAGCAGGCCCACCAGGCATCTGTACTGAGCCGGCTCAAAGGCCCCACCCTCCAGGCCTTCGAGCTCTATGCCGACGGAGTAGTCGTTGCAGTTCTCGCGCCCGTCAAACACGGAGCGCCCGGCATGCCAGGCCCGATCCGCCACCGACACGAACTGCAACAGCTCACCGTCGCGGCGAACTAGGAAGTGAGCAGACACCTGCATGCCACGCAGGGTGTCGAAGTAGGGGTGGGCATCGAAATCCAAGCGATTGAGGAAGAAGTCCTCGATCTGTGGGCCGGCAAAGACTCCGGGTGGCAGGCTGATGGAGTGCACGACCACCAGATCGACCGCCACGCCCCGTGGTCTGGGCCCGTAGTTCGGCGAAGGGCAGTGGCGCGCCGCACGCAGCCAGCCTTGCTGCCACAGCGGCACACCCGCCTCAGCCAAGCGGCGGCTCACCATCGTCCACCTGGATGCCCAGCCGCGCCATGCGATAGCGCATCTGCCGCAGCGACAACCCAAGCCGCGCACCCGCCGCCGTGCGGTTGTAGCGACACTGCGCCAAGGCCCGCAGCAAGACCTTGCGCTCCACCTCGTCGAGATGGGCGGCCAGATCACTGGGCAGGGCTTCCTCGCTCGGCAAGGCCAGCGGCGCCGGCGCGGTGCCTGCAGGCAAAGCACCGAAGCTGGAGTCCTCAGTGGACACGCTGTCGGGCAGATCCAGGTCCTCGGCGCACAGCTCGGTGGCGCCGGACAGCGCCAGGGCGCGGTGCAACACGTTCTCCAGTTCGCGCACATTGCCCGGAAAGTTGTAGGCCGCCAGGCGCGCCAGCGCATCCGCGCCAAGCCGGGGCACCGGATGCACACCAGCATCGCGGGCGATTCGCTCCAGCAGCCCAGCGCTGATGGCGGCCACATCCCCGATGCGCTCGCGCAGCGGCGGCACGCGGATCTGGATCACATTCAGGCGGTAGAACAGGTCCTGTCGAAAGCGACCCGCCGCCACTTCGGCGGCCAAATCCTTGTGAGTGGCCGACAACAGGCGCAAGTTCACCGGCAGCTCCGCCACCGCGCCCACCGGCCGCACCGAGCGCTCTTGAATGGCCCGCAACAGTTTGCTCTGCATGGCCAGCGGCAAATCGCCGATTTCATCCAGGAACAGGGTGCCCCCCTGAGCGGCCTGGAAGAAGCCTTCGCGGTCTTCGTTGGCGCCCGTGAAGGCTCCCTTGCGGTAGCCGAAGAACTCGGCCTCCAACAACTGCTCGGGGATGGCTCCACAGTTCACCGCCACAAAGGGCTGGTCGGCCCGGGATCCTTCGCCATGGATGGCACGAGCGACCAACTCCTTGCCGGTGCCCGACTCGCCCTGCAACAGCACCGGCGCCATCGAGCGTCCGACCTTTCGGATCAGTTCGCGCACCTGCTCCATCGCCGCAGAGGGTCCGGCCAAGCGGGCCAGGGCCTGACCTTTGGCCTTGCCGGCCGCCTCGTCTCGACGCGGCGCCGGCTTGCCCGCCACACGGCCCAAGGCCGTGGCCACCACGCTGCGGAACTGGCGCAAGTCCACCGGCTTGGTCAGGTAATCAAAGGCGCCCGCCTTCAAGGCCTCCACTGCGTTCTCTGCCGAGCCGTGGGCCGTGATGACGATGGCCCGTTCGCTGCGCCTTTGCTGCTCCAGCCAATTCAGCAGATCCAGGCCCGAGCCATCGGGCAGGCGCATGTCGGTGATGACGGCGGCAAAGCTCTCGGCCTGCAACAACGCCAGCGCCTCGGCCACCGTCTCGGCGCTCACCAGGCTATAGCCCTCGCGCAACAGGGTCAGCTCGTACAGCGTGCGCAGATCGGGTTCGTCATCAACAACCAGCAGGCGATCAGTAGAGCTCATGGGGCGGCATTCTCAGGGGCGGCTTCATCGCGGGCACGGCTGAGCACGACATCAAAAGCATTGCCGTCCTGACCCCAAGCCTGGGCGCCTTGGTAGTCGATGCGGGCGCGGTAGCGCTCGCACAGCTCGCGGCAGATGTAAAGACCCAAGCCCGAACCGCGGCTGCGCGTGGAATAGAAGGGCTCGAACAAATGGCGCTCCACGCTGGGCGCGATGCGCGGGCCGGGATTGAAGACGCGCAAAGCCACAGCCTGGCGCCCCTGCGGGCTCAGGCTCAGCCCCACCCAGGGCAAGCTGCCATCATGGGCATTCAGCGCCGCCTCCTGTGCATGGCGCCAGGCGTTGTCCAGCAAATTCACCAGCACCCGACGTAAATGTTCGGGGTCGAACTGCACCCGCTGCGGCCCGGGTGGCAAGTCCACGCGCAGGCAGTCCGGCCGCGGCAGGTCCTGCGTAGCGGCCCACTCCTGGCTGACCTCGGCCACCAGGCTCACCGCATCCAGCACCTGCGGTGCCCCTTCAGGGCTGGCAGCCAGCAGCATCACCTCATCGACGATGCGCTGCAGACGCCTGACATTGGCCGCCACCAAGCCTGTCAGGCGCTGCGCACCGGGATCCGGCAAGTCCTCAGACAGCAAGGCGTTGGCCTGTGAGATGGCCGCCAGCGGGTTGCGAATCTCGTGCGCGATGCCAGCCGACATCCGACCCATGGCGGCCAATTTGTCCCGCCGCACTCGTGCCAGCAAGGTGGCGCGATCTTCCAACAGCAGCACACACAGGTCCTCACTGCCGCGATCCTCGCGCCCCCGGTTCACCCGGCTTCGAACACGCAGGGTGCGCGCCGGGGCCTGGGAAAAGTTCAGGGTCACATCCAGGGGCTCGGCCGCGCGCGCGGCAAAGCAGTCGCTAACACGCGCCACCAACTCACCCCAAGCGCGTTGATCGTGTAGGCAGAACTGCGGTTCGTGCAGGGCCTCGCGCTCGCCCAGCAGCATCCGGGCGGCCGGGTTCGCAGCCCGCACTTTGAGCCCGCGGTCCACCACCAACACCCCTTCCTGCATTTCGTCGATGACCAACTGGTTCAACGCCGTTTGCTGCCGTGCAAAGGCCAGGCTGCCCTTGGCCGCCTGCTGCTCGCGCGCCAGACGGGCTGCCAACTCCAGCGCCAACAAGGCCACCGCAAAGTAGCCACTGCCGGCCAAGCCGGCCTGGGTCAATCGGGTGCCCAATTCCGCGGAGTCCCAGCCTTGCGGGAGCAAGGCCCCCAACAGACCCAAGGTGGCGAGCGCCGCGGCGGCCAACGCCGCCCGCCGCGAAGAGAGCACGCCCGCCATCATCACCGGCAGGATGAACAAGGCGGCCAGCGAGACGCCGCCTCCTGCATCCAAGGTCTGCAAGGTGGTGAAGGCCACCAAGTCCAGGCCCACGCTGGCCCACCAACGCGGCCGCCGCAGGCCCGACAAACTGCGTCGACCACTGGCGCGCCGAAGGCGCGGCACCAGAGCATGGGCCAGCGTCAGTCCGGCATAGGCCAGACAAATCCAAAAACCCAGCGGATGCCGGTTGCCACCGGCCACCCAGGCGCCCACTTGCGCCAACAACAGCACCACCCCCAGGGCGGCACGTGCCGCCAAAAAGGCGGCATAGAGCCGGGCAAATCCGCCGTCATCGCCTAAGCGCTCACTGCGCAGTGCCGCAAAGCGGCTGACCGGACCGGCGTCGCTCACTCGGGTTGACGCGCTTCGAAGCGCTGGCGGTGATCGCTGCTGCAAAAGTGCCCGCCACGCCCGGGCAGGGCCAGGCTATCGGGCAGATGCACACCACATTCGGCGCAGCGTCGCATGGCCTCCTTGGCGCCCGCCTGCGGCGCCGACCTTTGGCCTTGCGAACGCTGAGCGCGCGCGCGCCAAACACCCCAAATCACCAGGCCCACCAGGGCCAACAGGAGCCAGCGCGCCATTCAGACCCCGCGCCCCAACATCACCTGCAGCACAAAGCGTGAGCCGACATAGGCCAACAGCAGCAGGCAGCTGCCCACATAAAGCCAGCGCAAGGCCTGGGCGCCACGCCAGCCCAGCCAATGGCGACCCGCCAGCAAACCCGCCAGCACCACAAAGGCCAGCAGCGAGAACAAGGTCTTGTGGTCCCAGCGCCACTGCGTCAGCGTGGCAAAGCCCAACACCAAAGCCAAGCCCAGGACCAGCACGCCCGCGGCGACGAATTGAAAGGTCAGACGTTCCAGGCGCAGTAAGGGCAGACCCAGGGCACCAGGCGCCAACTGGCGCATCTGACGCTCGGCCCGCCCCAGCAACCAGGCATGCAGCACGGCCGTGGCGAACAGACCGTAGGACACCAGACCCAACACCCAATGCAGCGGCGCCCAAGGGCCGGCGGCCGCGTGCAATTGCCCCGGGAAGGCCCAGGCCAGCGCCACCGTGCCAGCCGCCAACAGCGACAGCGCGCGGCGCATGAAGTGCAGAGGAAGAAACCGGCTCTCCAGCAACACCACCGCCAACACCAGCCACAGCATCAAAGAGAGTGCGGGTGCAAACCCAAAGCGCACGCCGGCTTGGGCTGCACCCACGCCCCCCAAGTCCACCAGCAGCGCCAACGCCTGGGCGCCCCAGGCCACCCAAAGTGCCGGCAACCAGCGCTCACGTTGCGCCGAAGCGCCCCAGGCCGACAGGCCATAGCCCAGCAGGGCCAGCAGACTCAATCCAGTCAGCCACATCGCAGCAATCGGGGGCCCGACGGGGGCACCAATAAAATCATCCGCTTTAGTTTACGGGCGCCCTTTGACGGCAGCGCTCCAGCACCCATGGCTTCCACCCTTGCCGATCGCCTGAGTCGGCTGGTCAAGACGATGCGCGGCCAAGCCCGCATCACCGAAACGAATGTGCAGGAGATGCTGCGCGAAGTGCGCATGGCCCTGCTGGAGGCCGACGTGGCCCTGCCCGTGGTGCGTGACTTCGTAGCACGCGTCAAGGACAAGGCCCTGGGCGCCGAGGTGGTGGGGTCGCTGACGCCCGGACAGGCCTTGGTGGGCATCGTCCACAAAGAACTCGCCGCCACCATGGGCGAGCTGGACGAAAAAGGACAGCTCAAGGCCGGCGCCAGCGACATCAATCTGCACACCCAGCCTCCGGCCGTCATCCTGATGGCCGGCCTGCAGGGTGCGGGCAAGACCACCACCACGGCCAAGCTGGCCAAGCACCTGATCGAAAAGCGCAAGAAAAAGGTGCTGACGGTCAGCGGCGACGTCTATCGCCCGGCTGCCATTGAGCAGCTCAAGACCGTCACCGCCCAAGCCGGCGCCGAGTGGTTCCCGTCCACACCGGATCAAAAACCACGCGACATCGCACTGGCCGCCCTCGATCACGCCCGTCGTCACTACTTCGACGTGCTGCTGGTGGACACCGCCGGCCGACTGGCCATCGACGAAGCCCTGATGGCCGAGATCCGCGAGCTGCATGCCACGCTCAAGCCGGTCGAAACCCTGTTCGTGGTGGATGCCATGCAGGGTCAGGACGCCATCAACACCGCCAAAGCCTTCAAAGAGGCCCTGCCCCTGACCGGCGTGGTGCTGACCAAATTGGACGGCGACTCGCGCGGCGGCGCGGCACTTTCGGTGCGCGCCATCACTGGCGTGCCGATCAAGTTCGCGGGCGTCAGTGAAAAGATCGACGGTCTGGAAGCCTTTAACGCCGAGCGCCATGCCGGTCGCGTGCTGGGCATGGGCGACATCGTCGCCCTGGTCGAGGAGGTGACCAAGGGCGTGGACCTGGAGTCGGCCAAGGCCATGGCCGACAAGATCAAGAGCGGTGACGCCTTCACGCTTGACGACTTTCTGCTGCAACTGCAGCAGATGAAGAAGATGGGGGGCCTGTCCAGCCTGATGGACAAGCTGCCGACCCAGATCGCCGCCAAGGCCGGCGCCAATGAAATGGAGCGCGCCGAGCGCGACATGCGCCGCATGACCGGCATCATCCATTCGATGACCAAGCTGGAGCGCCGCAAGCCCGAGATCATCAAGGCCACCCGCAAGAAGCGCATCGCCAATGGTGCCGGCGTGCAGGTGCAGGACGTCAATCGCCTGCTCAATCAGTTCGAGCAGATGCGCGACATGATGAAGAAGATGAAGGGCGGCGGCCTGTTCAAGATGATGAAGAAGATGGGCGGCATGAAGGGCCTGCCGGGCATGTGACCCCCCCAGGCTTCGGGGGGCCAGTGGCCTGGCGCAACGGCTGCTTACGCTTGTAAGTCGCATTGGGGTGAACCCGCAGGCAGACTGCGCGCCCCATGATGCAAGTTCCCTTTTTTCAGCGCCTCGGCCAACAGCTGCGCCCCCTGGTGCGCGCTCACGCCAACGAGGACACCGTGGCCGCCTGGCCCCCAGTCGCCGCCCGGCTGCTCAACGCCCCCGAGCGCCTTGCGCACAGCGTGCTGCAGCAGGCCCTGCCCGACTGCCAGCTCTTCGTCCACGTCCCACTGGCCCGGCTGGTGCGGGTGCCCAACCGCCGCTCCTACAACGAGTGGCTTTCACGCATCTCGGGCCTGAGTGCCGACTTTGCAATCTGTGATCGCAGCAGTCAGGTCATTGGCACGGTACTTCTCAGCCCGCGCGAAGAGACCCCGCGCGGCAAGCTGCGGCGCGAACGCCTGGCTCGCGTGCTGCGGGCCGCCGGACTGCAAGTGGTGGAGTGGCAAGTCGGCTGGCAACCGCATCAGAACGAGCTGCGCCAAGCGCTAGGCCTGGCGCGGCTCTGAATCAGCTCAGCAGAGCCTGCACAAACTCGCGTGCGCTGAAGGCCTCCACAGGGGCCGCTTCTGCGAGTTGGCTCCGGCTCAGCTAAGCAGAGCCTGCGCAAACTCGCGTGCGCTGAAGGTCTGCAGATCTTCGAGCTTCTCACCCACGCCGATGAAGTAGACGGGGATAGGGCGCTCGCGCGCGATGGCCGCCAGCACCCCACCTTTGGCGGTGCCATCCAGCTTGGTCACGATCAGGCCCGTCAGACCCAGGGCATCGTCAAAGGCGCGCACCTGGGTCAGGGCGTTCTGGCCGGTGTTGCCGTCCACCACCAGCAGCACCTCGTGCGGTGCATCCGGCTGCGCCTTGGTGATCACGCGCTTGATCTTTTTCAGCTCTTCCATCAGATGCAGCTGCGTGGGCAAGCGGCCGGCGGTGTCGGCGATCACCACGTCACAGCCGCGTGCACGGCCGGCGTTCACGGCGTCGAAGGTCACGGCCGCCGGGTCGCCGCCCTGCTGACTGACGATGTCTACCCAGCCTGCGCCTTGTGCCTGGACCCCGCTGCCATCCGCGCGCTGGGCCCAGACCGCTAACTGCTCGCGAGCGGCCGCGCGGAAGGTGTCGGCAGCGGCCATCAGCACTTTCTGCTCGGCTTCCAGCAGGTGACGGGTCAGCTTACCAATGCTGGTGGTCTTGCCGGCGCCATTGACGCCCACGACCATCATCACCGTCGGGTTGTGGCGCCCCACTTCCAGGCTGCGCTCCAGCGGAAGCAGCAACTCGGTGAGCACCTCGATCAGCAGGCCTTTGACGGCCTGAGGCTCGGTGCAACGCGCCTCGCGCACCCGCTGCTTCAGCGTCTCCAGCAGGAACTCGGTGGCCTTGACGCCGGCATCGGCCATCAGCAGCGCCTCTTCCAGCTCCTCAAACAGTGCGTCGTCGATCTTGGTGCGGCTGAACACGCTGGCCAGACTGGAGCCGGTCTTGCGCAGGCCATCGCGCAGGCGCTGCAGCCAGCCGGCTCGCGGGGCGGGTGCCGCTACTTCCGGCGCGGGAGCGGGCGGTGCAGCCACCGGAGCCGCCTGCTCCGGCACGGGCATGGGTTGAGGCACAGGCGCAGCAGGGGCCGCCACAGGGGCCAGCGGCTCCGGGGCAGCAACAGGAGCAAGTACTTCGAGAGTCGAAGAAGACGGCGACACCTCGGGCGCCGGTGCAAGGGGCTCATGAATCACCGGCACCACGGGTTCAGGTGCGGCGGGCGCCGGAGCAACGACAGGAGCCGGCGCGGTCTTGGGGGCCAAGTCGGCAAAGCCCACTTCGGTGAACACCGAGCCGTTGTCAGCGTCGGGCGTGGGTTTCTTCTTGAAAAAACTGAACATCGAACTTCCGCGAGGGCCGCAAAATTTCTGCGGCGAAAAAGAGACTTGCACAAATCCGCAAAACTTGCGCTATAGTAGCGGGCTCTTGGCGCTTTAGCTCAGCCGGTTAGAGCGACGGAATCATAATCCGCAGGTCCGGGGTTCGAATCCCTGAAGCGCCACCAAAATGGAAAAGCCCCGTTGATCGTCAGATCAACGGGGCTTTGTTCCGTTCGCAGCACCCTTCCAACAGCCCCTGGATGAACCCCATGATCCGCTGTGCTCTGGCGCTCGCCGCCACTGTCCTCGCCAGCCCCCTGCTGGCGCAGACCCACCGCCACTTCCCCGCCGACGCCCTGCGCGGGGAGATCAAGTTCCTGCAGCCCCCTGCCGTGCAACTCAACGGCAAGCCGCAAACCCTCTCGCCGGGCAGCCGGCTGCAGGGCGAGAACGGCATGGGCGTGCTGTCGGGCGAACTGATCGGCCGCGCTCATTCCGTTCACTACACCTTGAACACCGATGGCCAGCTGCGCGACGTCTGGATCCTGAACGCCACCGAGCGCCAGAACCGCGTCTGGCCCAAGAGCCGCGAAGAGGCCAACCGCTGGACCTTCGACCCCTCCACTCAGACCTGGAGCAAGCCATGAGCGCCCCCACAAGCAAAAAGGTCTACATCAAGACCTTCGGCTGCCAGATGAACGAGTACGACTCGGACAAGATGGTGGACGTGATGCACCAGGCCGAGGGCTACGAAAAGACCGATGACCCCGAGGCCGCCGACCTGATCCTCTTCAACACCTGCTCGGTGCGCGAGAAGGCGCAAGAGAAGGTCTTCAGCGACCTCGGGCGTGTGCGCCACCTCAAAGCCAAGGGCGTGAAGATCGCCGTGGGCGGCTGCGTCGCCTCGCAGGAAGGCGCCGCCATCATCGACCGCGCGCCCTATGTGGACGTGGTGTTCGGCCCGCAGACTCTGCACCGCCTGCCCGAGCTGCTGGCCAAGCGCACGGAAGTAGCCAAGCCGCAAGTGGACATCTCCTTCCCGGAGATCGAGAAGTTCGACCACCTGCCACCCGCCAAGGTCGAGGGCCGCTCGGCCTTCGTCTCCATCATGGAAGGTTGCAGCAAGTACTGCAGCTACTGCGTGGTGCCCTACACCCGTGGCGAAGAGGTCAGCCGCCCGTTTGAGGATGTGCTGGTGGAAGTCGCCGGACTTGCCGAACAGGGTGTTCTTGAAGTGACCTTGCTGGGCCAGAACGTCAACGCCTATCGCGGCAAGATGGGCGAGTCTGGAGAGATTGCCGACTTCGCCATGCTGCTGGAATACGTGGCAGAGATCCCCGGCATCCAGCGCATCCGCTACACCACCAGCCATCCCAACGAGTTCAGTCAGCGCCTGATCGAGGCCTACGGCAAGATCCCGCAGCTGGTGAACCACCTGCACCTGCCGGTGCAGCATGGCTCGGACCGCATCCTGGCCGCCATGAAGCGCGGCTACAGCGCCATCCAGTTCAAGAGCATCGTGCGCAAACTGCGCGCCATCCGCCCGGACATCCGCATCGCTTCCGACTTCATCGTTGGCTTCCCCGGCGAGACGGACGAGGATCACGCGCAGACCATGAAGTTGATTCAAGACGTCGGCTTTGATGCCTCGTTCAGCTTCATCTTCAGCCCGCGCCCCGGCACCCCTGCCGCCAATCTGCCCGACGACACGCCCTACGAGGTGAAAGTGGCCCGTCTGCAGCAGCTCCAAGCGGCCATCGAGGCGCATGCGCTGTCGATCTCGCAGACCCTGGTGGGCACGCGTCAAAAGGTGCTGGTGGTGGGCAATGCCAAGAAGGACCCCAGCGAGCTGATGGGCCGCACCGAGTGCAACCGCATCGTCAACTTCAAGGGTCATGCCCGGCTGATGAATGAGCTCATTGAGCTCGACATCACCGACGCCTACCCCCACTCGCTGCGCGGCGCCGTGCCTATCACCGAGAGCCACACCGAAGCGGTCTGAGAGCCAGCCAAACGCCCCGGGCATCCCCCGGGGCTTTGTGGCCCTGGGCTGCTGGACAATGCGCGCCATGCGCCTAGCCGACCTCATGGGCCCCTTGCTGGGCTTCATTGCGCGCGCGATCACCGGGGCCCAGGGCCACTGGTTGGGCTGTCCGCCCTCGAACGAACAGCGCATCTACATCGCCAATCACCAGAGCCACTTTGATTTGGTGCTGATCTGGGCCGCCCTGCCGGCCGAGTTGCGGCCGCGCGTGCGCGCCATCGCCGCACGCGACTACTGGACCAAGAGCAAGTTCAAGACTTGGCTGACCACCGACGTGTTCAACACCGTCTATGTGAGCCGCACCCGCGCCAACCCCGATGAGGACCCGCTGGAACCCCTGGTCGAAGCCCTGCGTCAGGGTGACTCGCTGCTGATCTTCCCGGAGGGCACGCGCTCGGCCAAAGGCGAGCCCCTGCCCTTCAAGGCCGGCATCTATCACCTGGCTGAGCAGTTCCCCAACGTGCAGATCATCCCGACCTGGATCGACAACGTGCAACGCGTGATGCCCAAGGGCGAAGTGGTGCCGGTGCCCATCTTGTGCACGGTCACTTTCGGGACGCCGACGCAGATTCAGCCTGAGGAAGACAAGAAGGCTTTTCTGGAGCGCACCCGCGCCGAGATGATGGCCCTCAAGCCCGGAGGGTGGCGGCAATGATGGCCCTGCACCGTTTGCCCGTGCGCCCGCAGGAGCCCTGCCATGAGTGAGCTCAAGCACTGGAGCCCGGCCGATCAGATCGCGCTGCTCTTCGGCCTGCTCTTCGGTCTGCTGCTGCTCATCACGGCCGGTGGTGTGCTCTATCGCGCCAAGAACCCGGTGGAAGAGTTGACCATCGAGCCGCGCAGCGCGCGCGCGCAGTTCCGCCGCGACCTGAACGCTTCCTGGATCGGCGCCCTGCTGTTTTGGCTGGCCTGGATCAGCGGCGCCGTGGGCTCCACCATCCTGTTCGGCCTGTTCTCGTTCTTTTGTCTGCGCGAGTTCATCACGCTGCAGCACACCACCCGCAGCGACCATCGCACCCTGATCGCCGCCTTCTTCGTGATCTTGCCGCTGCAGTACATCGTGGTGGCCAATCGGCGCTTTGACCTCTTCACCGTGTTGATCCCGGTCTACGCCTTTTTGGCCATTCCGGTCATCAGCGCGCTCTCGGGCGATCCCAAGCGCTTTTTGGAGCGCAACGCCAAGATCCAGTGGGGCGTGATGGTCTGCGTCTACGGCCTGAGCCATGCCCCGGCCCTGCTGCTCTTGGAGTTTCCGCGCTACCAGGGCCGCGGCGCCTTCCTGCTGTTCTTCCTGGTCACCGTGGTGTCCATCGCGCAAATCATGCAGGAGGTGGCCAGCCGCAGCCTGCGTCGCCGCCCCGCCGTGCGGGCCATCAGCCGCTCGTTCAGCAAGCGCGCCTGGTGGATCGGCGCGCTCAGCGGGGCCTTTGTCGGCGCCCTGCTCTACTGGGTCACGCCCTTCAAGGCGGGGCAAGCCTTTGTGCTGGCCTTTTTGGCCGCCGGCTCCGGCACCCTGGGCGCCTTGGTGATGAAGGCCATGAAGCGTGAGGCCGGTGTGCACTACTGGGGCAATCGCAGCTCCATCACCGGCGCCATCGGTCTTTTGGACCGCACCGCCGCGCTGTGCTTTGCCGCGCCGATCTTTTTCCATTCGGTGCGCTGGTACTTCAAGCTCTCCGTATGACCCCCCCGAAGCGGCTGCGCCGCCTCCCCCCAGGGGGCGCCGCCAGTGGCCTGGCGAAGCCAGTTCCACGGCGGCCGCTTGATCTTTCTTTGACTGCAGCCTGTTGTGCTGCAAATCAGTCGGGCTTATGAGAATTCTGGGCATCGATCCGGGTCTGCAAACGACGGGCTTTGCCGGCGCGCTCTGCGCGCATGGGCGGCTGCGCCGCCATGCCAACCCGTCAAGCCCTTTTGGCGGCACTCACCTGCGGAGCCCGGCGACATGCGCATCCTCGGAATAGACCCCGGCCTGCAAACCACGGGCTTTGGGGTCATTGAGGCCGACGGCCCGCGCCTGGGCTATGTGGCCAGCGGCACCATTCGCACCACGGGTGCGGCGGCCGGGGTGGCCACGGGGGATCTGCCTGGGCGCATCAAGATCCTGTTCGAGGGCGTGCGCGAGGTGGTGCAAACCTACAGCCCCGACTGCGCGGCGCTGGAGATCGTGTTCGTCAATGTGAATCCGCAGTCCACGCTGCTGCTGGGCCAGGCCCGCGGCGCGGCCCTGGCCGCACTCACCACCTCGGGCCTCACCGTCAACGAATACACCGCACTACAGATGAAGAAAGCCGTGGTCGGTCATGGTCACGCGAAGAAGGAACAAATCCAGGCCATGGTGCAGCGCCTCCTGAATCTGCCGGGGCTGCCGGGCAAGGATGCCGCCGATGCCCTGGGGCTGGCCATCATGCACGCACACGCGCAGACCAGCTTTGCCGCCATGAGTGCCAAGGGCAGTCTGGCACGCCGCCAACACGCCCAGTTCAAGGGCACGAGAACCTATTGACCCGCATGAACCCACACCCGCAGACCCTCAGCGGCCTGCTGCGCGCCTTCGTCTGGGAGCACCGCCGCGCCTATGGCAGCGCGGCGCTGATGCTGACGGGCATCAGTCTGCTGCTGGTCTGGATCCCGACCCAGGTCGGGCACATCGTCGATGGCCTGGTCGAACGCGGCCTGCAGGGGCCTGGGCTCTACCGGGAACTGGCCTGGCTGGCCGGCGCGGGCCTGGCGGTTTATGGCCTGCGGGTGGCCTGGCGCCTGGCGCTCTTTGGCGCGTCGTTCCGGCTCGGGCAACGCCTGCGCGTTGCTTTGTTCGAGCGCCTGGGCGCCCAGGCGCCGCGCTTCTTCCAGACCCAGCGTGCCGGCGACCTGATGGCCCTGGCCACCAACGACGTGGATGCGGTCGAAACCGCCAGTGGCGACGCCATGCTGGCTGCCTTTGACGGCACCCAGACCCTGATCCTGGTGGTGCTGAGCATGCTGGTGGTGATCGACTGGCGCCTGAGCCTGGCCGCCCTGCTGCCCTTCCCCTTCATGGCCTGGGCTTTCTGGTGGATCTCCAACCGGGTGCACGAGGCCTGGAGCGCTTCGTTGGAGGACTTCTCCAAGATGAGCCGGCAGGCTCAGCAGACCCTGGGCGCGCTGCGCACCGTGCGCGCCATGGGGCTGGCCGATCAAGAGCAGGCCGCCTTCCAGGCTTGGGCCCAGACCTCCGGCCAGGCCGCCTACCGCGCCCAGCGCTGGGAAGCAGCCTACGAACCGGCCGTCGGCATTGCCCTGACGGTCTCCACCGCGGCTGCGCTGGGCTGCGGCGCCTGGTTGATCGGACGGGGCGAGCTCACGGTCGGACAACTCACCGCCTTCATCCTGCTGCTGGATCGCCTGATCTGGCCGATGTTCGCGGCCGGCTGGGTGCTCTCGCTGCTCGAACGTGGCCGCGCCGGCTGGGCCCGGCTGGCGCCGGTGCTGCAAGCCGAAGCCACACGCGTGGACAGCGGCACGCGCGGCCCGGTGCGCGAGGCCGCCCTGAAGGTGCGCGACCTGCACTTCGCCTACGACCCCGCCAGCCCGGTGCTGCGGGGCCTCGATGTCGAACTGCGCCCCGGCCAGATGCTGGCGGTCGTCGGCCCCACAGGCAGCGGCAAAAGCACGCTGCTGCGGCTGCTGCTGCGCCAATGGGAGCCCGACAGCGGCCAAATCGAACTCGACGGCGCCCCGCTGCCCGAATGGCAGCGCAGCGCCCTGGCCGAAGCCCTGGCCTGGGTGCCGCAAGAGCCCTTCTTGTTCTCAGCCAGCGTGGCCGAGAACATCGCGCTGGCCCGCGCCACCGCCACGCCCGCCGAGGTCGAAGCCGCCGCCCAGGCGGCCGCCTTGCACGGCGATTTGCTACGCCTGCCCCAGGGCTATGCCACCACAGTGGGCGAAAAGGGCGTCTCGCTCTCGGGCGGCCAACGGCAGCGGGTGGCCATTGCCCGCGCCCTGCTGAGCGAGGCCAAGCTCACGCTGTTGGATGACGCCCTTTCGGCCGTAGACACCGGCACCGAGACACAAATCCTGCAAGCCCTGCGCGAGCGCCGCAGCCAACGCCCCGAATGCGCGCTGGTGGTCGTCACCCACCGGCTCTCGGCCGCTGTCGACGCCGACGAGATCATCGTGCTGCGCGAGGGGCGGATCAGCGAACGCGGCCGGCACGCCGAGTTGCTGGCGCTGAATGGCTGGTACGCCACGCAGTGGCGCTACCAACAGTTGGAGCAAAGCCTTGAGGACTGAAGCCCAAGACACCGCGCGTTCCAGCAGCCGCGCCGCCGCGGGCCTGCTGCTGCGCATGGCCGCACCCGAGCGCGCCACCGTGTGGGCCGGCATTGCCTGGTTGGCCCTGGCGGCCGGCCTGGAGGCCCTGGGGCCCATCTTGGGCCAGCGCCTGATCGACCACTATCTGCGTCCGGCCAAGTTGGATGACTGGCAGCCCCTGGCCTTGCTGCTGGGCCTGATGACCACGGTCGGCGTCGCTGCCAGTCTGATCCGCTATTTGCAGCTCACCCGCATGGCCGGGGTGGCAAGGCGCTCGGTGCTGCGCTTGCGCGAACAGGTCTATGCCCATGTGCTGGCCCTGCCTATGGCGTATTTCGATCGCCACATCACCGGCGCCCTGGTCAGCCGCGTGACCAACGACACCGAGGCCGTCAACCAGCTCTACCGCCAGGTGCTCTACGTGATGCTGGACTCCAGCATCGTGGTGACGGGTGCCCTGGTGGCCATGGCCTGGCTGGACTGGCGGCTGATGCTCATCATCGCCGCGCTGATCCCCGCCATGGTCGGGGTGATCTGGGGCTACCAACGGCTGTCCGCTCCGGCCGTGGCCGAGGCGCGCGCCCTGAAGAGCGACATCAATGCCCAGATTGCCGAGAACCTCAACGGCCTGGCGGTGCTGCAGGCCAGCGGCGCGCTGGGCCGCTTCCAGGCCCGCTTTGCCGGCCACAACCAGCGCCACTACCAGGCCCGCATGAAAGAGCTGGGCGCCAACGCCTGGCTGCTGCGCCCGGCCCTGGACCTCTTGAATGTGCTGCTGATGGTGGCGCTCATCTACGGCTTTGCGCAGCGCCAGGGCTCTGCGGTGGACGGCGGCCTGCAGGTCGGTCTGCTCTATGCGTTTTTGGCCTATCTGACCCGGGTGGTCGAGCCCCTGATCCAGATCACCATGCAGTTCGGTCAGCTGCAGCAAAGCTTGGTGGCTGCCGCCCGGGTGGGGGTGCTGCTGCAAGAGCGCGCCGAGCCAGCGCATGAAAGCGCGCGCGGCATCCAAGCCGGCGCCATCCAACTGCGCGCCCTGCGTGCCGGCTATGGCGATGGGCCGGACGTGCTGCACCCCTTTGACGCCGACATCGCGCCCGGCCAGTTCATCGGCCTGGTGGGCCACACCGGCAGCGGCAAAAGCACGCTCCTGAGCCTGTTGCTGCGCTTCTACAGCCCGCGCGCCGGGCAGATCCTCTTTGACGGCCTGTCCTTGGACGAATTGGGCGAGGCGGCCCTGCGCCAGGACCTGGCCCTGGTGCCGCAGGAGCCCCAGCTGCTGGCGGCAAGCGCCTGGGACAACCTGCGCATGGGTCGCACCCATTTGAGCGAGGCCGCCCTGCAGACCGCCGCGCAGCAAGCGCATATCCACGATCTGCTGCAAAGCCTGCCGCAAGGCTACGACACCCTGCTGGGCGAGGGCGGTGTGCAGCTCAGCACCGGTCAGAAGCAGCTGCTGGCCATGGCCCGCGCGCTGGCCGGCGCGCCCAAGATCCTGCTGCTGGACGAAGCCACCGCCAACATCGACAGCGCCACGGAGGCCCTGCTCGGCCAGGCCCTGGAGCAATTGCGCGGACGCGTGACGGTGATCGCCGTGGCGCATCGGCTCTCCACCATCCGCGCCGCCGATGCCATCTGGGTGCTGCACCACGGCCAGCGTGTGGAGTGCGGCCGGCACGAAGAACTGATGGCCATTTCAGGCGGCGTCTACCAGCGCCTGGTGCAGCTGCAGCAGCTGGAAGAACCGCGCCCGGAAACTCAGGCGCGATAGATCAGCACTTTCAGCGCACGGTCACTGGCCACATCGGCAAAGGCCGCCGGGTTGGGCAGGCGCTGCACGAACTGCAGCGCGGGCGCGGCCTCCTGCATCTGCTCGCGCAAAAAGGCCTCGCCCAGCTTGGGCGTGTTCAGGCACAGCAAGGCATGGCCGCCCGGGGCCAACAGCTCCGGCAGGCGGCGCATCAGGCGCGCGTAGTCCTTGGTGGCCACAAAGCTGCCCTTCTGGAAGCTGGGCGGATCCACGATCACCAGCTCGTAGGGCCCGCTGCGCGTGAGCTTGCCCCAGCTCTTGAAGATGTCGTGCGCCAGAAAACTGGCACCTCCCTTAAGCCCGTTGAGCTCATGGTTACGGCGCCCCAGCGCCAAGGCCCCCGGGCTCATGTCCACATTGATGACCTGTTCAGCCCCGGCCTGCAGCGCCACCACTGAAAACGCGCAGCTGTAGGCGAACAGGTTCAGCACCTTGGCATGGGGCAGCGCCGCAATCTGCTGGCGCACCCAAGCCCGGCCCTCGGCCATGTCCAGGAACAGGCCATGGTTCTGACCCTTGAGCAAATGCACCAGATAGCGCGCCCCGCCCTCAACCACGGTGTGGGGCTCGGGCAGCTCACCGGCCATCAGGCGGGTCTCGGCCCGGCCACCCTCTTGGCGGCATTGGTAGACCCAGCACAGCGCCTGGCCCTGGGTGTCGAGTTCGGCCCAGCGTTGCGCCAGCGCCTGATGAATCTGGGCCAGGGCTTCCTCGCTCAGCGGCTCGAAGCTGGTCAGCAGCCAGGCCGGCGGATAGGCATCCAAGGCCAGGTGCTCACACCCCGGGAACAGGCCACCGCGACCGTGGAAATGACGTTGGGCCTCGGAAGGCAGGGGCAGTTGAGCGATCGCTTCGAAAAGGGCTTGCATGGAGGGCTGGGCTTTAGCTGAGGCGCGATTGCATCACTTGTTGAAACGTGCGGTGCGACGTCGCCACTACCGGGCCTCGAAAGAGCAGCCGCCCGGCCATGAACTAAACTCCGCCCCCGGCTCAGCTGCGCGCGCCAGCGCGCCTAGGCCCTGGCCCTTGACCTCGTGGACTTGCGGCTACCAAACAACCAACCCTTTTTCGAGAGCCACACCATGGGCAACAAGATCGTTACCGAGGCCCAGCGCCGCGCCACCCCCCGTCCCGTCGCCCCCAAGGGCGTGACCTTCACCACCGGCCGCGGCCAGAAGCGCAGCCTGGAGCGTGGTTCGCACACCCGCAGCAAGAAGAACCCGGGCAAGCGCCCGCACCAGGGTTAATCCACCCCGGTCTTCATCCAGCGGCGCCTCAGGCGCCGTTGTTTTTTTGGCGCCTGGGGCGCCAATGTTTTTCCTGCTTTACCCTTTTGCCATGCTGCGAATCACCGATCTGCGCCTGCCGCTCAACCACACCGATGCACAACTGCACGCGGCCGTGCTGCAGCGCCTGGGCCTGACGCCGCAGCAAGCCGAGCAGCTCAAGGGCTTCACCGTCTTCAAGCGCGCGCACGACGCTCGCAAGAAGACGGCCATGCAGCTGATCTACACCCTGGACTGCGAGCTGACCGACCCGGCACACGAGGCCGAGCTGCTGGCAAGCGGCGACGCCCATCTGCGCCCCAGCCCGGACACGCGCTACAAGGTGATCGGCCACGCGCCGGCCGACTTCTATGCCCAGGGCAGCAAGAAGCGCCCGGTGGTGGTGGGCTTCGGGCCTTGCGGCCTGTTTGCCGCCCTGATCCTGGCGCAAATGGGTCTGCGCCCCCTGGTGCTGGAACGCGGCCGCGCGGTGCGCGACCGCACCAAGGACACCTGGGGCCTGTGGCGTCAGGGCGTGCTCAAGCCCGAATCGAATGTGCAGTTCGGCGAGGGCGGTGCCGGCACGTTTTCGGACGGCAAGCTCTACAGCCAGATCTCGGACCCACGCCATCTCACGCGCAAGGTACTGACCGAATTCGTCAAGGCCGGCGCGCCGGAAGAGATCCTGTTCGTCAGCAAGCCCCATATCGGCACCTTCCGCCTGGTGAGCATGATCGAGAAGATGCGCGCCGACATCGAGGCCTTGGGCGGTGAGATCCGCTTCGAGCAGAAGGTGGTGGATCTGCAGATCGAGGACGGCGCCGTGCGCGGCCTCACGCTGGAAACCGGCGAGCAGATCGAGGCCGATCACGTGGTGCTGGCCCTGGGCCACAGCGCGCGCGATACCTTTGCCATGCTGCATGCCCGTGGCGTCTACATGGAGGCCAAGCCCTTCTCGGTGGGCTTTCGCATCGAGCACCCGCAAAGTCTGATTGACGCGGCGCGCTTCGGGCCGAACGCCGGCAACCCCTTGCTGGGTGCGGCCGACTACAAGCTGGTGCACCACGCCAAGAACGGGCGTTCGGTCTACAGCTTCTGCATGTGCCCGGGGGGCACGGTGGTGGCCGCCACCTCCGAGCCCGATCGCGTGGTCACCAATGGCATGAGCCAGTACTCACGCGCCGAGCGCAATGCCAACGCCGGCATCGTGGTGGGCATCAACCCGCAGGACTACCGGCAGGACGGCAAGACCGAAGGCCCGGTGAACCCACTCGATGGCATGGCCTTCCAGCGCATCTGGGAGTCGCGCGCCTTTGAGCTCGGCGAAGGCGGCTACCGCGCCCCGGGCGCCCTGGTGGGCGACTTCCTCAAGCGCCAGCCCTCCACGGTGCTGGGCGAGGTGATGCCCTCGTACAAGCCCGGCATCACACTGACCCAGCTGCAAGAAAAGGGCCGCACGGTACTGCCCCCCTATGTGCTGGAAGCCATCCGCGAGGCCCTGCCCGCCTTCGGCCGCCAGATCCGCGGCTTCGACCGCGCCGACGCCGTGCTCACCGGCGTCGAGACCCGCACCTCCTCGCCCCTGCGCCTGACGCGCGGCCGCGACTACCAAAGCCTGAACGTACGCGGCCTCTACCCGGCGGGCGAAGGCGCGGGCTATGCCGGCGGCATCATGTCGGCCGGCGTCGACGGCATCGAAGTAGCGGAAGCGCTAGGGCGCGCACTGCTGGACGGCTAAGGCCGATCCAAGACGTCCGCGCACTGTCCGCGGACAGCAGCGCGCGCCACGCTCCGGGGCCTCGCCCCCGGGGCGCGGGGCCTGATCCCGGCTGGCACAGCCCTTGCAATAAGAGGGCATGGACCAACCGATTCGCTCTACCGCCGCGCAGGATCGCGCGCTGCCCCCCAGCCCTTGGCGCCGCTGGCGCCGGCCCTTGATCGGCCTCGTCGCGCTGACCGCACTTGGCGGCCTGGGGGCCTTGAGTGCCCGCCAGCTGCAGAGCCAGCGCCTGCCTCAGTTCCAACTCAGTCAGCTCAGCATCGCCAGCGTCGAACGCGCCGATGTGCAGCGCGATGTGGCGGCGGAAGGCCGTGTGGTCGCGGCCAACAGTCCCACGCTCTTCGCACCCCAAGCCGGCACCCTGCAATGGCAGATCCAGGCCGGTGACTCGGTGACCCAGGGGCAGTTGCTGGCCCGCATTGCCAGCCCCGATCTGCAGGCCCGGGTGCAGCAGGAGCGGGCCGCGGCCGCGGCCGCCCAGGCCGAGGCGCGCCGCGCGCAGGCGGAAGGCGAGAGCGAGCGCGGCCGCGTCCAAGCCGCAGTGGACACCGCGCGCATCGAACTGCAGGCCGCGCTAACGGCCGACAAGCGCCAGCGCGCCGCCTTCGAGGCCGGGGCCACGGCCCGATTGCAATGGGAACAGGCCCAAGACCAGTTGGAGCGCGCGCGCATCCAGCTCAAGCAGGCCGAGAGCGCCCATCGGCTGCGCCTGCAATCGCTGCAATACGAGCTGGAGGCCAAGCAGGCCGCCGCCAATCGCGCAGCCTCGCAGGCCGCCGAACTGGAGCGCCAACTGGCCGCCCTGGAACTGCGCGCGCCCCATGCCGGAGCCGTGGGTTCGCTGCTGGTGGACAACGGCGCCGTGGTGGCCCGCGACGCCAAGCTGCTGACCCTGGTGGACCTGAGCCAGCTGGATGTGCAGATTCAGGTGCCCGAGGGCCAGGCGCGCGAACTCAGCCTGGGCTTGCCCGGCGAGGTGCGAGTGGCCGGCCAACCGGTGGCGGCCAAGCTGATCTCGATCTCGCCCGAGGTCGTCAATGGCGAGGTGGCCGCGCGCCTGCGCTTTGTGGGCAGCCAACCGCCCGAGCTGCGCCAGAACCAACGTCTCTCGGCCCGGGTGCTGCTGGAACGCAAGCCCCAGGTGGCCAGCCTGCCGCGCGGCAGCTTCATCGAGCAAGGCGGTGGGCGTTTCGCCTATGTACTGCGGGCCGATGGCCGCGCCGAGCGCCGCGACATCCGCCTGGGCGCGCAGTCGCTGGAGCGGGTCGAGGTGTTGTCAGGCTTGAAGCTGGGCGAGCGTGTCGTCGTCTCGGGTCTGGATGGCGTGGGCGAGGCCCGCGAACTGCAAATCAATTGAGGAGAAACAGATGCTGAAGATGCAAAACCTGAGCAAGGTCTACCGCACCGAGTTGGTCGAGACCCAGGCCCTGAACGACTTCCATCTGGAGGTCAAGGCGGGGGACTTCGTCGCCGTCACCGGGCCCTCGGGCTCGGGCAAGACCACTTTTCTGACCATTGCCGGCCTGCTCGAGTCGCCCAGTGGGGGACTGTTCGAACTGGACGGCCAGGACGTGAGCCGGCTCAGCGATGCCGAACGCTCGCGCCTGCGCAACGAGAAGATCGGCTTCATCTTTCAGGCCTTCAATCTGATCCCGGACCTGAACGTGCTGGAAAACATCGAGGTGCCGCTGCATTACCGCGGTTTCAAGGCCGCCGAGCGCCGACGCCGCGCCTTGGAGGCCCTGGAGCGCGTGGGCTTGAGCGGCCGCGCCGGGCACCTGCCCAGCCAGCTCAGCGGGGGCCAGCAGCAACGTGTGGCCATCGCCCGCGCGCTGGCCGGCTCGCCCAAGATCCTGCTGGCCGACGAGCCCACGGGCAATCTGGACAGTCAGATGGCGCGTGCGGTGATGGAACTGCTGGAAGAACTGCACCGCGACGGCGCCACCTTGGTGATGGTCACGCACGACCCACAGCTGGCCGCGCGAGCACCTCGCCATGTGCAGGTCATCGATGGCCGGGTCATCGACAGCCAGCACCTGAGTCTGGCTGCCGTCGCATGAAGAAGCCCCTGATCGCCCTCGCCTTGGCCGCCAGCATGGCGCCCGGCTGGGCCATGGATCTGCTGGAACTGCACAGCCAGGCCCGGGCCCAGGCCCCCAGCCTGCTCCAGAGCGAGGCTCGGGTGGGCGAGCAGCAGGCCCTGTGGCGCCAGACCCGCGCCCAGCTGTTGCCCCAGGCCGATGCCAGCTGGGGCCCGCAGCGCGAACGCGGCGGCGCCGGCAGCGAGAGAGTCAGCCGCATCCAGGTCAGCCAGAGCCTGGTCAATCTGCAGGCCTGGCGGCAGAGCGCCGCCCAAGCCAGCGCCGTGGAAGCCCAGCAACAACTGCTGCAAGCCAGTGAACAAGCCCTGCGTCTGCGCTCGGCCAGCCTTTACCTGCAAGTTCTGGCGGCCGAAGGCCAGGCGCGGACTCAGGCCGAACTGGAGGTGGCCTACGCCACCGAGGCCCAGCGCATGGCGGTGCGCCTGCGCGAGGGTCTGAGCGCAGCCGTGGACGCGGCGCAGGCCCAGGCCTTCCACCGCCTGGCCCAGATCAATGCCCAAGGCGCGCAGGCCCGGCTGGCGCAGGCGCGCGCGGCCCTGTTGGCCCATGCGGGATTGAGCGCCTGGCCATCACTCACCCCCCTGCCCGCCCAGCAACTGCCGCCGGCACTGACCTTGGACATCGACAGCGCTGCGGATGCGCCGGAACTGCGCGCCCTGGCCCTGCAACGCCAGTCGCGCGCCGAACAGCTGGACGCCGAGCGCGCCGCCGCCCTGCCCGCATTGACCCTGCGCGCCGAAGCCAGCCGCGTAGATTCCGGCCGCTGGGCCCAACAGGCCCAGCTGCAGCTCAGCCTGCCCCTTCTCGATGGCGGCGCACGCAGCGCCCGCCGCGACGCTGCGGCCGAGCGCCTGCGAATCGCTGCGGCCGAACAAGACGCCGCGCAGCGCGAGCAACGCCGTGAACTCAGCAGCCAGCTGCAGCGCCTGCAAGCCGCACGCGCCCAGGCCGAGGCCGCCGCCGCAGGCGAGCAAGCCGCAGCGCAGGCACTCCAGGCCATGCGCCACGGCCAGGAACTGGGCAGCCGCAGCACCTCTGATGTCCTGCTGGCCATCCAGACCCTGGGCCAGCTGCGCACGCAGGGCCTGCAGGCCCAGCTCGAGGCCTGGCTGGCCTGGCTGGAAGCCTTGCAGGTCGCCGGTCAGTTGGACGACGCGGCACTCAACACCTTGAATCAATCGCTGAAGGAAGCCTGAAATGTGGCTTGAACACCTGAAAACCGCCTGGCGCTCGCTGCGCCGCACCCCCGTGCTGAGCGCCCTGATGGTGGCCGCGCTGGGCCTGGGCGTGGGCATCTGCATGACCACGCTGACGGTCTACCACCTGCTGGCCAAGACCCCCATGGAGCACAAGGCCGAGCGCGTGTTTCGCGTGCAGCTGGACGCCGAGGACCTGGTTGGCTTTCGCCCGGGCGAGGAGCCCGAGGCACAGCTGACCCGCACCGACGCCGAAAACCTGCTGCAGGCTGCCAAAGGCCTGCGCCAGGTCCTGATGAGTGGCAGCAATCTCGCCATCGGCCTGCCCGACTCGACCGAAGCCCCCACGATTGAACGCCTGCGCCAGACCAGCGCCGACTTCTTCGCATTGTTTGAAACCCCGTTTGCCCATGGCAGCGCTTGGACGGCGCAGGACGATGCCGCCGAAGCCCGCGTCGTCGTGCTCGGCCATGCGCTCAACCAGCGCCTATTTGGTGGTGAGAACAGCGTGGGCCGCGAAGTCGCCGTGGGCGGCAACCGCCTGCGCGTGGTGGGAGTGCTCAAGCCCTGGGCGATGAATCCCCATGTCTACGACATGAGCAACGGCGTCTATGACGCGCAGGAAGCCTTCTACATGCCCTTCTCCACGGCCCGCACGTTCAAGTTCGGGCGCAGCGGAAACATGAACTGCTGGGGCGATCTGCAGGGGCGCAACCCGCTGGACCGCGATGTCAGTTGCGCCTGGGTGCAGTACTGGGTCGAACTGGAGTCGGCCGCCGCCGCGCCGGCATTTCGCGACTATCTGAAACAGTACAGCGAGGCCCAGCGACAGGCCGGGCGCTTTCAACGGCCCGTGAATGTGCGCCTCTACGACATCCCCAGCGTGCTGCGCATCGACAAGGTGCTGCCCGCCGATGTGCGGCTGCAATCTGCCCTGGCCTTCGCCTTCCTGGCCGTGTGTCTGGTGAATATGGTGGGCCTGCAGTTGGCCAAGACCCTGCGCCGCAGCAGCGAAATCGGCGTGCGCCGGGCACTGGGCGCGCGCCGTACCCAGGTGTTCGCGCAGGTGCTGGTGGAGTCCGGGCTGATCGGCTTGCTGGGCGCGGGCTTGGGTCTGCTATTGGCCGTGGGCGGGCTGTGGCTGCTGCGCCAGGGTCCGGCGGAATACGCCAGCCTGGCGCGAATGGACTTGGCCATGCTGGGCGCCACCCTGCTGATCTCCCTGATGGCCGCGCTGCTGGCCGGCCTGTTGCCGGCCTGGCGTGCCGCCACCCTCAACCCTGCACCGTTGCTGAAGGCCGCCTGATCATGCTCAGCCAATTCGCTCCCATCCTCTCCACCCTCAAGCGCCACAAGATCGCCGCCGGACTGATCGTTCTCGAAGTGGCGCTGAGCTTCGCCCTGATCAGCAACGCCCTGCATGTGGTGCAACAGCGGGTGAGCGCACTCAATTCGCCCACGGGCCTGCCCGAGTCTGAACTGCTGGCGATCGAGGTGCGCGCCACCCGGCGCCTGAGCAACCCCGATCAGCTCAGCGCCGAAGACCTGCGTCGCTTGCGCGCACTGCCGGGTGTGCAGGCGGTCAGCATCGCCAACCAGGTGCTCTATGGCGACAACAGCAACAACAGCGGCGCTTACACCGAACCCGAGCAAAAGGGTTTGCGCCTGTTCCTCTCCACCTACGAGGGCGATGAGCACATGCTCAAAGCCCACGGCATGAAGCTGCTCGCGGGGCGCGCCTTTCTGCCCGACGAGGTGCAGCTGAGTTCCACCCTGCGCAGCCAGGCGGAACCGCGGGTGCCGGTGATCATCGTCAACCGTGCAGTGGCCGAGGCCCTGGCCCCAGGCCGGCCGCTGGAGACGGTGCTGGGTCGGGCGCTCCACATCTATGGCGAGCCCGGGGCGCGCATCGTCGGCGTGGTCGATGGCCTGCAACCACCCTATCCGCGTGAGGCCCGAGATGGCCGCTATGCGAGCTTGGTGCCGGTCGCACACAGCTACCGCAGCGGCAGCTACATCCTGCGCGTGGCCCCGGCCGATCAGGCCCGCGTGCTGGCCGCGGCGCGCCAGATCTTCAAGGAGGTGGAACCCAGCCGCCTGGTGCTGCGGACCCAGACGCTGCTCCAGATGCGCCAACGCTATTGGGCGCCGGACCGCGCCCTGGTCTGGACCCTGGTGGGCGTGTGCAGCGCGCTGCTGGTCATCACCGCACTGGGCATCGTCGGCCTGGCCAGCTTCTGGGTGGAACAACGCGGCCGCATGATCGGTATTCGTCGCGCTCTGGGCGCCACGCGCAGCGACATCCTGCGCTACTTCCAGCTGGAGAACGCGCTTCTATGCGGCCTGGGCGTGTTGCTGGGCACGGGCGCGGCCCTGGGCATCAATCAATGGCTGGTGGCCAGCCAAGGCCTGCCGGTGCGGCCTCTCATGCATCTGCTGCCGGCCGCCGTCACGCTGCTGCTGCTGGGTCAGCTGGCGGTCTGGGCCCCGGCCCGACGCGCCTCGGGCCTGGCCCCTGCCCTGGCCATGCGCGCGGGCTGAGACACTGCGCACCATGCCCACGCTTCTGGTCATTGACGACAACCCCGATGTCTGCGCCGCCCTGCAGCTGATGTTCTCGCTGCACGGCATCACCACCCTCAGCGCCGGCTCGCCGGAGCAGGGTTTGAAACAGCTGGCGCGCGCCGATCTGGTGATCCAAGACATGAACTTCAGCGCCGACACCACCAGCGGCGCTGAGGGCGTGGCCCTGTTCCAGCAGATCCGGGCGCGCGCCCCCGATCTGCCCATCATCCTGCTGACCGCCTGGACGCAGCTGGAGCGCGCGGTCGAACTGGTCAAGGCCGGGGCGGCCGACTACCTGGGCAAGCCCTGGGACGACAGCAAGCTCTTGGCCACCGTGCAAAACCTGCTGGAACTCGGTGAAGCCCAGGGCCGGCTGCGCGAACAGGCGCGCCAGCAGCGGCAACGGCGCGAACGCCTGCAGCAGCAGTTGCAGCTGGACGGCCTGGTGGCCGAGTCCCCGGCCATGCTGAGCCTGCTGGAGCTGGCGGCCCCCGTGGCGCGCTCCACCCTGCCCACCCTGATCACCGGGCCCAACGGCAGCGGCAAAGAACGCATCGCCCAACTGCTGCACGCCAATTCGCCCCGGGCTGGCCGCCCGCTGGTGGCACTGAACTGCGGTGCCCTGCCTTCCGAGCTGATCGAGGCTGAACTCTTCGGCGCCGAAGCCGGTGCCTACACCGGAGCGCAGAAGGCGCGCATCGGCCATATCGAATCGGCCGACGGCGGGACTCTGTTTCTGGACGAGATCGGCAACCTGCCACTCTCCGGCCAGGCCAAGCTGCTGCGGGTGCTGGAAACCGGCGAATTCCAGCGCCTGGGCTCGGCCAAGCTGCAGCGCGCCGATGTGCGCCTGATCAGCGCCACCAATGCCGATCTGCCGGCCCAGATTCGCACCGGGCAGTTCCGCGAGGACTTGTACTACCGGCTCAATGGCATTGAGTTGCGCCTGGCGCCCTTGGCCGAACGGGTGGAGGACATCGAGCCCCTGGCCGAGCAGTTCCTGGGCGGCCGCGGCGTCCTCAGCGAAGGTGCGCGCGAACGCCTGCGCCAACATCCCTGGCCGGGCAATGTGCGGGAGCTGCGCCACTGCATGGAACGGGCCCTGTTGCTGGCCCAGGAGCACCCCATCCAAACCGAGCATCTGGCCCTGGGCGCGGCCCCCATCGAAGCGCGCAATCTGGACGAACCCAGCCGCCCCGTGCTGCAAGCCGCGCTGCAGGCCGCGGGCGGCAACATCAGTCGCGTGGCGGCGCAGTTCGGTCTCTCGCGCCAGGCCGTGTACCGCCGCCTGCACCACCACGGGCTATGAGACTGAGCACCCTGCTTGGGCTCTTGCTGCTGGCCGGCGCCCTCGCACTGCTGGGCCTGCAGCAATTGCTGCTGCGCTGGTTCAATCCCTTGGCCGCAGGCCTGGCGGCGGCGGCCCTGCTGGCCCTGCCCTTGGCCTGGACCCTGGGCCGTTTGTTGGAGCCCCTGCGCCAGCTGCTGGCTGCGCTGGACAGCCTGGTGCAAAGCTGGCGCGAGGGCGACTTCAGCGCCCGCATGGGCGCCCCGGACCAGCCCGCCGAGCTTCGAGCGCTCGCCCTTTCGCACCAGGAGCTGTCTCGCGCCATCCAGCAGCAGCGCCAGCAACTTGCGCAGCGCGAGTTGCTGCTCGACACCCTGGTGCAGCACACTCCAGTGGCCCTGCTGCTGCTGGATGCCCAAGGCCGCGTGGCCCTGGACAACTTGGCCGCACGTACCCTGCTGGCCGAGGGCCGACGGCTGCAAGGGCTGGACTGGGAGACCCTCGTATCACGCGCCCCGGCCGAGTTGGCCGCCCTTCTGCGCGAGGGCCAGATGGGGCGGGATGGTTTGGTGCCCGTGGAGGAAGGCCATTGGCTGCTCTCGCAGCGCGCCCTGAACCTGCAGGGACAGGCGCACCGCCTGCTGCTGCTGCGCCCCTTGAGCCAGGAGCTGGCACGCCAGGAAGTCCAGAGCTGGAAGCGCGTGCTGCGCGTGCTCAGCCACGAGCTGAACAATTCGCTGGCTCCCATCTCCTCGTTGGCCCACAGCGGCGCCACCTTGAGCGAACGCGCGGCTCAGAGCGACATCGCCCAGGTCTTTGAGCGCATCGGCGAACGGGCTCGCCATCTGCACAGTTTTCTGAGCGGCTACGCCCAGTTCGCCAAATTGCCATCACCGCAGCCCGCGCCGCTGGACTGGGCCGCCCTGGTGCAACGCCTGGCCCTGCTGCAGCCGCTGCGCCTGGCGGGCGCCTTGCCGGAGCGCCCCGGCCACGCCGACGCCGCCCAACTCGAGCAGGCCCTGCTCAATCTGCTCAAAAACGCCCATGAGGCCGGCGGGCCGTCCGAGGCCGTGGAGCTGAGCATCCGCGAACAGCAGGGCGAATGGCAGCTCAGCGTGGCCGACCGCGGCCCGGGCGCCAGCGACGCCGTGCTGGCCCAGGCCCTACTGCCCTTCTATTCCACCAAGCGCGGCGGCACCGGCCTGGGCCTGGCCCTGGCGCGCGAGATCGCCGAGGCCCATGGCGGACGCTTGAGCCTGCGGCGGCGCGCGCAGGGCGGCTTGCGTGCGACCCTGAGCCTACCGCTGCAGGTTTGAACGACGCTCAGCCGAGCAATCGCTCCAATGCCAGCACGAAAAAGAAACCAGCCGCAGCGATCAAAGTCCACTTCAGGAGGCTGACCCCCAGGCGCTGCCAGCGCGGCTGGCGCTTGACCAGGGCCATGACAAAGCAGCCCAGCGAAACCAGCAGCAGCAGGCCGAAGACGACGCGAAAAAGAATCATCATCACCAAGCCGGCGGCAACTCGGCAAAGCCGGCCGGCGCATCTTTGGCGTGGTGAAACTCGACGATTTCCCAGGCCTCGGGATCGGCCAGCAAGGCACGCAGCAGCTCGTTGTTCAGGGCATGACCGCCCTTGAAGCTGGTGTAGGCCGCCAGCAAGGGGTGCCCGGCCACCTGCATGTCGCCGATGGCATCAAGGATCTTGTGCTTCACGAACTCGTCGTCATAGCGCAGGCCCTCGGCGTTCAGGACCTTGTAGTCGTCGACGACGATGGCGTTGTCCATATTGCCGCCCAGGGTCAGGCCGCGCGAGCGCATCAGCTCGATGTCGCTGGTCATGCCAAAGGTCCGGGCGCGGGCAATTTCCTTCTTATAGGCGCCGGAGCCCATGTCGAAGGTGTAGTGGCTGCCGGTGGCGGCCACGGCGGGGTTGTCGAACTCGATCTCGAAGGTCAGGGTGTAGCCGTGCAGGGGTTGCAGACGCGCCCACATCAGACGCTTGCCTTCGCCTCGCCGAACCTCCACCGTCTTCTTCACGCGCAAGAAGCGCTTGGGGAAGCTCTGCTCTTGCAAGCCCGCCGACTGCAGCAAATAAACAAAGCTGGCCGCCGAACCATCCAGGATGGGCACCTCGTCGGCGCTGATGTCGATGTAAAGGTTGTCCAGCCCCAATCCAGCACAGGCGCTGAGCAGGTGCTCGATGGTCTGCACCTTGGGGGCGCCGGGATCGCCACCCGGGCTGATGGTGGTGGCCATGCGGGTGTCGCACACGGCCTGCGGATTCACCGGAATCTCGACCGGCTGGGCCAGATCGGTGCGGCGAAACACCAGGCCGGTATTCACCGGCGCCGGGCGCAGCACCAATTCGACCTTGCGACCGCTGTGGATGCCCACGCCGACGGCGCGGGTGATGGATTGAATGGTTCTTTGAGCCAGCATGGGCGGGATTGTCGCGGCCTCAAGACAGAAGGGCCCACGCCTGTGGCGTGAGCCCTGACTATTTCAGCGATAGCCCTCGAAGGGGATGTCGGACCTTGCAAGCGTCCCGCACCCCAACCCGGCCCACCGACCCAGCCCTCAATCGGCCTGGCGGCGCAGGAAAGCGGGAATCTCGATGTCGTCCAGGCCCGAGGCCGACAAGGCATCGACCTTCTGCGCGGCGCGGCCAAAGCGCCAGACGCTCGGCATGTCGCGCTGGCCGAAATCACCCGCCGGGGTGCCCACGCCCATCGTGGTCTGTGCGGCAGCCTGGGCGCCCATGGCCGTGCTGGCCACCGCCTGGGTCAGGATGGGCAGGTTGTCGGTGCCGGTACGGATCACGGTCATCGGCGGGCGCTCAGCCACACGCTCACGTTGCTGCTGACCGCCGCTCAGGCCGGTGGCGATCACCGTCACGCGCAGCTGGTCACCCAGGCTGTCGTCGTAGGCGGTGCCGTAGATGACATGGGCATCTTCGTGGGCCAGACGCTTGATGGCGTTCATGGCAGCACGGGACTCGGCCAGCTTGAAGGTGTTGCGCGAGGCGGCAATCAGCACCAGCACGCCGCGCGCACCGGTCAGGTTGATGCCGTCCAGCAGCGGGCAGGCCATGGCCTGCTCAGCGGCCTTGGTGGCGCGGTCCGGGCCGCCGGCCTGGGCCGTGCCCATCAAGGCCTTGCCCGGCTCTTGCATCACCGTGCGCACGTCCTGGAAGTCCAGGTTCACCAGGCCGGGCAAATGAATCACATCCGAGATGCCGCCCACGGCGTTCTTCAGCACATCGTTGCCAAAGGCGAAGGCCTGCTCCTGCGTGGCGTCGTCGCCCAGCACATCCAGCAGGCGGTCGTTCAACACCACGATCAGGGAGTCGACATTGGCTTCGAGCTCCGCCAGGCCGCTCTCGGCCTGCTTGTTGCGGCGCGAACCCTCGAAGTCGAAGGGGCGGGTCACGACACCCACCGTCAAGATGCCCATGTCCTTGGCCACCTTGGCGATCACCGGCGCCGCGCCGGTGCCGGTGCCGCCGCCCATGCCGGCCGTGATGAAGAGCAGGTCGGTGCCGTCCAGCACTTCACGCAGCCGATCTTCGGCTTCGTGCGCGGCTTCCTTGCCGCGCTCGGGGATGGCGCCGGCGCCCAAGCCGCTGCGGCCGAGCTGGATCACGTGGTCCGCGCGGCTTTGATTGAGCGCCTGCGCATCGGTATTGGCAGCAATGAATTCGACGCCCTGCACGTGCTGGTCAATCATGTGGTCAACGGCATTGCCGCCGCCGCCCCCCACGCCGATGACCTTGATGCGCGTACCTTGGTTGAACTCTTCGATCATTTCGATGGCCATACCTACCTCCGTGAACCGCGCGATTGTCACGCGCAAACTGCTAAAAATCTAGACTAGATACCCTCTTTTTAAGGGGATCTATTAAAAAAACTGCCTCAGAAAGTCCCGGCAAACCAGTCCTTGAAGCGATGCATCAGGGTTTTCATGGAGCCCGCCTGCTGCGCCGCCTTAAAACCTCGGGTGCGGGCCAGGCGGGCCTCTTCCAGCAAACCCATGACCGTGCTGGAACGCGGATTGGCCACCATGTCGAAAAGTGCCCCGCTATACGTCGGGTTGCCGCGTCGAACGGGTTTGAGGAACATGTCCTCAGCCAATTCGATCATCCCCGGCATGACTGCTGAGCCACCCGCCAACACGATGCCGGAACTGAGTAACTCTTCGTACCCGGACTCACGAATGACTTGATGCACGAGCGCAAAGATTTCTTCGACACGGGGTTCAATAACCCCTGCAAGTGCTTGTTTTGAAAGCATCCGCGGCGCCCGATCACCCAAACCCGGCACTTCCAATTGGGCCTGGGGGTCGGCCAGCATTTGCTTGGCCACCCCAAACTCCACCTTGATTTCCTCAGCATCCTTGGTCGGGGTGCGCAGGGCCATCGCGATATCGGAGGTGATGAGGTCACCTGCGATCGGAATGACGGCGGTATGACGGATGGAGCCGCCGGTGAAGATCGCCACATCGGTGGTGCCGGCCCCAATGTCGACCAGCGCCACGCCCAATTCCCGCTCGTCGGCGGTGAGCGCGGCCAAACTGCTCGCGCTGGGATTGAGCACCAACTGCTCAACTTCCAGACCACAGCGGCGCACGCACTTGATGATGTTTTCCGCCGCCGATTGAGCCCCGGTCACGATATGCACCTTGACCTCCAGGCGCCCACCGCTCATTCCAATGGGTTCTTTGACCTCGTGGCCATCGATCACAAACTCCTGCGGCTCCACCAGCAGCAGGCGCTGATCATTCGGGATATTGATGGCCTTGGCGGTTTCCACCACCCGCGCCACATCCACCGGTGTGACTTCTTTGTCACGCACGATGACCATGCCGGTAGAGTTTTGCCCGCGAATATGGCTGCCAGTGATCCCCGTGAAAACCCGGGTGATTTTGCAATCTGCCATCATTTCGGCTTCTTTCAGCGCCTGCTGAATCGCCTGCACCGTGGCGTCGATGTTCACCACCACCCCGCGCTTCAAACCGTGGGATGGCGCCAGCCCCAAGCCCGCCAAGCGCAATTCGCCGCCCGGCATCACCTCTCCGACCACGGCCATGATCTTGGACGTACCAATATCCAGGCCGACCACCAGATCTTTGTATTCCTTGGCCATCTAGGGTTTCCTCTTGGTTTTTTGATTGACTGGGGTGGTGCCGATACCCGCCAAGCGCAGGGCATAACCGTCGGTATGGCGTAAATCGGCCGAAGCCACTGTGGTTTGGAAACGCTTGGCCACGGCCAGCGCATGGGGCAAAAACTGTCGGTAGCGCGCCAGCAACTCGTCTTCGCTGCCACGTCCGAGCTCGATCTGGGCCCCGCTCTCCCAAGCCAGGCGCCAGCTGCCGCGACCCGAGAGCTCCAGCTTGACCACGGTCTCGCCCAGGCTTTGGCTGGGGCCTTGAAGTTGCTGCCACAGACGCATCACTGTGGGCGCACTGCCATGCGGCCCGGAGAACTGCGGCAGGCCGTCGTCTTCCACATCACCCAGATTGGCCTGAAAAACCTCGCCGTGGCTGTTCAGCAAGGCGCGCTCGGGAGCCGGCTCGCCCCAATCGCCCCGGCCGTCCCACAGCGCTACGGCGCGGTGTTCTTCCAGCACCACCCGCAGCTGACCCGGCCACACGCGTTGCACGGTGGCGCGGCGCACCCAGGGGGCGGCTTCAAAGGCAGCCCGCGCGCGCGCCAAATTCATGCTCAGGAAGTTGCCCTCCAGATGCGGCATGGCATTGGCCCGCAGGGTTGCCAGGCTGTTGCGCTCGACATCGCCCTCGATGCGAATCTGGCGCCACTCAAACACCGGACGCTTGGCCAGCCACAGCGCCCCGGCCGTCAGCATCAACAGCACGGCCAGCCCCGCCAACACAGGCGCGGCCAGCTTCATCCAGCGGATGTCGCTGGGCAGGCTGTCGATGGAGGCGGCGTCAGCCATGAAAGTCAGGCCTTCTTGTCCAAACGGGCTTGCGCGAGCAACCACAGACAGAGCTGCGGATAGGCCAGGCCCACCTGGGCGGCGGCCTTGGGCACCAAGGAATGACTGGTCATGCCCGGGCTGGTGTTCATCTCCAGCAGGAAGGGCTTCATGTCGGACTTGCGCAGCATGATGTCGGCCCGGCCCCAGCCGCGGCAGCCCAGCAGGCGGTAGGCCTTCAGCACCTCGGCCTGGATCTGTGCTTCCAGCGCGGCCGGCAGGGTGCCAAACAGGTATTCGGTGCTGTCGGTGATGTACTTGTTTTCGTAGTTGTAGTCGCCACCGACCGCGCGGATCTCGACCACGGGCAGGGCCTGCGCCAGCGCCCCGTCACCCAGCACCGCGCAAGTGAGCTCGGGGCCTTCGATGCATTCCTCGAACAGCAACTCGTCGTCGAAGCCCAGTGCCAGTTCCACCGCGCCCTGCATTTCCGAATAGCCCTTGGCCTTGCTGATGCCGATCGAGCTGCCCTCGTGCGGCGGCTTGACCATGACGGGCAGGCCCAGTTCGTCGGGGATGGTGCGCACGCGCTCGCGCGTGAGTTCAGCGCGGCTCAAGGCCAGATGG
The DNA here is from genome assembly GCF_005952805.1 of Inhella inkyongensis. GTDB lineage: Bacteria > Pseudomonadota > Gammaproteobacteria > Burkholderiales > Burkholderiaceae_C > Inhella > Inhella inkyongensis. The sequence goes on from NZ_CP040709.1 coordinate 3,186,203, forward strand.
CGCGGGGTGGAGAGGCCTTCGGCCAGCCAGATGCGCTTGGTCATGGTCTTGTCCATGGCCACCGCCGAGGCCGTGACGCCCGAGCCGGTGTAAGGCAGGCCCAAGCACTCCAGGGCGCCTTGCAGGGTGCCGTCCTCACCACCGCGTCCGTGCAAGGCGATGAAGGCGCGGGCAAAGCCCTCGGTCTTCAAGTCTTGCAGTGCGCGCTCGGCCGGATCGAAGGCATGGGCATCGACGCCCACAGCCTGCAGGGCGGCCAGCACACCGCTGCCGCTCATCAGGGACACCGGGCGCTCGGCGCTGCTGCCGCCAAACAGCACGGCCACCTTGCCCAGGGCTTTCACATCGATGGAGGACAGATCGAAGCTCATGAAATCAGTTTTTGGAAAAGTGTTCGGCCACGCGGCCAGGCAGGCTGTTCATCGAACCCGCGCCCATGCCGATGACCACGTCGCCGGCCTGCGTCATGGCGGCCAGCGCGGCGGGCATGTCGGCCACCTCGGGGACGAAGAGCGGCTCCTTGCCGCCCAGGCGCAGTGCGCGTGCCAGCGCACGGCCGTCGGCGGCCGGAATGGGCGCCTCGCCGGCGCTGTAGACCTCGGTCAGCAGCACCGCGTCGGCCTGGCCCATCACGTGCACGAAGTCTTCGAAGCAATCGCGCGTGCGGGTGTAGCGATGGGGCTGAAAGGCGAGCACGATGCGCTGGCCCGGGAAGGCGCCGCGCGCAGCCGACAGCACCGCCGCCATCTCCACCGGATGGTGGCCGTAGTCGTCGATCAAAAGGAACTCGCCGCCGTCGCGGGCAGGCCACTGGCCGCGGCGCTGGAAGCGCCGGCCCACACCCTCGAACTTGGCCAGGGCGCGGGCAATCGCCGCGTCGTCCAGTTCCAGTTCGGTCGCAATGGCAATGGCGGCCAAGGCATTGCGCACATTGTGTTCACCGGGCAGGTTCAAGGTGACCTGCAGGTCGGGCATCTGCACCCCGTTGCGGCGCTGGCAGGTGAAGCGCATCTGCCCCCCGGCCAGGGCCTGTACGTCCACCGCACGCACCTGGCAGTCCTCGCTCAGGCCATAGCGCACCAGCGGGCGCTCAATGCGGCCGACGATGGCGGCCACACCGGGGTCGTCGCCGCAGACCACGGCTGCGCCATAGAAGGGCATGCGGTGCAGGAAGTCGACGAAGGCCTGGTGCAGGCGCTCCACCGAGTGCCCATAGGTGTCCATGTGGTCCTGGTCGATATTGGTCACGACCGAGAGCACCGGGCTCAGGTTCAGGAAGGAGGCATCGCTCTCGTCGGCCTCGACCACGATGAAGTCACCCTTGCCCAAGGCCGAGTTGGCCCCGGCCGCATTGAGCAGGCCACCGATCACGAAGGTCGGGTCCATGCCCGCCTCGACCAGGATGGACGTCACCAGCGAAGTCGTGGTGGTCTTGCCGTGCGTGCCGGCGATGGCGATGCCGGACTTCAGGCGCATCAGCTCCGCCAGCATCACCGCACGCGGCACCACCGGCACCCGGGCAGCGCGGGCGGCCAGCACCTCGGGGTTGTCGGCCTTGACGGCTGTGGAGGTGACCACGGCCTGCGCGCCCGCGATCTGCTCGGCCGCGTGGCCGATGAAGACTTTCAGGCCCAGGCCGGCCAGGCGCTCCGTCACCGCACTGGCATGGGCGTCGCTGCCGCTGACCGTGAAGCCCAGGTTGTGCAGGATCTCGGCGATGCCGGACATGCCCGCGCCGCCGACGCCGACGAAGTGGATGTGCTTGACCGCATGTTTCATGCGCGGCTCCCCGAAGTCAGCAAACCGCTTCGGCGGCATGCCCCATGCGCGACAAAGTGGATGGTCTTGACCGCGTGTTTCATCAGCGGTTCTCCTTGGCCACCAGGGCCTCAATCTGATCGGCCACGCGCTGTGCCGCGCCGGCCCGGTGTTGAGCGCGGGCGGCCTGCGCCAGTTGCAGGCAGCGCTCGCGCGTGAGTTCACGCAGCAGTTGGGCCACGCGCTCGGGCGTGGCCTCGGCCTGCGGCAGGTGGATGGCGGCCTGCAAGCCGGCCAAGTGCTCGGCGTTGTCGCGCTGGTGCGCGGTGGTGCTCACCACCAGGGGCACCAGCACCGCCGCCACGCCGGCGGCGCACAACTCGCTGACCGTGATGGCGCCGGCACGGCAAATCACCAGATCGGCGGCGGCCAGTTCGCCCGCCATGTCATCGATGAAGGGGCGTACGTCCACCTTAATGCCGCGCTCGTCGTAGTCGGCCTGCACCTCGGCCAGGTTGGCATTGCCGGTCTGGTGCAAGAGGTGCGGCCGCTGCGCCGGCTCCAGCAGGGCCAGTGCGGCTGGCAGGGCTTGGTTGAGCGCTCGCGCACCCAGCGAGCCGCCCACCACCAGCACGCGCAAAGGGCCAGTGCGCCCGGCATAGCGCTGGGCCGGGGGGTCCAGGCATTCGATCGCCGCACGCACCGGGTTGCCCGTGACCAAGCCGTTTTGCAGGCCGCGCACCGCGCTGCCGTCAAAGCCAAAGGCAACGCGGTCGGCCAGGGGCAGCAAGGCCTTGTTGGAGAGCAACAGGCCAGCGTCGGCATTCACCAGCACTAGCGGCTTGTTCAGCCAGGAAGCCATCATCCCGCCAGGGAAGCAGACATAGCCTCCCATGCCCAGCACGGCGTCGGCCTTGCGCCTTTTCAGGATGGCGCGGCAATCCCAGAACGCCTTGAGCAGGCGCAGGCCACCCAGCAGGGTCTGCACCATGTTCTTGCCACGCAGGCCGCTGAAGGCGATTCGGTCGAGCTCGATGCCCGCCTTGGGCACCAGCTGGTTTTCCATGCCGGTCTGGGTGCCCAGCCAGCTGACCGTCCAGCCCCGAGCCTTGATCTCGGCCGCAAGTGCCAGCCCCGGGATGATGTGGCCGCCGGTGCCGGCGGCCATGATGACGAGATGCTTACGGCTCATGCGCGGCCTCCGCGCATGAGTTGCCTGTTCTGGCTGGCGCCGAAACCGCTCGCCGTCCGGGCCACACCCGTCCGCACCTTGCTGCGCAAGCTGCTCATGCGCGGCCTCCGCGCATGAGTTGGCGGTTTTCCAGATCCACTCTCAACACCACCGCCAAGGCAATCAGGTTCATCAGTACCGCCGAGCCGCCAAACGACAGCAAGGGCAAGGTCAGCCCCTTGGTCGGCAAGGCGCCCAGGTTCACCCCGATGTTGATGAAGGCCTGACCGCCCATCCAGATGCCCACGCCCTGGGCATAGAGGCCGGCGAACACGCGGTCCAGCGCGATGGCCTGGCGGCCGATCTGCACCACACGGCGTGTCAGCCAGAAGAAGGCAAAGATCACCAGGGCCACGCCAACCAGACCGAGTTCCTCGCCGATCACGGCCAACAGAAAGTCGGTATGCGCCTCGGGCAAGTAGTGCAGCTTTTCCAGCGAGCCGCCCACACCCTGACCGAACCACTCACCGCGGCCGAAGGCGATCAGGCTATGGGTCAGCTGATAGGCCTTGCCGGCGGCGTACTTCTCGTCCCAGGGGTTCAGGTAGGCAAAGATGCGTTCGCGGCGGAACTCGCTGAAGCTGATCATCAGCACGAAGGCGCCGATCAACACCAGCAGCACCAGGCTGAACATGCGGCCGTTCACGCCGCCCAGGAACAGCACGCCAATGGCGATGGCGGCGATCACCATGAAGGCACCCATATCGGGCTCGGCCAGCAAGAGCACACCCAGCAGGCCCACCGTGGCCAGCATGGGCCAGACGGCCTTCCAGAAGTTCTCGCGCAGGTCCATCTTGCGCACCATGTAGCTGGCGCCGTACATGGCAATCGCGATCTTGGCGAACTCCGAGGGCTGGAAGTCCATCAGTCCCAGCGGAATCCAGCGCCGCGCGCCATTCACCACCTTGCCGATGCCGGGGATCAGCACCAGGATCAAGAGCACGATGGCGCCCATCGCCATCCAGGGTGCGGCACGTTCCCACACGCGCAAAGGGATCTGGGTGCACAGCAGAGCGCAGACCAAGCCCACGCCAATGGCGCGCAGATGCCGCACCAGGAAGTGGGTGGACTCGTAGCGCGCAAACTTGGGGCTGTCCGGCAGCGCGATGCTGGCCGAATAGACCATCACCAAACCCAGGCACAAGAGACAGATCACCACCCAGACCAAGAGCAGATCGAAGCCATGCGCACGCGACACCTGGGTGCTGTGGATGGGCACGCCATCGCGCACCGGCAGGGTCAGGCCCTCGCCACCGGCGCCACGCAGCTTGGTCCACAGGCCAGCGAAGTTCACAGTGCCAGCCCTCCCCGCTCGGCCACCAACTCTTGCGCGGCGGCCACAAAGACCTCGGCACGGTGGGCGTAGTTGCGGAACATGTCCAGCGAGGCACAGGCCGGGCTGAGCAGCACGGTGTCACCGCCCTGGGCCTGGGCGTAGGACCAACGCGTGGCCTCCTCCAGGCTGGCAAAGCGCCCAACGCTCAGAGAACCGCCCTGCAACAGGGCCGCCAGTTCCTCGGCATCCTTGCCGATGAGGGCGACGCTGCGCGCATGGCGCAGGATGGGTTCGCGTAAGGGGCTGAAGTCTTGGCCTTTGCCGTCGCCACCCAAAACCAGGCAGAGCTTGGCGCCTTCCCTGTCAGCGCCCAGGCCCGCAATGGCCGCGACGGTCGCGCCCACATTGGTGCCCTTGCTGTCGTCCACAAAGTCCACGCCGTCCAGAGTCAGCACCCACTCCACACGGTGCGGCTCGCCCTGGTAATCGCGCAGCGCATGCAGCATGGGGGCGAGCGGACAGCCAATCTCGGTGGCCAGGGCCAAGGCGGCCAGCGCATTGGCGCTGTTGTGGCGCCCCCGGATGCGCAAGGCGTCGGCCGGCATCAGGCGCTGGATCTGCAGCTCCTCCTCGGCCTGGGCCGCGCCGCGCTTCTTGCGCAGGCTGGGCGTTTCATCCAAGGGCAGCGCGCGCACCAACCAGGCCACGCCGGCTTCCTCGATCAGCCCGAAATCACCGGGCGCCTGCGGGGCATTCAAGCCAAAGCGGCAGACACTGCGCGGCGTCCACTTCACGCTCACCTTCAGCGGCTTGCCGCGCGCGCCCACCGGCGGCGGCGGGGCGGTGGGCACCAGGCCCTCCACCAAGGCGTCATCGCGGTTGATGACCATCAGCGCCTGGCTGCCATAGATGCGACCCTTGGCCGCGGCATAGGCCTGCATGTCGCCATGCCAGTCCAGATGGTCCTGCGTGATGTTGAGCACCACCGCTGCGCTGGGCTCGAAGTCCCGCACCCCGTCGAGCTGGAAGCTGGAGAGCTCCAGCACCCAGACCTGGGGCAGGTGCTCGTACTCCGGCGCGCGCGGCGGCGGGGGCTGGATGGGCAGCTCGGCCTGCTCCAACAGCTCATCCAACTGCTCCATCGACACCCCGTCGTCTTCGGCCGGGGCGTCGGGCTGCTCTTCGGGCATGACCAGATCCAGCTGCTGTGCCTGCTCAGCGACCTTGGCGTGCCCTTGCGTGCGCAGGGCCTGGCTCAGGGTGTCCAGCAGGGTCGGGCCGATATTGCCAGCAACCGCCACGCGCAGGCCGGCGGCCGCGCAGAGCTGGCCCGTCAGCGAGGTGGTGGTGGTCTTGCCATTGGTGCCGGTGATGGCCAGCACATGGGGCGCGTATTGCCACTCGCTCTTCAGCGCAGCCAGGGCTTGGGCAAACAGATCGAGTTCACCCTGCAGCGCCACCCCGCGTTCGCGCGCGGCCGCCAGCAGCGGCGCGATGCGCACATCAAGCGGCGCCAGGCCAGGGCTCTTGAGCACCCGGCTCACGCCGTCTAGGGCCGTCAGCTGCAATTCACCCTGCAGCCGCTCGGCCTTGGGTACAAAGGTGCGCAGGGCGGCGTCCTGCGGTGCGTGGTCGCGCGAGTCCCAGACCTGGACGCGTGCCGCGCCCTGCCAATGGGCCCAGGCAGCCATGGCCAGGCCGGAGTCGCCCAGACCCAGCACCAGCACCGATTCGTCGCGCAGCAGATTGAGCATGATCAGCGCAGCTTCAGGGAGGCCAGGCCAACCAGGCAGAGCAGCATGGTGATGATCCAGAACCGGATCACCACCTGGGTCTCGGTCCAGCCGCTCTTCTCGAAGTGGTGGTGCAGCGGGCTCATCTTCAGGATGCGCCGACCCTCGCCGTACTTCTTCTTCGTGTACTTGAAGTAGCTGACCTGCAGCATCACCGAGAGCGCCTCGGCCACGAAGATGCCGCCCATGATGCCCAGCACGATTTCCTGGCGCGTGATGACGGCGATGGTGCCCAGGGCGCCGCCCAGGGCCAGCGCGCCCACATCGCCCATGAAGACCTGGGCCGGGTGGGCGTTGAACCACAGAAAGGCCAGCCCCGCACCGGCCATGGCGGCGCAGAAGATCAAGAGCTCGCCCGCCCCCGGGATGTAAGGAAAGAACAGGTACTTCGAGAACACCGAGCTGCCGGTCACGTAGGCGAACACGCCCAGGGCCGAGCCCACCATCACCACCGGCATGATGGCCAGGCCATCCAGGCCGTCGGTGAGGTTCACGGCGTTGGAGCTGCCCACGATCACGAAGTAGCTCAAGAGGATGAAGCCCCAGACGCCCAGCGGCATGCTGATGGTCTTGAAGAAGGGCACCATCAGGTCGGCCTTGGGCGGCAGCTCGGTCGCGAAGCCGCTGGTGACCCAGCGGAAGAACAACTCGGCCACGCGCAGGAAGCTCGTTTCGGACACCGAGAAGGCGAGGTAGAGCGCGGCAATCAGGCCAATCACCGACTGCCAGAAGAACTTCTCACGGCTCTTCATGCCCTCGGGGTTCTTGTCGACCACCTTGCGCCAGTCGTCCACCCAACCGATCGCCCCGAAGCCAAAGGTCACCACCATCACCACCCAGACGAAACGGTTGCTCCAGTCAAACCACAGCAGGGTGGAGACGGCGATGCCGATCAGGATCAGCACCCCACCCATGGTGGGTGTGCCACTCTTGGCCAGATGGCTTTGCACGCCGTAGGCGCGCACCGGCTGGCCGATCTTCAGCGCCGCCAGGCTGCGGATCACCCAGGGGCCAAAGGCCAAGCCGATCAGCAGGGCCGTCATCGCGCTCATCACGGCGCGGAAGGTGATGTACTGAAACACGCGCAGCCAGCCCCACTCGGGGTAGAGCTGTTGCAACCATTGGGCCAGGGCCAGCAGCATCAGGCGGCTCCTTCTTCAGAACTAGGGCCCCCTGACCTGACGCTTTGCGTCAGGCCCCCCGGGGGGGGTGAGGAAACTTGGGAGCGGCCCGGCGTTTCCTCAAGAGCACGCAGAGCGGCCACGGCCAGCTCCATGCGGGTGAAGCGCGAACCCTTGGCCAGCACGCTGCGGGCTGGCGGGTGCTCGTTCGCAATGGCGGCAGCGAGGGCGGCCGAGTCGGAGAACACACGGGCTGCAGCCCCATAGGCGGCCGCCGCGTGCTGCACGGCGCTGCCGGCGCACCACAGATGCTCGATGCCACGCTCGCGCGCCAGCTCACCCACCTCGGCGTGGAAGGCCGGGCCCTGGTCGCCGACCTCACCCATGTCGCCCATCAGCAGCCAACGCGGCCCTTCCAGGCCAGCCAGCAGCTCGATGGCGGCGCGCATCGAGTCCGGGTTGGCGTTGTAGCTGTCGTCCACCAGGGTCAGCGCGCGGCCGTCCAGACGCAGAGTGCTGAGCGCCGAGCGGCCCTTGGCGGCCTGGAATCCTTCCAGGCCCTTTTGAATCGCAGCCAGCGGCGCCCCGGCGGCCAGCGCACAGGCACAGGCCGCCAACGCATTGCGCAGGTTGTGCACACCCGGCAGGGCCAGCACCACCGGCAGCTCACCGGCCGGGGTGTGCATCTGCACCGCCCAATGCGTGCCCAGCCACTGCGCATCGGCGCGCACATCGGCCTCGCCCTGCAGTGCAAAGCTCAGGTGCGGGCGGCTGCCGGCCAGCTCAAACCAGATCGGCGCGCAAGGGTCGTCGGCCGGGAACACCGCCACACCCGTGGGCGGCAGCGCCTGCAACACCGCACCGTTCTCGCGCGCGGTGGCTTCCACCGTGGCCATGAACTCCTGGTGCTCGCGCTGCGCGTTGTTCACCAGGGCCACGGTGGGCGCAGCCAGCCGCGCCAGCGGAGCGATCTCGCCCGGATGGTTCATGCCGATCTCGACCACGGCGGCGTGGTGACCGTGCTCCGCATCCAGGCGCAGCAGGGTCAGCGGCACGCCAATGTCGTTGTTGAAATTGCCGGCCGTGGCCAGGAAGCCCGCCTCGCCCTGCCAGGCGCGAAGGATGCTGGCGATCATCTGCGTCACGGTCGTCTTGCCGTTCGAACCCGTCACCGCAATCAGCGGCAGGCTCTGGCGGGCGCGCCAAGCGCCGGCCAATTCGGCCAGGGCGACCCGGGTGTCGCTCACCTGGATGCCATTCAACCCATCAAGGCCGCGTTCGGCCAAGGCCGCCACGGCCCCAGTGGCCGCCGCCTGAGGCAGGAAGTCGTGCGCATCAAAACGCTCACCCTTCAAAGCCACGAAGAGGTCGCCGGCCTGAAGACTGCGCGTGTCGGTGTGCACGCGCGCGAAGGCGATGGCGCCATTCCCCACCAGTTCGGCGGCGACACCGCGCTGCTGCAGGGCCTGGCAGGCCTCGGCCAAGGTCCACATGCTCATAGACCGGCCCGCTCGATCAGCGCCGCACGCGCCTGTTGGGAGTCGTCAAACGGGTGCTTGATGCCCTGGATCTCCTGGTAGTCCTCGTGCCCCTTGCCGGCCACCACCACCACATCGGCCGCGGCCGCGCCCAACACCGCCTGGCGAATGGCCTCGGCACGGTTCTCGATCACCTGATGCGGGGCTGCGCCCACACCGGCGGCAATGTCGGCCAGGATCTGCTCGGGCGGTTCGCTGCGCGGGTTGTCGCTGGTCAGGATCACGCGGTCGGCCAGGCGGGCGGCAATGGCGCCCATCTGCGGGCGCTTGCTGCGGTCGCGGTCGCCGCCACAACCAAACACGGCGTGCAACTGACCACCGCGCGCAGCAGCCAGGGGCTTGAGGGCCGAGAGCGCCTTGTCCAGCGCATCCGGGGTGTGGGCATAGTCCACCACCACCATCGGCAACTCGGTGCCGCGGCCGATGCGCTGCTGGCGCCCGGGCACCGGGGTCACGGGGGCGGCGGCGGCGATCGCCTCATCCAAGCCCAGGCCCAGGGCGCGCAGGGCGCCCAGCACACCGAGCCAGTTGTGCACGTTGTAGTCGCCGATCAGGCCGGTCTGCACCGCACAGCGCTCGGCGCCTTCGATGACCTCGAAGGCCAAGCCCTGGGCGGTGTAGCGAACCTCGGCGGCGCGCAGACGTGCGCCCTCGCTCAAGCCCACGGTCCAGACCTCCAAGCGGCCCTGGCCCTGCAGCTCCGCCGCCCAGGCCGCGCCCTGCGCGTCGTCGACGTGTAGCACCGCGGCTTGCAGGCCCTCCCAGTCGAACAGCTTGCGCTTGGCGGCCGCATAGGCGGCCATGGTGCCGTGGTAGTCCAGATGGTCCTGGGTCAGGTTGGTGAACTGCGCAACCTTGATGCGCGTGCCCGGCAGGCGGTGCTCTTCGATGCCATGCGAGCTGGCCTCGATCGCGCAGGCCGCAAAGCCGGCCGCGCGCATGGCGGCAAAGCCGGCCTGCAGGCGCACCGGGTCGGGCGTGGTCAGGCCGGTGAATTCGATCGGCATGGGGCTGGCCGAGCCGTCCACCGCCGGCGGCTCGCCCACGCCCAGCGTCCCCACCACGCCGCAGCGGCGACCGGCGCGACTCAGGGCCTGAGCAGTCCACCAGGCGGTGCTGGTCTTGCCATTGGTGCCCGTCACGGCCACCACATCCAGGGCCTCGGTCGGATTGCCCAAGAACTCGGCAGCGATGCGGCCGGTGTGACGCTTGAGTTCCGGCAGGGCGGCCACGCGGGCGTCGTCAAAGCCGAAGGCCTCGACGCCATCGGCCTCCACCAAGCAGGTCGAAGCCCCCGCCGCCAGGGCCTGGGCGACGAACTCGCGGCCGTCGCGGGCATAGCCCGGCCAGGCCACGAAGGCATCGCCCGCGCGCAGCTGGCGGCTGTCGCTGACCAATCGGCCGGTGCACCACTCGCGCAGCCAGCGCGCAGCGGCCTCGGGAGACTTGAGTCGGGTAATCGGCATAGGGCCTCAAAAACTTTCGAGCACGGGGGCCTGCTTGGCCCCCGCGTTCATCGCCACGATCTGGCTTTGCACGTCCAGATCAGGCGCCACATTCATCAAGCGCAGGGTCTGTGCCACCACCTGGCTGAACACCGGGGCAGCCACCGCGCCGCCGTAATAGACGCCGTTGCTGGGCTCGTCGACCATCACCGCCACCACCACGCGGGGCTTGCTGATCGGCGACAGGCCCACAAACCAGCTGCGGTATTTGTTGCTGGCGTATCCCTTGCCTTCCTGCTTGTGCGCGGTGCCGCTCTTGCCGCCCACGCTGTAACCCAGCACCTGCGCCTTGGGGCCGGTGCCTTGGGTCGTGGTGGCCATCTCCAGCATGGTGCGCACCTCGCGCGCGGTCTCGGGGGAGAACACGCGCACGCCCTGCACCGGCTCGCCGGGCTGGCGCTTGTTCAGGGTGACGGGCAGCAACTCACCATCGTGCGCAAACACGGTGTAGGCGCGTGCCAGCTGCAACAAGCTGGCCGACAGGCCGTAGCCATAGCTCATGGTGGCCTGCTCGATCGGGCGCCAGCTCTTCCAGGGGCGCAGCCGGCCGCTGACGGCACCGGGGAACTGCAGCTGCGGGCGCTGCCCCAAGCCGATGCCGCTGAACATCTCGTGCATCTCCTGGCGCTCGAACATCATGGCCAGCTTGGTGGTGCCCACATTGCTGGACTTTTGAATCACCTGCTGCACCGTCAGCGCGTCGTAGCGGTGCACGTCGGTGGGATGCCAGCCGCTGATGTTGATGCTGCTCGGATTGGCATTGATGACCGTGTCGGGCTTGACCTTGCCGGATTCGAGGGCCAGCGCGGCGACGAAGGGCTTCATGGTCGAGCCCGGCTCGAACACATCGGTGATGGCGCGGTTGCGCAGCTGATTGCCGGTCAGGTTTTTGCGCGTGGCGGGGTCGAAGCTGGGGTAATTGGCCAGCGCCAGCACCTCGCCGGTCTGGGCATCCAGCACCACCACCGAGCCGGCCTTGGCCTTGTGCTCGGCCACCGCGTCGCGCAGGCGCTGGTAGGCGAAAAACTGCACCTTGGCATCCAGCGAGAGCTGCACATCCTGACCATGCTGGGCCGGCAGGGTGTCGCCCATGTCTTCGACGATGCGGCCCAGGCGGTCACGCACCACGGCACGGCGGCCGTCCTGGCCCTGGAGCTGGCGCTGGAAGGCCAGCTCGATGCCCTCTTGACCACGGTCTTCCAGATTGGTGAAGCCCACCACATGGGCCGAGGCCTCGCCTTCGGGGTAGCGGCGACGGAACTCGCGGTCCTGGTAAACGCCCTTGATCTTGGCGGCCTTCAGGGCCTGGGAACTGGCGTCGTCCAGCTCGCGCTTGAGCCACACAAAGCGGCCCGGGCTGGCGAGCTTTTTGTCGAGCTCAGCCTGAGGCAGGTCCAGCAGCTTGGCCAGTTCGGCCACACGGCTGCGGTCCACTTCCTGCGGCACGCCCCAAGCTGAGGGTACCGCCACGCTGGAAGCCAGCAAGCTGCCATTGCGATCCTGGATGCGACCGCGACTGGCGGGCAACTCCAGGGTGGCGCCATAGCGCTGCTCGCCCTGGGTCTGGAAGAAGTCCTCGGCCCAGACCTGCACGTACACCGCCCGCCCCAGCAGGCCGGCGAAGGCCAGACCCACACCGGCCACCAGCAGACGCGAGCGCCAGACCGGCGTCTTCACGTTCAGCAGCGGACTGCTGGCATAGCTCAGCGTCGGTGCGGACTCGGTGTTGCGGCGGAACAGCTTCATGGGGCGGAGGCGGCGGGGACGGCCGCAGCAGCCGAGGCGGCGGCCATCACAGGGGTGTTCAGGGTCACGGCCGGGGTGATGGCGCGCATCTGCAGGCGCTCGCGGGCCAGTTGCTCGACGCGTAGATTGGTGGCCTCGGCCTCGCGTTCGGCACGCAGATGCTGCAAGTCAGCATCGAGCTTGCGGGCCTCGAACTTGCCGCGCTCCAGCGCCGCGAACAGGCGGCGATGCTCATGGCTTTGGCGCACCAAATGCAAGGCCGACAGCACCACGGCCAGCAGCAGCAAGATGTTGATGCGCAGCAGCACGGTCGGCAGCCTCGTCAGTGGGCGCGCTGCGCCACACGCAGCACCGCGCTGCGCGAACGCGGGTTGGCGGCCACCTCGTCGGCACCCGGATGAATGCGGGCGATGGCCTGCAAGGGCATCTGTCGCGCCGGCGCGAAGGGGGCGCGGCGATCCGGCTCGTCCTTGCTATGCGTTTGAATGAAACGCTTGACGATGCGGTCTTCCAGTGAATGGAAGCTGATGACCGCCAGCCGCCCACCTAAGCCCAGACTCTTCAGGGTGCCATCGAGCGCGCTGCGCAGCTCTTCAAGCTCGGCGTTGACATGAATCCGTAGAGCCTGAAACGTGCGTGTCGCAGGGTCCTGGCCCGGCTCGCGGGTTTTGACGACGCGCGCCACGAGTTCGGCCAGATCTCGGGTGCGCTCAAGGGCGGGGCCGGATTCGCGGCGAGCCACAAGCGCCTTTGCAATCGGGCCAGCAAACCGTTCTTCACCGTATTCACGAATCACCTCCGCAAGCGTGCGCACGTCGGCGCGTGCCAAAAACTCGGCGGCAGACTCGCCCCGGGTCGGATCCATGCGCATGTCCAAAGGACCGTCGGCACGGAAGGAAAAACCCCGCTCGGGGGCGTCGATCTGCGGGCTGGAAACACCCACATCCAAAAGCAATCCGCTGACCGGACCCAAACCCAGCTCGGCCACCACCTCGGCCCACTCGGAAAAACGGGCGTGGCGCAGCGAAAAGCGCGGATCCTGGATGCTGGCCGCCGCGATCTGCGCAGCCGGGTCACGGTCCAACGCCACCAGGCGCCCCTGCGGACCCAGGCGCGAGAGCAGCAAACGGCTGTGCCCGCCGCGCCCGAAGGTACCGTCCACATACAGACCGTTGGGGTCCGCATCGGCATGCAACAAGGCATCCACCGCCTCGTGCAGGAGCACGGTGATGTGCGGGCGTGCGCCCGAGCTGTCGGCGAGAGCGCCGGCGTGAAGATCGGCACCAGAGGGACTGCTCATCGGATCAATCCCTTAGAAATTGAGTTCGGCAATCGAGGCTGGCATCGGCGAGGCCATGGTGGCGGCCTCGTGATCGGCGTGCACCTGGGCGTCCCAGAGCTCGAAGTGCGAGCCCACGCCCATGAACTTCAGGTCGCGCTGCAGCTTGGCAAAGCTGCGCAGCTCCGGCGCGATCAGAAAGCGACCGGCGCCATCGAGCTCGATGTCCTGGGCGCTGCCCAGCAAAAAGCGGCGCCAGGCGGCGGCGTCTTGCGGCAAGGCCAGCAGGCGAGCACGCAGTTCCAGCCAGATCGGCTGCGGGTAGAGCTTCAGGCAGCCTTCAGGGCTCTTCACCAAGGTCAGCTGGCTACCGCACTGGGCCGCCAGGGCTTCGCGAAAACGCGTGGGCACAGCGGTCCGGCCCTTGGCATCCATCGCCAAGACCGAAGTCCCCTGAAACACATCGCCCATCGTGTCGGCCACGCCGCGTCCTTGTCAAAAACCACTAAAAACCGCTTTTCGCAACTTTAACCCTTGATTTCGCCCACCGCACCCCCTCAAAAGCAAAAAAACACGTGTCAGATCAAGCACTTAGAGCTGATTGCAAAACCAGCTCCGTGACAAAAATCTCAAATAAATAAAGCACTTGCGGGACTTAGCGAAAGTACCGTCTGAGGTGCGGGGGCGGGAAAGCCAGAATGCCCTACCCCCTAGCTTGATGGCCCCTGCCCCGCCGACCATGCCGCGCCGCCTGTCCCAGTTATTGCTGCTGGCTCTTTGCCTGGCTGCCCTGACCTGGGCCGCCCAGGCCCAGGCAGGCATGCCCGCTCCCGCCGCCCTGACCTTGCTGCTGGCGGGTGTGATGGCCCAAGGCTTTGCCAGCTACCAGGCGCCGGGCCCCCAGTTCATCGAACTGCGCCGCCGCCCCTGGGCGGCGCGCGCGCTGGGTTGGGCTTTTCGGGCCCTGATCGGTGCCAGCCTGCTGGCCGGCCTGCTGATGGCCGCCTTCTGGCTGCTGCGCAAGATCTGAAACATCGGCACGCAAGAAGCGCGACGGTCCGGCCTACAGTGGACCCATGATCGTCCTTGGCATGCCCGACCTGCCCCCGCGACCGGCCACGGCGGCCAATGCCGCCTACCGTCGCAGCTTTTATGCGCGCTGGGGCCGCGAGAACGTGGTGGTGCTGGGCCGCACCCGCTTTGCCGAGTACGTGCCCATCCGCCATCGGCTCTCGGTCAAGCGCAGCTGGGGCGGCCCCGAGGACTATCTGCTGGAGTCACGCCGTCTGACGGTGGATGAAGATCAGCTCCTGATCCTCAACGAGGGCGCCACCTATGGTTCCCGCATCGCCAGTCGGCTGCAGGTGCTGTCCATGGGCGTGTTCTTCCGCCCCGGCCTGGCGCCCGAGATGCAGGCCGCCCTGCGCCAGAGCACCGCGCAATGGCTCGATCGTGGCCCGCTGGCAGAGTCCGGCCCGCAACCCGGATTTGCCGAGAACATCCGCCCGGTGCAGGGCGCCGTGGGACGGCGACTCGATGCCATGCGCGCCGCCATCGAAGCCGGCGAGGACGATGAACTCTGGCTGGAAGAGCAGATGCAAGCCCTGCTGGCCGCCATGTGGCAGGACGAGACGCAATGGCGGGCGCGCAGCCAGGCGCTGCACGGCATGAGCGCCAGCCAGCATGCCGAGTTGCTGCGCCGTGTAGACGCCGCCACCGACTGCCTGCACAGCCGCTATACCGAGAGCCTGACCCTTGACGATCTGGCCCAGGCAGCGCGGCTCTCAAAGTTCCATCTGCTGCGCGCCTTTCAGCGCGTGCATGGGCAAACACCCCATCAAATGCTGACGCAACAGCGGGTTCAGGCCGCCCGGCGCCTGATGGATGCCACCGAGTTGTCGCTCGACGAAGTGGCGCGCATGAGCGGCCTGGGCACGCGGCAAACGCTATGGCGTCAACTGCGCAAGCCCGCCGGGCTCACCAAGACTCCTTGATCAGCCGCCCGCCGGCCGGTTGGATCGGCCGCGCATTCATCGGGTAGAGCTTGCTGAAGATGGCCAACTGCGCCGCCCCGATGCCGACCGGCTGACGCATCACCAGCCACAGCACGCCTTCGCTGCAGGGCGGCGTGGTCAGACTGCCCATAAAGGTGTAGTAGCCGCGCTCGGTGGGCAAGAGCTGGTTGAGGTCCAGGGTTACAGGCGCCGCCTGGGCCTGGTGCTTTTCCAGCGGCAGGTGGTTCCAGACCTGCTGGATCTGCGCCTGATCCTTGCCCCGCTCCAACAGCACCGCCACCACCGCCAGCTTGCCCTCGGCATCCTTGTGCACCAGGTGCGCCACCATGTCGAAGCTGCGCCCGTTGATGCGTTCCTCACTGGGCTTGTGGAAGTGGAACTGCAGCAGCTCAAAGCGCCGCCCCATCACCTGCAGGCTGTTGCCAGGCTCCACATTGACCTGGATGGTGTGGCCGTTGTCCAGCACGGAGAAGCTGCTGGGCTTGTAGTCAAACTGGATGCGCTCCAGGTCCACCTTGATGGTGTCGCGGATGTCGATGGGAGACTGGCGCGTGCCGATGGCGCAACTGCGGTTCTCGGGCGCTAGCTCGCCCCAGCGCTCGGGCGAGCCGTCGCCGGCATAGCCCCAGTGCGGCCGGTGCGCACCCTGCGCCGCCTCCGCCTTGGCGGGTTTGGCCGCCTTGCCACCGGGCTTGGGGCTGACCTTGAGCGCGGCCTGACCCTCGGCCGTCAGCTTCTCGGCCAGGCGCCCGCGCAAGTCCTTGGGGGGCTCATCAGCGCGCAGGGGCTGGGCCGTTGTCAGCAGGGTCGTCAGCAGCAGAGCAAGTCCGGGGCGCATGGGCCGTCCTCTCGAATGGATCCACCGCCATCATCGGCGCCGCTGGGCGAGGCTTGAATTAGCCGGTATTTGCAGGGCTGTTCCCGCGTTGCACCCAAGCCCAAGCCCCCAATCCCACACAAAGGGCCGCCGCCGAGGCCAGGGCCAGGCCCAGCAGGCTGTGCATCACCAAGGGCACCAGGGCACCCGCCACCAGGGCGTTGGCCGCCGCCGCGATGGCCGATTGCAGCGAGGAGGCCATGCCGCGCCGATCCGGCGCCTGATCCAGCACCATCAGCGTCACCACCGGCACCATCAAGGCCCAACCCAGGCTGAAGGAGCCAATCAGCGGCAGGCTCCAAAGCGCATGCTGGGGCGCGAAGGCGTTCAGCAGCAGATTCATCAAGGTGGCGGCCAGCATGATGGAGAAGCCGCGCCGCACCTGGCGCTCGGGCGCAATGCGCCCGGCCAGGCGCCCACTCCAGGCCGCCCCACCCATGATGCCGCCGATGCTGCACACAAAGAACCAGAAGTACTGCGTCGGCGCAAAGCCCAGGTGCTGCCCCAGAAAGGTGGGCGCCGCCAGCACATAGAGGAACATGCCATTGAAGGGCACGCCGCTGGCCAGCACCAAGAGCAGGAAGCGGCGGTTGCGCAGCAAGCTCGAATAGCCCTGCATCAGCGGCCGCAGCGCAAAGGGCTGCACGCTGGCCGGCGGCAGGCTTTCGGGCAGCAAGCGCCAATTCACCAGCCAGAGCAAGGCCCCTACACCGCTCAAGAACCAAAAGATCGCGTGCCAATCGGCGTGCACGTAGAGGTAGCCGCCCAGGAGCGGCGCCACCGCCGGTGCCACACCGAAAAAGATCGTCACTTGCGACATCACGCGCTGGGCTTGATCGGGCGGAAACAGGTCGCGAATCACCGCACGGCTGATCACCATGCCGGCGCCGGCACTCATGCCCTGCAGGGCACGGAAGAGGATCAGGGTTTCGATGCGCTCCGAAAGCGCGCAGCCGACCGAGGCCAGGGTGAAGAGGGCCAAGCCCCCCAGCACCACGGGGCGGCGGCCAAAGCTGTCCGAGAGCGCGCCATGAAACAGATTCATGACGGCAAAGCCCAGCAAATAGCCTGAGAGGGTCTGCTGCAACTGCACCGGCGTGGCACCGGTGGAACGTGCAATGCCCTCGAAGGCGGGCAGATAGGTGTCGATGGAAAAGGGGCCGAGCATGCCCAAGCTGGCCAACAGGATCGCCAGGGTCCAGCGCGGATGGCGCCAGAGACTGGCGGCTTGCGGATGCATCGATGTCCTTGATCTGCGGGGTGTCGTGAAGCGGCCCGATAGGCCGGATTCTGTGTCCGCTCTCTTTCGATTGCGGTGACCGCCATTCCTCTGGGCCGGGGCTCACACCCCGGCTCGATGCCACCTACCCGCCGGCTCAGCGAGCCACCTCAAAACCGGCCTACTTGGTGTTGCTGCGCGTAGAGATTGCCCGTTTCACCTTGGGCGGGTCGAGTGCCTTGCGGCGCCCGGGCCGCCCAAGGTGCTGCGGGTTTTGGGTTGCACCCAAAGCCGGCGCTTGCGCACCGGCTCCCAGCTTGCGCTGGACCCGCAGACCACCCCTGAACGGTTTCGCGGCGGTTGCAGCTTGCACCGCGCCCGCGCTACCCACTCAAACTCGTCTCTGTTGCTCTGATCCTCGGCTCACGCCGGAGGGGTGTTACCCCCTACGCTGCTCTATGCAGTCCGGACCTTCCTCCAGGGCACCCTTTCGGGTCTTGCCCCAGCGGCGGTCTGGGCCACTTCACGACGGGGGCATTGTCTCTCAGTGCCGCAGGGGATTCACTCGGGCTCGCCGCCCGGGTCGAGCTTGGCCTTGGCAGCCAGCTCAGGCTGCAGGGCCGCGGCATCCTTGAGCAGGTCGTCCACGCTGCGCAAGGGGGCCGCGCGCAGCGCCGGCGGCAGCACCGTCGAGAGGTAGGGCGGGCGCCAGCGGTGTTGCTGTTGATCCTGGCGTGCTGCGCTCACCCCCAACCACACCAGCAGGCCGCTGAGCGCCATCACAGCCAGCATCCGGCGCCGGCGCGGCCACACATCGCGCGCATGGCCGTAGACACAAGCCGCCAGCACGCCCGCACTCAACAGGGTCTCCAACACCAGCAAGCCCGGCGCCGAGGCCATGAAGGCCAAGGCGGGCAGCGCCGCATCGATCAGCTCAAGACCCAGCAAGGTCAGCAGCGCACGGCGCAGATGCAGCTGCAGCGGAAAACGGCGCAGGAACAATTGGCTCAGCAAGGCCCAGAACCCCGCCCACGCCCAAACCGCTGCGCCCACCGCGAGCACGGGAGCCAAGTAGTCCATCCAGCGCGCCGAGGCGTCGCGTGCCACCCAGAGGTCGCCCAGGAACCAGGCCAGCACCAGCAGGGCCAGCGCGGCCGTGTGCAAGCGCTTGGCCGGCCAGGCGTGGTGGCCGCGCGCCAAGGGTTGCTCGGGGGCCAGGGGCGTCGCCGCATGGCGCAGGCGCAGACGGGTCTGGCCCATCTGCAGCACGCGCTCGCTGGGCCACACCCAGGCCTGCCCGATGGGCAGGGCCTGGCCCTGATCCGATGCCCCGCTGAGACTGGGGGCCGGCTCCAGCACCGCCTGCTCGGCATCCACCTGCAACCAGCCATGCAGGCCGGCGCAGTGGGGGTCATCAAGATGCACTTCGCAATCCAGCGCCCGCCCCAGGCGCAGACGCACCGGGCTGCCATCCGCGCTGGCGGGCACCGGCCAGCTCTGGCGCACCTGCTCGCCATCCAACAGATCCACCCGGGCCCAAACCGTGGGGGCGTTCATCGTGCGGCTCCCTGGCGGCCGTAGCCCCGCAAGAAATGCTGGGACAGCTTGAGCGCCATCTCGAAGCCCACGCCACGCGCATCAAAGCGGCCCAGCAGGCCCTCGGTGGCGTGATCCACCGCCGTCACCAGCACGGTCAGATCGTGCACCCCTTCCATCTTGCGATAGGCGCGCAAGCAGACCACGGCACGTGCCGGCAGGCCCTGGGCATCAATGAAGCTCTCGGTGCAATGGGCCTGGGTGCGTTCCCGCTCCTGCGGGCGCCCGAGGTTTTCGTTGGCAAAACTGCCCGAGTACTGTTTGGCAAAGCGCAGCGCCCCGATGCGACTGCCGTCGTAGATCTCGTGCTGCACTTCCAGATAGCCGGTTTGCAGGCTGCCATTGACGAACAGCGCATGGTCCTGGCGGCATTGGTTGCGCGAGAACTGCAGGCCCTTGGCCTGCGGGTCCACGCCTTTGCCCCAGCAGCGCATGAAGCTTTCCTGCGGGATGGGCATGCGATAGCGCGCATGCCCAAAGCTGCGCCAGGGCTGGGCCATGAAGCGTGCGCCCAGTTCATCGCTGAAGGCCAGCACCTGATCGCGCACCTGCGACCAGGCTGGGCCGCGCAGCGGCGGGTTGCTGCGTGCACGTGCCAGCAATTGCTCGGCAAAGCCCCCGGGGATCAAAAAGCTCATCTGCTGCGAGAACAGCATGGTGGCCACATTCACCGCCACCACACGGCCTTGCTCGTCCAGCACCGGCCCGCCACTCATGCCAGGGTTGAGCGAGCCGGCGTAATAGATCAGGTCATCAAAACTGCGCTCGACCAGGCCGTTGTAATTGCCCTCGACGATGGCAAAGGCCACGTCGTGCGGATGGCCCAACGAGTAGATGCGCTCGCCCTTGCCCAGGGCCTCACCGGCCGGACGGAAGCGCAGCGGCTGCGTCCAGCGCAGGGGCTGGCCTTGATCGTCCACCGCGCGCAGCAGGGACAAGTCACGGCGCACATCGATGGCCAGGATCTGCAAAGAGCCCTGGCGGCCATCGGCGGTTTGGAAGCGCAGGCGGTAGCTTTCGGGCTCCAAGGCAGCCTGGCTGACCACGTGATAGTTGCTCATCACCAGGCCGTCCTCGCTGACGGCAAAGCCCGAACCGACGCTGGCCTGGCTGTCTTGCTGGGCCAGCAGGGTGCGCACCTGCAGCAACTGCCCCCGCGCCCCCTCGAACAGGCGGCGTGCGGTGGCCGATATCGGTGCGGGCTGTGTGAGCTCGGCCGGCGCAGCAGGCACGGAGGGCGCCCCACTTTGCGCCGCAGCGCCCTGCACATTTGCCAAGGTCAGCACCAAAGCCAGCCCCGGCAGGCCTGCCAACACACCACGCCCAAGCGACCTTCCCATCCATCTCATGCGTCTGCGCCTCGTCTAAGCGGTCTGAAAACCGCCGCATCATCGTAGAAAGCGGGCGCCTCATTGGCCGGCCACCAACCCGGCACACCCAACACGGGCAGGGGCATAAAGGGCTTTGCCGCCCATTGCTCGGCACTCAGTTCCAGGGGGTCACCCAGCAGCACGTGCGCGCACAGGCCCTTGCGAGGGCCCAGTGCCAATTGCTCCAACAGGGCATGACCGAACAACTGCGGCTGGCGGGTGCGCCACAGCGCTCGATGGGTCAGGAACATGGTCCGCCAGTCCCGCTGCAGCCAGGCCTGCCGGATGGGCTCCGGGCAATCGGGCCACCAGGCGCCGTTTTCATCGAACAGCGTGAGCGCGTCGCGCAACGGTCCACGCTGCGCGGCCACACCCTGCACTGCAATGGCGGCCGCCTGCAGCGCATTGAGCCGCAGCTTGCGCTCAGGCTGCGCGCACCACAGCAGGCCATTGAGCAAGTCATGCGCGTTGTCGCGCGTGGGCACTTGGCTGGTACGGGCGATGAAGGCCTCGTAGGCCTCGCCCTCGGGCAATGCGGCCTGGGGCACAAACTGACGCACCGGGCAGTCGGCCGCGTTCAGCCGCGCCGCCACCGGGCCTTCGGGCGCGATACGCGCCCAGGCTGTGCGCAGGGGGGCGCACCAGGGGGCACTAATGAAGCCGGCCGGCAGGGGCATCCAGGAAGTCAGGCCTTGGGCTTGCTGGTGCGGCGTGCGCGCGGCTTGGGGGTCGGAGCGGCTGCCTCCGGTGTCGGCGCGGCCTCGGCCGCTGGGCTGGCCTCCGCCTTGCGGCGCGGGCTGCGACGCCGGGGCGTCGGGGCTTCGGCCGGCGGCTGCGCCTCGGGTTCGCTGAGCAGGCTGGCCACCACGGCAGCCACCGCATCCTCCACCGGTGCCTCACGCATACGAACACCCTCAGGCTCAGGCTTGGACTGCGGGCGCTCGACCCGGGTCGACCGAGCCGCCGCAGGTTCAGGGTTGCGCACGGGCTCGGTGCGGGCCTCCTGGCGGGGCTCAGCGCGCCCTTCGCGCCGATCGCGCACCCAGGCCACCGAACCCTCGCGGCGCAGTTCGAACAATTGCGTCGCCTCTAGCAGGCGGCTGAAGGTGGGGTAGCCGTAGTTGCGCGCATCCACGCTGGCCTGATTGCGGATTTGCTGTGCCACCACGCCCACCTGGGCCCAACCCTCCTCGCCGCCAGCCGCTTGCACGGCATGGCGCAGCAGGCTGATGAGCTTGGCGTCCTGGCGCAACTGGGCCGGGCTCATGCGCTGCTGCCCGGCGCTGCTGCCAGCGTCCACCTTGTCCAGGTACAGAAAGCGCGAACAAGCGTTGACGAAAGGCGCCGGCGCCTGGTGGTTGCCAAAGCCATAGACCGCCGCGCCCTTGGCACGCAGATGCATGACCAGGGGCGTGAAGTCGGCGTCCGAGCTCACGATGCCGAAGGCGTCGGGCTGGTCGGTGTAGAGCAGCTCCAACGCGTCGATCACCATCGCCATGTCGCTGGCGTTCTTGCCCTTGCTGTAGTCGAACTGCTGCATGGGACGGATGGCATGCTCGTGCAACACCTTTTCCCAGCCCTTGAGCGCGTCTTTCTTCCAATTGCCATAGGCCCGGCGCACATTGGCCACGCCCAGGGTGGCGAGCTCGGTGAGGATGAGGTCGATCTTGGCGGCCGGCGAGTTGTCGGCATCGATCAAGAGCGCGATGCGCGCGGGGCGTTCGCCGTTCATGCCTGCAGCTTCCAGTTCAAGGTGTCGCCGGCACGAAGCGGTTTGATGAGGGCGTCGCCAAAGGGCAGGGTCTCGGGCAGGGTCTGGGCCTCGCGCTTGAGAACCACGGTGCCGGTGTTGCGCGGCAGGCCGTAGAAGTCCGGACCGTGGAAGCTGGCAAAGGCCTCCAGTTTGTCCAGCGCGCCCATCGCCTCGAAGGCCTCGGCGTACAGCTCCAGCGCAGCCGGCGCGGTGAAGCAACCGGCGCCGCAAACGCTGTTCTCCTTCAGCTGCGCGGCATGCGGTGCGCTATCGGTGCCCAGGAAAAACTTGGGACTGCCGCTGGTGGCGGCTTTCAGCAAGGCCTGGCGATGAACCTCGCGCTTGAGCACCGGCAGGCAGTAAAAGTGCGGCCTCAAGCCCCCGGTAAACAGCGCATTGCGGTTGTAAAGCAGGTGCTGCGGCGTGAGCGTGGCGGCGGTGAAGCGGTCACTACCCATCACATACTGCGCGGCCTCGGCCGTGGTGATGTGCTCGAACACCACCTTGAGCTCGGGGAAGTCGGCGCGCAGCGGCTGCATCACGCGGTCGATGAAGACCGCCTCGCGATCAAACACATCGATCTCGCCGTCGGTCACTTCACCGTGCACCAGCAGCAAGAGGCCCTCGCGCTGCAGGGCTTCCAGCACCTTGTAGGTCTTGCGGATGTCGGTCACGCCGGCATCACTGTTGGTGGTGGCACCGGCCGGATAGAGCTTGACCGCCACCACGCCGGCATCACGAGCCGCGCGAATTTCGTCGGGCGCTGTGTTGTCGGTAAGGTAGAGCGTCATCAACGGCTGGAAGTCCGCCCCCGGCCCCTCCTTGGGGCGCGCGGCCAGGATGCGTTCGCGATACGCCGCCGCCTGGGCCGCCGTGGTGATGGGCGGACGCAGATTGGGCATGACGATGGCGCGTGCGAACTGGCGCGCGGTGTGCGGCAGCACGGCCTGCAAGGCAGCACCATCGCGCAGGTGCAGATGCCAATCGTCGGGACGGGTCAGGGTGAGGGAGGCGGGGGCGTTCATGCGCGCATTGTCGCGGCCGCACAATGCCGCCATGCAGCGTCGAACCTATCTTCAAGTGCTGGCCGCCGGCGTCGTATTGGCAAGCCATCCCGTGCGCGCGCAAGAGCGCGAGTCCGTCACCTTGGAAGAGGCCCGCAGTGCGCTGGCCGCCGGGCGGCGCCTGGTGGATGTGCGCGAGGCCGAGGAGCATGCGGGCGGCGTAGCCCCCGGCGCCCAACGCCTGCCCATGAGCCAATTGGCACAGCGCCTGCCCGAACTGGGCAGCGCCAAGGACGAGCCCCTGCTGCTGATCTGCCGAACACAGAACCGATCCCGTGCCACGGCCAAGCGACTGCGCGAAATGGGCTACACCCGGGTGCAGTTCGTCGAAGGCGGCATGCAAGGCTGGCAGGCGCGCGGCTGGCCCATGCAACAGCCGAGCGACTAAGGCGCCTCCACAGGCAGGATCAACTCAAAGCGGCAGCCCTGTCCCGGGCTGCTGTGGACCGTGATGACCCCGCCCAAGCGCTGCACCACCAGGTTGTGGGAGATGTGCAGGCCCAGTCCAGTGCCACCCTGCCCGCGGCGCGTGGTGAAAAAGGGGTCGAACAGACGCGCCAAGTGCTCGGCCGCCACGCCGCGGCCGTTGTCGATGACATTCAACAGCACCCGCTCACCCAGGGCCTTGGCCTCGATGCGCAGCCGCCCGGCTTGCTCGGGCTCAAAGGCATGCAGCAGCGCGTTCTGGATCAGATTGCCCACCACCTGCCCCAAGGCACCGGGGTAGCTGTTCATCCACAGCTCGGGTTCGACCTCGATCTGCAACTCGATGGGCCGGCGCTTCCAGCTCGGCCGCAGGCTTTCGATCAAATCACCCAGATAGGCGCCGAGCTCAAAGCGGCGCCGCTCGTCGCTGGTGCGATCGACCGAGACCTCCTTGAAGTGCGTGATGAGATCGGCCGCGCGCCGCAGATTGAGTGCCAACACTTCGCTGCTGCGCTGCGCATCGTCAAGGAAGTTCGCCAAGCTGGACCGCGCCATACGACCCGACTCGAACTGAGCACGCAGGGCCTCCACGCTTTCGCCCAGATGTGAATTGGCCGTCACGGCAATGCCCAGCGGCGTGTTCACCTCGTGGGCCACGCCAGCCACCAACTGTCCCAGCGATGCCAGCTTGGCGTGCTCCACCAGCTGCTCCTGGGTGCTGCGCAACTCGGCCAAGGTGTGGTCAGCGGCCGAACGTGCCATCTCGGCCTGGGCCTGGGCACTGCGCAATTGCTCAAACGCCTGGGCATTGCCGATGGCAATGGCGGCATAGGCCGTCAGGCTGCGAAACACCTCCAACTCCTGCGGTCCGTAGGCCTGCGGCCGCCGGCTCTGCAGGGTGACGATGCCGATACGCCGCTCGTTGAGCAGCAGGGGCCGGAACACCAGCGATCGCATGGGAGCGCCCACAGTCACACCGGCCACTTCGGGGGCGCACAAGCTCTGCTCTTCGTCCAGCACCTCCAATTCACCGACCTCGCGGAAAGCCCGCGCAGACAGCGACAGCGGGTCGTCCAAGGCCACCGTGTCGCCCTGGGTCAGGTTGCCCTCGAAGTAATAGACGAAGCGCAGCAGCCCGGCCGGTTCGTCCAACAGGGCCAGCCCGAAGGCATCCAGGGGCACCAGCCGCTCCAGCTGGCGATGCAGCAGCGCGCAGATGGACTGCGGGTCCAACTGGGCCGTCAAGGCCTTGCCGGTATCGCCCAGCAGGCGCAGGGTTTGGGCACTGCGCGCCAAAGTCTCATTGGCCTGCGAGAGCTCTTGGGTCCGATGGCGAACCTGCGCCTCCAAGGTTTGCTGGCGCTGACGCAGCAGCCGGGTGCGCCCGTGCAACCACAGCAGCACCAGGGCCGCAATGGCCAACACCAAGCTCAGGCGGGCCCACCAAGTTTGGGTCCAGGCGGGCTGCTGCTCCATCACCAGGTCCAAGCCCTGCCAGCGCCCATCCGGACCGCGCGCCTGCACCTGCAAGGTGTAGCGCCCCGGGCTCAGTTGCCCGAACGCGGCCAAGCGCCGCGAGGCGTCGGTTTCGGTCCACTCCTCGCTCAAGCCCTGCAGCCGATAGCGGTAGCGCTGCCGCTCGGCCGCTGCATAGTCCAGGGCCGCAAATTCCACCTGCAGGCCCTGTCGATTGGGGCTCAGCTTCAGCGTCGCCCCCCCAGTGGGAATGGGCTGAGGCTGCCCATCGATGCGCAGGTCGGTCAGGACCAAGGGCGGCACGGGGGCCGCTCCGGCTGGGCTCGAGGAGCGCAGCACCACCAGCCCCCCTCCACCCCCGAAGATCAGCTCATCGTCCGTTGTGCGAACGGCCGAGTCGATCCAAAAGCTGCGCACGGCCACGCCCTCGGCCAGGCCCAGGACGCGCGGCTCCGGGTGGCCATTGACCTTGGGATCCAGGCTAAAGAGCCCATCGGCGCTGCTGCCCCACAGGCGCCCCTGGGAATCACTCAGCAAGCTGCCGATGTTGTCGTGCGGCAGACCGCGCTTGCGCGTCCAGGTCACGAAACGTCCCTCGGCCTCGCGGTCCAGGCGGCACAGACCGCCCCCCAGAGTGCCCACCCACAGCCGGCCACTGCCATCCTGGTGCAAGGTGGAGACCGGCCCGGGGCACAAGCTCTCGGGCCGACCGGCATCGTGGGCAAAGCGGATGAAGCGGGCATCGCCCAACCAGCGCCGCAGGCCCCCATCGGCGCCAATCCAGAGGCGCTGCGCGTCATCGCGATAGAGCACATTGACGTCATCGGACAACCACAGCAGGCGCTCGGGCGGCGCTTCGGGAGGCGCCTTCCAGCCACCGGATTCGCGCCGCAGCAGACCGCGCGAGCCGGCCACCCACAGGCCGGTGGCGTCGGCCAGCAGGGCATTGACGCGGGTGTGCCACA
Source organism: Inhella inkyongensis (assembly GCF_005952805.1). Taxonomy (GTDB): domain Bacteria; phylum Pseudomonadota; class Gammaproteobacteria; order Burkholderiales; family Burkholderiaceae_C; genus Inhella; species Inhella inkyongensis. The sequence goes on from NZ_CP040709.1 coordinate 3,212,211, forward strand.
GCCCCTCGGCTTGCTCCACCCGCTCGGCCAGGCGACGGCGCCAATCCACGCGGTACAGACCCTGCAGGGTGCCGACCCAGAGTTCCTCGCCCAGCCAAGCGCTTGCCAACACCCGCAGGCCATCGAGTGGCGGCGCGTCACCCAAGGTCCGAAAGTTCAGGATCTCCAGCCGAGCCCAGCCCCCGGCAGGGGTGTGCAGCAAGCCCAGGCCGCTGCTCCCATAGCCCAGCAACCAGGACCAGCGATCCGGCCCTGCGCCCACATGCAACACATTGCGATCCGGCAAGCCGGTTCCGGGGCGGGGCGAGGCCAGCACATTCACCACATGGCGGGTACGCGGGTCGTAGCGGTCCACACCCTGATCCCCGCCGATCCAGATCAAACCACTCTGGTCGCGCATCAGCACCCGCACGCCGTCCGAGCTCAAGCTGGTGGGGAGGAAGGGGTCGTGACGAATGGAGCCCCCGGCCGGTGCCGGCCAACGGGCCAGACCCTGGCCATAGACGCCTGCCCAGAGTTGCTCCTCATCGATCTGCAAAAGACTTTGCACCGGGCGGCCGCCCAACTGCGGATGCTCGGGGGCCCAGACCCGCACTTCCTGGCCGTCGCTGCGCACCCGGCTTAGCCCCAGGGACACACTGCCCACCCAGAGTTGCCCCTGCTCACCCGGCGCCAGCGCCTGCACGCCACGGGCCTGCCCCACCGGCACCAACTCGCGGCCCCGCAGACGCCACAGGCCCTGGGAGCCGCCAACCCAAAGCACGCCATCGGCCGCCACCCGCAGCACCTGGATGCTGCCCTGTGGCCGTGCCCACAACTGCAACTGGCCGCGCTGCCAGCGCTGCAGGCCGAGCTCGCTGGCCACCCACAGGGTGTCGCTGCCATCGGCTGGCGCGGCCAGGGCCAGGATCTTGGCCGCCAGGGCCACACGCTCAAAGCGGTCCTGATCGGGCCGATAGCGCAACAGACCGGCGCTGCGCGTGCCCACCCAAAGCTGCCCTTGCCCATCCATCTGCAGCGCCTGCACATAGGGATCGCGCTGGGCGCCCTCGCCCAGCGGATAGGTGCGCAGGCGATGCCCATCAAAGCGCGCCAACCCACCCTGTGTGCCAATCCACACAAAGCCCTGCGCATCCTGAGCCAGCGCGGTGACGATGGGGTGCGGCAGGCCGTCATCAAAACCCAGGCGGCGGAAATGCGGCCGATCCAGCGCCGACCAGTCGGGCGCGGCGTGCAAGGGCTGGACCCAGGCACAAAAACCGACGCACAGCACCCAAAACGGGCCGACCAGCATGCGGCGGCCCAGGCTGCCTAGCGCCCTACGCCATCCGCCTAGCTGCACCACCCCCAGCCCCATGCCGACTCCTTGTCCCGGCCCCGAGTGTGGCCCGCAAAGGCCAAGGCGCAATCAGGTGAAGTCGGGTGAGACGTCCAATCTGTGCAGTTTTCAGTGCTGCAAGATCTTGGAGAGGAAGTCTTTGGCGCGCAGGCTGCGCGCCTCGGGGTGACCAAAGAAGTCGTCTTTGCTGCAATCCTCGACGATGCGGCCGGCGTCCATGAAGATCACCCGGTGACTGACCTTCTTGGCAAAGCCCATCTCGTGCGTCACGCACATCATGGTCATGCCCTCATGGGCCAGTTGCACCATCACATCCAGCACCTCGCCGACCATTTCAGGATCCAGGGCCGAGGTGGGTTCGTCAAACAGCATGGCAATCGGGTCCATCGAGAGCGCCCGGGCGATGGCCACGCGCTGCTGCTGCCCGCCGCTGAGTTGCCCAGGGAATTTGTCCTTGTGCGCCAGCAGGCCCACTCGGTCCAACATCTTGAGGCCGCGCTGCATTGCCTCGTCCTTGGGCCGGCCCAGTACCTTGATCTGCGCCAGCGTCAGGTTCTCGGTCACCGACAGATGGGGAAACAGCTCGAAGTTCTGAAACACCATGCCCACCCGAGAACGCAGGCGCGGCAGGTTGGTGCCCGCCGCCGTGATGGACTGGCCATCGACGCGGATATCGCCCTGCTGGATGGGCTCCAGCGCATTGACCGTCTTGATCAGGGTGCTCTTGCCCGAGCCCGATGGGCCACAGACCACCACCACTTCGCCCTTCTTGATGGAAGTGCTGCAGTCGGTCAGCACCTGGAAATTGCCGTACCACTTGCTGACGTTTTGGATGTCGATCATGGGAACCTCTAGCGAATGATGGCGATGCGCGACTGCAGCTTTTTGACCGCCATCGACAGGCTGAAACAGATCACGAAATAGATGCCGGCCGCCAGCAGATAGGCCTCCACCGGGCGATTGAAGTTGCGCCCGGCCACCTCGAAACCCTTGAGCAAGTCGTAGGCGCCGATGGCGTAAACCAGCGAGGTGTCCTGGAACAGGATGATGGTTTGTGTGAGCAGCACCGGCAACATATTGCGAAAGGCCTGCGGCAGCACCACCAGACGCATGGATTGGCCATAGTCCATGCCCAAGGCCTGGGCGGCATGGCCCTGGCCCTTGGGCACCGACTGGATGCCGGCGCGCATGATCTCGGCGAAGTAGGCCGCCTCAAAGAGCGTGAAGGTGATGTAGGCCGAGAGCTCAGCGCTGATGGGCCCGGTCAGGAAGGGCACCAGCAGGAAGAACCACAGGATCACCATCACCAGCGGGATGGAGCGCATCAGGTTCACATAGGCCGCTGCAGGTGCAGCCAGCCAAGTCTTGCCAGATAGACGCATCAAGGCCAGCACGGTGCCCAGCAGGATGCCGCCCACGGTCGCCACCAGGGTGAGCATGACCGAAAAGATCAACCCTTTGAGGACAAAGGCGCGCAGGAATTCGGCGCTCAGGAAGGAATAGTCCAGATTCATGGCAGCAGCCCCCAGGTCGCTTCGCGCCCGCCCCCCAAGGGGGTTTCGCGTCTTCGGAACGGCCGTGCGACGCTCATTTCGCGACCCCGGCCACACCCGGCACCCGCACCGCCCGCTCCAGCAGGCTGGCCACCAGATAGACCGAGAAGGCGCTGATGAAATAGGCCACGGTCACCATGGCATAGACCTCGGTCGGCCGCGAGGTTTCCTCACCCGCCTGGCGTGCGAACTGGGTCAGCTCCAGCACCGAAAGCGCAAAGGCCACCGAACTGTTCTTGACGATGCTCATGCCCTCGCTGGTGAGCGGCGGAATCACCACCCGAAAGGCCACCGGCAGCAGCACATAGCGATAGGTCTGCACCCGGGTGAGGCCCATGGCCAGACCGGCATAGGTCTGACCCTTGGGAATGCTCTGGATGCCGGCGCGCACCTGCTCGGAAATGCGCGCCGAGGTGAAGAAGCCCAGGCCGATGGCGGCCACCACCCAACTGGGCAGAGACTTGAGCACAGGCAGAAACTCGGGGGCCACGAAGTACCAGAGGAAGAGCTGGACGATCAGCGGCATGTTGCGGAACAGCTCGGTCCAGGCATTGCCCAGCATCACCAGGGGCTTGCTGGGCGTGGTGCGCAGCACGCCCATCAGACTGCCCAGCAGCAGGGCAATGACCAAGCCCACGGCGCTCACCGCCAGGGTCCAGCCCCAGGCGGTGATCAGCCAATCCAGATAAGTCTGGCCGCCATTGCTGCCAAAGCAGGCGCCCACGGTGCCATCCACCGTGTCCTTGCACCACAACTCGCGCCATTCAAATGCCATGGGTTGGCTCCAGTTCGATCATGCCGTTCGGGCCGGAAGAGCCCGCCGGGATTTCGGCCCGGCGGCCGACCTACTCTCTTCGCTTCGCCGAAGAAAGTAGGCAAAGAAGGGCGACCCCGATGCGCAGCCCCAGCCTACGGCTGGGGTCCCCACCGCCAGCGCCTGAGGCGCTGTGCTTCTCGGCAGCGCATAGGGGACCCCAGGAATCGGCGCCGCCCGTCGAAGTCCGGGCTGTTCGGCTGTTGGCTGTTCGGGGGTCCCCCTATGCCAAGCCGAGCAGCGCAAGGGCTTGGGGGAGCGCGCGTAGCGCGCCACAACAACATACTCGGCGCGGCCGTTCAAACGCAGTGAGCGCAGCGAACGGAGTGCGTTCCGCGCCGTCCCCAAGACCTGAGCAGCGCAGGGAACCGATCGCCGCAGGCGAGCGGCGCCGGCATCGGGGGTCGCCTTTCTCTTTCCCCCTTTCTCTTTGGCGAAGCAAAGAGAAAGGGGTCGGGGTGTGGGGTTGAAGACCCCACGGGCTCTTCCGAGCACAGCCAAGATTCCGACTACTTCTTGGCGTAGCTTTCCATCGGGTTGTCATTGGGCGCCGCCCAAGCCGCCTTGGTCGCCTCGCTGGCCGCCAGGCCGATGCGCGAGTTGGTCGGCGGAATGGGCTGCATGAACCACTTGTCGTAGAGCTTGGCGATCTCGCCGCTCTTCATCATGGCCTTGAGCACGTCGTCCACGGCCTTCTTGAAGGCCGGGTCGTCCTTGCGCATCATGATGGCGATGGGCTCCACCGAGAGCACCTCACCGACGATACGGAAGTCGCTCGGGGCTTTGCTCTTGGCGATGTTGCCGGCCAGGATGGAGCCGTCCATCACGAAGGCATCGGCGCGGCCGCTCTCCAGCAGCAGGAAGCTGTCGGCGTGGTCCTTGCCAAAGATCTCTTTGAAATCCACCCCGGTGGCGCGCTCGTGCTTGCGCAGGGTCTGCACACTGGTGGTGCCGGTGGTGGTGGCCACCGTCTTGCCGTTGAGTTGGTTGATGCTGGTGATGCCCGACTTGGCCTTCACCGCAATGCGCACCTCTTCCACATAAGTGGTGACCGCAAAGGCCACGTCCTTCTGGCGCGTCAGGTTGTTGGTGGTGGAGCCGCACTCAATGTCGACGTTGCCGTTTTGCACCAGCGGAATGCGGTTCTGCGAGGTGACCGGCTGATAGCGCACCGCGAAGTCCGTCATGCCCAACTGCTTGCGCAAGGTCTTGAGCACGGCGTCGCAAATCTCGACGTGGTAGCCGGTGTACTTGCCATCGCCCAGGGTGTAGGAGAGCGCCCCCGAGGACTCGCGCACCCCCATCGTGACGCTGCCGCTGTCCTTGATCTTCTTGAGCGTGTCGGCCTGGGCCATCGAAACCGCAGCCAAGGCCAGCGTGACCACGCCAAGTTGGAACCATTGCTTCATAACAACTCCTGAATCCAGATAGGGGGAAGGAATCCCGCAACGATAGCGCCCGCCACCCCGGCTGCCCCGTGCCCCCGGGTTTGTCAGGGGGCGAACTGCCGCACTTTCGGGGCTCAGGCACGTGTGGTCAGGCGCTCCCACAGCGCACAGGCGGCCGGTTTGACGCGTTTGCGCAACTCCGGCTTCTCGCGATAGAGCCGCAGCTCGATTTGCAGCTCGTACTCGCCGGGGGGGGCGGCAGGAGTCAGGCGGCGGGCGCGCAGTTCGCGCTTGACCGAGCTGGCGGGCAGGAAAGCCAAGCCATGGCCTTCAAGCGCCATGGCCTTCAGGCCCTCGGCCATATCGGTCTCGTAGCAAGGGTCCAGGTGCAGGGGCACGCCGGCCTCTTTGAGAATGATTTCCACCAGCCGGCCCAGGTAAGCGCCCTCGGCATAGGCCAGGAAGGGGATCTTCTGCCCCTTGTGCCCAGGCAGGCGGAATAAGGCCTGACCATCGGGGTCGGGGCGGGCGAAGGCCGCCAGGGTGTCGTGGCCCAGATTGATCATCTCGAAGCGTTCGGCGTCGAGCTGCAGCGGCTGACTGGCGTGGTGATAGGCGAGCAGCAGATCGCAATGCCCTTCGCTGAGCTGCAGCACGGCGTCGTGCACGTTCAAGGCATTGAGCCGACTCTTGAACGGGTCCATCTGCTTGCGCAGTTCCATCAGCCAGTGCGGAAAAAAGGCAAAGGCCAGCGAGTGCGGGACCGCGAACTCGATCATGTCCTGGCCACCGCTTTGGTGGCTGCGCAACATATTGCGCGTGGCTTGCAGATTGCCCAGGATCTCAATCGCCTGCCCCAGCAGGGTCTCGCCGGCCGGCGTCAAGCGCGTGGGATAGCTGCTGCGATCCACCAGGTCCATGCCCGCCCAGGCCTCCAGCGCCTGAATGCGGCGCGAAAAAGCCGGCTGGGTCACATGCCGAGCCAGGGCCGAGCGCGAGAAGCTGCGCGTCTCGGCCAGGCTGACGAAATCTTCAAGCCACTTGGTTTCCATCGGGGGCGGAGTTTCGCTCAGTGTGTTGTTCGTGTGCTTGAAGCGCCCACATCCGCGCGTAAGCACCGCCGGCGGCCAGCAACTCGGCATGCCGGCCGCGTTCCACCACGCGGCCGGCCTCCAGCACCAGAATCTGATCGGCATCCACCACGGTGGAGAGCCGGTGCGCAATCATCAGAACCGTCTTGTTGCGGCCCACGGCGTCCAGCTGCGCCTGAATGGCGCGTTCGTTGTGCGAGTCCAGCGCCGAAGTGGCCTCGTCAAAGATCAGGATGGGCGGGTCCTTCAAGAGCGTGCGGGCAATGGCTACGCGCTGCTTCTCGCCGCCGCTGAGCTTCAGGCCTCGTTCGCCCACGCGGGTGGCATAGCCCAGCGGCGTGCTGGCCACAAAGCCATGCAGCTGGGCCGCGCGCGCCGCCGCCTCAATCTCGGCCTCGCTCGCCCCTTCCTTGGCATAGCCGATGTTGTAGGCCAGGGTGTCGTTGAACAGCACCGAGTCCTGCGGCACGATGCCCAGCGCAGCACGCAGCGAGTGCTGGCTCACCGCACGCACATCCTGGCCGTCGATCAGCACCCTGCCCCCCTGCACGTCGTAGAAGCGGAACAACAGCCGCGCCAGGGTGCTCTTGCCCGAGCCGCTGGGCCCCACCACGGCCAGTTTCTGGCCGGCGGGGATCTCGAAGCTCACACCCTTGAGCACCGGCCGTGCCGGGTCGTAGGCAAAGTGCACGTCCTCAAACCGCACGCTCGCGCCGCGCAACTGCAGCGCTGGCGCATCGGGCGCGTCGGCCACCTCACGCGGGCGCTCCAGCAGCGCAAACATCTTGTCCAGATCGGTCAGGCTTTGCTTGATCTCACGGTACAGCACGCCCAGAAAGTTGAGCGGGATGTAGAGCTGGATCATGAAGGCGTTGATCATCACCAGATCACCCAAGCTCAGGCGCCCGGCGGCCACACCCTCGGTGGCGCGCCACAGCATGGCTACCAGGGCGATGGCGATGATGGCCTGCTGGCCGGTGTTGAGCAGCGAGAGCGTGGTCTGGCTCTTGAGTTGCGCGCGGCGCAGCTTCTCCAGCGCGCCGTCATAGCGCCGGGCCTCGAAGTCCTCCTGGCCGAAGTACTTCACCGTCTCGTAGTTCAGCAGCGAGTCGATGGCCTGGGTATGCGTGGCCGAGTCCAGCTCGTTGAGCTGGCGGCGGAACTGGGTGCGCCACTCGGTCACCGAGATCGTGTAGACGATGTAGAGCGCCAGCGCCGCGCCGGTGATCCAGGCAAAGGCAGCATCGAACTGGGTGGCCAGGAGCGTCAGCACCAGCGCCACCTCGATCAGGGTGGGCACGATGCTGTAGAGCGAATAGCTGATCAGCGCATGCACGGCCCGTGTGCCGCGCTCGATGTCGCGCGTCATGCCGCCGGTCTGGCGCTCCAGGTGGAAGCGCAGGCTCAAGTCGTGCAGATGGCGGAACACCTGCAACGACACTTGGCGCGCCGCGCCCTCGGTGGCCTTGGCGAACACCAGCTCGCGTAGCTCGGTGAACAGCGAGGTACAAAGCCGCAGGCCGCCATAGGCCAGCAGCAGGCCCAGCGGAATCACAAAGGCCGGATTGGCCGCCGCGCCCTCCAGCCCATCCACCAGGCGCTTGAGCAAGAGCGGCACGCCCACATTGGCCAGCTTGGCGCCGACCATGAAGGCCAGGGCAAGCCCAACGCGCCAGCGATAGCGCCAGAAATAGGGCAGCAGCTTGGCCAGGGTTTCGCCATCACGGCGTTGTGCGGGGGGAGTGCTGAGTTCTGATCGACGCATGGCGGGTCCGGTTGGGGGGCCATTGTCCTTACGCTGCAGACCGTGAGCGGCAGGCGTACATCCAGGCTCGCCGAGGTCCTCGACCTCCTCAAGTCGAGCGGCGACGCGCCAGCCAGCCCAGCAGCGTGGCGTACAGCACCTCGGGGATCAGGGGCTTGGCCACGAAATCATCCATACCCGCCGCCAAACAGCGCTCCCTGTCCTCAGCGAACGCGTTGGCGGTCATCGCCAGGATCGGGGTTTGGCGATGACGCGGCATTTTTCGAATCAGACTTGCTGCGTCCAGGCCGTTCACGTGGGGCATTTGAATGTCCATCAGGATCGCGCCATAGTCGTTCTCCCCTGCGAGCCGGATGGCAGCTTGCCCGTCTTCGGCCAAGTCCGCGATCAGCCCGGCATCGTCCAGCACCAGTTGCGCCACTTCACGGCTGATGGAATCGTCCTCAACCAACAGGATCCGGGTTCCCCTGTGGTCGCGTTTCAGGATGGACTCAGCCGAGATCGGCGCATCCGCCGTCGCCCCAGCCGATATCGGCCGGCCCTTCTTCAGACGCACGGTGAACCAGAATCGACTGCCGACGCCGAGCGTGCTTTCAGCGCCGGCATCTCCACCCATCAGGCGCGCCATTTTTTGTGTGATGGCCAAGCCCAGACCGGTTCCGCCAAACCGGCGGGTCATGCTGTTATCGGCCTGCTCAAAGGCACCGAAGAGTCGCGGCAAGACTTCTGGCGCGATGCCGATACCGGTATCCCGCACATCCAGGCAGATCAAGGCACTTTCAGCATCTTCCTCCAGCACCTTGGCGCCCAGGGTGATGCTGCCGGTTTCGGTGAATTTGACGGCATTGCCGGCGTAGTTCAGCAGCGCCTGCTGGATACGGGTGGCGTCGCCCAGCAAATTGGCCGGCAAGGCCGCCATCTCCGTGCGCAGGTCCAATTGCTTGACTTGCAGACTCGGCAGGAGCATCGAGGCAATGTTGGCCACGGTCTGCTCGAGTCGAATGGGCGCTTCCTCCAGAACGAATTTACCCGCCTCGATTTTTGACAGCTCGAGGATGGCGTTGATGATGCTGAGCAGGTGTTCACTCGCCGTCTCGAGCGTACTCATGCGCTGGGCCTGCTGCTCGGTCAAGCCCGCACGGCGGATCATCCGGGCCATGCCGAGGATGCCGTTCAGCGGAGTGCGGATCTCGTGACTCATATTGGCCAAGAAGGCGCTCTTGGCCACATTGGCGGCCTCCGCCTCCTGCTTCGCCAGGCGGAGTTCTTGGGTCCGCTCGCCCACCAGAGATTCCAAATGGTGCCGATAAGTCTCCAACTCCGTCTGCACCCGCTTCCATTCTGTGATGTCCTCGTACACGCCCAGCACACCGATCACATCGCCATCACTGGATTTCAAAGGCGCCTTGGATGTCCGCAGCCAGACGGTGCACCCATCAGACTTTGTTTGCGGCTCTTCGTAACCCAGACGAGGCTGCCCGGACTCCATGACCAGGCGATCGTCCGCGCGATAGCGCTCAGCCTGCGCGGACCAGTCCATCGCGTAGTCGTCGAGTCCGATCAAGTCCGCTGGCATTTGTTTGCCAGCGTCTGCCGCAAAAGCGGGATTGCATCCAAGGTACTTGAGTTCGCGGCTCTTCCAGAACACCCGGACGGGCGCCGTATCGATGACCGATCGCAGCAAGGCCTTGGACTCCGACAACTCCGCCAGCAGGGATTCCAGCTCCTTGTTGCGCTCATCCAAGGTCAGCAGCGCCCGCCCGCCCGCGCGCTTCAATCGAACGATGGCGGCTACCAGTTCATCGATCTCATCCTCGTCAGGGCCGTGCTCGCCCTCCAGGCCCGCATATCTGCGCAATTCGCTTGGATCAGTGCGGGTCAACTCCGCAGACAGCTGGCCCAATCGTTGTCGCACCACACCGTGATAGGCATACAGCACGATCAGGATCACGAGGGTGGTCAGCAGGGTGTTGCCAAGAAAGGTGGCGACCACCCCACGCGCCACGGACCAGCGCTCCTGGCGCATGTCTCGGACCAGTGTCAGCGTGCCCAGAAGATGGCGCCTGCCCTCCTCGACATGGACCAAGGGAAAGGATCGCTCGAAGGCATCGGCAATACCCGGTTCACCGTAAATCTGTACCGGGCGGCCTTTGCGTTCCAGGCGCACAGCGGAGATCTCCGGCATGCCAATGAAGCCTTTGAGCTGCACCTCAATTTGGTCCTCATTGAATGACCAGAGGTTGCGGACCATCGCGGGCGCGATGTAGGTCCCGATCGCCGCATAGTGCTCATCGATGAAGTCGATGCGGTTTCGGTAATGGAGCCAAGCATCCAGCGAAGCAATGAGGATGGCAGCGATCAAGCCGACCGAGAGGCCACGCCGGATCAAGTGCCGGCTGACTTTGCTATGGATCCCGATGAATTCAAACCAACTCATCGGAAACGAGGGCCATGCCAAAGCGAATCCTCAATCAGCCATGACGTCGGTCATGATCCGGCTGTAACTCCCGTCCGCTTTCATCTCTCGCAAGGCCTGGGCTATTTTCTGGACCCACGCCTCATGCTTCTTGTTCAAGTAGAGATACATATCGACCTCTTTGAGCGCGGGCGTCAAGGGCACGATGTCCTGCAAATTCAACCCGCGCACCAATGCCGAACCATCCGCACGGGTGTACAGGACCAAGTCCACACGCCCGGCATCCAGCATCTTGAACAACTGCTCCGGCTTCTCAAGCCTCATCACGCTCTTGGCACCCGTGGCATTCGCTTCGTAGAGCTTCCAGCCGGTGATGAACGCGACTCGATGCGGTTTCAAGCTATCCCAGCCCTGATCCACCTTGATCTGGGTTCCCTTTGAGAAGGCCACAAAGCTGACACCAACAAAGCGCTCGGGAACCTGGACCAGATTGGGGTACTGGGTGCTCAAGCCTGCAATCCGCAAGCCTTCGCCATCGACCTCACCTTCGTTGGCCATCACCAAGGAACGCTCGGAGGGGTTGCTGACCAGTTTGAACTCCAGGCCGACCCGCCGAAACGCCTCACGCGCCAGCAGGTCCAAAGCCTTTCGATCGATCGGCGTGTTGTTGGTACTGACGACCAATCCAGGTCCGGCAGCCTGAGCGCCCATCGCCATCAGCAACAGAATGGCACCGAACCAACGAAGACAACTCATCGCTTGCTCCCCGTATTGAGACCGCCCGCTCGCGGTCACATGCTATGCGATCCCCGTCCAGGCCCACGGCCTCAGTTGATTGCCACCGGACAGGACACAAAGGGACGACGCAAGCACGGCGCCATAGAACGCTAAGGCTCTGGGTAGGCCGGTTCTGCCAGGATGCACGCCAGAGGGTAGACCCTGCCCCTGGCTCGGGTGTCCCTGCATTGACAGTCCCGGCGCAGAACGCCGCCAATCGAGATTCCGCTGCCCATTCGGGCAGGGCCATCCAGGAGTCCTTCCGATGAGAGTCCGATTTTTTGCCGCCCTATGCGCGGGTGCATTGGGATTTGGAGCTACTTCCGCGTTCGCTCACCCACCCAAAGAAGTGCCCTTCGTCCTCGAGGGCCGCTCCTTCGTCAACAAAAAGGCCTTCATCGACGCAGGCCTGCGTTGCGGCGCGCGGCATGTGGATGAAGATAAAGCCGCCTAGATTGATGCGACCGTCGAGCGTCATAGGGCGGCCAAGAGGGCCTCCTCGCGGCCAGGTGATCTGGTGGGCACGGCAGCCGCAAGCATGATCAACGTCTACTGGCATGTCATCAACAACGGGACGGGCATTGGGAACGGCGATATCCGCCCAGCCAGATCACGGACCAGATCAACGTCCTGAACAATGCCTATGCCGGCTCCGGCTTTAGCTTCAACCTGGTCCAAACCACCCGCACCACCAACAGCAGCTGGTACACCGCAGGGCCTGGCTCGACGGCCGAGAGCCAAATGAAGACGGCACTGCGCCAAGGCTCGGCCGACGATCTCAACATCTACAGCAACAACGCTGGCGGCGGCTTGCTTGGCTGGGCCACCTTCCCGTCCAGCTACGCCAGCAAGCCCAAGGATGACGGCGTGGTGATTCTCTTTTCGTCCGTTCCGGGCGGCACCGCAGCCCCCTACAACGAAGGAGACACCGGCACGCACGAGGTCGGTCACTGGCTGGGGCTGTATCACACCTTCCAGGGTGGATGCGCGCGCAGCGGCACCAAGGGCGGCGACCTGGTGGAAGACACCCCGGCCGAGAAGTCACCGGCCTATGGTTGCCCGACCGGTCAGGACAGTTGCACCCGGCTCGCTGGCCTGGACCCGATCACCAATTTCATGGACTACACCGACGATGTGTGCATGAACCAGTTCTCGGCCGGCCAACGTGCGCGCATGCAGGCCCTCTGGTCCACCTACCGCGCCGGCAAGTAAGTGCGTAACGGGCCGCCGCGCCAGGGATGGCGCGGCGGCGCCCCAGACCCGCGCAGTGGTTTCACTGCACGCTGGCGCATCGACTGCGCGGGTTCCCCCTAGGATGCGGGCATGACCGAAACCGCCAGCCCCTTCATGCATCCCAGCCAACTGCCCAGTGAGCGCGAGTTGGTGCTGCGGGTGATGCCCATGCCCGCCGACGCCAACGCCAATGGCGACATCTTTGGCGGTTGGATCATGGCCCAGGTGGACATTGCCGCCTCGGTGATGCCCGCGCGCATCTCGCGCGGCCGTGTGACCACCGTGGCCGTCAAGGAATTTCTGTTCAAGCAGCCCGTGAGCGTGGGCGACCTGCTGAGCTTTTATTCCACCGTGCTGCGCATCGGCCGCACTTCGATCACGGTGCGGGTGGAGGTCTTTGCCGAGCGCAACCCCGAGAACCCGCAAGTGGTGAAGGTGACCGATGCCGAGCTGACCTTCGTCGCCATCGACAACGAAGGCAAGCCGCGCGCCTTTCAATTGCAGAACTAAGCCCGGAACTCAGGCGTCGGGCGCGCGGGCCCATCGGCTTGACAGCTCCCCCTGCCCGCCAGTTCCCCCTGCCCGCCGCATCACTCACTTCCCGAGAAATCATTGCGACCCCTTCTTTGGATCCTCCTCAGCCTGACGCTGAGCCCCTGCACCACTTGGGCGGAAGCCCCGCGTTGGCAGTTCCTCCAGCACCAAGGGCACCGACTGGCCTACCAATGCCAGGGCCAGGGCAGCCCGGTCATCGTGCTGCAGCCGCCCTCCGGCATCGCCGCCGCCGAGGCCTTTGGCCCGGTATTGAGCGACTTGAGCGCGCGGCGCAAGGTCTGCTTCTATGAACGCCTGGGCTTTGCCCCCAGTGCCCGGCCCGCACCCGGGCTGCTGCAGACCGCAGCCGACTACGCGCAGGAGCTGGCCGCCGTGATGAACCATGCCGCCCCGGGCGAGGCGCAGGTGGTGCTGGGTTACTCCTTTGGCGGCTTTGTGGCCCGCCTGCATGCCGCAACCCACCCGCACCAGGTCAAGGGCCTGCTGCTGATCGACGCCGCCGAAGAAGACTGGCTGCGCAGCATGAAGGCGCAGATGACGCCCGAGGACTGGGGCCGGATGCAGGACATCCTGGATTGGTTCCAGCGCCGCCTGGCCCACAACGTGTGGGACAGCCAGGACGAGGTGCGGCAGACCCAGCTGCGGGCCGACCTGCCCGTTCGTTTGCTGTCGCGTGGCCTGTCCTTCCAGCGCATTCGCCAGGCCAAGCTGTCCGAGGCCGGCGTGGCGCTCTACAACACGCTGCACGATGCCGGACAGGCGCGCATGGAACAGCTGACGCAGCGCACCACGCGCCGGATTGCCACCCGCAGCGAGCACCTGATCGTCGAGTCCGAGCCCGAGGCCGTGCTGGCCGAGCTGGACGCTTTGCTGCGTAGTACAGCGCCCTGAGGCCCGTCGAGACCTCAGTGCCAGCTCGGTCCATGCGCGTGGCGCTGCAGCCGTCTCGCCAGATGGCCGGCCAAATGACGGGCCCACAAGGCATAACCGGCCGCGCCGGGATGGAAGCCGTCCTCGGCCATCAACTCGGCGGCCGCAGCGGCAAGCGACATTTCCGGTGTGCGCGCAAAGGCGCGATCGGGCTGGTCGCCCAGCGTCTGCAGCAAGAGCTGATTGAGCAACGCAGCTTGGGCTCCGAAGACCCAGCGCAGTGGCGCGGGCAGAAGCGGAAAGTCCTGCAAAGGCGGCAGGCCGTTGTGCACCCAGTAGCGCACGCCGGCCCGCTCGCAAGCCAGGCTGTGCAAGGACTGCAACTGTTCGAGCGTGCGCGCAGCAGGCACCTGGCGCACCACATCATTGACGCCGAGGGCCGTGACCAGCACATCGGCCGGCTGCAGCAAACTCTCGCGCAGATGCTGCAAAGCCTCGCCGGTGGTGTGCCCGGTGCGCGCCACCAGCTGCCAGTGCACGGGACGCCCGACGGCTTCGGCCAAACGCTGGGACAACTGCCCGGCCAGGGCGTCCGACTGGCGCCGCACCCCGACTCCGGCGGCCGAGGAGTCCCCCACGATCAACAGACGCAGCGGACGACCCGCCGCAGCAGGGCGCCCCGCCACCCGGCCTCGCCGCGCGCCGGCTGGCTCGGGCAACTCCAGCGCACGCTGTCGCACCCGCACAGCCTGCCAGAGCAACACCGGCAGCAGAGCCACCTTGGCGGTATTCAAGGCCACTCTCGGCAGGGGATTGGAGCCAATGGAAGCCATGGTCGACCTCATAGAGATGCTGGCCCCGATGATGCCGCGACTAGCCAGAACAGGCGCAGTGGCCCCCCCAATTGGGTTGAGACCCGACCTCGCTCAGGCCGCCGCCATAGGCTCCTCGATCGACAGACTGGGCCAACGTGCCTGGTACGAACGCGCCTTGGCTCGATATAACTCGGCGTGGGGCGTCAACGGATTGAGCCGCAGCCGACCTGCGTAGAGATCATCCAATCCATAGGGAGCATGGATCTGCAGGCCTTGAGTCTTGCGAGCACAGGGACGCAGGCCTACGCTGGTCGCAGGCATCAAGAAGCGGTCGATGCCCTCAGCGGCCGAGCTCAACGCGGGATAGACCGGCCCGAAACGGCGTGCATACCAAAGGTGCACCCGGGCCTGGTTCTTGGCCTCCACCTGAATGCCGTCCCGCGCGAACAGAGCCTGGACGCGCTCTTGAATGGCTTGCTCCCCGGACTCACTCAGGTCAGCAGCGTCGAAATAGAACAAGTCGTAGTCCTTGATGTCCGACTCGGGCCGACGCCCGGCTTGCAGATTCCAAATGGTTTGAAACAGGCAGCCGGCCACCAACCAGGCATCCGGCAAGTCCAACACGGGCCAGGCATCCAAGATGGCCCGGTTGTGACGGTTGCATAGCACGTCGTCGACGAAGCGCCGTTGCATCTGAGGGCTACTCGCGGGCAGCGGCCTGCATAGCGGAGGACTCAAGCACACGCAGGCCCGGAGCTTTAACCCAGGCCGCCGCATGCAATGCCGCAGCCACATCAGCGGCCGCGATCGGGCGGACCGCACCGGGCACCACGCGCAGCAGGGGCTTGAGCACGGTGGCCGCCAGATGCTCGAGACGGCGAATCGGTTGCCCCAGGGCCGCGCGGTCACCCAGCAGCAGCGAGGGACGGGCCAAGACCAGGCGCTCAAAACCCAGTGCCTGCAAGGCCTGCTCGGCCTCGCCTTTGACTCGGTTGTAGAACACCCGCGAGCCCGCATCGGCCCCCAGGGCGGAGACGACCATCAAGCGACGCATGCCTGCGGCACGCGCCGCGCGGGCCACGGCCAGCACGGCGTCAAAGTCCACCGCGCGGAAGGCCGCCTCGGAGCCGGCCTGCTTGATCGTGCTACCCAGGGCGATATAGGCGTCATCCAGCGGCGGCAGTGCCGGCAGGACAGCGAAGTCAACGATCTGCGTGCGCAGCTTGGGGTGCTCGGGCCAATCGGCTGGGCGACGGCGCAACAGCGCATGTAGCTCGGTGCAGCGCGGGTCGGCCAGCAGCCGAGCCAGCAGCTCGCGACCGATCAGGCCGCTGCCGCCGGCCAGCAAGACACGGCGGGCGGCCGAGCGCATCACTCGAACTTGCTGAAGTCGGGCGCGCGCTTTTGGAAGAAGGCCTGAAAGGCCTCCATGGCCTCGGGGCTGCGCAGGCGCTGACCGAAGAGTTCGGCCTCTTCCTGGATCACGCGCTGCAGCTCGGCCAAACCCGGCGCGCGCATCAGCTTTTTGGAAGCCCGCACGGCCGCTGGAGCCAGGCCATTGAAGCGCTCGGCCATGCGGCGCGCATGGGCCGCCACTTCGGCGGCGGGCAGCACGGCGTTGGCGATGCCGAACTCCAGGGCCTCGGCCCCGGTCATCGGGTCGCCCAGCAACAGCTTTTCGGCGGCGCGGGCGTGGCCCATCAGCTTGGGCACGACCAAGCTGGAGCCGAACTCGGGTACCAGACCCAGGGCGACAAAGGGCATGGCCAAGCGGGCATCGTCGGCCACATAGACCAGGTCGCAATGCAGCAACATCGTGGTGCCGATGCCGATGGCCGCGCCGTTCACCGCCGCGATGACCGGCTTTTCACACGCCAGCAGGGCCTGCATGAACTGGAACACCGGCGCGTCGGCGTCGCGCGGCGGGCGGGCCATAAAATCTTCCAGGTCGTTGCCGCTGGTGAAGATGCCGGGCTGGCCGGTGATCAGCACCGCGCGCACGGCCGGATCGCTGTTGGCGGCGGTGAGCGCCTCGGCCATGGCGCTGTACATGGCCTGGGTGATGGCGTTCTTTTTCTCGGGACGGGCGATCTCGATCGTCGCCACACCGTTCAGGGTCAGGGTCTTGATGCTCATGGCTGTGCAGGGTTGGGCGCACGCAGCGCGGGTTTGAGGCGAATGTAAATCTGCTTGCGCACCCGGGCGACCACTTCGCCCGAAGCATCCAGGATGTCCACCGGCAACCAGATCAGGTGCTTGGCGCCATCGGCGCAGGCGGCACGGATACCGTCCAGCGTGGCCTCGTCGAGCCGGAAGTCGGCCACCACGGTACCGCGCCCGGGCTTGAGGAACTGGATTTCGCCGGCCTGGTCCCAGACCAGATAGTCCCGCCCCAGCGAGCGCAGGATCAGGATCATCCAAAAGGGGTCGGCCATCGCAAACAGGCTGCCGCCGAAGTGCGTGCCCACGTAGTTGCGGTTCCAAGGCCGGGCGCGCAGCTCCACGCGGGCGTGGCGGGCGTCGGCCGCGAAGTGGGTGACATGGATGCCGGCCAGCAGAAAGGGCGGCCACAGGTTCATGCCGAACCGCAGCAGGGTGGTGTTCATCGAAAGGATGTTCAGCGCGGCAGAGGCGCCAACCGGATCTGCGTCCAGTGGTTGGCCAAGTGCATCAGATGGGCACGGGTGTACTGCGCCTTGTCCAGCTCGCCATAGGCGAAGTGGGGGCGTAACGACCCACCCCAGGCCTCGAACGCATTGAGCGCAGCCAGCAGCCGGGCGATGCCGTCCTTGGCAAGCAGCTGAGGCTTGAGCGCGGGGGCTCCGGGGATGGGGTCGGCCAGATCGTGGCGCATGGCCCCGCGGGCGTTGAAGACGGCAAAGGCCGTGTTGCCGACGACGGCGCGAAAAACCGCGCCGCGCATCTCGGGGTAGCCCTGCATCGAGAACTCGATGCTCTGGGCCAGGTGCTGCAAGAGCTGACTGAGGTTCCAGCTGGGGTGTTCCAGCTTCACCTCACCAAAGCCCAGCTCCAGCACCGCGGACTTGGCGGCCTTGAGCGTGGGGAAGCGTTGCAACTCCCCCGCGCAGCCGCTCAGGCCACCCGCGCCGAGTACAACAGTACCCGTCCGGACGAACTGGCGGCGTTGCAAAACTAAGTCCTCAGTTTGAGTCGTGCAGATGGCGTAGCGAGCGGCCCGAGGGTCGCTTGAGCAGCGCAGCCGTACTCCCGTACGGCGAGCAGCGCAAGGCGGCTATCGGGTCGCGCAGTAGCCAGATGCATGACTCAAAGGGCTTCGATGATGCCGGCGGCACCTTGGCCGGCACCGACGCACATCGTCACCATGCCGTACTTCTGCTTGGTGCGGCGCAGCCCGTGGATGACCGAGGCGGCGCGGATGGCACCGGTGGCGCCCAGCGGGTGACCCAGGGCAATGGCGCCGCCGTTGGGGTTGACCTTGGCGCGGTCCAGCTCGAAGCCCTTGCTGTCGAGGTCGTTCAGCACGGCCAGGGACTGGGCGGCGAAGGCCTCGTTCAGCTCGATCCAGCCGAGGTCGCTGGCCTTCAGTCCGGCGGCCTTGAGCGCGGCGGGGATGGCCTCGATCGGGCCGATGCCCATGATCTCGGGTGGCACACCGCGCACGGCGAAGCTGACAAAGCGGGCCAGCGGGGTCAGGTTGTAGCGCTTGAGCGCGGCTTCGCTGACGATCAGCAGGCCACCCGAGCCGTCCGAGGTCTGCGAGCTGTTGCCGGCCGTCACCGAACCCTTGGCAGCGAACACGGGCTTGAGCTTGGCCAGGCCTTCCAGGCTGGTGTCGGGGCGGGCGCCCTCGTCCAGCTCAACGACACGGCGCTTCACATTGATCGAGCCGTCGGCCAGATTGGGCGTGCGGTCGATCACTTCGAAGGAGGTCATCTCGTCCTTGAAGTGGCCGGCCTGCATGGCGGCCACGGCGCGGCGGTGCGATTCGACCGAGAAGGCATCCTGGGCCTCGCGGCTGATCTTCCACTGCGCAGCCACCTTCTCGGCCGTCAGGCCCATGCCGTAGGCAATGCCGATGTTCTCGTCCTTTTCGAAGATCAGGGGCGAGAGGCTGGGCTTGTTGCCGCCCATGGGGATCATGGACATGGACTCCACGCCACCGGCGAACATCACATCGGCCTCGCCGACGCGGATACGGTCGGCGGCCATCTGCACCGCCGTGATGCCCGAGGCGCAGTAGCGGTTGATGGTGACGCCGCCCACGGTGTTGCCCCAGCCGGCCAGCACCGAGGCCACGCGGGCGATGTTCATGCCCTGTTCGCCCTCGGGGAAGGAGCAACCGACGATGGCGTCTTCGATGGCCGAGGCCTCCAGGCCCGGGGCTTGCGCCAGCACGGACTGCATCACGCGCACCAGCATCTCGTCCGGGCGGGTGTTCTTGAAGTAACCGCGGCCGCTCTTGCCGATGGGCAGGCGGGTGGCGGCAACGATGTAGGCGTCTTGGACTTGCTTGCTCATGGTGAGCTCCTTACGGTGTTTAGGCCTGAGGTTTCTTGGGCACCCAGGCCCAGACAAATTCACATTCGATCGGCTGTTCGCCGGCTTCGTCGGTCACCTGGACCGCCACGATCACTTCACCCTTGTCCGTCTCGCGCATCAGCTGGCGCTGCTGAGGCTCCAGCGAGGCCGTGGCCGTGAGCGAACCCTGCGCCCGGCGCTTGAACTTGACCTTCATGGTCTTGCACAGCGGCAGACAGTCGTCGCGCACATTCATGCCCACCACCATGCCGGTGGCGGACTCCGCCACCAGCGCCATGGCCGCCGCATGCACGCCACCGATGTGGTTTTGCACCTTGCGGCAGTTGCTGATGTGGACGACCGCCTGCTCCGTCGTCAGCTCCTGGAAGTCCAGGCCCGCCGTGCCGGTCAAGGGCACGGCGCGGCGCAGCACCAGATTGCGGCCGACCCGGCGCAAAGGCCCGGGCAGGCCATTGAAGCTGGCCAGCGCGCGTTGCAGGCGGTTGGGTGAAGTCACCGGGCGTCCTTAGTTGCGCACCGGCTTGCCGGTTTGGAGCATGCCCATGATGCGTTCCTGCGTCTTGGGGTTGTCCAGCAAGGCACAGAAATGCTTGCGCTCCAGCGCCATCAGGTACTCCTCGGTCACCAGCGAACCGGCCTCGACTTCGCCACCGCAGACCACGTCGGCGATAAGGCTGGCCAGCAGATAGTCGTGCTGGCTGACAAAGCCGCCGTCACGCATGTTCGCGACCTGGCCCTTGATGCTGGCAATGCCGCTGCGGCCGGCCACCGGGAACACGGCCTTGTGCGGCGGGCGGTAGCCGCTGTCGGCCATGGCCTTGGCCTGCGCGGTGGCAACGAAGAGCAGCTCGTCCTTGTTCGGGACGATGACGTCGCTGTCCAGCAGGTAGCCGATCTTC
The DNA here is from genome assembly GCF_005952805.1 of Inhella inkyongensis. Taxonomy (GTDB): domain Bacteria; phylum Pseudomonadota; class Gammaproteobacteria; order Burkholderiales; family Burkholderiaceae_C; genus Inhella; species Inhella inkyongensis. The sequence goes on from NZ_CP040709.1 coordinate 3,232,247, forward strand.
TTGGCCTCGTGCGCGCTGGTAGCCACCTTGGCGGTAGCAGCACTCAGGAAGCCGTCCTTCAGGAAGGTGAGGATGTCGGCATTGGCATTGCCGGCCGCCGCCATCTCGGCAGCACGGCGGGCGATGTAGGTGAGGCCGCCGGCGCCGGGCAGCAGGCCCACGCCCACTTCCACCAGACCGACATAGCTCTCGACATGCGCCACGCGGCGGGCGCAATGCACGGCCAGCTCGCAGCCGCCGCCCAGGGCCAGACCGCGCATGGCAGCCACCACCGGCACGTTGGCGTAGCGCAGTGCCAGCATGGCGTCCTGCAGCTTCTTCTCTTCCGGGGCGATGCCCTTGCTGCCCATCTTCATGAAGACGGGCATCAGGCTTTCCAGGTTGGCACCGGCGCTGAACACATCGTCAGGCGACCAGATCACCATGCCCTTGTAGCCGGCTTCGGCAATCTCGACGGCCTTGAGCAGGCCCTCGGTCACGGCCGGGCTGATCAGGTGCAGCTTGGCGGTGATCGACGCAATGACCACCTCACCGTCCAGGGTCCAGACACGCACTTCGTCGTTCTTGAACAGCTCGGTGCCGCTCTTGAGCGGATCGGCCGCGCCGCTGCCCACCAGGCTCTCGGGGAAGTGCTGACGCGCATAGACCGGCAGCGAGGCGCGAGCCTTGAACTTACCTTCTGCGGCGCTCCAGGAACCCTCGGCGGTGTGCACACCCCCGGCGGCGGCCACCGGGCCTTCGGTCACCCAAGCCGGCAGCGGGGCGCTGGAGAGCGCCTTGCCGGCCGCGATGTCTTCCGAGATCCACTGCGCCACCTGCAGCCAGCCGGCTTCCTGCCAGACCTCGAAGGGGCCCTTCTGGTTGCCAAAGCCCCAGCGCATCGCGAAGTCCACCTCACGGGCGGTGTCGGCGATGGAGGCCAGGTGCACGGCGCAGTAATGGAAGCTGTCGCGCAAGATGGCCCACAGGAACTGGGCCTGCGGGTTGGTGGACTCGCGCAGCAGCTTCAGGCGGTCGGCCGGGGCCTTCTTGAGCATGCGGGCCACGATGTCGTCGCCCTTCTTGCCGGCCGGCACGTACTCGCCGGTGGCCGGGTCCAGACGCATGATGTCCTTGCCCACCTTCTTGAAAAAGCCCGCCTTGGCCTTCTGGCCCAGCGCGCCCTTCTCGATCAGGCCAGCCAAGACCTTGGGCGTGGCGTAGGTGGCGTAGAAGGGGTCGTCCTGCAGGTTGTCCTGCATGGTCTTCATCACATGGGCCATGGTGTCCAGGCCCACGACGTCGGCGGTGCGGAAGGTGCCCGAGCTGGCACGGCCCAGCTTCTTGCCGGTCAGGTCATCGACGACGTCAAACGAGAGGCCGAACTTCTCGGCCTCGATCATGGTGGCCATCATGCCGGCCACGCCCACGCGGTTGGCGACGAAGTTGGGCGTGTCCTTGGCGCGCACCACGCCCTTGCCCACGCTGGTGGTCACGAAGGCTTCGAGCTGGTCGATGATCTCCGGGCGCGTGGTGGCGGTGGGGATCAGCTCCACCAGATACATGTAGCGCGGCGGGTTGAAGAAGTGGATGCCGCAGAAGCGCGGCTTGATTTCTTCCGGCAGCACATCGCTGAGCTTGGTGATCGACAGGCCCGAGGTGTTGGAGGCCACGATGGCGTGCGGCGCCACGAAGGGAGCGATCTTGGTGTACAGATCCAGCTTCCAGTCCATGCGCTCGGCGATGGCCTCGATGATGAGGTCGCAGCCCTTGAGCAACTCGAGATGCTCTTCGTAGTTCGCTTGGGTGATCAGGCCGGCTTCAGTGGCGTCGCCCAAGGGCGAGGGCTTGAGCTTTTTCAGGCCATCGACGGCCTTGGCCACGATGCCGTTCTTGGGGCCTTCCTTGGCGGGCAGGTCGAACAGCACCACCGGCACTTTGACGTTGACCAGATGGGCGGCGATCTGCGCCCCCATCACCCCGGCGCCGAGCACGGCCACCTTGCGAACTTGGAATCGACTCACTGCATTGCTCCCTTAAGGAGGTTGATGGGCCCGGCGCTCACCGGGCCCGAAAGAAAGGTTTACTCGACCCGTTCCCACACCTGCGTGCGGTAGAAGAAGCCGATGTAGCCGCGCATCTCCAGCTTCTTGCCGCCCTCGATGGGGCGCAGCCGGTTCTTGTAGGTCTTGCCGTTGTTGGGGTCCAGGATTTCGCCGCCGGTCCAGATCGACTTGTCGTCCGCATCCTGCTTGGCGCCGCGGATGATCTGCAGACCCACCACCGGCTGGTTCTTGCGGTCGTCCTTGCAGACGTCGCAGATGGCGTCGGCCTTGGCCGGGTCGAAGATCTTCTCGATCTTGCCGGTCAGCACGCCGCCGTTGTCGGAAATGCGCACCAGGGACTTGGCGGTCTTGCCATCGTCGTCAATCGTCTTCCACAGACCCACCGGACTCATCTGCGCCTGCGCGCCCAAGGTGAACAGACCCAACACGGCAGCAGCGATCAAGGACTTCATGGCTTCTCCTGAAAGCGGCCCCGCGTCGCGGGGCCTGAGGGTTTAGAACAGGGCTTCGTCCATCTCCATCAACGGGGCCAGACCCGCCCGCGCGGTGCGGATCAGGCTGGCCGTCTCCGGCAGCAGCTTCGCGAAATAGAAGCGAGCGGTGGCCAGTTTGGCACGGTAGAAGGGGTCGCCGGAACCCTGTTTCTCCAGGGCCACCTTGGCCATGCGGGCGAAGAAGTAAGCGAATGTCATGTGGCCGACCACCCGCAGGTAGTCCACGGCCGCCGCGCCCACTTCGTCGGGGTTGCCAAAGGCCTTCATGCCCAGCTCTTGGGTCAGCTTGTTGACCTTGTCGCCCAGATCGGCCAGCGGGTTGATGAACTCCTGCATGGCTTCGTTGACGCCCTCTTCCTCGATGAAGGCGGCGATCTTCTTGCCGAACTTCTTCAGCGTGGCGCCGTTGTTGCCCAGCACCTTGCGGCCCAGCAGGTCGAGCGACTGGATGGTGTTCGTGCCCTCGTAGAGCATGTTGATGCGCGCGTCACGCACGAACTGCTCCATGCCCCATTCGTGGATGTAGCCGTGGCCGCCATACACCTGCATGCAGTGGCTGGTGGCCAGCCAGCCGTTGTCGGTGATGAAGGCCTTGATGATGGGGGTCAGCAGGGCCAGTTCGGCCTCGGCTTCTTTGCGCTCGTCCTCGTCATCGCTGCTGATGGACTTGTCGGCTTGCAGCACGGTGTAGGCCTGCAGGGCGCGGGCGCCTTCGGCAAAGGCGCGGGCGGTCAGCAGCATCTTGCGCACATCGGGGTGCACGATGATGGGGTCGGCGGCCTTCTCGGGCGCCTTGGCGCCGGAGAGCGAGCGCATTTGCAGGCGGTCCTTGGCGTAGGCCACGGCGTTCTGGTAGGCCACTTCGGTCAGGCCCAGGCTTTGGTTGCCGACGCCCAGGCGGGCGGTGTTCATCATCACGAACATGGCGGCCAGGCCCTTGTTGGGCTGACCCACCATGGTGCCCACGGCGTCTTCCAGGGTCATCTGGCAGGTGGAGTTGCCGTGGATGCCCATCTTGTGCTCGAGGCCCGAGCAGAAGATGCCATTGCGCTCACCCAGCGAGCCATCGGCATTGACCTTGAACTTGGGCACGATGAAGAGCGAGATGCCCTTGCTGCCGGCCGGGGCGTCGGGCAGACGGGCCAGCACCAGGTGCACGATGTTCTCGGCCAGGGTGTGTTCACCCGCGCTGATGAAGATCTTGCCGCCGGTGATCTTGTAGGTGCCATCGGCTTGCGGCTCGGCCTTGGTGCGCAGCAGGCCCAGGTCGGTGCCGCAATGCGGTTCGGTCAGGCACATGGTGCCGGTCCACTCGCCGCTGGTCAGCTTGGGCAGGTAGAGCTTCTTCTGCTCGTCGGTGCCGTGTGCGTGCAGGCATTCGTAGGCACCATGGCTCAGACCCGGATACATGGTCCAGGCCTGGTTGGCGCTGTTCAGCATCTCGTAGAAGCACTGGTTGACCAGCAGGGGCAGGCCCTGGCCGCCGTAGGCGGGGTCACAGGCCAGTGCGGCCCAGCCGCCTTCCACATAGGTCTTGTAGGCCTCCTTGAAGCCCTTGGGTGTGGTCACCTCGTGGGTGCTCTTGTCGAGCTGGCAGCCCTCCTTGTCACCGCTGAGGTTGATCGGCGTGATCACCTCGGCGCAGAACTTGCCACCCTCTTCCAGTACGGCATTGATGGTGTCGGCGTCGATGTCCGCGTAGGGCGGCAGCATCTTGAGCTCGTCCACCACGTTCAGCACTTCGTGCAACACAAACTGCATGTCGCGCAGAGGCGGGGTATAGCTGGGCATGGTGGTCTCCTAAGGAATTAACGAGGTTTGCGACGGCGGGCCGCCACGGTTGCGGTGGCCAAACCGGCCGGGGTCACACAGGGAAGCACGACGCGCTCGAAGCCCTTGCCGGCACGCTCCAGCGCGCCGGCGCTGCGCAGAAAGCGCGCGTCGTGATGCAGGGACAGGATCAGTCCGTGCAGTTCAAAAAGAATCTGGTCGACATCGCAGTCGGGGCTCAGATGGCCCTCGTCGCGCGCCAGCACGATGGCCTTGTGCAGGGCCGCATGCCAGGCCTTGACCATGGTCACCAAGGCATCGCGCACGGGGCCGGGGCGGTCGTCGAACTCGACCGCGCCACTGATGTAGATGCAGCCGCTCTCCAACTCCACCGCCACCTGTCGCACCCAGTTGGCATAGAGCGCGCGCAGGCGCGGCAGGCCGCGCGCTTCATTGATGGCAGGGAAAAAGACTTCGGCCTCGAAGCGTCGGTGGTACTCGGCCACCACGGCAATCTGCAGCTCTTCGCGAGAGCCGAAGTGGGCAAACACCCCGGACTTGCTCATGCCGATCTGGTCGGCCAGGGCGCCGATGGACAGACCCTCCAACCCCATGTGCGAGGCCTGGGCCAGAGCGGTCTCCAGGATCGTGGCGCGGGTCAGCTGGCCCTTTTGCAGCGGCGCCTTGGGAGCCGGCGCAGCCGTGCGCCCACCGCGAGTGGCGGTGTGGGCAGCAGGGGCGGTGCGCAGGGTCATGGGCGAGGTCTCAGGGGAGCAGAAATAAAACGAACGGTCGTTCTATTTTTTGCGCATTGCACCCCAGGCGCAAGGGGGCAGTCACCGCCATTCCTAGGGGCCAGGTTCTAAACCAACCCCAGGGAAACCCCGGGGTGCGACCCCGACTTCGCAGCGTCACACGCCTGCGTTACGCTGACGCCGCAAGGAGGGCCCCGCCCTTGGACGTGCTGCAACTCGATATTTCCGGCCGGCCCCAGGCCTGGATCAGCGTGCGCGAGGCCGCCGTGATGGTGGTGTGCGACGCTGTGGCCTGGACCCTGGGTGAGCCCTGCGCGGTGCTCCGCGGCGGCATTCAGCGCGCCACCGGCCGGCAATCCCGCATCGAAGTGCCACCCATCATTGCGGCGCGCGGCAACATCCCCAGTCGTGCCTGGCGCACAGAGCCGGCACTGACCAATGCCAAGCTGTTTGCCCGGGATCGCTACGTCTGCGCCTACTGCGGCGTGCGCCTGGCTGAAGACGAACTGACGCGCGAACACATCCAGCCCACCAGTCGCGGCGGCCGCGACCACTGGATGAACTGCATCACCGCCTGCCGCAGTTGCAACCACCGCAAGGGCAGCCGCCTGTGCCATGAAGCGGGCATGAGCCTGCTCTACCTGCCCTATGTGCCCAGCCTGCACGAGGACATGATCCTGCGCGGTCGCCGCATCCTGCTGGATCAGATGGAATTCCTGCTGGCCAGCGTGCCGGCCAGCAGCCGGCTGCACGGCTGAGTCAACCCACGGGCGTGCCGCTGCGTTGCGCGGCCATCCTTCTTGATGGAGCTGCCATGCGCCGCCTCGCCCTGCCTCTGTTGCTCGCCGCCTCTTTGAGCGCCTGTGTGTCCGTGAGCCCTGATGTGCGTGGTCGGCACGAGGTGCAGCGCATGGCCCAGGTTCAGGACGGCACCGTCGTCTCGGTGCGCCAGGTGCGCATTGACGGCCACCAGTCCGGCTTGGGCGCCACCGCTGGCGCCGTAGCCGGTGGTATGGCGGGCGGCTCGGTGGGTGGGCGACGCGATGGCGTGGTGTTTGCCACCCTGGGCGCCATCCTGGGCGGCGTGATCGGCAATGCCATTGAGCGCGACGCCGGCAAGGATTCGGCGCTGGAACTCATCATCCAGCTGCGCAATGGCGAGCGCGTAGCCATCGTACAGGCCCAGGGCGATGAACGCTTCGCGCCCGGCGATGCGGTGATGGTGATCAGCCAGGGCCGGGGCGCACGCGTGACGCGCGCCCTGCCGCCGGTGCCGGAGCATTCGGCCCGTTAATTGCCAGCCTGAAGGCTGCCCTTGGCACCTTCGAACTGGCCCATCGCCTGGGCCAGCCAAGGCAGCTCCTCGGCGAGCATCGTGCCCAGGGTGTGCGGGGGGTTGACCACAAACATGTGGCTGCCCATCAAACCGAACCCACCGCCCTGAGCGGGGTTGACGGTGAGCTGCGCATCCAGCCAGCCCTTCTTCGCCAGGCCCTTGACGGCATTGCGCAGACGTTGCGGCAGCTGCTGCGCGTCCAGTAACTGCAGCTGCGGAATCCACACCGCGACCACGCAGTCCGGAAAGCGCGTCAAGGCCTCACGCACGGCCGCCAGGGTGCGGGCGTAGTCGGTCTTCAACTCGTAGGGCGGATCGATCAAGAGCAGGCCGCGCCGCGTCGGCGGCGGCAGCATGGCCTTGAGCGAGGCAAAGCCGTCGCTCAAATGCACCTTCACGCTCTTGTGCTCGGCCATCAGTTTTTCCAGCGCGCGCAAATCGGTGGGGTGCACCTCATAGGCATGCAGCTCGTCCTGCGGCCGCAGCATCTGGCGAATCAGGCTGGGCGAGCCCGGCACGTTCTTCAGCACGCCCGGGCCATTGAAAGCTTCCACTTGATCCAAGTAAGCCGCCACGCCCTTGGGCAAGTCCTTGCGCTCCCAGATCTTGCCAATGCCATCCAGCCACTCCAGCTTCTTGTGCGCCTCTTCGCTGCGCAAAGAGTAGGCCCCGGCCCCGGCGTGGGTGTCGATCACCCGATAGCCCTTCTCCTTCTGGTTCAGGTGCTGCAGCAGCTGCACCAACACCAGGTGTTTGAGGACATCGGCATGGTTGCCGGCATGGAAGGCGTGGCGGTAGGCGAACATGGGCGGCACTGTAGCTGGCTGGGCTGAGCGGGGCACCGAAAAAAAGTTGAGCACCCTGTCAACTAGGCCTTTCCAGGCCTCGTTGTGGGCAGCATGGAGGCCAGGCCTTCATGCTCATAAGGCTCGGAGCTTTCGAGCCGCTCACGGAAGTGAAAACCGCAATGACCAAGTCCTTTGTGCTCACCGTTCTGTTCAGTGCCCTCAGCGGCATCGCGATGGCCCAGCAGGCCCCCGCCCCGACCACCCCGGCAGCACCAGCGACCAGCCCTCAGATCAAGGCAACGCCAGCGCCCGTGGCAACGGCTGCTGCAGTGACGGCACCAGCCGCCACGCCGGCAGCCGCTGCGTCTGCAGCGCCGCAGGCAGCCCCGGCCCCAACGAAAAAGCCTGCTGCAGCGGCAGCACCCAAGGCCGCCGAAAAGGCCACCACCAAGCCCGCGGAAGCACCCAAGCCATAAGCACCGGGCGAACGGAATGAGAAGGGGGCCTGCGGGCCCTCTTCCGCTTTCAGAGCCGCTTGCGCACCATCCGGAAGTCCGGCTCGTCCTCACAGGGCTCCACACTGAAGCCCAAGGCCCGCACCAGCTTGAGCATGGCCTGGTTGTGTTTGAGCACCAGCCCATCCAGCCGCTCCAGCCCCTGCTCTCGGGCCACGGCAAAAAGGGCCTCCATCAAGCGCGAGCCCAGCCCCTGACCCGCGAAGCCGTCGGCCACCAGCAGCGAGAACTCGGCGCTGCGACCGTCGGGGTGCGTGGTGTAGCGCGCCACGCCGGCAATCTGCTCCGGGGCCTCGGGGCCTTCGCGGTGCAGGGCCAGCAGGGCCATCTCGCGCTCGTAGTCGATCAAGGTGAAGCGAGCCAGCAGCCGCGGCGGCAGTTCGGTGAGGGTGGCTGCAAAACGGTTATAGCGACTCTCGGGCGAAAGGCCTGCGACCAGGGCCTGCAGCCGTTCGGCATCGTCAGGCTGGACGGCACGCAACTGGCACAAGCGCCCATCGCGCAGCGGCAGGCCTTGGGCCAGTTGCGCCGGGAAGGGCCGAATGGCGAGGTGTCGGTAGGTGGGCTGCAGGGGCGCCTGGGCCTCGGTGGCCAGCACGATGCGCGCGTCCACCGCCACCAGGCCCTGGTCGTCGGCCAGCACCGGGTTGATGTCCATCTCGCGCAGCTGCGGCAGTTCGCAGGCCATCTCGGACACCCGCATCAGCAGGGCCTCCAGCGCCTCCATCTGGATGGCCGGCGCGCCGCGCCAGGGCCCCAGGGTAGCGGCCACGCGGGCGCGCTCTATCAATTGGCGGGCCAGAAAGCGGTTCAGCGGCGGCAGCTCCATCGCGCAGTCGTCGATCAGTTCGACCATGGTGCCGCCAGCGCCGAAGACGATCACCGGACCGAAGGGCGGCTCGTGAATCAGCCCGATATGCAGCTCGCGGGCATGCCGGGTGGCGGCCATGGGTTGCACCGTCACGCCGATGTCGCGCAGACCCGGCGCCGCCTGCTGCACCTGGCGCAGCAGGCGCTCAAAGCCATCGCGCACGGCCAGGGCGTCGGGCAGATTCAGCAACACGCCGTCCACATCGCTCTTGTGCACCCCGCTGTGGCTATCGAGCTTGAGGGCCACGGGATAGCCCAGCTGGGCCGCGATCATCATGGCCTCGTGCGCGCTGCGAGCCTGCAGGGTGCCGGTGACGGGTATGCGAAAGGCCGCCAGCAGGGCCTTGCTCTCCATTTCACTGAGCAGATGGCGCCGCTGCGCCAGCACCGTGTCGATCAACAAGCGCGCGCCGGCCAGGTCGGGCGGCGGCAGCGGTGACAAGGGCGCGGGCACCTGCTGCAGCAAGTGTTGATTGCGGTGATAGGCCGCCACATGGGCCAGCGCGCCCACGGCCGCCTCGGGGCTGCGGAAGCTGGGGATACCAGCCGCCCCGAGCTGGGTGCGGGCTTCGGCAGAGGCACCCTCCCCCATCCAACACACCAGCAGAGGCTTTTCCAATTCGGGGCGCAGGGCCAGCAGGGCCTGGGCGCAATCGGTTGCAGGACTGACCGGCAACGGCGCATGCAGGGCCAGTACTGCATCGGTGTCGGCGCGCTGCTGAAGGGCGCGCACGGCCTCACGGTAGGACTCGGCGCTGCCCTCGGCGGCTAGGTCGTGCAGGGCCGTGACGCGCAGGCCCACGCGCTCAGCCCAGTCAGCCGCCAGCACAGCCGGCCCGCCACCATTACTCACCAGGGCCAGCCCACGCTCCACCGGCCGCCCCGAGCGGCCCAAGGCGCCCAGGCATTTGGCGGCGGCAAACAGCTCGGCCGACGCATTGACTCGCACCGCCCCAGCGCGCCGCAGCGCTGCATCAAACACCTCATCACGCCCGGCGAGCACCCCGCTGTGGGTCTGCGCCGCGCGCTGGCCGTCTTGGCGGCGGCCGGTCTTGAGCACCAGCACCGGCTTGGCATGGGCGGCCAAGCGCAAGGCGCTCATGAACGGCCGTGCGGCCTCCAGCCCCTCCAGATGCACCACGATGCTGTGGGTGTGCGGGTCACTGGCCAGGTACATCAGGCATTCGGCCAGGTCCACGGCGGGATACGGGCCGATGGCCACCACCGAGGAAAAACCAATGCCATTGGCACTCGCCCCCTCCAGCAAGGCCGCGAGCAAAGCGCCCGACTGCGACAGCACGGCCAATCCACCCGCCGGCGCCAGCGGCCCCAAAGAGCTGGCATTCAGACCCAGGCGGGGGTTTTGCAGGCCGCTGCTATTGGGCCCCAGCAGGTGCAGGCCGGCACGCGCCGCCAACTCGCGCAGCTGGCGCGCCAGGGCGGCGTCCAGCCCACTGCCAGGAATCAGCACACTGCGGCAGCCAATGCGCCCGGCCAGTTCCAGGCCTGCACACAGCTCGCCCGGCGGCAGCGCCAGCACCGCCAGATCGGCGCGCGCGCGCGCCAGCTCGGCCAGGGTGCCGCTGCGGCCCACATCCAGCACCGTCAACTCGCCCTCGAACGGCTGAGCCTTCAATTGCAGGAGCATGCGATCGGCCTGAGGCGTGCGCTGCCCTTCGGGGCCTGTGAGCAGCACCACCGAACGGGGTGCCAGCAAGGGACGCAATGGGTGATGGTTGTCCATCAGGCCTCCACCAGCACACGCAAATGGGCGGCTGCGCTGCGCGCCAGCGCGGACAACGCATAGCCGCCTTCCAAGCAGGAGACGATGCGCCCCCCCGCGCTGGCCTGCGCCTGGGCCAGCACCTGCTCGGTGAGCCAACGGTAATCCGCCTCGCTCCAGCCCAGATTGCCCATGTCGTCCTCCCGATGCGCATCAAAACCGGCCGACACCACAATCAACTCAGGCGCAAAGCGCGCCAGCGCCGGTAGCCAATATTGCGTCACCGCCTCCCGCATGGCTGCCCCGCCGCTGCGCGCCGCCAACGGCGCCAGCACCACATTGGCCGCCGGCGGATGACTGTCTCGAAATGGGTAGAGATCCTGCTGATAGCTGGAGCACAGCAGCACCCGCTCATCGCCGGCAAAGATGTCCTCGCTGCCGTCGCCATGGTGCACATCGAAGTCCACCAGGGCCACACGCAGCAGGCCATGGGCCGCCAATGCATGCGCCACCCCCACGGCGGCGTTGTTGAAGAAGCAAAAGCCGGCGCCCTGGGCGCGCTGGGCGTGGTGCCCAGGGGGACGCACGGCACAAAAAGCATTCGGGGCTTGGCCACCCAGCACCAGATCCACCGCCCGCACCGCCGCTCCAGCCGCCCGGCGCGCTGCGCGCAGGGTGTAGGGGTTGATCAAGGTATCGGCATCCAGTCGGGCATAGCCCTCAGCCGGCACCTGGTCGGCCAGTTGCAGCAGCCAGGCGCGGTCATGCACGCGCTGCAACTGCTCATCGGAAGCCGCGGGGGCCTCGTGCTCCTGCATGCAGTCCAACAAACCTTTGACCAGCAAATGGTCCCTCAGGGCCGCAAGCCGCTCGGGGCATTCGGGATGGTCGGCGCCCATTTGGTGGCGCTCGCAGTCGGGATGGGTGAGGTAGGCCGTCAGCACGGCGGCATTCTGTGAGCAGCCGCATTGCGCCAAGCTGACGGCGCGCAAAAGAGCGCCCGACTGATCCATTCTTGAAGCGCTTCAAGGAAAGAAGTCACCCCCTCCCCTAGCGTGTCACCACTCCCAAAACCACGCTCGAGAGGCGCCCATGAGCCGAGGCTTTACCGCCCAAGCCGCCCGCAATATCTTCTATGGCGGGACGGTCTTCTTCTCACTGCTATTCGCAGTGATCGTGTTCGACACCGAACAGCGCACCCCCCAGCGCTCCAACGCCAGCGAACTCACGCCGGCCGTGGTGCGCGGCAAACACATCTGGGAAACGCGCAACTGCATCGGCTGCCACACCCTGCTGGGTGAGGGTGCGTACTTCGCGCCCGAGCTCGGCAATGTGTACACCCGCCGCGGCCCGGACTTCATCAAGGCCTGGATGAAGAGCCAGCCCACCGGTGCACCCGGCCGCCGGCAAATGCCCAACTTCCATTTGAACGACCAGCAACTGGACGATCTGACCGAGTTCCTGAAGTGGACCAGCAAGATCAACACCGAGAACTGGCCGCCCAACGTCGAAGGTTGAGGAATCCATCATGGCAACGACACAAGTCAAATACTCGTCGCAGGCCGTCTCGCGCCTGTACTTCATGGGAGCGATCGCGCTCTTCGTCGGCCAGATCGTGTTCGGCGTGGCCTTAGGCCTGCAGTACCTGATCGGCGACCTGCTCTTCCCCGCCATCCCCTTCAACATTGCCCGCATGGTGCACACGAATCTGTTGATCGTGTGGCTGCTGATGGGCTTCATGGGGGCGGCCTACTACATGATCCCCGAGGAGGCCGAGACCGAGCTCTACAGCCCGAAGCTGGCCATCATCCTGTTCTGGACCTTCCTGGTCGCCGGGGCGCTCACCATCCTGGGCTATCTGCTGGTGCCCTACGCCACCCTGGCGGCAGCCACCGGCAATGATGTGCTTGCCACCATGGGCCGGGAATTCCTGGAGCAACCCTTGCCGACCAAACTTGGCATCGTCGTGGTGGCGCTGGGCTTCCTGTTCAACGTCAGCATGACGGTGCTCAAGGGCCGCAAGACCGCCATCACCATGGTGCTGCTGATGGGTCTGTGGGGCCTGGCGCTGCTGTTCCTGTTCAGCTTCGTGAACCCCAGCAACCTGGTGCGCGACAAGATGTACTGGTGGTTCGTCGTCCACCTCTGGGTCGAAGGCGTGTGGGAGCTGATCCTGGGTGCCATCCTCGCCTTCCTGCTGGTCAAGACCACCGGCGTGGACCGCGAGATCATCGACAAGTGGCTCTACCTGATCATCACCTTCGCGCTGATCACCGGCATCCTGGGCACCGGCCACCACTTCTACTTCATCGGCCTGCCCGGCTACTGGCAGTGGATCGGTTCGATCTTCAGCGCACTCGAACCCATTCCCTTCTTCATGATGACCCTGTTCGCCTTCAACATGGTGCAGCGTCGCAAGCGTGAGCACCCGAACCAGGCCGCCATGCTGTGGACGGTGGGCTGCGCGGTGATGGGCTTCCTGGGCGCCGGTCTGTGGGGCTTCATCCACACCCTGAGCCCGGTGAACTACTACACCCACGGCAGCCAGATCACCGCGGCCCACGGCCACCTGGCCTTCTACGGCGCCTATGTGATGGTGGTGATCGCGATGATCAGCTACGCCATGCCCATCCTGCGTGGCCGCGAGGCCAACCCGCAACGTGCGCAGAACGTGGAAATGTGGAGCTTCTGGATCATGACCATCGGCATGGCCGTGATGGTGCTGGCCCTGACGGGCGCCGGCATCCTGCAGATCTGGCTGCAACGCATCCCGACCGAAGGCGCGATGGGCTTCATGCAAACCCAGGACCAGCTGCGCTTCTTCTACTGGCTGCGTCTGGCCGGCGGTGTGGGCTTCCTGATCGGTTTGCTGACCTGGCTGGCGAGCTTCTTTGTCACGGCCGGTGAGGACGAACCGCAAGGCCAACTGGCCCGCGCCTGATTGATTCAACTCCCTCAAGGCCCGGCACTGCCGGGCCTTTTTCTTTGGGACGGCACGGCCGCTATGGCGCCAGCAACACACCCTGCACCCGCTTGAACCACTTCAAGGAAGTGAAGTTCGTCACAGGGAACCATGGCGTTGCTCTGAGCGAGGACATGCAGCCCTCGATGGGCCCATCGAACCCGATGGATTCGTGCTGCAGGGCCGGACCCAACCGGTCCGCCAATAGGAGTGCAAACATGCTTTCTCCCAAACTGTCCACGCTGGCCATGAGCGCCTTGCTGGCGGTGGGGGTGCAGGCCCAAACGGGCGCCCCCGAAATGACCCAGGCCGAGATCGAGACCGGCAAGAAGATTTACTTCGAGCGCTGTGCCGGCTGCCATGGCGTGCTGCGCAAAGGCGCCACCGGCAAGAACCTGGAGCCGCACTGGAAGAAAACCGCCAAGGATGGCTCGACCCAGGAGGGCGGCACCCTGAAGCTGGGCACCCAGCGCCTGGAAAAGATCATCGGCCTCGGCACCGAGGGCGGCATGGTCAATTACGACGACATCCTGTCCAAGGACGAGATCAACATCATGGCGCGCTACATCCAGCGCACCCCCGATGTGCCGCCCGAGTTCAGCCTGAAAGACATGGAAGCTTCCTGGAAGCTGCTGGTGCCCGTGGACCAGCGCCCCAAGAAGCAGATGAACAAGATCAATCTGAAGAACGTCTTCGCCATCACCCTGCGCGACACCGGCAAGCTGGCGCTGATCGACGGCGACACCAAGCAGATCTGGCAGGTGCTGGACACCGGCTACGCGGTGCACATCTCGCGCATGTCGGCCTCGGGCCGCTATGTCTACACCGTGGGCCGTGACGGCCTGGTGACCCTGATCGACCTCTGGTACGAGACCCCGACCACGGTGGCCACGGTCAAGCTGGGTGCCGACGCCCGCTCGGTGGACACCTCGAAGTTCAAGGGCTATGAGGACAAGTACCTGATCGGCGGCACCTACTGGCCGCCCCAGTACTCGATCATGGACGGCGAGTCGCTCAAACCCATGAAGATCGTCTCGACCCGCGGCAACACGGTGGATGGCGAGTACCACCCCGAGCCACGCGTGGCCTCCATCGTGGCCTCGATGAGCAAGCCCGAATGGGTCGTGAACGTCAAGGAAACCGGGCAAATCATGTTGGTGGACTACACCGACATCAAGAACCTGAAGACCACGACGATCGAGTCCGCCAAGTTCCTGCACGACGGGGGCTGGGACATGAGCAAGCGCTACTTCCTGGTGGCCGCCAATGCCTCGCACAAGATCGCAGCAGTGGACACCAAGACGGGCAAGCTCGCCGCCCTGGTGGACACCAAGAAGATCCCGCACCCGGGCCGTGGTGCCAACTTTGTGCACCCGACCTATGGTCCGGTGTGGGCCACCGGCCACTTGGGCGACGCGGTGATCACCCTGATCTCCACGCCCTCCGAGAAGAAGGAACACGCCAAGTTCAAGGCGCACAACTGGAAGGTCGTGCAAGAGCTGAAGACCGGCGGCGCGGGCAATCTGTTCGTCAAGACGCACCCCAAGTCCACCCATCTGTGGGCCGACATGCCGATGAACCCCGAGCGTGAGAACGCCGAGGCCGTCTATGTGTACGACCTGAAAGATCTGAACAAGGCCCCGGTCAAGCTCGACGTGGCCAAGGACAGCGGACTGCCCGAGACCAAGGCCCTGCGCCGCGCCACCCACCCCGAGTACAACGAGGCGGGCGACGAGGTCTGGATCAGCCTGTGGGGCGGTAAGACCGATCAGAGCGCCATCGTCATCTATGACGACAAGACGCTCAAGCTGAAGAAAGTGATCACCGATCCGCGCATCGTCACGCCGACCGGCAAGTTCAACGTCTTCAACACCCAGCACGACGTCTATTGATGTCCGTGCGGCCCTGGCGGGTTCGCCCGCTGGGGCCTTTCAAACCTAGAACAACAAGGAGCCCCCATGTCCACCTCCGACTCTCGGCCCGGACTGCTCAAACGCCTGTGCGGCGGGCTGTGCCAGCCCAGCCGCTTCTCTCTCGGTGCGCTGCTGCTGTTCGGCGTGATCGCGGGCGTGGTGCTGTGGGGCGGCTTCAACACCCTGCTGGAAGCCACCAACAAGGAAGCCTTTTGCATCAGTTGTCATGAGATGAAGGACAACGTGTACAAGGAATATTCCGAGAACACCATTCACTACACCAACCGAACCGGTGTACGCGCCACCTGCCCGGACTGCCATGTCCCCAAGGAATGGTGGCCCAAGATGAAACGCAAGATCCAGGCCTCGCGTGAGCTTTACGGCAAGGTCATGGGCACCATCGACACACGCGAGAAGTTCGAGGCCAAGCGCCTGCAACTGGCGCAAAGCGAGTGGGCGCGCATGAAGGCCAACGACTCGCTGGAATGCCGCAACTGCCACACCCTGACCAGCATGGACAAGGAAAAGCAGAAGCCGCGCGCCAAGAAGAGCCACGAGCTGGCCGCCAAGAACAACGAGACCTGCATCGACTGCCACAAGGGCATCGCCCACCACAAACCCAAGGGCATGCCCGAGGACGAGGAATAAGGAGCCACGCCATGAACAAACTCAACGCCATCGCCGCCGCCCTGCTGGTTTCCACGGGTGCAGCCCATGCCGCCGCGCCAGATTGGAGCAAGGTCCCCGCCGCCAAGTTCACCGTCTTCTACCCGGGCGCCTCGCCGATCGAGTGGATCACCAAGGGCAGCGAGCACGGCGGCGCCCGTGCCCTCAAGAAAGGTGAGAGCTGCGCCAGCTGCCACCACGAAGAAACGGCCGACATGGGCAAGAAGATGGCCAGCGGCCAGAAGAACGAGCCCAAGCCCATCAAGGGCAAGGCGCCGGCCATTCCCGTTGCCGTGCAGGCCGCGCATGACGGCGCCAACCTCTATCTGCGCTTCAGCTGGAAGCAGCCCGCGGGCGGCGCCGAGAAGATGGACAAGGACAACGCCGTCAAACTGGCCGTGATGCTGGAGGACAACAAGATCACCCGCGCCAACCTGAGTGGCTGCTGGGAGACCTGCCACGGCGACAGCCGCACCATGCCCGAGGGCAAGGACGACAAGAAGACCAAGTACGTGGCCGACGCCAACCTGGCCGGCGGCAAGTTCTACGACCTGATCCAGTGGACCAGCAAGGGCGGCAAGTTCGACGGCCATGTGGCCGACAAGCGCGTGATGGAAGGCGGCAAGGCCCTGGTGGATGCCAAGGGCGAGAAGAAGGGCGACGAGTGGGTCGTGGTCTTCACGCGCAAGCTCAGTGGGGGCGAAGGCGATATCGCGCTGGCTCCGGGCAAGACCGTGAACTTCGGTTTTGCCATCCACGACGACCACGCCGCCGGCCGCTTCCACCAGGTCTCGCTGGGCTACACCCTCGGTCTGGACGCCAAGGCCGACCTGACCGCGAACAAGCAGTAAGTTCGCCATGCAGCGCCGCCCCTTCTTCGGTTTACTGGCCTTGCCGGTTTCGGCGGCGGCGCTGCTGGCACCTCGCGTGGGGGCACAGTCCCGCGCTCCCCACGAGGTCACCATCTCGGGCATGCAGTTCATGCCCGCTGAGTTGCAGGTGCAAAGCGGCGAAACGGTGCGCTGGACCAACCAAGAAAAGCGCACCAGCCATTCGCTGCTGTTCGCCGACCAGCCCGAGAGCGAGCGGCTGCTGCCCGGCGAGCACTGGGAGCGCCGATTCGACCAGGCCGGAGACTACCCCTATGTGTGCGGTCCGCATCCGGACATGAAGGGCCGCATCCTCGTGCGTTGACCGGGAAAGTCGGCACGGCGGGACCGAGCCTGAGGCGCTACGCTGACGCCATGGGTCGGCATTTGTTCATCGTTATCGCACTCCTGCTGTGTGGGCATGCTCTGCCCAGCGCGGCCGCCACCTTGCCGACGTTTAGCTTTTGTGACGACGCCAATGAGTGGCCCCCCTACACCCAGTACCGCCGCGAGGGTGGCCAGCGCACCCAGGAACTGACCGGCTTCACGGTCGAACTGCTGCGCCTGCTGGGCCAGCGCCTGGGCTTTGAACCCCGCATCGACATGCTGCCCTGGAAACGCTGCCAAGAGGCCGTGCGCCAGGGCGAGCGGATCGGGTTGCTCAATGCCATCCGCACCCCCGAGCGCGAACGTGATTACCTGATCAGCCCGGTGATCTACGAGACCCGCCTGCTGGTGCTGTGGCGGCGCAGCCAGTTTCCGCAGGGCCTGACGCTGCGCACCCAGACCGATCTGCTGCCCCTGCGCATTGGGGCACTGCACGGCTACAGCTATTCGCAGTTGGACGCCGTGCCCAGTGATCGGCTGATCCGTGCCCCCAACTACGGCTCGCTTCTGCAGATGCTGAAGTTGCAACGCGTGGATGTGGCCCTGATCAACGAAGGCGTGCTGCTCGGACTGGCCGCCCAAGAGCAGCTGCCAGCCGACTGGGATCGCGAACTGGTGCGCGGTGAGATTGCCGATCGCCTGCCCAGTCGCTTTCACCTCATGCTCAGCCGCAAGCATCCCCAAGCCGACGCACTGCACCAGTCCATCACGCAGGAGTTGCAGCAAATGCAGCGCTCAGGCGAGTTGGCACGCCTGCGTACCCAGTGGCTGGACAGCCTGCCGTGAAAGCCTTCACCCGGCGCCACAGTTTCGGGCTGGGGCTGGGCTTGAGTTGCGCACTGGCGGGCGCCGCTCATTCAAACCCGGCTGCGCGCCCCTTGCGCATCGGCAGCTTTGGCGTCACCCCGTATGTGATGGATGCTGGCCGAGGGCCGATCGGTGCTCTGGTGGACTACTTCGCCAAGGAAGTGGCGCCGCATGCGGGTCTGGCCTTGCAGTGGCAGAGCTTGATGACCGTGCCCCGGCTGCTGCGGGAGTTGCAAGAAGGCGGCGTGGACTGCTGCCCCATGTTGACCGCGACCCCGGAGCGATTCACGCAGGTGCGTTTCGCAGCCCAAAGCCATTGGCGCTTCGAGTCCGTACTGGCCTTGCGACCCGACCATCCGCTGGCCGACAAGGCCCGCCTTCAGCCCGAAGACTTGGATCGGCATCGCATCGGCTGGATCCAAGGCAGCCCGCTGCCGCCCGAACTGGAGCGCCCGCGCATCCAGTGGGACCTGACCAGCGTGCTGGTCTGGGAGCGCAGCATCCTCACACGGGTGGCGCGCGGCCAACTCGATGGCGGGTATTTCTCCAACCCCGCCACCCCCGCCTGGCATGCGCGTGCCGAAGGCCTGGAGTTGGCGCTACGCCCCTTGGACGTGCCCATCCGGGCCCTCTACACCGCCTTCAGTCCGCGCTTGGATCCTGCAGTTCAGGCACGCATCGAGGCCGCCAATGCGAGCCACGCAGCACGGCTGGAGACCTACCTCAAGCGCTGGCTAGCCTAAGACTGAGGCTTTGCCACCGACGCGCCCCCGGCGCGACGGCCACCGCCTGAATCGATGGACCCGTCCAGCGCTCAATCGCGCCCAAGCCACGCACCATCAGGGCCGTCCCCAGCCCGTTGATCGATCGCCAGTCCGAGGCCATCAGGCTGATGCCGTGCAAGCCCTGCGCCGGCTCGCCGCTGCGCGGGTCCAACACATGGTGATAGAGGCGGCCCTGGTGCACAAAGCTCCGCTCATAGTCCCCTGAGGACGCCACCCAGCCGTCGCGCACGGCGACCGTGCCCAGCAGTCGCTGGGGCGCCAGCGGGTCGCGCAAGCCCACCCGCCAAGGCCGGCCGTCGATTTGGCCCATCGCGCCGATGTCACCACCGCCATCGATGAGTGCATCTCTCAGCCCGTGCTGACGCAAGGTTTGCAGTCCAGCGGCCAGGATGGGTAGCTTGGCGATACCGCCCAGATCCAGGCGCATGCCAGGGCGGTTCAGCAGCACCTGCTCACCGTCGATCTCGATGGCGCGCCAATCCACCTGGCGCGCCTGGGCTCGCAGGCGCTCGGCGCTGGGCGGCTGAGAGACTGGTTCGCCCGACTCGAAATGCCAATCACGGTAAGCGCCCACTGTGACGTCAAAGGCCCCCGCACTGCGGGCCGACACCGTCCGAGCCTGCTGCAACACCGCCACCAGCTCGGGCGCCACCCGCAGGGGCTGGCGACCGGCTCGCGCGGCCAGTGCGGCCACGGGGTTGTCGTCGCGATAGCGACTGAGCAGGGCCTCCAGCCGCGCCATCTCGGCCCAGGCAGCCGCCAGGGCGGGCGCCAAGTCTGCTGCACGGCCGGGCGCCACGATCTGCACCCGCGTGCCCATCAGGACCCTGCTCTGGCGCTGCACGTCGGGCCCTGCCAGCGCCAGCTCCATGCAGGGCGCCAACAGCGCCCCCTGAGCGAAGCGACGTCGGTTCAAACGCGGCAGGCCCATCGTGTCCGCCTTACTTCGATTGCCCGACCATGAAGTCGACCGCCGCCTTGACCTGCTCATCGGTCAAGGAAGCGCCACCGCCGCGTGCGGGCATCATGCCCTTGGTGCCGGTGAAGCCCTCGATGGCGTGCTTGTAGAGCGTGTCATTGCCCTGGGCGATGCGCGGTGCCCAGTCGGCTTTGTCACCAGGCTTGGGCGCGCCGGCCACACCCGCACCGTGGCACATCGCGCAGGTCTTGCCGTAGATGGACTTGCCGAGTTCCGCTGTGGGTGACGGTGCGGCGGCAGGCGCCGTATCAGCAGCCACCGGCTGGGCGGGGGTGGTGCTGGCCGCCGGGGTCTCGTCCTTCTTGCCACAGGCCGTCAGCAAAACAGCCAGTGCCAAAGGGGACAGGGCGATGGAAAGCTTTTTCATCGGGGTCTCCGAGAGATTGAACGCGCGCATGCTCGCCGCGCTCCCCGCCGGCGAACAGGGACTGGATCAAGGAATCTCGAAATCCGGACCTTCTTGAACTGGTTCAAGGCGCGCCCCCCCTAAGGAGCGAAGGATGCGCTCCGTCCATGAGCCACCCTACCCTGCCCCTCACCTTCCACCGGCTGCGCCCCTTGCGCCGCTGGGCCAGTGGGGTGCTGCTGCTGTGGTTGCTGACCCTGGGCGCGGCCGTGGCGTCCCCGTGGCTGCGCGCCAGCGACGACCTGTGCCGCAGCCCCGATGCCGCCCTGGTGCCGTCCGATCACAGTCTGCAGTGCGCCGCCTGCCTCCCGGCCGTTGCGCCGCCGCCGGTCGAGCTGCAGCCGCCCCCCCTTCCCGCCTTGCCGCACGCACCGGCCCTGCGCCGGCCCTGCGCCGAGATCCCCGCTTCCTACCTGGGCACCGCGCTGGCACGCGGCCCGCCCGCCTCTTTCTGAACCACGACCCAAGGTGATGCCATGAGCGACAACAAGACCCCCCAAGAAGCCACGCCCGAGCTCGGTCGTCGGCGCTTCTTCAACACCACCGCCATCGTTGGCCTGACGGCCGGCCTGGCGGCCTGCTCGGACAAGGGCGGCAACGCCACCGCTCCGGCAGCCGGCAGCGCGCCGGCCGGCCACGCGACGGCCGCCAATGCCTCCCACTTGAAGCCCGGTGAGCTGGACAGCTACTACGGCCTGTGGAGCGGCGGCCACACCGGCGACGTCCGCGTGCTGGGCATCCCCAGCGGACGCGAAATCCTGCGCATCCCCTGCTTCGTTCCCGATGCGCTGGTGGGCTGGGGCCACACCAATGAGTCCAAGAAGGTCATGGGCACCAAGGCCGATGGCTCGCTGCGCTACACCGTGGCCGACACCCACCATGTGCACGCCTCCTACAAGGACGGCAACTACGACGGCCGCTACGCCTGGGTGAACGACAAGATCAACAGCCGCGTGGCGCGCATCCGTCTGGACTACTTCGTCTGCGACAAGATCACCCAGCTGCCCAATGTGCAGGGCTTCCACGGCATCTTCCCGGACAAGGCCGATCCGGTCGATCCGGCGATCAACTACACCACCCGCGTGTTCTGTGGCGGCGAGTTCAGCATCCCGCTGCCCAACGCCGGCACCGAGGACGAGAAGCAGTACCGCTCGCTGTTCAGCTGCCTGGACGCCGAGACCATGGAAGTGCGCTGGCAGGTGCTGCTGGACGGCAACTGCGACCTGGTGGCCACCAGCTACGACGGCAAGCTCGCCGCCACCAATCAGTACAACACCGAGATGGGCGCCAAGTACGAGGACATGATGTCCGCCGAGCGCGACAGCTGCGTGTTCTTCAACATCGCCCGTATCGAAGCGGCGGTGAAGGAGGGCAAGTTCAAGACCATCGGCAGCTCCAAAGTGCCGGTGGTGGACGGCACCCGCGAGTCCAACAAGGACCCCAAGACGGCGCTGACGGCCTATGTGAGTGTTCCGAAGAACCCGCACGGCGTGAACGCCAGCCCCGACGCCAAGTACTTCATCTGCGCCGGCAAGCTCTCGCCCACCGCCACGGTGATCGAACTGGCCAAGGTGCTGGAGTGGTTTGACGGCAAGCTGGAGAAGCTCGACGGCGCCATCGCCGCCGAGGTCGAACTGGGTCTGGGCCCGCTGCACACCGCCTTCGACGGCCGCGGCAATGCCTTCACCACCCTGTTCCTGGACAGCCAGGTGGTCAAGTGGAACGTCGAGAAGGCCATCGCCTTCCACAAGGGCGACAAGGCCGCCAAGTACGTGGTGGACCGCATCGACGTGCACTACCAGCCCGGCCACATCAACGCCTCGCAGAGCGAGACCAAGGCCGCCGACGGCAAGTTCCTGGCCGTGGGCTGCAAGTTCGCCAAAGACCGCTTCCTGCCCGTCGGCCCGCTGCACCCCGAGAACGAGCAGTTGATCGACATCAGCGGCGAGAAGATGGCCCTGTTGGGCGACCACCCGGTGCGTGGCGAGCCGCATGACTTCATCTTCTTCAAGCGCGATCTGCTCAAGCCCAAGGCCGTCTACAACATCGACGAGTTCCCGCACGCGGTGAAGGATGCCAAGGACAGCGGCGTGACGCGCAACGGCAAGAAGGTGACGGTCAAGATGACCTCGCTGGCCCCAGCCTTCAGCTTGCGCGAGTTCAAGGTTCGACGTGGTGACGAAGTGACCCTGATCCTGACCAACCTGGACAAGGTGCAGGACTTGACGCACGGCTTCGCGATCCCGGGCCACAACGTCAACTTCATCGTCAACCCGCAGGAGACGGCCTCGGTCACCTTCACGGCCGGTGAACCCGGCGTGTACTGGTGCTACTGCACGCACTTCTGCCATGCGCTTCATCTGGAGATGCGCACCCGCATGATCGTCGAGGCGTGATGGTGCCTGGGGCGGCGGCCCTGCCGCTGCCCCTCAATCGAATGGGAGGGCTTGTGAACCGACTCGAGCCCGGAACACAGGCTGAATAACGATGCCGGTCTTGCACTTTCTCGCGGCCCTGGTGGCCGCGTTTTTTCTTCTGACGGGCAGCGCCCGGGGCCAGGCCTATGAGGCCAGGCTGCCGGACGATCTGCACAGCTTCCCGGCACTGTGCGAGCGCGTGGCCTGCAACGATGTCTTTCCCGGTGCCGTGCGCTTCTCGCGCCGCTTGGGCCAGCCGCCCTATGTCGAGGCCTACGACGCCCAGAACCAATTGCTGGGCTATGTGATGCTATCCACCGACATCACCGACACGCCCGCCTATTCGGGCAAGCCGGTGGTGACGCTGATCGGCATGGACAAGGCCGGGCGCTTCGTCGGTTTCAAGGTGCTCAAGCACTCTGAGCCCATCTTGCTGCTGGGCATCCCGGAGTCCGCGCTCACCAAATTCCACGACCAGTACAAGGGCCACTCGGTGGCCGAGCAACTGGAAGTCGGCGGCGGCGGCGGCGAGGCCACGCACCTGGACGCGATCTCGGGCGCCACCGTCACCGTCATCGCGCAAAACCAGGTCATCACCACCTCGGGCCAGGCCGTGGCCGCCCAGGTCGGCATCCTGCCGCCCACGGTGCGCGAGCCGGCGCACTTCAAGCTGGCCGGCCGGCTACCGAGCTGGTCTGAACTGGTGTCCGAAGGCGCGGTGCAGCGCCTGGTGGTCACGCCCCAGCAGGTGGGCCTGCCGCCGGGGCCCGAGCCCTTCATCGAGCTGTGGTTCGGCAGCCTGGACCACCCCGAGATCGGCCAGGCCCTGCTCGGCCGCACGAATTGGGAGAGCCTGCGCAGCCGACTGCAGCCGCAAGACAAGGCGCTTTTCATCATCCGCACCGCCGGCCAGGAAAGCTTCAAGGGTTCGGGCTTCGTGCGCGGCGGCATCTACGACCGCATCCAAATCAAGCAGGGCCGCGACCTCTTCACCTTCCGCGACACCGACTACCTCAACCTCTACAGCCTGCAGGCCAGCGGCAGCCCCGAGTACAGCGAGGCGGCGATCTTCATCCTGCGCTCCAAGGCCTTCTCCGCGGCCCACCCCTGGCGCCTGAACTTCCTGGGCAACCGCGTGGACCGCGCCACCGGCCAGCGCAGCTTCGCCAACTTCGAGCAGCGCTACTGGCTGGACGACGAGCGCCTGGAAGGCGGCCGCCCGGCGGTGGATGACGGCAGCAGCGCCTGGAAGAAGGTCTGGGCCGCCCGCCCCTTCGCTTTGGCGGGTTTCATCGCCCTGCTGCTGGCCACGGCCCTGGTGTATTCGCAGCGCGAACGCCTGACACGCCGCTCCACCCACAAGAACAAATGGCCGGTCAACGGCTTCAAGTACACGGCCTGGGCGCTCTCCATCGGTTTTGTCGGCTTTGGCCTGCTGGCCCAGCCCTCCATCACCCAGGTGCTGACCTGGTTCCACTCACTGCTCTTCCAGTGGCAGTGGGAGCTCTTCCTCTCCGACCCCTTCATCTTCTGCTTCTGGGTCTTCATCATCCTGACGACCTTCGTCTGGGGTCGTG
Organism: Inhella inkyongensis; assembly: GCF_005952805.1. Taxonomy (GTDB): domain Bacteria; phylum Pseudomonadota; class Gammaproteobacteria; order Burkholderiales; family Burkholderiaceae_C; genus Inhella; species Inhella inkyongensis. The sequence continues at coordinate 3,256,311 of NZ_CP040709.1, forward strand.
GCCTGTTCTGTGGCTGGCTCTGCCCCTTTGGCTCCCTGCAGGAGGGCCTGTTCAAGCTGGCCGGTCTGCTGGGCCTGAAGCGCTGGCAACGCCTGCCGCCCGTGGCCCTGCACCACAAGCTCAAGCAGCTGAAGTACGCGATCTTCTTCGGGCTCTTCGCGGTCTCGCTGTTTTCGATGACGGCAGCCGAGATGCTGGCCGAGGTGGAGCCTTTCAAGACCACCTTCCTGGTCGGCGTGCTGAACCGCAGCTGGCCCTATGGCCTGTTCGTGGCGGCCATCCTGGGCGTGGCGATCTTCATCGAGCGCCCCTACTGCAAATACCTCTGCCCGCTGGGCGCCTCGCTGGCCCTGCCCTCGACCTTTCGCTGGTTCGGTCTGCGCCGCAAGGCCGAGTGCAACTCTTGCCGGGCCTGCGCCAAGGGCTGCGGCTCGCTGGCCATCGACGCGGCCGGCCGCATCGACCACCGCGAGTGCCTGCACTGCCTGGACTGCATGGTGCTCTACACCGACACCCATGCCTGCCCGCCGCTGGCCAAGGAGCGCAAGGCGCGCGAGCGCACGGGGCAGCCGCTGACGGCCATCGACCGCCAGGGTTACTTCATCCCCATCATTCCGGTGGAGTCGCCGCGCACCATCGCTCCGGCACAGGATCCACGCACCGCCACCGAACCGGTTGCCCCGCCGCATCTGGCGCGCGAGCGCAGCCTGGCCTGGCTCTGGGCCGAGCTCTGCCATCACCTCCTACCCTGGCGCGCCAGCACCTGGCGCACGGCCGGTGCGCTGCAAATCGCCGGCATCGGCCTGGCCTTGGCCGCCACCCTGGCCTGGGTGCTGGCCTGGCAGAGCCGGCTCTCGGCCGCCGCCGTGGTGGGCTGGTGGATCGGCTGGTCGCTCTATGAAGTGCTGCTGAGGAAGAAAGGCATGAGCTTCATCAAGGACGGCCCGTGGTGGAAGGCGCAATATCGCCAAGCTGGCTGGCTGGACATGGTGGCTTACGTGGGATTCAAGAACTTGCTGATTGGCGCGGTGCTGTATTTGGGCCTCCAAGGTCTGGGACGCCTGGTGTGATCAAGCTCGGCTTGCTCGGGCTTTGCCTGTGGGCCATCGGCACCCAGGCCGCCACGCTGCGCGTGCGCCCCGGCGAGAACCTGCAAGCCGCGATCGACCAGGCCCAGGCGGGCGATGTGCTGGAAATCGAGCGCGCCCGCTTCGAAGGCAACTTCGTCGTCAGCAAGCCGCTGACCCTGCGCGGCATCGAGCGCCCGCTGCTGAGCGGCGCAGGCTTTGGGCACACGCTGACGATCAAAGCCCCCGATGTGGTGGTGGAAGGCCTGCGCGTGCAGAACAGCGGCATCGAGCTGGTCCAACAGAACGCCGGCATCTGGGTCGCGCCCGGCGCCCACCGGGCCCAGATCCGGCGCTGCGCGCTGTCCTACAACCTGTTCGGGCTGTGGATCGAGAAGGCCAATGACGTGGTGGCCGAGGGCAACAACATCACCGGCCTGCGCGACCTGAACTCGCCGCAGCGCGGCAATGGCATCCAGCTCTACAACACCCGGGGCGCCCGCATCCTGAACAACGAGATCAGCTTCGTGCGCGACGCCCTGTATGTGGACGTCTCGCACGACGCCATCTTTCGCGGCAACCGGCTGCATCACAGCCGCTACGGCACGCACTACATGAACAGCTATCGCAACCTCTGGGAGGGCAACGAGAGCTTTCGCAACCGCGGCGGCCTGGCCCTGATGGAGGTGCGCGACAACGTGGTGCGCAACAACAAGACCTGGGGCAATAGCGACCACGGCATCATGCTGAGGACGCTCACCGACTCGGTCATCGAGGGCAATGTGATCGCCGGCAATGCGCGCGGCTTCTTCATCTACGACGTCGAGTACGCGACGCTGAAGAACAACCTGGTGGTAGACAACCGCATCGGCGTGCACCTGGCCGCACTGTCCACCCGCAACACCGTGCAGGGCAATGACTTCATCGCCAACCGCGAGCAGGTCAAGTATGTCGGCACCCGCGACGAGGCCTGGGGCGGCGCAGATCCCCACAACCACACGCAGGGCAACCATTTCAGCAACTACCTCGGCTGGGACCGCAACGGCGACGGTGTGGGCGATGTCCGCTTCGAGGCCAATGACCTGGTGGATCGACTGAGCTGGCGCCACCCCAGCATGCGCCTGCTACTGGCCAGCCCGGCCGTGCAGGCCCTGCGCCTGGTGGGCCAGCAGTTCCCGGTGCTGCGCGCGCCCTCGGTGGTGGATGCCCACCCGCGCATGCAGCCCCAGCAAACCCAATGGAAGGACTGGCTTGGACGCCATTTCTCACACTGACGCGATCCGCCTGCTGGCGGTGCGCAAGGCCTTCGGCGCGCTGCAGGCCGTGGATGGCGTGGACCTGCAGGTGCCGCGCGGCGAACTGTTCGGCCTGATCGGTCACAACGGCGCAGGCAAGAGCACGCTGTTCCGCATCATGCTGGGCCTGGCCACGGCCGACAGCGGCTCGGTCGAAGTGGCCGGCTGCGCGGTAGGTGGCCCGCAATGGCGCGAGGCCCGGCGCCGCATCGGCTATCTGCCCGAGCAGCTCGCGCTCTATGACAACCTGAACGCCCGCGAGACCCTGGCCTTCTTCGCCCGGCTCAAGGGCGCCTCGACCGAACAGATCGAACCCCTGCTGGCCCGCGTGGGGCTGACGGCGGCGGCCGACCGACCGGTGCGCACCTACAGCAAGGGCATGCGCCAACGCCTGGGCCTGGCCCAGGCGCTGTTGGGCAGCCCCCAGGTACTGTTCCTGGACGAACCGAGCAACGGCCTGGATCCGCAAGCCATTCGCGAGTTCTACGACTTGCTGGCCGAGCTGCGCGCGCAAGGCGTGACGGTGATCATCACCTCGCACATCCTGGCCGAGTTGCAGCAGCGCGTGGACCGGCTCGCCATCCTGGCCAATGGCCGCGTGGTGGCGCAGGGCAGCGTGCAGGCCCTGCGCGAGCAGCTTGCCCTGCCCCTCGAGGTGGCGCTGCGCGGCAGCCCCGCGCTGCTGCAACAGGCCGCCAGCGTGGCCGGGGCCGCCCATGCGCCGCGCCATCAAGACGGCCTGCTGCACCTGCGCTGTGAACGCGCGGACAAGATGACCCTGCTGGCCCGCCTAGCACCGCTGGCCGCGCAGCTGGAGGACCTGCAGATCCACGAGCCCAGCCTGGAAGACCTGTACTTCGGAGTGGCGCGATGAGCCTACTGCCTGCAGACGGCCCCGCCGTTCCGACCCCGATCCCGATCCCGATGCCGGTGCCTTCAGGGGCCGCCCAGCCCTCGCCCATCCTGACCCTCGCCGCCAAGGAACTCAAAGAGCGCCTGCGCAACCGCTGGGTGCTGGCCGTGGCCGGCGTGTTCACCCTGTTCTCGCTGCTCATCACCTACTTCGGCGGCGCCGCCCAGGGTCAGATCGGCCCGCAGTCCCTGGCCTACACGATCAGCTCCCTGGTCAGCTTGGTGATCTATCTGCTGCCCCTGATCGCGCTGCTGCTGGGCTTTGACACCGTCGTGGGCGAGCGCGAGCGCGGCTCGCTGGAACTGCTGCTGGCCTACCCGGTCAGCCGCGCCGAGCTGCTGCTGGGCAAGTTCCTGGGGCTGGCCACGGCGCTCACGCTCTCCACCCTGGCCGGCTTTGCGCTGGTGGGCGTGCTGCTGTGGCGCCAGTTTGGAGCGGCCGCGCTGCTGCATTACGGCGGCTTTGTGCTCAGCGCCACCCTGCTGGGGCTGAGTTTTCTGAGCCTGGCCCTGCTGATTTCCGTGCTGGCCAAGGAGCGCACCCGCGCCTCGGGCCTGGCCATCCTGCTGTGGTTCTTGTTCGTGCTGGTGTTCGACCTGGCCCTCCTAGGCCTGCTGGTGGGCAGCGGCGGGCAATGGGCGGGCGATTGGTTTGCCTGGCTGCTGCTGGCCAACCCCTGCGATGTCTTTCGCATCGCCAATGTGTTCACCCTCGACCAAGTCGGCGGCCTGATGGGCGCCGGCAGTCTGGGCACCCTGGTGCCGCCCGCCTTCGCCAACCCGGCCTTGCTGGGCGCTGCCCTGCTCGCCTGGATTGCCCTGCCCCTGGGCGCCGCCATCTGGAGATTTAAGCCATGAAACGTCGTCACTGCCTGGCCTGCATGGCCTCTCTGAGTACCCTGCCCCTCTTCAGCGCCTGCAGCCAAGAATCCAAGGCGCCCCAAGGCCCGGTTGAGTTCCAGGCGGGCACCTCCTGCGAACTGGACGGCATGCTGCTGGCCGACTACCCCGGCCCCAAGGCACAGATCCACTACCAGGGCGCCGAGCAGCCCACCTATCTATGCGACACGGTTGAACTGTTCTCGCTGCTGCTGCAGCCCGAGCAAGTGCGCGTCGTGCGCGCCGCCTATGTGCAAGACATGGGCCAAACCGACTGGGAGCGCCCCCAGGGTCACTGGGTGGACGCCAAGGCCTGCCACTACGTGCGCGGCAGCAAGCGCAAGGGCTCCATGGGCCCGACCCTGGCCAGCTTCGCCCGCCAGCAGGATGCCCAGGCCTTCGCCAAGGAGTGGGGCGGTGAGGTGCTGGCCTATGCGGCCATCACACCCGCCATGGTGGATCTGAGCGGTGGCGCGTTGCACGACAGCCGCATGTGATCGGCGTGAGCGTGCTGTGACGCAGAGCCGCCGCACCGTCCTGCGACTGGGCCTGGGCGCCTTGGCCGCCAGCGCCTGCGCCGGCACGGTGCTGGCCTTGCGCCGCCGCCCCGCGCCTGACTTGCCGTCGGACCTCTGCATCACCGCGCCGGCCTGGCCCTATGACCCCCAGGCCGGGCTGCCCGCCCAGGCGCCGCGCCGCGTGCCCGCCGAGGCGCGCTGCCCGGTCTGCGGCATGTTCCCGGCCCGCCAGCCCCGTTGGGCTGCGCAGCTGCGCTACCTTGACGACAGCGCCCAGTTCTTTGACTCGCCCCTGACCCTGGCCCTGTGGTGGCAGGCGCCCACGCGCTACAGCCCCGGACGGCAACAAACGGACGTGGCGGCCCTGTGGGTGCAGGACTTCGCGAGCGGACGCTGGCTGGATGCCACCCAGGCCCATTACGTCCACGGCTCGCGCGAGCGCGGCCCCATGCGCAACGGCAATTTGCCGCCGTTTGGCGACAGCGCCACGGCGCAAGTCTTTGCCAAGGCCAACGGTGGCCGTGTGCTGTCCTGGCGGGAACTGGATGCCGAGCTGCTGCGCGCGCTGGACACTCGGATACACGACCATGCTTGATCGTCGCCTGTTCCTGGGCGCCATCGCTTGGGGTGCCTCTGGCGTGGCCCGGGCGGCAGCGCCGGCGGCCCCTGATCGGCCGCAGCTGCGACATCCCGACGGCTCTCTGTTCGAGTTCGAGCCTGATCTGAAACATTGGTGCCTCAGTGCCGATGGCGCGTGGCTGCTGACGCACAGCGGCGCGCTGCTGAGCCTGCGGGACACCCGCGAACTGCGGGTCGTGGCCCAGCACCCTTGCCGCACCAAGACCGGCCAGCCGGTCGAGAAGCTTGCGGCCAGCGCCGCCCTGGCCGCCCGTCGCAGCCTGGTGCTGGCCCCGGCCGGCGCGGGCGAGCTGTGGGAGCTGTACCTGGACCCGCTGGCCGAGGACTTCTACGAGGGCCTGGTGCACGATTTCCGCTTCGGCGAGGGCGTGCCCACCCAGGGCTATCTGGGCCTGCGCCGCATGCCCATGCCAGAGCCTTTGACCCGGCTGCAGGCCCACCCGCAGCACTTCCATCTGGCCGCCTGCAGCGCCAGCGGCCAGGCCCTGCTGCTCAATCTGGACGCCCGCCGCGTGGCTGCGCGCCTGGGGCCAGCCTGGGAGCTGTCCTGCGCAGGACCGGCCCCCGACACCCTGGTGCTCAGCCGAGGCCAAGGGCTGCGTCTGATTGATTTGAGCGAGGGCCGTACCTTGGCGCAGCTCGAATTGCCCGATCTGCCCCGAAGTTTGGCGGCCGGCCCGGGCTCGCTGTGTGTGCAGCTGCAGAACGGCCAGCGCTTGCAATTGAACGGTGCGCTGCAGATTCAGGCGACTCACAGCGGCTGCGAATAGCCTGCAAGCGCTCCGCTCGCGACCTTCAGTTCCACTGAACGGTCCGGCGCCGGCGGGCCGCCACACTGGCGCAATGTCCACCCCACTGCCCACCTACTTCCTGTCCCATGGCGGCGGCCCCTGGCCCTTCATGGAGGGCGCATTCCGGCGCCACTTCGATCGGCTGGAGAGCGTGCTGGCCGGAATCCCTGCCGAACTCGCCGAACGGCCCCGCGCCGTGCTGGTGGTGACCGCGCACTGGGAGGGCGAATCCTTCCGGGTCAGCAGCCATCCGCGGCCCCCCATGGTCTACGACTACAGCGGCTTCCCACCGCACACCTACCAGGCCCAGTACCCCGCCCCGGGAGACCCAGCACTGGCCGCCGAGGTCGTCGCACGCTTGCAGACGGGGGGCGTGGCCGCCGCAGCCGATTCAGAGCGCGGCTTCGACCATGGCAGCTTCAGCACCGTGTTGCCGATGTATCCGCAGGCCGATATGCCGCTGGTGCAGCTCTCGCTGCAGCGCAGCCTGGACCCCACCCTGCATCTGCGCGCCGGCCAGTTGCTGGCGCCGCTGCGCGCCCAGGGCGTGCTGATCCTAGGCAGTGGGCTGAGCTTTCACAATTTGCGCGCTTTTGATGCCCGCTCACAGGAACCGTCGCGCCAGTTCGACGACTGGCTGCAGCAGGCCCTGCGGCAATCCCCCGCCGCGCGCCGCCAGGCCTTGATCGACTGGGCACAGGCGCCCCAGGCCCGCTTTGCGCATCCGCGCGAGGACCATCTGCTGCCGCTGATGGTGGCCGCCGGGGCCGCCGAGGACGACCCGGCCCAACTGCACTACCACCAGCAGGATTTCATGGGCGGTCTGGCGGTCTCGGGCTTTCGCTTCGGCTGAGTCAGAGCACGGCCTCTGGCGCCTGCCAGCCCGGCAAAGCCTGGATGCGCGCCAACCAGGCTTGCACGGCGGGCCAATCGGCAGCCTGCAGGCCGGCCTGCGGCAACCAGAACAGGTAGGCGCACAGGGAAAGATCGGCCACGCTGGGGCCGCCATCCAGGATCCAATCGCGCGCCGACAAATGCTGCGCCAGCGTATCGAGGTCGGCACGGGCACGGGCTTCCAACCACTGCTCAACCGCCGCCGGCTGCGCCACCCACCCGCGCGAGAAGCGCAGATTGGGCACCGAGAAGCCGACACGGTTGGCCTCCCAAAACAACCAGCGCCGCAGCATCTCGCGCTCGGACTCGGGCACAGCCCAAGGTCCGGCCGGGTCGGCATGATCGACCAGGTGCAGCAGGATCGCGTTCGATTGCGCGAGCACTTGCTCGCCATGTACCAGCAGCGGCACCTCGCCATAGGGGCTGAGTGTTCGAAAGGGCTCAGGCCGCTGATCGCGGGGCAAGCCCAAATCGATGCGCTCATAGCGGTGCAGCTGCCCCATCATCAGCAGGGCCAGTCGGACCTTGTAGCTGTGGCCCGAGTCGCGGGCGCCGTAGAGGGTCAGCATGGGGTGGGCACCCGAGCCTGAGCATCGGCCTGCGGGGCCAGCAAGGCAATGGCGCCGGCCGCGACACGGATCCGCGCCCCAGTTCGGGTTGCGCAATGAGAGGCGGCCAGGGGTTGGGCTGGTGCGAAGAGTCGGATCATGAGAGGCGCTGAGAGGTGCCGGGAGGATCGGTTCACTGTAGGTGGTGTGCCCGTTGAATCCGGACCGCCCTCCCGAACGGAGTGTGGCGCGATCAATGAGGCAATTTCTGTATTGACAGAAATTACATACCAACTAGACTGGAAGCTATGCAACTCACCGACATTGGCCGCCGTTTCATCGTCCACTGGGGCGAAATGGGCTCCAGCTGGGGCGTCAATCGCAGCGTGGCGCAGATCCATGCCCTGCTCTTCTTCCATGGCAGCCCCCTGCATGCCGAAGAACTGGCCGACACCCTGGGCATTGCGCGCAGCAACGTCAGCAACAGCCTGAAGGAGTTGCTGAACTGGAATCTGATCCGTGTCACCCATGTCCTGGGTGACCGGCGCGACTACTACGAGACCAGCGGCGATGTGTGGGAGCTGTTCCGCACCATCGTGCGCGAGCGCAAGGAACGCGAGTTCGACCCCACCGTGCGCCTGTTGCGTGAGTTGGCGGCAGATCCAGCGCTGGCGGGCGAATCGGCCGCGACCCAAGACAGGCTGCGCAGCACCCAGGAGTTCATGCAAACCCTTGGCGCCTGGAGCGACGAGATGCTGCGCCTGTCTCCCGCCACCTTGGAAAAGATTCTGCGCCTGGGCGCCCAGGTGCAGCGTTTCGTGCGTCCTGCCGACGAATCCCCCCCCATCCATCCGGAGGCCCTGCCCGTGCCGCCTCAACTGCCCCCCTACTGATTCCTCCCTTGGCGCCCCGGCGCCTCTTTTTGACCCAACAATTTCAGTTCATACAGAAATGCCAGCCAACACAGCCATAACACCCGAACTGCGGGTCTTTTACGACGGCGCCTGCCAGCTCTGCCGCGCCGAAATGCACAACCTGATGGCCCGCGATGTGGGCGGCCGCATCGAATTCGTGGACGCCAGCCACCCCAAGTTCGATCCCCAGCCCTTGGGCGTCACGCTCGAGGCAATGATGAATGCCTTGCATGTGCGCCGTCTCTCTGACGATGCCTGGCTGATCGGCGTCCCCGCCTTCGAGGCCCTGTACGCCGCGACTGGCCAAACCGGAGTGGCCCGGGCGCTGCGCCACCCGGTGCTGGCCGCGCTGGCTGAGCGCACCTACCCCTGGGTGGTGCGGCACAGGCACCACCTGCCACAGGCTCCCATCCGCTGGGTTTTTGAGCGCGCGCGGCGTCGTGCCGCTGAGGCCGCAGCCCTTCGCACCCAAGCTTGCCGGGACGGCAGCTGCCGTCTTTGACACATCAACCGGAGATCCTCATGTCCACGCTGAACTTCGCCCTCACTCTGGCGCTGGCCGCCATCGGCCCGGTGCTCGCAATCAGCTATCTGCGGCCCATCCTGCTGCGCCTATTGCAAAGCCAGTGCCAGGGCCAAACCGACAGCGCGGACTTCTGGGTCCGCTCGGCCTACGTCCTTGCTGTCTGCGGCACGCTGCTGCTGGCTCTCAGCTTCGGCGCCTATCGGCAAGACACCCTGGAGGCGCTGGAACGCGCTCTCTGGCTGGTGGCCGCCGGCACCTTTGGCACCGTGGCCTTCATCACCCGGCAGGTCTGGGGCCCCGTCCGACTGGCCCAGCATCAGCAGCAATTGGCGCTGCAGCGCGAGCAGATGGAAAGCGCCAAGGCCCAGCGCGCTGGGGCCGTCTGATGCACGTGCTGCTGATCGGCGCCGGGGGCTTCATCGGCCAACACGCCCATCGAGCCCTGGCGGCCGCGGGCCATCGCGTGCACACGCTCAAGCAATCCGGCCCTCCAGCGCTAGATTGGTCCGCGGCGCACCGTCCCCAGGCCTGGTTTGCGCTACTGAGCGGGATGGATGCTGCGATCTACCTGCCCGGCACTTTGAGAGACCGCCAGGGTGGCCAGCACGGTCTGCTGGAGCGCCTGCATCACCATGTGCCCAAGGCACTGGCGCAAGCCTGTGTGGCCCAAGGCGTACCGCGCCTGCTGCATGTGTCGGCCCTGTGCGGTGCCGACTCGGCCTATGGCCGCAGCAAAAGGGCCGGCGAAGCCGCGCTGGCAGAAATTGCGGCCTGCAATCCGCTGACGCTCCATGTCCTGCGCCCCAGCGTCGTGATGGGGTCGGGGGGTGTCAGCAGTCGGCAGTTCGAATTCCTCAGCCGCCTGCCCTGGTTAGCCCTGCCGGCCGCGCTCTGGCACTGCCAGATCCAACCGTTGCACATTGAAGACCTCTGCGAAGCCCTGCTGGCCTGCCTGCTCGCCCCCAGCACCGAACAGCCCTGGCAACTGGTCGGTGCGCAAGTCCACACGGTGGCCGGCTGGATTGCCCAGCTGCGAGCCGCCAGTGGGCGCGCACCGGCACGGGTGTTCCGCCTGCCCGATGGCTTGGCCCGATGGAGTGCGCGTGTCGGCGACTACTGGCCGGGCAGCAGCTGGTGCCGCGAAGCCTTGAGCCTGCTGCAAAGCGACAGCGTGGCGACCGATCCGCAGCAACTCAGCCGGCTGACGGCTCTACTGGGGCACCCGCCCCGCGACGCCCGCCTCCGGAGGCCTCAATGAGAGAGCGCAGCCTGCATCGCGATGGACCGCGCCTAGCCTTGATCGCCATCTGGCTGGGCACCGCAGCGGCCAGCCTTTGGGATGGCGGTGCGGCAGGCCAACGCTTGCTGCAGGGCTTCGGCCTATCCACCGCCGTAGCCCTTTTCTTGGTGTGGGCCGGTGCGCTCTGGGACCTGGCCATCGGCTTGGCGCTGGCCCTTCGTCCCAGCAAATCGATCTACGCACTGGCCCTGATCGGCATGCTGGGCATGACCCTGCTGGCCACCCTGCTGCAACCCTCGCTCTGGCTGGACCCCCTGGGTTCGCTGCTCAAAAACCTCGCCATCCTGGCCCTGCTACTGCAAGGCCTGCACAAGCCATGAACACCTATCTGACGCTCAAGTGGCTGCACATCGTCTCCAGCGTGCTGCTGGTCGGTACCGGATTCGGGTCGGCCTTCTACCTGTTCTTCGCCAACCGCCAGCCCGAGCTGCAGGCCCGCGCTGTGGTGGCCCGCTTGGTGGTGCGGGCCGACACCTGGTTCACCACCCCGGCCGTTCTCATTCAGCCCCTCACCGGCCTAGCCATGGCGCACCTGGCCGGTTGGCCGCTCTCCACCCCGTGGATAGCCGCCTCGCTGCTGCTCTACGGCCTGGCCGGCGCTTGTTGGTTGCCGGTGCTGTGGCTGCAAGTGCGCATGGCCCGGATGCTGGAGCAGGCCCTGGCGGACGGCCAAGCTCTGCCGGCCGACTACCACCGCCTGCAACGCGCATGGGAATGGCTGGGCTACCCGGCCTTCAGCGCCATGCTGCTGGTCTTCTGGCTGATGGTGAACAAGCCGCCACTCTGGGCCTGAACTCAGCCCATCACCACCGCATAGATCGGCGGCAGCTGCGTATTCACCGCCTGCCAGCGCTCGCCCGCGTCGGCGCTGGCCCACAAGCTGCCGGTGGTGCTGCCCATCAACAAGGTCTGGCCATCGGCGCCCACCACCAGGCCGTGGCGGTAGATCAGGTCGTAGCAGTGCTGCTGGGGCAAGCCCTGGCGCAGCACCTCAAAGCTTTGGCCGCCATCGCGGGTGCGCGTCACGCACAGGGCCGCGTCCACGGGGATGCGGCGCTCGTCCTTCACCGCCGGAGCGAACCAGGCGGTGTTGGGGTCACGGGGATGGGCCGCCACGGCAAAGCCAAAGCTGCTGGGCTGGGCCTTGAGTTCCTGCCAGCGCTGCGCGTGGTCCGCGCTGCGCCAGATGCCGCAGTGGTGCTGGGTCCACAACACCTCGGGGGCGGCGGCGCAGCGCACCACACGGTGGGGGTCCTGGATGTTGGGATCCTCGGCCCGCTCGGGCGGCATGAAGTCGGCGCGCATGCCATTGGTGTGGACGGCCCAGGTGGCGCCGCCATCGCGGGTGCGCCACACACCGCCGCAGCTGATGCCGACCAGCAGGTCCTGCGCGTCCTGCGGATGCGGGCAAATCGAGTGGATGCCAGGCTCGGGGTAGCCGCCGCCAAACCACTCCAGGCGCTGCGGCAGGTTCCACAGGCTTTCCACCAAGGCCCAGCTGGCACCGCGGTCGCGCGACACGAACAGGCCGCCGGGCAGGGTGCCGCACCACAGGCTACCGTCGATGGCACGCTCCAGGCTCCAGATCAGGCCGAGCTTCCAGGGAAAGGGCTGAGGCGGGACCGAGGGGGCTCCTGAGGAGCCCCCGACGCCCGCCGAAGGACTGGCCGCGTGCTCGCGGCCAGGCTGCTTTGGCTCCTCGGGCTGCGGCGGATAGGCGGGGCAAGCGACTTCGCGCCAGCTCTGGCCGGCGTCATCGCTGGCCTGCAGCTTGACGCCGAAGTGGCCCAGATTCAGCGCGGCCAGCATGAAGCCCGAGGCGTCGGGCGGCAGCACCATGCTGACGGGCTCGGCCAGGAAGTGGACCCGATCAATGGCCCAGCCCTGCGGCTGCCGCCGCAGTTCAAACAGGCCCTTTCGCGTGGCCACCCAGGCACGGTCGTCTCGGTTCATCTCATCCTCCACTCAAGGCCTGCATCACATAGACCTGGCTTTCGGGTTGGAGCGCCTGCTGCGGGTCCATGCTGCGGCGCCCGTCGACAAACACCGCCACGTTGGGTCGCAGCCCGTCCTGCTCGTCCAGCACATAGCCGCGCAGCAAGGGGTTGATCTCAAAGGCAGCCCGCAACAGCTCCATCAAGGTGGCAGCCGGCGCCTCCAACTCGGGCGCGGCGGTAAAGCGGCGCAGCTGGGGTGTGAATTGAAGGCGGGGCATGGCGCGATCCTGCCAGCCTGCGGGTGCTTGGCAAGGGGACAATGCCGCAATGACTTCCGACACCGACCAGCGCCTGACCGAGCTGGAAATCAAGGCCAGCTTTGCTGACGACCTGCTGGAGCAGCTCAATGCGGTGATCGTGCGCCAGCAGCAGCAGATCGACGCCCTGCAGCGCGAACTGCTCGGCCTGCGCCAACAGATCCGCGACAGCGAGCGGCCGGGCGCCATGGTTTCGGCCGGTGACGAGCGGCCGCCACACTACTGAAGTCGACATCGACGTCGCCCCCCGCCGTTCTGAGGCCCAGCCTCAGGGGCGATACCAAAGCGCAGCGTCCTTCAGCGGGGTTTGAGGCGACAGCAAGGGGTTGTGCAACTCGATCACCCGGCGCTGCTGCAGTCCCGACCGATCCAGGGCCTCACTCAGATGCCGCTTGAAGAGACGCTCGAATTCACCTTGCCGCGCCAAGGCGCGCAGGCCGCGCTCCAAGGCAGCGGCCAGCGCGTGCCGGCCCGGTGAGACAAAGAAGTAAATGGCGGCGGGATAGCGCAGGACCAGATTGGGCTCCACCTCCAGGGCCTCGCCCCGGCGGTCCTTCTCCCACCAGATCTCGGCCGCAGCGCGCGGAAAGAGATCGGCCTTGCCTTGAGCCAGCAGACTGAACAAGTGATCGTGGTGCGTGGAGGTGAGCACGTTCAAGCCATTGGCGCGCAGCACCTGGGTGTCGGCCCAATCCTCGCCCTGCACAAAACGGAAGGGCTGCAAGTCCTTGACGGTGCGAGCCCGCGCCAAGGCCTCGCGCTGCACCGCCGGCATGCCGGGCCGCAAAAACAGCAAGCGCCAGCCATACAGACCCCGAAAGATGGGCACTCGCACCGGCAACAGACTGCGCTCGCGCTCGGCGCTGGTCATGGTCCAGCCGACGTCCACCTCGCCGCTGCCGATTTCCAACTCGCGCAGGAAGCGGCTCTGCACCATCACCGACGAGCTGGGCTCCAAACGAAAGGTCACCCCGCTGGCGGCCAGCGCCGCACGCAACAGGACCCAGGGGTAGAGCTCGTCCTCCGGCACCTCGCGTCCGACCCTGGGGTAGCGCAGCCGCCCCAGATCGCCCGCCGCGGTGGCTCCGGCCGCTCCGGCACAAAAGGCCGGTCCAGCCATCAGCAGGTCGCGCCGCAACATCACCCAGACCTCAGAAGTGGATGCCGCGCATCATCTGCTGCAGGGCAATGGCCTCGGCCGAGAGCTGCGGTTTGGCCACGCCTTTGCCCACTGCATCGCCCTTGGCCGCCTCGCTGTCGGGGAACATGCGGAAGCTGGTGTTCATCACGATCTGCGCCACACGCGGCGCCAGCGCGTGCATCAGCTCGCCGGTTTTCCCTAAGCGCGTGGCAATACGCACCGGCTTGTGGATGCAGGCCTGGGCCACCATATCGGCCGCCTCTTCCGGACTGAGCGTTGGCACGTTGTTGTAGATCTTGGTCGGCGCAATCATGGGCGTGCGCACCAGGGGCATGTTGATGGTGGTGAAGGTGATGCCTTGGTCGGCGTACTCGCTGGAGGCACAGCGCGTCCAGGCATCCAGCGCCGCCTTGCTGGCCACATAGGCCGAGAAGCGCGGCGCATTGGTCAGCACGCCGATCGAGCTGATGTTGACCACATGACCACGGCGCTTGGCCACCATGCCGGGCAACAGACCCAGGGTGACGCGCAGGCAGCCGAAGTAGTTCAGCTGCATGGTGCGTTCGAAGTCATGGAAGCGGTCGTAGCTGTTCTCGATGGCGCGACGGATGGAGCGGCCGGCGTTGTTGATCAGGAAGTCCACTCCACCGAACTCGCGCTCCAGCCAGGCCACCAGTTCGGCGCAGCTTTCCATGTCGGCAATGTCGGCACTGCGGGCGTGGATCCGGCAGTCCGCGCCCGCCGCAGCACGGATCTCGGCCACGGCCTCGGCCAGCTTGGCCTCGTCGCGCGCGCAGATCACCGTGATGGCGCCGGCCTCGGCGAACTTGGTGGCTGCAGCCAGACCGATGCCCGAACTACCCCCCGTCACCAGCACCACCTTGCCCGCCACCGTGCCGCGCAAGCTGCGGTCCACATGCAGGTCCGGGTCCAGATGGCGCTCCCAGTAGTCCCAGATACGCCAGGCGTAATCGTGCAGATTGGGGCACTCGATACCGCTGCCCTTGAGCGCCTTGGTGGTCTCGCGGCAATCGAAGCGCGTCGGGTAGTTGATAAAGCTCAGCATGTCCTCGGGCAGGCCGATGTCCTTCATCACCGCGTCCTTCACGCGCCGCACCGGCGCCAGTGCCATCAGGCCCTTGCGGATGGACTTGGGCACAAAGCCCAGCAGCGCGGCGTTGATGAAGACGTTCATCTTCGGCGCGTGCGCCGCCCGCGCGAATATGTCCAGCACATCGCCCACGCGATAGCCCTGTGGGTCCACCAGGTGGAAGCAGCCGCCGCTGTCCTCGACCTTGTGGCTCAGGTGGTCCAGCGCATTGACCACAAAGTCCACCGGCACGATGTTGATGCGCCCGCCCTCCAGACCGATGGCCGGGAACCAGGGCGGCAGGATCTGACGCAAGCGCTGGATCGGCTTGAAGAAGTAGTAGGGGCCGTCGATCTTGTCCATCTCGCCGGTTTGCGAATCGCCCACCACCATGGCCGGGCGGTAGACCGTCCAGGGCAGCTTGCATTCCTTGCGCACGATCTTTTCGGACTCGTGCTTGCTCATGAAGTAGGGGTGGTCCAGGCCCTCGGCCTCGGCAAACATGTCCTCGCGGAACACGCCTTCATAAAGACCTGCGGCAGCAATGGACGACACATGGTGCACATGGCCTGCGCCAATGGCCTGCGCGAACTCGACGAAGTGGCGCGTGCCCTCGATGTTGGCGGCCATCTGGCTGTCGGCATCGGCCTCCATGTCGTAGATCGCCGCCAGGTGATAGGCATGGTCGATCTGGCCCTTGAGCGCCTTGATGTCAGTGGCCGCCACGCCCAATTTTTTTTGCACCAGATCGCCCCAGACCGGCTGCACCCGGCCCTTGGCCGCGCCCCAGTATTCGAGCAGCGCCGGCAGCTTGTCGCGCGAGGCCTCGCGCATCAGCACGTACACCGTGCTGCCGCGCCGCGCCAGCAGCTTCTTGACCAGACGACGCCCGATGAAGCCGGTGGCTCCGGTGACGAAATACTGCATGCAGACCTCCAATGCGTTGCGCGCAAACCTGGGTGGGATGCCGCAGCTTAGGGCAAGCCAAGGCAGGAGCCGACCGGCCAAAACCCAGGGGTAGCCCACCCTCTCTCATAGAGGGAACACACTAGGAAAGCGCCCCTCAAGCGCAGACCCCCCGCCTATAGTGAGCCCATCGTCGCAGGGTGTCTGCGGCGCGACCGACCCACACACCCACCCTGCCAGGAGAACCCCATGGTGAAGAAGCTGCAGAAGATGGCCAGCAAGAAGGCCGCTCCCGCCGCCGCTGGTTTCAACCCCGCCGCCCTGCTGGACCACGCCGTGGCCCAGAACGTGCGCGACTCCGCTCAACAAATTTGGGCCGCCGGCCTGGGCGCCTTCAACAAGGCCCAAGGCGAAGGCGGCAAGGTCTTTGAGACCCTGGTGAAGGAAGGCATGACCTTGCAAAAGAAGACTCAGAGCCTGGCCGAGCAAAAGTTCGGCGCCGTGGCCAACAAGATGACCGGCATGGCCAACGAAGTCGGCTCCAAGGCCGGCCAGCAGTGGGACAAGCTGGAAAGCATTTTTGAAGAGCGCGTGGCCCGTGCCCTCAAGAGCCTTGGCGTGCCCAGCGGCAAGGACATCGGTTCGCTGATCTCGCGCATCGACGCGCTGTCGGCCGCCGTGGGCTTCGCTCCCAGCAAGAAAGCCAGCACTGCCAAGGCAAAGCCCGCCGCCAAACCGGCCGCCAAGCCCGCCGCCGTGAAGAAGGAAGTCAAGAAGGCCGTGGCCAAGGTCGAGAAGGCCGTGACCAAGGCTGCCGCCCCCGCCAAGAAGGCTGTGGCCGCCAAGGCTGCCGTGGTGAAGAAGGCCGTGGCCGCTGCCCCGAAGAAAGCCGCCGCCGCCAAGCCCGCCGTGAAGAAGGCCGTGGCCGAAGCCAAGGTCGCCGTCAAGCGCGCGCCGGTGAAGGCCAAGGCCGTCGTGGCCAAGGCTGAAGCCCAAGTGACCAAGGCCGTTGAGGCCGTGCAAGAAGCCGCTCAGGCCTAAAGCAAGCTGGGCCTGGCTGGGCCATTCGGCCCAAGCCCACCCGCCGTGAGATTCAACGCCCCTGCGTCTGAACTCACGGCGTTTTCTTTGCGCCAACGCAAGCGCGCGCCGGGGTAAGCACTCTTCAATAAGTAGCCGGCTCTCCCTACAGTCCTGCCCCATGGCTGCTCGTACAGAAAAGACCCACAAACAGACTCGCAAACCCCGCATCGGACTGGCCCTGGCCGGCGGCGGGCCGCTGGGCGCGATTTACGAAGTGGGCGCGCTGTGCGCGCTGGAAGAATCCATCGCCGGCCTGGACTTCACCGATTGCGAGGGCTATTTGGGCGTGAGCGCCGGCGGCATCATTGCCTCCTGCCTCGTCAATGGACTGACGCCGCGCGAGCTGTGCGCGGGTTTCATCGAGAACAGCTCCGCCCCGCCCGACCACTTCGACCCCGCCGTGCTGCTGCACCCGCATTGGGACGAGTACGCGCGCCGCATCCGCAAGCTGCCGCGCCTGCTCAGCGAGGCCCTGTGGCGGGTGCTGGTGGAGCGCCGCTCGCTGCTGGGCGCGCTGGAGTTGCTGGGCCGCGCCCTGCCCACCGGCCTGCTCAATAGCGACGCGCTGGCGGCCCAGCTCAAGGCCATGTTCAGCCTGCCCGGCCGCAGCGACGACTTCCGCGACCTGAAGAAGCCCCTGCTGCTGGTGGCCACTGATCTCGACTCCGGCGAGGCCGTGGCCTTCGGCACGCCGGGTTGGGACCATGTGCCCATCAGCCGCGCCGTGCAAGCCAGTGCCGCCCTGCCGGGCCTCTACCCGCCGGTGCGCATCGATGGCCGCGACCTGGTGGACGGCGCCCTGAAAAAGACCGTGCACGCCAGCCTGCTGCTGGACCGCGGCCTGGACCTGCTCTTCATGCTCAACCCGCTGGTGCCCTATGAGGTCAGCGAGTCCGATCTGCATCTGCGCGCCAAGCCCCGCATCCCCAAGCTGGTCGATGGCGGCCTGCCCGTGGTGCTGAGCCAGATGTTGCGCTCACTGATTCACTCGCGGCTGGAGCTGGGCATGCGCAACTACGCCAAGAGCCACCCGCAGACCGATCTGCTCTTCTTCGAGCCCGACCATCGCGATGCCAAGCTCTTCCTGGCCAACACCTTCAGCTACCGCCACCGCCGTCAATTGGCCGAGCACGCCTACCAGGCCACGCGCGCCGATCTGCTGCACCGCGCGCCACAGCTGCAAGAGCAATTGGCACGCCATGGCCTGTCGCTGAACATGGAGCGCCTGATGGACCCCACGCGGGTGTTGGTGGACGTGTGGGACACCCCGAGCCACTCACCCACCGAGCGCGCGCTCCTGCATCTGGACGAGATCCTGAACCTGCTTGAAAGCCGCGTTCAGCACGCGCAGGAGCGGGAAGCGGCCTGATCCGTCAGGCCCAAGAAAAAGGGCAGCAAGGTCATGCACCTGAGCTGCCCTTTTTCATGGTGGAGCGCCGGAATCAACCGAGATAGCGCGCCCGCAGATGAGCCTGGAAGTGGGCCGGGTTCAAGACCTCGCCGCTGGCGCGCTGCACCAGCTCCGGCGTTTCCCAACGCGAACCCTGGCTCCAGACCTTGGCCTCCAGCCAGTCGAACACCGGCTGCAGCTCGCCACGGGCGATGCCGGCGTCCAGGCCCGGGATCTCCTTGCGCATGGTGGCAAACCACTGGGCCGCATACATCGCGCCCAGGGTGTAGCAGGGGAAGTAGCCGATCAAGCCTTCCGGCCAGTGCACATCCTGCATGCAACCGTTGCGGTAATTGCCCTCGGTGTTGATGCCCAGCAGTTCCTGCATCTTGGCGTTCCACAGCGCCGGGATGTCCTCGCACTCGATCTCGCCCTCGACCAGGGCGCGCTCGATCTCATAGCGCAGGATCACATGGCAGGGATAGGTCACCTCGTCGGCGTCCACGCGGATGAAGCCGGGCTTCACGCGCGTGAGCAGCTTGTGCAGGTTCTCCGGCTCCCAGGCCGGCTGGGCGCCCAGGTGCTTCATCAGCAAGGGCGAGAGTTGCTGCGCGAAACCGGGATGGCTGCCCAGCTGCATCTCAAAGCTCAGCGACTGGCTTTCGTGCAGGCCCATGGAGCGCGCATTGGCGATCGGCAGGCCCAGCCACTCGCGCGGCAGACGCTGCTCGTAGCGGCCGTGGCCGGTCTCGTGGATCACGCCCATCAGCGCCGGCAGCGCGTCGTCCTCGCTGTAGCGGGTGGTCATGCGCACGTCCTCGGGCACGCCGCCGCAGAACGGGTGGGCCGACTCATCCAGGCGCCCGGCCTCGAAGTCGAAGCTCATCAGCTTCATGGCCGCCAGGCCCAGCTCGCGCTGTGCAGCCTTGGGGAAGGGGCCGACCGGCTGGATCACCGTCTCGTTCGCCTGGCGTGCGCGCACGCCCTGAATCAGACCCGGCAACCATTGGCGCAGATCGCCGAACACGCGGTCGATCTCGGCGCTGCGCATGCCCGGCTCGTACTGGTCCAGCAGGGCGTCGTACTTGGACAGGCCAGTGGCCTGGCTCAGATAGCCGGCGGCCTCGCGCGTCAGCGCCACCACCTCTTTCAGATTGGGCAGATGCCCCACCCAGTCATTGGCCTTGCGCTGCTCGCGCCAGGCATGGCCCGAGCGCGAGGCGGCCAGGCTCTGCTTCTCCACCAGGGCCTGAGGCAGCGCATTGCTGGCGCGCCAAGTGCGCTGCATCTCGCGCAGCGAGGCACGCTCGAAGTCAGCCAGCGGCTCGGCCGCCGCCCGCTCCAGCAGACCCTTCAGCTCCGGCGCCGTGGCCAGCTCATGCAGCAGCCCGCCCATCTCGGCCATGGCCGCGGCGCGTGCCTCATTACCCTTGGCCGGCATGAAACTCTGCTGGTCCCAAGACGCGATGGATTGCAAATGCCCCAGGCGGTGCAGGCGCTGGTAGCGGCGGGCGAGGTCGGCGTAGGCGGTCGAGGTGTTCATCAAATCTCCCATCAAGAAGGGGCGAATTCTCCAGGCCACAGCCAAAGCAGGGCGGAAGTCATCAGCAAATAGCGCAGGAATTTGCCCACGGCCATATAGGCCAGGCAGGGCCAGAAGGGCAGGCGCAACCAGCCCGCCACCGCGCAAAGCGGGTCACCCACCAGGGGCAACCAAGAGAGCACGCAGGTCTTGGCGCCGAAGCGCTGCATCAACTGCAGCAAGCGCGGGTTGGCCGGCGCGTGCTGGCGCCAACTCTCATAGCCCCGCTCGGCCGCCCAGCCCATGCCCCAGCTGATGCCCCCACCCAGGGTGTTGCCGACCGTGGCCACCAGGATGGCGGGCCAGAACAGGCTCATGTCGCTCTTGATCAGCGCGAATACGGCAGGCTCCGAACCCATGGGCAAGAGCGTGGCCGAGATCAGCGCAACGAGGAAGACGGCCGGCAGCCCGACGGCGGGGAGGGCCAGCCAGGCGAGCAGGGCAGTGAGTTGGGTGAGGAGCCAGGATTCCATTGGGGGCGGATTCTGGGGCTGTCAGAGCCAGGACGATGTGCATGCATCGGCATCAGGAACACGGCACAACAACAGTCACCCAGCTAGACCACCATTTCCGAAGGCCCTAAAGAAACACTGCAGCCGCAGCGGCACTTAAAGACGCAAAGCGTTCGACCAGAGTCTTGGACCCGCGATCCTGCTGATACGTCTCGTACCCATCGGGCGTTTCAATCAAGTACCGACCGTCGTAAGTGTTGGGCTCGAAGTGATACCAGTCTGAGGGGTGCGCGCCAGCTCTGAGTGCATCGAACACCTCTCGCGTCTCGAAGAGCTCAAGCAGGCGTGACGCATCGCCACCAAGGCGCGAAGCCACAAATTCATCCAGGGCGCGAATACCTGTCATGTCCAGGAGGCTATCTCAGAGTAGGACCCTCCGGCCGATCACAGAGCCCGCCGGGATTTCGGCCCGGCGGCCGACCTACTTTCTTCGCTTCGCCGAAGAAAGTAGGCAAAGAAGGGCGACCCCGATGCCGGCGCCCCTTGGCTGCGCCAAGGGGTTCCCTGCGGTGCGCGAAGAGCAGACCCCGGCGCGGAACGCACTCCGTTCGCTTTGCTCACTGCGCTTGAACGGCCGCGCCGAGTCAGTGCTTGAAGCGCGCTGCGCGCGCGGGTCTGCACTTCTGTGCTCCTCGGCTTGGCATAGGGGACCCCGGGAAACGGAGCAGCAGCGCAAGGGCTTGGGGGAGCGCGCGCAGCGCGCCACAACAACATACTCGGCGCGGCCGTTCAAACGCAGTGAGCGCAGCGAACGGAGTGCGTTCCGCGCCGCCCCCAAGCCCTGAGCACCGCAGGGCACCGATCGCTGCAGGCGAGCGGCGCCGGCATCGGGGGTCGCCTTTCTCTTTCCCCCTTTCTCTTTGGCGAAGCAAAGAGAAAGGGGTCGGGTGCAGGGGTGAAGCCCCTGCGGGCTCTCCCGCAAAGAACAGCAGTCACACAGAAGGCAAAAGCGCACACCCCACCCCCGGGCGATCCCGTCCGCAAAAACCCCACCCGCTACACTCTTGCCCTTTTTTTAAGCAAACCGCCGTGCTCTCCACCCCCCTCACCCTTGGCCCTCACGAGCTGCCCAACCGGCTCTTCGTGGCGCCCATGGCCGGGGTGACGGACCGGCCGTTTCGCAAGCTGTGCAAGCGCCTGGGCGCCGGCCATGCGGTGAGCGAAATGGTCACCAGTCAAAAGGCGCTGTGGAACAGCCTGAAGACCAGCCGGCGTGCCGACCACACCGGCGAGACAGCCCCGATTGCGGTGCAAATTGCCGGCGTGGACCCGCAATCGATGGCCGAGGCCACGCGCTACAACATCGAGCGCGGCGCACAGATCATCGACATCAATATGGGCTGCCCAGCCAAGAAGGTCTGCACCAAATGGGCCGGTTCGGCCCTGATGCAGGACGAGGCGCTGGCGCTGTCCATCATCGAGGCCGTGGTGGCGGCGGCCGGCGAGGTGCCGGTGAGCTTGAAGATGCGCACGGGTTGGTGCCAGGCGCAGAAGAACGCGCTGTCGCTGGCGCGTAAGGCCGAGGCCGCGGGCATTCGGCTGCTAACCATCCACGGCCGCACGCGCGAGCAGGGCTATGGGGGCGAGGCCGAGTACGAGACCATCGCCGCCGTCAAGCGCGCGCTCGCCATCCCCGTGGTGGCCAATGGCGACATCGACACACCCGAAAAGGCCCTGGCCGTGCTGCAAGCCACCGGCGCCGACGCGCTGATGATCGGCCGCGCGGCCCAGGGCAGGCCCTGGATCTTTGGCGACATCCTGCACTTCATGACCACGGGCAAGCACCGCGCCGCGCCGCGCGTGGCCGAGGTGCAGGATTGGTTGCTCGAGCATCTGGACGAGCACTACGGCCTCTACGGTGAATTCACCGGCACGCGCAGCGCGCGCAAGCACATCGGCTGGACGCTCAAGACCTTGCCCGATGGCGAAACCCTGCGCCAGCAGATGAACGCGCTGGAGAGCAGCGCGGCTCAGCAGGACTGGCTGCGTGAGACCTTTGCGCGCCTGGGTCAGCGTTTTGAGCGCTGGCCGGCTGCCAACGACGAACCCCAACAGGCGCAATGCGCTTGAACAAGAAGAAGAGAACGGGACCCATGGACATCAAACCGCTCGACGCCTGTGTGCGCGAGAACCTCGAAGCCTATTTCCGCGACCTGGACGGCGAGACCCCGCATTCGCTGCACGAGATGGTGGTCAAGCTGGTGGAAAAGCCGCTGCTGGAAGTGGTGATGGCGCGTTGCGAAGGCAACCAGAGCCGCGCCGCCGACTGGCTGGGCATCAACCGCAACACCCTGCGTCGCAAATTAACGGATCATGGATTGCTCTAACCCCCCCGAAGCGCTTCGCGCCTCCCCCCCAGGGGGGCGCCGCCAGCGGCCTGGCAAAGCCAGTTCCACGGCGGCCCCTTGAACGAATTCAGATCCGCGCCCCTTTTCTCCACTTCATCCATACCGCCATGGCCCTCACCGCCCTGCTCTCGGTCTCCGACAAGACCGGCATCCTCGAATTCGCCCAAGCCCTGCACCGCCTGGGCTGCAAGCTGCTCTCCACCGGCGGCACCGCCAAGCTGCTGATGGAAAACGGCCTGCCCGTGACCGAGGTGGCCGAACACACCGGCTTCCCCGAGATGATGGACGGCAGGGTCAAGACCCTGCACCCCAAGATCCACGGCGGTCTGCTGGCGCGCAGCGATGTGCCCGAGCATGTGGCGGCCATGAATCAGCACGGCATCACCCGCATCGACATCCTGGCGGTGAACCTCTACCCCTTCGAGGCCACCGTGGCGAAGGCGGGCTGCACGCTAGAGGACGCGATCGAGAACATCGACATCGGCGGCCCGGCCATGGTGCGCAGCGCAGCCAAAAACTGGAAGGATGTGGCGGTGCTGACCGACGCCGCCCAGTACGCCGGCGTGCTGGCCGAACTGCAGGCTGGCGGCATTTCCGCCAGCACGCGCTTCCAGCTCAGCGTGGCCGCCTTCAACCGCATCGCCCAATACGACGCCGCCATCAGCAACTACCTGAGCAGCGTACAAAGCGACGGCAGCCTGGCCCCCTACCCCGGCCAGATGAACAGCTGCTTCGTCAAGGTGCAAGACCTGCGCTATGGCGAGAACAGCCACCAGAGCGCCGCGCTTTATCGCGACCTCTTCCCCGCGCCGGGCTCGCTGGTCACGGGCAAGCAGCTGCAGGGCAAGGAGCTGAGCTACAACAACATCGCCGACGCCGACGCCGCCTGGGAGTGTGTGAAGAGCTTCACGGCCCCTGCCTGCGTGATCGTCAAGCACGCCAACCCCTGTGGCGTGGCCGTGGCCACCAGCCCCGCCGAGGCCTATGCCAAGGCCTTCAAAACCGACCCCACCAGCGCCTTCGGCGGCATCATTGCCTTCAACCGCGAGGTGGACGGCGCAGCGGCCGAGTTGGTGAGCAAGCAGTTTGTGGAAGTGTTGATGGCCCCCAGCTTCAGCGCCGAGGCCCTGGCCGTGTTCAAGAGCAAAGTGAACGTGCGCCTGCTGCAGATCGACCTCCCCCCGGGCGGCGACACCGCCTGGCTGCAGGGCCGCAACGCCGGCGACAGCAAGCGCGTCGGCTCGGGCCTGTTGCTGCAGAGCGCCGACAACCACTTCCTCAAGCGCGAGGATCTGAAGGTCGTCACCACGCTCAAGCCGACCGAGCAGCAGATCGACGACCTGATGTTTGCCTGGAACGTGGCCCAGTACGTGAAGAGCAATGCCATCGTCTTCTGCGGCGGCGGCATGACCCTGGGCGTGGGCGCCGGCCAGATGAGCCGCGTCGACTCCACCAAGATCGCCGCCATCAAGGCCGCCAACGCCGGCCTGGAACTGAAGGGCTCGGTGGTCGCCAGCGACGCCTTCTTCCCCTTCCGCGACGGCCTGGACGTGCTGGCCGACGCCGGTGCGAGCTGCGTGATCCAGCCGGGCGGCTCGATGCGCGACGAGGAAGTGATTGCCGCCGCCAACGAACGCGGCGTGGCCATGGTCTTCACCGGCATCCGCCACTTCCGGCACTGAGGATGGAGCGAGAAGGGTCCTGAGGACCCTTCGACCCCATCCGAAGGACACCGGCCATCTCGTGGCCGGTGGCATGAGAGCGGAGCGAGAAGGGGCCTGGGCTGGCGCGCCAGCCGACCAGCGGGCTCAGCCACTGCCCTAAAAGGCATTGGCCAGCCTGATCAATCAGAAGGAGGCGGCGACACTGCGCCACCTTGGCCGCAAGCCCTCGCCATGCAAAGCTTTCACGACACCCACCCAGCGCCCCTGCAGACGATTCCGGCGGCCCTGGAGGCCGACCGCCCGACCCAAGCCCAAACCGGCATGCGCCTGATGGGCGTGTTGCTTGGCCTTTTGTTTGCATGCCTGCACGGCATGGTGTTGCTCAACCAGGGCCTGATCGAAGGCACCCTGGTGCTGGAGCGAGCGCAGCTTGAGTGGCTACGCCCCTGGCACTGGCTTTGGTTCAGTCTGGCCCTACTCGGCTGGTTGGGTCTGCTGGGCATCGTGCGCCAGTCTTTTCGGGGTGAACCTGAAACCCAAAACCCCGGGCTGCGCTGGCTGGTCCTGGCTGGTCTGCTGAGCTGTGTGGCAGCACTGATGCCCTGGTGGATGGCACCTGATGCGGCGACACGCTCGGCCCTGGGGCCCTGGACTTCTGCGCTCTGGCTTTGCCTGCCCCTGCCCTTCTGGCTCGGTTGGCGGCTGCGCGTGGCCGAGTTGGAGCGCAGCGCCCGCTGACGCAATTGGATACGGCTGCGGCCCGGCAAGCACGGCGTCCTGCGGCAGGATTTGGGCCCTTCCCCTCAAACCCTGCCCTTTGCATGAGGACTCCCGTGATGCGAACTTCCCTCACCACCCTCGTCCTGCTTGGTGCCCTGGCACTGGCCGCACCGGCCACCTGGGCGGCCCCCGTCGATTTGGATCTGACCAGCGGCATCGACAGCACGGAGCGGGGAGCACCCGTCGGCTTTGACACTTACCGCGAAGACGGCTTCTTGCTGCGCATGGACCGCAACGGCGACCACATCGACCGTGGCTTCATCGGCGACATGGGTTTTCACAATGGCCCATCCAACCCAGATGACATCAGCTGGACCCTGAGCTTCAGCGGCGGCACGTTCAGTTTGTTGGGCGTCGATGTGGCGGGCTTCACCAGCAACGGCGCCTCCTTCACGATGACAGGCTCGAATGGGCACAGCGTGTCGGTGGGCAGCGCGGGCCTGGTGAATCTGAGCGGCTTCAACGGTGTGAGCTTTGTGCGCTTTGACATCGACCAGGACGGCGGCATCCAGGCCGTCGGTCTGAATGGCTTGCGCGTGGACAACGCACCACGCAACGCCGTGCCGCTGCCGGGCAGTCTGGCTCTGGCAGGCCTGGGCCTGGTGGCGGTCGGCCTGCGTCGCCGTCGCTAAGTCGGCCCGCTAGAACAGCGCGTCCACACAGCGCAGCAACTCGTGCCCCGGCGGCACGCAGCGGCTGCGCCCCGCCACCTGACTGAGCGGCACACGCACACAGCGGTCGCCCTGCAAGGCGATGGTGTGGCCATAGTCGCCATCGAGGACCGCCTGGGCCGCCGCCACGCCAAAGCGCGTGGAGAGCACGCGGTCAAAGGAGCTGGGCGCACCGCCCCGCTGTAGGTGACCCAGCAGGGTGGCCCGCACTTCGATATCGCCCAGCCGCTCACCCAGTTCATGGGCGAGAGCCTGGCCCACTCCTGAGAGGCGCAGCACGCCGCCCGGCAAATGCTGCCAATGCGGCGCGCCATCGGCCAGAGCAGCCCCTTCGGCCACGCAGACCAACGCATAGCCTTGAGCGGACACCCGCTCGCGCAGACGCTCCAGCAAGGGTTCCAGCGCAAAGGGCTGCTCGGGAATCAGGATGGCATCGGCCCCGCCGGCCAGCCCTCCCTCCAGCGCAATCCAGCCGGCATGGCGGCCCATGGTCTCCACCACCATCACGCGGCCATGGCTGCGCGCGGTGGTCTTCAAGCGCGTCAGCGCATCGGCCACCACGGCCACCGCGCTGTCAAAGCCAAAACTGCGCTCGTTCTGGGCAATGTCGTTGTCGATGGTCTTGGGCACACCGAGCACCGGCACGCCCATGCGCGCGAAGCGCTCGGCCAGGGTCAGGGTGCCGTCGCCGCCGATGGTCACCAGGGCATCCAGACGCTGTGCCTTGGCGTGCGCCAGGGCCTGCTCGCTGCAGTCGCGGCCCTGCCAGTTGAAGGGGTCGGCGCGGTTGTGCGTGCCCAGCACGGTGCCGCCCTCGTCCAGCAGGTCGCGCACCGCCGCCTCGTCGAGCGGCCGAAAGCGCCCCTCGATCAGCCCCAAAAAGCCGCGCTCCACCCCCACCACCTCGGTGCGGTCGTCGGCGCGCCGCAGCGCCAGCGTCACGGCGCGGATCACCGCATTCAGGCCCGGGCAGTCGCCCCCACCGGTCAATACGCCCACTCGCATTCGCTTCTCCATCTAGATGGCCCACTCTAAGGGAGGGCAATTCCGCCCCGTTTGATGCAGCGCAGGGCGCTAGCCTGTCATCCTTGCAGCCCCACGCCAAAAGCCTCCTGCGGCACGCCATGGACACCCAATTGAACGAACAGCTGCGCCTCCACCTGGAGCAACAGCGCGCCGCCTATTTGCGCGAGCCCTACCCGACGCTGGCCGCCCGCCGCGACCGCCTGCAGCGCCTGCGCGCCCTACTGGCCAAGCATGGCGAGGCCTTTGGCGAGGCGATTCGCGAGGACTTCGGCCACCGCAGCCTGCACGAGACGCGGCTGACCGAAACCTTTGTGGTCGAGGCCTCGATCAAGCATGCGCTGCGCCATTTGAAGGGCTGGATGAAGGTGCGCCGCGTGGCCACGGCCCTGCACTTCCTGCCCGGCCACAACCGCCTGATGCCCCAGCCTCTGGGCGTGGTGGGCATCATCTCGCCCTGGAACTACCCCATGCAGCTGGCCCTGGCGCCCGCCGTGGCAGCGCTGGCGGCTGGCAACCGGGTGCTGCTCAAGCCCAGCGAGCTGACGCCGCGCTGCTCGGCCCTGCTGGCCCTCAGCGTGGCCGAGTTCTTCGCGCCCGACGAGTTCCACGTCATCACGGGCGACGCCACGGTGGCCCAGGCCTTTTCCAAGCTGCCCTTCGATCACCTGTTCTTCACCGGCTCCACGCCGGTGGGCCGTTTGGTGGCCCAGGCGGCGGCGGCCAATCTCACCCCGGTCACCCTGGAGCTCGGCGGCAAGAGTCCGGTGCTGGTGCTGGAAGACGCCGAACTGCGCATGACGGCCGAGCGCATCGCCTTTGCCAAGCTGCTCAACGCCGGCCAGACCTGCGTGGCGCCCGACTATGTGCTGGCCCCACGGGCCATGGTGGAGCCGCTGGCCCAGGCCATCCTGGCCGCCATGCAGCGCTTCTATCCGCGCCTGGGCGACAACCCCGACTACTCGGCCATCGTGGCGCCGCGCCACTTCGAGCGCCTGCAGGCGCTACTGGCCGACGCCCAGGCACGCGGCGCCCGCCTGCTGCGCGCCCACGGGGAAGAAGCACTGGATCCCGCCAAGCGCAAGCTGCACCCCACCGTGGTGCTGGGCAGCGACGAGGCCATGGCCATCATGCGCGAAGAGATCTTCGGCCCGCTGCTGCCCATCCTTCCCTATGACCATGTGGACGAGGCCATCCACCAGGTGCAGCGCAATGAACGCCCGCTGGCGCTCTACATCTTTGGGCGCGCCAAAGAGTTGCGCGAACGCATCCTGCGCGAGACCCATGCCGGCGGCGTCACCGTCAACGACTGCATCTGGCATCTGGGCCAGGAAGACCAGCCCTTTGGCGGTGTGGGGGCCAGTGGCCAGGGCAGTTACCACGGCGAGTGGGGCTTCCGCACCTTCTCGAATGAAAAGCCGGTGTTTCACAACCCGGCGCTGGCGGGCACCAAATTGTTCTATCCGCCCTATGGCCGCTTGTTCGACCGCCTGCTGGGCCTCTTGAGGAAGCTCAGCTGATGCAGCGCCGCACTCTGCTCAAACTGGGTGGGGCCACCGCCCTGCTGTTCGGCGCGGCCGGCGGCCTGGCCCTGCTCTGGAGCCCCGGCCTGAAAGGCAGCCAGCTGACCCCGGCCGGCCGCCTGGCCCTGGGCGCCATCGCCCGTGCTGTGTTGGATGGGGCCCTGCCCGCTGGCGACGCCGCGCTGAACCGCCATCTCAACCATCTGGAGGGCGTGTTTGCCGCCATGCCGCCGGCCGTGCAGGCCGAACTGCAGCAGCTGATGGGCCTGATTGCCAACGCTCCTGGCCGCCTGGGGCTTCTGGGTCTGGCCGGCCCGCTGCACGAACAGAGCGTGGCCGATCTGCAGTCCGCGCTGGAAAGCCTGCGCCACAGCCGCCTGGGTCTGCGCCAACAGGTTTACTTTGCGCTGCGCGACCTCAACGCCGCGGCCTTCTACAGCCAACCCGAAGCCTGGCAATTGATCGGCTACCCCGGTCCTAGAGAAATCTGATGAGCAGCCTGCCCGATCCCATTCAAGAAGGCCTGAAGCGCGGCTGGAAGGTGCGCGGCGCCGAGTTCGGCGCGCTGCCCCCCGAGATCACCGTGGACGTGGCCATCATCGGCAGCGGTGCCGGCGGCGGCATCACGGCCGAGATGCTGAGCCGCGCCGGTCTGTCGGTGCTGATCATCGAAGAGGGGCCGCTGCGCAGCAGCTCGCACTTCAAACAGCGCGAGAGCGAGGCCTACCCGCAGCTCTACCAGGAGTCTGCCGGGCGCAAGACGGCCGACAAGGCCATCACCATCCTGCAAGGCCGCTGCGTGGGCGGCAGCACCACGGTGAACTGGACCAGCAGCTTCCGCACCCCGCCCTCCACCCTGGCCTTCTGGCAACAGCATTTCGAGCTGAAGGACTTCGGTGTCGAACAGATGGCCCCGTGGTTTGCGCAGGCCGAAGCGCGCCTCAATGTGTCCGACTGGCTGACCGAGCCCAATGCCAACAACTCGGTGCTGGAGCGCGGTGCAGCCAAGCTCGGCATCAAGACTCCGCACATCCGCCGCAATGTGAAGGGCTGCTGGAACCTCGGTAGCTGTGGCATGGGCTGCCCCACCAATGCCAAGCAATCCATGCTGGTGACCACTGTGCCGGCGGCCCTGGACGCCGGAGCCCAGCTCTTCGTGCAGACCCGTGTGCAGCGCCTGCAGCACGATGGCAAGACCGTGCAGGCCCTGCACTGCGTGCCGGTGGACCTGAGCAGCGCGGCGCAGTCGGGTGGCTGCGTCGTCAAGGCCCGCCATGTGGTGCTGGCCGGTGGTGCCATCAACAGCCCGGCCCTGCTGCTGCGCTCCCAAGTGCCCGATCCGCACAGCCTGCTGGGCCGTCGCACCTTCCTGCATCCCACGGTGGCCACCTCGGCGCTGTTTGCCGAGCGCATCGAAGGCTGGGCCGGCGCGCCGCAGTCCATCTACACCGACCACTACCTTGAAACCCAGGCCATCGACGGGCCGGTGGGCTTCAAGCTGGAGGCGCCGCCGCTCTACCCCACCATCCTGGCCACCACCATGGCCGGCTACGGCCGACCGATGCTCGAGCAGTTGAGCCAGTACCCGCACACCCAGGTGTTGCTGGCCCTGCTGCGCGACGGCTTCCACCCCGAAGCCCCCGGCGGCCGGGTGCAACTGCGCGGCGACGGCAGCCCAGTGCTGGACTACCCGCTGACGGCGACCGTGATGGACGGCGTGCGCCGTGCCCATCTGGCGATGGCCGAGATTCAGTTCGCCGCCGGTGCACGCTCGGTCCAGGCCCTGCACGAGGATTCTGGGCAGTACAAGAGCTGGGCCGAGGCCAAGGCCGGCATTGCGGCGCTGGACTATCGGCCGCTGTCCACCCGCGTGGTCAGTGCCCATGTGATGGGTGGCTGCAATCTGGCCGGGCGCGAGGGCCTAGGCGTGTGCCGCCCCGACGGCCAGCACTGGCAGCTCAGCAATCTGTCAGTTCACGACGGCAGCCTGTTCCCGACCAGCATCGGCGCCAATCCGCAGCTGTCCATCTACGGCCTGGTGACGCGACTCAGCCACGGTCTGGCCAATCGATTAGGGGCCAAGGCCGTTAACCTCGCTGGATGAACTTCAGCGAATACCGGCGCCATGACGCCGTGGCCCTGTCCGCCGCCGTGGCGGACGGGCGGGTCAGCCCCAGTGACTTGCTGGACACCGCGCTGGCCCGGCTACAGGCCGTCGGGCCGCAGTTGAACCCCGTGGCGCGTTTGCTGGAGGCGCAAGCGCGTGCCCAGCTCACGAGCCTGGACCTTGAAAAGCCAAGCGGCCCCCTCGCCGGGGTGCCCTTTCTGCTGAAGGACGCGGGGCAAGAACTGGCCGGCGTGCCAAGCTCGCTGGGCAGTCGCGCACTGCGGCGCCCTGCCCTGCAGGACAGCCACTACACCCGACGCTGCAAGGCCGCAGGCCTGGTGATCTTTGGCCAGACGAATGCCCCCGAGTTGGCGCTCAAGGGCGTGACCGATCCGGCCGCCTACGGCCGCACATCCAACCCCTGGGATCCGACCCGCACCCCGGGCGGCAGCAGTGGTGGCGCGGCGGCGGCCGTGGCCAGCGGCATCGTGCCCATGGCCGGCGGCGGCGACGGCGGGGGCTCGATCCGCATCCCGGCCGCCTGCTGCGGTCTGGTGGGCCTGCGGCCCTCGCGCGGTCGCATCAGCGAAGGCCCCGCCGCGGGCGAGGTCTGGCTGGGGTGCAACAGCCAGGGTGTGATCACCCGCAGCGTGCGCGACAGCGCCCTGATGCTGGACATCCTGAGCGGCCCGGAACCCGGCGACCCCTTTGTGATTGCCCCGCCCAAGCTGCCCTATGCCCAAGTGATCGGCCAGACGCCGCGTCGCCTGCACATCGCTTGGAGCGTGGCCTCGCCCATTGGCGCCGAGGTTCACCCCGAGGCCGTGGCCGCGGTACGCCACAGCGTGACGCTGCTGGAGCGCCTGGGCCATCGCTGTGAAGAGGCCCGCCCCGACATCGACGGGCAGCTCCTGGCGCGCAGCTATTTGCAGATGTATTTCGCGCTGATCCCGGCCGCCCTGGCCAAGGCCCGCGCTGAAGGAGCGCAGGAGCGCGACTTCGAGCCGCTGACCCGCGTGATGGCCTGCCTGGGGGCCAGCCAGTCGGGTGGCCGACTGGTCACCGCCATGGCGCAGTGGAATGACTTTGGTCGCGCCCTGGGCCGGCTGCACGCCCAGTACGACCTCTACCTGACCCCCACCCTGGCTTCGCCGCCCCAGCCCCATGGCACCGGCGATCCACCGGCCTGGCAGGTGGGGCTGCTGAGCGCCCTGCGCGCCAGCGGTCTGTTGGGGCTATTGGGTCGCGCCGGCCTACTGGACGGGGCCATCGACCAAATCGCACGCGACAACCTGCGGCACATGCCCTTCACCCAGCTGGCCAATGTGACCGGCACCCCGGCCATCAGCCTGCCCCTGCACTGGACCGACGACGGCCTGCCCCTGGGTGTGCAGTTTCATGGGCCCCACGGCAGCGAGGACCTGCTGCTGCAACTGGCGGCCGAGTTGGAGGCCGCACAGCCCTGGTTCAACCGGCTGCCGCTGGGCTGACAAACGCTGAGGACCAATGCGCAATCCCCTACCGACCGATGTGCAAGCGCTGCTACTTAGCGGTCGCGTCATCGAGGCCATTCGTCGCCTGCGTGAGCTCACGGGCATGGGTCTCAAAGAGGCCAAGGATGCGATCGATGCAGGCGGCTGGGATGGCGCACAGGCACCCTTCGCTGGGCAACCCGGTCCTGCGGTGCAGCAAGCGCTGCATGCGGGCCAGTACATCGATGCTTTGCGGCTGCTTCGCGACGAACAACCCGGACTGGGTCTGAAGGAGGCCAAGCAAGCCCTAGACGACTACCTCGTCAGCCACCCCGCGCTGCAGCAGCAGGTGCAGGCCAGCCAGGCCGAGCAGCACAAAGCTTGGCGGAAGCTCGGCTTTCTGGCACTTACGGTCCTAATTAGCTGGGCCGTGATGCAGTTCGCATCCTGAGGGTCAATGCAGCGGAGGGTAAGTCTCCTCGCAACAGCATCCTCTCAGCGCCGCAGCCGCCAGGCCAGCGGCAAGCTGAGCGCGGCCAGCATCAAGGCATAACCGGCCAGCTTGCCCTCGGCCCCCCAGATCAACAGACCGGCCATTTGACCGAGCAAGGCCGCGACGGCCGATTCCAGCCACAGCCTGCGCCAGGGCGCACCGCGCAGGGCCTGGCGCCACACCCATCCCCGGGCCAACAGCACGGTCAGGGCCGCCACGCCCAGGGGCGCGGCAAAGAAATTGGCGAAATGTCCTACCCAGGTCAAAAGGTTCATGGCGATCAAAATTTTAGAATCCAGCCAATGTCCGTTTTTGCCCTTGGTCTGAATCACGCCAGCGCGCCCCTGGCCCTGCGTGAAAAGCTGGCCTTTCCCCCCGATCAATTGATCCCCCAGGTGCAGGCGCTGCAACAGCGGCTGCAGGCCGGCTTGCCCACGGCCAAGGCGGAGGCGGCGCTGTTGTCCACCTGCAACCGCACCGAGGTCTATGTGGCCGGCGCTGCGGCGCTGACACAAACCACTCTGGGCTGGTTGGCCGAGGTGGCGGGCATGGACCCAGCCCAGTTGGCGGCCCACACCTATGTGCGGCGCGACGGCGAGGCGGCACGACACGCCTTCCGCGTGGCCTCGGGGCTGGATTCCATGGTGCTGGGCGAGCCGCAGATCCTGGGCCAGTTCAAACAGGCGGTGCGCGAAGCCGGTGAGGCCGGCACCCTGGGCAGCACCTTGCACCAGCTGTTCCAGCGCGGTTTTTCGGTGGCCAAGGAGGTGCGCACCAGCACCGAGATCGGCGCCCACTCGATTTCGATGGCGGCGGCGGCGGTGCGCTTGGCGGGCCAGCTGTTCGAGGACCTCCAAAAGATTCGCATCCTCTTCATCGGGGCCGGCGAAATGATCGAGTTGGCGGCCACCCACTTTGCAGCCCAGCACCCAGCGGCCCTGGTCATTGCGAACCGCACGGCAGCGCGCGCCGAACACCTGGCCCAACACCTGGGGGGCCAGGTGATGCCCCTGGATCAGCTGGGGGCACGCCTGCACGAGTTCGATGCCGTGGTCAGTTGCACCGGCAGCCCGCATGCCCTGGTGCTGCGCGCTGTGGTTGAACGTGCCCTCAAGGCCCGCAAGCGCCGCCCGATGTTCATGGTGGACTTGGCGGTGCCGCGCGACATCGAGCCCTCGATTCGTGAGCTTGAAGACGTCTATCTCTACACCGTGGACGACCTCTCGACCCTGGTGCAAACCGCCGGCGAGAAGCGCCAGGCCGCCGTGGCCCAGGCCGAGGCCATCGTCGACAGCGGGGTCCAAGGTTTTGCGCAGTGGTTGGAGCAACGCCACAGCGTGCCCCTGATCCAGGCCCTGCAACACCAGGTGGACGACTGGCGCCAGCAGGCGATGACGCGCGCGCTGCGTCAACTGCACAAGGGCGAGGCCCCGCAGGACGCGTTGGACAGCTTTGCCCACCTGTTTTCGCAAAAATTTCTGCACGGCCTGCTGGCCGGTCTGCACCAGGCCCAGGGCGAGGAACGCGCCGAGCTGGAGCGGATGCTGCAACGCCTGTTCCTGCGCCAGGGTGCAGGCGATCGATGAGCGGCGCCGCCTACACGCTGGCCTGCGAGTCGCCGCGCCAACCCGAGGTGCAGGCGCTGATCGACGCGCTCGACGCCTACCAAGTGCCGCTCTACCCGATCGAGAGCCATCACGGCATCGACCTGGAAGCCCTGTGCGCGGCGGACATCCACTTTCTGGTGGCCCGCGATGCGCAAGGCGCAGCCGTGGCTTGCGGCGCGGTCCGGCTGGCACCCATTGACGGCCACCCGGCGGGCGAGCTCAAGCGCATGTTCGTCAGCCCCGCCCAACGCGGCCAAGGACTCGGAAGGCGACTGCTGAATGCCTTGGCAGCCTGGGCCCAGAGCCAAGGTGCCCGACGCCTCTATCTGGAGACCGGCTGCCGCCAGCCCGAAGCCATCACGCTCTATGAGCGCGCCGGCTTTGCGCATGTCCCCGCCTTTGGCGACTATGCGCCCGACCCCTTGAGCGTGTTCATGATGAAGGAATTGCCTTGAAGGATTCGCTGCGCCAGCAGTTCCAGCGCCTGGAAATGCGCTTGGCCGAGCTGGATGCCTTGCTGGGCGATCCGGCAGTCCACGGCGACCCGCAACGTCTGCGCAAGCTGGGCAAGGAACAGACCGAGGTGTCCACCCTGGTCGGGCAATGGCGCCGCTTCCTGCAGCGCGAGGCCGATGCCACCGCCGCCCGCGAGATGCTGGCCGACCCGGATATGGCCGAAATGGCGCGCGAGGAAATCGCCAGCGCCGAGACCGAGCTGGCCCAACTGGATCAGCAGCTGCAGTTCGCGCTGCTGCCCAAGGATCCCGACGACGAGCGCCCCGCCCTGCTGGAGATCCGCGCCGGCACGGGCGGCGACGAGTCGGCCCTGTTCGCCGCCGATCTGGCACGCATGTATTTGCGCTACTGCGAGCGCCAGGGCTGGCGCAGCGAGGTGATGAGCAGCAATGAATCGGACCTGGGTGGCTACAAGGAGCTGGTGCTGCGCATCGAGGGCGACCAGGCCTATGGACGGCTGAAGTTCGAGAGCGGCGGCCACCGCGTGCAGCGCGTGCCCGTGACCGAGGCACAGGGCCGCATCCACACCAGCGCCTGCACCGTGGCCGTGCTGCCCGATCCCGGCGAGGCCGCCGAGGTGGAGCTCAACCCCGCCGAGCTGCGCATCGACACCTTCCGCGCCAGCGGCGCCGGGGGGCAGCACATCAACAAGACCGACTCGGCCATCCGCATCACCCACCTGCCCACCGGCATCGTGGCCGAATGCCAGGACGACCGCAGCCAGCACCGCAACAAGGCCAAGGCCATGGCGGTGCTGCTGGCGCGCCTGCGCGAGCGCGAACGCATCGCCCGCGAGGCCAAGGAAGCCGCCACCCGCAAAGGCCTGATCGGCAGCGGCGATCGCAGCGACCGCATCCGCACCTACAACTTCCCCCAGGGCCGGCTGACCGACCACCGCATCAATCTCACGCTCTACAAGCTGGGCGCGGTGATGGAAGGCGAGATCGACGAAGTGGTGCAGGCCCTGCAAGCCGCCCAAGCGGCCGAACAGTTGGCCCAACTGGAAGAGGGACGGGCTTGAGCACGACCCTGGCCCAAGCCCTGCGGCAGGCCGCTGGCGCAGGGCTGGAGCGCCTGGATGCCCAGCTGTTACTGGGCCACGTGCTGGACCGCCCGCGCGCGTGGCTGATCGCGCACGACGACGACACGCTGACGGCCGAGCAAGCCCTGGCTTACCAGACCATCGTGTCCCGCCGCGCAGCCGGTGAACCCGTGGCCTATCTGCTCGGCCACAAGGAATTCCATGGCCTGAACCTGGCCGTGAGCCCCGCCACCCTGGTGCCCCGGCCCGATACCGAGACCCTGGTGGATTGGGCCTTGGAGGTGCTGGCGCCCCAAACCCAGGCCCGTGTGCTCGACTTGGGAACCGGCAGCGGCTGCATTGCTTTGGCCTTGAAGGCAGCACGTCCGAATTGGAGCGTCTTCGCCGTGGACCGCAGCCCGGAGGCCCTGGCCGTGGCGCGCGCCAATGGCGAGCGCCTGGGACTGGCGGTGAACTGGCTGCAAGGCAGTTGGCTGGAACCAGTGGCGGGTCAGCAATTCGACCTGATCGTCTCCAACCCGCCCTACATCGCCAGCGCGGACCCGCATCTGGAGGCCTTGCGGCACGAACCCCTGAGCGCCCTGGCCTCGGGGGCCGACGGCCTGGAGGACTTGCGCCAGCTGGCACAGGCGGCTCCGCCCCATTTGCCACCCGGCGGCTGGCTGCTGTTCGAGCATGGCTACGACCAGGCCGATGCGGTGGCAGCCTTGCTCACCCAGGCCGGCTTGGAAAACGTCAGCCACCGGCAGGATCTGGCCGGGCACCGGCGCTGCACCGGCGGTCGTCGGTCGCGGTAACAGGCCGCAATAGAGGCTGCAAAAAGCAGCACTTCACGACACATTTCCAACGGCCGGCCGGCAAGCACGCGCTAGCATCAGTCCAACCTTCCCCCAACCGGAGACCCGCCATGCGCCACCTTGCCGCTGCCTTGTTGCTCAGCACCTGGGGTTCCATGGTTCTGGCTGCTGACGGCTTGCGCCTGCCAGGGGCTGAAGCCTCACGCTGGCAAGGCCGGGTGCAGTTGCTCTCCAGCGACGATCTGCACGGAAGTCGCGTCCTGGGCGCCCATCTGCTGGGGGATTACTACCTGTCCGACGGACTGCGCCTCAGTGGCGGGTTGATGGTGGGGCCCATGGCCCTCCTGGGCTCTGGCGCTGGCCTCACGCTGGGCAGCCGGCCCGGCATCGCGCTGGGTCAACAATCTTTGCGCGGTCAGTTCGACAGCCCCAGCCTGCGCCAGCCCTATCTGGGCATGGGCTACAGCAGCCAGGGCGAGGCCTGGCGCTTCTCGGCCGATCTGGGCGTGGCCATGCGCGGCACGGGCGCCGGCCTGAGCCTGCGCAGCATGGACGCCCTGGATGCCAGCCTGCGCGGCCTGCAATTCACCCCCGTGCTGCAGTTTGGGCTGTCCTATCGCTTTTGAACC
This sequence comes from Inhella inkyongensis, assembly GCF_005952805.1. Classification (GTDB taxonomy): domain Bacteria; phylum Pseudomonadota; class Gammaproteobacteria; order Burkholderiales; family Burkholderiaceae_C; genus Inhella; species Inhella inkyongensis. The sequence continues at coordinate 3,293,224 of NZ_CP040709.1, forward strand.
AAGGCAAGGTGGGGTCTTGGCCCTGCCGGGATAATGCCGCCCGAGGCCGCGCCGCGGCCACGGAGTGAAACGATGGATGCAGTGCAACAACGCATCGACGCCATGGTCAAGGGCCACCGCGTCATGCTCTTCATGAAGGGCTCGGCCCAATTCCCGATGTGCGGTTTTTCCGGCCGCGCCGTGCAGATCCTCAAGGCCTGTGGTGTCCAAGACCTGCAGACCTTCAATGTGCTGGATGACGCCGAAGTGCGCCAGGGCATCAAGGACTACGCCAACTGGCCCACCATCCCGCAGCTCTACATCAAGGGCGAGTTCGTGGGCGGCTCGGACATCATGATGGTGATGTACGAGTCGGGCGAGCTGCAGCAGTTGCTGAACGGCTGATGCCCGGGCAGCGCCTGGTCATCGGAATGACCGGCGCCACCGGCGCCGCCTATGGCCTGGGCCTGCTGCGGCGCGGCCGCGCACTGGGGGTCGAGACCCATTTGATCGTGACCCCCGCCGGGGTTCTCAACGCCCACCATGAGCTGGGCCTGACGCGTGAGCAGTTGGATGCCGAATCCGACCACTCTTACTCACCCGGCGATGTGGGCGCCTGCATCGCCAGCGGCAGCTTCACCACCGCCGCCATGGTGGTGGCACCGTGCTCAATGAAAAGTCTGGCCGCCATTGCCCACGGTTTTGGAGACAACCTGCTGACCCGCGCGGCCGATGTGACGCTGAAGGAACGCCGCCGCCTGGTGCTGATGGTGCGCGAGACGCCCTTCAACCTCGCCCACTTGCGCAATATGACGTTGGTGACCGAGATGGGCGGCATCGTCTTTCCGCCGCTGCCGGCCTTCTACCTGAAACCCGATTCGGTGCAGGCGCTGATCGACGAGTCGGTCGAGCGCGTGCTGCAGCTCTGTGGCGTGGCGGGCGCGCAGCCCCAGGCCTGGACCGGCCTGCGCCGCCCGAACTGAGCCCCGCGCCCATGCTCCCGCTCGCCACGCCGGCAAGCCAGGCCGACGCAGTGGAACTGCGCGGTGACCTGGCCATGTGGCTGCTGATCGGCATCGAGACCCTGAGCTTTGGCCTGCTCTTCCTGGCCTTCGCCTTCGCCCGCAGTCGTGAGCCCGCCGTCTTTGCGGCCGGCCAAGGCACGCTGGATCTGGGCAGCGGCGCGCTCAACACCGCCGTGCTACTACTGGGCAGTTGGGCGGTGGCGCGCGGCGTGCACGCGCTGCGCTGCGGCCGCAACCGCAGCGGTGTCGCCGGCCTGTGGGGCGCCGCGCTCTGCGGGCTGGTGTTCCTGGGCAGCAAGGCGCTGGAGTACCGCAAGATGACGGCGGCCGGGCATGACTTGGCGACCGACACCTTTTTCACCTTCTACTACCTGCTGACCGGTTTCCACGTCATGCATGTGCTGGCGGCCGTGCTGATGCTGGCCGGCATGGCGTTGCTGGCCCGTGACGGCCGCTGGAGCCGCGGCGACACCCACGCGCCGGACACGGTGGCGGCCTTCTGGCATATGGTGGATCTGCTGTGGATCGTGCTTTTTCCCCTGGTCTACGTGCTGCGATGAAGCCCCAGCGCCTTGATCGGGTGCTGGCCCTGCTGCTGGCCGCCACCGGCCTGACCTGGGCGCTGGCGGAGTCCGGCGGGGCGGGTGCGCTGCCCGCCACCCGTGCCCTGCTGGTGCTGGGCCTGGCCCTGCTCAAGGGCATTTGGATCGCGCAGGACTTCATGGAGCTGCGCCAGGCCCCGAGGGTCTGGCGGCGCTTCATGCTGGGCTGGCTGATCGCCGTGCTCGGTCTGATCCTGGGCTTCAGGCTGCTGGCCTGAGGGAGCGAAGCGGCCTCAGCGCTGATCGGGCATCAGCCAGTGGCGCCGGTTGGCCATCACCTTGTCCGGGTACTCGGCGCGCCCGCGGCTGCCGTTGTAGCGCCCCAGGGCCATGAACAGGTCCCCCTTCTCGCGATCCAAGTAATGGCGCAGGATCACGCAGCCAAAACGCAGATTGGTCTGCATATGAAAGAGCTTGGCCACATGGCCGTCGCCGATCATGCGGGCCCAAAAAGGCATGACCTGCATATAGCCACGCGCACCGACCACGCTGATGGCGTATTTGCGAAAGCCACTCTCGACCTGGATGAGGCCCAGCACCAGGGCGGGCTCCAAGCCGGCGCGCCGGCTCTCGTACCAAACGGTCTCCAGAAATTCGATGCGGGTCTGGGCCTCGGGCAGGCGCCGCTTGAGGCGCTCGCTCATCTCGCCCAGCCATCGCAGATAGGCCAGACGATCCTCGATACGGTCGAATTTGGGGCGTGGCGGGGCCGCCTGGCCAATGGCCGCGCTCAGCGCGGAGCGCACCGCATCGGCCAAGGGCTCTTCGATTTGCGCGCCGGCATGGGCCGGCGACGCCAGCATCAGCCCGCCCAGCCCTCCCAACGTGACGGCCAAAAGGCCGCGACGCTGCATTGCGTGAGAGGAACTCAAGCCGTCAATCGCGCCTTGACCTGTGCCAACACCTCGGCCACCGCCACATTGCTGGCCTGTGCCTCGCGCCGGCCCTGCAACTCGACCAAGCCCTCCTTCAGGCCACGGTCGCCCAGCACCACGCGCAGCGGCACGCCGATCAGTTCCCAATCGGCAAACATTGCGCCCGGGCGCTCGCCGCGGTCGTCCAACAACACGTCCACGCCGGCGGCTTGCAGCTCGGCGTAGAGCTTCAAGGCTTGCTCACGCACCAGCTCGCTGCGGTCCATGCCGATCGGGCAGATCACCACCTCAAACGGCGCCATGCTGGCCGGCCAGATGATCCCGCGCTCGTCATGGCCCTGCTCGATGGCGGCGCCCAACAGGCGGGTGACGCCGATGCCATAGCAACCCATTTCGAAGTGGCGGGGCTTGCCGTCTTCGGCCAGGAAGGTGGCGTTCATCGACTCGGAGTACTTCTTGCCGAGGTAGAACACATGCCCCACCTCGATCCCGCGTTGGATGGCCAGCACGCCCTGTCCATCCGGCGAGGGTTCACCGGCCACAACGTTGCGGATGTCGGCCACCAGATCGGGCTCAGGCAGGTCACGGCCCCAGTTCACGCCGGTGTAATGGTGGTCCCATTGGTTGGCGCCACAAACGAAGTCGCTCATGGCCGCCACCGTGCGGTCGGCCACGATCTTCACGCCCTTCAGGCCGATGGGGCCCAGGTAGCCCGGCTTGCAGCCGAAATGCGCCTCGATCTCGGCCACAGTGGCAAAGCGGAAGCCGCCCTTGAGACCCTCAACCTTGCCGGCCTTGACTTCGTTCAGGTCGTGATCACCACGCACCAGCAGCAGCCAAACCTGGCTGCCGGTGATTTCGCCGGCCTCGTTCTTCGTGTCAGTGGCCAGCACCAGGCTTTTAACGGTTTGCGTCAGGGGCAAGCCCAGCAAGGCCGCCACGTCCGCACAGGTGCTCTTGCCCGGCGTGGGCGTGAGCGTCAGGGTTTGCGCCGCGGTGCCACGCGGCGCGGCCGGCGCCAGGGCCTCGGCCAATTCGATATTGGCGGCGTAGCTGCTGGTGGGGCAGTAGACGATGGCGTCCTCGCCGGTTTCCGCAATCACCTGGAACTCGTGCGAGCGGTCGCCGCCAATGGCGCCGGTATCGGCCGCCACGGCGCGGTACTCCAGGCCCAGGCGGTCAAAGATGCGGCAGTAGGCGGCGAACATGTTGTCGTAGCTCTTGCCGGCGGACTCCATGTCTCGATCGAAGGAGTAGGCATCCTTCATCGTGAACTCGCGGCCGCGCATCAGACCGAAGCGGGGACGGCGCTCGTCACGGAACTTGGTCTGGATGTGATAGAGATTCTTGGGCAGCTGTTTGTAGCTGCGCAATTCTTGGCGCGCCACGTCGGTCACGACTTCTTCGCTGGTGGGCTGGATCACGAAGTCGCGGCCGTGCCGATCCTTCACCCGCAAGAGCTCTGGCCCCATCTTGTCAAAGCGGCCGGTCTCTTGCCAGAGCTCGGCAGGCTGGACCACGGGCATCAGCATTTCGATGCTGCCCGCGCGCGCCATCTCCTCGCGGATGATGGTCTCCACCTTGCGGATCACCCGCAAGCCCATGGGCATGTAGTTGTAGATGCCAGCGCCCAGGCGCTTGATCATGCCGGCGCGCATCATCAGCTTGTGGCTGACGATCTCGGCGTCGGCGGGGGCTTCTTTGAGCGTGGAGATCAGGAACTGGGAGGCTTTCATGGCTTCAAAAGCAAAACAGGCCTGCCGCGCAACACAGCAAGCCCGCGTCAGACAAGAGGTTTGAGGGTTTCACTGCAGCGATGTGGGGCCAGCGGCATGCACAATCGGGGCAGTTCAAAAATTCGAGGTTGATTATGCTCGACCGGGAAGGCTTCAGGCCCAACGTCGGCATCATCCTGCTCAATCACAAAAACCAGGTGTTCTGGGGCAAACGCATCCGAACACACAGCTGGCAGTTTCCGCAGGGCGGCATCAAGCACGGAGAAACGCCTGAGCAGGCGATGTACCGCGAACTCCACGAAGAAGTGGGGCTGAAACACGAGCATGTCCGCATCCTGGCCCGCACCCGCGACTGGCTGCGATATGAAGTGCCCGATCACTACATCCGCCGCGAGGCGCGAGGGCACTATCGGGGGCAAAAACAGATTTGGTTCCTGCTGCAACTGCTTGGGCACGACAGCGATCTGAATCTGCGCGCCACCGACCACCCCGAATTCGACGCCTGGCGTTGGAATGACTACTGGGTGCCGCTGGAGGCCGTGATCGAGTTCAAGCGCGGGGTTTATCAGTTGGCGCTGAACGAGTTGGCGCGTTTTCTACCGCGCCAGCATCCACAGAATCGCTTTCTGCGTGCCGGCATGCGCACGCCTGGACAGCGTGAGTCGGCGCCGCGCTCCCCCTTTGGGGCGGTGGCCCATTCAGCGCATGCGCTCGATGTCGCCGCCCAGGAGGGGGCCCAGGAAAAGGTCAGCCCTGCGCCTGATCGGGATCCGCCGGGGCACTGAGCACCAAGTTGTCGCGGTGCACGAGCTCTGGCTCCGCGACATAGCCCAGCAACGCCTCGATGTCCTGGCTGGCTCGGCCGGCCAACAGCCGAGCTTCAGCCGCCGCATAGTTGGCCAGCCCGCGCGCGCACTCCCGCCCCTCCGGGTCCAGGATGGCAATCACATCCCCTCGGTGGAACTCACCCGCCACATCTCGCACTCCCACGGGCAAGAGGCTGCGACCTTCGCCCACCAGAGCGCGCGCAGCGCCCGCATCGATCTGCACTCGGCCGCGCAGTTGGAGGTGATCGGCCATCCATTGCTTGCGCGCAGCGCGTTTGGGCAACTCAGCCGATAGAGCCGTGCCAATGGACTCGCCCGCCGCCAAGCGCAACACCACATCAGGTTCGCGCCCATAAGCAATCACCGTGGCCGCGCCGCTACGCGCCGCGCGTTCGGCCGCCAGCACCTTGGTGAGCATGCCGCCCCGGCCCAACGCGGAGCCTGCCCCCCCGGCCATCCGAGCCAGGGCGGGGTCACCCGCGCGACCCTGAGCAATCAAACGGGCATCGGGATCTTTGCGTGGATCGGCGCTGAACAATCCCTGCTGATCGGTAAGGATCACCAACGCGTCGGCCTCGATCAAGTTAGTGACCAGCGCGCCCAGGGTGTCGTTGTCGCCGAATCGGATTTCGTCGTTGACGACGGTGTCGTTCTCATTGATCACCGGCAACACGCGGTGCTGCAGCAGCGTGAGCAAGGTGGAGCGAGCGTTCAGATAGCGCTCTCGGTCCGAGAGGTCGGCGTGCGTCAACAAAACCTGTGCGCTAGCACGCCCAAGGGATCTCAAGCTGGTCTCGTAGATTTGCGCCAGCCCCATTTGACCCACGGCCGCTGCTGCTTGCAGAGCGTGCACCTCTCGAGGCCGCTGCGCCCAGCCCAGGCGTTTCATGCCCTCCGCAATGGCGCCGCTGGAGACAATCAAGACCTCCACACCCTGCTCGCCCAGGCGCGTCAGCTGACGGCACCAGTCACCAATGGCTTGGGCATCCACACCCCGCCCTTCATCCGTCACCAGACTGGAGCCAATCTTGACGACGATGCGCCGCGCTCCAAGCAAAGGGGGGGTCACTGCCATGCGGTCTACTGATCGAAGCGGGGATCGGGCTCGGGGATGGGCGCGTTCTTTTGCGCCGCCACGTATTCGTAAATGGCGCGCAGCAAAGGCTCGCAGCCCTCACGGGTCAAACCCGAAATGACAAAAACCGGCCCTTTCCACTTGAAGCGCTTGAGGAAGTCCTTGACCTTGGCTTCGCGCTCCTCGGCCGGCACCATGTCCACCTTATTGAGCACCAGCCAACGCGGCTTGGCGTGCAACTCGGGGTCGTATTTTTTGAGCTCGGCCACGATGGCTTTGGCCTCCGCCACCGGATCCACGCCTTCGTCGAGCGGAGCAAAGTCCACCAGGTGCAAGAGCACCCGGGTGCGCTGCAAGTGCCGCAAGAACTGGTGACCCAGGCCCGCCCCCTCGGCAGCACCTTCGATCAGGCCAGGAATGTCGGCCATCACAAAGCTTTGCTCGGGCGCCACGCGCACCACGCCGAGATTCGGATACAGGGTGGTGAACGGGTAATCCGCGATCTTCGGTCGCGCATTGGACACAGCGGCAATCAGCGTCGACTTACCAGCATTGGGCTGACCGAGCAGACCCACATCCGCCAACACGCGCAGTTCCAGGCGCAGCGACTTGACTTCCCCCGGCCATCCCAGGGTTTTTTGCCGCGGAGCCCGATTGGTACTGCTCTTGAAATGCAAGTTGCCAAAGCCACCATCGCCACCCTTCGCGAGCAGCACCTTTTGATCAGGCTCCAAGAGTTCGGCGATGACCTCGTCAGTCTCCAAGTCCTTCACGATCGTGCCCACCGGCATGCGCAGCACGATGTCATCGGCTGCGGCGCCATTGCAGTCCGAGCCCCGCCCGGCCTCACCATTGCGCGCCTCGTGCCGACGCGCATAGCGGTAGTCGATCAAGGTGTTGAGGTTGCGATCGCCAATGGCATAGACGCTGCCACCCCGCCCGCCGTCGCCGCCATCGGGTCCGCCGAAAGGAATGAACTTCTCGCGGCGAAAGCTCGCGCACCCCGAGCCACCGTTGCCGGCAGAGATATCTATGGTGACTTCATCGACGAATTTCATGGCCTCTCCAGGCTGCCACCCGACATCCTAGGCCAGGGCGGCGCAGCGCCCGGATAGAGGCACCGCAAAAGTAGCGAAGGCCTGCTTGCGCAGGCAGAAAAACAAAGGCCCCGCGCTGCGGGGCCTTGAGTTCGGGCGATTCGCCGGGCCTTAGGCCGCGGTGATCGACACCGTATGACGACCCAGCTCGCCCTTGACAGCAAAGCTGACCTGGCCGTCGATCAGCGCGAACAAGGTGTGGTCCTTGCCAATGCCGACGTTCGTGCCCGGGTGGAACTTGGTGCCGCGCTGACGCACGATGATCGAGCCTGCGCTGATCATCTGGCCACCGAAGGCCTTGACACCCAGCATCTTGGGCTTGGAATCGCGGCCGTTACGCGTTGAGCCGCCGCCTTTTTTCTGTGCCATTGCTGACTCCTGTGCTTAGCCGAGGGCTCAGCCGTTCACCGCGCTGATGGACAGCTCGGTGTAGGTTTGACGATGCCCTTGGCTCTTCTTGTAATGCTTGCGACGACGCAGCTTGAAGATACGCACCTTATCGTGCTTGCCATGAGCCACCACGGTAGCCTTGACCGTTGCACCCGCCACCAGGGGAGTGCCAACCTTGAGCTCGGCGCCGTTACCAACAGCGAGCACTTGGTCGATCACGATCTCTTGGCCAACGTCCGCAGCAATCTGTTCTACCTTGATCTTTTCGCCAGCAGCAACCTTGTATTGCTTGCCGCCGGTTTTTATGACCGCGTACATTTGAGACCTTTCGTGAAGAAATACAGCGCCTTTTGGGCGCCTCTTGCGCCTCTTATTGGCAACCGCAAATACCTGCGCGCAGCCACCACAAAGAGCCCGCCAGTCTACCACAAGCTTGCCATTCGTCAATCTGACGGACTCAAGGCAAGCGCCCGGCCCAGGCCGTGCTGTGGCGCTTCCTATAATCCCTCGCCTTCTTTTTCACCGAGTCCATAGTGCAAGTCTTCGCAAGCGCTGAAGCCCAAGCCGACCCTCTGGCCCTCCTCAGCGCCGAGATGCACGAAGTAGATAGGGTCATTGCCCATCGCCTGCAAAGCGAAGTGGCACTGATCAATCAGATCTCGGGTTACATCGTCCACGCGGGTGGCAAACGGTTCCGCCCCAAGTTGCTGCTGCTGTTCGCCAACGCACTGGGCGACCCTGGGCATCATCGCCACACCTTGGCGGCCGTGGTGGAGTTCATCCATACCGCGACACTGCTGCACGACGATGTCGTGGATGAGTCCGCCCTGCGGCGCGGCAAGCAAACAGCGAATGCGCTTTTCGGCAATGCTGCGAGTGTGCTTGTGGGCGACTTCCTCTATTCGCGCGCTTTCCAGATGATGGTTTCGGTCAATCGGATGCGGGTGCTGGAGATCCTGGCCGAGGCCACCAATGTGATCGCCGAGGGGGAGGTGCTTCAGCTACTGAATGTGCACGACCCCGACACCACCGTCGAACGTTATCTCCAGGTCATTCGGTTCAAGACCGCCAAGCTCTTCGAGGCCAGCGCTCGCCTGGGCGCCATTTTGTCGGATGCCCCCTCTGACATTGAAGAGCATTGCGCCGACTACGGTCGCGCCATGGGCACGGCCTTCCAGTTGATCGATGACGTCCTGGATTACGAAGGTGACGCCGAAGTACTTGGAAAGAATGTCGGTGACGACTTGCGAGAGGGCAAGCCCACATTGCCCATCCTTCTGGCCATGGAGCGCAGCCAACCCGCGGAGCGGGAGATCTTGCGCAATGCAGTGCTGAATGGCGAGGTTGAGCGACTGTCAGAAGTGATCCGCATCGTGCGCTCCAGCGGCGCCCTTGAGGCAACACGAGAAGCTGCAAGCGCAGAAGCAAACCGAGCCGCCGACGCCCTGAAGGCGCTCCCACTTAACAAGTGGACTAAAACTCTGCTAGAATTTTCGGCTCGTTCGGTGGATCGGAAGTATTGACCACCGGGACTCAAGCGCAAGGCTTGAGTCAGCACACGCAACGAAATCGGGGTGTAGCTTAGCCTGGTAGAGCGCTACGTTCGGGACGTAGAGGCCGGAGGTTCGAATCCTCTCACCCCGACCAGATTTCTGGTCTTCCCGACCTCAGCAGATCCGGCCAGTTTGCGATCTGTATCAGGATCGGGCGCGATCGGTCTTCCACTCGGTTTACAGTGCAAATCGCACGCGCCCTTTGGCGCAACGAGAACCGATGCAAGCCGAGCCGCCTGTTCAAGACCCCCACGCCAAACTGAGCGGTGCCGCGCGCATCTTGGTCAATGCCGGCCGACTGCAGGCTCGGGCTGCCGAGGACCTGCTGCGACAAGCCAAAGAAAAGAAACTCGGCTTTGCGGCAGCGGCAGTGAGCTCAGGGGCAATCAGCGCCACAGATTTGGCGTACACCCTGTCGCAGGCACTTTCGATTCCGCTGCTGGATCTCAATGCAGTGGATGTCCAACGACTGCCCCGCGACATCCTCGACAACAAGCTCGCAGCTCAGTACCAAGTTATCGCACTGGGTCGTCGCGGCAATCGCTTGACGATTGGCGGCGCCGACCCCACCGAACAAGAAGTCGTCGAACGCATCAAGTTCGCCACCCAGTTGCAGTCGGACTGGGTGATCGTCGAGCAGGACAAACTTTCCAAGCTCCTTTCGGCAGCGGGCGCCTCGGCCTCCGAAACACTGGAGAGCATGTCAACCGGCGACATCGACTTTGATATCGCCGAGGACGCCACCGAAAGCAAGGACGACGCGCAAGACATCGCAGAGGTCGAAGACGCGCCAGTCGTCCGCTTCCTGCAAAAGATGTTGGTTGACGCCATCAACCTGCGCGCGTCCGATTTGCACTTCGAACCCTACGAGTACCACTATCGCGTGCGCTTTCGCGTCGACGGGGAGTTGCGCGAAATCACACAGCCCCCTATCGCCATCAAGGACAAGCTGGCGTCACGCATCAAGGTGATTTCGCGCATGGACATCGCCGAACGCCGAGTCCCGCAAGATGGCCGGATGAAGCTGAAGTTTGGTAGCAAGGCCATCGACTTCCGCGTCAGCACCTTGCCCACACTATTTGGCGAGAAGATCGTGATCCGCATCTTGGATCCGTCCTCCGCCAAGCTGGGCATCGACGCCCTGGGTTATGAAAAGGTGGAGAAGGAACGCCTGCTCAACGCGGTTCATCGCCCCTATGGAATGATTTTGGTGACCGGCCCGACAGGCTCGGGCAAGACGGTGTCGCTCTACACCTGTCTGAACATCATGAATCAGCCGGGCGTGAACATTTCGACCGTAGAGGACCCGGCAGAAATCAACCTGCCTGGCGTCAATCAGGTCAATGTGAATGACAAGGCCGGGCTGACCTTTGCAGCCGCCCTCAAGTCCTTCCTGCGCCAGGATCCGGACGTGATCATGGTGGGTGAGATTCGCGACCTCGAAACGGCGGACATTGCCATCAAGGCCGCGCAGACCGGTCACTTGGTGTTGTCCACCCTGCACACCAATGACGCTCCCACCACCCTGACCCGCCTGATGAACATGGGCGTCGTGCCCTTCAACATCGCATCCAGCGTCATCCTGATTACCGCACAGCGACTGGCACGTCGTTTATGCGAAAGCTGCAAACAACCCGCTGAGTATCCGGTGGAGGCACTCCTGAAAGCCGGCTACAAGGAGGAAGAGCTTGATGGCAGTTGGAAGCCCTACCGCGCTGTGGGTTGTTCGTCCTGCAACAACGGCTACAAGGGCCGGGTCGGCATCTACCAAGTGATGCCGGTCAACGAAGGGATGGCCAGCATCATCCTGGCGCAAGGCACGGCGCTCGACATTGCCCGCCAAGCACAGCTGGATGGTGTGCGGGATCTGCGCCAGGCCGGCCTGCACAAAGTCAAGCTGGGCGTCACCTCACTCGAAGAAGTGTTGTCGGCCACCAATGAATAAGCGGAACCCCCGCGCCAAAAGAAACGTGGAGATGTGATGGCAAGCGCAAATCCGGCCGCCAAGGCTACGCAAGAACTGGTTTTTGAGTGGGAAGGCAAGGATCGCAACGGCAAAGTGGTGCGCGGCGAGACCCGCTCGGCGAGCGAAGCCGTGGTGTCCGCCCAGTTGCGCCGCCAGGGCATCTTGGTGTCCAAGATCAAGAAGCGGCGCACCAGTGGCGGCTCGTCGATCAAGCAAAAAGACATCGCCGTCTTCACCCGCCAACTGGCGACCATGATGCGCGCCGGCGTTCCACTGCTGCAATCCTTTGACATCGTGGCTCGCGGTGCCACCAACCCGCGCCTGACCAAACTGCTCAACGACATCCGCCAGGATGTGGAGACCGGCACCAGCCTGTCCTCTGCGTTTCGCAAGCACCCCATCTACTTCGACGCCCTGTACTGCAACCTGGTCGAGGCCGGTGAGGCCGGCGGTATCTTGGAAGCGCTGCTGGATCGCTTGGCGATCTACCAAGAAAAGACCGTCGCCATCAAGAACAAGATCAAATCGGCTCTGACCTATCCGATCGCGGTGCTGGTGGTGGCCTTCATCGTGGTGGCGGTGATCATGATCTTTGTGATCCCTGCCTTCAAGGAAGTCTTCACATCTTTCGGCGCCGACCTGCCGGCACCCACGCTATTCGTGATTGCGATGTCAGAGTTCTTTGTCGCCTACTGGTGGCTGATTTTTGGCAGCATCGGCGGCGGGGTCTACTTCTTCCTGCAGAGTTGGAAGCGCAGCGAAAAGATGCAGCACACCATGGACCGCCTGTTGCTAAAGGTGCCCGTCTTTGGGGACCTGCTTTACAAATCCGCCATCGCCCGCTGGACTCGCACCCTTTCCACCATGTTCGCGGCTGGCGTCCCCTTAGTAGAGGCGCTGGATTCAGTCGGGGGCGCCTCCGGCAATGCCGTGTTTGCCGAGGCCACCGAGAAAATCCAGCGTGAAGTTTCGACCGGAACGACGTTGACAGCCTCCATGCAGGGTTCCGGCATCTTCCCCACCATGGTGCTGCAGATGTGCGCCATCGGCGAAGAGTCCGGTTCACTCGATCACATGCTTGGCAAGGCCGCCGAGTTCTTCGAGGACGAAGTCGACGAAGCCGTGAAGGCCCTCTCCAGCCTGATGGAGCCCTTCATCATCGTGATCCTGGGCACCATCATCGGCGGCATCGTGGTGTCGATGTACCTGCCGATCTTCAAGCTGGGGCAGGTGGTCTGAGTGCCGGCAATCGACAACGTTTGGTTCTCTTGGTGGGCGCTCGGCATCCTGGGGCTGTGCATTGGCAGCTTCCTGAATGTCGTGGCCCATCGTTTTCCGCGTATCTTGGAGCGACGCTGGCTGATGGATGCGGCCTACCAGTTGGGCGACTCCGAAGGCCTGCGGCGCGCCACCGGCTGGGGTGAGGCGCAGGCCAAAGCCTGGGAAAGCCACTCACTGCAACTTGGCCAAGCCCTGGAGGCCCAGCCCCCCTTGGGCTTGGCGAAACCTCGGTCGCGCTGCCCGCAATGTGGTCATTCCATTGCTTGGCACGAGAACCTGCCGGTGCTGGGCTGGCTGCGCCTGCGCGGCCGCTGCGCCGCCTGCAAGAGCCCCATCAGCCCACGCTACCCCTTGGTGGAGCTCGCCACAGGTCTGTTGTTTTCGCTGATTGGTTGGCGTTTCGGACCCCAGCCCTTGAGCTTGCTCTGGTGTGGCTTCGCTGCTCTGCTGCTGGCGGCATCCCTGATCGACTGGGATACCACCCTGCTGCCCGACGACCTCACCCTGCCCCTGCTCTGGGCCGGACTGGCTGCCGCCTGGATGGGTTGGACGCTTCCTTTGAATGAAGCCGTACTCGGCGCCATCGTGGGCTATTTGTCGCTCTGGAGCGTGTATTGGCTCTTCAAGCTGACCACCGGCAAAGAGGGCATGGGCTATGGCGACTTCAAGTTGCTCGCGGCGCTTGGTGCGTGGCTCGGCGCCACGATGATCTTGCCGATCGTCCTTGCGGCCTCGGCCATCGGCGCGCTGGTGGGCATCGTCATGAAGATGACCGGCTCGCTCCGGGAGGGCCGATTCGTACCTTTTGGCCCCTTCCTCGCCGGCGCTGGTCTGGTCGTGTTGTTGGCGGGTGCACCGCGCGTGCTCGGATGGTTGGGCTGGGCCTGAGGCCGTGCGCATCGGCCTGACGGGCGGCATCGGCAGCGGCAAGAGCACGGTCGCGCGCTGGTGGCAGTCCCGTGGGGTCACCGTGGTTGACACCGACGCATTGGCCCATGAACTTTGCGGCCGGCAAGGCCAGGCCCTACCGGCAATTGCCGAACGCTTCGGTGCCGACTTTGTTCATCCCGAACACGGCCTGGAGCGCGCGCGCATGCGTGCTCATGTGCTCGCCCATCCGCAAGCCCGCCAACAACTCGAGGCTCTGCTCCATCCCATGATTCAGACGCTGGCGCAAGCACGTGCAGCGGCGGCTCCTGGGTGGGTGCTATTCGATGTCCCCCTGCTGGTGGAGAGCAAGCACTGGCGCACCCAAGTCGACAGGATCTTGGTGGTGGACTGCGCGCCCGAGACACAAATCGAACGCGTGATTCGCCGCCCCGGCTGGACACGCGAACAAGCCCTGGCCGTCCTGGCCCTGCAAGCCACGCGCCCGCAGCGGCGCCAAGCGGCCGATGCCTGGGTGGACAACAGCGCAGACGATCTTCAATCCTTGCATCGCGCCCTAGAAATGCTGGCGCTGCACTGGGGATTCAGCGCAACGCTGTGAAAGAATCCGGCCCCTGATTTCAGGGCCGGCCGTGTTGCTCTACGAGTTCCCTCTCAACGAAACCCTTCGTACCTTGCTGCGCCTGGAGCACCTCTTCGGGCGCCTGGGACAGTTGGCTGCGCGCGATACGCCGCTGGATCACCACTTCGCACTCACCACACTGTTTGAGGTGGTGGAGGTCGGAGCGCGCTCCGATCTCAAGTCCGATCTGATGAAGGAGTTGGAGCGCCACAAGGCGCAGTTCAATTCCTATCGCGGCAACCCGGCCGTGTCAGAGGCTGCGCTCGACGATCTCATCCAGCGCCTGGACCGCGCCTTCCAGGCCCTTCATCAGATGCAGGGCAAGCCCGGGGCCGTGCTGGCCAGCAATGAGATGCTCAACGGCCTGCGCAGCCGTATCGCCATCCCCGGCGGCACCTGTGAGTTCGATCTGCCCGCCTATCACGCCTGGCAGCAGCAGCCCTGCGCCGTCCGGCAGCCTCAACTGATGAGCTGGATGGACAGCGTGGCGCCCGTGGCCCAGGCCGTGGATCTGCTGCTTTCCCTGCTGCGCAAGAACGGTGTGCCGCAGATGGTGGCCGCACAAGCCGGGCAGTACCAACAGTCCCTGAACGCCGCGCGTGCACACCAATTGCTGCGCCTGCGGATTGCCCCCGAGCTCGGGCTGATCCCGGAAATCAGCGGTCATCGTCTGATGGTCTCCATCCGCCTGCTGCGCGAAAGTGAAGGCCGGCTCAAGCCCTGCCGCGACGACGCCAGCTTTGAGTTGTGCCTGTGCGCATGAGCACCCGCCAAGTACCCTGCCCGGGCTGCCGCGGGCCAGCGCTATTCAGCCCTGAAAACCGCTGGCGCCCGTTCTGCAGCCAACGCTGCCGCGAAATGGACCTCGGCGCTTGGGCCAGTGAGCAATTCCGCGTGCCCGCCGCCCCCCCGCAGGACGGCGATCCAGACCCACAGATCGTCACTCCGGGCTGAGCACCCCGCGCGCCTTCAGCGCCTCCCGCAAGGCCTGGGCACTGGTGAAGAGTTCAGCCTGCCACCCCGCGCGGCGAGCCGCCTCCACATTGATGGGGTGATCGTCGATCAGCAGCAGTTGCTGCGGCGGCCGGCCAAATCGCTGCGCAGCCCGCTCGAACAAGCGCAGATCCGGCTTGCACATCCGCTCCTCGCTGGAAAAGACTCCCGCCTCAAACCACTCGGCCAACGGGTGGTGGGCGCGCAGATGGGTCACCAAGGGGGTCGGCATGTTGGAGAGAAAGCAGGGGCGTTCACCCGGCCTCAACTGCCCAAGCTGCTGGACCAAGGCCACAACCTCGGCCTGAGGCTGCAACTCATCGCGCACCGCAGCCAACAGCTCGTGCATGTCTGACTGGGACCATCCGGTCCGCTCGCAGACAGCGGCGATCAGCTCCGCCTCATCCAACAAGCCTTGATCGAAGCGCCCCCAATCCCCCTCATAGCCTTGCAGCAGCGTGGCCACGGTCTGCGCGCATTCGGCCGCGTTTCGTGCACGGTGCGGCCACACTTGCGCCACTAATTGAGCGGGCCGCCAGCGGAACACCACACCGCCGAAGTCAAAGACCGGGCGCAAGTTCATGACGCAGACTGGCGCAACCACTGCAAGGCAGCCGCAGTGGAGGCGTCCAGCCCCGTGACATCGCCATCCCGAAAGCGCGGCAGCAATTCGCTGCACAAGGCCTTGCCCAGCTCGACCCCCCATTGGTCAAAGCTGTTGATGCCCCAGACCGCGCCGCTCACAAAAACCCGGTGTTCATACAGCGCTATCAATGCGCCCAGATGGAAGGCGTCGAGCCGATCCATCAGGATCAAGGTGGAGGGTCGATTGCCCGGGAAGCTGCGGTGACGGGCCAAGGCCTCAGCGGAGAGATCCGGGTTCGCCGTGGGCGGTCGCTCACCCAGAGCCTCGGCCTCGGTCTTGCCCTCCATCAGGGCCTGCGCCTGGGCCAAGGCATTGGCCAGCAGCTTGCAGTGCTGATCAGCCAAGCGCTCGGCCAACTCGCCTTGGGGCGCCCGCGCATAGCGCGGATGGCGCACCAGCAAAAACTCCACCGGCACCGGCTCCGTACCTTGGTGCAGCATCTGGAAATAGGCGTGCTGGCCATTGGTGCCCGCCTCGCCCCAGATCACCGGGCTGGTGGCGTATCCCAGCGGCCGCCCTTCCCGATCGACGCCCTTGCCGTTGCTTTCCATCTCCAATTGCTGCAAGTAAGCCGGCAGGCGGCGCAGGCCCTGGTGATAGGGCGCAATCGAACGGCTGCCAAAGCCCAGGATGTTGCGATTCCAGACATCCAACAGCCCCAATTGCAGTGGCACATTGCGCGCCGGTTGGGCCTCCGCGAAGTGGCGATCCATGGCGTGCGCACCGGCCAACAGCTGGCGGAAGGCCGCAGCGCCAATGGCAATGGCCAAGGGCAGGCCGATGACCGACCACAGCGAGTAGCGGCCGCCCACCCAGTCCCAAAACCCGAAGACGCGCTCGATCCCGAAGGCCCGCGCCGCCGTGGCGTTGCTGCTGGTGGCCACAAAGTGACGCGCCACCTCCTGCCCGCCGGCCGCCAAGAACCATGCTTTGGCGGCCTGTGCATTGGCCAGGGTCTCCTGCGTCGTGAACGTCTTGGACGCCACCACGAAGAGCGTGCGCAAAGGGTCCAGGCCCGGCAACACACCCGCCAACTCCTGCCCATCGACGTTCGAGACGAAGTGCAGGCGCAAGCCCGCCGGAAGGTCCGCCGCCAAGGCCTGCACGGCCATCGCCGGCCCCAGATCGCTGCCGCCGATGCCGATGTGCACCACATCGGTAAAGCCGCCCGCGCGGGCCTCTTCGGCATAGCCCAGCATGGCATCCAAGGCCGCGTGCACTTCGCCATTGAAGGGCGTTGCCGCCCCTTTGGGTGCGCGCAGGGCCGTGTGCAAGACCGCGCGGCCTTCGGTGTTGTTGATGGGCGCGCCGCCGAGCATGGCATCGCGTTGGGTCAGCACCTCGCAGTCCTGGGCCAACTGCAGCAGCAAGGCCGCTGCGGCCTCATCAACCAAGTTCTTGGATAGATCCACGCGCAGTCCGGCGGCCTCAAAGGTCCAGCGCGCGGCCCGCTCGGCTTCGGCCGCGAAGGCCTCACGCAAGCGCACCGGTCGCGCAGCGGCCTGCGCCTGCAGCGCCGCCCAGGCCGGGCTCTGGTCGGCGCGCCGCATCAGCGAGCCGCCTCGATCAGGGCTTCCAGCTTGCCCGCATCCACCGCGAACAAGCGGATACCCTCGGCCAGCTTCTCGGTGGCCATGGCATCTTCATTCAAGGCATAGCGGAAGGCCGCTTCATCCAGCGTCACGGCCGGCTGGGGGGAGGCGGCAGCCGGGTCCAAGCGACGCGTGAGCGGCGCTTCGGTGGCCTGCAGTTGCGCGAGCAAGTCCGGCGAGATCGTCAACAGATCGCAACCGGCCAAGGCCTGGATCTGCCCGATATTGCGGAAGCTCGCCCCCATCACCTCGGTGGCAATGCCCTGGCTCTTGAAGTAGCTGTAAATGCGCGTCACCGACAGCACGCCGGGGTCACGTTCCAAAGCGTTCTCGGCCTCCACCCACTGCGCCCCCGCACTCTTTTTGTACCAGTCATAGATGCGGCCCACGAAGGGGGAAATGAGCGTAATGCCGGCTTGACCGCAAGCCACCGCCTGACAGAACGCGAACAAAAGCGTCAGATTGCAGTGGATGCCCTCGCGCTCCAGCTCGGCAGCGGCGGCAATGCCCTCCCAGGTTGCTGCGATCTTGATCAGCACACGCTCACGCGGCACGCCCGCGGCCTCATAAAGCGCCATCAAACGGCGAGCGCGGGCCAGTGTGGCCGTCTTGTCAAAGGACAGGCGCGCGTCCACTTCGGTCGAGACACGACCCGGGATGTGCTTGAGGATCTCCAGACCGAAGCGAACCAACACGCGATCGACCACCTCGTCCATGCCGGCCCCGGCGTGGGCTCGCACGGTTTCCTGTAGCAGCGGCGCATATTCCGGCTGCTGCACGGCCTTGAGGATCAGGGAAGGGTTGGTGGTTGCGTCGCGGGGGGCGAACTGCGCGATTTGCAGGAAATTGCCGGTGTCAGCCACCACGGTGGTGAATTGCTTGAGCTGTTCGAGTTGATCCATGACGGGTTTTCGGGTCGATTGCAAGAGGTGTGGCGAGCATGCCGGGCTCGACCGGTGTGACGGATTCGGGTTGTTGCGACGGGGTAGTTCCGGATAGGGAAAGCACATCCTTCTTTTTGGGGATAGGCCCTAGGCACTGTTTCTAAATGCTTCATAAAGTCGCGCCCCACGCAGCCGGTGCAAACAAATGCATCGGCCTCCCAGTAAAGCCGGGGCGGCGTGCCCCAAATTTTTGAACGGAACCAGTTTCATGAAGTGCTTGAACAAGACGTCTGTGTTGCAGACGCTGCTGACGGTGGCCGGTGTGTTGTGCGCGAGCGGTGTGGCTCAGGCTGCCCCGGCGGAAAAGACCCGCGTGATTGTCTCGATGAAGCCGGGCAGCGCCTCGGCGGTGCGCAACGCCGTGTTGGCCGCCAAGGGCCAGATCAAGCACGAGATCTTTGGCACCAATGCCATGGCCATCGAAGTGCCGACCCAGGCACTGAAGGGTCTGCAAAACAACCCCAACATCGAGTACGTCGAAGAGGACGAGAAGCGCTACCCCTTCGCCCTGACCTCGCCCTCGACCGGCACCCCTTACGCGCTGGGCCAGCAAGTGCCTTACGGCATCAAGCTGGTGCAGGCCGACCAGTTGAGCGACGACCTGACGGGCAATCGCAAGATCTGCATCATCGACTCGGGCTACGACCGCAGCCACGAAGACCTGAGCAGCGGTGCCAACGTCACCGGTGAGTACGACAGCGGCACCGGCTGGTGGTACACCGACGAAAACCATCACGGCACCCACGTGGCAGGCACCATTGCCGCACTGAACAACGCCGGCAAGGGCGTGGTGGGCGTGAACGCCAACGGCAAGATCAAGCTGCACATCGTCAAGGTGTTCGGCGCCGATGGCTGGGCTTATTCCTCCAGCCTGACCACCGCCGCCAACAAGTGCAAGGCCGCTGGCGCCAATGTGATCAGCATGTCCCTCGGTGGCGGCCGCTCCAACCGGACCGAGCAGCGCGCCTTTGACCAACTGGCCGCCGCCAACATCCTGTCGATCGCCGCCGCCGGCAACGATGGCAACGCCGTGGTGAGCTACCCCGCCGGCTACAGCAGCGTGGTGATGGTCGCCGCTGTGGACGAGAACAAGCAGTGGGCCAGCTTCTCCCAGTACAACAGCAAGGTGGAAATCTCCGGCCCCGGCGTCGGTGTGTTGTCCACCGTGCCCGTGGGCGGCGGCCGTGACTCCGCCCTGAGCGTGGGCGGTGTGGCCTACACCGCGGGTGCCATGGACGGCTCGCCCCTGGGCACCGCCACCGGCGCGCTGGCCAACTTTGGCCTGGGTGACACCGTGCAGGCAGGCGCCATGACCGGCAAGGTCTGCCTGATCCAGCGCGGCACCGTGGACTTCTCCACCAAGGTCAGCAACTGCCAGGCCAGCGGTGGTGTGGGCGCCGTGGTCTACAACAACGCCGCCGGCAGCTTCGGCGGCACCTTGGGCACCACCGTCACCACCATCCCCTCGGTGACCGCCACCGACACCGATGGCGCCGCCATGCTGGGCAAGTTGGGTCAGTCGGCCACCGTGGCCGTCACCCCGAGCAGCTACGCCTACTTCGACGGCACCTCGATGGCCACGCCCCATGTGTCCGCTGTTGCCGCCCTGGTGTGGAGCCGCAACCTGAACTGCACAGCCGCACAGATCCGCAACTCGCTCAACAAGAGCGCCGAGGACCTGAACACCGCCGGCCGCGACACCAAGACCGGCTTCGGTCTGGTGCGCGCCAAGGCCGCCGACGACCGCATCAAGAGCCTGGGCTGCGGCAACTGATCGCCCACCCGCTCGATGCACGAAGCCCCGGTTCGCCGGGGCTTTTTTATTGGCGCCCGGGGTTTGTCTTGCGTTGACCGTCGGAAGAAACCGATGCATCATCATGTCGGTAACTTTATTACATAACGGGCCAGCCCCGGAACGGCATGTCTTTTGATCTCGTCTTCTTTGGTGGCACCGGCGACCTGACCTGGCGCAAGCTGATGCCGGCCCTGTTCCAAGCCTTCCGGCACGGCAAGCTGCCGCCGGGCGCGCGCATCCTCTCGGTGGCGCGCGACGAGCAAAGCGACGCCCAGTACCGCCAATGGCTGCATGAGCGCTTTCGCGAGGTCGAGGGGGCCAAGCGCCCCAGCGACGAGGAGTTCGAGCGCTTCGCCGCGCTGGTGCACTACCGCCGCATGGACCTCAGCCAGGCCGAGCACTACCAGCATCTGCGCCAATGGCTGGATGAACGCCGCGCCGACACCGTGGTCTTCTACCTCGCCACCAGCCCCCATCTGTTCACACAGATCTGCGAACAACTGGGTGCGGCCGGCCTGAACCACGAGCGCGTGCGTGTGGTGCTGGAAAAGCCCCTCGGTCATGACCTGGCTTCGGCCCAGCAGATCAACCGCGTGGTGCGCTCGGTGTTCGACGAGACCCAGGCCTTCCGCATCGACCACTACCTGGGCAAGCCCTCGGTGCAGAACCTGATGGCCCTGCGCTTTGGCAATGCACTGTTCGAACCCCTGTGGCGGCGCGAAAGCATCGCCAACATCCAGATCACACTGGCCGAGTCGCTTGGCGTCGGTACCCGCGGGCCCTTCTACGATGGCACGGGCGCCTTGCGCGACATGATTCAAAACCATGCGCTGCAGCTGCTCACCATGATCGCCATGGAGCCGCCGGCCAGCAACGATGCCGACGCCATCCGCGACGAAAAGCTCAAGGTGCTGCGCGCGCTCAAGCCCTTCAGTCCCGAGGCGGTCGCGCGTGATGTGGTGCGCGGCCAATACCGGGCGGGCAATGTCGACGGCCAGGGGGTGCCTGGGTATCTGGACGAAGCCAAGATCCCAGCCGACAGCTGCACCGAAACCTTTGTCGCCCTCAAGGCCGAGATCCAGAACTGGCGCTGGGCCGGCGTGCCGTTCTACCTGCGCACCGGCAAGCGGCTGGCCGCGCGAGACGCGCAAATCGTCGTCAACTTCCGCCAGGTGCCGCATGCCATCTTCCCCGGCCCCCAGCGTGCCAATCGCCTGATCATCAAGCTGCAGCCCGAGGACGGTCTGGAGCTGGAATTGCTGGCGGCCAAAGGCAGCGGGCACGGCGAAGCCCTAGCCCCCGTCAAGCTCGACCTGGACTTTGACCGTGCCTTCAGCGCCACCAACCGCGTGGGCGCCTACGAGCGCCTGCTGCTGGATGCCATCGCCGGCAAACTCAACCTCTTCGTTCGCAGCGACGAACAGGAGCAGGCCTGGCGCTGGGTCGAGCCCATCTTGAATGCCTGGGCCGCCAGCGAAGAACCGCCACGCCCCTACACCGCCGGCAGCTGGGGCCCCGCCGCAGCTTCCGCAATGGTTGCACGCGATGGCTTCACCTGGCCGGAGGAGGTTTGATGAGCTCGATGCTTGAACGCGTCAAGGCCGCCCTGCCCGCCCTGCCCCCGGCCGAGCAACGGGTGGCCAAACTGCTGCTGGAGGATGCCCGCGCTTTTGCCACCTTGCCCGTCAGCGAACTGGCCGACCGCGCCCAGGTGAGCAAGCCCACCGTGGTTCGCTTCTGCCGCAGCGTGGGCTATGACGGTTTGGCCGACTTCAAGCTCAAGCTGGCCGGCAGCGTGAACGAGGGGGTGCCCTTTATCCATCGCGCCGTGGAGGCCGACGACAAGCCCGCGGACCTGGTGGTGAAGGTGGTCGACAACGCCGTGGCAGCGCTGCTGCACTACCGCAACGACGCCAACAGCCACGCCGTCGACCGGGCCATCGCGGCCTTGACCTTGGCCGGCGAGCAGGGTCGCCGCATTGAGTTCTGGGGCGTCGGCAATTCCGGCATCGTGGCGCAAGACGCGCACCACAAGTTCTTCCGCCTGGGCGTCCACAGCAGCTGGTGCTCGGACGGTCATGTTCTGTTGATGAGCGCCACCATGCTGGGCAGCGGAGACTGCGCGGTGCTGATTTCCAATTCGGGCCGCAGCCGCGACCTGCTGGATGCGGCCGAGACGGCGCGCAAGAAGGGGGCCACCCTCATCATCCTGACCGCCAGTGGCTCACCGCTGGCGCAGCTGGGCCAGATGCCCGGCCATGTGATGCTGGCTGTTGACCATCCCGAGGACTTTGAGCGTTACAGCCCGATGGTCTCCCGCCTCTTGCAACTGGTGGCCATCGACATCCTGACCACTGGCGTGGCGCTGCGGCTGGGCGAACGCCTGCGGCCGATGCTGCAGGAGATCAAACGAAATCTGCGCAGCAAGCGCTACGCCAGCTGAAGCCTCAGGCCGGGGACCAGATCAATTCGTGCACGCCATAAAGGCGTGCCAGGTCTTCCAACGCCGGCGGTGCGGCATGCACCTTGAGAGCCAGCCCATGCTGCTGGCACAGGCGCGCGCAGCCCAGCAGCAGGCTCAGCACCGAGGAGTCGAAGTCACTGAGCTCGGCAGCACTGATCTGTACCTCCCGGCCGGCCGCTGCCGCCACCCCGGCGGCTTCGGCCTTCAAACTGGCCTGCCACTGACTCCAGAGCGCGCCCGCCTGTGCGAGCAAGACGTTGGCGGGCAGGCGCAGCAAGCTTTCAGGCATCTCAGGCGCCCGACTTGGCCGCGGCCTTGGTGTTGCGCTCGACCAGGGACTGGATCAGGCCATCGATGCCCTTGGCCGAGATTTCCTGGGCAAAGCTGCTGCGGTACTGGTCACCCAACCAGATGCCCAGCACATTCATGTCGTAAATCATCCAACCCTTGTCGCCCTTTTCAAGGCGGTATTCCAGTTGGATCGGATCGCCCTTACCGCGCACCTGGGTCTTGACCACCACCTCGGTCTCTTCCGGTGCGGCCTTCAGCGGCTTGAACGCCAGCTGGTGGTCTTTGACCTGCGACAGCGCGCCCGCATAGGTGCGAATCAGCAGGGTGCGGAATTCCTTCTGCAGCTTGTCCTGCTGCTCAGGCGTGGCCTGGCGCCAGTAGCGTCCCACCGAACTGGCGGTCAGGCGCTTGAAGTTCACATGCGGCATGACCTTGGTTTCAACCAAGGCTTGGATGCGACCCATGTCACCGGCCTGGATGGCCTTGTCTGCCTTCACCGCCTCGATGGTCTCTTGCGAGAGTTCCTTGACGAGGCCATCGGCCGTCGATGCGTCCGCCCCCAGCGCAGGCAAGCAAGCCGCAGCACTCAGGCCCAGGGCCACGATCCAAGCATTCAGTTTGAGTTTCACAAGCATCCTCTCTCAATCGGTAGAGCCAGCGCCAGTTGGCGTGGCGACGCACAACGCGTCAACAGTCCTTCGGGCCGACAGGCCCCGCCTCAGGGCGATGAAGCCGCCGATGCGGCCGGCTTTGGCGGCAGCACCTCAAACTCATCGTCCTCGCTGGGCTTGGGGCGCTTCTTGTAGTTGGCGCGCTGCAAATAGGCGTCGCGGAAGAAGGTGTACTTGTCCAAGGCAATGCCTTCCACCAGCTCACCGGCCTGCAAGAAGCTGGCGCGGGTGTGAATCACTTCCAGCGCCGTGGCCGCAATGCGGCTGCCAGCTTCGTCAAACAAGACCGAAGAGCGCGCCAGTCGGTCCACCGGAAGTGCGACGGTGTCGCGCACCGTCGAAGGCCCCATCAGCGGCAACACCAGATAGGGCCCACGCCCCACACCCCAGGTGCCCAGAGTACTGGCGAAATTGGCACTGCGCTTTTCCAGACCCGCCTCACCGGCGATATCGATCAAACCGCCCAGACCCAGCACCGAGTTGAACGCAAAGCGCGCACCCTGCTCCACGCCCAGCTGCAACTCGCCCTGCAACAGCCAATTCACCGAGGACCAGGCATCGGCCAAATTGCCAAAGAAGTTGCCCACCGCCTGCCGCGCCGGCGACGGCACCACTTCTTGGTAAGCGCGTGCCGCCGGCTTGACCAGTGACTCATCCAGCACGTCGTTGAAGGCAAAGACCTTGCGGTTGAATCCCTCCCACGGATCTTTGGGGTGGGGCTCGGCACCCGGCGGCAGCGCCGTGCTGGCGCAGGCGCTCAGCAACAGGCTGAGCAAGGCCACACGCAGTCTCATGGCTTGTCCCCCGCCGGCTCCGCCGCTTTGTTGTAGAGGAACTGACCAATCAGGTTCTCCAACACGACGGCCGACTGGGTCTGCTTGATCACATCATTGGGTGCCAGATTCTTTTCCTCAGCACCCGGCTCCAGGCCGATGTACTGCTCACCCAGCAGGCCCGAGGTCAGGATCTTGGCCGAGCTGTCCTTGGGGAAGAGCACGCCCTGGTTGAGGCGCAGGCTCACACGGGCCTGAAAGCTCTTGTCGTCGAAGCTGATGGACTCCACCCGTCCGATCACCACACCGGCGCTCTTGACCGCAGCCCGGGGCTTGAGCCCCCCGATGTTGTCGAACTTGGCACTGACCACATAGCCCTCGTCAAAGTTCAGACTCAAAAGATTGCCCGCCTTCAGGGCCAGGAACAACAAGGCCGCCCCGCCCATCATCACGAACAGACCAACCCAAAGATCATGTTTCGAATTCGACATCCTTACTCTCCCTTCACAGCGAGAACATCATCGCTGTCAGCACGAAATCCAGGGCCAGTACGGCCAATGAAGAGCGCACCACCGTCTGGGTGGTGGCCTGCGCGACGCCTTCCGGCGTGGCGCGGCAGCTAAAGCCCTGCCAAAGCGCCACAAAGGTCACGGTTAATCCAAAGACCAGACTCTTGACCACGCCGTTCCAGACGTCGGCAAACACGTCCACGCCGCCCTGCATCTGCGACCAGAACGAACCGCCGTCGATACCCAGCAGAGGCACCGCCACCAGCCACCCGCCGATGACCCCCACCGCCGAGAACACAGCAGCCAGCAAAGGCATGGCGATCAAGCCGCCCCAGAAGCGTGGCGCCAACACGCGCTGCACCGGGTCCACAGCCATCATCTCCATGGCGGTGAGTTGTTCGCCGGCCTTCATCAAGCCGATCTCGGCCGTCAGTGCGGTGCCGGCCCGGCCGGCAAACAACAGGGCGCTCACCACGGGCCCCAGTTCACGCACCAGGCTCAGCGTCACCAACAGGCCCACCGCCTCGGCTGAGCCATAGCGCTGCAAGGTGTAATAACCCTGCAGGGCCAGCACAAAACCGACAAACAGGCCCGAGACGCTGATGATGGACAGCGAACGATTGCCGAGAAAAAACAATTGGTCGCGGATCAGCCCAAAGCGACGCAAGCTGGCAGCCAGGCGCGCCAACAAGCTCAGTAGCAGGCGCGTGGCCGCCCCCAACTCTTCCAGGCCCTCGATCACATAGCGACCCAGCTGTGCAGGCTTCAGCATCAGAAGGCCCCCACGCCGAAATCTTGCGCCACCGGCAGGGCCGGCTGGTGAAAACGCACCGGCCCATCGGCCTGAGCATGGACGAACTGGTGCACCAAGGGATCCTCGCTGGCCATCAATTCTTGCGGCGTGCCCTGCGCGACCACGCGACCATTGGCCACAAAGGCCACCCGGTCGGCGATCGCAAAGGTCTCGTGCAGGTCGTGCGACACGATGATGCTCGTGAGCCCCAAAGCGTCATTGAGCTCGCGAATCAAACGCGCCGCCACGCCCAGGGAAATTGGATCCAGGCCGGCAAAGGGTTCGTCATAAAGCACCACGTCCGGATCCAGCGCGATGGCACGGGCCAAGGCCACGCGACGCGCCATGCCGCCCGAGATCTCGCTAGGCATCAAATCCCTCGCCCCGCGCAGGCCCACCGCATTGAGCTTCATCAGCACCAGATCACGGATCATGGACTCGGGCAGATCGGTGTGCTCACGCAAGGGGAAGGCAACGTTTTCGAACACCGACAAATCAGTGAACAGGGCCCCGAACTGGAACAGCACGCCCATTCGCCGCCGCACGGCATACAGCCCGTCGCGATCCAGGGTGCTGAGGTCTTGCCCATCAAAGAGCGCTTGCCCGCGCTGCGGCAGGATCTGGCGCCCAATGACGCGCAGCACCGTAGTCTTGCCGCCCCCCGAGGTGCCCATGATGGCCAAGACCTCACCGCGCCGTACTTGCAGGTTCACATCCTGCAGCACCACGCGGTCGCCATAGCCGCAACTCAGTTCGCGCAGTTCGATCAAAGGCTTAGTCGCAGGCAAAAATGGCTCTCCAAGCTAGAAGCAGATTTGGACCCTACCTCCTGGGACGGAAGACAAGGCCGCGCATCATAGGTGGAAACCCTGCTCAAAATTCCCTCAAGGCAATGGCGATGTTGCCTCCCCGCGACCGGCGGAGCTGGACTCAAAATCCACCTCAATCCGGAGCCACGACTTGACCGGGAGACCCCCCCGAAGCGCGGCTCGATAGTGCACGGTAGAAAACGCACGGATCAACTCATCGCGTAGCGCTTGGGGTAAGTTGGGGCTCTCGACTCGAATGCGACGAACCATCCCGCGATCGTCAACAAACAATACGGCCCGTCCTCTGTAGGAGCCGGGTGGTGGTGCATCCCCCTCTGGCCAACGCAACACAACCTCATGGACAGGCGCCGCCACATCATCTACCTCAGTGCGCGGCAGATAGTCCTCTTCCCTGAACTCCTCACCTTCAGTCGCAATCCCGCCTGGCAGGGAGGCCCCACCAGACCACGCTCCCCCGGCGCTCTGCTCGCCCTCCGGTACGGCCCCCTCGTCAACGACAGGCGCTGACGCAGCTGGAGACTGAACAGCAAGAGCTGCGGAACTGGGCGAGATCAGTCTCAGCCGGATCGGGAGAAGTTGGAGTGGCTGGGCCGCAGAAGCTTTTCCCAAAGGCCCACTGCTTCCAGTTCCCGACCCAACCCGAATCACCCCCAACTCCGGAAGTATCCAAACCCCAACCAGAGCACTATGAATCGCCAAGGAAAGGCCTAGACATATCCCCAGTTGAGAGCCAGAGCGCAATGTCAATTCGTCAATTCACGCCACGAACTGCGCTTAGCAGGCTGACGAGCCCCGGTAGCGGCGGTGCAATCTGCACAAGGGGGTTCCTTTTGCGTACTAACAGCTCCGCCTTTACCGGTGATGATAGTTACAGGGCCAGTATCACCTATTACAGTCGTCAAGCCAGCAACCATTTCGGGAAGCTTATTGGACTCGCCTTTGCCAGAAATTACATCCAACTCATAAAGCCAGGACGTACCAGACTTACCCGCTTCACACTCATCGGCAGATCCTCCAGGCAGATTGCCCGCGGCCTTCAGGAGGCGTCCTGAAATCTGCATATCAACATCCACACGCTCGCCGGCTGGCAAATCCACATACCAACCCGACTTGGCGGCCCAATCAACCTTGGGGCTGGCAGGATCAATAACGCGCCTGGACGGCTTGCTCACGTCGGGCGCCAGCGTTTGCTCCACCAATTCGTCCCTTAACACAGAATATGCTGCATTGGTCAGCGGATCCTTGAAGGCATAGATGGACTGGACTGCGGTTGTACTAATATCGCTAGAGCCCAAGTACTTTCCAGTGCCAACGAATAGAACCGGATATTTCACCGCATTGTATTTCAATTCAGCCACCTGAATCTGTGTCGTCACTGGCTGAGGAGCGCCAGTCGGACCAACCAACGAAGCCAATTTAAGGACACCAGAAGCAGGCTGAAAGTTACCGTCTATATCGAAGCGCCAAACGCCACCCGCGAGATCGCCCGCATAGAAGCGACTTGCAATGTTTTGCTCACCGTCCTCAACCCAGGCAGACAGCTTTGAAAGACCCACCGAAGCACCGGTCCTCAACTCATCAATGAAGACACCGGTATTCGCATCAATGTATACCATCCGATCTTCGGCACCAGAGTTATATCCCGAAGCAAACGCAACGATCCACCTTCCATCACTCCGCCTCGTCACGATCGGGTTACTGAACGTCAACCCCAACGCACCCGAACCGGCATATTCCCACAATGGCTTTGGATCAACCGGATCGGTAATATCAAGCGCAAAGTAACCCACCCCTCCCGCATTCAGCCCAACAACCACAATGGTGCGCCAAACACCATTGGCGTCGCTGACATCCGCCACAATGGCGCTGCCATCCACGGTAAAAGTGTGTTTCGATTCATAATTGCGATCGGCCAATCGATACAACTTACTCATCACCAAGCCTGGCACATAGGCCCACCGCTCCTCGCCGGTCGCCTCATCAAACGCATGAAGCATACCGTCATTGGCGCCAACCAAAACAACCTTAGCGCGCGTACTCTTGGCCGCCACAAAACTGGAATAGCCAGGAAGGCTATATTTAAATGGAGGCTTACCAACGTACACCGGCGACGAGCTCACAATGTCCCCCAAAATTCCCGCCCTATTCCTGAATAGCGGATTGACATTGCCTCTCAGAAATTCAACGAGATTGGCTCCAGAATTCACAGCCGCGAGATCAGCCGCCGACAGGCTCCCACACTGACTCAGCGCCGGAGCCTTACTGCACGCATCATCAAAATACGCCTTCTGTACCGAGGAGAGCTTCGAATATGTAAACTCTTCTCGGGTTAAAGCACCAGCCGCTCCCGCAGCAAAATATATTGAGCGGGGCGATGTTCGCTTTTGCAACTGATCCGCAGCTGACCATTTGGCAGCATCCACCAACGTGCCGTCCGAGGCAGTTTTAGTCAACACAACCTGAGAACCAATGAACTCGTACTTGCGGAGATCACCCGTCCAATCGACCGACTTGAAGCTGGCGACATAGACTCCGTTGTCGCCTGCAACTGGCTCTAAGCTACTCGTAGCAGCCGCCGACGCCGAACCGACCAAGCCCTGTAGCGAACTCAAAATGGAGTTCAACCCCACGGAAAGGCTGTCTGGATCGCTAGCTGTAAAAAATTTACCCCGACCGTTCACCGCCGCATGCCACAGGTCATCAATATTCGCTGCACCTGCATTCGATGAAGGTACAGGCCAATCTTTACTCCCCGCTCGCAGATCCGCAAAATCTCCAGAGGCCTGGGTCTGGTAGTTTGGATCCCATTTGAGTATGCCGTTCTGACCGACCGACAACGAATAGGTGGTCATGTGCTGCCAATTTGCATCGTCAAACTGCCCAGCCTTAGGTACATTGTTCTTGCACAAGTCCCTACCACTGGGTCCACCACAGTTGCCAAGCGCTGTCGTCCTCAGGTCCGTCGCGTAGTAATACATCGCCGCGTCCGCCAGAGAATTATCGGAGCCATTTGTCGAGGTGGTGCTTGTGGTGCTTGTCTTGGCGCCGACCGTAGTAACTGGCGATGTTTTCGTGACGACCGGCGTACCTTTCACGGTAGCAGACAACCCGCTGCTCAAGGTTTGGCTGACTGGAGCCGTGGTCACGGCTGGAGCATCAACCACCTTGTTGTGGTCTGCAGGTCGAGCCGACAAACATCCCGCATTGGAAACACTCACGAGCCTGGGACTGGTTTGATCGGTTCCGAGTGACTTGGAATCTGGCGGCCTGACCACATCAGGCAGCATCGTCTGCGAGGAGCTTTCGGTCACCTTATTGACGACAGTGGATCCTGCGGTTGTGATATCAGAACTCAGGGTGCCATTAACCGTTTCAACCACCCGCGTCCGCGGAGTCGTCTCCGTCACTCGCTGGGTTACAACGTCCTCCCAGGATATTTCGGTTTGAGTTGTGACTTCTGAAACATCACGAATGTCGTAGCTCGTAATCTGCCTTTCGTAATACCTTCTTCCCGAACCGCAACTCCCTTTATCCACGTAAAAGGTGCGCAACTGCCCTTTCGTGGGCGTATAGATTCTGCTTTTAACAGTCTTCAACCGATTGGATCGCGTCGTCGTGGTCTCACGGTATTCATCGATCGTGTCCCATTTTTCGGTCAACCGAGTGGTCGTCAACCGCCCGTCAAATTGGGGACGCGGTGTGCTGCCGCCATCCTGCTGTCCGATCAAACTCGTCCCATCCAGCTGATAACCATCGGAGGAGTTCCAATAACCATCAGTCGACAGAATCGCAAAGTTCTTCTGACAAGAATACTGAACCGGATCCCTTGACTGCCCAGTAGCCTTGTTTGCATAGTATCTCCCAACGCGCGCCAATGCCCGGCGCAGTGGCGTGTTACCAGAGGGGGAGGCAGAATTGAACTGCCGATAAAACTCTGACTTCTGTGTCGAATCAAAATCAGCAATATCGAGCGCCGGAGTTTCGTCAGAGTAGTTAATGAGCGACAAGCCAACGCGGAACTTGTCATCCATCCCCGCGAAGGCTCGGGACATACCGGTTCGCATCATCCACATTCTAACGCTGTAGTATTTTTGCCAATTGGCATAGTTTTGCGCCTCAGTTGAACTGGGCGTAACAATGACCGCGTCAAATAGGGCGGCATTGGGCCCGCCAATCTCCGAATTGCACTCCGCGTAGAAATTTGTGCTGGTATCCAACCCAGAGGTCGTGTACTTGAAGCTCAACGGCGGATTCGCGGTCGCGTCTCCTTTGTAAACGTAGTACACATTGTCAATTGGCGAACCTATACCAACAAAGGGTTCGCTCATCGTTCCTGAACCCACTGCCATTGCCACTTGAATTTTCAGCTGATTGGTACTGGCTGACCACTCGGCGATCTTGCCGACAATGTAGCGATCAGAGACAAGGTACGTATTGCCACGCCAATCGGTTGCCGAGCCGATCAGTGTCACAACACCCCCAATCTTGTAATAGCTCGATTGGTCGCCTCGAACTGTTACAGAAATCGGGCCTGTAGTAACGACCGAATGAGTGGCAGGGCTCGTTACCAGATCAAGACGGGTCAAATTGCCGACGGCACCACTCACAAAGTTATAAGAGACACTCGGAGCAGCCCCACCGAGAAACGCCGTGCTGGCCGCGGATTCACTGGTTCCATCGGCTTTCTTCGGCAGCTCATAAATAGTCCCAGGCTTGTAGCCCAAACCATTGCAATGCGCAGATCTCCGGCCATACTTTTCATTGTTGGCGGAAGTCCCGTACTTGGCCTCATCAGGCATATAGTCCCAAGACATACTGCCCGAGTTATCCATGATAAACATCAGGTTAGGCTTGACCACGACCTGAGGGCGCGTAAACATAGGTTCGGTGGCAATATCGACAACACCACTCTGAGCACCAGCTTGGCCCACATAGAACAGCAGTAGCGATGAAGCCACAACCAGTCTCTTCGCGAAAGTTCCACTCAACATTTCTATCTCCTCAGCGCTACCCGCAGGCTAGCCCTTAAAAGAACACCATCGTTTCAGAGTAGCTCACCGTCCCCCGGACACCAGTTACCCTTGTGATAATTCTGTAGTAAGCCACTTGCGGCGGCACGGTGCGAGGCCTTGGATTGGCCTTCCCGTAGCGTTTGTCACCCTTTTCAATCGCGTCGGTATCGTCCACTCCAACAACACTTGATGGGCGCAGACAGTTGTTACCTTGAACTGGGCCTACAGAGGCACACATCCGCGTTATGTAGTACTGAATCGTCATGCCAGGCAGCGTTCCAGCCGGGGGTTGCACACTAACCGGTTGCCCGATACATGCGCCAACTGTTCGGCCATTCAGTCCTGATGCAGCGCAGCTATTGCCGTCCCAATCAATTAGCACGGCTGGCGTATTGGCAGGAAGGTCGGATCTGGGCCCCCCCCCTTCAAGAGCAGGTAGCAGCGTGGCAGAATATCCGCTAGCTGGAATATTATTGTCAAGATTGGCCTGATTATTCAACCAATTGATTGCGCTCTCGGCCCCGACCGAACTCGCAGCCAGAGTTTCCTGCTTGAAACTCACATTTCCGAGGACCAACAAACCAGAGTCAACTGCCCGTAGTAGCGCGACGGCGCCCAGTGTCAAAGTCACCAGACCCAGCAACGCAAATACCAAGGATATTCCACGCTGGTGGCTTGGGGACCAACGGCGTGCAGCGACATGGTGCTCTCTAGGAATCATGCAGTATCTCTTTTGAGGTCACTATCAGCTTGCGTTTTTGCGGCCTGCAGACTGCGTGCCAGCGAAACACCAAACATAGCTGTCAGCACGAGGCCGAGCCGAGCCAAGTGAGTTGCACATATGGGTCATTCGGGATCAAGGTGTTGGGGCCGGTGGCGTGATCACCCCAATCACCGCGTCAGCACGAGAGATAACATTGCGCAATGGGATCACCGATTCAAAGACTTTGTACCGATACCTTTTCCAATCAGTCGCGCCGCCCGTCCTCAGCCTGAGGCAGCTTGACGCTCCGCAGGCATAACTACCAGTGGTCACCGCGCTGCTGCCAAGATTCCACTCCGGAGCAGACAGCGTTACGTCCTCTTTTTCAAATTGAGCGCTGCGCGCGAGTACCGCAACTCGTATGCTGCGAACTGCCAACCATTGAGCATTGCTAGTCGGTAAAACCTGGTCGTATAGATCCACCACATCATCACCATTCGTATCCTTCCCATAAAGCGCCATCAAATCTACGATGTTGCTCTGGACTCTCTGCACTGAGCCAGCGCGCGCAATATTCCGCGTGTCAACAGTTAAATTATTGTTTGCATCGATGGAATATGTTTGATCGATCAATTGCCCGAGATTTATGGCAATAGTGGCCGTCGTCGGAGCGAGATCCGGAAAAACCGCCGTACTCCAACCATTGGCACTGGAGATCGGGATCGCGTTTTGCGCCACAACCGCCCCAGCCTCCAGCACCTGGCAATTGGCATCTACCCCGCTTGTTAAAAGCAAAAAATCTCCCTGGTCGACCCCCAAAGACGAAACAACATTCAAAACAGTGGCACCCGCCACATAAAATGGCGCTGCTGTCGTTATCGGTATCGAAAACTGCGGCTTTGAACTCCTGATCACCCGTACTGCATCAGGCGCGTTGGCCCCACCTGCTGTGATCAGTACCGGCCCCAGTCTTGCAGGCAAGCCTGCAATTGCCACGCCACTCTTTTCCGCTGAAAGAATGCAACCGAGAGCATTGCCTTCGGTTGCTATCCCATAACCAGCAGTTTTTAGGCTTCTTTGAATTTCATATAGAGCAAGTCCGCCACTCACTTGAGCATCCGTGCCGGAGGTCGAACCCCGCCGCCAACCTTCCGACACGGCCAGTACCTTGGCTACAAGCACAGTCGCAAACAGGCCAATGGCAACGCCAATCATTACCTCAATCAAGGTGAATCCACCTGATGCTTCTCGAGCGCACCCAGAGGTTTTCATTTCATGGATTCCAAGTCATCGATGCGACGTATTGATGCGCCTGGCCGTTTGGCTCCGCCCAATTCAGCGTTACCGTAACAAGTCCACTGGTCGCATTGCGGGCAATTGCCGGAGTCCCTGCCCCTGGCAACAATCTGCTGACCTTCGCCAGCCAATCTGCACAGCGTGAATAAGTTGCACAGTTGGCTGTTTGATATTGAGTCAGATTCGACTGATGATCTGTTTGAATTAAGGCGAACAAATCTTCAGCCAAATTAACAGCATCCGATCGGATTTTTCCCGTCGTCTGCGCCTGCGTCATAGCCGCTTGCAAGCCTATCAGGCCAAGTATTCCAATTGAAAATATCAATATTGCGACCAATGCTTCCAGGATCGCAACTCCCTGCGTTTTGTGCTTGTTCATCGCCTTTCACTCCTCACAACGGGCATGCCCGAGGATCGCCCGCTGCAACGCCGTGTTCGCACATTCGTACCAGGCCGCCTGACTCCACCACCACCCTCAGTCGGCGTCCTTGCCCATTCGTGGCTTCTACATCGATTGTGTAACGTGTCGCTACGGCAGGAGCCTGGCCCAAGCCGTTAAAAATGACCCTGTTAATCGAATTGCCGGCGTCATCAACGGCAGCCACTTTCAATGCAGTGGAATTCTCTTCGGCCTTCGATCGCTGAACCAATTGCGGTGCGGCAGTCAGCGATGGCGCAGCTCCGCAAGCAGCCGTGGGATCGGAAATGCTCACGACCCAGGCGGCCGACTGCGAAGACAACACGCAAGCGTTACCCGGAATTCGAGATCCTGTGTCCTCTACCATCCAAAAACCCACCGCAGTGTTTCTGCGCAAAGCCTCAGCTCGAGCAATACTTAATCCGTTCTTAATAGATTCGGCACCAGATCTAACTCGAAGATCCCTAATCCAATCCGCAACAGAGGGCGCCACAAGTGCCAGCGTCAACACCAACAAAGCCATCACCACGACCGCCTCTATAAGAGTCATGCCGCGTATGAATTCTTGCTTCAACATTCGTCGCCTCTCATAAGCCAGCAGCTCTTACCCGATGCCCCTCCCTTGAATGTCACCGTGGTTGGATTATTGTCCTGATCAATAGTGTACTCATGCCCATCAGCAGGCGTGCCGGCCTTTCCAGTTGCGGTTGCAATATAACCTTGCCCACTATTCTGCAAAACGCAAGTAATGGTGAATTTGTCCGCCAGTTTTCCCAGGTCAATAGTCCCATTACTGCAACTGGCGGCGCCGAAATTTCTGAAATCCTGATAATACTGCTCAAGCTTTACACGTAGCGTGGACAGCCCTGCAGTGCCATCCGGTAGTGCTCCACGACGTACGTAATCTCGGTACGATGGCAGCGCCACTGCGGCCAAGATCCCCACAATTGCCACAGTAATCATCAACTCAATGAGCGTGAATCCGTTCGGTAGACAGTTTTTCGCTTTCATGGCCTACAAGTTCCTCGGTCTGATTCATCTTGGCGTGTGTCAACGCCACGCCGGGCACCGTCAACTGGTGTGCGGTCCGCACATGTCTTATCGTCCTTGAATTCGCGGTAAGGGACATCATGCCTGCCAAGGAGTCTCGGCACCGCGCAAAAGTCACAGTGGGGGGCGACGACCAGATCTTCGATGCATTACCCGCGACAGGCGGCACCAATTTGTATCAGCGCGAAAGCCCGTGTTGATAGCTCAGCACTCGGCCTTTGTGGCCCGTCCCCATCCGCCTTCACTGGTGTCCATCTAGGGCAAGAGCCGCTGTGCTTTGCGAAGCAGCTACTGTTCGTCGGACCGGGCTGGGACAAAACGATGTAATAACTAGCGCCTCTCCGGCGCACTGGACGGCGTTAGCTGGGCCGCCATCGGCTTCACGCTTTTGAGTTGGGGCTCGTCACCGGCCTGCACTGCCCCCCCCCCGACGGCCACACAACCTCGATTGGCAATCCGCATGACCCAGGACCGCAGCAGTGTGCGCAAAGTAGGGCAAAACTTGGCCAGTTCTGCCGTTAAGGTTCACCGCGCGCTTGGGGCGCGCGCAGAATGTCTAGCGCCTGTATGCACAGCGGAGGTAGCCGATCATCGATGCAAAAGGCTGCACCCTTTAAGGAACTGATCCACCGCCCGCGCCGCCTGGCGCCCTTCCCGGATGGCCCAGACCACCAGGCTCTGACCCCGCCGCATATCGCCCGCCGCAAAAACCTTGGGGATCGGGGTGGCATAGCCGCCCACCGCATCGGTATGTGCCAGCGCGTTGCCGCGAGCATCGCGCGCCACGCCAAAAGATTCCAGCACGCTAGCCAGCGGCGCCGTGAAGCCCATGGCCAGCAGGACCAGGTCGGCCGGCCACTCCTTCTCACTACCGGGCACCTCCTTGAACTTGCTGCCCTGCCACTCCAACTGAACGGTGGTCAGGCTCTTCACACGCCCCTTGTCGCGGCCACTGCCCGGATTGAAGGACTTGGTCGCAATCGCAAACACGCGTTCGCAGCCCTCCTGATGACTCGAACTGGTGCGTAGCTTGATGGGCCAGTAGGGCCAGGTGAGTGCGCGGTTCTCCTGTTCAGGCGGTTGCGGCATCAGCTCGAACTGGGTCACCGACAGAGCCCCATGGCGGTTGCTGGTGCCCACGCAGTCGCTGCCGGTATCGCCACCCCCAATCACGATCACATGCTTGCCGGCGGCAGAAATCTGCCCTTTGACCTTGTCGCCGGCGTTGACCTTGTTCTGCTGCGGCAAGAACTCCATCGCAAAGTGCACGCCGTCGAGCTCTCGGCCAGGCACCGGCAAATCGCGGGGCGTTTCGGCGCCGCCGGCGAGCAGCACCGCATCAAACTCGGTCTGCAGTTGTGCAGCGCTCACGACCTCGGTGGCCTCGTTCATCACCCGGGCGCCGGGGCCTTCCTTGGGCATATCCCCGACCAAAGTGTGGGTACGAAAGCGCACACCTTCCGCCTCCATCTGCGCCACGCGACGGTCGATGTGCATCTTTTCCAGCTTGAAGTCCGGGATGCCATAGCGAAGCAAACCACCGACTCTGCCATTCTTCTCGAACACGGTGACCGCATGACCGGCCCGCGCCAATTGCTGGGCCGCGGCCAGCCCAGCCGGGCCTGAGCCCACCACCGCAACGGTCTTGCCGCTGCGTTGCTGGGGGGGCTGGGGCTGGATCCACCCCTCGGCCCATCCCCGGTCGATGATGGCGTGTTCGATGGACTTGATGCCCACCGCGTCGCCATTCACGTTCACGGTGCATGCCGCTTCGCAAGGCGCCGGGCAAATCCGGCCGGTGAACTCTGGGAAGTTGTTGGTGCTGTGCAGCACCGCCAGCGCCGCCTGCCATTGCTGGCGATAGACCAGGTCATTGAAGTCCGGGATGACGTTGTTGATCGGGCAGCCGTTGTTGCAAAAGGGCGTACCGCAATCCATGCAGCGTGCGGCTTGGATCTTGCTGGCCGCCGCATCCAGGCCAATGACGAACTCTTTGTAGTGGGTCAGGCGCGCCTTGACCGGGGCATAGCCCTCTTCGAGTCGCGCGTACTCCATGAAGCCAGTGGTCTTTCCCATTGCCAATACTCCTTATCGAACCAGGGCGGCCGGGGCTGGCGCCAGGTTTGCGCTGACCGCACGCTCGACCAGTACGCGCTTGTATTCGTGTGGCAGCACCTTCACAAAGCGAGCGCGGCTGTCGGCCCAGTGATCCAGCAACTGCCGGGCTTTGAGGCTGCCGGTCCATTTGTGATGGGCTTCGATGAGGCGCTTGAGGATGGCCTCGTCGGGCTGGGCCTGGCCGTCGATGGCATGCCAGGCGCCGTCCTGCTCATCACGCGGCAGCACACACTCCAGGGCCACCATGCTGGTGTTGCAACGCTTGGCGAACTGGCCGTCCTCGTCATACACATAGGCCACGCCGCCACTCATGCCAGCCGCGAAGTTGCGCCCCGTGGCACCCAGTACCACCACGGTGCCGCCGGTCATGTATTCACAGCCATGGTCGCCGGTCCCTTCCACCACGGCACTGGCGCCCGACAAGCGCACGGCAAAACGTTCGCCGGCCACGCCACGGAAGAAGGCCTCACCGCGCGTGGCGCCGTAGAGCGCGGTATTGCCCACGATGATGTTGTGCGCCGCCTCGCCGCGGAAGTCGATGGAAGGGCGCACCGCGATGCGTCCACCCGACAGGCCCTTGCCGGTGTAGTCGTTGGCGTCGCCGATCAGGTAGAGCGTGATGCCACTGGCCAGGAAGGCGCCAAAACTCTGGCCACCCACCCCTTCCATCTGCATGAAGATGGTGTGATCGGGCAGCCCTTCCGGATGCCGTCGCACCAGCTCGCCACTGAGCATCGCCCCCACCGATCGATTGCCATTGCGCGTGTCGTCCATGAATTGCACGCGTTCACCGCGCTCCAAAGCGGGCAGGCAGCGCTGGATGAGTTTGTTGTCGAGCGCGCGCTCGAGGCCATGGTCCTGGCTCTCACGGTGCTGGCGCGCCACCTCGGCGGGCAGGCTGGGCAGATGGAACACACGGCTGAAATCCAGGCCCTGCGCCTTCCAGTGTTCAATGCCCCGTTTGGTATCGAGCCAATCTGCACGCCCAATCAAGTCTTCGAAGCGACGCGCCCCCAGCTGAGCCATGAGAGAACGCACTTCCTCGGCAATGAAGAAGAAGTAGTTCACGACATGCTCAGGTTGGCCGCTGAACTTGGCGCGCAGGGTCGGATCTTGCGTGGCCACACCCACCGGACAGGTGTTGAGGTGGCACTTGCGCATCATCACGCAGCCCGTCACCACCAGGGGCGCGGTAGCAAAGCCAAACTCGTCTGCACCCAGCAGGGCACCCACCACCACATCGCGGCCGGTCTTGAGCTGGCCATCGACCTGGACGCGGATGCGACCGCGCAGTCGGTTCAGCACCAGGGTCTGCTGCGTTTCGGCCAGGCCCAACTCCCACGGCGTGCCGCAGTGCTTGATGGAACTCCAAGGAGAGGCCCCGGTCCCGCCGTCATGACCGGCGATCACCACATGGTCCGCCTTGCACTTGGCCACACCGGCCGCGATGGTGCCCACACCCACCTCGGACACCAGCTTGACGCTGATGTCGGCGCGCGGATTGACGTTCTTCAGGTCGTGAATCAGCTGCGCGAGGTCTTCGATCGAGTAGATATCGTGATGCGGCGGCGGGCTGATCAGGCCGACACCCGGCACCGAATAGCGCAGCTTGCCGATGTAGTCACTGACCTTGCCGCCAGGCAGCTGCCCGCCCTCGCCCGGCTTCGCGCCCTGGGCCATCTTGATCTGGATTTGATCGGCACTGACCAGGTACTCGGCGTTGACGCCAAAGCGCCCTGAAGCGACCTGCTTGATCTTGGAGCGCAGGCTGTCGCCAGCTTTCAGGCTGTAGTCGGCCTCCACCACATTGGCACCGATCACTTCAGACAGCTGGGTGCCGGCCGCAATCGGGATGCCCTTGAGCTCGTTGCGATAGCGCGCGGGGTCCTCACCCCCCTCGCCCGTGTTGGACTTGCCCCCGATGCGGTTCATCGCGATGGCCAGGGTGGTGTGCGCCTCGGTAGAAATCGAGCCCAGCGACATCGCCCCGGTTGCGAAGCGCTTGACGATCTCAGCCGCCGGCTCCACCTCTTCCAAGGGAATGGCGCGCGAGGGATCAAACTTGAACTCGAACAGGCCGCGCAAGGTCATGTGGCGACGGCTCTGGTCGTTGATGATCTGGGCGTAGTCCTTATAGGTCTCGAAACTGTTGGCACGCGTGCTGTGCTGGAGCTTGGCGATGGCATCCGGGGTCCACATATGCTCTTCGCCGCGGGCGCGCCAAGCGTATTCACCGCCGGCATCCAGCATCTGGGCCAGCAGCGGGTCGTCGCCATAGGCCGCTTGGTGCATGCGCAGCGCTTCTTCGGCCACCTCGAAGATGCCGATGCCCCCCACCTGGGTCGGAGTGCCACGGAAGTACTGGTCCACCAGCTTCTTCTGCAGGCCCACCGCCTCAAAGAGCTGAGCACCGCAGTAGCTCATATAGGTGCTCACGCCCATCTTGGACATGATTTTGGAGAGGCCCTTGCCCACCGCCTTGGTGTAGTTGGCGATGGCCTTTTCGGCACTCAAGTCCGCCGGCAGATCCTGGTGCAGCGCGGCCAGAGTCTCCAGCGCGAGGTAGGGATGCACCGCTTCGGCGCCAAAGCCCGCCAGCACCGCGAAGTGGTGCACCTCGCGAGCCGAGCCGGTCTCGACCACGAGGCCGACCGTGGTGCGAAGGCCCTCACGCACCAGGTGATGGTGGATGGCCGACAGCGCCAGCAGCGCTGGGATGGCCAACTGGCTGCGGCTGGCGCGGCGGTCGCTGATCAGAATAATGTTGTGGCCACTCTTTTGCGCGTCCACGACCTCAGCGCACAGGCTCGCAATCTTGGCCTCGACCCCCTCATTGCCCCATTCCACCGGGTAGCAGATGTCCAGCTCGTAGCTCTTGAACTTGCCATGGGTGTGCCGCTCAATATCGCGCAGCCGCTGCATATCGGCAAAGTCCAGCACCGGCTGATCGACCTCCAGGCGCACCGGAGGGTTGATGGCGTTGATGTCCAGCAGATTCGGCTTCGGGCCGATGAAACTGTTCAGGCTCATCACGATGGCCTCGCGGATCGGGTCGATCGGCGGGTTGGTCACCTGCGCAAAGAGCTGCTTGAAGTAGTTGTAGAGCGGCTTGTTCTTGTCGGACAGCACCGCCAGCGGCGAGTCATTGCCCATCGACCCGATGCCCTCCTCGCCGGTCGCCGCCATCGGGCTGAGCAGGAACTTCAAATCTTCCTGCGTCATGCCAAAGGCCTGCTGGCGATCCAGCAGGGACTCAGGGAACTCGGGCGCCCGTGCATCGGCGGGGGCGGGGATGCTGTCGAGCTTGATGCGGACGTTCTCAATCCACTGGCGATAGGGCCGGCTGCTGGCCAGCTGCGCCTTGAGTTCGTCGTCCTCGACGATGCGGCCCTGCTCCAGATCGATCAGGAACATCTTGCCGGGCTGCAGGCGCCACTTTTTGACGATGCGGTTCTCGGGGATGGGCAGCACGCCGGACTCCGAAGCCAGCACCACCAGGTCATCGTC
The DNA here is from genome assembly GCF_005952805.1 of Inhella inkyongensis. Classification (GTDB taxonomy): domain Bacteria; phylum Pseudomonadota; class Gammaproteobacteria; order Burkholderiales; family Burkholderiaceae_C; genus Inhella; species Inhella inkyongensis. The sequence continues at coordinate 3,333,545 of NZ_CP040709.1, forward strand.
GGTCACGATATAGCGCGCCGGGCGCAGGCCATTGCGATCCAAGGTGGCGCCAATCTGCCGGCCGTCCGTGAAGACCATCGCGGCCGGGCCATCCCAGGGCTCCATCATGGCGGCGTGGTATTCATAGAAGGCACGGCGGCGCTCGTCCATCAGCTCGTGCTGCTCCCAGGCCTCGGGGATCATCATCATGGCGGCATGGGCCAACGGATAGCCCGCCATGACCAGCAGCTCCAACGCGTTGTCAAACACCGCCGTGTCGCTCTGCCCCGCCATGCTGATGGGGTAGAGCTTCTTCAAGTCTTCGCCCAGCACGGGGGACTTCATCACACCCTCGCGCGCGCGCATCCAGTTGAAGTTGCCCTTGACGGTGTTGATCTCGCCGTTGTGGGCCACCATCCGGTAGGGATGGGCCAGGGGCCACTCGGGGAAGGTGTTGGTAGAGAAGCGCTGGTGCACCAGGGCCAGGGCCGAGGCTACCCGGGGGTCGGCCAAGTCTTTGTAATAGACGCCCACTTGATCGGCCAGCAACAGACCCTTGTAAATGACGGTGCGGCAGCTCATCGAAGGCACGTAGTACTCGCGGCTGTGCGTAAGCCCCAGCGCCTGGATGGCGGAGCTGGCGGTCTTGCGGATGACATAGAGCTTGCGCTCCAGCGCATCGGGCACGATCACGTCGGGGCCTCGGCCGATGAAGACCTGCTTGAGGATGGGCTCCTTTTCACGCACCGCCGGGGACATCGGCATCTCGCGGTCCACCGGGACCTCGCGCCAGCCCAGCAGCACCTGGCCCTCGGCACGCACCGCGCGCTCCAACTCCTGAATGCAGGCCAAGCGCGAGGCGTGCTCCTTGGGCAAAAAGATCATGCCTACGCCGTACTCGCCAGGAGGCGGCAGGCTCACGCCCTGAGCTGCCATTTCGGCACGGTAGAACTCATCAGGGATCTGGATCAGGATGCCCGCGCCGTCACCCATCAGCTTGTCGGCCCCGACAGCACCGCGGTGGTCCAAGTTCTCGAGAATTTTGAGACCCTGTTGAACGATGGCGTGGCTGCGCTGCCCTTTGATGTGGGCCACAAAGCCCACGCCACAGGCGTCCCTCTCCTGCTCGGGTCGGTACAGGCCGTGGCCGGCCAAGTGCTGCCGCTCTAGCTCGTCGGCAGGACGGATAGGGGCCAATGCGGGTGTAGCGGGAACGGCAGACATCTTGGACTCCGGCAGGGAACTGCACGGAGCCTATCCGCTCAAAGGGCGTAACTCACTCGAAACCAAATGGGGTCAGAGTCAATAACAAAGACCAAGAAAGCAGGCTTCGCGGTTAATTGGGGACAGAGTGCAAGCGGGGACGCCCGACCGGCCTCGCGCTCATCGGCCGATCCAGTTGCTGCGCCAACTGGGATGCCCGGGCTGGGCTTAGCAGCGGCCAGCCCCCGTGAACATGGCGCCGCAGCTGACTCAGCAGGTCCGGTGCCAGCGGCTCGGCCAGGGCATGACGCCAGCGCAGCTCGCGCTCAAAGGGTGTGTTGCCCAGAGCCCAGTGCGCCGCGTGCTCGGCGATGAGCGGATCGCGACGCTGACCCAAGTGGTGGGCCGCGCTGCTCCAGGCGTAGTCAGCTGCGGTATCCACCAGCCCGGCTCGCTGGGGATGTTGCTCGATGTATTGCAAAGCCGCTGCGTAGAACAGCGGGGCCTCGATCAGGGTGGTGCGGAAGCGCCCTTCCCACAACGTGCCGCAGCGTCCATGACGGCGATTGAAGCCGGCCACGTAGCGACGACCCAGGGTCTGCATGGCGCGGGCCAACCCGTCCGCCTCGTGCGGTGTGACCAGCAGGTGAATGTGGTTGGGCATCAACACATAGCCGTGGACCAGCACACCATGCAAACGCGTGGCCTCGCGCAGGGCGTCCAAATAGGCTTGGCGATCCGCATCGTCCATGAACACCGGTTGGCGGTTGTGGCCGCGCTGCAGAACATGATGCGGTTGACCGGCTAACACCAGCCGAGCCTGACGGGCCATGCGGCCTCTCCGGAAGTCACTCTGTCCCCTATTCTGAGGCGGGAATCACTCGCTGGGGAACAGACGCAGTCCGGTCAGGCGCTGGTGTTCGCGAATGGCGAAACGGTCGGTCATCCCAGCGAGGTAATCCGCCACAGCCCGGGCGGGGTCCTCGTCGCGAGGATCGGGAACGCCCTGTTCCAGATAGATACCGAACAAATCAGCCAGCAGGCGCTGCGCAGGGGCTCGCTGAGCCTCCACTTCCGGATGGCGATAGAGCCGGGCGAACAAAAAAGACTTGAGCGCCTGCAGCGCGGCCGCAATGGGCGGGCTGTATGCCACCAATGGACCCAAGGCGCGCACCGCTTGCACATCCAGCGGCGCATGCGCCAGCAGGTTCTGACGCGTATGGTCCACCAGATCGGTGACGCACAAACGCAGCAAGCGGCGCAGCGTGGTGTAGAGCAGCACCCGGGGGTGTAGATCCGCCCCCTCCTCGCGCCGCACCTGATCGATCAGGGGCGCGACAAAAGGTTGTTCTTCCAAGGCCGCAAAGGGCAGCAAGCCAGAACGAACCCCATCGTCCAGATCGTGGGCGCAATAGGCCAACTCGTCAGCCAAATTGCACAGCTGCGCCTCCAGCGAAGGCTGGTGACCGGAGAGGAATCGCTCGCCCACACCGCCGGGCTCCAGCGCGCACAAAGCCCGCGCATTGCGCTGACTGCAATGCTTGAGGATGCCTTCTCGCGTCTCAAAGCTCAAATTCAAGCCTGGAAAGCCGGCGTAGCGCCGCTCCAAACGATCCACCACCCGCAGGCTCTGCAAGTTGTGCTCAAAGCCGCCATACGGCGCCATGCAGGCATTGAGGGTGTCCTGCCCCGCATGGCCAAAAGGCGTGTGACCGAGATCATGGGCCAAGGCGATGGCCTCACTCAGGTCTTCATCAAGCCTCAAACTTCGCGCCATCGATCGCGTGAGCTGCGCCACCTCCAAAGAGTGGGTCAGCCGGGTGCGAAAAAGATCCCCCTCGTGGTTCAAGAACACCTGGGTCTTGTAGACCAGGCGCCGAAACGCCGAGCAATGCACGATGCGGTCGCGGTCGCGCTGAAAGGGTGTGCGATCGGCCGCCGCGGCCTCTGCATGACGCCGACCCAAGCTGCGCGCCGGATCGCAGGCGTAAGGAGCGAGCAAATTCATTCGCTGTGGGCCGCCACGCAAGCCAGCGCCATCTCATCCGGCGCAGCAACCAACTCGGCCTGACCGATGGCGGGGATCAAGACATAGCGCACCATGCCCGACACCGACTTCTTATCGCCACGCATCAGTTGCATAAAGAGCGCGGGGTCCATGCGCGGAGCCCGGATGGGTAGGCCCGCAACCCTCAGCAGAGCCTGCAGCCGACTCACCAGAGCGGGGTCAGTCCCCAAGTGCCGATGCGACAACTCGGCTGCCATCACCATGCCCAACGCAACGGCCTCGCCATGCAATAGACGGCCATAGCCCAGGCCGGCCTCCAGCGCATGACCAAAGGTATGGCCGAAATTCAAAATCGCCCGTACCCCGCCCTCACGCTCGTCGGCCCCCACGACAGCCGCTTTGATCTCGCAACTGCGCCGCACGGCCAGAGCCAGCGTCTCCGAGTCACGCTGACGCAGGGCCGGCATAGCCCCCTCCAGCCAGGAAAAGAACTCGGAATCCGCGATCGGGCCGTACTTGATCACTTCGGCCAAACCAGCAGAAAACTCACGCTCCGGCAAGGTGCGCAGCAGCCCCTGGTCAGCCCAAACCGCGATCGGCTGATGAAAGCTGCCGACCAAGTTCTTCCCTTGCGGCAAGTTAATCCCCGTCTTCCCACCCACTGAGGAATCAACCTGCGCCAACAAGGTCGTCGGTATCTGAATGAATCGCAGCCCCCGCATAAAGAGAGCGGCAGCGCACCCCGCCAGATCTCCAACCACGCCGCCTCCAAAGGCCAGAACCACGGAATGGCGATCCGCGCCGGCTTCAGCCCAGAACTCCAGCAGCGATTGCAAGGATTGCCAGTTCTTGTGGGCCTCACCATCGGGGAGGACGAAGGAATCCACTGGGCGTCCGCTCAAAGCCAATTCAGCCTTGAGCGCAGCGCCATGCAAGGGCATCACGGTCTCATTACTGACCAGGAGCACGCGCGTGCAGTCTTGGGGCAGCAAGGCACCCACCCCTGTCAACCCGCCCTTGCCAATGTGAATCGGATAGCTCCGCGCGTCCAAATCAATGGTCAGAGAACCCAAACCAGAGGCCTCGGGGTTGAAAGGAGGCAGTGCAATCCTAGCGAAGGAAGATTCCAAAGGCATGCGGCCAGTTTATGGTCTAGGCGGCGGCACATGGCCGCCTAACTCCAACTGCATGCAGATCCAATGCAACAGCCCCCACACGGTCGGCCGCCCGCTCTCCACCACATAGTGAGCAGTCTGGCGATAAAGACCGTCACGCTGGGCGTTCAAGTCACGCAATTTGCGCAGCGCATCGCCCCCTTGGAGCAAGGGCCGCTTGGAATCGTTGCGCAACCGGCGCGCCAGTTCTTCAGGCGTGGTGCGCAAATAGAACACCAAGCTTCCCTGCCGCAGCAACTCCCGGTTCTGCGCCCGCAGCACGATGCCGCCACCGGTCGCTAGCACCAGCGGGCCCGGCCGCTGAATGCAGTCCTGCAAAGCCTGAGTTTCCAATTCCCGAAACGCCGCCTCGCCCTCACGCGCAAAAAAGTCGCGGATCGGCATGCCAATCCGCGACTCGATCACCGTATCGGTGTCACAACTAGCCCAGCCATAGTGCTGGGCCAAATGCCGGGCCACGCTGGACTTGCCGGAGCCCGGCAAGCCCACCAGTGCGAACTTCACGCAATGACACCGATAGAAACGGCCGATTCAGTCCTTATTGGCACATGAATTCCCGCCGAGCACTCGAATGACACCATACGGGCTATTGACAAACGCGGGGGGAGGCGTCTCCGTCTTCAATGCCGCTGGATCGAGTGGCAACCACCGTACATCGACCCCCGGTGGGCTCAAAACTCCAGCTGCTGAAACTGTAATTCGAGCCTGAGCCCATCCCCCAAAATTCTTCGGATACTCAATTTGAACGACCGCAGTGCCATTTGCATCGGTCTTGGTGGACCCCACCATACTGACAGAGACATCTGACTTTCTTGGGTCTAACTGGCCATTGCCATTCAGATCCTCACCGCTGTCAATGGCGCCATTCCGATTAACGTCCTCATTTTGGCAGACTGGCCAGAGGCTCGTACCACCACTGGTAGAAGTGGTCCCGTCCGAATTAACAGCGATAGGATACCATTCGCCATTACCTTTATCGAAAGCGTAGGAACCCTTTCTGAAAGCCAACAAATCCAAGGAAGGCGTAAGCTGCACATCTGACTTGGGATTTCCGGCCGCATCCACCACCAAAAGCACAAATCGCTTTATGTAGGTCAGTTTAGACGGACCCTCAGTGATTGAATTGTCCGTACCTATCGTGATCGAAAGTGGATCATTCACAACAGTGAACGAGACAAGCGAAGAGTTGGGACAAGTTCCTCCCGCAAAATCAACCACATCCCAACACGCCCTAATCGTTACACCATTAGTAGGACTAGCGCGGCCGCCAGGTACGTAATTGGTGATAGCCTGACCTAAGGAATCCGTATAGACAATGTTGGCGCCCGAACCAATAGTTCCACCAATGGAGTTGGGATCCCCATTCATGTCGAATCTTACTCGCACATTCTTCACAGGCGCATTGCTTGTCGGCGCCAAAAACAGCGCTCGAATCTCCGTTCGGTTGCTGGTATCTGCGCCTGTATTCACCCGGACAACATTTGGCGTCAATGTCAACGTCGGAGGACTTGGAACCGGACTTGCACTCGGCACCGCAGTCGAAGGCGAAGGCACCACCACCTCCTGGTCAACAGTCTTTCCAGCCGCAGTCGCGGTGAACACGAGTCCCCCGGCTTGGGCTGGGGCTACGTACGTATACACGTACGCACCATTCACATCTGTAGTACCGGTCTTTTCAACCGGGCCTTGAGCCTCACTGCCAAAAGTAATACTTGGACGTACTACTATCTGCACTCCCGCCATTGCGGACTGATTCACATCAACAACGCGAAATTCCACACGATTACCGGAGCTTCCAGCCACGGGTAACGATGGCACCGCAGTACTCTGAATCGTCACGCCAGACACCAAAAAGGCGGCAGTCCGCACCAAGTTCTCGCTGCGTGCAGTTACAGTAACAATTCGATTGCTTTTATCCGCCCCAATTTGAACTTCGGCATTCGCCTGTCCGCGAGCATTTGTCAAAGAGTTCGCGACAGCGATTGTCGCGCTGCTGTCGACCGAAAAGGTAACGGGTATTCCGGGGAAGACGTTGCGATTTGCATCAACCGCGGTAGCTACCACTTTAACAACTTCACTTCCCGCATTGCCGATATTGGTTCGATCCAATTGAAGCGACAAGTCCGCGGCCCGACTCTCAGTGGTCCGCGGATCCACAACATCAAAAGAAATAGTGCGCACCACAGTTCCGCTCGTGGCCTTCACCGAAAGAGATCGGTTGATACGACTCGAACCCAGGCGCACTGTCCCTGTGATTTTTCCTGTTGATGCATCTGTTGTGCTTCCGCCGGCGACCACAAACGCCCCACCGCTACTCACAGAGTCAATCAACTCGAAAGTTACGGGCACGCCACCCAAGGCTGTACGCTGATTGTCTAAGGCATTGACCGAGACCTCCATAACCTGACTGCCATCACTAGGCAGGCTACTGCGACTCAGGGTCATTGCCAAATCTGCAACCTTGCCGCCAGTGACACTATCAACAACATCAAAACTGATTGACTTGCTAATGGCTCCCGCGGTCACAAACACTTTAATGGTTCGATTGGTCCGATCCGAACCAATCGAAGCAATGGCCTTAATTACACCATTGGCGTCCGTCTTTTGTGACTGGGGAGTTACAACCCCCGCTGAATCGATCGCAAAGGTCACAGGCACGTCGGCCAATGCGGCGCGATTCGCATCCAAAGCCGTGACAGCCACTTCGACCGTCTCCGATCCGAGATTGCTGACCGAGTTGCGATTAGTGACGATGCTGATATCAGAGAGTGACGCTGGAGGTTGAGCCCCACCACCCCCATTGCCTCCGCCACCATTAATTGGAGTGCCGCCAGACCCCCCGCCGCCGCCACACGCGACGAGCAAGCTGATCAAACTCATAGCAACGTATGGCCGCAATTTTCTCAACCATATTCCGCTCAACATCTGATGCATTCCGCTCTCCTGTACCGTACTGCGACTCACCGCACGCCCACCCTGTCGCTAACCACTTTAGGCGTCAAGAAAATTAACAGCTCCGTCTTGTTCGCGATTCGCGATTTATTGCGGAACAGAACACCCGCAAACGGTATATCCCCCAAGACCGGCACCTTATTAATCGTATCCACCTCTTCCAGAGTAAAGATCCCACCAATAACAACGGTACCGCCGTTTTCGACCAGCACCTGGGTCTTCACATGCTTGTTATTGATAGCAAAGCCAGCAGGAGTTAGCACACCGCGACTATCCTTATTTACATCCACATCCAAAATGACATTTCCCTCTGGCGTGATCTGCGGAGTGACCTCCAGCTTTAGAACCGCCTTCTTGAAACTGACGGAAGTAGCCCCACTAGACGTCGCCTGCTGGTAAGGAATCTCTTCACCCTGCTCTATGAGGGCTTTAACCTGATCAGCGGTAATAACTCGCGGACTCGAAACAATCTTCCCCTTGCCGTCAGCCTCCAAGGCCGACAATTCCAAATTAAGAAAACGATTCGCCGTTGCGCTAAACAATGTCGCAGCGATGTTTGCAGGCGAAACACCATTGAATCCAGCTGCAGGCAAATTCAGGAATTGGGTTTGATTGAAAGTTGGTCGGGAGGTAATCTGACCCGTCTGATAACCAGATGTATCATAGTTACCACCAAAACTCAGATAGTTGTTATTGCTTACGCTATAACCGGGAATGCCACCGGCTGTACCACGCAAGTCAGCCCCGCCTAGCTTTATACCTAGCGAACGTCCAAATTTATCATCGGCTTCGACAATGCGTGCCTCAATTAGCACTTGGCGCACAGGAACGTCGATTCGCTGAATGAGCGCCTGGACTTCCTCCAGTTTGGCAGGGATGTCCGTGATGAAAAGCTGATTGGTGCGCGACTCAAAAATGACGCTGCCGCGGGGCGAAAGGATTCGCGCGGCCTTGTCGCCCCCCACGGTATTGGCCCCCGTCAATCCTTTGGCGACCTCTTCGGATTTCGTGTAATTCAGCTGGAAAGCTTGTGTCCGGGTCGGTTCCAACTGGGCCACGGCCGCCTTAGCCTCTAGATCCAACTTTTCCTTGGCAGCCAGTTCATCTTTAGGCGCAATCCACAGCACGTTACCGCTCTTGCGTACGCCGAGACCCTTCGCCTGCAAGATGATGTCCAAGGCCTGATCCCAGGGGACATCCTTCAGGCGTAGCGTGATCGAGCCTGTAACGGTATCACTGGTGACCACATTAAACTGAGTAAAGTCAGCAATCACTTGCAACAAAGCACGCACTTCAATGCTTTGGAAGTTGAACGACACTTTTTCGCCAGCAAAACCGGGACCCTGCGTCAGTTTATTGGGATCAGCGCGCAAAGGGCGCACTTCCAGCACAAACTGATTGTCGCTTTGGTACGCAGAATGCTCCCAATCACCCTTGGGATCGACCACCAAACGAACTTTGTCGCCAATTTGGGAGGCGGTAATCGCCTGCACCGGGGTACCAAAATCGGTCACATCCAAACGCTTGCGCAATGCAACGGGCAAACTGGACTTCAAGAACTCAACGACTAAATACTGCCCCTGCTGCTGAATATCCACCCCAACCTGATTATTGGCCAGCCCCACCACCACACGGCCACTGCCATTGGCACCGCGTCGGAAGTCCAGTTCATTCAGCGGTAGTGGTTGATTGTTCTGACTGGGCGCAAAGTGCTCTGGAGCAGTCTGTGCCACGCTGACACTGGGCTCAAGAACCAAGAGCAAAGCGTTACCCTGAATCTCAGCGCGATAGTTAGAGGCCTGCCGCAGATTCACGACCAAGCGGGTCCGCTCACCGGACGTCGCAATCGCGGCCGAACGTACATTTCCTTGGTTGATGTCGATGCTGTTACGCCCAAGGCCGTTACCGACACCAGGCAGATCGATGGCGATACGCGCCGGAGCCTGAATGGTGAAGCCGCGCGGCAACTCGGTGAGGGCCTGCTCCAATTCCACTCGAAGCACCTCTACGCCGGCCTGTTGACTCGCTTGGATTGAGCGAATGGCGTTTTGAGCCCAGGCCATCCCAGGCAGGCTCAAAGCCAGAGCCAACAGGGCATTTGCACATCGCTTCACAGTCTTCTCCTGCTTGAATTTCATCGCGCCGCCTCCTGCAGTGACAGATTCGTCACGCGCTCTACCCACTCACCTGAGGCGTCCTGAACAATCTCCCGAAGGGCCACTTCGGCCTCCTCGATCTTGAGAATGCGGCCAAAGTTCTGGCCGATGTAGTCGCCAACCTTTACGTAATACAGCAGGTTATCCACTTTCAAAATGGCATGGCGCCGACCTGCCTTGGCCATGCTGCCCACCATCTGCATGCTGTCCAAAGGAAATGCTTCCAACGGCTCGCGACGCCGGTTCATTTCAGCAGCAAGCACAGAATTGGGCTGGACAGCCTCCTGACGCACAGCAACCGTGAGTTTTTGGGTGCTGAAGGGGTCTACCCCATCCTGGGCCTCGTAGGCATCGGGTTGGAACTTCTTTGGCGGGACCAGCGGTGTGACATTGGGCTTGGCAATGCGCCGCTCGTTCTCGACCCACTGGTGCAGCTCATCCAAATTGGCTGAACAACCCGCAAAAAAGGCCACTGCCGCAATGGCTGGCAAGCACTTGCGCATCATTTCTTGGCTCCCGGCTTGGCCTTTTGCTGCGCAGCCACTTCGCTAGGGTCCAAATAGCGATAGGTGCGCGCGGTCGCTTCCAGTGCCAGTTGACCTTGAGCGTCGGGCTTGGCACCACCTGAGCCAACCACCTGCAGATTGTGCAAAGTCACAATTCTCGAAAGATTGGAAATATCAGCCGCAAAGGCGCCAAAGTCGTGGTACCTGCCGGTCACGCGGACTGCGATAGGCTTTTCGGCGTAGTAATCTTTGACTAATTCACCGCCTGGGCGGAAAAGTTCAAATTGCAACCCCCGACCAATACCTGCCTGGTTGATATCGGACAGCAGCGCATCCATTTCAGCCTGCCCCGGCAATTGCTTCTCCAATTGCGTCACATATTCTTCAACCTGACTCTTTTGCTTGCGCAATTCAGGCAAGTTCACTGCCTGGCCGAGCTTCTTCTTGAAGTCTTCCTGCAACACCGGCTCGCGCGCAACCTCCCCCTCAAGTCGGGTCTGCTCATCAGCCAGGAGAAAGACATAACCCAGCCCCGCAGCGAGCAGAACCACAAATGTGAAGGCCGCGAGCTTGGGCAGCAGCGGCCACTGACCCGGCTCATTGGGATTGAGCCCCTTGAATTGCTCGGCAGCCTCACGGCCCCAAGCATTCAGATCAAAGCGTGTGTTCTCAGCCATATCTGCCTTAACTTCTCGGCGCCTGAGCGTTGGCTTCCGGCTCTGTGCTCAGCCCCTTGAGGGTGAGCTTCAGGGTGAAGTCAAAAAGACGCTTTGCGTCACGCGAATTGGTCGTGACACTCGCCAACTTGATTTCAGTGAGTTCCGGACGCTCCAGCCACTGGGCATCGCGGGACGCATTCCGCAGGAACTCAGAGACGCGCTCTTGAGTCTGAGCCAATCCCGTCAGGGTCACCGAACGCTCCGCCTGCTTCACACTCGTGAAGTAGACCCCTTCGGGCGCCAGAGTCGCCAGCTCGTTGAGCAGGTGCACCGGCATATTCCGCTCGGCCTGCAGGGCTTCCACCGCCTTTTGGCGCCGTGTCAGGGCATCGATTTCATCGCGCAGGCTGGCGATGTCCTTGATCTGAGCCTCAAGCTGGGAAATCTGGCTTTGCAGGAATTGATTACGGCTTTGCTGGTTTTCGATAAGTTGCTGGAAAAACAGCCAGCCCAGACCCACGATCAGCGCGCCAACCATGAAAGAAAGACCCAAGCCCGCAAAGAACTGCTGCTTGCGGCGCTTTCGGCGCTCCTCGCGGTAAGGCAGTAGGTTGATGAGAATCATTCGTAGAACCTCCGCATCGCCAGGCCGCAGGCAGTCAGATAGGAGGCAGCTTCGCGCTGCACTCGGCCTTCACGCACTGCGGCGCCAATCACCATGTTTTCAAAGGGATTGACCACCATACAGGCGAAGCCGGTCAGATCGGTGACGCGCTCCTTGAGCCCGCTGAGTGTGGCCGTGCCTCCAGTGAGCATCACGTAATGAACCTTGTGATGCGGCGTACTGGTGAAAAAGTACTGCAAGGCTCGGCCGATCTCTTGCGACAGGCTGTCGACAAAAGGATCAAGCACCTGGGTTGCATAGTCCTCAGGCAAATCACCGCTGAGCTTCTTTTGCTCGGCCTCTTCGAATGAGAGTCCGTACTGCCGCGAAATCAACTGCGTGAGCTGAGCCCCACCGAAGGCCTGATCGCGGTCGTACAGCAACTCGTCGTCGCGCAGCACCTTGAGGCTGGTGGTGTCAGCGCCAATCTCAAACAAGGCCACCAGCGCATCCTTGCCCTCGCCTGGCAGGGCTTGAATCAGTCGGCCCATGGCAAGGCGCGAGGCATGCGATTCAACGTCCAGCACCATGGGCTTGAGACCTGCGGCCTCAGCCAGACCTTGGCGATCTTGCACACGGTCCTTGCGCGAAGCCGCGATCAGCACCTCGACATCCCCCACGGAAGTGGGGCTGGGACCAAGGACGCAAAAATCCAGGCTCACCTCATCCAAAGAAAAGGGGATGTACTGGTTGGCCTCCGCCTCGACCTGCATCTCCATTTCTTCCTCGCGCAGGCCGGCGGGCAGCATGATCTTCTTGGTGATCACCGCTGAGGCTGGCATGGCCAGGGCTGCCTGACGCGTGCGGGTGCCACTCTTGGTCAGCAGCTTACGGATCACGTCGGCCACCTCGTCGAACTTCTCGACGTGCCCGTCAACGATCCAGCCCTTCTCAAAGGCCTCCGAGGCGAAGCGCTCCAACACCCATTCACCGGCTTTGTTCTGGCTCAATTCGACCAGCTTGACGCTGGAGGAACTGATATCCAAACCCAGCATAGGTGGGTGCTTGCGCCCCATCAAATCGTCCAGTATCCCCATGCCGACACCCTTTGGCCCGGGCTGGGCCTTGACTTAAGAACTTACTTGCATGCTAGCAGTAAAGCCTTTGTGGCCTAAGGCTTTCCAGTCATCAGGCATTACCCTGCGTTGCGTTGCGTCGACGGCCCAAAGCCAGGCTGTAACGGCCTGTGTGCATTCGCGAGCAGCGGTGAATCCGTGCTCGCGACGCTTTCTATAATCCGCGCGCTCATGAGTTCCCAGCCCGCGTCTGAATCCTTTACCTCCACCAGACGCCTGTCAGGCGTGAGTCGCATTGCGCTGCGCTTGGTGGCCCTTGTTCTGGCCGCGCTGCTGGCTCTGCTGATGGGGCTGGCGCTGGTGCTGGCTACCGCCTATCCCAATTTGCCCGATGTTTCGGGGCTGAGCGACTATCGACCCCATCAACCGCTACGGATCTGGTCGGCCGAAGGGCGGCTGCTGGCGGAGTTCGGCGAGGAGCGGCGCCAATACCGCCCCATCGACGCGATTCCCAAAGTGATGCAGGACGCCGTGCTGGCGATCGAGGACGCCCGTTTCTACGAGCACGGGGGCATTGACTATCTCGGTATCGTGCGGGCCGGCTTGGCGAATTTGGCCGAATCTCGCAGCCAAGGGGCGTCCACCATCACCATGCAGGTAGCACGCAATTTCTACCTCAGCTCCGAGAAAACCCTAGCCCGAAAGATCTACGAGATTCTGCTGGCGCTGCGCATTGAGTCGACCTTGAGCAAGCGCAAGATTCTTGAGGTCTACATGAACCAAATCTTTCTGGGGCATCGGGCCTATGGCTTTGCCGCCGCCAGCGAGGTTTACTTTGGCAAACCCCTGGAAAAGCTCAGCGCCGCTGAGGCCGCCATGCTGGCGGGGCTTCCCAAGGCGCCGTCGGCCTACAACCCGATTGCCAACCCCAAGCGAGCGCGCATTCGGCAGCAGTACATCCTGGATCGCATGCTGGAGAACGGCTTTCTGAGCGCCGAGCAGCACAAGGCCGCAAAGGCTGAGGAATTGCAGATCCGCCGCAACAAGGTCGCGCAGTCGGGCTCCGACTACGCCGCCGAAGCTGCACGTCAGTTGCTCTTGGCGCGCTATGGCAACGATCTCTACTCGCGCGGCCTGAATGTGACCCTGAGCGTACGCGCTGACGAGCAGGAAGTGGCCTATAAGGCCCTGCGCAAGGGCCTGCTGGAGTACGAGCGCCGCCAGTTCTATCGCGGCCCCGAGGCCCATGTCGACCTACCTGCCGACAACCAAAAGCTGGATGCACGGGTTGCCGAAGCCCTGGCCGATCACCCGCCCAATGGCGAGCTGCTGGCGGCGGTGGTGCTGGAGGCCAGCCCACGCAAGGTCGTGGTCATGATGCAGGGAGGCGAGTCCGTCAGCATCGCTGGCGCTGGCCTCAAACCGGTGGCCTCAGGCCTGGCCGAGCGCGGCGACCCCAAGATCCAAATTCGGCGTGGCGCCGTCGTGCGCGTCGTGGCCGACGCCAAGGGCGAGTGGACGCTGACGCAGACGCCCGAGGTGGAAGGCGCGTTGGTAGCCCTGGACCCCCGCACGGGTGCGGTGCGCGCCATGGTGGGGGGTTTTGACTTCAACAAGAACAAGTTCAACCACGTGACCCAGGCTTGGCGCCAACCCGGCTCCAGCTTCAAGCCCTTCATCTACTCGGCCGCACTGGAGAAGGGCTTCACCGGCGCCACCATCGTCAATGACGCCCCGCTGTTCTTTGACGCAGGCACCACCGGCAGTCAGGCCTGGGAACCCAAGAACTACGACGGCACCTATGACGGGCCGATGAGCCTGCGGCGCGCGCTGGCCAAGTCCAAAAACATGGTCTCCATCCGCGTGCTGCGCTCAGTAGGCGCACGCGAGGCCCAAGACTGGATCGGCCGCTTTGGTTTCGCCGCAGAGAAACACCCGGCCTATCTGACCATGGCCCTGGGCGCCGGATCCGTGACCCCATTGCAGATGGCCGAGGGTTATTCGGTCTTTGCCAATGGCGGTCATCGGGTGGGCTCCAGCCTGATCCAAAAGGTGGTGGACGACAAAGGGCAGTTGTTGTTCGAAGCGCGCGCACCCGCGCTGGACGAAAGCAATCGCGCGGTCGACGCCCGCAATGCCTTCTTGATGAGCAGCCTGCTACAGGAAGTCACTCGCAGCGGCACGGCCGCCCGCGCCCAGGGCACGCTCAAGCGCCCAGATTTATACGGAAAGACCGGCACCACCAATGACTCGATGGATGCCTGGTTTGCCGGCTATCAACCCAGCCTGGTGACGGTAGTCTGGGTCGGTTACGACCAACCGCGCAAGCTGGGCAGCCGCGAAACCGGGGGTGGGCTTGCCCTGCCGATCTGGATCGACTTCATGCAGTTCGCCCTGCGCTCAACCGCCGTGGCCGAGATTGCCCCGCCCGAAGGCGTCGTACAAATTGGCGGCGAGTGGTACTTCGACGAGTTCGTCGGGGACCGCGGTGTCAGCGGCCTGGAGCCCGAGGAGCCCAACTCCCCTCCTCCGGCCAACGCCGAAGAGAAAAAGGGCATCCTCGATTTGTTCAAGCAGTGAGCTGCAAGGGCCGGCCGGCCTGCCGGCTGGCCTGTTCGTCAAACACCTGCTCAAAGGTTTGCGCCGTCTTGGTGTCGCGCCAGGCCATATCAACCCAGCGGAAGTGAAAACCACCCGCACGGCTGGCCAGCCAGATTTCGTGCAGCGGCGGCTGCTTGTTGATCACCAGTTTGCTGCGATCGGGAAAGCTCAGTTCCAGCAAGCCACCGGCACGCTGGGTGTCGATGTCGATCACATCGTCCTCCAGCCAGCGGTCCATCTGGGTTTCCAGCCTGCGCAGCAAGGCGTCGGCCTGCGCGTGGTACTCGCTGTCGGTCATCGAAAGGGTCATGGGGCAAACCTACACTGCGGTCTATGAATGCCTTCAGTGTAGAAAGTCGGCCCGCAACGGGCCGCAAACTGGTGATCTTGGCCCTGCTGGGCGCGCTGGCAATGCTGGCTGGCTGCGGCCAAAAAGGGCCGCTGCGGCTGCCGCCACAGGGTCACTCCACTCAATAGGCTCAATAGGCTCAATAGGCTCAATAGGCCCGCAAGCCAGCCACTGATCAGGCTCGGCCTTCCGCCACCGCGTGGCAGGCCACCTGAACACCCTGGAAGCTCATCAGCGCCGGGCGCTCCGTCTTGCAGCGCTCATTGGCCAACGGGCAGCGCGGATGAAAGCTGCAGCCCGACGGCGGATTGAGCGGGTTGGGCACTTCACCCTGCACCGCCACGCGCTGGCGGCCCGTCATGTGGATGTCGGGAATCGCGTCCAGCAGCATGCGGGTGTAGGGGTGCCGCGGCCGAGCAAAGAGTTCGCCCTTTTCGGACAGCTCCACCAGACGGCCCAGGTACATCACGCCGATCTGATCCGCCATATGCCGCACCACCGCGAGGTTGTGCGAAATGAAGAGGTAGGTCAGACCCTGGCGCTGCTGCAACTCCTTCATGATGTTCAGCACCTGCGCCTGCACCGACACATCGAGGGCGCTGGTGGGCTCATCACACACCAAGAACTCGGGTTCGGTGGCCAACGCCCGCGCGATCGAGATGCGCTGGCGCTGCCCGCCCGAGAACTGGTGCGGGAACTTCTCGCTATCCAACGGATTCAGGCCCACCAGGCTGAGCAGCTCGGCCACCCGGGCACGAATGGCTGCCGGGTCGGTCAGCAGACCCTGCTCAGTCAGCGGCTCCGCCACGATCTCACCCACCTTCCAGCGCGGGTTCAGGCTGGCATAGGGGTCCTGGAAGATCATCTGCAAGCGCCGGCGCAGATCGCGCGCATCTTTGGCCGCGAACCACTCGGCCGTGTTGCGCCCATCAAAAGCGATCTGCCCGGCGCTGGGTTGGTAGAGCCCCACCAGCAGGCGCGCCACCGTGCTCTTGCCGCAACCTGACTCGCCCACAAGGGCCAGGGTCTTGCCCTTGGGGATGGAGAAGCTGACGCCGTCCACCGCATGCACGAATTGGCGCGGCTTGCCCTCGATCACGCGATTAAGCCAGGGCGGCGATACATCAAAGCGCATCGCCAGGTCTTGCACTTGAACCAGATCCGTCATCACTGCGCTTCCGCCTGATGCAACCAGCAGGCCGCCTGCGTACCGCTGACTTCGCGCAAAGCGGGCACGGCCTCGCGGCAGCGCGCCAGCGCTTGGGTGCAGCGCGGATGGAAGGCGCAGCCCTGGGGCATGGCGTTCAGGCGCGGCATCGCGCCGTCAATCTGCAGCAGGCGCTCACGGTCTTCGTCCATGGCCGGGATGGAGCCCATCAAGCCGATCGTGTAGGGGTGGGCCGGGCAATGGATGACCTGCTGCACCGGGCCGATCTCAACCATGCGGCCCGCGTACATCACCGCCACGCGGTCGCAGGTCTCGGCGATCACGCCCATGTCGTGCGTCACCAGCATCACCGCCGCGCCGTGCTCGCGGCACACTCGCTTGAGCAACTGGATGATCTGCGCTTGGATCGACACGTCCAGGGCCGTGGTGGGCTCGTCGGCCACGATCAGCTTGGGCTCGGCGGCCAAGGCCAGGGCGATCACCACGCGTTGGCGCATGCCGCCACTGAACTGGTGCGGGTACTGATCGATGCGGGCCTCGGGAGCCGGAATGCCCGTCTGCGCCAGCAGATCGATGGCGCGTGCGCGGGCTTGGCTGGCGTTCAGAGGCAGGTGCGCCTGAATGGTCTCGATCAACTGCTGACCCACCGTGAACAGCGGATTCAGCGAGGTCAACGGATCCTGAAAGATCGCGCCAATCTTCTTGCCGCGCAGGGCGCGCATCTCGGCCGCGCCCAGGTTGTCGATGCGCCGGCCTTCGAACCAGATTTCGCCGCCGCTGACGCGCCCCGGCGGCTCCAGCAGACCGATCAGCGCCGCACCGGTCAGCGACTTGCCTGCGCCCGACTCACCCACCACGCCAAGAATCTCACCGGGGGCGATGTCAAAACTGACCTCGTTCAAGGCCTTCAAAGTGCCGTGGCGGGTCGGGAACTCGACGCTCAGCTGCTTGACCTGCAGCAGCGCTTCTTTGGGCTTGGTGTTCATCAACGCAGTCTTGGATTCAAAGCATCGCGCAGCCAGTCACCCAGCAGGTTCACCGACAGCGAAATCAGCACCAGCATGGCGCCCGGGAAGATCGTGATCCACCACTGGCCCGAATAGAGGAATTCGTTGCCGATGCGGATCAGGGTGCCCAGCGAGGGGCTGGTGGGCGGCACGCCCACGCCCAAAAAGCTCAATGTGGCTTCGGTGATGATGGCCAGCGCCACCTGCAAGGTCGCCAGCACCAGCACCGGCCCCAGCACATTGGGCAGCACATGGCGCCGCATGATGCGAAAGCTCCCCACACCGACCACCCGCGCCGCCTGCACATATTCCTTGTTGCGCTCCACCAGGGTCGAACCGCGCACCGTGCGCGCGTACTGCACCCAGCCCGTCAGTGCGATGGCCAGAATCAGCACCGAGAACGCCAGGGTCTCGCCAGCATTCGGGAACATCGCCTTGGCCACCCCGTTGATCAACAGCGCCACCAAGATGGACGGGAAGCTCAGCATCACATCGCAGACGCGCATGATGAAGGCATCCAACTTGCCGCCGATGAAACCCGCCATCAGCCCCAGCGAAACGCCGATGAGCATCGACAGCAACACCGAGGCAATGCCGATGAACAGCGAGATCCGCGCGCCGTAGAAAAGGGCCGAGAGGATGTCGCGCCCATAACCGTCGGTGCCCAGCAAGTATTTGCTGCTGCCCTCGGCCGCCCAAGCGGGCGGCAGGGTGGCATCCATCAGGCTCAACGAAGCCAGATCCAGCGGGTTGTGCGGCGCCACCCAGGGCGCAAACACCGCACACACCACGCAGGCCAAGAGCATCAGGCTGGCCACCCAAGCCACCGGGGTGTGGGTGAAGGAGTACCAGAGGTCGCTGGCCAGAAAGCGCTGCCAGCGCGAAGGAGTTGCAGTCATGGCGTCAATGTCCGCGGCTGTTGACGCGCAGGCGGGGGTCCACCGCGACGTAGAGCAGATCCACCACCAAATTGATGGTCACGAAGATCAGCGAGATCAGGCAAAGGTAGGCCGCCATCACCGGCACATCGGCGAACTGCACCGCCTGGATGAACAGCAAACCCATGCCCGGCCACTGAAACACCGTCTCGGTAATGATGGCAAACGCAATCAACGAGCCGAGTTGCAGGCCCGTGATGGTGATCACCGGCACCAGGGTATTGCGCAGGGCATGCCGGAAGTGCACCACCCGCTCGGCCAGACCGCGCGCGCGGGCGAACTTGATGTAGTCGGTACGCAGCACCTCGAGCATCTCAGAGCGCACCAAGCGCATGATGAGCGTGAGTTGGAACACCGAGAGCGTGACCGCCGGCAGGATCAGGTGCAGCAGGCCGTCGCGCGTCAACAGACCCGTGGTCCAGCCACCCACCTTCAGCACCTCACCGCGGCCAAAACTGGGCAGCCACTGCAGCCAGACGGCAAACACCAGGATCAGCAGGATGCCGATCAAGAAGGTCGGCAGCGACACCCCGACCAGGGACACCGCCATGATGCTCTGCGCCAGCCAACGCCCGCGCTTGAGTGCCGCATACACACCCAGAGGAATGCCCACGCACAACGCCAAAGTCGCCGCACCCAGGGCCAACTCGATGGTGGCCGGAAAGGCCTCGGCGATCAGTGCCGACACCTTGCGCCCCTGACGCAGCGAGAGGCCAAACTCGCCCTGCACCGCATTGCCCACGAAGCTTGCGAACTGCACCAGCGCACTGCGGTCCAGGCCCAGGTCGCGGCGCAGCTGCTCACGCTGCTCGGGTGTGGCGTCCTGACCCAGCATATTGGTCAGCGGATCGCCCACGAACTGAAACAGGCTGAAGGCGATCAGCGCCACCGTCAGCATGACCAGGGCCGCCTGCGCCAGGCGGCGAAGAATGAAAACCAACATTTCGAGAATCCCAAAACAAGGCGGCCGCCCGAAGGCGGCCGCGCATCATGCCAGGGGGATCAGAAGCGGTGACGCAGACCGATCGCGAAATTGTTCGAGTCTTCGCCCGGCGCCTTGGTGAAGCCACCCAGGAAACCAGCCTGACCCGGAGCGGCTTGGCCCTGCGTGGCGGCCACGCTGCCCTTGTTGTTGAAGTGGGTCAGCACAAAGTTCATGTCCGTGCGCTTGCTGAAGGCATAGCTGTAGACCACGCCATACGAGTCCGTATCCGAATCGAAACGGGTCTTGTCGTTGTAGCGGTTGAAGGCCGTGTAGATCGTGTGCGGGCCGGTCACATGCTTGTAGCCAATGCTCATCACAGTGGAGTCTTGGACATAGGCGGCCTTGTACATGCCCACCAGCGCGGCGTTGTTGATCTGGCCGACCAACAAGGTGCCGGCACCCGGAGCCGAGGCATTCAGACCTGCGGCCAATGCGGGCTTGATCTGCAGTGTGAGCGCTTGATCCAGGCCGCCCAGCAGAGCCGACAGACCCGAGGGGTTCGGATCCGACACATCGTTGTACAGGAAACTCAGCTTGCCGTTGCCAATGTCCATCGAGGCGCCGAAGGTCTTGGTCTCCAGCGACTTGCCGCCAAGCTCGTTCTTCTTGGTGTTCATACCCAGGCCAACGGCAAAGGCGCCGGTCTTGTACTGGATCTGACCGCCATAGAAGCGCCCCTGACTGGTCGAGCCCTCACCCGCCGCAGCCATGAAGCCAGCCTTCAAACCACCGGTTTCGACGCGGTACTGCAGAGCATTGCTCATGCGAATGTCAATCACGGCCGGCACAGCCGCGACCTGGCCTGCGGCCAAGCTGGATTGCGTGCCCAGGGTATCGAACACAGCGT
Source organism: Inhella inkyongensis (assembly GCF_005952805.1). Taxonomy (GTDB): domain Bacteria; phylum Pseudomonadota; class Gammaproteobacteria; order Burkholderiales; family Burkholderiaceae_C; genus Inhella; species Inhella inkyongensis. The sequence goes on from NZ_CP040709.1 coordinate 3,353,758, forward strand.
TCAGTTCGTAGGCCGGCGTGTACTGGCGACCCGCCAACACCGCACCGACCGGGGTGATGAGACCCACATAGGCCTGACGATCCCAGAAGCGAGCATTGCCGATATTCACACCGAACGATGCAGCCGAGAGTCGATCACCCAGGGTCTTGACGACGCTGTCGAGTGCCAAGTTCAGATTGGCCGTAGCACCAGCGATCAGCGGAGCATGGAACGGGGCAGGCACCGGCGTTCCAGCCAGGCTGAAAGCCACCGGCGTGTTGCCAAAGATCACGCTGCGCTTGCCCCAGCGATCCGGCACCTGCATGCCCGAGCTCGGCACGTTGCTGTTCGAACCAGTGTCCAGCTCGATGCGGTTCTCCAGCAGGAACAAAGCCTTCCAGCCGCCCCCCATGTCCTCGGTGCCCTTGAAGCCCAGGCGCGAGCCGTCCATGATGCCGCTGATCACATGCTTCTTGGTGCCACCCAGCATGCCGGTGGTGACGCTGACGCCGGCATCGGCCACGCCATAGATCTGCACCGACGATTGGGCCAGGGCGGCCACGCTGGCCAGCGACAACGCGCTCAGCGCGAACAAATGCTTTTTCATGGACAGAGGTCTCCGAGAGGGGGGCAACAGAATCGCGGCCTATTGTGCGGACTCTGACTTCGCCTCCCGGGCCCCTGTGGTGGGTGCCCAACGGCTTTAGGGAAAACCAGAAAGCGAAAAGGCCGCCCGAAGGCGGCCTACTCCTCGCGCCAAGGCGCTGGATCAGAAGCTGTGGCGGACGCCCACGCTGTATCCCGTCGAGTCCCCTCCGGCCGCCGGAGCAGTGGCGCCACTGGCGCCACCCAGACCAAAGCGCTTGCCGGCCGAGTTGTCCGTGCGAGCCACTTGGGCATAGATGCCAGTGCGCTTGGAAAGGCTGTAGTCATAGCCCGCAGCGATCAACTTGCTACCGCCCGTGGCCTTGGCAAACGATCCTTGCAACTTGCCGGCACCCATGGAGTAGGCGAGGCCCAAGCTGTTGATCTTGTTGGTGGCCATGCCCGCTTGCTTGTTTTGGGTATGCATCGCATACACGGTAGCAGAGCCGAAAGCATACGAACCTGCCAAGGTCGTCGTCTTGAGCTTGGCGCTCACGCCTTGGTTGCCAGTGGCAGCAGAGAGGTGCAGGCCGCCCGACTTGAAGCCAATGCGACCGCTGATCATCTTGTTCGCGGCGTTGGTGCCTTCGCCCGCAGAGGCGTCCACGTTGCCGTAGATGCCGCCCATCGACGGCAGGAAGTACGAAACCTGATTGCTGGTGCGGTTGATTTCCCAGTCCCTGGAGGTGCCAGTCAGGGTGTACAGACGGCTCACGTCGGCGATGCCAGTCGTGCCGAAAGCATCGAAGTCGTCGACGATCGTGCGAGCAGCGACCTTTTGATGGCCGAGGCGCACTTCACCAAAGCCGCCCATCAAGCTGACGGTGCTGCGACGCTGCCAAGTGCCGCCAGAACCGTCATCCGAACCCAAGGCGCCTTCAATATGGAAACCTGCCTTCAAGCCGCCGCCAAGATCCTCAACGCCACGGAAGCCCAGGCGACTGGAGGACACACCGTCCTTGTGCAGGTACTTGATGCTGCTGACGCCCTTCAGGCTGCGAGCGCCCACGTCCAACACTCCAAACACCGTCACCGACGACTGCGCGGCGGCGATACCAGAAACCAGGCTCAGGGCCGCGAAGGCCAACATGCTCTTCTTCATTCATTGCTCCTGTTGAGAGTCAAGTGACCGGGTAATCCCGGACTGAGATGGATTGAACCAGAGCCGCTTGACAGTTCCTTGACAAGCTTCAATTTGACGTTGCTCGCTCGCAACGAAGCTCGGGTTTCTACACTGCGGGTATGCGCCAACACAGCCCCGCCGACCGCCTTTGCATCGCCCTGGATCAAGGCTTACGAACCCTATTGCTGCCCGCCCGCGCCAGCCGCCCTACGCCGCAGGCAGCGGAGGCGGAGCAGGCGACCGAGCTTGATGCCGCCGAGCAACGACTGTCTGCCGGACTGATGCGCGTAAACCACGTGGGCGAGGTGTGTGCGCAAGCGCTTTACAGCGCGCAGGCACTGACCACCCGTGACGAAGGGCTGCGCGCACACCTGGTGCGGGCGGCGCAAGAGGAAGAAGACCATCTGGCCTGGACCGCCGAGCGCTTGGCGCAGTTGGGCGCGCGCCCCAGTTTGCTCAACCCGCTATGGTGGGGAGGCGCCTTCGGCATCGGCCTGGGTGCCGGGCTGGCCGGCGATGCGTGGTCGCTGGGCTTTGTGGTGGAAACCGAGCGCCAGGTTGAGGCGCACCTGGAATCGCATCTACAGCGCCTGCCCGCGGGCGACCTCAACTCACGCGCCATCGTGGCGCAGATGAAGTTGGAAGAGGTCGAGCATGCCGAGGCCGCCCTGCAGGCCGGCGCTCGCGACCTCCCGATGCCCATCAAAGGCCTGATGCGCGCGGCGGCCAAGGTGATGACCCTGACCGCCGAACGGATCTGATCAATCGGCCTCCAGCACCTCGTGGCTGGTCGTGACCTCGGCCGTGCGGCCCAGCATCACGGTGGCCGAGCAGTACTTCTCGTGAGAGAGCGCGACCGCCCGCGCCACGGCATCCGCATTCAGACCGCGCCCACGCAGCACGAAGTGCAGATGGATCTGGGTGAAGACCTTGGGGTCGGTGGCCGCGCGCTCGGCCTTGATCTGCACCTCGCAGCCCAGCACCTTGTGCCTCCCGCGCTGCAGGATCAGCACCACGTCATAGGCGCTGCAGCCTCCCGCGCCCACCAAGAGCATCTCCATCGGTCGAGGCGCCAGGTTGCGGCCTCCGCCATCCGGCGCCCCATCCATGCTGACGCAGTGCCCGCTACCCGTGCTCGCCAGAAAGCTCATGCCGCTCGGGCCATTTGGGCCACTTGCTGGCCCATTCCATTGAACTGTGCATTCCATTTGACGAAGCTTAAGCGGTGATCATTCGGACTTCCTTCGCGGCTTCGAAAGACACCATGGTCCGCCCTGCTTTGATTCCCAGCGCCGACAGCTATTTGCAGCGCATCTTGCGCGCCCGGGTCTACGAGGTGGCGCGGCGCACCGCGCTCGACCCGGCGCGCAAGCTCAGCCGGCGCTTGGGGAACCAAGTGCTGCTCAAGCGCGAGGACCAGCAGCCCGTCTTCAGCTTCAAGCTGCGCGGCGCCTACAACAAGATGGCGCAACTCCCGCCCGAGCAACTGGCCCAAGGGGTGATCTGCGCCAGCGCCGGCAATCACGCCCAGGGCGTGGCCCTCAGCGCCAAGCGCCTGGGCTGCCGCGCACTGGTGGTGATGCCCGTCACCACGCCGCGCGTCAAGGTCGATGCCGTGAAGGCGCTGGACGCCGAGGTGCTGCTGCACGGCGACTCCTACAGCGACGCCTATCAAGAAGCCGTGCGCCTGCAGGCCGAGCAGGGTCTGACCTTCGTTCACCCTTTTGACGATCCCGACGTCATCGCCGGCCAGGGGACGGTGGGCCTGGAGTTGCTGGAGCAGCACCCCGGCCCGCTGCACGCGGTGTTCGTGGCGGTGGGCGGCGGCGGGCTGATCTCCGGCGTGGCCGCCGCCATCAAGGCCATCCGGCCCGAGGTCAAGGTGATCGGCGTTCAGACTCAGGACTCCAACGCCATGGCCGCTTCGGTGCGCGCCGGCCGGCGCCTGACCCTGCCCGATGTCGGGCTGTTCAGCGACGGCACAGCCGTCAAGCTGGTCGGTGAGGAAACCTTTCGCGTCGCCTGCGCCCTGGTGGATGACTGGATCGAGGTCGACACCGACGCCCTGTGCGCCGCCGTGAAGGACATCTTTGAGGACACCCGCTCCATCGTCGAACCCGCAGGGGCGCTGGGCGTGGCGGGGATCAAGCAATGGGTGGCGCGCGAGGGTGTGAAGGGTCAGACCCTGGTGGCCATCGCCTGCGGCGCCAACATGAACTTCGATCGCCTGCGCTTTGTGGCCGAGCGCGCCGAAGTAGGCGAACAGCGCGAGGCCCTGTTCGCCATCACCATTCCGGAGGAACGGGGCAGCTTCAAGCGCTTCTGTCAGCTGATCGGCAAGCGCTCGGTCACCGAGTTCAACTACCGCATGAGCGACCCGCAGCGCGCCCATCTGTTCGTGGGCCTGAGCCTGACCCGCCCCGACGACACCGAGCGCCTGTTGCAGACCTTTCGCAAGGCCGGCTTCGAAGCCCTGGACCTGACCCATGATGAGTTGGCCAAGCAGCACTTGCGTCACTTGGCCGGCGGACGCGGAGTGGACATCCCGCACGAGTCCTTGGTGCGCTGCCAATTCCCCGAACGCCCCGGCGCCCTAATGCGCTTCCTGGAGGCCATGGACCCGGGCTGGAACATCAGCCTGTTCCATTACCGCAACCAGGGCGCCGACCACGGCCGCGTGCTGGTGGGCCTGCAAGTGCCGCCCAAAGACCGCGCGGCGCTCAAACGCTTCCTGAACCGTCTGGAACACCCCTGGGTGGACGAGAGCGAAAACCCGGCCTACCGTCTTTTCCTGAAGTAGCTGACTTAGCATCCCTGCCACCAAAAGTTGCACCTGCAGGTGCGCAGGGAGCCCCATGACCCTCCACGAGTCGCTGATTTCGCCCACGGCCAACCCCGAGTTGGAGAAAGCCCTGCGCGAGCGCTTGGCGCGCCGCAGCGCCATCGCCGGAGGCTTCGGTCAGCTGGAAGAACTCGCCCTGCGCCTGGCCTTGATCCAGGCCACCGAAACGCCGCGCTTTCGCGATCCCGTGCTGGCCCTGTTTGCCGCCGACCACGGCCTGGCCGTCGAAGGCGTGGGCGCGCAATGGGGGCGCAGCACCTCCGATCAGGCCATGCTGGCCCTGCAGTCCCGCCTGCCCAGCGCGGTGCTGGCGCGCCTGCATGGCCTGGCCCTGCAGGTGGTGGACTGCGGCCTCGCCACCGACCTGGCGCCCCACCCCAAGCTGCTGCTGCGCAAGGTGGCGCATGGCACCCGCAATGCGCGCTTTGGCGCCGCCATGACACGCGAACAGTTGCACGCTGCGCTGCGCGTGGGCATGGAAGTCACCGATGCCCAGAGCGGCAATGTGCTGGCTTGCGCCGGCATGGGCCAGGGGGCGAATGAAAGCGCGGCCCTGTTGCTGGCCCGCCTGGACGCCCAGCACCTCAAGGATCTGCTGAGCGCCAGCTCCCAGCATCTGGTTGAAGTGCTGGAGTTGGTACTCAGCCGCCACCGCGAGGCGGTGGATGCCATGGATGCCCTGGCCGCCTTTGGCGGCTACGAGATCGCGGTGATGGCCGGCGCCATGCTGGTAGCGGCCAGCAAGCGCATGCTGATCCTGATTGACGGCCTACCCGCCTGCGCCGCACTGCGCGTGGCCGCCAGCATTGCGCCACCGGTCACCGACTATGTGGTGTTCTGCCGCAGCAACCACGAGCCGGGCATGGATCTCGCGCTGGCCGGCTTTAAGGCCATGGCCCTGCTGGAACTGGGCATGGATTGCGCCGACGGCACCGGCGCGGCCATCGCCTGGCCGCTGGTGCGCAGTGCCGCGGCGCTGCTCTCAGACGTGCATGAAATTCCAGCGGCCCCGATTCAACCGGAAACCGATCCGTCGGCGCTGGACTCGGCACTGCAACCCCAGCAAACCACCACACCGATGGGACTGGATGAATTGCCCGACAGCCGCCTGGGGGCGACCACGCGGCCGAGCAGCCCCTTGCTGGAGTAGGCAGGCGCTGAGTTAGCGCGCCTGATCGCCCGGGTTGCGCCGGCGCGGCATGTCGGCCCCGTCAACCGCCGCACCCGCTTGCGGCTCCTGCGCGGCCCCGGCCTGAGGACCCACCATCGGGGCGGGTTGCGGAGGCGGGCTGGGCTCCACCACCAAGCCGGCCACCGGCGGCAACTGGCCCTGGGTCGCCGCGGGCGGCGGATCCAGACGCAATTGCACCCGCACCTGACCCTCGGTACCCAGGCTCACACCGTGGGCCTCCACCTTCAGCAAGCGCATCTCGCCATCCACCGCCTGCCCCAGACGCACCGCGCGCGGCGGCGCGCCGTCCACCGCAATCAAGGCCACGCCTTGTTCGCCCTGCAGCGCCTCGCCCTTGGGGGCCACCAGGCCCAGCAGGCGATAGCGGCTGTCTTGGGCGGCCACGGCCACCACGGCAGGGGCGGCCGAGCCCAGCAGACGGTCCAGCACCAGGGGAGCGTCCGCCCCGGCCGTGGGTAGCGCGGCGGGCAGCTGCAGGGGCTGAGGCCACAGACGCAGCGCAAAGTAGCCGGCACTCCAGCCCACCAGGGTCCACACCAACAAGGCAACAAGGCGTTCTCTCATGGGCGGCGATTATCATCAGCCGCACTCCCTAGCCCGGCCGTCTGGCCTCTTGATTTCATGCGTGTTTTCTCCGGTATGGCCGCGCGCCGGCGTGGTTTCACCCTGATCGAGCTCCTGGTCGTGCTGATCATCATTGGCGTGCTCGGGGCCATGGTGGTGCCCAATCTGCTCAGCCGGGCGGACGACGCGCGGGTGACCGCCGCGCGCACCGACATCAATGTGCTGATGCAGGCCCTCAAGATGTACAAGCTGGACAACCAGCGCTTCCCCAGCGGCGACCAAGGCCTGGAAGCCCTGATCCAGAAACCCACCACGGGCAGCATCCCCGCCAACTGGCGCCCCTATGTGGAAAAGCTGCCCAAGGACCCCTGGGGCCAGGCCTACCAATACGCCAATCCGGGCGTGAAGGGCGAGGTCGATGTCTACAGCCTGGGGCGCGACGGCAAGACCGGCGGCGAGGGCCCGGACGCCGACATCGGCTCCTGGCAGTAAGTGTTGCTGCGAAGGGCCCACGGCTTCGGCCGGGGTTTCGGCCGAGGTTTTAGCCTGATCGAGCTGCTGGTCGTGTTGATGATCGTGGCCATCGCCACAGCCGGCGTCGGCCTGGCGCTGCGCGACCCCACCCAGGCCCAGTTGGACCGCGAGGCCGAGCGCCTGGTGGCGCTGCTGGAATCGGCTCGCGCCGAGGCGCGCGCAGCCGGCCTGGTGGTGAGCTGGCAGCCCACGGCCAAGTCAGCGGATCAGCACTTCAGCTTCCAGGGCCTGCCCGCCAAGCTGGCCCTGCCCAGCCAGTGGCTGGGCCAGCCGCCGGCCGTCGAGATCGAGGGCGGTGCCAACGCCCTGGTGCTGGGCCCCGAGCCCCTGCTGCACAAACAAAGCCTGCGCCTGCGCCTGGGCGAGGCCCAGCTGCGCATTGGCAGCGACGGCCTACAGGCCTTCGCCGTGCTGGCTGAAGACGCGCAGCCCACCCGATGAGGGTTCGATGAAAGCCCGCGGCTTCACGCTGATCGAAGTGCTGGTGGCCCTGGCCGTGGTGGCCCTGGCCCTGGGTGCGGGCATGAAGGCGGCTGGCGCGTTGACGATGAATGCCGACCGCCTGCAGCGCATGACGGCCGCCCAATGGTGTGCCGAGAACCAATTGGTGGAACTGCGCCTGACCAAGCAATTCCCCGGCGTGGGTGAGTCCTCCTTCAGCTGCGAGCAACTGGGCCTGCAATTTCGCGGCCTGATGCGCGTGCAGCCCACGCCGAACCCGAACTTCCGCCGCATCGACACCGTGGTGGGCGACGAGACCACGGAAAGCCTGCTCACTCTGACCACCATTCAGGGGCGCTTCTGATGGCCCTCAAGCACGCGCGTGGATTCACCCTGGTCGAGGTGCTCATCGCCCTCTTGGTGATGGCCGTCATGTCCGGCCTGGCCTGGCGCGGCGTAGACGCCATGCTGCGCAGCCGCGAACAAAGCCAAACCCATTTAGAGCGCAGCGCCCGGCTGCAAACGGTGATGGCCCAGCTGCAGCAGGATCTGGAGCAGATCCACGAGGGCAAGGAACTTCCGGCCCTGCAGTTCGACGGCCGCCATCTGCGCCTCACCCGCCGCCACCCGCAGGGCGTGCAGGTGGTGGTCTGGTTCGTGGTGGACGGCGCGCTGCGTCGTTGGGCGGACGCCCCCACCAGCCGGCTCGATGCCCTGCGCCGCTCCTTTGAGCGCGGCGGACAGCCCCTGACCTTGGCGGGCAGCGCACTGGAGACCCAGCCGGGCGTCAGCGACTGGCAACTGGCCTACTTCTTTGGCAATGCTTGGAGCAATGCCCAGTCCACTGGCGACTTTGACGATCCCAGCCCCCCCAAGGAAGGACAAGGCCAAGGGCAAACACCCGGACAAAACGTAGGCCCGCAGCGCGTCACCCTGCCCCAAGGCCTGCGCATCACCCTGCAGTTCGCCCCCCAGTCCGGCTTCGGCGGCCCCTTGATGCGGCAATTCCTGCTGGGGCGCGGGCCATGAGGGCACAACGCGGCGCCGCTCTGCTGACGGCCATGCTCATCGTCACCCTGGTGGCCACCCTGGCCGCCGCCATGGTGTGGCGGCAGTTCCGCGCGGTGCAGATCGAAAGCGCCGAGCGCGCACGCGCCCAGGCCGCCTGGGTGCTGGGCGGGGCCCTGGACTGGGCGCGCCTGATCCTGATCGAAGACGGCAAGGCCGGCGGCGCCAATGCCGAGACTGACCACTTGGGCGAGGTCTGGGCCGTGCCCTTGGCCGAGAGCCGGCTCTCTACCTTCCTGGCGGCCGACCGCAACAACGCCGCGCTCGACAACGAAGGGCCCGAGGCCTTCCTGTCCGGTCAGATCGAGGACGCGCAGTCACGCTTCAACCTCACCAACCTGAGCAGCAAGGAGCTGGACCCCGACGACGTGCAGACCCTGCAGTCCCTGTGCAGCGCCGCCGGCCTGTCCAGCGCCGTGGCCGAGCGCCTGAGCTCGGGCCTGCGCGAGGCCCTGGTCTCCACGGCCGAGACGGGCGACGGGGTGCTGCTGCCGCGCCGCCTGGAGCAACTGAGCTGGCTGGGGCTGGAGCCCGAGTCCATCAAGCGCCTGGAGCCCTGGCTGATCCTGCTGGAGCAGCCTGCGCCGGTGAACCTGAACACCGCCCCGCGCGAGGTGCTGGCCGCCGTGCTGCGCATCAATCTGGGCCAGGCTGACCGCCTGGTGCAGGTGCGCAATGCCAAGCCCTTCAGGAACCTGAACGACGTGCGTGCCCAACTGCCCGAGCCCCAGCGCGGCGCGGTCAAGGACGGCCGGGTGGCGGTGAACACCCGCCACTTTCTGGTCACCGGCCGGCTGCGCTTGGATGAACGGGTGATGGAGCAGCGCTCGCTGGTGCTGCGCCGCGACGGCAACCAGGTGCAGACCCTCTGGCGCGAGCGCCGCCCGGTCGATCTGGGTGAAAACCCGCGCCGCGGCTCTCCCTAGAATCCCCGGCCCTTTTCCCAGAGCGCCCATGAGCACCCTGCTGATCCTCTTGCAAGCACGCGAACGGCTGCCGGCCCCGGCCGGGTCGAACGCGTCTGGTGCCACCGAGTTCACCGATTTCGACTGGGTGCTGCTGCCCGCCAACGGCACGGCGCCCACCCAGGGCCGCTGTGCGGCCCAGGCCCTGCCGGCCGCGCAGCAATTGGTGCTGGTGCCGGCCGATCTGCAGACGGCCTTTCACCGCACCCCTTTGCCGCGCACCGCGCCGGGTCGTTGGCGCGCGGCCCTGGTGGGCCTGCTGGAAGAACAGCTGCTGCAGGACCCTGAAGAACTGCACCTGGCCCTGCAACCGCAGGCGGCCGGCGGCCAAGAGGTCTGGGTCTGCGTGACGCCGCGCGCGCCGCTGGCCGCCGCCCTGGCCGAGTTGGACGCGGCGCAGCGCTTTGTCGACCGCATCGCCCCCCTGCACTGGCCGGCCGATTCGGTGCGCGGCCATGTGAGCCTGGATGAGCACGGCACCCCGGTGCTGCGCTGGCAACACCCCGATGGCGTGGGCTGCCTGCCCCTGCGCGGCAGCTTCGCCCGCGAACGCCTGGCCCCCCTGCTGCAAAACGGCCATTGGACGGCGCAGGCCGAGGTGGCCGACGAGGCGCAGCGCCTGCTCGGGGTGAATGTGCAGGTGCAAAGCGCGGCCGAACACTCCGCCCAAGCCCTGCTATCGCCCTGGAACCTGCGCCAGTTCGAGCTCGCCGGCCGTCCGCAGGGCTGGCGCTGGCTGCAACAACTGGGCCACCGCCTGATGCAACCCGAGTGGCGCATGGCGCGCTTCGGCGTGGCCGCCCTGCTGGGCCTGCAATTGGTGGGGCTCAATGCCCTGGCCTGGCAGCAACGCCAGCAATTGAGCGAGCGCCGCCTGGCCGTGGAGCAGACCCTGACCACCGCCTTCCCGCAAGTGCGGGCCGTACTGGACGCCCCGGTGCAGATGCAGCGCGAACTGGCGCGTCTGCGCGCCGCCGCCGGCCGCCCGGACGACAGCGACCTGGACCCCATGTTGGCCGCCCTGGCCGCCGCCTGGCCGGCCGACCGCGCACCGCTGGATGCGCTGAGCTATGAGCCCGGTCTGCTCAGCTTTGGGGCCAGCGATTGGAGCGAGCCCCACCTTGAACAACTGCGCCAGAGCCTGGGCGCGGCGTGGACCCTGCAACCCGATCAGGGCCGCATGACGCTGCGCCGCAGCAAGGCCCCTGCACCATGAGCGCCACTTTCACCGAACAACTGCGCGACGCTCGCACCCAGGCGCAACAGCAATGGCAAGCCCTGGCGCCGCGCGAGCGCCTGGGGGTGCTGGCCGCCGGCCTGGTGCTGGGCCTGGCCCTGCTGGTGGGCTGGGGGCTGCTGCCGGCACTCAAGACCCTGCGCGAAGCCCCGGCCCAGCGCGCAGCCCTCGACGCCCAACTGCAACAGATGCAAGCCTGGGCCGCCGAGGCCAAGGCCCTGCGCCAGCTGCCGGCCGTGGCGCCGGCTCAGGCGCAACAGGCCCTCCAGGCCGCCACCGAGCTGCTGGGGCCCGGCGCCAAGCTGCAAGTGCAGGGCGAGCGCGCCGCCCTGAGTTTTTCTGAAGCGCAGGGCGAGGCCCTCGGCCGTTGGTTGGCCGAGGTGCGCACCAGCGCCCGCGCCCGCCCGATCGAGGCACAACTCACGCGCGGCGCCAAGGGCTATGCCGGGCGCATCGTGCTGAGCCTGGGAGTCGGCACTTGAAACGCGCCCCCGTCCTCTGGGGACTGGCGCTGGGCTTGAGTGCGGCGCTGCTGGCGCACGCGCCAGCGGCCTGGCTGGCGAACCAGCTGGCCCAGGCCAGCCAGGGCCGGGTGTTGCTGGCCGACAGCCAGGGCAGCTGGTGGCAGGGCGATGCCCGGCTCAGCCTGAGCGGCGGCGCCGGCAGCCGCGACCTCGCCGGCCTGCCCGGCCGTGTGCATTGGCGCCTGGGTTGGGCGCAGGGTGCGCCGGCCCTGCGCATGAAGCTGGATTGCTGCAGCGCTGGCGAGTTGGTGCTGCGCCTGCAACTGGGCTGGGGCCAGCTGGGCCTGAGCCTGCCCGAGCGCAACGAGCCCCTGCTGCGCCTACCTGCGGCCCTGCTGACCGGCCTGGGCACCCCCTGGAACACGGTGCAGCCCAGCGGCCAAGTGCTGCTGAGTGCCCAGGCGGCCAAGCTGCAATGGCAGCAAGGGCGCTGGCAGCTGGACGGCCAACTGGCGCTGGAGTTGCGGGGCCTGAGCTCGCGCCTTTCCACCTTGAACCCGCTGGGCAGCTACCGCCTGGCCGTGCAGGGGCAGGCGGGCAGCCCCGCCAGCTTTCAACTTCAAACCCTGGAAGGCGCCCTGCAACTGCAGGGCCAAGGCCGCCAGGGCGAAGGCTTTCGCGGTGAGGCCTCAGCCGCACCGGGGGCCGAAGATGCTTTGAACAATTTGCTGAACATCATGGGCCGGCGCCAAGGCGCCCGCTCGCTGATCTCGATCGGATGACGCGCATGGACTTCCCTCTCTTTCGCGCCACGGCGCTGGCCGCCACGCTTTGCCTGCACGCGGGCTTTGCCCATGCAGCGCCGCCTGCGGTGCGCGCCGAAACCCCGGTGACGCTGAACTTCGTCAACGCCGACATCGAGGCCGTCAGCCGCGCCATGGGCAGCATGCTGGGCCGCAGCCTGATCGTGGACCCACGCGTCAAGGGCACGGTCACGCTCTACAGCGAGCAGCCCCTGCGCGCCCAAGAGGCCTTTGCGCAATACCTGGCCGCGCTGCGCGGCCTGGGTTTCTCGGTCATCGACGCGGCGGGGCTGCTCAAGGTGGTGCCCGAGGCCGACGCCAAACTGCAGGCCACCACCGTGGTGCTGGACGACAGCAAGATCCGCGGTGACCAAATCATCACCCAGGTGTTCCAGCTCAAGCACGAGAACGCCAACAACCTGGTGGCCGTGCTGCGGCCCCTGGTCAACGTCAACAACACCATCAACGCCAACCCGGGCAACAACAGCCTGGTGATCACCGACTACGCCGACAACCTCAAGCGCATCGCCAAGATCATTGCGGCGCTGGACACCGGCGCGGCCACCGATGTGGAGGTGCTGGTGCTGCAACACGCCGTGGCCACCGATGTGGCCGCCCTGCTGCAAAAGCTGGGCGAGGGCGGCAGCGGTGCCGGCGCGCCGCAGGGCGGCCCCGCCACCACCCAGGTGGTGGCCGAACCGCGCAACAACAGCCTGATCCTGCGCGCCCCCAATGCCGCGCGCTTGGCTGCCCTCAAAGCCCTGGCGCAAAAGCTCGATCGCCCGGCCAGCAATGCGGCCGGCGGCATCCATGTGGTGCACCTGAAGAACGCCGACGCCACCAAGCTGGCCCAGGTGCTGCGCGCAGCCTTTGCCGGCACCGGCAGTGGCAATTCGAACAGCGCCGGCCTGGCCGCTTTCGCACAGTCGACCAGCCCCGCGCCGCAGCAAGCGCAGCCGATCAGCACACAGCCTGGCGGCGCCAACAGTGGCGCCAACAGCGCGGCCGCGGCCACGCCGGTGGCCGCATCGGCCCAGCCCTCCACCGGGGGCTTCATCCAAGCCGACCCGGCCACCAACTCACTGATCATCACCGCCGCCGACCCGCTCTACCGCCAGATGCGCGCCGTGATCGACCAGCTGGACGGCCGCCGCGCCCAGATCTACGTCGAAACCATGATCGTCAAGGTGGACGCCAGCCGCGGCGCCCAGTTCGGCGTGCAGTGGCAGAACCTGTTCGGTGACAAGGGCGACAGCGCGATCGGTGGCGCCGGCACCAATTTCGGCACCGGTGGCGCCAACATCATCAATTTGAGCGCCGCCGCCGCCAAGGGCCGCGACGGCGCCGCTGCCGTTCTAGGCCAGGTGCCCGGCGGCCTGAACCTGGGCTTCCTGAAGAAGATCGGCGACTTCTACACCCTGGGCGCGCTGGCCAACTTCCTGGAAAGCGAGACCGGCGCCAACATTCTCTCCACGCCCAATCTGGTGGCGCTGGACAACGAGGAGGCCAAGATCGTCGTCGGGCAGAACGTGCCCTTCGTGACCGGCAGCTTCACCAACACCGGCGCGGGTGCCGGCGCCGGCGGCGCGGTCAACCCCTTCCAGACCGTGGAGCGCAAGGACGTGGGCCTGGTGCTGCGCGTCAAGGCCCAGATCGGCGAAGGCGGCTCGATCCGCATGGTGATCTACCACGAGAACAGCTCGGTGGTGCCGGGCGGCTCGCAGAGCACCGGCCCGATCACCGACAAGAACGCCATCGAAACCACGGTGACCGTGGACGACGGCGGCCTTCTGGTGCTGGGCGGCCTGATCAAGGACGAGTACACCGACGGCAACGACGGCGTGCCCGGCCTGTCCAAGATCCCGCTCATCGGTCACCTGTTCAAGAGCGAGAACCGCAAGCGTCAGCGCACCAATCTGATGGTCTTCCTGCGCCCCACAGTGCTGCGCACGGCAGAAGACGCCGACCGCATGACCTTGAACCGTTACGACCAGATCCGCGCCTTCCAGGACAAGGCCCAGCCTGCCAGCAGCCTTCTGTTGCCCGACACCGGCGCACCGCAGTTGCCGCCGACTCCGGCCAAGAGCGGACAAACCGGACCCAAAGCGGACTGAGCATGGCCAGCCGCTACCCCCTGCCCTACGCCTTCGCCAAGGCGCACAACCTGCTGCTGGAAGACAGTGGCGCGGAGCGCGTGCTCTGGGTCAGCCCACAAGTCAGCGATGCCCAGTTGGCCGAGGTTCAGCGCCTGCATGCGGTGGAGCGGGTCGAGCCCCAGGCCGCCGCGCTGCTGCAGGAGCGCATCAGCGTGGTCTATGCCGGCAATGAGAGCAGCGCCGCCACCGTGGTGGGCGAGGTGGAGTCGGCCGTTGACCTGAGCCGCCTGCTGCAGGACCTGCCCGCCGTGGAGGACTTGCTGGAGGCCGCCAACGACGCCCCCATCATCCGCATGCTCAATGCGCTGCTGACCCAGGCCGCCAAGGATGGGGCCAGCGACATCCACATCGAGCCCTATGAGCGCAGCAGCGCGGTGCGCTTCCGCGTCGACGGCAGCCTGCGCGAAGTGGTGCAGCCCAATCGGGCGCTGCACGCGGCGCTGATCAGCCGGCTGAAGATCATGGCCGAGCTGGACATTGCCGAAAAGCGCCTGCCGCAGGACGGGCGCATCAGCCTGCGCATCGGCGGCCGCGCCATCGATGTGCGCGTCTCCACCCTCCCTTCCGCCCACGGCGAACGCGCCGTGCTGCGCCTGCTGGACAAGAGCGAGAGCAAGTTCAGCCTCGAAGGTCTGGGCATGGACGGCGACGTGCTGCATGCGTTCAAGCGCCTGGTGGCTCAGCCCCATGGCATCGTCCTGGTCACCGGCCCCACCGGGTCGGGCAAGACCACCACGCTCTACGCCGCGCTGCAGACCATCGACACCGCGACCACCAATGTGCTCACGGTGGAAGACCCGATCGAGTACGAGCTGGCCGGCATCGGCCAGACTCAGGTCAACGCCAAAATCGACCTGAGCTTCGCCAAGGCCCTGCGCGCCATCCTGCGCCAGGACCCCGACGCCATCATGATTGGCGAGATCCGCGACTTCGAAACCGCGCAGATCGCGATCCAGGCCTCGCTCACCGGCCACCTGGTGCTGGCCACCCTGCACACCAATGACGCCCCCTCGGCCGTCACCCGCCTGACCGACATGGGCGTCGAGCCCTTCCTGCTCAGCTCCAGTCTGCTGGGCGTGCTGGCGCAACGCCTGGTGCGCAAGCTCTGCCCGAGCTGCAAGCGCCAAGACGCGGAGGGTCACTGGCACCCAGTGGGTTGCCCAGATTGCAGCCACACCGGCTACAAGGGCCGCACCGGCGTGTATGAACTGATGAGCGCCGACGACACCCTGCGCGGCCTGATCCACAACCACGCGGCCGAGAGCGAACTCTGGGCCGCAGCCAAGGCCAAGGGCATGCGCAGCATGCGCGAGGACGGCGAGCGCCTGGTAGCCGAAGGCGTGACCAGTCTTGAAGAAGTTCTGCGCGCGACCCGCGATTAAGACCGTCGAATGCCCGCCTTCAAGTACGAAGCCCTGAACGCCGCCGGCAAGGCCCTCACCGGCCTGCTGGAGGCCGACAACCCGCGTGCGGCTCGGGCCCAATTGCGCGAGCAGGGCCTGACCCCGCTGGGCGTGACCCAGGTGAACCAGCAGCCGCAGGACGCCAGCCGCTGGACCCTGCAGCCGCGCGTCTTCAACAGCAGCGCCCTGTCCGTCTGGACGCGCCAGCTCGCCGGCCTGGTGGGCAGCGGCCTGCCCTTGGAGCGCGCGCTGACCGCCCTGGCCGATGACAGCGAAGAGCCGCGCCAGCGCGAACTGCTGGCCCAGCTCAAGGCCGAGGTGAACGCCGGCGCCTCCTTTGCCCGCGCCCTGGCCAGCGCGCCGCGCGAGTTCGACGAGGTCTACCGCGGCGTGGTGGCGGCCGGCGAAAGCAGCGGCGCCCTTGGGCAGGTGCTGGAATCCCTAGCCGACGACCTGGAAGAGAGCCAGCAACTGCGCGCCAAACTGATCGGCGCCATGGCCTATCCGGCCGTCGTCACCCTGGTGGCCATCGTCATCGTGATCTTCCTGGTCACCTATGTAGTGCCGCAGGTGGCGCAGGCCTTCACCTCCACCAAGCGCGCCCTGCCCGGCCTGACCGTGGCGATGCTGGCGATCTCCGACTTCGTGCGCACATGGGGCTGGGCCCTGTTGGCCCTGCTGGCGGCCGGCGCCGTGGCCCTGCATCTGGCGCTGCGCCAGGCCGCCTTCCGCCTGCGCTTTGACGCCGCCTGGCTGCGCCTGCCGCTGTTTGGCAGGCTGGCACGCGGCTACAACGCCGCGCGCTTTGCGTCCACCCTGGGCATGCTGGCCGGCGCTGGCGTACCGATCTTGAAGGCCCTGCAGGCGGCGGCCGAGACCCTATCCAACCAGGCCCTGCGCGCCGATGCGCTCGATGCCCTGGTGCAGGTGCGCGAAGGCGCCCCGCTGGGCGCTGCGCTGGCCGCCAAGAAGCGCTTCCCCGGCCTGCTGGCCATGTTCGCCCGGTTGGGCGAGCAGACCGGCCGCCTGCCCGAAATGCTGAGCCGCGCCGGCAAGCAATTGGGGGTCGAAGTGCAGCGCCGTGCCATGGCCCTGGCCACGATGCTGGAGCCGCTGCTGATCGTCGGCATGGGCGTGGTGGTGATGGTGATCGTGATGGCGGTGCTACAACCCATCATCCAGCTGCAGAGCTTTGTGAAGTAACTCCCGCATGAAAACCCACCGCATCGAACTGCAGAAGTTCAAATCAGCCAGCAACTCCAGCACCCGCGGCACGGTGAGCTTTCGCATGGACTGCCTGGTGCTGCCGCAAAAGCCCAAGGACGACGAGACCGAGCCCTCCAGCGTGCTGGAGATGAGCGAGGCCGACGCCCGGGTGCTGCTGGTGCTGCTGAAAAAGCAGATTGCCGACTTCGACAGCCGCAAGGCCAAAAGTCGTTTCTGACGCCACCTCTGACTCAGCGCGGCTTGGAGAGCAGCCGCCGGCCGATCAGCTCATAGCTGATCAGGCCCATCAGCAGCGTGCTCAAGACCGCCAAGGGCAGCTTCAAGCCCCAGGACCAGGGCGCATCCATCCACGCGAATTGCAGCGCAAACAGCACCGGCAGGTGCACCAGATAGACCCAGTAGGACGACTCGGCCAGATAGCGCAACACCCGAGGGCCGCCCTGC
Source organism: Inhella inkyongensis (assembly GCF_005952805.1). Lineage (GTDB taxonomy): Bacteria > Pseudomonadota > Gammaproteobacteria > Burkholderiales > Burkholderiaceae_C > Inhella > Inhella inkyongensis. The sequence goes on from NZ_CP040709.1 coordinate 3,370,845, forward strand.
AGGCCGCGCAGCGCCAGGCCCAGCAAGCCCAGCGTCAACCAGACGCTGGCGACGGCCGACACCCCGCCCAACACCCAACCGGCCTGCGCCTTCGCGCTGTCCAGCAGCGCCAAGAAGCCGGCGCTAGCAAGCGCACCGCCCAAGCCCAGCAGGGTCAGCCAGCGGGTTCGCTTCAGCTCTGCCAAGCGCGGCCCGATCAGGTAGCCCAGCACGAAGTAAGCGCCAAAGCCGAACAAGGCCCAGAACTGCGGCAACAGCCCCTCGGGGGCCGGATGCGGCGCACTCACCGAGGCCAGCGCGGGCGTCAGCAGCAGGGGCAGGCCCAGCGCCCAAACCCACAGCGGCAGTTCGCGCAATGCCGTCTTCAGCCGCGCGGGCAGCAACAGGCGCGCCACCCACAGCAGCACGCCCAGCAAGAGCAGGTAGTACAGAAACCACAAATGCCCGGTGCCCCAGGGCAGTTGCAAGCCCTGCGCCTGTGCCGTGCGCCACCAGGCCAGCATGGGTGAGGGCCGCTGCACGGTGCGTGCGGCCCAGTCGAACAGCCAAGCCATCAGCACATGGATAAGCACGCACCCCGCCAGCAGCGGCAACAGCAGGCGGCGGGCGCGCTCACGCATCCAATCCGCCATGCCGCGCCGGGCCAGACTGCGCGCCGCGAACAGGCCGGCGATGACAAAGAACAGCGGCATGCGCACCAGATGCAGGGGCCACAGCACCCAATCCAACCCGGCCGCCTGCGAGGCGTCCGCGGTGGGGAAAAAGGGCTGCACCAGCGGGCTGTGCGCCAGCGACGCGTGGAAGAACAGGCCCGCGAGCATGGCCAGGGCGCGCAGCTTGTCGAGCGCGCGCAGCGTGCCGCTGTCCATATTCAAAAGAAGGCTTGCTTGCGCAGATGGCGCCAGCTTGTGTAGGCCAGCAGGGCCAGGCTGAGCAGCAGCTGCGCCGCCAGGATGCTGAGCGCCTGCCAACTCCACACCAATTCGTTGGTCGACCAATAGCGGGCGATGTCCGGGATCTGACTCAGGCCCGCCATCAGCGGATTGATCAGGACCGAGCCACCGACCATGGCGAAGATGTTCCAGCCCTCCGACTCCACCTGCATGGCCACGCACAGGGAGACGCAATAGGACAGCAGCAGGTGTCCACATATCAGCAGCACCAGCGTGAGCAGGCCGTCCGTCACGGGGGTGGTGAGCGTGACCGCCACGGCCCCGCCCGTCAGGATGGCAAAGGGCACCCCAAAGGTGATGAGGTTCCCGACCAGCTTGGCGAGGTAGAAGTCCAAGGGCGAGACCGGCAGGCTCATCAGAAAGGCCAGGGTCTTCTCCTTGCGCTCATTCAACAGCGAGGTACTGAGGGCGAAGCAGGACGCCGCCACCATGATGATGATGAGCAATAGCGAGCCCAGGTAAAAGCTCCACGGCTTGGCGTGACCGATCAAGGCCAGCGCCGCGATGCCTCCCGCCACATAGGCGGCAAGCTGGCGTTGAAACAACTGCCAATCCTTGATGACCAAGGCCCGGATCGCAGGGCGATTCAATGCAACGGAATTCATGCGGGCACTCCTGCAGCCTGCTGACTGCGTACCGTGGTGACAAAAATCTCTTCCAAGCTCATGGGCTCATCGGCCGACAGCTGCAGGCCCTCGGCGCCCAAGCGCTGCATCAGCGCCTCGCTGTGGTCGCGCACGCGCAGCTCCAACAGTGAACCGCTGCGGCGCAGCTGCGCCACCTCGGGCCAGCGCTGCACGCCATCGCTCAGCGCCCCCTGGCCGACCAGGCGGCGCCAGCGGCCGAGGTAGCTTTCCTTGTCCTCGCAGCTCAGCAAGCGGCCCATATGCAAGAAGCCGATGCGGTCGGCCAGGCGCTCCACCTCCTGGGTCTGGTGGGAGGAGAACAACACACTGCGGCGCTCGTCCTGCAGCACATCGGCCAGGGCCTCCAGCACCTCGGCACGCGCAATCGGGTCCAGGCCCGTGGTCGGCTCGTCCAACAGCAAGAGCCGGGGCCGGCGCGCCAGCGTCAGCAGCAACAAAGCCTTGACGCGCTGCCCATGTGAGCAGCCGGCCAGCTTCTGATCGGCGCGCAGATCAAAACGCTGCATCAGGTGCTGGGCATAGGCCGCGTCCCAGGCCGGGTAGAAGCGTTGGATGAAGTCCATATGCCAGGCCAGGCTCTGCGAGCCATAGAGGCGCATGTCCTCGCTGGCCAATCCGATCTGCTGCTTCACGCGCACCTGTTGCTCGGGCATGGGCAGCTGCAGCACCTCAATACGACCGGTATCCGGCAGGGTGAGCCCGGACAGCAGACGCAGCAAGGTGGTCTTGCCGGCGCCGTTGACGCCCACCAGACCCATGATCTGCCCTTCAGGCAGATCCAGGTCCAGGGCTTGCAGCTCAAAAGGGTCGTAGCGTTTGCTGACACCCCGAAGGGAGAAGGCGAGGTTCATGGCGTGTTTCCTTGCTGACGCCGGTTGGCGATGAGGTCTTGCAATTCCGCATTCGTGCAGCCCAGGCGCTCGGCGGTGATGAGCACGGCGTCGATCTGCCGCAGCAGCTCGCCCTGCAGCCGCGCCCGGCTGGGGTCGAGCGACTCGGCCACCGTCGAGCCCTTGCCGTGCCGCGTCACGATCACCCCGGCGTGCTCCAACTCCAGGTAGGCGCGCTTGACCGTGATCACGCTCACCCCGTTGGCAGCCGCCAGTTCGCGGATCGAGGGCAGCGCACTGCCGGGTGCCCAGTCGCCCGCGATCACCCGGGCGGTGATCTGATCGACGATCTGCCGGTACATCGGTGTGGCGTCGGTGGACGACAGAAAGAGCTGGGCACTCACGGTTGGGTTTGCTGTGTATATGCGATATGCACAGTATATACAGTCAATTCGCTCGCAAGCAAACTGCATCAAGGCCGGCTCGCGGCCCGCTAACCAGAATCAACGGCCTCTATTCACAAAGGGAGGCCCCATGTCCCATCGGTCGATCGCCCGTCGCCACGTCCTGCTGCTGGGCAGCAGCCTGATCTACATGCCCGCCTGGGCCCAGGTGCGCGACCTCAACGACGCCATCAACAAGGCCGGGCGTCAGCGCATGCTCAGCCAGCGCTGCGCCAAGGCCTGGCTGGCCCTGGCCCAGGGCGTCCGCAGAGAACAGGCCGAGCGCGTGCTGGCCGATTCCATGGCACTGTTTGACCGCCAGCTGGTGGAACTGCGCGCCTTCGCCACGGCCAGCGGCCCGCGCAACACCCTGGCCGAGCTGGAGCCGCGCTGGTCGGCCTACAAGATCGCCTTGGTGGGCGCCGTGCCCCAGCGTGCCGGAGCTGACCCCGTGCTGGCCGCCGCCGGCCAAGTGCTTGCGCTTGCGCACCAGAGCACCGAACAGCTGGAGCAGCTCTCTGGCCAGCCGTCCGGGCGCTGGGTCAATTTGGCCGGACGCCAGCGCATGCTCAGCCAGCGTATGGCCGCAGCCTATCTGGCGGCCAGTTGGGGCGTGCAATCCGCCAGCCAACAGCAAGCGCTGCAGCTGGCGCAACAAGAATTCCGCGCGGCCCACACCCAGCTGCTGGCCGCGCGGGAGAACACCACCCTCCTGAATCAGGAACTGGCCCGCGTGGGTCAGCAGTTCACCTTTTTCGAGGCCGCCCTGCAAAGCCTGCAGCCAGGCCAACCCAACCCGCGCGCGCAGGACGAGGTCTTCAGCACCAGCGAGCGCATCCTGCAACTGATGGACGGGATCACTGGGCAATACGCCCGATCGGTCTGACCTATGCTGCGCGGCTGAATGTCTCGCCGCCCTGCCGCGCTCAGCGCGCGGGCGGCCCCCCGATCCCGCGCGCCGGTCGCCCAGAGTGAGTTCCCATGCAATACCCCAGCTACAACCCCGCCTCCGACAACTTGCCCCTCAGCGACGAGGAGCTGGGGCAGCTTGACGACCTGTTGGCCGATCTGCCCAGCGACGGCGCCATGAACATCGAGGCCCTGGACGGCTACCTGACCGCCCTGCTGCTCAGTCCCGTCCCGGTGGCGAGCCTGGCCGGCGAGGCCTGGATTCCGCTGGTCTGGGGCGGCGACGGCGAAGGCCAGGCCCCCTTCACCAGCGGCAAGCAACGCAAAAAGGCCACCCTGCTGGTGCTGCGGCACCTGAACAGCCTGGCGCACACCCTGAGCCGCGAGCCCCAAGCCTGGGAGCCCATCTTCAGCCAGGCTGAAGAGGACGGCCAGGAACTGGTGGATGCCGAGGACTGGTGCACCGGCTTCATGATCGGCGTGGACCTTGGCGGCGAGGCCTGGGCGCCGCGCTTCGAAAACGACGCCACCGCTGCACTTCTGGCTCCCATCGTCCTGCTGGGCGGCGCCGAAGATCAGTTGCGCCCCGAAGACCTGGCGCGCCTGCACGACCTGCACCAGCTCGACGCACTGAGCCGCGAAGTGCCTGAGGCCGTGCTGGGGTTGTGCAAGCAGACCGGCTGAGCGTGCATCTGCCGCATCCATTGCGGCCAATTTGAAGTTTTGCGCTTCCCAAAGCGGGGCAGCATCCGTACAACGGAAGCTCGCACTTCGCAAGGAGGCAGCATGAGCCACAGCCCGAACGCCCTGGCCTGTATCCCGGCCACCCCGCGCATTCCGCTGGCGCAGATGCGCAGCGTCTACGACTGCGCCAGCGTGCAGACCAAGCTGGACAAGCTGCCCGCCCAAGATCACCCGGCCCTGCGCGCCACCTATGAGCGCATGCTGGCCAAGGGGGCGCAGCGCTTCCAGGTCAAGCCCAGCGGGCTGCCGGCCATGGCCGAGCTGTACGAAGAGCTGCCCAACTTCCACGCCGTGCTGGACGATGTGAAGCGCCAGATCGCGCTGTGCGCCGACAGCGGGGACGCACTGGAGATCACGCCACTCTTGCTGCTGGGCCCACCGGGCGTGGGCAAGACGCATTTCGCGCGCCAGCTGGCCGATCTGCTGGGCACCGGCCACGCCTTTTTGTCGATGAGCGCGATGACGGCCGGCTGGTTGATCGGCGGCGCCAGCAGCCAGTGGAAGGGCGCCAAACCCGGCAAGGTCTTCGAGGCCCTGGTGGAGGGTGAGTACGCCAACCCGGTGATGGTGGTGGACGAGATCGACAAGGCCAGCGCCGAGGCCAGCTATGACCCGCTGGGCTCGCTCTACAGCCTCCTGGAACACGACACCGCCTGCGCCTTCACCGATGAATTCGCCGAGGTGGCGGTGGACGCCAGCCAGCTGATCTGGGTGGCCACGGCCAATGACGCACGAACCATCCCCGATCCGATCCTGAACCGCTGCAACGTCTACGAGATCGAGGCCCCGGACTTCGAGGCCGCTCGTGGCATCGCAGCCCGGCTCTACCGCAACATCCGCGCCGCCCATGACTGGGGCCGGCAGTTCACCGAGAGCCCCAGCGACACCGTGCTCGACCAACTGGCCGCCTTGCCCCCGCGCGAAATGCGGCGCGCCTGGATGACCGCCTTTGGCAATGCCAAGCTGGCGGGTCGATCCGAAATCCAGACCACCGATTTGCCAAGCAGCAGCGGCGGCCGCCGCGGGCCGCTCGGTTTTACTTGAGCTTTACTTGAGTGCCTCGGCCAGGCGCAGATTGGCCTCGATGGCCTGAATCTGGCGGGCCGATGCACTCTGTTGGCGCGCCAATTCCAGGGCCTTGGCGAATTGAGCGCGGGCCGCCTGGCCCTGACCGGTCTTGAGCAGAGCCTCACCCAGACTGTCCTGCGCGTTCACCGATTGCGGGAATCGCACGGCGTTGTGCACCAGCACGGCCTGCGCCAGCGAGCGTTGCGCAGCCTGCCCCAACAAGCGATAGCCTAGGCCGTTGATATCGACCTCGCCCAGCTGGCTTGCCCGCAGCAGCGCATCCACCTCGGCCTGGAGGCTGGGATTGCCCTCCAACTTCAGTGCCGCCAAACCTTGCTCCAGTTGCTGGCGCCGCTGTGCCTGTACTTGGCGCTGGGCCTCCGCCTGGGACAGGCGGATCGCGGCCTGGACAGCCTGCACCACCAGCTCGGGCTCCTCTTGCTGGATATGGTGGCCGCTGACGTCCGTCACCCAATGCAGGCTGTTGCGCTGCGGCGCGAGCCAGCGCGCATGCTCTTGGCGCCAGACCTCGCGTCCAGCCGGCGTGAAGGCCACCAGGTCCGGCCACTCGGGCTTGATGGAGGTGAGCAGCACGGTCGGACGTTGCTGCAGCGGGCGCGATTCGATGGCCAGCCCTTGACCCAAGGCCTTCATCACCCACTCGTACTCGGCCTTGAAGCGCGCCGGGGCGCGTTGCAGCAGCGCGGCGTCGTCGGCATCAGCGCGTTGCGGTTCGATCTTGCGCAGCGCCGGCGTGTAGGTCTCGCTGGCCGGATCCACCAGCACCAGAGCGGCCACGGCCTCCGGATGGCGCGCCGCGAAGGCCCGCACCACCAGCCCGCCGTAGCTGTGTCCGACCAGCACATAGGGCGGCGGCAATTTGGAGGCGGCCAGCAAACCCTCTAAATCGCGTACGCGATCGTCGACCGTCGGCACGGTGGGTGCCGGGTCGGAGGCGCCGACGCCGGCGCGTGAATAAGCCAGCAGCCGCGCCTGCGGCGCCAGGCCAGGCAGAACCTTGCGCCAGGTCGACCAGCCGGTGGCGAATCCCGCCTCCAGCACCACGCTGGCCTGGCCTTCGCCCAACTGCAGCACCTCCAACTGACGTTGGCTCTCGGGGAGGGTCAGGCGGCTGGGCACCGGCTGCGCCAACACCAAGCCGGGTGCTGCCAGGACAGATAGGAAAAAGAGCAGGAACTTGGAGGGGAGCATGGGGCCGCCGATTTTGGGAATGAAACGCATCGTCGTCAGCAACCGGCGGGCTGCCCAGCGAATTGCGATGAAGTGCGCCAATCCCCCCCTCGATTTGTCGCCCACCCCCCTCTTGAAGCCTGGCCGAGCGCCCCTATACTTCGACCACTAGCACTCGCAGTAGCTGAGTGCTAACAGACCGGCGCCAGGCTCCAAGCCCAAAGCGCCCCGTTTTTTCCTGAAGGAGATCCCATGAACCTGCGTCCCCTGCACGATCGCGTGATCGTCAAGCGCCTCGAGAACGAAACCAAGACCGCCTCGGGCATCGTGATCCCCGACAACGCCGCCGAGAAGCCCGATCAGGGCGAAGTGCTGGCCGTCGGTCCGGGCAAGCGCAACGACAAGGGCGACTTTGTGGCCCTGAACATCAAGGTCGGCGACCGCGTGCTGTTCGGCAAGTACAGCGGCCAGACCGTCAAGGTGGACGGCAATGAACTGCTGGTCATGAAAGAAGACGACCTCTTCGCCGTCGTCGAGAAGTGATTGCCTAAGGCAATCACTTTCGTCGCAGGCTAACTTGGCGCAGCCAAGTTAAGGGCCGCAGGCCCGGCCGCAGACAGAAGTTGGTTGCACAGCGCCAACCTGTTTTACTGAATTCGGAGATATCAACATGGCAGCAAAAGACGTTGTGTTCGGCGGCGAAGCCCGCGCGCGCATGGTCGAAGGCGTGAACATCCTGGCCAACGCGGTCAAGGTGACCCTGGGCCCCAAGGGCCGCAATGTGGTGCTCGAGCGCTCGTTTGGCGCCCCCACCGTGACCAAGGACGGCGTGTCCGTGGCCAAGGAAATCGAGCTGAAGGACAAGCTGCAGAACATGGGCGCCCAGATGGTCAAGGAAGTCGCTTCCAAGACCAGCGACAACGCCGGTGACGGCACCACCACCGCCACCGTGCTGGCCCAGGCCATCGTGCGCGAAGGCATGAAGTACGTGGCCGCCGGCATGAACCCGATGGATCTGAAGCGCGGTATCGACAAGGCGGTTGCCGCCCTGGTCGTCGAGCTGAAGAAGGCCTCCAAGGCCACCACCACATCTAAGGAAATCGCCCAAGTCGGTTCGATCTCGGCCAACAGCGACGAGTCGATCGGCACCATCATCGCCAACGCGATGGACAAGGTCGGCAAGGAAGGCGTGATCACCGTCGAAGACGGCAAGAGCCTGGACAACGAGCTGGATGTCGTGGAAGGCATGCAGTTCGACCGCGGCTACCTGTCGCCCTACTTCATCAACAACCCCGAGAAGCAAATCGCGCTGCTGGACAACCCGTTTGTCCTGCTGCACGACAAGAAGGTCAGCAACATCCGCGACCTGCTGCCGGTGCTGGAGCAAGTGGCCAAGGCTGGCCGCCCGCTGCTGATCATTGCCGAAGAAGTTGACGGCGAAGCCCTGGCCACCCTGGTGGTCAACACCATCCGCGGCATCCTGAAGGTCGTGGCCGTCAAGGCTCCGGGCTTTGGCGATCGTCGCAAGGCCATGCTGGAAGACATCGCCATCCTGACCGGTGGCAAGGTCATCGCCGAAGAAGTCGGTCTGAGCCTGGAAAAGGTCACCCTGGCCGACCTGGGCCAAGCCAAGCGCATCGAAGTGGGCAAGGAAAACACCACCATCATCGATGGCGCCGGTGCCGCTGCCGACATCGAAGCCCGCGTCAAGCAGATCCGTGCCCAGATCGAAGAAGCCACCAGCGACTACGACCGCGAGAAGCTGCAAGAGCGCGTGGCCAAGCTGGCCGGCGGCGTGGCCGTCATCAAGGTCGGTGCTGCCACCGAAGTCGAGATGAAGGAAAAGAAGGCTCGCGTGGAAGACGCGCTGCACGCCACCCGTGCTGCCGTTGAGGAAGGCATCGTCGCCGGCGGCGGCGTGGCCCTGCTGCGCGCCAAGCAAGCTGCTGGCAAGATCGAAGGCGCCAACGCCGATCAGGACGCCGGCATCAAGCTGGTCCTGAAGGCCATCGAAGCCCCGCTGCGCGAAATCGTGTTCAACGCCGGTGGCGAGCCCAGCGTCGTGATCAACGCCGTGCTGAACGGTTCGGGCAACTTCGGTTTCAATGCCGCCAACGACACCTATGGCGACATGATCGAGATGGGCATCCTGGACCCCACCAAGGTGACCCGCACCGCGTTGCAGAACGCCGCCTCCGTGGCCAGCCTGATGCTGACCACCGAGTGCATGGTGGCCGAGACGCCCAAGGAAGACGCTGCTCCGGCCATGCCGGGTGGCGGCATGGGCGGCATGGGCATGGACATGTAAGTTCCAGCCCACAGTCTCCTGTGTGCAAGGGGTTCGCCTTAGGGCGAACCCCTTTTTACTTTCCATAATGGGTTTATGGCGACCCATCCCTTGCAATTGCAAATGGCCGAGTTGGTGCTGGCCCTGGTGCCCGACCTCACGCGCAATTTGCAAGAGTCAATCCAACAAGCCATCAAGCACAAGAACATGGGCTTGCAGGAGGCCTGGGCGCGGCGCCGGCAGCGCTTCCAGATGGAGTTTGAGACCAGCCTGCGCCCCGCCCTGGCTCAAGTACGCCAAGGCCTGGATCCGCTTGCCCCGCGCCGGCAAGTCGCCATGGACCAACTGGCGCTGGTGGATGAACACCAGGCGCTGCGCGACGTGGGCATCGCTCATGTGGTGGAGTTGGCCACCGAGGCCAACCGTAGCGAACTCTTTCGCCTGCAGAACTTTTTTGCCGGCTTGAACCAGAACAGCCAGCGCCCGAGCCGCGAACCCAACCCGCTTCGCCCAGCCCTGTTCGCCCGCGCGCTGTCCGATGCCCTGAGCGGCTCTGACCTGCGCGCCGAGGGTCATTACTCCTTGATGCAGGCGGCCGCCCCGGCATTGGCCGCCGCGCTGGCCCCCATCTACACCGCACTGGGCGAAGTGCTGGCCCGCGAGCGGCTGACCGCCATGGTCAGCAGCGTGGACTTGGGGAATTCGCCGCGTCGCCCCTTGAGCAGCGTGCCGGGCGGCCTGGACAACTTGCGCCAGCGGGTCGAGGCGATGGAGTCCCAGCGTCTGAGTCTGGGCAGTGGGCAAGGCCCCAATCTGCTGCAACGGCTCTACGACCAGATGTTGGCGGACCCGCACCTGCTGCCGCCGGTCAAGGCCCAGCTGGCTCGCCTGCAAATCGCCGTCTCGCGCCTGGCCCATCACGACCCGCAGTTACTGCGCCAGCAAGACCACCCGACCTGGCGCCTGATCAATGCCGTGGCCGCCTATGGCGCCGCCTTCCAGGATGCCCAGGACTCACGCCTGCGCGACTTCCTGCAGTTCCTGGAAGACCAGACCGAGTTGTTGATCAACAGCCCGGCCCCCAATCGCCAGCAGTTCGAGAACCTGCAGCGCCTGATCGATGGCTTCATTGCCCGCCAGGCGCGGGAACGCAGTGGTTCTTCCACCGCCGCCCTTGCCGCCCTGGAGCGCGAGCGCCAACGCGGCCCCTGGGCCGCCCTGCTGCGCGAGCAGCTCGATGCGCAATTGCATAGCGCGCGCATCAGCCCCTCGGTGCGCGAGTTCCTGCTCGGCATCTGGGTCGATGTGATCGTGCAGGCCATGGTGCTGGAGGGCCACGAGGCTCGCTCGGTGCAGGAATTGGTGGCGGTGGTGGACGAACTGGTCGAAAGCCTGGTGCCCAAGCGAGACCCAGCTGCGCAGGAAAAGCAGCGCCATGCGCTGCCTGCCCTGGTGGCGCGCATCGAGCATGGCCTGCACAGCATCGCCCTGTCGGACAGCAAGCGCAGCGCCATCCTCAAGGGCTTGGCCCAGCAACACGCACGCGCCCTGCGCGGGCTGGGCGAGTCCACCGCGCCGGAGCCGGCCTGGATCAAGGAGACCGAGGTCAAACGCCTGCTGGACGAGCGCGACAGCGAGTTCGGCTCGGTCTGGGCCCATGCCGAAGTCAATCGCGCCGAACTGCCCACCGAGCCCTTGCCCTTGGCCGATGCCCGCCTGCGCGACGAGGCGGTCGGCCAATGGTTACGCCATCTGCAAATCGGTGGCTGGTTCCACCTGTTCGTCAACAGCCATTGGCTGACGGCGCAACTGGTCTGGGTCAGCGAAGGCAGTCAGTTCTATCTCTTCGTCGGCCAGGACGCGACCGACCGCCATTCGATGACCCAAGGCGCCCTGGCTCAGCTCTATGCCAATGGGCTGGTGACCTATCTGGAACAAGAAGGGCTGCTGGAGCGTGCGGTATCGACGCTGATGCAAGACCTCGATCCATGAGGCTCTGGCTGTGGGGACTGGCGCTGCTGCTGTGCGGCAGCGCGTTGGCGCAGACGGCGCAGCGCCCGCCAATCGGCCTGGTGCTCTCAGGCGGCGGCGCACGTGGGCTCACGCACATCGGCGTGCTCAAGGTGCTGGAGCGCGAGCGCATCCCGGTGGACGTGATTGCCGGCACCTCGATGGGCGCCATCGTGGGCGGCCTGTACGCCAGCGGCATGGATGCCGCCAGTTTGGAACGCGAGCTGCTGGCGCTGAACTGGCCACAGATGTTCGCCAGCCGGGTGGATCGGCAACACCTGTCGCAGCGCCGCAAAGAGGAGGACTTTGCGTTTTCGCCGGCCATCGAGCTGGGCCTGCGCGACGGCGAGTTGCGCGCCCCGCAAGGCACGGTCTCGACCCGGGGCCTCGAAGTACTGTTGCGCCGCCTGACCCTGCCGGTGCGCCACATCCAGCGCTTTTCAGACCTCCCCACGCCCTTCCGGGCGGTGGCCACTGACATGGAAATCGGCGAGCCGGTGGTGATGGAGGACGGCGACCTGGCCCAGGCGCTACGTGCCTCGATGAGCGTGCCAGGGCTGTTCTCCCCCATCGAACGCGAGGACCGCTTGCTGGGCGACGGTGGCCTGGTCAACAACCTGCCCATCGACGTGGTGCGCCGCATGGGCGCGCAGCGTGTCATCGCCGTCAATGTGGGCACCCCGCTGGCCGGCCGCGAGACCCTGGGCACCGCTCTGGGCCTGACGGCGCAAATGATCAACATCCTGACCGAGCAGAACGTCAAGCGCAGCCTGGCGTCGCTGTGGGAAGAGGATGTGCTGCTCAACCCCGGTCTGGGCGCCCTGACCTCGGGCGACTTCGAGCGCGCCGCCGAGTTCATCCGCATCGGCGAGGCCAGCGCCGAAGCCCTACTGGGCGAGTTGCGCCCGCTGGCCCTGAGTGAGGCGGCCTATGCCCAGTGGCGCACGGCGCGGGCCCGCAACGCCCTGCCCCTGCCGCGTCTGGCGGCGCTGCGCTTTGAAGGCCAGACCCTGACGCGCCCTGAGCGCTGGTTGCCGGTGCTGGCCAGCCAGGTCGGTCAGCCCTTTGAGGAGGCCAAGGCGGTGCGCGACACCCGCTTGCTGGCCGCCAGTGGCGACTATTCCGGGGTCGACTTTCGCCTCGAGCAAAGCCCGGAAGGCGACACCTTGGTGTTCGATCTGAGCGAGAAGCACTGGGGACCGAACTACTTCAAGATCGGCCTGGATCTGAGCACCGACAACAACGGTGGCAGCGCCTTCACATTGCGGCTGAGCCACAACCGCCACTGGCTCAACCGCTTGGGCGCCGAGTGGCGTAACCAGCTCTCTATTGGCCGCAGCCCCAGCTTGTTCAGCGAGTTCTACCAACCGCTGTCCGAGCAGGTGGGCGGCAGGCGCGACTGGTTTGTGGCCGGCTGGGGCGAAGCCCAACTTCGACAGCAAAGCCTCTATGACGCCGGCGGCCAAGAAGTGGCCCAGTTGCGGCGCACCGCGCTCACCAGCGGGCTGGATCTGGGCCAGCCCTGGGGTCGCCTTGGCGAGCTGCGCCTGGGCCTGTGGCAAGAGGCCGCGCGCTGGAAGGAAGAAATCAGCGAAGTCACCCTGCCCTCGGACCGGCTGGGCCAAGTGCAGCGCCTGCGCGGCCTGCGCGCCCGGGTGCAGATTGACCAACTGGACGAAGCCAGCTTCCCCACCGACGGCTACCGCCTGGGCCTGACCGGCGTGCTCGGCAAACAAACCGGCCTGGCTGGCCGCGCCCACCGCGTGGAGCTCGACTTCGCGCAGGCGCGCAGCTGGGGCGGGCACACCCTGAACCTGCAGCTGCGCGCGGCAGCCACCCAACAACTGCCCGACGTGCCCGGGGGGCCCTACAGCCTGGGAGGCTTTCAGCAGCTCAGCGGGCTGCGCCAGGACCAGCTCAGCGGCAACGCCTTGCTGTTGCTGCGCGCCGGCTGGTACCGGCGCCTGAGCGACAAGCCGGTGCTGACGCGCGGCTGGTTCGTCGGCGCCTCGCTGGAGGCCGGCAATGTGTGGCTCGCGCCGCGTGCGCTGTCGCTGCGCGATCTGCGCCACTCGGCCTCGGTCTTTCTGGGCGCCGACACCGGGCTGGGGCCGCTCTATCTGGGCCTGGGCGCGGCGCGCGAAGGCGGTACCGCGGCTTACTTATTCCTGGGAAGGCCCTAGCAAGGCTTCCACGGCGCTCAGCAGCTCGGCCTTGCCAAAGGGCTTGTCCAGATGCGGACAGCCGGTCTCGTCCAGGAAGCTGCGTGCGCCCGGGCTGAGGGTGTCGCCGGTGACGAACAGCAATCGCCGTGTCAGTGTGGGCCAGCGCGCCTGCAGCGCCCGCCACAGGCCGGCGCCATCCAGATCCGGCATGCGCAAGTCGGAGATCACGGCGTCAAATCGCGCCATCTCCAGGAGCTCCAGCGCCACGGCGCCACTTTCGGCGCTGCTGACCTCATAGCCGGCGCGCTCCAACAAAGCACGCAGCAAGTCGACGATCTCGGGTTCGTCGTCCACCACCAGCAGGCGCGCGCGCGCCGGGTCCTCCGGGGGCAGGGGCGCTGGTCGGGTCTCCGTGGCATCCGCCTCGCTCTGCACCCCGCTGATGGGCAGGCTCAGACGCAGGCAGGCGCCGCCCTCGGCCGGGTTCTCCAACTGGAGATCACCGCCGTGGTCGCGCGCCAAAGAGCGCGACACCGCCAGACCCAGACCCGTGCCCAAGCCCTCGGGCTTGGTGGTGAAGAAGGGCTCAAAGATTTGCCCGCGCAGGGCTTCGGGCACGCCGGGGCCACTGTCCTGCACCCGCAACCACACGCGCGGCTCGCGCTCACTGCGGCGGCTCTCCACCCCCGTGCTCAGGCGCAATCGCCGCGGCCCTTCCACAGTGGCCAGAGCCTGCTGCGCGTTGACCATCAAATTGAGCACGATCTGCCCCAGCTGATCCCCATCGGCCAGGGCCAGCGGCAGGGCCGGATGCAAGTCCAGACTCAATTCGATGCCATGACTGCGCAAGCCGTACTGCAGCAGATCGACGGCCGCATGCACCAGTTCATTGAGGGCCACCGGCGCACGCTGCATGGGCTTGCTGCGCGCCATATTCAGAAAGGTACGCACGATGCGGCCGCAGCGCTCGGCCGCCTCGCGGATGCGCGCCGCCTCCAGGGCCAGATCGCTACCGGCCGTCTTCTCCTCCAACAAGGAGGCCCGCCCCATCACGATGGCCAACGGGTTGTTCAATTCGTGCGCCACCCCGGCCAGTAAGCTGCCCATGGCGCTGAGCTTCTCGCTCTGGCGCAGGGCCTCGCGCTGACGCTGAATGAGCTGCTGGGCCTTGACCCGCTCGCTCATGTCGATGATGGAGGCCGTGAAATAGCTCTGCGTGCCCACATCGGTGCGCCACAGCACCATCTCGATGGGGAACTCGCTGCCATCGGCGCGCTGCGCTGGCAGGTCCAAGCGCTGGCCCATGACCCGCGGCGCCTCGCCCCGAGACATGCGCGCCATGCCGTCTTCGTGAGCGCCGCGCAAGCGCGGCGGAATCATCACCTCGGCCACGGTGGCGCCCAGAGCCTGTGCGCGGCTGCGGCCAAACATGGCCTCGGCCGCCGGGTTGAATTCGACGATGCGGCCCTGGGCATCGCTGGTCACCAAGGCGGCCAGCGCGTTATCGACGATGGCGCTCTTGAGGCGCTCGGCGCGCTGCAAGGCGGCCAGCCGTTCGTCCGCCTGCTCGGCTTGCAGGCGCATGGCCGTGCTGTCGCGGCTGTAGGCCACGATCAGACGATCTTCGCGCGGCGTGCCTGGTGCCGCCGGCAAGGCCTGGATCTGGTCTTCAACGAAGCGCCGCCCATGATGCGGGTAATCCACCCAGGCGCTGTGCTGCAAAACCTCACCGGCCAGGGCCCGTTCCACCAACGGTGCATAGAGCGCACCGATCTCGGCGCCACGGGCCTCAGACACCGTGCGCCCCAGCAGGTCCTCGGCGCGCCGTTGCAGAAAATCCAACGCGGTCTGGTTGACGTAGCGATAGCGCATCGCGCCATCGACCACTGCCACCCGCAGCGGCACCTGGTCCAGCAAACCCGCCAACAGCGGGGTCAGTTCGGCGGGCAGATTCATTGCGTGGGCTTAGCGAGGAGCAGGCACATAGACATAGCCCACATTGCGCACGGTCTTGATGTGTTCGGGCTTGTCAGGGTTGCGCTCCACCTTGCGGCGCAAGCGCATAACCCGCAGATCGATGGAGCGATCAAAGACCTCCCAACCGCGGTTGTGCGCCTGCTCCATGATCTGGTCGCGGCTCAAGGGGCGGTTGGGGTGCCGGGCAAACAAGGCCAGCAAGTCGAACTCGGCCGCGGTGATTTCAATCTCCTGGCCCTGCTCGCCGTAGAGCTTGCGCTGGGCCATATCCAGCTGGCAAAAACCGAAGGGCAGGCGCTCATCGCTTGCCGCCTCGAGCCTCGGCGCCGGCGCGGCCGGCGGCGGCACCGCCACCGTCAACCGGCGCAGCACCGCCCGCACCCGCGCCAACAACTCGCGCGGCTCAAAGGGTTTGGGCAGGTAGTCGTCCGCGCCCATCTCCAGGCCCAGCACGCGGTCGATGGAATCGCTGGCCGTGGTCAGCATCACGATGCCCACGCCCGGATGGGTCTCGCGCATCCAGCGCGCCAGGGCCAGGCCGTTCTCGCCAGGCATGTTGACATCCAGCACGGCCAAGCCCGGACGGGCCTGGGCCAGATGGTCGCGAGCCTGCGCGGCATCGGCCGCGGCATGGACCTTCAGCCCATGGCGCCCGAAATACTCCACCAGCAGACTGCGCAGCTCCGGCTCATCGTCCACCACCAGCAGGTGGGGAGCGTCCAGACCGGGCTGGCTGGCCTCAGGCGTCATCGTCCAACTCGGGCTGATCGAGTGCCGGGTCGCCCTCATCCGCCTCATCCAGCGCCGGCGCACAACCCAACCATTCGTGCAGTTGGCGCGCGGCGTCGGCCACACCCTGGTTTTTCAGCGCACTAAAGAGGGCCACGCCGATGTCGGCCTGCTCGGTCAGCACATAGCTGGCCAGCAGCTCCTGGGTCTCGCGCAGGATGGCCGCCTGCTCCTTGCGATTGAGCTTGTCGGCCTTGGTCAGCAAGACCAACAACCGAACCTCGCCGGCATAGATGCGCTCGGCCATGAAGTCGATCAGCTGGCGATCCAGATCGGTGAGGCCGTGGCGGCTGTCCACCATCTGCACCACACCCACCAGGGGCTTGCGCTCGACCAGGTAGTCGGCCATCACCTTTTGCCAGCGCTGCTTGGCATCGCGGTTCACCGCCGCGTAGCCATAGCCAGGAAGGTCAGCCCAGAGCTGATTGGGCGCGTCCTTGGGGCCGACGTGGAACAGATTGATGTGCTGGGTGCGGCCCGGCGTCTTGGAGGCAAAGGCTAGGCGCTTGGTCTGCGCCAAGGTGTTGATGGCCGTGCTTTTGCCCGCATTCGAGCGGCCCACGAAGGCCACCTCGGGCAGGCCGGTCTCGGGCAGTTGGTGGAGTTGTGCAGCGGTGGTGAAGAACCGCGCGGTGTGGGCCCAGCCCAGCACCTCTTTGTCGGAGGGCGGCGTGGGCGAAATCGGCGTGGGCTCGGTCATTGGGGCGGCATTGTAAGATTCGCTTCATTGCGCCCTGGGCCCTCCAGGGCGCGCCCGTTTTGCAAGACGCTCAAGCTCAAGAAAGCGCCCGCCACCATGAAGAAGCCGCTGCGCCTCATCGCCCTGCTCCTGACCGCTGCCGCCACCCAGGCCACGATGGCCGCTGGCGCCCCCGCCGCTGCGGCACCCAAGGCCGATCTGGCCAAGGGTCAGGCGATCTCGACCCAAGTGTGTGCGGCCTGCCACAGCGCCGACGGCAGCCGGGGCAGCCCGGCCAACCCCATCATCGCTGGCCAGCACCCCGAGTACCTGGCCAAGCAACTGGCTGACTTCAAGGAAGGCAAGCGCAAGAGCGCCGTGATGCAAGGCTTTGCGGGCGCGCTGAGTGCCGACGACATGCGCAATGTCGCCGCCTTCTACGGCAGCAAAACCGCCAAGCCGGGCGCGGCCAAGAACAAGGACACCGTGGCCCTGGGTCAGGCGATCTATCGCGGCGGCATCGCCGCCCGTGGCGTGCCGGCCTGTGCGGCCTGCCACAGCCCCAACGGCGCCGGCTTGCCGGTGCAGTTCCCGCGGGTGGGCGGCCAGCATGCCGACTACACCGAGGCCCAGCTGAACGCCTTCCGCAGCGGCGCGCGCGTCAACGCCCAGATGAGCGCCATTGCTGCCAAGATGAACGACAAGGAAATCAAAGCCGTGTCGGACTACATCGCCGGCTTGAACTAAAGCAAGGCTCTTGCAGAAAGAGGCCGGCCGCTGTGCCGGCCTTTTTTGTGCCCGCGACAATCGCGCCCGCCCATGTCCAACGCCCCTGCCCCCCTGCGCCGCACGCTGCTTGAGCTGCTGGCCTCGATGCGCTTCGCGATTGCGCTGCTCACCCTGATCTGCATCGCTTCGGTGATCGGCACGGTGCTCAAGCAACGCGAGCCGCTGAACAACTACATCAATGAGTTTGGTCCCTTCTGGGCCGAACTGTTTGGTCGCCTGGACCTGTTCACCGTCTACAGCGCGCCTTGGTTCCTGCTGATCCTGGCCTTTCTGGTGATCTCCACCAGCTTGTGCATTGCACGGCAGACCCCCAAGATCCTGCGCGACTGG
The DNA here is from genome assembly GCF_005952805.1 of Inhella inkyongensis. Taxonomy (GTDB): domain Bacteria; phylum Pseudomonadota; class Gammaproteobacteria; order Burkholderiales; family Burkholderiaceae_C; genus Inhella; species Inhella inkyongensis. Next base: position 3,388,656 of record NZ_CP040709.1, read on the forward strand.
CAGGACGCCAAGCTGCGCGTGCGCGCCGAGAGCCTGGCCGCCTACCACCACCACGCCCGCGCCCAGTGGTCGCAGGACGCCACAAGCACCCGCCAAGTCCTGGCCGCGCGCTTAGGCGCCGAAGGCTGGCAGTTCAAGGAAGACGAGCGCAGGATTGACGACCAATCAGTCGGCCGCCTGATGGCCTCGCGCAAGGGCCGCATTCACAAGCTGGGCTACCTGGCCGCGCATGGCGCCATCGTGCTGGTCTGCCTGGGCGGCCTGCTGGATGGTGACCTGATCGTGCGCCTGGCACTGCAGTTGCAGGGCAAGACCCTGTTCACCGGCAGCGGCAACGTGACCAATCCCGAGACGCATCGGCTGGACACCCGCAACCCCAGCTTCCGCGGCAACCTCTTTGTGCCCGAGGGCCAGCGCGCCGACACCGCGGTGCTGACCTTGCCGGGCGGCATCGCCCTGCAGCAGCTGCCGTTCTCGCTGGAGCTCAACAAATTCCAGGTCGAGTACTACGACACCGGCATGCCCAAGCTGTTCGCCAGCGAGGTGGTGCTGGTGGATGGCACTGAGCGCCGTAGCGCGCGCATCGAGGTCAACAAGCCGCTGATCCACAAAGGCCTGGCGATCTACCAGAGCAGCTTCGAGGACGGCGGATCCAAGGTCACGCTCAAGGCCGAGCCTCTGGGGCCGGGCCGCAGCCTGACGATTGACGGTCAGGTGGGGGGCAAGCTGGAGCTGCCCTCCAGCCAGCAGACCCTGGAAGTGGAGGCGCTGCGCGTCATCAATGTCGAGGACTTCGGCCAGGTGCGCGGCGCCGCCGAGGCCGCAGAGTCTGCCAGTGGCCCGAAGCAGTCGCCCTTCGCCACGGGCTCTGCCGCCAAGGATCCGGCCAAGAAGACCCTGCGCAACATTGGCCCCTCCATCACCTATCGGCTGCGCGATGCCGCCGGCCAGGCCAAGGAGTTCCACAACTACATGCAGCCCGTGGAGTTGGACGGGCAACGCGTCTACCTGCTGGGCCTGCGCGAGTCCGCCAGCGACGAGTTCCGCTACCTTCGCGCCCCGGCCGACGAGAACGACAGCTTGCAGGGCTGGCTGCGACTGCGCCGTGCCCTGCTGGACCCGGCGCAGCGTCAGGCCGCCGCCCTGGCCTACGCCCAGACCGCCAGCGACAAGCCGGAACTGCGCGAGCAAATCGCCGCCAGCGCCGCCAAGGCCCTGGCCCTGCTGGCGGGTGCTGACTCGACCGCCCCCGGTACCGGCGGCCTTCAGGCCCTGGCCCAGCACATCGAAAAATCCGTCCCCGAGGCCGAGCGCGAGCGCGTCTCCGGGGTGCTGCTGCGGGTCTTGTCCGGCTCCCTGGCCCTGCTGGACGAGCAAGCCCGCCGCGCCGCCGAGGTGACGGTGCCGGCCGCAGATGCCACCCGGCAGGCCTTCCTGACGCAGGCCCTGATGGCCATCTCGGACAGCGTGCTTTATCCCGCCCCCCAGATCTTCCTGCTCGAGGGCTTTGAGCAGCGTCAGGCCTCGGTGTTCCAGGTCACCCGTGCGCCGGGTCAGAAGCTGGTCTATTTGGGCGCCGTGTTGTTGATGCTGGGCGTGTTCGCCATGCTGTATTTGCGCGAGCGCCGCCTGTGGCTGTGGCTGGAACCCGCCGAGGGCGGCACCGCCGTGCTGCTGGCCTACTCCAGCCAACGTCAGGGCAGCGACACCGATGCCGAGTTCGAACGCCTCAAGGGCCTGATCGCACCATGAACACCACCACCGCCCCCCTGCCCATGCTGCGCCGCTCGCCGGCCGACTGGGCCTTCGCGGCCCTGACCCTGATCGGGTTGGCGCTGGCCTTCTGGCGTTACTCGGCCTCGATGGATGGCTACGAGCAGGCCATCTTGCTCGGCGCCGCCCCTGCCCTGATTGCCCTGGGCTGGTTCTGGGCGCCGCTGCGCACGCTCACGGTCATCGTCGGCGCGGCCAGTCTGTTGGCTCTGGCGCTTTACAGCGGCAAGACCGATGGGTTCGGTGCCGATCTGCAGGCCGGCGAACAGCTCTTCTTGCTGAAGTACGCACTGGCCAGCCAGAGCGCCATCCTCTGGATGGCCTTTCTGACCCTGCTTTCTACCCTGTTCTATTGGGCCGCGCTGGCCTGGCGCGGGCAGGCCGCCATGCTGGAAGCCAGCGCCACCAAGCTGGCCTGGGGCGCCGTGGCAATGGCCCTGATCGGCACCCTGGTGCGCTGGTTTGAGAGCCACCAGATCGCCCCCGATATCGGTCACATCCCGGTCAGCAACCTCTACGAAGTGTTCGTGCTCTTCGTGTGGATGACCACGCTCTTCCACCTCTACTACGCCGAGCGCTTCGGCACCCGTGCGCTGGGGGCCTGGGTGATGCTGGTGGTGTCGGCGGCGGTGGGCTTTTTGCTTTGGTACAGCGCCTCGCGCGGCGCGCACGAGATCCAGCCCCTGGTGCCGGCCCTGCAAAGCTGGTGGATGAAGATCCACGTGCCGGCCAATTTCGTCGGCTACGGCTGCTTTGCGCTGGCCGCCATGGTGGCCATGGCCTTCCTGCTCAAGACCCAGCCGGCGCGCAGCCTCTGGATCGGCCTGGTGGCCCTGCCGCTGGGCCTGGTGCTGGTGCTGCTGGTGTTTGCCCAGTTTGGCGGCTTCAGCGAGACCACCACGGCCGGCCTGTTGGCCTGGGCCCGCAAGTTCGGCGGCCTGGGTCTGTTCCTGGCCGCCTGCGTGGCCTTGCGCGCGCGGGTCACGGCCCGACTGCCCGAACTGCCGGTGCTGGACGAACTGATGTACCGCGCCATCGCGCTCGGTTTCGCCTTTTTCACCATCGCCACCATCCTGGGCGCCTTCTGGGCCGCCGAGGCCTGGGGCGGCTACTGGAGTTGGGACCCGAAGGAGACCTGGGCCCTGATCGTCTGGCTGAACTACGCCGCCTGGCTGCACATGCGGCTGATCAAGGGCCTGCGCGGCGCCATGGGGGCCTGGTGGGCCTTGGTGGGGCTTCTGGTCACCACCTTCGCCTTCTTGGGCGTCAACATGTTCCTCAGCGGCCTGCACAGCTACGGCGAGCTCTGATCTAAGCTGGGGCCAAAGCGACACCGGGAGCGCTCATGAAGACCCTCTTCGCATTGGCCCTGATCAGTCTCCAGGCCCTGGCCCAAGCGGCCGATCTGCAAATCGCGACTGGCGAGTTCCCGCCCTATGCCACGGCCAGTCGGGCCGATCAGGGCATTGCACTGAGCATCGTGCGGCGCGCTTTCGAGCTGGACGGCCACCAGGTGAAGTTCACCTTTCTGCCCTGGTCGCGCGCGCAGTTGGAGACTGAAGCCGGCAAGTGGGATGCCTCGGCGCATTGGGGCGCCTCGGACGAGCGTCGCAAGAAGTTTTTGCTGAGCGACAACCTACTGAGCGAGCAGTGGGTGTTCCTGCACCGCCGGGCGATGGCCTTTGACTGGATGCGGCTGGAGGACTTGCAGTCCTTTGTCATCGGCATGACGCGCGACTACACCTACACGCCCGAGCTCTGGTCCGCCGCCCGCGCCGGCACCCTGATCAGCTCCTCAGTCCCCAACGACCTGGCCGGCCTGAAGATGCTCCAGGCCGGCCGGATCGACGTGCTGCCACTGGAACGCAATGTGGCCTGTGACCTGTTGGTGCAGCACTTCGACGATGCCGCCGCCGGCCAGATTGCCGCCCACCCGCGGGCCATGACCGATCAGTTCACCACCCACGTGCTCTTTCCGAAGGGCAAGGGCGCCAGCCCACACCTCCTGGCCGACTTCAACCGGGGGCTCAAGAAGCTGCGTGAGTCGCCCGAGTACGCGAAGCTCAAGGCCAATGTGCGCTGCCCCAGCAGTTGGGCGCTTGTAAGGTCAGCAGCCCCCGATGCGACATGGGTGGCAGCCCTGGAGCCCCACCATGACACCCGCTTCGCACGAAATCACGCCCCGCCCGTTCTTTGAGCAACGCCGCCTGCTGCTCAGCGCACTGGCCCTTCCGGCTGCCTGGGCGACGGCCCCCGCGCAGGGCAAAGGTGCGCCCCTGGCCGCCACCCGAAGCGCCCTGCCGGGTGCGCTGACCCTGGACAAGCCCACCGCCTACAGCGACGCCACCAGCTACAACAACTTCTACGAATTCGGCACCGACAAGAGCGACCCGGCCGAACGCGCCCACACCCTGCGCACCCGGCCCTGGACCGTGATGGTGGACGGCGAGTGCCTGAAGCCCAGGCGCTTTGACCTGGAGGAACTGCTCAAGCTCGCCCCCATGGAAGAGCGCATCTACCGGCTGCGCTGCGTCGAGGGCTGGAGCATGGTGATTCCATGGATCGGCTACTCGCTGTCCGCACTCCTGAAGCAGGTCGAGCCCACCGGCAAGGCCAAGTTCGTCGAGTTCACTACCCTGGCCGACAAGGCGCAGATGCCTGGGCTGCGCAGTGGCGTGCTGGACTGGCCCTACACCGAGGGCCTGCGCCTGGACGAGGCCCTGCACCCGCTGACCCTGCTGAGCTTCGGCATGTATGGCGAAGTCCTGCCCAAGCAGAACGGCGCCCCCCTGCGGCTGGTGGTGCCCTGGAAGTACGGCTTCAAATCGGCCAAGAGTCTGGTGCGCATCCGTCTCACCGAAAAGGCGCCCGCCACCAGCTGGAACCTCTCGGCCCCGCAGGAGTACGGCTTCTTCAGCAATGTGAACCCGCAGGTGGACCACCCGCGCTGGAGCCAGGCCACGGAGCGCCGCATCGGCGAGGACGGACTGTTCGCCCGCCGTCGTCCCACGCTCCTATTCAATGGCTACGCGGATCAGGTGGGCCAGCTCTACAGCGGCATGGATTTGAAGAAGTGGTTCTGAGCGCGCTGACCCACCGCGCCGCCAAGCCGATTGCGCACCTGCTCTGCGCGCTTCCCCTGGCCTGGCTGATCGGGGCCGCGGCCACCCAGGGTTTGGGCGCCAACCCCGCCGAGGCCTTGATCCGCTCCCTGGGCGACTGGGCCTTGCGCGGCCTGCTGCTGACCCTGGCCATCACTCCACTGCGGGTGCAATTCCACCAGCCCGCCCTGCTGCGCTTTCGCCGTCTGCTGGGCGTCTGGACCTTTGCCTACGCCAGCCTGCATTTGCTGGCCTATGCCTGGCTGGACATGGGCCTGGGCTTCAGCGACATCGCACGCGACATCGCCAAGCGCCCCTTCATCCTGGTCGGAATGTTGAGCTTTGCCCTGCTGCTACCGCTGGCGGCCACTTCCTTCAACCGCGCCGTGCGCTGGCTGGGGGGCAAGCGCTGGCAGGCGCTGCACCGGCTCATCTATCTGATCCCCTTCAGCGTCTGCCTGCACTTTTGGTGGATGCGCGCGGGCAAGAACAACTTCAGCGATCCCTTCTTCTACAGCGCCCTGTTTGCCCTGGCCTTGGGCTGGCGCCTGTGGAGGCGCTGGCAACGTCAAGCGGCGTAGCCGCGCGGCATGTGGCCTTCCAGGTGCTTGAAGCGCGCCAACTTGGCGCGGTTGCGGTGGCCCAGCGGGCCGTCGCGCCACTGGGGTGCGCGGCTGGCATCCACCTCGTAGTTCAGGGACTGGAACAGCGGCGCGAATTCGGCGCGGGCCAGATCCCGCGCATAGGGCCGCGTCAAGCGCGAGAGGCGGGCGATGCGCAGCGGATCCTGGGTGCGACTGAAGCGCTGCAAGCCCCGGAAGCTGAAGCGCTCTTCCACCTGCCGGTCGCTGATCTGGATCAGCCGATCCATCAGGGCATAGCTCAACTCCACCCGATCCAATGCCGCTAGCAGCAAGGTGAAGCGCAGGCCGTCGAATTCGGCCAGATCCCCCTCCGTCCGACGGGCCGCTGGCGGCTCGCCCAGTCGCAAGTCCAGCAGCCACTGACCTTCGCTCCAGGGCTGGGCCCGCTCCAAGGCAATGGGCCGCTGGCCAAATTCCAGGTCGGCCAACCAGTCTTGCAAGCCGCCCGGCGCTTCGTCGACCTGGCGGGCGATCAGCTCGGGATGGGCCGCCATCAATGGCAGATCCAGGTGGTTGCTCAAAGGCACGCTGCGCCGACCGCTCAGCGGGTCGCGCAGGGTCAGCAACTCGCGCACCTCGTGCTCGCGCGCCTTCTTGATGGCCAGCAAGGCGGTCTGAATCACCTCAGAGGTGGGCGTGTCTGCATCGATGCGCCACTTGCGGCCATAGACCAGCTTGTGCGGGCGCTGCTGCTCGCCCCGCTCGTAGTTCTCGCGCCCCACCATACCCACCTGCAGATACAGCCCGCGCGCGTCCTCAGCGGCGAACAGCAGGGTGTGGCTGTCGAACTCCACTTCAGCCAGCAGCGCGGCCAGCGATTCAGCGGTTTGCTGGTACTGCAGATAGTGCTGGGGCACGCAAGCCTGACCATTGGGCAAGTCCACATGCGGCGCATTCGGCATCAGACGCTCGCCCGGACCGGGCGTGGGCTGAAGGAGAAGGGGAACAGGCGTGGACATGGGCAGTGGAACGACAGGGCTTGCGGAGTGACGGCATTCTGAAAATCCAGGCCCGATCCGAGAAGTGCTGTGCATCGCAATGCATTGCTTCGCGCAACGAAACAGTGCCCACCCAGACGGCCTGTGCCCCCCGTTTCACGCTTGATCGCACGGCGCGCGACCGGCACGTTCCGCGCCCCTAAGCTGCGCGCCAATTTCACGGAGTCCCTCGTGCTCAGCATTCAGAACGTATCCAAGACCTTTGGCGCCTTGCGGGCGGTGGACGGCATCAGCCTGGACCTGCAACCCGGCGTGCTGGGCCTGATCGGCCACAACGGCGCGGGCAAAAGCACCTTGATGCAGATGCTGGCCACCCTCTCCCGCCCCAGCAGCGGGCGCATCCTGCTCGACGGACAAGACATCGTGGCTCGCCCCGAAGTGATGCGCCGCCGCCTGGGCTTTCTGCCGCAGGACTTTGGCGTCTACCCCCACCTCACGGCCTTGGAATTTCTGCAGTACTTTGCGGCCCTCAAGGGCGTGCGCAGCGCCGCCCGCATCCAAGAACTGCTGGCGCTGGTGAATCTGCACGAGCAACAACATCGCCCAGCCGCCGGCTTCTCGGGCGGCATGCGCCAGCGCCTGGGCATTGCGCAGGCCCTGCTGGCCGACCCGGATGTGCTGATCGTGGACGAGCCCACCGCCGGCCTGGACCCCGAGGAACGTTTGCGCTTCCGGCGCCTGCTGTCCGAGCTCGGCAGCCGGCGGCTGGTGATCGTCTCGACCCACATCGTCTCGGACGTCGAGAACATGGCCTCGCATCTGGCCATCCTGCGCCAGGGTCGGCTGGTGGCCATTGAAACGCCCGAGGCCTTGATCCGCCGCGCCGAAGGCCAGGTCTGGTCTGCCCTCTTGAGCGCCAACGACTTTGACGCCCTGCGCAACCGTGTGCAACTGCTACACACCCAGCCCCAAGGCGATCACATGCTGGTGCGCATGGCTCATCCGCAGGCCCCTTGCGCCCAGGCCCAGTCCGTCAGCCCCAGCCTGGAAGAGGCCTTGATGACCCAGCGCTACGCCGATGCCCACCTGGGAGCGACCGCATGAACAACACCCTGTTTAAGGCCCTGGTGCTGAATGAATGGCGGCTGCGCAGCCGCCGCCTCAGTAGCGTCGTGATCTTGCTGGTGGTAATCGCTCTGAGCTGGTTGATGGTGCTGGACCCCAAGACCGGCTACGCCATGATGGTCAGCGCCAAGCAACGCATGGTCTACGACAGCCACACCCTGGCCTTTGGCAGCACCATCATCGCCATCTTCCTGTTCGGCCTGTTTGGCTTCTATCTGGCGCGCGGCCGCAGCCAGGAGGACCTGCGCAGCGGTACTGCGACCGTGCTGGCGGCCACGCCGGTCGGCAACCGCGATCTGCTGCTGTCGCGCTGGGTGGGCAGTCTGGGCTTTCTGCTGGCCCTGGCCACTGCCCTGATGCTGACCATCTGGGTCCTCCAGCTGGTGCGCGGCGAGGGGCCGCTGCAGCCCCTGCCCTATCTGCAGATGCTGGTCTTCGGGCTGCTGCCCGGCCTGGTGTGGTGCGCCAGCCTGGGGGTCCTGAGCGACGCCTGGGCGCCGCTGATGGGCAAGCGCGGCGACCTGCTTTACTTCGTGCTGTGGATGCTGCAGTTCGCAGCCATGCCGGCCACGCTCACGCAGGCGCATCCCGCCCTGAGCGCCTGGCAGGTGCTGGACATCGGCGGCGTGTCGCCGCTGCTGGTGCGCTTTGTGGAGCTGACCGGTCGCACCAGCCTGAGCGTCGGTGGCGGGCCCTTCGACCCCCTGCTGCCCCTGCTGCAGATGCCAACGGACTACTGGAACGCCCAGTTGGTGGCGCTGCGCCTGGGCGCGGCCTTGCTAGCCCTGCTGCCCCTGCTGCCGGCGCTGGCGCTGTTCCATCGCTACGCGCCCGACAAGGTCAAGCTGCGTCAGCAGGGCGCACGCTGGCGGGTGGTGGTGCTGACCGAGCGCCTGCTTCGGCCCTTGACGCGCGGCTTCCGTCTGCTGTTCACCCTGGGCGCACACCTGCCGGGCTGGCCGGGCCGCGTGTTGGCGGATCTGGGCCTGATCCTGCTCAGCCAACCCCTGCTGGGCCTGGGCCTGCTTGCCGCTGTGCCGGTGGGCGCCCTCCTTCCGGCCCAGCATCTGCCCGTCGCACTGGGGCTGAGCCTGCTGGCCTGGGGCCTGGCTGTGGCGGATGCGGGCTCGCGCGATCACCAGTCCGGCCTGGCCCCCCTGGCCGGCGCCACGCCGGGCGGAAGCGCGGAGCGGGTGCTGCGCAGCCTGGGCGCCCCTTGGGTGCTGGGTCTGCTGGTGTGCGCACCGGTGCTGCTGCGTTGGCTGCCAGAAGCACCGCTGCGGGTGCTGGCGGCCGTCACCGGTCTGCTGAGCTGCGCGGCGGCCTCGGCCCTGCTTGGCTTCTGGACCCGGGGCAGCCGCAGCTTCCTGGTCCTGTTCTTGTTCGCGCTCTACCTCAGCCTGCAGGTGCGCGACATCCCCGTTCTGGATCTGTTCGGCCTGAACGACGCGGCCAACGCAGGCAGCGCTCTGACCCATCTGGCGGGCGGCCTGGTGCTGAGCCTGGCCTTGGGCTTGAGCGCGCGCCGCAGTGGGCTCAGGCCGGCGTAAAGCGCTCCCGGCCGTCTTCCAGCGTGCCGAAGAACATCGCATGAGGCCGCACCCACAGCCCGCTGGCGTTGTAGAGCGGCCGGTAGACCACCAGCGGCTCCAGCGTCTCGCTGTGGCGGGCCACGCCAATGACCTCGTATTCGCCGCCCTTGTAGTGGCGGTAGCGCCCCAAGGGCGTGGCAGGCAGTTCGGGTAGATCGTCCATAGCGGGCATTGTGCGCAGGGCGGATGAGCCATCCCCGGGATAATTCGCGGTTTCCCTGATTCCGAACCGCGCCCCATGCGCCCACAGCGCCCCACTGTCCTCATCACCGGCGCCGCCCGCCGCCTGGGCCGCCATCTGGCCCTGCACCTGGCGGGTCAGGGCTATGACATCGCCCTGCACCACCGCAGCGCCCCCGATGCCGACGCCGACTCGCTGTGCGCCGAATTGCGCTCCTTGGGTGCACGCGCCATCGCACTGGCCGCCGAGCTGGAGGACGAAGCCGCTGTGGACGCCCTGGTGCCGGCGGCCGTGGCGCAGCTGGGCCGACTGGACGCCGTGGTCAACAACGCCTCGCTGTTCAGCCACGACACGATCGAGAGCTTCAGCTATGCCGCACTGGAGCGCCACCAGCGCGCCAACACGGCTGCCGCCCTGGTGCTGGCGCGCGCACTGCACCGGCACTGCGTGGCCGCCGGCCACGCGGGTTGCGTGGTCAATGTGCTGGATCAGAAGCTCTGGAACCCCAACCCGGATCACCTGAGCTACACGCTCAGCAAGGCTGCGCTGGAAGCCGCCACCCCGGTGCTGGCCCAGGCCCTGGCGCCGCAAGTGCGGGTGGTGGGCGTGGCCCTGGGCGTCACCCTGCCCAGCGGCCCGATGACCGAGGCCGAGTTCCAGGCCGCCCACCGCCTCACGCCGCTGGAGCGCAGCAGCACGCCGGACGACTTTGCCCAGGCGGTGGCCTATTTGTTGCAGGCCCGGGCCGTCACCGGCACCACCCTGTTGGTGGATGGCGGTCAGCACCTTGCCGCGCAGCCGCGCGACGTCTACTACCTCGTGAAGAAAGACTGAGCCATGCCCTCAGCCCTGAACCACCCCAGCCTGCTGGACTGCCGCCGCCTCTTTCTGCGCAATTACGAGGTCTGGATCAACATCGGCGTGCACGACTTCGAGAAGCGCGGCGAGCAGCGCGTGTTGATCAACGTCGACCTCTATGTGCCCCTGAGCCTGACCACGCCCAAGGAAGATGAGTTGGACGAGGTGCTGGACTACGACTTCATGCGCCGCACCATCGCCGCCTACGTCAGCAAGGGCCATATCCATCTGCAGGAGACCCTGTGCGACGCCGTGCTGGCCCAAATGCTGGCCCACCCCAAGGTGCGCGCGGCGCGGGTCAGCACCGAAAAGCCCGATGTCTACCCGGACTGCGAATCGGTCGGCGTCGAAGTCTTTGGTTTGAAGGAATGACACCCCCCCGAAGCGCTTCGCGCCTCCCCCTCAAGGGGGCTGAGTGGGGACATGGACAGTCCTGTGGACTGTCCATGCCTCACGAAGGCCAAGGGCTTTGCCCCTTGGTACCGCCAGTGGCCCGGCAAAGCCGGTTCCACGGCGGTCGCTTGATCAGCGCAACCCTACCGTCTGCGCCCTGAAAGTTTGAGATGAGCAATAAAGACAAAGCCACCCACGAGATCAACAAGTTGTCCAAGCGCCTGCACCGGCAGGTGGGCGAGGCCATTGGCGACTTCAAGATGATCGAGGCCGGCGACAAGGTCATGGTCTGCCTGTCCGGCGGCAAGGACAGCTTTGCCATGCTGGACATCCTCTTGAACCTGCGCAGCCGCGCGCCGATTGACTTCGACATCGTGGCGGTCAATCTGGACCAGAAGCAGCCCGGCTTCCCCGAGGATGTGCTGCCCACCTACTTGAAGAGCGTGGGCGTGCCCTTCCACATCGAGGAGCAGGACACCTACAGCATCGTCAAGAGCCTGATCCCCGAAGGCAAGACCACCTGCAGCCTGTGCTCGCGCCTGCGCCGCGGCATCCTTTACCGGGTGGCCCAGGAACTCGGCGCCAACAAGATCGCACTTGGCCACCACCGCGATGACATCGTCACCACCCTGCTGCTGAACATGTTCCACGGCGCCAAGATGAAGGGCATGCCGGCCAAGCTGGTCAGTGACGACGGCAAGAACACCGTGATCCGCCCGCTGGCCTATGTGGCCGAGAGCGACCTGATCCGCTGGGCCGAGCACCGCCAGTTCCCCATCATTCCCTGCAACCTCTGCGGCAGCCAGGAGAACCTGCAGCGTGCCGCCATCAAGGCCATGCTGCAGGACTGGGAGCGCAAGCACCCGGGGCGCATCGACAACATGTTCCGCGCCATGGGTTCCATCGTGCCCAGCCACATGATGGACCGGCAGCTCTTCCCCTTCGAGACCCTCAAGCCCACCGGCATGCCCTTTGCCGGCGGCGACATCGCCTTCGATGAGGACGAAGAAAGCTGCGCCCCACCGCCGGCCGCCCCCTCGGTCATCCGGATCGAACGCGAAGTGGTTTAGTCTGCCGGGTGAATCCTGGAGACTGCGATGAAACTGCCCCGCCGCCTTGCCCTGCTCGGCGCCCTGAGCCTGCTGGCCGGTTGCGCCCTGCTCAAGACCATCAGCGCCGAGGTGCGCAGCTTCGGCAACTGGCCCGAGGGCCGGGCTGCCGGCAGCTACGCCTTTGAGCGCCTGCCCTCGCAGCAGCAGCCCTTGAGCCGCGCGGCCGAGTGGGAGGCCCTGGCCGCCCCGGCCCTGGCCAAAGCGGGCTTCAAGCCGGTGGCGCCCGGGGCGCAGCCCGATGTGATCGTCGCCCTGGGCGTGCGCGTCAGCGCTACCGCCACCAGCCCCTGGGACGACCCGCTGTGGTCGCGCTGGAACGCGCCGCTCTATCACTGGCGCTTCGGCCTGCCGCCGCATCGGCACCCCCTGTTCATCGAGCGCAGTTACGAGCGCGAAGTGGGTGTGCTGCTGCGAGACCGCACCAGCGGCCAGCCCCTGTTCGAGGCCCGCGCCAGCAGCGAAGGCGCCACCCCGGGCGGCGACGAGCTGATCGGCGGACTCTTCGAGGCCGCCCTGCGCGACTTCCCCAAGGCCCAGCCCCAACCGCATCGGGTGCAGGTCCTGCTCCCCTAAGCGGCTGAATACCCCACCCTCTGAATCCGGGGGTGGGCCGCTTGACCAGCCCCAGATAATCGCCGCCCTCAGTGTGGAACCGGCTTTGCCGGGCCACGCTTTCCCCCTCGGGGGGGCGGGCCGGCCTGGCCCGGACCTGGGGGCCTTTTACGAATGAATCGAGGGCGGAATGGCGCTGAATTTGGTGGTGATGGCCGCGGGCAAGGGCACGCGGATGAAGTCCAACCTCCCCAAGGTGCTGCACAAGCTGGCCGGCAAGTCCCTGCTGCAACATGTGCTGGACACCATGGCTCCGCTGCCCTGTGCGGCGCGCATTGTCATCACCGGCCATGGTGCCGAGCTCGTCGAAACCCGCGCCCAGGGTGAACTGGCCTTCGTGCGCCAGATGCCGCAGCTGGGCACGGGCCATGCCGTGCAACAGGCCGTGCCGGCCCTGGCCGATGCACCCACCACCCTGATCCTGAACGGCGACACCCCGCTGGTGCGGCGCGAGACCGCCGAGGCGCTGGCGGCCGCTTGCGGCGGTACCAAGCTGGCTCTGCTGACCGTGGTGCTGGACGACCCCACCGGCTATGGCCGCATCCTGCGCAACGCGCAAGGCCAGGTGCTGGGCATCAAGGAGCACAAGGACGCCAGTGAGACCGAGCGCCAGATCCGCGAGGGCTACACCGGCATGATGGCCGCCCCCACCGCCCACCTGAAGCGCTGGCTGGCGGCCTTGAAGAATGACAACGCCCAGGGCGAGTACTACCTGACCGACATCGTCGCCATGGCCGTGGCCGAAGGCGTCGAGGTGGTGACAGCCCAGGCCAGCAGCGAAACCGAGGTGCTGGGCGTCAACGACCGCGTGCAACTGGCCGACCTGGAGCGTCGCTTCCAGCGCCAGCAGGCGGACAGCCTGATGCGGGCCGGTGTGCAGCTGATGGACCCGGCACGCTTTGATCTGCGCGGCCACCTGGAAGCAGGCAGCGATGTCGAAATCGATGTCGGCTGCGTGTTCGAAGGCCGCGTGAGCCTGGGCGAGGGGGTCCGCATCGGGGCGCACTGCGTGATCAAGGATGCCGTCATCGAGGCCGGCGCGGTGATCCACCCCTTCACCCACATCGACGGCGAGGCCGCCGGCGCCACGGTGGGCGCGGGCGCCTTGGTCGGGCCCTTCGCCCGTCTGCGCCCTGGCGCCCGCCTGGGTCGTGAGGTCCACATCGGCAACTTCGTCGAGGTGAAGAACAGCCAACTCGCCGACGGCGCCAAGGCCAACCACCTGGCCTATCTGGGCGACGCCACGGTGGGGGAGCGCGTCAACTACGGCGCCGGCTCCATCACGGCCAATTACGACGGCGCCAACAAGCACCGCACCGTCATCGAGGCCGATGTGCACATCGGCTCCAACTGCGTGCTGGTGGCCCCGCTCACCATCGGCGCCGGCGCCACCATCGGTGGCGGCAGCACCATCAGCAAGAACGTGCCGGCCGGTCAGCTCTGGGTGGCACGCGGCCGCCAGACCCACATCCCCGGCTGGGTGCGCCCGGTCAAGACCAAGAAGTGAGCCTGCGATGAAGCTCCTCAAGGCCCTGTTCGCCCTGCTGCTCGGCACCCTGGTGCTGCTGATGATGGGCTCCTTTCTGCTCAGCCCGGATTACGCCGTCAGCCGCTCCACCGTGGTGAACGCACCGGCCGACAAAGTCTTCCCCCTGGTCAACTCCAGCCAAGGATGGGCGCAATGGGGCGTCTGGTATCGGCGCGACCCGAAGATGCAAATCACGCCCGGCAGCCAGACCGAAGGGCCCGGCGCGAGCTGGAGCTGGAAGAGCGAGAGTCAAGGCAATGGCGCCATGAAGCTCACCGACGTGGTCGCCAGCCAGAAGGTCGCCTACGAGCTGGCCATCGAAGGCTTTGATCCCAGCCAGGGCAGCATCGAATTGCAGGCCGAAGGCGACGCCACACGCGTGACCTGGACCATGACAGGCCGCATGAGCAGCTACACGGGGCGCTGGTTTGCGCTCTTCATGGACAAGCTCGTCGGCCCCGACTTCGAGGGCGGCTTGGCCAATCTGAAACAACTCGCAGAGAAGAAGTAAGACCCATGGCCGCCGGCAGTCTCCTCGCCCTCCTCGACGACATCGCCACCGTTCTGGACGATGTCGCCATCCTGACCAAGGTCGCCGCCCAGAAGACCAGCGGCGTGCTGGGCGACGACCTGGCCCTGAACGCCCAACAAGTGGCCGGCGTGCGCGCCGAGCGCGAGATCCCGGTGGTCTGGGCGGTGGCCAAGGGCAGCTTCGTCAACAAGGCCATCCTGGTGCCTGCGGCGCTCTTGATCAGCGCCTTTGCACCCTGGGCGGTGCTGCCGCTCTTGATGCTGGGTGGGCTCTATCTGTGCTTTGAGGGCGTGGAAAAGCTCTGGCACAAGATCGCCCACCGCGCCGAAGAAGAGGCGCATGAGCAGGAAGTGATGGACGCGCTGATCCATCCCGAGGTGGACTTGGTGCAGTTCGAAGCCGACAAGATCAAGGGCGCGATCCGCACCGACTTCATCCTCTCGGCCGAGATCATCGTCATCGCCCTGGGCATCGTGGCCGGCAAGCCGCTGATGACCCAGGTGGGGGTGCTGGTCGGCGTTGCCATTGCGATGACAGCCGGGGTCTATGGTCTGGTGGCGGGCATCGTCAAGCTGGACGACGCCGGGCTCTTTCTGAGCCAAAAGCACGCCACCGGCCCGCTGCATTGGCTGGGCCGCGGCCTGCTGGCCGCCGCACCCAAGCTGATGAAGCTGCTGGCCTTCGTGGGCACCGCCGCTATGTTCCTGGTGGGCGGCGGCATCCTGGTGCACGGGGTGCCCGCGCTGCATCACATCGGCGAGGGCCTGGCCCAGCAGGGCTGGCTGGGTGCCCTGGGCGAGATGGGCCTGAACCTGGGCGTAGGCGTGGCCGCCGGCGCGCTGGCGCTGATGGTCTGGAGTGGCCTCAGCCGCCTGTTGCCCAAGGCTCAGGGCGCGCAGTAAGCCCGCGCGCCCGGCCCGGTGGCCAAGCTTTGCTGCGCCACTTGGCGCAGCTGCTCCTGCATTTCGGTGGAGACCGGCGATGCCGCAGTGGGGAGCAGGAGATCCAGGCTGGCCCCACTGGCACTGGCATAGAGCACATAGGCGGCCAGCAGGGCCCCCGCGGGGCTGCTCGCCCGCATACAGATTCACGCCAGGTAGCCGTTGGGCCGCCAAGGCAAAGGCCTGCGGCACCACAGGGTTCCAGGGCCGCGACTCGAACCAGCTCAGTGTGGCGGCATCGGCAAGTCGCTCACTCAGAACGAAGGTGCCCCTCGCCGATTGCGCACGCACCGTCTTGCCGGGTTGGGCCTGCCGAAACAACGCGGCCACCAAACCTGGCACGTTGTGGTTGTGGGTATGGCTGTTGCCCAGAAACAGCAGATCGACATCAGCGACCACCGGCCCTGGAACCTCAGGCGCCGCGACCGAACTCCCGCCGCTATAGCCAATCAACAGGGCCAACACGACGGCAATTCCAGAGTGCGCGGTCTTCATGGGCCGCATCCTGCTCGCTGTGGGTCGCCTTGGCGCATGTCGAAAGTCAGTCCCCGGGTTTTCGCTCCCTTCGTAGGAAGGAAGGCGCAAAGCCGGCATGATGGCTAGCATTGGCCCAAGACCCTGGGGACAACGGTGGCCTCCCAACTCGCCCAACTTCTTGCCGCGCTCGGATTGCTGATCTGCCTCTTGCTGGCCGTGCACATGCTGCTCGGCCCGGCGAAACAACAGCGTCTGAACCAGGCCTGGGACCGCTGGATGGCCAGGCTTTCGGCCGAGTCCCGGGCCGAGCGGCGGCGGCGCGAACGTGCCGAGTCGGCGCAACGCTTGCAGCAAGCCCAGGAACGCGCCCGCTCCCGCCCCATCCCGCTGGATGAAGTGGAATGGGAAGGCAATGTGGCGCGGCCCAACTTCGGTTCGCGCAGCAAGCGCCAGGTCCACTGAAGCCAGGGCCGCGTGGCGCCAAGTCCTCAGGACTTGACGCGGCTGCGGCCCAGTACCCCAGCCAGCGCCTGCCCTGTGTGGGTACCCACCCGCACCAGATCTTCCGGCGTGCCGGCCGCCACCAGGGTGCCGCCGCCCTTGCCCCCTTCGGGGCCCAGATCGATCACCCAATCGGCTTCGGCCACCAGGTCCAGGTCGTGTTCGATCACCCAGACCGAATGGCCGCCGTCCACCAGACGGTGCAGCACCCCGATCAAGCGCTGCACATCGGCCATGTGCAGGCCCACGGTGGGCTCGTCCAGCACATAGAGGGTGCGCGGCTGGCGCTGCTTGCGCACGTCATCGCGCACCTTCACCAGCTCGCTGACCAGCTTGATGCGCTGCGCCTCGCCGCCGCTGAGCGTGGGTGAGGGTTGGCCCAGAGTCAGATAGCCCAGGCCCACGTCCTGCAGCAGCTTCAGCGGATGGTGGATGGCCGGCATGGCGGCGAAGAACTCGACCGCCTCGTCCACCGGCATGGCCAGCACCTCGCCGATGCTCTTCCCGCGCCAGCGCACTGCCAGGGTCTCGGGGTTGAAGCGCTGGCCGGCGCAAACATCGCAGACCAGCTTCACATCGGGCAGGAAGCTCATCTCCACCGTGCGCAGGCCCTGGCCCTCGCAGGCCGGGCAGCGGCCCGGGCCGGTATTGAAGCTGAAACGCCCAGCCTGGAAGCCACGGCCCTTGGCTTCGAGCGTTTCGGCGAACAGCTTGCGGATGGCGTCCCAAAAACCGATGTAGGTGGCCGGGCAGGATCGCGGGGTCTTGCCGATCGGGGTCTGGTCAACCTCGAGCACACGCTCGACGGCCTCAAAGCCTTCGATGGATGCGCAGCCGCTCCAGCTCTTCAAAGCCTTGCGCTGTGGCACGGCGGCGGCCAGATTGGCCAGCAGCACCTCGCGCGCCAAGGTGCTCTTGCCCGAGCCGCTGACCCCGGTGACGGCCACCAGGCGGCTCAACGGCAGTTCGGCATCCAGCTGCTGCAGATTGTGCAAATGCGCGCCGCGCACCCGCACCCAGTCATGCCCCGCCTCTGCCCCATGAGCCACCGAGCGGCGCGGCCGCATCGGGTGCCGCATCGGTTGGGCCAGGCAGCGCCCGGTGGTCGATTCGGCCACGGCCGCCAGGTCGGCCGCCGAACCTTGCGCCACCACATGACCGCCGCGCTGGCCGGCGCCGGGGCCGATGTCGATCAGGTGCTCGGCGCGGCGGATGGTGTCCTCGTCGTGCTCCACCACCACCAAGGTGTTGCCGCGTGCGGCCAGCAGTTGCAGGGCATCGAGCAGGATGCGGTTGTCGCGCGGATGCAGGCCGATGGTCGGCTCGTCCAGCACATAGCAAACGCCCTGTAGATTCGAGCCCAGCTGCGCCGCCAGCCGGATGCGCTGGGCCTCGCCGCCGCTCAAGGTGGGCGCGGCGCGGTCCAGGGTCAGATAGCCCAGGCCCACCTGCTGCAAAAAGGCCAGGCGGTTGCGCACCTCGGTCAGCACATCGCGGCCGATGTCGCGGTCGCGCCCGTCCAGTGCCAGGCCATCGACCCAGGCCAGGCAATCGTCGACGCTGAGCTGCGCGATGTCGGCAATCGGCGCACCGGCAAAACGCACCCCACGCGCCGTCGGGTTCAGGCGCGCACCCCCGCAGTCCGGGCAGGGCTGCTCGCCCAAGCCTTCGAGCTCAGGTTCGTGCGAGAGCTGCTGCTCGCGTCCCTTGTCGTCGCCGCTGGGCTGCGAGTCGTCCAGCGCGGCGCGCTGCTGTCGATCCAAGGCCAGGCCGGTTCCCACGCAGCTGCCGCACCAGCCCTGCTTGCTGTTGTAGGAGAAAAGACGCGGGTCCAGCGCCGGGTAGCTGGTGCCGCAGACCGGGCAGGCGCGCTCGGTAGAAAACACCCGCACGGCTTGTGTGCCATCCAGGCTGGGCAGCAGATGCACCACACCCTTGCCCGCCTCCAACGCCCGCGCCAACAGCGCGCGCAATTCGGGCTCCTGCGCCGGGTCGACCTCGACCTCGCCCACCGGCAGTTCGATCACATGCTCCTTGAAGCGGTCCAGGCGCGGCCAGGGTTTGGTCGGCACGAAGAGCCCATCCACCCGCAGATGGCTGTGACCCTTGGCGGCCAGGCCCTTGGCCAGGTCGGTGTAGAGACCCTTGCGGTGCATCACCAGCGGGGCCAACAGGCCGATGCGATGGCCGCGGTAGTCGGCCAGGATCTGCGCGGCGATCTGCGCCTCGCTCTGCGGCGCCACCACGGCGCCGTCGTGCATGCAGTGCTGGATGCCCAGCTTGACCCAGAGCAGGCGCAGGAAGTGCCAGACCTCGGTGGTGGTGGCCACGGTGCTCTTGCGCCCGCCCCGGCTCAGGCGCTGCTCGATGGCCACGGTGGGCGGGATGCCCCAGACCGCATCCACCTCGGGACGGCCGGCCGGCTGCACGATCGAGCGGGCGTAGGCGTTCAGGCTCTCCAGATAGCGGCGCTGACCCTCGTTGAACAGGATGTCAAAGGCCAGCGTGGACTTGCCCGAGCCACTGACCCCGGTGATGACGTTGAACTTGCCGCGCGGCACGTCAACATGCACACCCTTCAGGTTGTGTTCGCGGGCATTGACGATCTGGATGGCCTCGCTCTGCGCGGCACGCTCCTTGCGGCGGTTCAGCAGCAGAGTCGCAAGCGGCACCCCCTCAGCCGCCTTCAGCGGCTCGTCCATCGCCAAGGCGTAGTCACGCAGGGCCTGGGCGGTGTGGCTGCTGGCGTGCTCGCGCACGTCCTCGGGCGTGCCCTCGCAGACCAACAGGCCGCCACCGCTGCCGCCCTCCGGCCCCAAGTCGATCAGCCAGTCCGCCGCGCGGATCACATCGAGGTTGTGTTCGATCAGCAGCAGCGAGTGCCCGGCAGAAAGCAGCTTGCGCAAGGACCGCATCAGCTTGGCGATGTCGTCGAAATGCAGGCCGGTGGTGGGCTCGTCGAAGACGAAGAGCTGGCCTTTCTTGGCCACGCGCGGCTTGGCCCCGGTCTCGGCCAGATGGGCAGCGAGCTTGAGGCGCTGCGCCTCGCCGCCGCTGAGCGTGGGCACGGGCTGGCCCAGGCGCAGATAGTCCAGGCCCACATCGTGCAAGGGCTGCAGCTTGGCCACCAACTCGCGGTCGTGTTGGAACAGATCGACCGCCTCGGCCACGGTGAGCTCCAGCACATCGGCAATGCTCAAGAGCCGACCGGCACGCTCGATCTTCACCTCCAGCAGTTCGGCGCGGTAGCGCGTTCCGTCGCAGTCCGGGCAGCGCAGATAGACGTCGCTGAGGAACTGCATCTCCACATGCTCGAAGCCCGTGCCGGAACAGGTGGGGCATCGGCCGTCGCCGGCGTTGAAGCTGAAGTGCCCAGCGCCATAGCCGCGCTCCAAGGCCAGCGGGGCGGCGGCAAAGCGTTTGCGCACCTCGTCGAAGGCGCCGACCACCGAGGCCGGGTTGGAGCGCGCGGTCTTGCCAATCGGGCTTTGGTCGACGAAGACCACGCCCGCCAGCCAGTCGGCCCCCAGCAGACGTTCGTGGGCGCCCGGGGCATCGGTGCTCTCGCCGAAATGGCGCTTGAGTGCCGGCACCAGCACGTCCTGCACCAGGGTGGACTTGCCCGAGCCGCTGACCCCGGTGACGACGACAAAGCGCTGCAGCGGGATCTCGACCGACAGCGACTGCAGGTTGTGGGCCCTTGCACCTTCCAGAATGAGGCGCGGGGTGTGCGCCTCGACCGGGCGCTTGAGCCCCATGCCGACCTGGCGTCGGCCGCCGAGGTAGTTGCCCGTCATGGTGTTGGCGGCGCGCAGGCTCTCCGGCGTGCCGTCAAACACGATGTGGCCGCCCAACATACCGGGGCCGGGGCCCATGTCGAGCACGCGGTCGGCGGCGAACATCACGGCCGGGTCGTGTTCCACCACCACCAGGGTGTTGCCGGCATCGCGCAACCGGTGCATCGCCTGGGTGATGCGGTGCATGTCGCGCGGGTGCAGGCCGATGCTGGGTTCATCCAGCACGAACAGGGTGTTGACCAGGCTGGTGCCCAAGGCCGTGGTGAGGTTGATGCGCTGCACCTCGCCCCCGCTGAGCGTGCGGCTCTGCCGGTCCAGGGTCAGGTAGTGCAAGCCGACATCGCAGAGGTATTTCAGGCGGTTGCGGATCTCTTCCAGCAAGTGGCCGAGGGCCTCGTCCAACAGCTCGGAGGCCGGCTGGTAGGCCTCAAAGAACTGCCGCAGCGAGGCGATCGGCAACTGCAGCAGATCCGGCAGGGCCAGACCCGGCAGCGCAGCCAGCTGCTCCGGCGTCCAGCCCACGCCCACCGGCAGAAAACGGCGCTGCGGCGCGAGCACGGCGTCGGCCTCGGACTTGCCGCCCAAGCGCCAAAGCAGGCTCTCGGTTTGCAGGCGCGCCCCCTTGCAATGCGGGCACTCGGTGTAGCTGCGGTACTTCGACAGCAGCACCCGGATGTGCATCTTGTAGGCCTTGGTCTCCAGGTAGGCAAAGAAGCGCCGCACGCCGTACCACTTCTTGCCCCACTGGCCTTCCTTGTAGTCGTCCTGCCCCTCAAGCACCCAGCGCTGCTGCTCGGGCGTCAGGTGCGTCCAGGCGGTGTCGCGCGGGATGCTGAACAGCCCGGCATGGCGCATCAGGTCTTCCTGGCACTCGGCCCAGGCCGGCGTTTGAAAGGGCTTGATCACGCCGCCGCGCAAGGTCTTCTTGTCGTCCGGGATGACCAATCCCCAATCGACCCCGATCACACGCCCAAAGCCCCGGCAATGCTCGCAGGCGCCCAGGGCGGAGTTGAAGCTGAACATCGCCGGCTGGGGCGCGCGGTAACGGATATCGCTCTCAGGGCAGTGCAGCCCGCTGCTGTAGCGCCACTGCCCCTCCTGATCCAGGTTGTGAACAGCCATCAGGCCCTGGCCGCGCGTCAGGCAGGTCTCGATGGCCTCCATCAGGCGCGCGTCCTCCACCGAGGAGACCCGGATGCGATCGGCCAGCACATCGATCACCGTGTGCCCCTCCAGCTCGCGGCGATTCAGGTAGCGCGTAAAACCCGCCGCCGACAACCACTGCTCGATCTCGGCCTCGCTCACCTGGGCCGGCAACTGCACCGCAAAACTCAGGGCCAAGCGCGGGTCGCCGGCCAGGGCGGCGCGGGCGCGCAGATCGGCGGCAATGCTGGCCGGGGTGTCGGCACGCACGCCTTGAGCCGTCTGGCGATCGAACAACTGCGCAGCGCGGGCGAACAGCAGCTTCAGATGGTCGTTCAGCTCCGTCATCGTGCCCACCGTGCTGCGGCTGTTGCGCACGGGGTTGGTCTGGTCGATGGCGATGGCGGGCGGCACGCCCTCGACGGCGTCAACAGCTGGGCGATCCATGCGGTCGAGAAACTGCCGCGCATAGGCGCTGAAGGTCTCGACATAGCGCCGCTGCCCCTCGGCATAGAGGGTGTCGAACACCAGAGAACTCTTGCCCGAACCGCTGGGCCCGGTGACTACCGTCAGCTCCCCGGTTTGGATCTCCAGGTCCAGGTTCTTCAGGTTGTGTTGGCGGGCACCACGGATACGGATCGGGGCGGACATGGGCAGGCTTTTCGAGGGCTGGGGCGGGCATTGTGACGGGCTGTAGAAATTCCCAGGTACAAAGTGGCCCATGACCCTGAATGACGCCTCCCTATTCACCGCCCTGCGCGCCGCCTTCCCGGCCGATCTGGACCAGATCGCCATCACCGTCTGGGACCAGGAGGGCCAACCCGCCTACCGCTGGCGCGATCTGGAACGCGGCTCGGCCATGCTGGCCAATCTGTTTGACGACTTGGGGCTGCAGCCCGGCGAGCGCATTGCCCTGCAGGTGGAGAAGTCGGTCGAGGCCCTGATGGTCTGGCTGGCCTGCCTGCGCTCGGGCCTGGTGCTGGTGCCACTGAACCCGGCCTATCAGGCGGGAGAGCTCACCCACTTTCTGAGCGACGCCGAACCCCGCATGCTCATCTGCGCCCCCGAGGCCTTTGGGCGCCACAGCAGCCTGGCCTTCCAGGCCGGCGTGGACTGGGTGTTCACCTTGGGGCAGGAACGCCAGGGCACGCTGCTGGAGCGCGCGGCCTTCCACAGCGACCAACATGCCGCGCTGCCGCGCCAGGCCAACGATGCAGCGGCCATCCTCTACACCAGCGGCACCACGGGGCGGTCCAAGGGCGCGCTGCTGAGCCACGGCAATCTGCTCAGCAACGCCCGCACCCTGCTGTCCGTCTGGGGCTGGCAGCGCAGCGATGTGCTGGTGCATGCCCTGCCCATCTTTCATGTGCACGGGTTGTTCGTGGCCTGTCACTGCGCATTGCTGGGGGGCAGTGCCATGCGCTGGTTCCAGCGCTTTGACCCGCTGGCCGTTTGCACTGCGCTGCCGGGTGCAACGGTCTTCATGGGGGTGCCGACGCTCTACACCCGCCTGTTGGGCTGCCCGGCCTTTGGCTCCGAGACCCTCGGCACGATGCGGCTCTTCATCAGCGGCTCAGCCCCGCTGCAGGCCGAGACCTTCGATGCCTTCCGGGCCCGCACCGGCCTCACCATCCTGGAGCGCTACGGCATGAGCGAGACCGGCATGCTGACCAGCAACCCGCTGCTGGGAGCGCGACGCCGGGGCTCGGTGGGGCCCGCCTTGCCAGGGGTCAGCGTGCGCATTGACGCGCCCGATGCCAGCGGCGTGGGCGGTGTCGAAGTCCAGGGGCCGAATGTCTTTGGCGGCTACTGGCGACGCCCGGAGTTAAACACCAGCGAGTTCAGCGCCGATGGCTTCTTCCGCACCGGCGATATGGGTCGCCTGGCCGCTGACGGCCATCTGGAGCTGGTGGGCCGGGCCAAGGACCTGATCATCACCGGCGGGCTCAACGTCTATCCGGCCGAAGTGGAGTTGCAACTCAACGCCCTGCCCGGCGTGCAGGAGTCGGCCGTCATCGGCCTGCCCCACCCCGATCTGGGCGAGGCTGTGACGGCCGTGGTGGTGGGTGCCGCCGCCGAGAGCGCGCTGCTGACGGCGCTGCGGGCCCAGCTCGCCGGCTTCAAGTGCCCCAAGCGCATCCTGTTCGCCCCCGAGCTGCCGCGCAATGCCATGGGCAAGGTGCAAAAGAATTTGCTGCGTCAGCAGCACCAAGGCCTTTATGTCTGAGACCAACTGCCCGCGCTGCCATCCAGCCTTTCACTGTGGCGCCCAGGAGGCGCACTGCCCCTGCTTCGATTTACACCTGACTCCGGCGCTGCGGGCAGATCTGGCGGCGCGCTACGCCGGCTGCTTGTGCCTGCCTTGTCTGCAGGAACTGGCCGCGCAACAAGCGACTCGCGGCCCGATGCCCAGCTCCACGCCCAAGGCCCCGCGCTAACAGACCAACTGCCCTGGGCCGGCGGGAAGGAATCGGGGGATGCAATCGCATCCCGCAGGGCGAGCGTCCGGTCAGGGTCAAGGCGCTGCTGTCAGCCAACGCAGCAGCGCCTCGTTGAGCACTTCCGGCACCACGGGCTTGGTGATGAAGTCGTTCATGCCTGCAGCCAGGCATTGCGCCTTGTCTTCCGCGAAGGCATTGGCCGTCATCGCCACGATGGGTGTGCGGGCATGGCGCGGCAGTTGTCGAATTCGCCGGGAGGCCTCCAGTCCGTCCATCACGGGCATCTGCATATCCATCAGGATGAGAGCGTAGTCACTGCGCTCGGCCATCTGGAGTGCTTGTTGGCCGTCCTCCGCCACGTCCGCCAGAAGGCCCACGTCATCGAGCATCATCTGCGTCACTTCCCGATTGATGGGCTCGTCCTCGACCAGCAACACGCGCTTGCCTCGGTGCTCTTGAAGGATCGTCCTGTCGGCTGCAGGGCTGCGCTCGGCCAATTCGGCCGCCATCGGACCACTCATCTTCTTCAGCCTGGCGGTGAACCAGAAGGTGCTGCCCTCGCCCAGCGTGCTCTGGGCGCCAGCCGTGCCACCCATCATCTCGGCGAATTTGCGTGTGATGGCCAGGCCCAAGCCCGTGCCGCCGTACTTGCGCGTGGTGCTGTTGTCGGCCTGCTCAAAGGCCTCGAACAAGCGACTCAACGCCTCGGGGGCGATGCCAATGCCGGTGTCTCGAACCTCAAAACGCAACAACACGCTGTGGGCGTCTTCGTCATCCAAAGCCACACGCAAAACCACCTGTCCCTTCTCGGTGAATTTGATGGCATTCCCTGCGTAATTGAGCAGGGCCTGCTGCAGGCGCGTCGGATCTCCCAGCAGGTGCGGCGGAAGCGCATCAAACTGAGCAATCAGCTTGAGCTGCTTGCTCTGCGCGCGATCCTGCAATATCGAAACCACGTTGTTTAGCAGGGTGTGGACCGACAGCGCCGTCTCCTCCAACTCGAATTTGCCTGCTTCGATCTTGGACAGCTCCAAAACGGCGTTGATCGTGCTGAGCAGATGCTCGCTGGCAGCCTCCAGCTTGCCCATCTGCTCGGTCTGTCGCGGCGTCAGACCGCCGCGCCGGATCATGTGGGCCATGCCAGCAATGGCGTTCAGCGGCGTGCGGATTTCATGGCTCATGTTCGCCAGGAAGGCGCTCTTGGCCAGATTCGCCGACTCGGCCACGCGCTTGGCCTTTGCCAGCTCCGCCGTGCGCTCCTCCACCAGCGCCTCCAAGTGCAGACGATGGCGTTCCAACTCCATCTCGGCTCGCTTTCGAGTCGTGATGTCCATGCAGTTGCCAACGATGTAGTCCATGGAGGTGCGTGTCTCCAGGATCATCAACCAGCGCCCATTGCTGAGCAGCAACTCCAGGGGCTCTCCATTGGCCCTGCGGTGATGGGCAAGGCGCCGCTCCACCAACTCGCTCAGTGGGTCAGCGTCCGCCGCATATTGACCACGCTCAGCACCGGCCCTCAGCATCTCCTCAAAGCGGATGCCGGGTTCGATCAAGTCGGTGACCTCCGGGTAGAAGGTTCGATAGGCCTGGTTGCTCAACACCAGCCGATCCTGCTCGTCGTAGAGGGTGAAGCCCTGCGCCAAATTCTTGATCGCATCCTCCAAGATGCGATGGGCCCGCAACGCCGCTTGCTGCGCCTCTTTGTAGGCCGTGACGTTGGATCCCGTGCCGCGGTAGCCTTTGAAGCGCCCCTCCGCATCGAAAACCGGCGTGCCACTGACCTGCACCCAAACCGCGCCACCGCACTCCTTCGGCCGGTACTCAAAGTTCCGATAGGCCTCACGCCGCGACACGGCGAGGAAATGCGCCTGCCAGTCCGCGCGCCCCAGTTGCTCAGCGTCCACCAGTTCGTCACGGCGACGGCCCAGAACTGAGGCGGGCGAACTGCCCGTGACCGCTTGGTAGCGCTCAGACAGAAACGTAAAGCGCAGATCCTCATCGGTCTCCCAAAACCAGTCCGCCGAGCTGACTGTGAAGTCGTGGAAACGCTTGCGTTCGTATTCCACCGTCAGCTCGGCCCGCTTGCGGGCGGTGATATCCGAGCCGGTGCCGCGATAACCCTTGAAGGTGCCGGTGCTGTCGAAGTAGGGAATGCCGCTGACGCTCAGCCAGCGCCCGGTGAAGTCGCCCCGCAATTGGTACTCGAAGTCGCGAAAGGCCTCGTGCCGCGACAGCGCTGCCAAGTGCGCCTGCCATTCAGGGGTGGCCAAATCCCTCGGATCGGCAATCTCCTCGCGTCGACGCCCCAGAGACTTTTTGGAACTCACGCCCAGAATGATTTCGTTGCGCTCAGAAAAATGAGAGAAGCGCAATTCGCTATCCATCTCCCAATACCAGTCGGTGGACGCTGCGGTGTAGTCCGAAAAGCGCTGCCTTTCCTCACGCAACTCCTCCACCGTGAGCGCCAAGGCCCGACTGGCCTCGTGCAGGTCGGCGGTCCGCTGCTCCACCAACGCCTCAACCATGCTGGCGCGCCCGGTGGTGGACAACAAGATGAACTGGAACAGCGTGGTGAACACCAGCGCCGCCGCGCCCACTGCGAGCGAAACCCAGGACTGACCGCCTGCCCCCAGCCCCTGCGCCGGGTAGATCCTGATGGACCAATCGCGACCGCCCAGATGGGCCACCTCCTGCCACACCGGCTGGATGCGCTGCGCCGCCTCGGACACCGCCCCAAAGAGCAGGGGCGCGCGACTGCCTGCCCCGACATCCGCCACGGTGAGCATCAAGCCGGGCGACAGCGCACCTCGGGCCGCGGCTTCGATCTTGGGCCCGACGTCAAACACCGCCACCACAAAGCCGTGCAGATCCCTCGCGCCCTTGAGCTTGTAGACCGGCGCGAGTGCCAACACGCCCACCCGCTGATCCACCGCCTGCACCAGCCGGACCGGCTCGGTCAGCACGAGCTCACCCGAACGCCGGGCCCGCGCGATGGCGTCCCGGCGCTTGGGCTCGGAGTTGATATCGAAGCCCAGGGCCGCCTTATTGACCTCCAATGGGCTGATGTAACCGACGGGGACGTACTCCGCCCGTTCGGCCGCGGGAATCAACTGGCCGGCACCGTCGCGCTCCACGATCCTCAAGCGCTCGTTGCGATAGGTCTCGCGTTGGGCCAGTTCAAACGCAGTGCGCTGCGCCTGCGGCACGAGAGGGTTGAAGCTCAGCGCCAAGATGCCGATGCGCCCGTCCAAGGCACCGCGTGCGAAGTGATCGAATTCTTCGCGACTGAGATAGGGCGTCACCTCGTAGGCGCGCGCCAGGGCCTTCACCGCCTCGGCATCTGCGCGCACATGGTGCTCCAAAGTGGCCACCACGGCAGCGCCTTGGTCCGACACCGCGTGGTGGCGGCTCTCGGACTCCCACGCACGGGTGGTCAACAAGGCCGCGACAACCAAGACCAGCACACCGGCTGTGGGCAACGCCAGATGAAGGAACCGACTGCGCCACGCGGGTTCGCCGCGGAACAGCATCGCAACGCACAAGGGCGCCACCAAAAGCACCCCCAAGGCATTGGCCAGCCACCCGTTCCAGATCAACCAACCCACTTGGGATGGGGGCAAGCCTCCGGCGACAAGCTGCGCCCCCGCCGCCACGCCGGTGGCAATGCCGCTGGACAGCAGCCCGCCCAGCAGCAAAAAGCGCAGCAAATCGCGATCCCGCTCCAAGCACTGCCAGCGCTCACCCAGCCCCGCCCAAACCAAGGCCCGACCCGCCCAAGCCTGCAGCGCGCAGCCGACCGACAAAGCAGCGGCCAAACCCGTGGACGCACCGCCCTGCACGAGCAGCGCAAGATGGGACAACAGTGCCCCGACCAGCACGGCCGCCACGCCCGGCAATCCAAAGCGCAGCGCCGCCACCAGCGCGAAGCCCGCCGCCGGGAACACGCCACCCGAAGCCGACTGATGCTCGCCCGGCAACATCGCCAGCCAGGCCAAGGCCGCGTAGATCACCGCGATCCACGTGGCCGCAGCCAGCGAAAAGCGGGACGTGGGCGCCGACATCGGTCGCCCCTACATGACGCGAATGGCCGCCAACAGGGGCCTGTGAGGGGTCGTCACCATGACTGAAAGTCCGTTGGCACCCATTTTTTTCTCCCTGTGCGCGCCAATTGATGTCTTGTGCGGATCAGAGTTGAAGAGCTAGGGCGGCGTCCTGAGCCTTTGCAGCGCAATCTGCAACACCTTGGCATCGCTGCTGGCGCGATGCCGGCCGATCGACAACTCTTCACGTACTCGCCTCACCACCCCATGCCAGGCGGCGGCCTCGCTCTCGCTGAGCAGGGTGCGCAAATCTTCCAACCGAAAGCTCGGCGCCTGTTCGGCGGCTTCAAACAGACGCTGCAGCCAGGGATAGTCCTGACCCCAGCCATCGCAGTAGACGGTCTGCCCAGCCAAGCGCTGGTTCAGTTGCGCCGCCACCCAGTCGCAGGGCTTGCCATGGCTGTCCAGCAACTCACGTGCAATGCCGTGCAGGGCCGCAGCCTGTTCGTCCCAATGCGACCAATCGGCCTGCGGCTGCACCAGGGTGCAAAAGAGCTGCCCCTGCGGGTCGACGAAGCCGATCTCAATGGGGTAGCTGCCACGGCCAAAGCCACTGGCTTCGATGTCGATGAAGGCGGGCGCTGACGCGGTAGGCATTGGGTGACTGTAATGAGCGCAAGCACCGAGCGCCCCCTGGAAAGCCCCGAGTACGGCTCAACTGGCGAGCCCCCCCTTTTGCGCGCATGATGGGTGCCTCTTCAAACGCGCCCCACCGCACCATGAAGCCCGAAGACCGACGCCACTTTTCGCGCATTCACTTCGCCAGTGCGGCCCAACTCATCACCGTGGATGCCCGGCTGGATGTGCAGGTGCTGGACCTGTCCTTGCAGGGCGCCCTGCTGACCCTGCCCCAACCCGTCAAGCTGGAGGCCGGCGAGCCCTGCCTGCTGGCCCTGCGCCTGGGCGACGCGACCGTCAAGATGGCCGCCGAGTTGGCCCATGTGAAGGCCGATCAAGTCGGGCTGCAGTGCCGCTGCATCGATCTGGAGTCCATCAGCCACCTGCGCCGCCTGGTGGAAATGAATCTGGGCAGCAGCAAGCTGCTTGAGCGTGAGCTCAAAGCCCTGCTGGCTGCTTGAACCGCTGTTTCGCACATGCCACATTGGGGCCAACCGGCCTTGTCAATTGCGCCGCCGCGCGCACACTGAACCCATCCACCCACCCACCCTTCGGAGATGTTGTGATGAAGATGACCGCCCCACGTATCGCCGCCCTCCTGGCCCTGACCGCAGCCCAAGGCTCGGCGCTGGCCAACGTCAACTTGTGCATGGAGAACGCCGACAACGTGCCCTGGATCCTGATGGGCGCGGGCAAGGCCGGCTATGTGCAGATCATGATGGCCGAGGTCGAGAAGACCGTGGGCTTCTCCGTCAAAGTCACGCCCATGTCCTGGAAGGAATGCCTGGCTGGCGTGAAGGCCGGCACCATCGACGGCGCCGTGAGCGGCAGCCACAACAAGGAACGGGCCGAGTTTGCGGACTACCCGAGCAAGCTGGATGGCGAGGTCGATGCCACGCGTCGCATGTACCGCGCGGCCTATTACATCTACAAGGCCAAGGGGGCCAAAGTCGCTTGGGACGGCAAGGTGCTGACCGCACCGGGCCTGATCGGTGCCCAGGCCGGCTTCTCGGTGGTGGGTCAACTGAAAGAGGCCGGCGCCAAGGTGGAGGACAACACCCCGACGGCGGACGAGGTGCTCAAGCGCGTGGCGGCCGGCAAGTACGTCGCCGGCGTGGTGCAGGTCAACGAGGGCGACACCACTTTGGCCGACAACCCCGCCATCCGGGAAGCGGTCGAGAAGGTCAACCCGGCCTTTGTGGAGAAGGCCTACTACACCTTCTTCTCCAAGGCCTACACGGCCAAGAACAGTGCCAATGCCCGCGCCGTTTGGAATGCCATCGTCAAGGTCCGCAACGATCCGGCCTTCAAAGCCCAGGTGGCGAGCCTGACCAAGGGTTCTGAATAAGCGCCGCTGCGGAATACGCCGCTATTTGCTGAAGGGGATTGGGGGCTCCAGGGGCGGCTGGTGACACACTTGCGAGCTTTCCGTTCACCCACCCCTCGCATGACCTTTACTCTGGCCCGCTCTGCAATTTGCGCGTTGTCCATCTGCACCCTGGGTGCCAGCGCGCAAACCAACACAAACGTCTCGCTTTGCCATGAAGACGTGGAAAACGCGCCCTGGATCTTCACTGGGGCGCGGCAGGGCTATTCCCAGCTGATGATGGCCGAGGTGGCCAAGCAGGCGCACATCAGCATCAAACTTACGCCCATGCCCTGGAAGGCCTGCCTGGCGGCCGTCAAGGAGGGCAAGATGGACGGAGCCATCAGCGGCAGCTACTCCAAAGAACGAGCGGAGTTCGCCGTCTACCCGATGGAAGGCGATAGCCCGGACACCACAAGGCGCATGTATTACGCCTCCTACGCCTTCTACCGGCACAAAGATCACCCGGTGAACTGGGACGGCAAGTCCCTGAAGGCATCAGGTCTGATCGGTGCCCAGAGCGGCTTTTCAGTGGTGGCCCAACTCAAGGAACTGGGCGCTCGGGTGGAAGACAACACCACCTCGGCCGACGAGGTGCTAAAGCGCGTGGCCGAGGGCCGCTACCAAGCCGGCGTGGTCTCCATCAGCGAGGGCGATGCCTCCCTAGCCCAGAACCCCGCCCTGCGTGCCGCTTTGGTGCGGGTCAATCCGCCCATGGTGGAGAAGCCCTACTTCACCCTCTTCAACAAAGACTTCGCTGCCCGCAATGACATGGCCGTGCGCATGATCTGGACGGGTGTGAAGATGGTGCGCATGAACCCGACCTTCAAGGTCAGGGTCGCACCGCTGACGCGCGGCTCCGAGTAAGCCATGACGGCGGGCAGCTATCGCATCTGCCCGCTATGCGAAGCCAGTTGCGGCCTGCGCATTGAGTTGCACGACGGCCGCGTCCAGCGCATTCGGGGCGAACCTGACGATCCCTTCTCGCGCGGCTATCTCTGCCCCAAAGCGCTGGCGCTGAAGGATCTGCACGACGACCCGGATCGCCTGCGCCAGCCCCTGGTCAAACGCCAGGGGCGCTTGGTGCCGGTGAGTTGGAACGAGGCCTACGCCGAGATCGAGGTCCGCCTGCTGCCCATCCTGCGCGAGCACGGGCCTGACGCCGTGGCCACGGTGCTGGGCAATCCGGTCGTGCACCGCATGGGCCTGCTGGCCTACTTCCCGCGCCTGGCGCGCGCGCTAGGCACGCGCAATCTGTTTTCGGCCTCCACCTTAGACCAAATGCC
Source organism: Inhella inkyongensis (assembly GCF_005952805.1). Taxonomy (GTDB): domain Bacteria; phylum Pseudomonadota; class Gammaproteobacteria; order Burkholderiales; family Burkholderiaceae_C; genus Inhella; species Inhella inkyongensis. Next base: position 3,419,715 of record NZ_CP040709.1, read on the forward strand.
CAAGCAACTCAGCAGTGCGCTGATGTTCGGGCATTGGTTCTCGGTCGCCGTGCCGGACATCGACCGCAGCGATTTCCTGCTGATCCTGGGCGGCAATCCCTTGGCCTCGAACGGCTCGATGTGGACCGTGCCCGATGTGCGTGAGCGCCTGCGGGCGCTGCGCCAGCGCGGCGGCCGCCTGGTGGTGGTGGACCCGCGCCACAGCGAAACCGCCGCCATTGCCGACCAGCACCTGGCCATTCGCCCGGGCACCGACGTCTTCCTGCTCGCCGCCCTGTGCGCCACCTTGTTCGAGGAGGGGCGGGTGCAACCCGGCCGCCTGGACGAGCACCTCAATGGCCTGGAAGCATTGCGCGACTTTGTGCAGCCATACGCGCCCGAACAAGTTGCTGCTCGCTGCGGCCTGGATGCCGGCGCCATACGGCAGTTGGCGCGCGATTTGGCAGCCGCGCCGCGCGCGGCCGTCTACGGCCGCATCGGCACCCACACCACGCGCTTTGGCACCGTGAATGCCTGGCTGGTCGACGCCCTGAACGTGCTGACCGGCAACCTGGACCGCGAAGGCGGCGCCATGTTCCCCAAGGCCCCGGCTTTTGCGGCCAACACCCTCCCCGGACCTGCCAAGGGTGTGCGCCTGGGGCGACGCCACAGCCGGGTCAGCGGCGCCCTCGAGGTCAATGGCGAACTGCCCATCACCTGCCTGCGCGAAGAGATCCAGACCCCCGGCCCCGGCCAGGTTCGTGCGCTCATCAGCGTGGCCGCCAACCCGGCCCTGTCCTGCCCCGGTGGCGCTGCGCTGGACGCCGCGCTGGGTGAGCTGGACTTCATGCTCAGCCTGGACATCTATGTCAACGAAACCACCCGCCATGCCGATGTGATCCTGCCGGGCCGCTCGGCCCTGGAGGTGGCGCACTACGACATCGCCTTCAGCCAGCTCAGCATCCGCAACCACGCACGCTGGAGCGAGGCCCTGCTGCCGAGCGAACAGCCGGACGATTGGGAGCAGCTGCTTCTCCTGAGCGCCCTGGTGCAGGGGCGGGACTGGCGCGCCCCGTTGGCCGAGTTGGATGACGCGATGCTGGACGAGGAGCTGGCCCGCCATCTGCCCGAGGAACTGCGCGCGCCCGTGCGGGCCGCCCTGGGCGATCGCCCCGGCCCGCAGCGATTGGTCGATCTGGGCCTGCGCCTGGGCCCCTATGGTGACGCTTTTGGCCGCCGCCCCGAGGGTTTGAACCTGGCCCAAGTCCGGGCTGCGCCGGCCGGGCTGGACCTGGGGCCCTTGCAGCCGCGCATCCCCGAGTTGCTGCGCACCGCCAGCGGGCGCATCGAATTGGCCCCGGCCGAATGCCTGGCCGAGCGCCAGGCCCTGGCCGCCGCGCTGGATGAACCCAGGCCCGAGTGGACCCTGATCGGGCGCCGCGACCTGCGCTCCAACAACAGCTGGATGCACAACCTGCCCCTGTTGGCCAAAGGGTCGGAGCGCTGCACCTTGCAAATGCACCCCGATGACGCCCGGAGGCTGGGCTTGGCAGAGGCCGATTGCGCCTGGATCGAAGGGGCAGGCGATCCGCTGCGAGTGCCTGTTGAACTGAGCACGACCCTGCGCCCCGGTCTGGTGTGCCTGCCCCACGGCTGGGGCCACGCCGGGACCCCACTCCGTGTGGCCGCACAGCGCCCGGGTGTGAACTTCAACGCCCTGCTCAGTGATCGGGAACGCGACCCCTTGAGCGGCAATGCCGTGCTCAGCGGCATCACGGTGCGCATCCGGCCGGCCTGAATTCACAGCGCAAGCCCTTACGTCCTATGGGGCCACAGGGAGAAACCGGCGCCGAACCCCGACAATCTCGGGTTTGCCCCAGCCCACCCCGTAGGCCGCCATGACCCTGATCCGCGACGACCATCACACCGCCCAAACGGTGAAGCCGCCCAAGGCCGAGCGCGCACTCACGGCCTATCGCCCTTACTGGGCCAAGCGATTTGGCGCTGCGCCCTTCCTGCCCATGAGCCGCGAAGAGATGGCGCAGCTGGGCTGGGAAGAGTGCGACATCATCATCGTCAGCGGCGATGCCTATGTGGACCACCCCAGCTTCGGCATGGCGGTGATCGGGCGCACGCTGGAGGCCCAGGGCTTTCGCGTCGGCATCATTGCGCAGCCGGACTGGAACTCGGCCGAGCCCTTCAAGGTGCTCGGGCGGCCCAAGCTGTTCTTCGGCGTGGCCGCCGGCAACATGGATTCGATGATCAACCACTACACGGCCGATCGAAAAATCCGTACCGATGACGCCTACACCCCGGGCGGTGAAGCCGGCAAGCGCCCGGACCGCGCCACCCTGGTCTACACCCAGCGCTGCAAGGAAGCCTACAAGGATGTGCCGGTCATCATCGGCGGCATCGAGGCCTCGCTGCGCCGCATCGCGCACTACGACTACTGGACCGACAAGGTGCGGCGCTCCATCCTGGTGGACAGCAAGGCCGACCTGCTGCTCTACGGCAATGCCGAGCGCGCCATCATCGAGATCGCCCACCGACTGGCGGCGCGCAAGCCCATCGAGTCCATCACCGATGTGCGCGGCACCGCTTTCATGCGGCGCATCGACGACCCGGCCTTGGCCGGCTGGTTCGAGATCGACTCCAGCAGCGTGGACCAGCCGGGCAAGGTGGATGAGCTGATCAACCCCTACGCCACCACCGAAGAGACCGGCGAGGCGCAGGGTGCGGCTTGCGCCAGCAGTGCGCCGACCAACACCGAAAAACCGATCCAGATCGTGCGCCGCACCGTGGCCAAGAGCGACGCCCGCGCCGTCACCCCGCCGCGCGAGCGTTCGGTCATCCGCCTGCCTGCCTTTGAGCAGATCAAGTCCGACCCGGTGCTCTACGCCCATGCCAACCGCGTGCTGCACTTGGAGACCAACCCCGGCAATGCCCGCGCACTGGTGCAGCGCCATGGCGATGGCCCCTCGGTGCGCGATGTGTGGCTGAACCCGCCGCCCGTCCCGCTCTCAACCGCCGAGATGGACCATGTGTTCGACCTGCCCTATGCGCGCAGCCCGCACCCGCGCTACGCCGACGAGCAGGGCCGCCATGACGGCGCGACCAAGATCCCGGCCTGGGAAATGATCCGCTTCTCGATCAACATCATGCGCGGCTGCTTTGGCGGCTGCACCTTCTGCTCCATCACCGAGCACGAGGGCCGCATCATCCAGAGCCGCTCCGAGGAGTCGGTGCTGCGTGAGATCGAGGACATCCGCGACAAGGTGCAGGGCTTCACCGGCGTCATCAGCGATTTGGGCGGCCCCACCGCCAATATGTGGCACATCGGCTGCAAGTCCAAGGAAATCGAGGCCAGCTGCCGCAAGCCCAGCTGCGTCTACCCTGGCATCTGCCCGAACCTGCACACCGACCATGGCCCGCTGATCCAGCTCTACCGCAAGGGCCGCGCGCTCAAGGGCGTGAAGAAGATCCTGATCGGCTCGGGCCTGCGCTACGACCTGGCCGTGCAGAGCCCCGAGTACATCACCGAGCTGGTCACCCACCATGTGGGCGGCTACCTGAAGATCGCGCCCGAACACACCGAGACCGGGCCGCTCAGCAAGATGATGAAGCCCGGCATTGGCACCTACGACCGCTTCAAGCAGCTGTTCGAAGCCGCCAGTGCGGCGGCCGGCAAGAAGCAGTACCTGATTCCTTACTTCATCGCCGCCCACCCCGGCACCAGCGATGCGGACATGATGAATCTGGCCGTCTGGCTGAAGAAAAACGGCTTCCGTGCCGACCAGGTGCAGACCTTCTACCCCAGCCCCATGGCCACGGCCACGGCCATGTACCACTCCGGCAAGAACCCGCTGCGCAAGGTCACCCGCGACAGCGAGGCGGTGGACATCGTCAAGGGCGAAAAGCGCCGCCGCCTGCACAAAGCCTTCCTGCGCTACCACGATGCCAACAACTGGCCGCTGCTGCGCCAAGCCCTGCAGGACATGGGCCGCGCCGACCTGATCGGCAATGGCAAGCACCATCTGATTCCCAGCTGGCAGCCCCAGGCCGAGGGGGGCAGCTGCGGCAGCGCACGCCGTGGTTCAAGCGCCCCGGTGAACAAGCCCTCTGCCCGCCAATCCACCGATCCGCGCGGCTTGCGCAAGCCCGGCCCTGGCACCCTGCTGACCCAGCACACCGGCCTGCCCCCACGCGAGCAGGGGAAGACCCGCACGGCGCGGCACAAACGCGACAAGGCTTGAGGGACAACCCGGTGCTCGGCGGGCCACATCGGCCAAAGAACTGACGCATACTCCAGCGGACCGACCGACTCACGGCCCGCATGTCCGACATCCTCCCGCCTTCAGATTCTCGGTTTGATCCCGACGACGATGTGCTCGAGCTGATCGAGGAGCACGATCACGTTGGCACCGACACGCATGCCCATGATCCGTGGCGCGTGTTGATCGTCGACGACGACAGCGACGTCCACAAGGCCACCGAGCTGGCCATGCAAGGCTTGGTCATCGAGGGGCGCAAGCTCACCTTCTTGCACGCCGACTCCGCCGCCCAGGCGCGCGAGCTGCTGGGCCGCGAAGGCGACCTGGCGGTGGCCCTGCTCGATGTGGTGATGGAAAGCGAAGACGCCGGCCTGCAGCTGGTGCGCCACATCCGCGCCAACGCCGGGCTGGATGCCCTGCGCATCGTGCTGCGCACCGGCCAACCCGGTTACGCGCCCGAGATCGAGACCGTGCGCGCGCTCGATATCAACGACTACAAGACCAAGTCCGAGCTGACCCGCACGCGGCTTTACACGGTACTGACCGCCGCGATCCGCTCCTACAAGCAGATCTGCGAGCTACAGGCCGGCCGGCGCGGCCTGGCGCGCGTGCTGGAAGCGGCCAACGAGCTGAGCCAGATCCGCACCCTGCCGCGCTTTGCCGAGGTCGCGCTGCAGCATCTGTGCAGCCTGTTCGAAGCCCTGCCCCAGGGCTTGGTGTGCGTGCACCACCGGGCCGACCCGGTGGAACAAGCCCGGGTGGTCGCCACCGCCGGTCCGCAGGCCAGTTTGCTGGGGGCTTCGCTGACGCTGGTCGAGCAGGCCGATTTGCGCGAGTGCATCGAAAGCGTCATTCGCAGCGGGCAGTCGCGCTTCGAGAACCGACTGGCCCTGCATTTCGCGCTCTCCAACGAGCGCGTGCTGGTGATGCTGGCGGATCTGCCGCGCGCACCGCAAGAGTTGGAACTGCCCCTGCTGCACACCTTTATCTCGACGGTGGCCATCGGCTTTGACAACGTGGCCATGTATGGCCAGTTGCTGGATCACGCCTATAACGATCAGCTGCTGCAGCTGCCCAACCGCAACCGCTTCATCGAGTTGCTGGAGCGCCATCTGCAGTCGCCCGACGGCTTGTCGCTGGCGCTGATCGACATCGACGATTTCTCCGACATCAACGACGCCTTCGGCCATCGCTTTGGCGACCAGGTGCTGCAGGCCGTGGCCGCCCGCCTGGGCGAGCGCTATGTCGAGCGCTGCGAGATGGCGCGCATCTCGGCCGACACCTTCGGCTTGATGGGCCCCAACGAAGGGGTGAATGCCGCCGGGCTGGCCGCCGTGTTCGCCGAGCCCTTCACCGTGGCGGGCGAACGCCTGCAGCTCTCGGCCACCACGGGTCTGGTGCGGCTTTCCGACAGCAGCGCCTTGGGTTCCGAGCTGCTGCTGGACGCCCACATCGCGCTCAAGCGCGCCAAGCAGATGCACCGCGGCGCGGCGCAGTACTTCAGCGCCGAGATGGGCGTGGACGCCCGCGAACGCTTCAAGCTGCTCAAGGGACTGCGCGCCAGCTTCGAGGCGCGTCGCCTCTTCGTGGTCTACCAGCCGCAGGTCGAACTTGCCACCCGCCGCGTGGTGGGTGCCGAAGCCCTGCTGCGCTGGCGCAACGAGGAAGGCAAGTTCGTCCCGCCCGACCAGTTCATCCCGCTGGCCGAGCAGAGCGGACTGATCATCTCGATCGGCGAGTTCGTGCTGCGCACCGCTTGCTACCAGGTCAAGCACCTGCGCGACCTGGGCTTCATGGACTTCCGCATGGCGGTGAACATCTCGCTGGCGCAGTTCCGCCATCCGCAGTTCATCCCGACCCTGCAGGCCGCCATGCGCGACACTGAGGTGCCGGGCGAGGCCCTGGAGCTGGAGATCACCGAATCCATGGCCATGGAAGACGTGGAAATGGTGCTGCATGTGCTGGCCGACATCCGCGCTACCGGCGCCACGGTCGCGATCGACGACTTTGGCACCGGCTTCTCGTCCTTGAGCCAGCTGCGCCAGTTGCAGGTCGAACGCCTGAAAATCGACCGGGCTTTTGTGCAGGAGGCTCAGACCTCGGCCGCCGGCTCCAGCATCGCCGCCATGGTGGTCAACCTGGGTCGCACTCTCGGCATGCAAGTGCTGGCCGAAGGTATCGAGACCGAAGAGCAGGCCGCGCAGTTGGTGGCCCTGGGCTGCCACGAGGGCCAGGGCTATCTGTTTGCCCGCCCCATGCCGGGCGAACTGCTGGAAGGCTGGATGGCGCAACAGGCGGGCGGGGCCAAGCCCGCCGCCTGATCCGCGCTCACAGGTTCAGGCCTGGCGCTTGGCCAGCACGGCCCGCGCCACGCGGCTCACCGGCGGCCGGCCCAGCACCCCGCTGATGAAGGCCGCAGCATCCACCAGACCGTCGAGATCCACGCCAGTCTCAATGCCCAAGCCGTTGAGCATGAAGACCACGTCCTCGGTCGCCACATTCCCTGTCGCGCCCTTGGCATAGGGGCAGCCACCCAGGCCGCCGACGCTGGCGTCAAAGGTGCTCACACCCACTTCCAGACTGGCGTACACATTGGCCAAGGCCTGGCCATAGGTGTCGTGGTAGTGGCCGCTCACCTCGTGCAGCGGGAAGTGCTTCAGGGCGCGCTCCAGCGCCTGCTGAATGCGGCGCGGCGTGCCCACGCCGATGGTGTCGCTGACGCCGATGTGATCGACGCCAATGGCCGCCAACTGCGCCGCCACCGCATCCACCTTGTCCGGATGGATGTCGCCCTCGTAGGGGCATCCGATGGCGCAGCTGAGCGCCGCACGCACCTTGATACCGGCCGCCTTCGCTTGCGCCACCACGGGCGCAAAACGCTCGATGCTCTCGGCGATGGAACAGTTGATGTTCTTCTGCGCAAATGCCTCGCTGGCCGCCGTGAAGACCACGATCTCGTCGGGCCGGGTGGGCAGCGCGGCCTCCAGGCCCTTGGCATTGGGCACCAGCACCGCATAGGCCACATCGGAGCGACGCTGGATGCCGGCCATGACCTCGGCGTTGTCACCCATCTGCGGCACCCACTTCGGGCTGACAAAGCTGGTGGCCTCCAGGCGGCGAATGCCGGCAGCCTGCAGGCGGTGGATCAGCTCCACTTTGTCGGCGGCTGCGACCACCTGCTTCTCGTTTTGCAGGCCGTCGCGCGGCCCGACGTCGCAGAGGGTGACGCGATTCGGAAGTGCCATTTCAGTCCTTACAGTCCTTTAAACGCCCAGACAGCGATGTCGAGCATTCATCAAGCGGCCACCGCGGAACCGGCTTTGCCGGGCCGCTGGTGGCGCCCCCTTGAGGGGGAAGCGCCAACGGCGCTTCGGGGGAGGGTCATGCCTCTTCCAGGCGCAGGAGTTCGGCGCCGTCGCTGAGCTGGTCGCCCACGGCATACAGCAACTCAGCCACCTTGCCGTCGCGCGGGCTGTTCAGCGTGTGTTCCATCTTCATCGCTTCCATCACCGCCAGCGCCTGGCCGGCCTTGACGGCGTCTCCCGCCTTCACCAGCAGGGCCACGAGCTTGCCCGGCATCGGGGCTGTCAGGCGGCCCGCGCTGGGCGCGCCCTCGCCGGCGTGGGCAATCACATCCACCTCGGTCAGGGTGGCGCTGCCCTGTGGCGCGAACACGGTCACGTCCTCGCCGCGCGCATAGGTCTGCACCGTGATGCGGCGCTGGCCCAGGCCCTCGCCCTCGCAGTTGCCCAAGAGCAGCACATGGCGCTCGGGGCTGGCGGAATCGACCGCAAAGGTTTGCTCCACGCCATTCACGCTCAGCACCATGGCGCCACGCTGCGGGCGGCGCAGCTGGATTTCGTGGTGGGTCGCACCCTCGGCCAGATCAAAGCGCCGCACCGCGTCGCCGGTCAGGCGGAAGCCATCGCGCCGGCTCCAGGGGTCGGCATCTTGCGTGCGGGCCTCCAGCGCAAGGCTGTGGGCCACCACGGCGGCGGCGGCCACATCCAGCGGCAGGCCGGGCTGGCCGAACAGGGCGGCGCGCTCGCGCTCGATCAGGCCGGTGTCCAGGTCCGCGCCCGTGAAGCTCTGCGTGGCCGCACAGCGGCGCAGAAAGGCCACATTGGTCTGCAGGCCGACGATATGGGTCTGGGCCAGGGCCGCATCCAGGCGGGCCAGGGCCTGGGCGCGGTCCTCGCCCCAGACGATGAGCTTGGCCACCATCGAGTCGTAGTAGGGGCTGATGGCATCGCCCTCGACCACGCCGGTGTCCACCCGAACGTCAGAGCGAACAAAACTGCTGTGCGCCGGCCAACGAAGCACGTCCAGCGATCCGGTGGCGGGCAGGAAGCCGGCCTCGGGGTTCTCGGCACAGATGCGCGCCTCGATGGCGTGGCCGTGGATGCGCAGCTCCGACTGCTTCAGCGGCAGGGGCTGGCCGGCGGCCACGCGCAGCTGCCACTCCACCAGGTCCAGGCCGGTGATGGCCTCGGTGACCGGGTGCTCAACCTGCAGCCGGGTGTTCATCTCCATGAAGTAGAAGCGACCGTCCTGCTCGGCGATGAACTCCACCGTGCCCGCGCCCACATAGCCCACGGCCTTGGCCGCGGCCACCGCCGCCTCGCCCATCTCACGGCGGCGCTCGGCCGTCATGCCCGGGGCCGGCGCCTCTTCCAATACCTTCTGATGGCGGCGCTGCACCGAGCAATCGCGCTCGAACAGATAGACGCAGTCCCCCTGCGTGTCGCCAAAGACCTGGATCTCGATATGGCGGGGCCGCTGCACATAGCGCTCGATCAGCACCGCATCGTCGCCAAAGCTGTTGATGGCCTCGCGCTTGCAGCTGGCCAGGGCGGCATCGAATTCCTCGGCCGCCATCACCGCCCGCATGCCCTTGCCACCGCCGCCGGCGCTGGCCTTGATCAGCACCGGGTAGCCGATGCGGTCGGCTTCGCGCTTCAGCAGAGCCGGATCCTGATCAGCCCCGTGGTAGCCGGGCACAAGGGGCACACCGGCCGCTTCCATCAGGCGCTTGCTCTCGGCCTTCAGGCCCATGGCCAGGATGGCGCTGGCCGGCGGGCCGATGAAGACCACACCGGCCTCGGCACAGGCCTGCGCAAAGCCTTCGTTCTCTGAGAGAAAGCCATAGCCCGGGTGGATGGCCTGGGCGCCCGTAGCCTTGGCAGCCGCCAGGATGCGCTCCCACTGCAGATAGGAATCGCGCGGCGCCGGGCCGCCAATCAGCACCGCCTCGTCGCAGGCCAGCACATGCTGAGCGCGGGCATCGGCCTCGGAATACACGGCCACGGTTTGAATGCCCATCCGGCGTGCGGTGGCGGCCACGCGGCAAGCGATTTCGCCGCGATTGGCGATCAGGATCTTCTTGAACATCTGGCGGTCCTTGTGGGACGAATGACGCCTCGTTGGCGCAAGACCCGAAGTATCGAGGACTCAGGGCGGCAACACGCTCACCTTGGGCCAGCGCTCGGCATAGCGTTTGCTCGCGCAGCGCTTGCGATAGGTGTCGACACTGACCCGGCGCGGGTTGCGCCGCACGCGGCAGGCGAACAAATCGTCCAGACCCAGGGGCGCGATCAGCTTCAGCGCGTCATCAGGCTCTAGGCGCACGGCCAGCGCCGTGCAGAACTCGGGCCAACTGGCCACCGCCTCTTCCAATGAATGCAGCGGCGCCACCGCATGACCGAACTCGACTTCAAACCACTCGTGCACCCGCGCCTGGTTGGTCACTTCCCAAGGCAAGCCGGGGCAGCGCTGATTCAGCAGCGCCTGCAACTCGGCATCGCTGCGCGGCTCATCAGAATCGAAGAACACCAGGTCCACATCGGCCGGCAGCCGATCCAGCGGATGTCCATGCAGGGCATCCCACACAAGATTGCGCAGGCTGCCCGCGCCGATGGCCCAGTCCCGCAGGCCCAGCTCGCGGGCGAACTGCAGGGCCTGCATCAGCCAGGGGCTGGCGCGCACCCACTCCAGCAGGCGCGCGGACTCAGCGCCCAAGGACCGGCTCGCTGAATCCCCAGCGCTTCGGCGCATCGGCCCTGAGCTTCAGCACCGTTCGCAAGCTGCGGGCCGGGAAGATTGGGAGGCAGGGCTGCTGACTCTTGCCGCCATCGGCATAGCCCGCCTGGATCGCGTCGCCGCGCTGGCAGGCCGCATGCACAGCGTCCCAGGCCTCGACCGGCTCGCGCACCAAGCTGCGGCCCTGCAGATGCGTGAGGCGCTGCCCCAGGCGCAAGGTGCTGCAGCGCATGTCCGCGTCCAACTGGGCACCGTCGTTCATGGACCAGAAGCTGCTGGCACCAGCGCAGTCGGCCTTCATCAGCTGCCGCGTCAACTCCGTGGCCATCGAACGGCGCAGGCCCGCATTGAGCGGCTCACTACCCTCAAGAGCCAGCGATTCCGCCAGGCCGACCGCCTGCATCGCAGCGATCAAGCCGGAAGCGAAACCCTGCTCGGGGTCCAGCAGCAGTCGCTGCAACCAACCCGAATGATCTCCATCGGCCCAAGCCTGCAGGCGCGCCACCGTGAGCTCGGCGCCACCGGCATGCAGGCTCGCCAGTCGCTTCAGCAGCGTTTCAGGCCCAGGCAAGCGACTGGCATGCACCGCCTGCGCCAGCTGCATCAGGCTGACGCCGCAGGCGTAGTCCTCGCTCCCGCGCCGGCCGGTGGGGAGCTTGGCCGCCACCTGATCGCCCCGGGCGGCCAGGCAGGCATTCACATAGGCCTCCACGCGCTCCACCCAGCGCTGCGGGGCCAACTGGCCGGTCTGGGCCTGCTGCAGTAGGGCCATCCACTCGGCGTGGCCCTCGTGCAGCCAGGGCCGCGAGGCGTCGGAGCGATACAGGCCTGAGTTCCACCAGTGCCCGGCCTCATGGGCCACGAACAGGCCCAGATCCTCGGGCGACAGGGTGCTGGCATCGCGCGGCAGGCGCAGCCGCATCATGCGGCCCGGGGTGGTGTCGCCATGAAAGCCCGGCAGTTCGGAAAGCGTCACCACCAAGGCCCCCGAACCCGGCAGCGCCTGACCATAGGCCTTTGAGTAGGCCTGCACACTGCCCAGCAGATCCTGGCGGATCCGCTTCGCCTGATCCGCCAGCACCTTGGCATCCATCATCAGCCAGGCACCGCCCAGGTCCTGGGCCGGCCGCTGCCCCAGGAACACATACTCGGCCAAGCCCAGCCGACGCTGGTTCTCGTAGCCGCTGTTCTGCAGTTCCGCATCCACCTCGGCGGCACCCAGGGCCAGGTTCACCTCGCCCCGATGCTGCGCACCGCGCTGCAGCACCGCGGGCGCCTGCCACTGCCAGCGCAGAGCCGTGCCGGGCAAGAGCACCGCGTAATGCCCGGTGTGCAGCAGCACGCCCGAGCCATCGGCCTGCGGCTGCGCCGGCTCATAGGTGGCGTAGGCATTCAAGACCTCGGGCCGGACGCGCAGGGTGGCGGCTTTGCAGCCCGCGCGCAGGCGCAGTGCGCTGGGCAGAAGTTCGGTGCAGTCGTCGGCAGCGCTCGCCATCTTTTTGCGCCAGGCCTGGGCCCCATGCGGCGTGGGCGGCCAAAAGGGCAGCTCTTGCACGCCCGCCGGTGGCTGGTAGCGCATCAGCAGGCTGCCGTCTTTGGCCAAGCTACCCTGGATCAACAACTCGGGGGTATTGGCCCAAGCCATCTGGGCCGCAGCCGCCAGCCACACCCCCAAGCCGGCGCGCAACAACGGCCTGCGAAAACGCTTCTTCATGCATCCCCCCTCTGAGTGGGGGCGCAGTTTAGGGAGGGTCCGCAATCCCCATGCAGCCCGCGTTTGCGAGAGAACCGGCCGGATCGTAGACGGCGCGCGAAGGTCGGACTCGCCGTCCGACAGCCGAGCGCGCCAACGACCGAGACGGCCGGTTATCTCGCAAACCCGTGCGGGCCAAAGACTTGTCGGGCGCTGGCCGGCGTTGCAAGCCTTGCTCAGGCCACCAGCCTGAGCTGCGGCTCGCGCCTTGGCCCTCATCCCGAAAAGTCTTGGCGCGGGCGCAGGGGGGTTGCAGACCCTCCCTTGCCTCACCAGAGCTCGATGCCCCAGCGCCGCACCAAGGCCGCAAACGCCACGAACCCGACCAGGCCCACCGCGCTGCTAGCCGCCAGCGTGGGCCAGAAGCCCCAGCGCGGCAGCAGCCAAGGGAAGACCACGAACATCGGCAAGGTGGGCAGCACATACCAAAGCGTGTACTGCGCATGGCGCGCCAGCTTCTCGCTCGGCTGGCCTTCCACATGCATCCAGATCAGCGCCAGCACCGTTACCCAGGGCAGCGCCCCGATCAGGCCGCCCAGGCGGTCGCTGCGGCGCACGGCCTCGCCGATCAGGACCACCAGAGCGGCCGTGATCGCGTACTTGGTCAGCAGCCAGCTCATGCCACAGCCCCCTGGCGGCGCTGACTCCAACCACGTGACCACAGCCCGCGCACGAAACGCCACAGGGTCCAGATCAGGGCGCCGGCCAGCACCGCCAACACCGTCAACACACCGGCCAGGGCCCAGGGGTGGGTCCAGCCCAACCAGAGCAGGCCGGGCACGGTCAGATCGCCCAGCAAGGACAGGCCGATGTTGGAGAAGGGTTCGGGCGAATGGTTGACCGCCACCCGCGTGGTGGCCTTGGCCAGATGCGCACCCGCCGCCAGACCACCGCCCATCAAGCCGGCCAGCAGCGCCCAGCCCTGGGCATCGCCGCCGCCGAACACCTGATAGGCCAGGGCCGCGCCGGCAGGGATGCGAATGAGGGTGTGCAGCGCATCCCAGGCGCTATCGACCCAAGGGATCTTGTCGGCCAGGAACTCCACCAGCATCAGGCCGCCACTGCCCCAGAGCAGCAGCGGGGTCTGCAGCACTTGCAAGCCCGTGGGCAGGTTCACCCAGCCCAGCTGACCTGCCAGACCGGTAAGAAAGACCACGGCATAGAGCCGCATGCCGCTGGCCCAGCCGAGCGAAGCGGCCAGGGCCAGGAGTTGTGGCGTATCCAGATCAGGCATGGCCGCATTCTGCGGCCGGCCTTTACACCGCGAAGAAGTAGCGCACCAGGCCGAAGGCGAAGGCAAACAGCCAGCCGCAGCCGAAGCGGTCGATGCGCAGCAGGGCCTGGCCCCGCCCCTCGCGCCAGCGGCCCAGGGCGTGCATCAGCGCGCCGGCCACGATGGGCGTCACGATCAGGTTGGGCAGGCGCCAGGCCGGGGGCACCAGGCTGTCGGACCAGATCAGCAGGCTCAAGCCGCCCAAGGCCAGACCCAACAGCGCGTAGCTGATGGCCGACCACCAGATCGACGGCTTGCGCTCGAAGGGTTGGGCCAGACCGCGCAGGCCCAGTTCCACGAAGAGCTCACCAAAGACGTTCAGCAGCAGCTCGCCGAAGAGTTCGAACAAGACCTCCAGCATGGGCGCGCGGCGAGTCTCTTCAGACCGGTCCGCACCCGCAACCTGCGTGCGCGTCGCGCTGCTCGGTCACGGTCTCCTGCACCTCGGCCACGCTCAGGTCCAGGCGCTCCAGCAGGCGGCGGTCGGCCTCGGCCTGGGGGTTGCCGGTGGTCAGAAGCTTCTCGCCGTAGAAGATGGAGTTGGCACCGGCCATGAAACACAGGGCCTGCAGGGCTTCGTCCATCTGCTCGCGGCCGGCCGACAGGCGCACCATGCTGTGCGGCATGGTGATGCGGGCCACGGCGATGGTGCGCACGAACTCGAAGGGATCGAGGTCTTCGTTCTTGGCCAGCGGCGTGCCTTCCACCTTCACCAGGTTGTTGATGGGCACGGACTCGGGCGGCGGGTTCAGATTGGCCAGCTGGGCCACCAGGCCGGCGCGCTGGGTGCGGCTCTCGCCCAGGCCCACGATGCCGCCGCTGCACACCTTCATGCCGGTGGCGCGCACGGCCTCCAGGGTGTCCAGGCGGTCCTGGTAGGTGCGGGTGGTGATGATCTCGCCGTAGAACTCGGGCGAGGTGTCCAGGTTGTGGTTGTAGTAGTCCAGCCCGGCCTCGCGCAGCTGCACGGCCTGTTCGGCCTTGAGCATGCCGGCGGTCACGCAGGTTTCCAGGCCCAGGCCCTTGACCTCGCGCACCATGGCCATCAGCTGTTCCATGTGGCGGTCCTTGGGCGAACGCCAGGCCGCGCCCATGCAAAAGCGCGTGGCACCCTTGGACTTGGCGGCCTCGGCCGCGGCCTTCACTTCACTCAGGTCCAAGAGCTTCTCGGCCTCCAGGCCGGTGTCGTAGTGGCTGGACTGCGGGCAGTAGGCGCAATCTTCCTCGCAGCCGCCGGTCTTGATGGACAGCAGGGTCGAGAGCTGCACCTGGTTCTTGGGCTGATGTTCCTGATGCACGGCTTGCGCGCGGTGGATCAGCTCCATAAAGGGCAGCGCGAACAAGGCCTCGACCTCGGCCACCGACCAGGCTCCCTCGGCCGCCTTCACGGGGCGGTGCAGATGGATGGGTTGCACGGGCGCGTTCATATCAGTCCTTGTTCAACAACAATCGGTCCAGAGCGGCGGCATCGAAATAGGCGGCCACCGCCTCGGGGGTCGGGGAGTCCAGGCGCGGGATGGCGCCCAGGCAGGGTGCGGGCAGCAAGGCCCGCAAGGTGGCGAGATTTTCGCCGTGTTGCAGCATCTGGCCGTCCACGGTGTTGGCGATCCATCCGGCCAGGGTCAGACCGCGTGCCGAAACAGCCTCGGCCGTGAGCAGCGCGTGGTTGATGCAGCCCAGACGCAGGCCCGCGACCAGGATCACCGGTGCGGCCAAATCACGGGCCAGATCGGCGCTGTCCCAACGAGCCTCCTCGTCCAAGGGCACGCGGAAACCACCCACACCCTCGACGAAGGCGAGGTCCAGCTTGGGCAGCGGCGCGCGCAGCGCGGCCAACACCTCGGCGCGACGGATGGGCCGCCCCTCCAGGCGCGCGGCCAGGTGCGGGGCGCAGGGCGTGCGCAGCTGAATGGGGCCGATCTCCTGCTCGGTCAGACCCACCGTCTGTGCGGCATGCAGCAGCGCCACGTCCTCGTTGACCCAGCGGCCCGCACGCAGCTCCTGCCCTGCGGCCACCGGCTTCAAGCCCGCCGCGCGCAGGCCGCGCTGGGCGGCCGCATGGGTGAGCGCGGCGGTACAGGTGGTCTTGCCAATCTCGGTGTCGGTGCCGGTGATGAAGTAGGTTCCGGTCATGGCCCTAATCGTTGAACTGGAATAACAGGTGAAACAAGCGATCCCAGGGCTCTAGCCCCTCGCTGCGCTGCAGCGGCTCAAACCAGCTGGGCATAGGTTGGTGCAATTCCTGTGGCGTTAGACAGCGATAGCCCGACAGTCCAATTGCGTGCTCGATGGCGGAGCGAAAAGGTCCGGGCTCGAGATCCTCTAGCTTCAAACACTGAGGCAAGTCCAATCCACCGAAGCCCCAACAACCATACGGTCCGCCGTCGTCGTAGATCTGTTTATCCCACTCCGTACGACCGAAGGCCACGACTGGCGCGAACAAGGAAAAATAGAAGACCAAACTGGGAAACCGGTGCCGCACGTACGGACGCCCATCCAACACCCCAGCTTCGCGAACCACCAGCTCAGGCCGATACACGTACACCCCCTCGTAGCTGTTGTAGCTATTCCCGCGGATGTCCGCTTTGAAGGGACCACGCGATTCGACGGCACTTGCAAATACGCCCACTGCTTTGCCTGCTGAGGCCTCACTGAAGCCATCCAAGACTTGCCAGTCCGCGAGCCCTCTGAGTTCATGCTCTTGAAACACGCGTCAACCTCCTTGAAACGGCTCGAACGCTGACAACGCCAGCATGAGCGCATTCAAGTCTTCGCTGCGGTGATCCGCACACAGCGTGATGCGCAAGCGCGCCGTGCCCGCCGGCACCGTAGGCGGGCGGATGGCCGGCACGCGGAGGCCGGCCGCCTCCAGCTGGCCTGAGAGCGCCAGTGCGGCGGCGTTTTCGCCCACGATCAGCGGCTGGATCGGTGTGTCGCTGGCCGGCAGCTGCCAGCCACGCGTGGCGGCGAGGGGCGCCAACCCTGTGGCCAGCTGATCGCGCAGCAGCTCCAGCTGCGCACGGCGGCGCTCGCCCTCCTCGCCCTCAATCAAGGCCAGCGACTTCAAGAGCGCATGGGCCAGGGCCGGCGGGCTGGCGGTGGTGAAGATGGTGGGGCGGCTGGTCTGCAGCAGCCATTCGATCAGCGTCGGGTGGGCGGCGATAAAGGCCCCCGCCACACCGGCCGCCTTGCCGAGCGTCCCCATCCACACCAGGCGCTCGCTGCGCAGGCCACAGTGGGCCAGGCTGCCGCGCCCGCGTGGGCCCAGCACGCCAAAGCCATGGGCGTCGTCCACCAGCAGCAGGGCATCAAAGCACTCGGCCAGGGCCAGCAATTCGCGCAGCGGGGCCAGATGGCCGTCCATGCTGAACACGGCGTCCGTGACGATCAGCTTGGTGGCGGCCGTGGAGGCGCGCAGCTGGGCCTCCAGCTGGTCCAGGTCGGCATAAATGCTCTTGCGCGCTCTGGCGAGGCGCGCGCCGTCGATCAGGCTGGCGTGGTTCAGGCGCTCGGAAAACAGCTCGGCGTCCTCGCGGTCGGCAAGGCCGGTGAGCAGGGCCAGATTGGCCATATAGCCGGTGCACAGGGTGAGGGCCCGCGCCTCGGGAATGCAGTCGCGTGCCCAAGCGCCCAGCTCGGCCTCCAGCGCCTCATGCGCCTCACTGTGGCCGCTGATCAAGTGCGAGGCCCCTGCACCAACGCCCCAGCGCGCCGCGCCTTCTTGCAGGGCGGCAATCAGCTCCGGGTGGTCGGCCAGGCCCAGGTAATCGTTTGAACAGAACAGCAGCAGCTCGCGACCGTCCACGCGCTGGCGAGGTGCGGTGGGCGAGCCGGCGAGGCGCCGCGTGCGGCTCAGATCCTGCGCCGCACGTTCATCCAGCCGCGCCCGAAAGCGATCGAACAGGCTCACCGCGGGCAAACCTCGTCGAGCGTGGCGCGCACCTGCTGCGCCAACCACTGGGCGGTGGGCGCATCGATAACATAGGGCGGCATCAGATAGACGCTGCGACCGATGGGGCGGATCAAGAGCTCGTGCGCGCGCGCAACGAGGTGGAAGGTTTCCGCAAAGCGCTCGCCCGCCACCTCAGCACGCACATCAAAGGCCAGCACCATCCCCGTCTGGCGCCCGGCCTCCACGCGCGGGTCGGCCAGCAAAGGCGCAAAGGCTTCGCGCAGGTGCTTGGCCTGAGCCGGCAAGGTGGGCAAGACAGCCTCCATGCGCCGCAGCACCTCGTTGGCCGCCGCGCAGGCAATGGCATTGCCGGTGTAGGAATGCGAGTGCAAAAAGCCGCGCGCCACCTCGGGCGAGAGGAAGGCCTCGAACACGGTGTCTGTGGTCAGCACCAGGGACAGCGGCAGGGTGCCGCCGGTGATGCCCTTGCTCAGCAGTACAAAGTCGGGCCAGCTTGCTGTGCTGACCTGCTCCCAAGCAAAGAAGGTCCCAGTGCGGCCGCAGCCCACGGCGATCTCATCGGCGATCAGGTGCGCGCCGTAGCGGGTGCACAGCGCGCGCAGTTCGCGCAGGGCTTCCGGCCCGTGCATGCGCATGCCGCTGGCCCCCTGGATCAAGGGCTCGACGATGACCGCCGCGCAGCGCCCCTTCAGTTCAAGCAGCTTGGCCTCGATGGCCGCCAGCGCGCCGGCCTCGTGCAGGGCCGGGGCCAGGTGGGTGGCGCGCAAGAGCGGCGCGTAGGCATCGCGAAAGATCGCCACATCGGTGACCGAGAGCGCCCCCAGCGTTTCGCCGTGATAGCCGCCCGCCAGCGCGATGAACTCGCACTTCTGCGGCTGCCCCAGATTGCGCCAGTAGTGCGCGCTCATCTTCAGCGCGATCTCGGTGGCGCTGGCGCCGTCGCTGCCGAAGAAGGCATGGCCCAGGGCGCCGCCGGTGCGCGCGCTCAAGCGCTCCGCCAGCTCCACCGCCGGCGCGTGCGTGCAGCCGGCCAGCATCACATGCGGCAAGGTGCGGGCCTGATGCGCAATGGCCTCGGCCAGGCCAGCGTCGGCATGGCCGAACAGGTTCACCCACCAGGAACTGTTGGCGTCGAAGTAGCGGCGGCCCTCGGTATCGATCAGCCAGGGCCCCTCACCGCGCGCGATAGGCAGCGGCGGCACGGCATCCAGCCGCGCCATCTGGGTGCAGGGATGCCAGACGGCCGCGCGGCTGCGCGCGGCCAGGTCTTTGCCGGAATTCATTCGCTCAAGGTCCAGGGCAGGGGCTGCTTGTTCAGGAAGCTTTGCACCCCAGCACGCCCTTCCGCTGACGCGCGGATGTCGGCAATGCGTCGGGCCGTGTCATCGCGGGTCGCTTCCGTCAACTCGGCCTCGGCCAGGTCCAGCGCCAGCTTCTTGCAGGCGCGCACGGCGGCCGGCCCATTGGCACAGAGCAGCCCGGTCAGTTCGGCCACCTTGGCGTCCAGGGCCTCAACACCCGGCACCACTTCGTGCACCAGGCCCAACGCTTTAGCGGTGGCGGCGTCGAAACGCTCGGCCGTGGTGAAGTAGCGCCGCGCCTGGCGCTCGCCGATGGCCTTGACCACATAGGGACCTATGGTGGCCGGCAGCAGGCCCAGCTTGGCCTCGCTCAGGCAATAGCCTGCGGCAGCCGTGCTGACCACGATGTCGGCACAGGCCACCAGGCCCACGCCACCGGCATAGACATCACCCTGCACGCGCGCAATCACGGGAATGGGGCAGCGATAGATCGTCCACAGCATCTGCGCCAGGCGGCCGGCGTCCTGGTGGTTTTCTTCCCAGGAGTAGTCGGCCATGGCACGCATCCAGTTCAGGTCCGCGCCGGCGCAGAAGGCCTTGCCTTCGGCGACCAGTTGAATGACCCGCAAGTCGCTGCGCCCACCGAGTTCGACAAAGGCGGCCGTAAGTTCGGCAATCACGCCGTCGTTGAAGGCGTTGCGCACCTCGGGGCGGTTCAGGGTGACGCGGGCGACGGCGCCCTGTTCATCGATCTTGAGGGTTGCGGTCATGCCGCCTCCTTGTCGTTCAAAGCTTTGCACATCAGCACCGAGGCATAGGTCTTGCCGGTCCACTGCAGCTGCCCCTGTTCCACATAGCCGCGCCGCTGATAACGAGCGCGCAGGGCCTGCGCCGGTAGCGCGGTGTCCAGGGCCACGCGCTGGAAGCCCTGTGCCTTGGCCCAGGCCTCGGCCGCATCCATCAAGCGCTCGGCCAGGCCCTGCCCGCGGCAGTCCGGGTGCACGGCCAGCTGCGAGAGGATGGCCGTACCGGCCTGCGTGTAGAGCGCTGGCGCGGGGTCCAACAGATAGTTTTCATCCGCCGGTTTGGGGCCGCGCACCTGCACCGTGCCCACCCATTCGCCCGCGCGCTGCGCCACCCAGGTTTGGCCCTGGGCGATGCGTTGGCGGGTGACTTCCACCGACTGATTCGCTGCCGTGAAATTCCAGCCCTGCGCCGCCAGCGTGGCATAGGCCCGGTGCAGCAGGGAAGTGAGTTGCTCCGGGCTGTGCTCCGGGCCCCAGGGCTGTATCGAAATCGGTTCCATGCGATGGCGGCCCGGTTCGGGCCGCGCGGGCCTTACATCCGGAACACGCCGAACTTGGTTTCAGGGATCGGCGCGTTCAGTGCGGCCGACAGGCCCAGGGCCAGCACGCGCCGCGTGTCAGCGGGGTCGATCACGCCGTCGTCCCACAGCCGGGCACTGGCGTAATAGGGATGGCCCTGCTCTTCATACTGCTGGCGAATGGGCGCCTTGAAGGCTTCTTCTTCGTCGGCGCTCCACTGACCGCCCTTGGCCTCCAGGCCGTCGCGCTTGACGGTGGCCAACACGGATGCAGCCTGCTCGCCGCCCATCACCGAGATGCGGGCGTTGGGCCACATCCACAGGAAGCGCGGGCTGTAGGCGCGGCCGCACATACCGTAATTGCCGGCGCCGAAGCTGCCGCCAATGATGACCGTGAACTTGGGAACCGCGGCGCAGGCCACGGCCGTCACCATCTTGGCGCCGGCGCGGGCAATGCCTTCGTTTTCGTACTTGCGCCCCACCATGAAGCCGGTGATGTTCTGCAGGAAGACCAGGGGCACCTTGCGCTGGCAGCACAGCTCGATGAAGTGCGCGCCCTTGTTCGCGCTCTCGGCGAACAGGATGCCGTTGTTGGCGACGATGCCCACCGGCATGCCCTCGATGTGCGCAAAGCCGCACACCAGGGTGGCGCCGTAGCGGCTCTTGAATTCGTCGAACTTCGAGCCGTCGACCACGCGGGCGATCACCTCGCGCACGTCGAAGGGCTTGCGGGTGTCGGTGGGAATCACGCCGTGCAGCTCGGCCGGGTCGTAGGCCGGAGCCTCGGGGGCCTGCAGCTTGAGGCCATGGGTCTTGGCCCAATTCAGGCTGCCCACCACCTGGCGTGCCAGAGCCAGGGCATGGGTGTCGTTCTCGGCCAGATGGTCGGCCACGCCTGAGAGGCGCGTGTGCACATCGCCACCGCCCAGGTCCTCGGCGCTCACCACCTCACCGGTGGCGGCCTTCACCAGCGGCGGGCCGCCCAGGAAGATGGTGCCCTGGTTCTTGACGATGATGGTCTCGTCGCTCATCGCCGGCACGTAAGCGCCGCCGGCCGTGCAGGACCCCATCACCACCGCGATCTGCGGGATGCCCAGGGCGCTCATATTGGCCTGGTTGAAAAAGATGCGGCCAAAGTGATCGCGGTCCGGGAAGACCTCGTCCTGATTCGGCAGATTGGCGCCGCCGCTGTCCACCAGATAGATGCAGGGCAGGCGGTTTTGCTGCGCAATCTCCTGCGCCCGCAGATGCTTCTTCACGGTCAGCGGGTAGTAGGTGCCGCCCTTCACCGTGGCGTCATTGCACACGATCATGCATTCCACGCCGCCCACACGGCCGATGCCGGTGATGACGCCTGCGGCCGGGGCCGAGTCGCTGCCGTCCTTCTCCTTGTAGACATTCAGTGCCGCCAGGGGTGCCACTTCAAGGAAGGGCGAGTCGGCGTCCAGCAGCAGCTGCACGCGGTCGCGCGGCAACAGCTTGCCGCGCGCCGTGTGCTTGGCCCGCGCGGCCTCGCCGCCGCCTTGGGCAATGCGGGCGAGCTTGGCGTGCAGATCATCCAGCAGCGCCTGCATGGCTTGAGCGCTGGCCTGGAAGTCGGCGGAACGGGGATTGAGCTTGCTGGTGATCTGAGCCATGACGGAGAGGGGCGTCGCAGGGGCCGGCATTCTCGCCTGACCGATCGGTCGGGCAAGTCGGAGACTCCGGGGCCGGGGTGAGGCATCAGACGCATCGCCTGTTTCGCAGCCGGCATGACCACCCCTGCTGCCCGGCACTAGGATGCCCGGCATCGAAAAAGGAAACCCCATGGAAGCAGCCAACGACAGCCTGCGGGCCGAACGCCTCGCCCAGATCGATGCCATTGCCACGGCCAGACTGAGTGCCGAACGTCGCGCGGCATTCAGCGTCTTCGCCCAGGATTGCCTGAGCCAATTCGATGCCGACGACCTGGCGCAGGAAAGCGCCGAGGACCTGGCCGGCGCCCTGCTGTCGCACTGGCAGTTCGGTCAGCAGCGCGCGCCCGGCGGCCCCAAGGTGCGGCTGATCAATCCGAATGTGGGCGAAGACGGCTGGGCCGCACGCCATTCGGTGCTGGAGATCGTCAATGACGACATGCCCTTCCTGGTGGACTCCACCACGGTGGAGATCAATCGCCAGGGTCTGACCCTGCACTTCATCGTCCACCCGATCTTTGCCGTGGCCCGCGATGGCGCCGGCAACCTGACGCAGCTGGCCCGCCCGGCCGAGGCGGGCGATCTGCCGCGCGAGAGCTGGATGCAGATTCAGGTGGACCGCATCGTCGATGTGGAGCGCCGCCAGGCCCTGGTGCAGGGCATCGAGTCCGTGCTGGCCGATGTGCGCGCCTCGGTGACGGACTGGAAGCCCATGCTGGCGCGCCTGGCCGAGGCGATTGCCGAGCTGGACCGGGTGCCGCCCTCGGTGGATCCGGCCGCCGTGGCCGAGAGCCGCGACTTCCTGAACTGGCTGGCCGACGACCACTTCACCCTGCAGGGCTACCGCCAGCACGAGCTGCGCAGCGAAGACGGCGAGGAAGTGCTGCACCTGGTGCCGGGCTCCGGCCTGGGCGTGCTGCGCGAGAGCGCCGAGGAGCAGCGCTCCGCCAGCTTCTCGGTGCTGCCACGCGAGGCCAAGGCCCTGGCACGCGCGCCGCTGCCGGTGCTGGTGGTCACCAAAGCCAACAAGCGCAGCACCGTGCACCGCCCGGGCTACACCGACTATGTGGGCGTGAAGCGCTACAACGCCGCCGGCGAGGTGGTGGGCGAGCACCGCTTCCTCGGCCTCTACACCTCCACCGCCTATATGGCGCGGGTGGCCGAGACGCCGCTGATCCGCGGCAAGGTGGAAGCCATTGCCCGCCGCGCCGGCTACCCCAAGGGCTCGCACCGCGCCAAGGCGCTGGCGCACACCCTGGAGACCTACCCGCGCGACGAGCTGCTGCAGGGCAGCGAGGCCGAGCTGTTCGAAACCGCGATGGGCATCCTGGCCCTGGGCGACCGTCAGCGCCTGCGCCTGTTCCTGCGCCGCGACCCCTTCGACCGCTTCATCTCCTGCCTGGTCTATGTGCCGCGCGAGAGCTTCGGCACCGAGCTGCGCATGCGCATCCACGACATCCTGATGGCGGCCTTTGCCGGCATCAGCGCCGAGTTCGAGGTGATGCTGGGCGAGGCCGGCCTGGCGCGCATCCATTTCTCGGTGCGCACCACGCCCGGCGCCATCCCTGAGTACGACCGCAAGGACCTGGAAACCAAGCTGGCCGCCGCCGCGCGGCGCTGGAGCGACCAGCTGCGCGACGCCCTGGTGGAAGCCGAGGGCGAGGCCCGGGGCCTGGCCCTGTTCAAGGCCTGGGAAGACAGCATCCCAGCCGACTACCGCGCCCGCGTACCAGCGCGCGCCGCCGTGGCCGATGTGCGCAAGTTCGCGCAACTCAGCCCCGAGAACCCGGTGGCCGTGGCGCTGTACCGGCCGCTGGGGGCCGAGCCCGACCAGTGGGGCTTCAAGGTCTACCGCCTGGGCGGCGCGGTGGTGCTGTCCGACAGCCTGCCGATGCTGGAGCACATGGGCGTGCGCGTGATGGGCGAGCACAACCACCGCATCGCCGCTGGCCGGGTGGCCGTGCACGACTTCGACCTGCGCGCCCAGGTGCCCGACCACATCGATGTGCAGACCATGGCCCCGCTGTTTGAGCAGGCCTTCACCCAGGTCTTTGCCGGCCAGGTCGAGAACGACGACTTCAACAAGCTGGTGCTGCGCGCCGGGCTGCCGTCCGAGGACGTGGTGATCCTGCGGGCCTATGCCAAGTACTGCAAGCAGATCGGCTTTGCACTCAGCCAGTCCACCATCGAGGCCACCTTGGCCAGCCATGCCCCCATCGCGCGCATGCTGGTGCAGCTCTTCAAGCTGCGCTTTGATCCGGTGAACGCCAACCCCGAGGGCGAGGCCTCGCAGGTGCGCGCCATCGAGCTGGCGCTCGAAAAGGTCAGCGGCCTGTCCGAAGACCGCGTGCTGCGCCAGCTGCTGGCGCTCATCCAGTGCACGCTGCGCACCAACTTCTGGCGCACCGGCAAGGGCCATAGCGGCGAAGCCGGTCCGCGCCGCGAATTCCTCAGCTTCAAGTTCGACTGCGCCCGCGTGCCCGGCCTGCCCGAGCCGCGCCCGCTGTTCGAGATCTTTGTCTACGCCCCGCGCTTCGAGGGCGTGCACCTGCGCGGCGGCAAGGTGGCGCGCGGCGGCCTGCGCTGGAGCGACCGCCTGGAAGACTTCCGCACCGAGGTGCTGGGCCTGGTGAAGGCCCAGATGGTGAAGAACACCGTGATCGTGCCGGTGGGCTCCAAGGGCGGCTTCGTGCTGAAGAAGGCGCCGCCGAATGGACCCAACCCCAGCGACCGCGAGGCCTTCATGAAGGAAGGCGTGGCCTGCTACCAGAACTACCTGCGCGGCCTCTTGGACCTGACCGACAACCTGGTCGGCGGCAAGGTCGTCCCGCCGCCGCACATCCACCGCCACGACCCGGACGACGCCTACCTGGTGGTGGCGGCCGACAAGGGCACGGCCACCTTCAGCGACTTCGCCAACGCCGTGAGCCTGGAGTACGGCCACTGGCTGGGCGACGCCTTTGCCAGCGGCGGCAGCGTGGGCTACGACCACAAGGCCATGGGCATCACCGCCCGCGGCGCCTGGGAGTCGGTCAAGCGCGCCTTCCGCGAGATGGGGCACGACTGCCAGACCCAGCCCTTTACCGTGGTGGGGGTGGGCGATATGTCGGGCGATGTGTTCGGCAACGGCATGCTGCTCTCCACCCAGATCCAGCTGCTGGCCGCCTTTGACCACCGCCACATCTTCCTGGACCCCAACCCCGACTGCGCCACCTCCTTCGCCGAGCGCCAGCGCCTGTTCGCCCTGCCCCGCTCCAGCTGGGCCGACTACGACAGCAACTTGATCAGCGAGGGCGGCGGCGTGTGGTCGCGCAGCGAAAAGTCCATTCCGCTCTCGCCCCAGGTGCGCGAACGTCTGGGCATAGCCGCCGAGCGCCTGACGCCGCTGGAGCTGATGCATGCGCTGCTCAAGGCCCCGGTGGACCTGCTCTACAACGGCGGCATCGGCACCTATGTGAAGGCCAGCAGCGAAAGCCACGCCCAGGTGGGCGACCGCGCCAACGACGCGCTGCGCGTCAATGGCAATGAGCTGCGCTGCAAGGTGGTGGGCGAAGGCGGCAACCTGGGCTTCACCCAGCGCGGCCGCATCGAGGCCTCGCAAGCCGGCGTGCGTCTGAACACCGACGCCATCGACAACTCGGCCGGGGTGGACACCTCGGACCACGAGGTCAACATCAAGATCTTGCTCGGCCTGGCCCTGGCCGATGGCGAGATGACCGAGAAGCAGCGCAACACCCTGCTGGCCCAGATGACCGACGAAGTCGCCCAGCTCGTGCTGCGCGACAACACCTTCCAGACCCAGGTGCTGTCCGTCACCAACCGGCTGGGCAAGGCGCTGCTGGAGCAAGAGGCCCGCTTCATGCGCTTCCTGGAAAAGGCCGGGCGCCTGAACCGCGCCATCGAGTTCCTGCCCAGTGAGGACGAGATCGCCGAGCGCAAGGCCGCGGGCGGCCAGCTCACCACGCCCGAGCGCGCCGTGCTGCTGGCCTACAGCAAGATGTGGCTGTTCGACGAGATCATGAACAGCGACCTGCCCGAGGACCCCTGGGTGGCCACCGCGCTGCAGCGCTACTTCCCGGTGCCGCTGCGTGAGCAGTTGGGCAGCTACATCCCGCGCCACCCGCTGAAGCGCGAAATCATTGCCACCCATGTGCTGAACAGCATGGTCAACCGCGTCGGCGCCACCTATGTGCACCGGCTGGTGGAGATGACCGGCGCCAAGCCCGCTCAGGTGGTGCGCGCCTACCTGATGGCGCGCGAGGTGTTCGGCCATGTGCCGCTGTGGCAGCAGGTCGAGGCGCTGGACAACAAGGTGCCCGACGCCATCCAGGCCGAGCTGCTGATCGAGGAAGGTCAGCTCACCTCTCGCGCCACCACCTGGTTCCTGCGCTCGCGCCGGCTGGGTGAGGCCCTGCAACCCACCATCGAGCGCCTGCAACCGGCCGTCAGCGCGCTGGCGGCCCGTCTGGCGCCCGAGGCCCAGGCCAGCGAGCGCGCGCAGCGCTGGATCAGCGCCGGCGTGCCTGCCGCGCTGGCCGCGCGCGTGGCGGCGGCCGAGTCCCTGCTCTCGGCGCTGGATGTGGCCGAGGTGGCGGATTCGGTGCAGCGCGGCTTTGATGAAGTGAGCGCCGTGCACGTGGCTGTGGCACGCCAGCTCGGCCTCTCGCGCCTGGCCGCACTGATCGAGCAACTGCCCGCCAGCAGCTACTGGGAAAGCCGCGCCAAGAGCGCGCTGGGCGACGACCTCGCCAGCCTGCAACGCCAGCTGTCGCAGGACGTTCTGGCAGGCGGCAGCGGCTCGCTCGACGAGATGCTGGCCCGTTGGCAGCAACTCAATGCCGCCACCCTGGAACGCGCCCAGCGCCTGCTGGCCGATCTGGCCGAGACGCGGCAGGCGGATCTGGCCATGCTGTCGGTGGCGATGCGGGAGTTGCGCAACCTCGTTTGAGGAGGGGGCCGGCCGGGCGAGGCAAGCCCGGCCCGGCCCACCGGCCCAGCACAAGCGCCTGGCCTGGCGGAAGCACGGCAAGGGGTGGGCAAAGACAGCTTGCGTTGAAGTGCGCTTGAACTTTCAAGATCGCGGCACTGCAACTTGAAGGCTGTTTGACGCCATGAACTCCACCGCCCCTGTCGCCGCGGCCACCACGCCGCGGACCACCCTGCACCGCCTGCTGAAAGATGCGCTGGCCTTTGGGCCGCACTATGACGGCGCCATGAGCAACCACCTGCCCATGGCCCTGCATGCGGCCTGGGAACTGGGCGCCAGCGAGGCCCGTTTGCAAGCCCTGTTCGCCCATGAAAGCGGCAAGCTAGAGCCGGCGCCCGCAACCCAACCCCTGCCCGCACTGGCCCGCCAACCGCAGGGCTGGTTGGCTTGGCGCGGGCAGCGCGAGGCCTATCCGGTGTTGCTGGCCTACTTCCGCGAGCGCCTGGCGGGCGCCAGCGCGGATGCCGTCCTGACCGAGCATTTGCCAGCCTTGCTGCCGGGTTGGCATGCCTTCGCCTTCCACGGACTGATCCGCACCGCCCATGCCTATGAGGCGGGCCTGCAAGACGAGTTGGCGGCCGCCCTGGCCACCTGGGCGGCCTGGTACGAAACCCTGCCCCCGGGCCAAGCGCCCGAAGCACGCCTGGCACTGGCCGACTGGGTGACGGCTTGGCGGGCGGATGCGGGGGGCTGGCGCAGCGACCTGCCCATGATCACCTGGCGGGTGCAGGCGGCCACCCTGAGCCCCTGCTACACCCGCTGGGCCGAGGCCCTGGCACCGGCGCCAAACCTGGCTGAGCGGGTTGACGAGCTACAGGACCTGGCCCTGCACATTTATCTGCACAGCCGCAACTTCACGGTGCTGCACCTCATCACCGGCCTGCGCGCTCTAAGGGTTCTGCTGCCCCTGCTCCCGGCGAACGGCGCCCACGAAGCGCTGCAGGACATCCTGGCGCGCGCGCTGCTCACCGGCTGGCTGGCCGCGCGCCTGCAATGGCTGCCGGAAGAGGCCATGCCCCAACCTCTGCCGGACTGGGCCAGCCTGAAGGCGGACGCGCTGACGCGCAGCGACGAGCACGTGATCAAGCTGGCCCACGCCTGCTGGCAAGAAGATGGACGCCGGCCGGACCCGCGCTGGCGTCAGGCGGTGCGGCTCTTGCTGGCGCATGGCCATGGTCGCCCGGCCACGGCCTCTTGAAGGATCACAGACTCTCAGCGCTTCACCGCGCCAAAGGGG
This sequence comes from Inhella inkyongensis, assembly GCF_005952805.1. Lineage (GTDB taxonomy): Bacteria > Pseudomonadota > Gammaproteobacteria > Burkholderiales > Burkholderiaceae_C > Inhella > Inhella inkyongensis. Next base: position 3,447,465 of record NZ_CP040709.1, read on the forward strand.
TCACCCGCCCGCCAAACCGGCAGGGCTTCGGCATCGGCCACCGCGCGGCCCAGGTTCAGGGTGTACTGAGCTTGCTCGCGCATGCCGGCCAGATCCCAGCTCGGGTCGTAGCGGTCGCTGGGCTGGTGGTAGCGCTGGCTGTAGGCGCGGCGCTTTTCGGCCACGGCGGGTGAGGCATCGAGGTACTGGCCGCCGCTGCTGACCGAAAAGGCCGGCACGCCCGCCTTGGCAAAGCTGAAGTGGTCGCTGCGGAAAAAGTAGCCGCCCACATCGACGCGCGGCGGCGCGATGCTCAGGCCCATCGTGCCGGCCACCTGCGCGGCCAAGGCGCCCAGATCGCTGCGCTCGGCGCCATGGGCGCCAATGTCGCGCGTGCGGCCGACGAAGTTGAGCGTGTCCAGATTGAGGTTGGCGGCGGTGCGGCTCAGGGGCCAGAGCGGCTGCTGGGTGTACCAGGCGCTGCCCAGCAGGCCCTGCTCTTCGGCCGCCACCCACAGAAACATCTGGCTGCGCCGTGCCGGCTGGCGCACGGCGGCCTGGGCCATGGCCAGCAGCGCGGCCGTGCCCGAGGCGTTGTCCACCGCGCCGTTGAAGATCTGCGTCTCGCCGCGCTCATTCGTCGTGACGCCCAGGTGATCCCAATGCGCGGTGTAGATCACCAACTCATCCCTGAGCTTGGGGTCGTGGCCCGGCACCAGGCCAGCCACATTGAACTGCTCCAGGCGTCGCAGCGCCGAATGAACCTCGCCGCGCACGCGCAGGCCCAGCGCCACGGGTTGGAACTCACGGGTCTCGGCCTGGGCGCGCAACGCATCCAGGTCCAGGCCAGCGGCGGTAAAGAGCTGGCGGGCCGCCGGCTCGCTGATCCAACCCTGCAGGGGCAGGCCGGGGTTGGCGCCGTCAAGCTGGAACTGCTCACCCAAAGTGCCTTGGCTGACCACACCCCAAGAAGTCAAGGTCGAGGCCTCGGTGTGCAGCACCAGCACGCCCTTGGCACCACGGCGCAAGGCCTCCTCGGCCTTGTAGCCCCGGCGGCCGTAGATCGTCATGGCCTTGCCGGCGAAGCGATGGGGTTCGGCCTCGGTGGCGTAAGGGTCGTTGGCCAACACGATCAACAACTTGCCGCGCAGGTCCTGGCCCTTGAAGTCGTCCCAGCGCTCCTCGGGTGCATGGATGCCGTAGCCGGCAAACACCAGCTCGTCGGCAAAAGTGTTGAGGGCCTGTCCGTTGGCACTGGCATAGACCCAATCCGTGCCGAACTTCAGCAGCGGCGCTGCCGCCTGCCCGCCCTCAATGTGCAGCGGGCTTTGCGCCTGCAAGGTGCGCGTGCCCAGCAAACGCACCGCCTGCCGGTAGCTGCCGCCCGGCGCGGCCGGCTGCAGACCCAGCACCTGGGCCTGGGTCTCCAAGTAGGCGACGGTCAGATCCCCGCCGCGCTGGCCGGTGCCTCGGCCCTCGAACAGGTCCGACGCCAGCAGCGCCAGGTGGGCGCGCAGGCTGCCCTCTTGGACGGGAGTGGGCTCCGCCGCCACGGGCAAAGCACTTGCTAAACAGAGCAGCAGCGAAACGGTCAGCGTGAGGGGGCTTTGCATGGGCAGGGCAGCAGGGCGGATCTCAGACAAGGCGCTCATTAGAGCCTTTGCCTGGCCTTGCCCCACCCCACCATCACGACGCCCGCGCCCCCAGCGGCCTGCCATCGGCCCCATAACGGATCGGTGCAGTGCGCAGGCCGCGTGCGTCGTACTGCAGTTGCTGCGCCACCATGCCGGCCAGCGCCGCTGGCAGGCCCGGGGGCGAGCTGGGCTGGCCCTGGCCATCGAAGTAGCGCACCCACTCCAAGCGGCTGCCATCGGCGCTATAGGTGAGCCTGCTCTCGAAGTTCAGCGCGCCCTGCATATTGCGCAGTTGCTGGCGCGTCAGGTTGCCGTGGCGGTCGTACTCGAAGGTCATGGGGCCATCCGAGCCGACCATGGCCCGGTCCTCGCCCTGCTCGCCAAAACCGCGCAGCATGAGGGCCTGACCCAGGGCGTCGTACACATGCTCGCCCATGGCCACCCTCGGCGCGTTGCCGTTCTTGGGGCGGCGCTGTAGGTCGTAGACCTGCCAGCGCACAAAGCTCCCCCAGGGGTCATAAACGATGCGGTCCACTGCCGAGCCCGAGTCCGTGGCCACCAACTCACCCTGGGCGTCGATGTTGAACAGGGTGTCCAGCAGATCATCGTGGCCGAACTCCAGGCGCACGCGATGGAACAGAAAGTCCGAGCGCACCGGTGCCGAATCGCCGTTGAGCTTGTGGCGTGACTCGATCACCACGCCGGGCTCCGGGTACTCCCAGACATAGCGGTGCGCGCCCCATTCGCCCTCCACGGGCTTGCCGTCTTTGTCGAAGTAGTGCAGCGCACTGCGGCGGCCGTGGGCGTCCAGCGTGAACTCCATGCGCCAAACCCCACCATGGGCAGCGATGCGGTCGCCAGCCTCGTTGTGGAAGCTGCGAATCTCTTTGCCCGGCGCGTACTCGATGCGCAGCTGCGGCGCCCACCAGAAGAAGCCCTCGAAGCTGCCCGGATTGCGGGTGACCTTGTCGCCCACGGCGCGCCGCACCTCAATCAGGCGCCCCTGGTCGTCGTAGCGGAAGCGGTGATGCAAGGTGGTCTGGGCCTGCTCGGCGCTGATCTCGTGGCGACCCTTCAGGGACTCCATCGGGGACTCGCGGAACACCATATGGCGGTGGTACTGCAGGCGCTCGGCCGATGCGCCGCTGGCCAGGGCCAACGCAGTGAGCAAGAACAGGACGGAGCGCTGAAAGTTCATGGAAGTAGAGGGCTGAGGGAGTCAGTCAAATGGAAGCTATGGGCGGGTCAGCACTGTCAGCGCAGAGGGTTCGATCGCCGGGAACTCAGTGACGAAAACCCGCCGACAAGATGCCGACCGTCGCGGCCGCTCATCACACAATGATCCAAACGAACACCCAGCCGCTCGAACGCCCGCCGATGGAATCAGCCCATGGAAGACCTTGACACCCTGGTTCTGCGCCAGGCCGCCCAGTGGCGGGATGGCGGCCTGGCCGCCGTCCTGGTGACGGTGGCGCGCACCTGGGGCTCATCGCCCCGGCCACCGGGCTCGCTGATGGCCATCAATGCCCGTGGCGAGACCGTGGGTTCGGTGTCCGGTGGGTGCATTGAGGACGATCTGATCCAACGCATCCGCGATGAGGGCATTGACGCGGTCTGCGCACGGCAGCGCCCGGTGCTGCTGCGCTACGGCGTCTCGGCCGATCAGGCCCACCGCTTTGGCCTGCCCTGCGGCGGCACGGTGGAGTTGGTGCTGGAGCCGCTGCAGGCACACAGCCTGATCCCGGAGCTGCTGGCCGCTTGCACGGCGCGCCAGAGTGTCGAGCGCCGCCTGCATCTGACCAGCGGGCAGGTGAGCCTGCGGCCAGCAGACGCCGATGGCCTGCCGCGCCAGGAGGGCGAGGAATTCATCACCCCCTTCGGTCCGCGCGCACGTCTGCTGCTGATTGGTGCGGGGGACTTGGCCCGCTTCATGGCCGAGATGGCCGGCAGCCTGGGATTTGAGGTGCTGGTTTGTGATCCACGCGCCGAGCAACAGGCCAGCTGGAATCTGCCAGGCGTGACCGTGAGCCCCGAGATGCCCGACGACCTCGTGCAGCGCATGCGTCCCGACGCCCGCACCGCCGTCGTCGCCCTCACCCACGACCCCAAGATCGACGACCTGGCTCTGATGGAGGCGCTGCAGTCCGAGGCCTTCTATGTCGCCGCCATCGGTTCGCGCCGGACGGCCCTGCTGCGCCGCGAGCGCCTGGCCCAGCACTTCGGCATGAACGCCAAGGCGCTGGAGCGCCTGCGCAGCCCGGCGGGGCTTTACATCGGCAGCAAGACGCCGGCCGAGATCGCCCTGTCCATCATGGCCGAGCTGGTGGCCTGCAAGAACGGCGTCACCCTGCCGCCGCAGGCCCAGGTCGAGGGCGGCAAGGCCGCGCAGGCCCCGCAGAAGGGCTTGCGCGGAACAGCCTAGCCCGCTGCGAGTCCAAATACAGCTGACCCAACCGGCACGGACCTGGACCCTGCAGGCAGCAAGGTCCAGGTCAACGCCAAGGGCTTAGAACTTGCGTTCGTAGCTCACCGAGAAGGTCACCGTGCGCGGGCCGGTGAAGCCCACCGGCATGCCATAAGTGTTGCTATAGCCGCCGCTGCCGTCTTCGTAGAGCTCGTCAATCGCCTGCACGCTCTGGCGGTTGGTGACGTTGTAGACATCCACACGCGCCGTCAGGCCCTTGATGAACTCGGGCTTGTAGGCCAGGTTCAGGTCCAGGCGGCGTTCACCTGGCAGCTTGCCGCGGCTGCCGCGTGGGCTCAGGTGGCCATCGCAATAGAACAGCCCGCCATAGGCATAGGGGTCAAAGGACGCTGGGTTGGCATCGCCGGTGCAATTCTTCGGCCGGCCCGAGGCAATCAGCAGGTTGGCACCCACGCTCCATTCGGCATTGATCTCGGCATAGCCAAAGGCCTTGAGCTGATGGGTGCGCTGGTTGGGCAAGGGGCCATAGGCGCCCAGCATCTGCTCCGGGAAGTCCCAGGTCTGGGTCTTGGACACATCGGTCTGGCCCACGTCCGAGTTGGTCTGGCCCTCGGTATTGCCGCGGTTGCGCGAATAGGTGTAGCCCACTTTGCCGTACCAGCCATTGCGCAGCGGATGCTCGGCCGTCAGGTCCAGCGCGAGATAGCTGCGCTTGGCCTTGGGGAAGGCCACGCCGGTGTCTTCGCCGCTGAAGTCGGCCGGATTCAGCTTGACCTCGCGGTACTGGCCCGGCCCCTCCAAGTCCATCAGGAATGTGTTGGACAGCCCGGGGTTGAAGATCATGCAGGAGAAGGTACTGGTCCAGTGGCTGGACACCGTGACCGAGTTGCGCGCCGCCCATTGGGTAAAGGGGCGGGTGTCGCACATGTCGTCGATGGCGGTGCGCAGCTTGCGGTAGGTGATCTTGGCACCCAGGTTGTAGTCCTTGGCCACCGCCTTCTCAAAGCCCAGGCTCAGCTCGTCCTGGTAGCTGGGGCGAAGATTCGTCGCCACCAGGGTGCGCGGGTCCTTCACCTGGCCCAGCTCGTTGTTGGGCGAACGCGGCTGGGTCAGGGCCGTCAGCCCGGTGGGGGCGCCGGTGGCGGCATCGATGCCGGTGTAGGTGAAGTACTGGCGCGTGTTCCAGCTGCGGCTGGCGTGGCGCTCACTCACCTGGTTGGGGGTTTGCACCGCATAGCGACCGGCGCTGCCGTAGAGCTTGAGACTGGCGTCGCCCATCACGTCCCAGGCGGCGGCAAAACGCGGCTGCCACTGATGATCGATGCGTAGAAATTCCTGGCCCTCGCCATTGGTGTGGCTGAAAGTCTCGTGGCGCAGACCGCCGGTCAGCTGCAGGTCCTTGCCGGCCTGCCACTTGTCTTCCAGGAACAGGGCCGATTGCTTGGACCCCGCATCGGTAGTGGTCTCGAACACGCTCTTGAGCACGTAATAGCCCTGAGTACCGAAGCCGCCACCACTGGCCGGCGCCACCCGCGGGCCCACGCTCATCGTGATCGGGGTGTTGGGGTCTTGGCTGCTCTTCAGATAAGCCCAGACATTGGCGCCCGGACGCTGGCGACCGTTGTTGATGGCGGTGATCTCGTTGCGATCCCAGCCGGCGCGCAGGCTGTGCTCGCCCAAGCGGTAGTCCAGGTCGATGCGCGAGGCCACGACCTCATCCTTGGCCCCCTTGGGGATGATGGTGGAGTTGGTGAGGAAGGGGCTGTTGTTGCGCGCCACCAGACCGGCGGGAACGTTCTGCGGCGGCGCCGAGATCGGCGCCAGGCCGGAGAAGGAGTCGTACACATCGCGATCCGGCGAGCTCAAGCTGTGCTTGCTGACGCTCTTGCCATGGGTCAGCGACAAGCTGAGGTCGTCGCTGAGTTGCCCGTTGTACTTCAACACCGCCAGGTCGGCGCCCACCGGGGTGACGGTGTCGTAGTTCTTGTAACGCAGGCGGGCGTTGACGGTGTCGCCGCGAGCACCCGTGGCGTAGTTGTAGCCACGAATGTCGTCCTTGCGGGTGCTGTTATCGCCCACCAGGGTCAGCTCCAGTCGGTGATCGTCGTGCAGATTCCAATCCAAGCGACCGACGTAACGGCTGGTGGTCTCCACGGAATCACGCCAGCCCCAACGGTCGGAGGCGGTGCCGGCAGTGCTCAGGCGGGTCTGGCCGCTGTCGGTGCGCTGCTGCTCCAATGCCAGGAAGCCGAACAGCCGGTTCTCGATCAGCGGGCCGCCCAAGAAGACGCTGGCGCTGTTCACATCCTGCTCGCTGTCGGAGAAGCGTTGGCGCAAAGTGCCATCGGTGGTCGCGCCCTCGGGCTTGCCCGTCATGGGGTAGAAAACATCGCGACGCTTGGCTCTCAGGCTGTTCGGAGCCCAGCTCAATCGGCCGCCGCCTTCCCATTCGTTGCCACCGCTCTTGGTGATGATGTTGACCACCCCACCGAGCGACCGTCCGAATTCCACGCCGAACCCCCCAGTCAACACCTGGGCCTGCGCAATGGCGCCGAAGGGCAGCTCGCTGGAACCGAACTGGGCCCAGGCACTGGTGACCGGGAAGCCGTTGATGTAGTAAGCGTTTTCGGTGGCCGCACCGCCGCCGAAGCTGGCGCCGCGATAGCGTGGGTCGGCTGGCGCCGTTTGCGGCGCCAGCTGCACGATGCCATCCATATTGCGCGTGACCGGCAGGGCGGCCAACTGCTTGGCCGTGAAAGTGGCGCCGTTCTCCGTCGCCCCGACATCGATGACGCGGCGGCCGCCGATCACCGTGACGCGCTCCATGGCCTCGACGAAATTGGCCTGGGCACTCACCCCGATCAGCACCTCCACCTCCTGGCTGCGCAGGGTGCGCTCGCCATCGACCAAGGACACACGGTAGCGCCCCGGGGCCAGAGAGCTGACCTGGAAGCGTCCGTCGGCGCCGGCCGACACCCGGCGCTTGGCGCCGGTGGCGAGGTTTTCAATCAAGAGTTGGGTCTCGGTGCCGGCCGTGGCTTCGACGCGGCCGACGATGGTGCCCGTGGTGTTGGACTGCGCCAGGGCCGCCAGCGGCGACAGGGCCAGAGTGGCGCCCAGGCACAGGCCGGCGGCCTGGGCAATGGGATTGAGACGGGAAAGCAAAGCAAACCGGGGCATGAAATCTCCGCAGAGGTCAGGAAAAGTCCTGCGGAAATTCTGGAAATTTCAGCCCCTTTGCGACCTGCGTCTGGGACGATCCGCCGGCGCGGCGACGGCGCCATCCAAGAGGCCGTTGCAGAAGGGAACAGAGGCCGCCCCGGCGGGGCCAAGCCCGGGACAAAGGCGGAATGGCTGCGCGGCAGCGCGCCCCTCGTTCAGGTTCGCCCTTCGAAAAGTGCGCGCACCGCGCCGACATGGCGTTCGCTCACGGGCACTGTGTCGCCACCCCGCAGCGTCGCCTCATAGACCCCATCGCCCACCACCGCCAGAGACTGCAACTCCCCCGGCCTCACCAGGGCGGTGCGGTGCACCCGCAGAAACTCACCGGGCGGCAGGCGCTCCTCCAGCGCACTCAGGGTGGCGCGGTGCAGCAGGCGGCGCCCTGGCAGGTGCAGCTGAACGTAGTTGCCGGCCGAAGCCAACCAGCGGAGCTCACTCACCGCCACGCGCTCGATCTGCCCCACCGAACGCACCACCAACTGGTTCAGGGCCGGTATGTGCTGCTGATTCGCCAGGGCTTGGCGCTCCTGCACCAGGGCCCCCAGCCCCTGCGCATAGTCCCCTTGCTGAGCCCGACCCAACAAGGCCGCAGCGCGTGCCAAGGCCTGCGAGAGACGCTCGTCGTCCACCGGCTTGAGCAGGTAGTCGATGGCATGAACCTCAAAGGCCGCCAGCGCGTGCTCATCGTGGGCCGTGACAAAGACCACCAGTGGCGGCTGCGGCAGCGCGGCCAACTCCGCGGCGAAAGACAGGCCATGCTGGCGCGGCATCTGGATGTCCAGCAGCACCAGATCCGGGGTCTGCTGCACCATGGCCACGCGGGCCTCGGCGGCGCTGGCACACAGGCCAACGACCTGCCAATCGGCCAGATCGGCCAGCGCCAACTGCAGGTTGGAGCGGGCCAAGGCCTCGTCGTCAACGATCAGAACTTTCCAAGGTGCCATCGAGATCTCTTAGCGGCAGGTTGAGGGTCAGATGAAAGTGGTGCGGCTGCGCATCGGTGCTCAGGCTGGCCTGACTCCCGTACAGCATCTGCACCCGCTCACGGGTTTTGCTGAGGCCCACGCCATGGCCCGCCATCAAGTGGGCGTCGGCACTGCGGGGGTTGTCCAGCTCGATCTGCAAGCGCTTGGCGTGGCCTTGCACGCTGAAGCGGATGACGCCCGGCTCGCCGGACTCCAGGCCGTAGCGCACGGCGTTCTCCACCAGGGGCTGCAGCAGCAGCGGCGGACAGGCCCATCGCGACCATTCATCCGGCTGCACCTCGGCCTGCCATTGCAGGGCGTCACCAAAGCGAAGGCGCTGCAGGGCCACATAGTCGTCCACGAACCGCAGCTCGTCGGCCACGCTGACCCACTGCTGCTGGCTGGCCCGCAGCGAGTAACGCAACAGCTCGGAGAGCCTGGTGAGGGCCCCCAAGGCCACCTCACGCTCGGCCCCACGCACCAGAGCGGCAATGCTGTTCAGGGTGTTGAACATGAAGTGCGGTTCCAGCTGCCCCTGCAGCAGCTGCAGGCGCAACTGCAGATTGGCCTCGTCAACACGCAAGGCCTCTTCCTCTTGGGCGCGGCTGTGGGCCAACCAGGCCAAGCTCAGCTGTACCGCCAGACCGGCCAGCATGACGACGCTCAGAAGCCAGAGGTCCGTGCGCTGTGGGGCCACCAATTGGGCGCCATATGTCGACCAATCCCCACCCCGCGTGCTGAAGCGGATGGCCAGCCAGAGCGGTCGGATCAGCACCGCATAGAGCGGCGTCAGCAACAAACCCCAAAGCAGCAGCCGAGCCGGGCGCTGCAACAAATCCGGCCGGGTGCGCAATATCCAGGCCACCAAACCGCTGTAGACCATGTGCGGCAGCAGCGAGGGCCATGCTCCCCACCACGCGAGCCACAGGCTGGCGTCCTTGCCGGCGCGCACCAGGTCTGCGCTGCGACTCAGCGCCAGCACCACGGCCACCAGGCTCCAGCCGAGCATCACCGCCCCCACCCCAAGCAAGGGAGACTGCGGCGCCCGTGTAGCCCCGGTCATCGCGCTCATGCCGAGGCCTCACCCAAATCGTCCAGGTCGCGCAGGGGCCAGCTCAGCTGCCAGTCAAATCCCACGTCGGACGGATGGCACTGCCAGGCCGCAGCGTCGCCATAGAGAACCCGCACGCGCTCCTGCACCCGCTCCAAGGCAGCTTGCACCTCGGGCAAAAAGGTGCAGACCGAACCCGTGGAGTCGAGAGGACGCTGTCTCAGCTGCAAGACCAAACACTCGGCCTGCCGGCTCATGACCAAGGTGACAGGGGCCTGTGCAGCCGACTCCAGGCCCTGTCGGATTGCGGCCTCGATGAGCGGCTGCAGCAACAACGGCGGACACGCCCAGCGCGCCCAGTCCAGGGGCTGCAACTGCTGCTGCCACTGAAGGCTGTCGCCAAAGCGCAGGCGCTGCAGGGCCACATAGTCGGCCATAAAGCCCAGTTCATCGGCCACGCTGACCCAGCGGCGCTGGCTGGCCCGCAGGGAATAACGCAACAACTCCGAGAGCCGGCTCAGCGCCGCCAGAGCCACCGCACGGTCGGCCCCCCGAACCAAGGCCGCAATGCTGTTCAAGGTGTTGAACATGAAGTGCGGCTCCAACTGCCCCTGCAGCAGATGCAGACGCAGGCGCAGGTTCTCGGCCCGAGCCTGCAGCACCTGCTGGCGTCGCGCCTGGGCCTGGCGCCAGAAGCTCCAGCCCAGCAGCAGCGACATCACCCCGGCCGCCGTCACCATGTCCACATACAGGTTCACCGCGGGCCATTGCTGCAGCGCCGGCCACCAACCCGAGAGCGGTTTCCCCTTGGCCACCAGCAGCAGGAAGATCGAAGTCGGCGTGGCCACCGCGAGATAGAGCGGAATCGCGACCAAGGCGCCAACAACCAGCCGCACAGGATGCTTCACCCAGTCGGGATGACGCTGCAGCAGCAAGCCCACCGCCAAGGTGAACAGCATCTGCATCAAAGTAGCCACCCAGTACTGCAGCAGCAAATAGCCAAAGGAGGGGGTCTGGCCCAGCTGGGTCAAGTCCTGGTACTGGCTCCAACTGAGAGTGAGCGAGACGGTGGACCACAGCGCCACCACGGCCGCCACGAATCGCCAGGCGGTCCAGGCCGAGGCGCTTGCGGGGGGTGGTGACACATTCATTGCCAGGACTGTAGAGGGGCACCCCGAGAAGGCCGCCCCCGTTGGTGGCAGCACGCCGGCCCTTCATCCCACAGCGAGCACCAGGTCAGTGAACTTGGCGAGCATCGGCGCCTGCGGACCGGATCCTCCGGTTCAGCCCCAACTGCCACCCAAGATGAAAACCTGGATCCTCTGCCTCGCCCTGCTCACCCCACCCGCCTTTGCACAGGCGCCTCGTCCCACCCTGGCCGAACGCTCGGCCCAGACCGAAGCCGTGGCCAAGGCCTATTTCGAGGCCTACATCGCGCGCGACTGGGACCGGTTGGAGCCTTTGCTGGACGAACAGGCGCGCTTTGACGACGCCACCGCCCATCTGGTGTTCGGCGCCGTGGGCAAGCAGGGCAAGCTTGAGTTGATGAAGGCCTTCCGCGAGACCCATGCCGGCATCCATGCCATGCACTTTCACCCGCAGAGCCAGTTCGCCTCGGGCGAGCACATGGTCTTCGTGGGCGAACTGGAGTGGAGCCTGGCCCTGCCCGACGGCTTGGTGGTGGACACCCGCATGCCCTTTGTGGTGCGCCTGCAGGTGCGCGATGGCAGGGTGCTGGAGCACCAGGACACGGCGGACTACAAACCCTTCGCCACAGCCCTGCGCGCCGCCCGCGCCAAGAAGCTTCAGGCCGGCGGGTAACCCGCCGCGGTGAGCGCCTGCGTCAGCTGCGCCGCACTCACACCGGCCGGCGCGCTGACCCGCACCTGCTTGCTGGCCGGGTCCGCCTGCACCTCCACCAGCGGATGCAGGGCCTGCAGGGCCCGGGTCACGGCGGCCACGCAATGGCCGCAGCTGAGATCGGGGACTTGGAATTGGTGTTCAACGGTGCTCATGCCGGCATTGTGCGCAAGTGCCAGGCGCGGCGCGTCGGCGTCTGCAACAGCCCCTGCACCGGCAGCAAGGCCGGCCCGAGCAACAGCGCCGCCCAAACCCAATGCCAGTGGGCCGCGCGCCGGCGCGCCAGCAGGGCGGCGCCCACGGCCGCCAGCAGGCTCAAGCCCACGGCCAGACGCTGGGTGGCGGGCTGCGGCCAGGCATCGGCGGCCTGCCAGTGCGCCTTGCCGAAGTGGCGGTCCTGCACGGACTGCAGTACCTCGCCCAGCTGAGTGAACAAGGGCGCCACCACCCAATCGGCGCGCACCAGCCAGTCGGGGAAGTCGGGCTCCGGGGTGCGGACACCCAAGCGCTGCGCGCCCACCGCACCGATGCGCCAAGCCTGCAAACGGCGCGGTACGGCCCGCATGTGGCGGCCCTCGAGCAGGCTGAGCCACAGGGTGCCGCTGCTCTCATCGTGCAACCATTGCAGGGCTTCGATGGACTCCGCGCCTTGGGGCAAGGGATGGCGCCATTGCGTCGCCCAGCCTCCCTCCGGGGCGCGCTGCATCAGCTTCACCGCCCAGGCACTCACCACCAGCAGCTGGCGTGCGCCCACCGGGTGCAGGTCCTGGATGTCGCCATCAGCAAGGGGGAGCGTCAGGCCCGGTTGCAGGCGCTTGGCCGCGCCGTCCCAGATCCACAAACGCCGCCCCTCCAGCACGCCCGCCGGATGCATCAGGGGCGGCTGGCTGAACGCATGGCGGGCCTGCGGCTGGGGCTGCAGCCCATCGGTGCCCAGCCAACCCAGCAACTTGCCGCGCGCGCCCTGCACGCGGTAGAGCATGTGCTGATGGCTGAAGTCCACCTCCGCCTCCAGCTCAGCGGCCCGCCAGCTCAGGGTGTGGATCGCCGCGGGTTGATGGCGCTGGTCCATGCGGCGCACCGGATAGCGCAACACGCCGGGGCGCTGACCCGCCAGGGCTTCGGGCAGACGATGCCCCAGACGCTCGATTTGCGCCGGCAACTTCAGGCGCCGCCAGGCTTCGAAGCCGTTCTCCGGCGTCTGCTCCTGCGAAGGATGGTGCCCGACCAGACTCAATGCCGCCTGCCCGCCCAGCGACAGCAAGAGGCCCAGCAGCGTGGCCACGAGCCAGAACAGCGCAGCCCCCTGCAGCACCAGGCTGAAGCCGCGCGGGCGACGCTCGGTATCGGGGCGGAAGCGATCCAACACCAGCGCCAGCGCAAACCCATTGAACAGCACCATGGGCAGCAACAGCCAGGGCAAGGGCTGGTACTGGAACAGCATCAAAAGCGGCAGGGCCAGCACAGGCAGGCTGCGCCCGCGCGGCCCCAGGCTGGCGGCCCAGCCACACAGATAGCCGCCCAAAGCCACCAAGGCGGCGTAGACGCACAAGCCCAGGTGATGGGCCTCCACCAGCCGGCCCCAGGCCGACTGCAAGGGCAGGCTCAAGAACAAGGGGCCGGCCACCATCAAACCCAGGCTGGACCCGCCCGCCCCCAACAGGGCCAGGGCCACACGCCAGGGTGCCAGCGGCCGATGCAGCAGCTGCAACCAGGCCCCACCGCGCCGATGCGCCGCCGCCTGCCAGGCCCCGAACAACAGGCCCAGCAACAGGTAGAACACCGCAAACAGGGTCAGCAAACTCTGCGACTGCTGCGGCAGGTTCAACAGCCGCGCCAGGTAGAGCAGGGGCAGTGCATGCAGGGCCAAACCAGCCAGCGCGACGCCACGCAAACGACGCCACTCGGAACGAAACAACGCAAACATCTTCAGGCCCATTCGGTGTGGAGCGCCGTGCCGGCATGGCACTGAGCCAGCAGGCCATTGATGGCACGGTCCAGGCTGACCCCCATGCTGGCCATGCGCGCGGCGCCGCGTTGCTGCAGTTGGGCGCGCACCTGTTCTTCGCTCTGATCGAGCAGCAGCAGCTCGGTCAGGCCGCCCAGAGGCTGGTGGCTGAGCAGGCCGGGCAGGTCGCGCAGCGACGGCGTCTGGAAGGGGAACTCCACCTGCCACAGGCGGACGCGCTGGCACAGCGCTTCAGGCTCGCATTGGTAGCGCAGCCGGCCGCGCTCGATGACGATCAGCTGCTCGGCCAGGCGCTCGATCTCGTCCATCAGGTGCGAGCAGTAGATGATGGTGCAGCCTTGCTCCAGGCCGACCTGCATCAGGGCGTCCAGAAAGGCGCGCTTGGCCACCACGTCCAGGCCCAGGGTGGGTTCGTCCAGCAACAGCAGCTCGGGCCCCTGCGCCAGCGCCAGCCCCAGGCTCAAGCCGGCGCGTTCGCCGCGCGAGAGCTCGCCCACACGCTGCTGCGGCAACACCTGGAAGAAGGACAGCACCTGGTTCAGCGGCGCCTCGCGCCAGCGCGCGGCGTACTGCTGGTGCTGCAAGGCCACCAGCTCGCGTACCGGCATCCAGCCGGGCAGGTGATGCTCCTCGTTGACGAAGCCGATGCGCCCGCGGTCCTGCGCGCGCAGGCGATCGGCCGGCAGGCCCAGCACGCTGGCGCTGCCGGCATCAGGCTGCATGAAGCCCAACAGGATGCGGAACAAGGTCGATTTGCCGGCCCCGTTGGCGCCCACGATGGCATGCACGCCGCCACGCGCCACGCGGAGGCTCAAGTCATCCAATGCCGTCTTGCTGCCAAAGCGCCGCGTCAGGCGCTCGGTTTCGATCACCCACGGGCTCATGCCTGTTTCCTCTTCTGATAGCCCTGCAACTCGCCGTAGAGCCGCTCACACACCTCCTCGGCCGTGAAGTCCAGGCCCAGCACGTCATCCACAAACTGGTTGCAGGCCGCATCCAGGCGGCGCTGCTGCTCGGCCGGACTGAGACGCTCACGGGGCGCCGCCACAAAGAGGCCCAGGCCGGGCTGGCTCTCTAGCCAGCCCTCGCTGCACAGCTCGGCATAGGCCTTGGCCACGGTGTTGGGGTTGATCAAGAGCTGCTGCGCCAGCACCCGCACGCTGGGCAGCTGCGCGCCCACGGGCAGCTCGCCGGCGGCGATCTGGCGGCGCACGCCATCCACGATCTGGCGCCCCAAGGGGCGCGAGTCCCCGGGCCGCACATCCAACATCAGGGGCCGGGCCCGCTGCAGCGATGACATGCTTCACTCCATCTTCTGTATTAGTCAAACTAGTACAGTGTAGACAGCGCGGCCACCCCTGCCCAAAGTCAGGCCTTGTTCGGGGCATCCCCCGGGCAGGGTCTGCCTACACTGCGCCGCCATGGCTGCCCTTCCTTCTGCACACACCTCGGTTGACCTCGCCATGCCCATCAGTGGCATGCATTGCGCCGCCTGCGTGGCGCGCGTTGAGAAGGCCTTGGCCGGCGTGGCCGGTGTGCTCAAGGCCGAGGTGCTACTGACCGAGAACCGCGCCCAGCTGCGCGTCGAGCCGGGCTGGAGCGCTGTGGCCCTGATGGCCGCCCTTCGCAAGGTGGGTTATGACATCCCGCTCACCCAGGCCAGCCTGCACTTGAGCGGCCTGCACGACGCCGCCGACGCATTGCGCGCCCACGAGGCGCTGGCGCGCGTGCCTGGGGTGGTGCTGGTGCAAGTCAATCTGGGGGCGGCCACGGCCGCTTTGCAGGCCCTGCCCAGCACGGCACCGGGGGCCTTGCTACAGGCGGCACGCGCAGCCGGCTTCGGGGCGGCGCTGCAGACCCAAACCGACGCCGGCTCCGCCCTGGCGCAGGAGGCCGCACGGCTGCGCCGCGATGTGTTGCTGGCTTGGGCACTCACCCTGCCCTTGCTGCTGCCCATGCTGGTTCAACCCTTCGGCCTGCACCTGATGCTGCCGGGCGCTTGGCAGGCCCTGCTGGCAGCCGGGGTGCAGTTCGGCCCGGGGCGCCGCTTTTACCGCGCCGCCTGGGCCGGCCTGCGCGCGGGCAGCCCGGGCATGGATGTGCTGATTGCGCTGGGCTCGAGCGCGGCCTTCGGCCTGAGCGCCTGGCTGCTGGGGCGCGGCGCCGGGGCCATGGATCTGTTTTTTGAGTCCGGCGCAGCCATTTTGAGTTTTGTGCTGCTGGGCCGTTGGCTGGAGGCGCGTGCCAAACGCGCCACCGGCGCCGCCCTGCGCGGCCTGCAGGAACTGGCGCCCGCCCAGGCCGAACTCTGGCGCGATGGCCAATGGCAGCTGCACCCGCTGGCTGAGCTCAAGCCCGGCGACCGCGTGCGCGTGCGCCCGGGTGGCCGCATTCCCTGCGACGGCCGCCTGACCGAGGGCCGCAGCCACATCAACGAGGCGCATCTGAATGGCGAGCCCATGCCGCTGGCGCGCGCACCCGGCGACTTGCTGCGTGCCGGTGGCCTGAACCTGGACGGGGTGATCGAGCTGCGCGCCACGCAAACGGCCGCCGCCTCCAGCCTCGCGCAGCTGGTACGCCTGATTGAGTCGGCCCAAGCCAGCAAGGCACCCATCCAGGGCCTGGCCGACCGCGTGGCAGCACGCTTCGTACCGGCCGTGATGCTGCTGGCCCTGCTGACGCTTGCCGGCTGGGTACTGGCCGGGCAAGGCGGACGCGGCCTGTTGGCTGCGGTGGCCGTGCTGGTGGTGGCCTGTCCCTGCGCCCTGGGTCTGGCCACGCCCACCGCCGTGGTGGTGGGCATCGGCCAGGCTGCGCGCCGGGGCCTGCTGGTGCGCGACGCCGGCGCGCTGGAACAGCTCGCCGGCATCCAACGCATGGCCTTTGACAAGACCGGCACCCTGACGCGCGGCGAACCCGAGCTGGCGCACATCGAACCGCTGGCTGATCTGAACCGCCTGCAGGTGCAGGCCCTGGCCGCCGCCCTGGCCCAGGGCAGCAGCCACCCGCTCTCACAAGCCCTGCGCCAGGCCCAGGGCGATCTGCCCACACCCGAGGCAAAGGATCTGCGCACCCTGGCCGGTCTGGGTCTGCAAGGCCAGCTGGGAGAGCTTCGCCTGCATCTGGGCTCCAGCCGCTACCTGGCCGAGCTGGGTCTGCCCACCGGCGCCTGGGAAAGCGCGGCCCAGGCCCAGGCGACCCAGGGCTATAGCGTCAGCTGGCTGGCGCAGACCCAGCCCGAGCCACGCCTGCTCGGCTTGCTGGCCTTTGGCGACCGCGCGCGCACCGAGGCCCGCAGTGCGCTGGATGCCTTGCGCGCTCAGGGCCTGCGCTGCAGCCTCCTCTCGGGCGACCGCCCCGAGACCGCGATGGCGCTGGCCCGGGGCCTGGGCTTTGCCGAGGCCGACGATGTGCACGGCGGCCTGCTACCGCAGGACAAGCTCTCGGCCATTCACGCCTGGAAGGCGCGGGGCGAGGCCGTGGCCATGGTGGGAGACGGCATCAACGACGCCCCGGCGCTGGCGGCGGCCGATGTCGGCATTGCCCTGGGGGCGGATGGACAGGGCACCGCGCTGGCGGCGGAGTCCGCCACCCTGACCCTGCTGGCCAATGACTTGCGCCGCATCCCCGAGGCCGTGGCCCTGGCGCGCCGCACCCTGCTGACGATCCGGATGAATCTGTTCTGGGCTTTTGGATTCAACGCCCTGATGCTGCCCCTGGCCATGGCCGGGCGCCTGCCGCCCATGGCAGCCAGCGCCGCCATGGCCGCCAGCAGCCTGATGGTGCTGGGCAATGCGCTGTGGCTCAGGCGCTGGCGCTACAAGGCTTGATACACGGGTCGAATCCCCCGCGCCTGATCACTCAGGCTTGAAGGACAGCTCCACGTCCACGGTGCGCTCGGCCGGCAGTGGCTCGAAGCGCCATTGCGAAATAGCCCGTGCGGCGGCTTGACCCAGGCGGCGATTGGCGCCCGCCTTGGGCTCGGCCTTGATGACCTTGCCATCCGTACCCACCACGAAACGCACCGGGATCACTTGCGGCCGATCGGCCATGGCTTCGATGACCTGACGATTCATATCCGGGGCCACATAGTGCACCAGCTTGAGCTCGACCTCGTCGGGCTCCTCCACCACCGGAGCGGCGGGTACCGCGGCGACAGGGGGCTGCGGCTCTACCTGTGCCGGCAAGGTGACGGCCTGCACCGGCTGGGCGGCGGTCTGGGTGGTGTCCAGCGGCACGGCGGTCTCGGTCACTGCGGCAGCGGGTGAGGCCGGCGCGGCCGCCACGGCCGCCGGCCGCTCGACCGGACGGGCCGGCGTGGCCGGTGCCTTGGCGGGCGCCGGCTTGGCGGCGGCTTCCTTGCTGTCTTTGGAGTCCTTGGCGTCTTTGTCCTTGGCCGGCTTCACGGTCGAGAACTTGATGAAGCTGAACACCTTCTGGGCATCGCGCTTGGCGCGCTCGGCATCCGAGATGCCCCCGGCATCGGCCTGCGCCCAGGCCCCGCCCATCGCCACCATCAAACCCACACAAACCACACTGCGACCAAACACCGACATATCCACTCCGAAAGACCCGCCGCATTCAGCGTCAGGCAAAAAACTCACTCGCTATCGAACTTGAAAGCGATCTCGACCTCGGCCTCACGGGCCTCACTCAAAGGGGCAAAGCGCCATTGCTCCACGGCCCGAACGGCCGCCTGCGCCAGGCGCCGCTGTGCCCCGGCCTTGGCCTCGGCCTTCACCACCTGCCCCTGCGGGCTCACGACAAAACGCACCGTCACCTGGCCGCTGCGCACCTGGGACTGAAACTGCGCCGGCACCTGGGGATCCACATGCGCGATCAGTTGCAGCGGCTGCGGCTCGGGTTCCACCGCGGGCTCGGGCTGGCCTTCTGGCGCCGGCTTCGCCTCGGGCGGCAGGTCCGGCCGCACTTCCGGTGCTGGCAGGGTCTGATCGGGAGGGCTGCTGGACTTATTCGAACCCCCAGCCGGCGGCGCCTCGCGCAGCAGCGCCTCGGCCTGAGCCACGGTGGTCACGGGCGCGGAGGCCGCAGCAGCCGGCCCGCGCGGGGCCTGGACCTCGTCCTTCTCCGGCTCGGCTCGCGCCACCAGCTTGGGCGCCGCGGCCGGACGCACCGCATGGAAGCGGATGAAATTCAGTACTTTGTTGGCGTCCCGCTGCGCGCGTGCCTGATCGCTCAAGGTCGCCGCATCCTTCTTGGCGTCGCTCACCTGCGCTTGCACCCCCAGGCTGAGCATCAGCAATCCGGCGGCGCTGACCAGCAGCGTCTTGTTCGATCGAAACATCGCAGTCTCCAACCCCTGCCCGCGCTAGAAACTCAGCGACCAAAGCTCTGGGGCCATGGGCGGCGCAGTGTACGGAGCACCCCCCTGAATGCGGCTGGGGTAATCCCGGCTGCCGCCTAGGGCCGCCACCTCAATGTGCTGCATTGCACAAGACCGGGTAGGCTCACCCCCGCCCCTCCCGCCAGAACTTCACACTGCCCATGGCCAATGCCCAAGAGGCCGAGCTGGACTTTCCGCTCGGCGACACCCTTCCCGCCCCCGGCCAGACTTTGGCACTTGCGCCTGGCCTGCTGTGGCTGCGCATGCCCCTGCCCTTTGCCCTGAACCACATCAATCTGTGGCTGCTGCGCGACGACGACCCCGTGCAAGGGCCAGGCTGGACGGTGGTGGACTGCGGCATTGCCGACGCCGGCACGCGGGCGCACTGGGAGTCCATCTTTGCCAGCGGGGTGCTGGGCGGCGCGCCGGTGCGGCGTGTGCTGGTCACCCACTTTCACCCCGACCACATGGGCAACGCCGCCTGGCTGTGCGAACGCTGGAACTGCCGTTTGTGGATGAGCGCCACCGACTTCCAGATCGCCCGCCTGGCCAGCCAATCCACCGTGGGCATGGGCGGCGAAGCCGCCGCGCAGTTCTTTGCCAGTCATGGCCTGGTGGACCCCGATTCGCAGGCCAAGATTCGCGCCCGCGCTGACTACTACCCACGCATGGTGCCCCAGGTGCCCGCCGCCTATCGCCGTGTGTTTGACCAGGAGTGGCTGCGCGTGGGCGACCAGCGCTGGCAGGCACGCGCCGGCTTCGGGCATTCCCCCGAGCACCTGAGCTTCAACCAGCCGGAGAGCGGGTGGCTGATTGCCGGCGACATGGTGCTGCCGCGCATTTCCACCAACATCAGCGTGGTGGACTCAGAACCCGAGGCCGACCCGCTGCGGCTCTACCTGGAATCCCTGGCGCGGCTGCAGGATCTGCCCGACAGCACCCTGGTGCTGCCGGCGCATGGCCGGCCGTTCCGGGGCCTGCAACGGCGCGTGCGGCAGCTGGTGGCGCATCACGACGAGCGCTTGGATCTGCTGCGCACGACCCTTCACACTCAAGCCCTGAGCGCCGCCGACTCCCTGCCCCTGCTGTTCCGCCCCGGCCTGGACCTGCACCAAACCACCTTTGCGATGGGCGAAGCGATTGCACACCTGAACCATCTGTGGCTACGCGGCGAGGCTCAGCGCGCCGCTGATTCGCAGGGCGTCTGGCGCTTCAGCGCCCCCTGAATGCGAAAACGCCGCCAACCCTTGCGGACTGGCGGCGCGTCGTCTTCTCCCTACGCCCAAGGCCGGAAGCGATCCAGCGCGATGACAGCGTTGTGCGGCAGTGTCCCGGGCCGGCTCGGGCCCCACAAGCCCTCCCCCCAAAAGGGGGATGGAAGCTAAAGGGTTCTTAAAGCGGCGGTAGGTGCGCGCGTTTGAGGGCCTCACGCGGCGCCTCGAAACCGGGCAGCAGCCCGGCCACCAAGGCCCAGAAGCGCGGGCTGTGGTTCATCTCGCGCAGATGCGCCACCTCGTGGGCAATCACGTAGTCGATCACCGCCGGGCTGAAATGGATCAGGCGCCAGTTCAGGCTGATCACACCCCGGCTGTTGGCGCTGCCCCAGCGCCCTTGCGCGCTGGACAGGCGCAGGCGCTCCACCTGCACCCCGGCCAGCGCCGCGAAATGGGCCAGACGGGGCTCGAAGTGTTCGCGCGCGCGCTGCTGCAGCCAGGCCTGCACGGCATCGCGCCACTGCGCGGTCTGCGCGCCCGCTGGCAATTGCACCCACAGCTCGGGCTCCAGCCACTCCATGCGCGGGCGGCGCGCACCGGCGTCGGCACTTTGACGCGCCCGCAGCACGAGGTGCTGGCCCAGATAGGGCAGGCTGGCGCCGTCCTCCCAGCGCACACGCAGGGCCTCCAGTTGCTCCACGCGCTGCTCGCACTCCTGCCATTTGCGCAGGATCCAGTCGCCGCGCTCGCGCAGCACGCCTTCGATCTCGGCCACGCTGACCCAGCGCGGCGCGCGCACCCGCAGGCCCTCGGGACCGATGGAAAACCCAATCGAGCGGCGCCGGCAGCGCGTCAGGGTGTAGGGCAGGCTGCGCAGCCCCAGATCGATATGCGGGCCGTCCTGGCGTGGCTGGGCCGCCGGCGCCAAGAGGGGCGCGCGCTGCGCCTCGGCCGGGGCACTGAAGAGAGATAGCTGCGGGTCGGTGTCGACGCGGGGCGGGCTCATTGACGGGCCGGGCTGGGCGCCACGGCGGGCGCGGGCGAAGGGGCGGCGGCCGCATAGGCCTGCGGGTCCAGGCGCTGCATCTCGGCCTCAATCCAGCCGCGCACCTGGGCCATCAAACTCTCGGCCGTCTGGCCCTCGGGCGAGAGGGCCGGGCCGACCGAAATCTCGTACTCGCCGGGCTGGATCAGCAGGCTGCGGCGCGGCCAGACCTTGGCCGTGGCGCAGGCCACCGGCTGCACCGACAGACCGGTATCGACCGCCAGGCGCGTGCCGCCGCTTTTGTACTGACCTGCCTGACCGCGCTCGATGCGCGTGCCCTCGGGGAACATGATCACCCAGGTGCCTTGTGCGGCCAGGCGTCGCCCCTGGGCCGCCACCTTGTTGAAAGCCTCGTTGCGCCGGCTGCGATCGATATGCACCATGTCCATCGCCCCCAAGGCCCAGCCAAAGAAGGGGATGTAGAGCAGCTCCTTCTTGAACACGAAAGCCAGCGGATGGGGCATCCAGGCAAACAGGGCCAGGGTTTCCAACGCGCTCTGGTGTTTGGCCAGCAGGATCACCGCATCCTTGCGGCCCTGCGGCAAGTTCGCGAAGCCCAGCAAGCGCGGGCGTGCGCCGCAAATCAGACCCAGGCCTGCCAGCAGCACCTTGGCCCAGGCCGAGCAGAACCAGTAAAGGCGCGTCGGCCCCACGAAGGGCGAGATCAACACCGCCAGCGTGGCCCAGGGCAGGAGCGTCAGCACGCCAAAGGCCACAAAGAGCGCCGAGCGCAACAGAGTCAAAAACTGCGCCACCGCTCAGAGCCCCCCCGAACCGCTGTCTAGGGTTTGACCGGCCGCCGCCCGTTCGCGCCGTTCCATCTGAACCAGCCATTCGGCAAAGGCCGGCAAATCCTGGTGCACGTGCGCCTCAGGCACCTGGGCCAGCATCTCCACTTGCGTCGCCTCCGGGATGCTGGCCAGGCGATCGCCCTTGAGCAAATGCGGCTGGCAGCCGGCGGCCACGGCCGTCTGCAGATCCCGCAACGAGGCACCCACCAAATGCACCTCGGCCAGATCCACCCCAAAGCGCTCGGCAATTTGCTGGATCAAGCCCGGCAGGGGCTTGCGGCAGGTGCAGCCCTCTTCCGGCGTGTGCGGGCAGAAAAAGGCCGCATCCAAACGCCCGCCCTTGGCCTGCAGCAGGCGGTTGAGGTGCAGATGCACCGCGTTGAGCGCCCCCATGTCCAGCAGGCCACGGCCGATGCCCGGCTGGTTGGTGGCCAGCACCGTGTGCCAGCCATGGTGATTGAGACGGGCCACCGCCTCCAATGCCCCCGGCAGCGGCTCCAACTCCTCGGGCGACTTCACATGGTCATCGCGGTAGCGATTGAGCGTGCCGTCGCGCCCCAGGATCACCAGCTTCATCGCATGGTGATGATGGGGGTGGTGAGCGCCGGACTGCATGGGACTACTGTGCCAGACGGGCGAGTTCGGCCACGCGGTTCATCGCCCCATGCAGAGTACGCAGCAGAGCCAAGCGATTGGCGCGCACCGCGGCGTCCTCGGCATTGACCATCACGGCGTCGAAGAAGGCATCCACCGGGGCCTTGAGCGCCGCCAGCGCCTGCAGCGAGGCGGCGTAGTCGCCCTGCTCGAACAGGCTGTCGGCTTGCGCAGCGGCGGTCTGCAGCGCCTGCTGCAGCTGCTGCTCGGCGGCTTCCTGCAGCAGTGCCGCATTCAAAGCCACCGGCGCCTCTTCGCTCTTCTTCAGGATGTTGCCCACGCGCTTGTTGGCCGCGGCCAGGGCCGGGGCCTCGGGCAGGGCCGCAAAGGCGCGCACCGCCGCTAGGCGCTTAGGGATATCGCCCCAGGGCGCCGGGCGCAGGGCGATCACCGCGTCCACTTCCTGCGCCGAATAGCCTTGCTCGCGCAGGCTACCCATCAGGCGATCGAACACGAAGTGCAGCAGATCGTCCTGCGCCGTGGCATGCGTCAGCATGCCCTCGGGGAAGGCCTGGGCCGCGGCCTGAACCAGGGCCGGCAGGGCCAGGGGCAGGTTCTTCTCCATCAGGATGCGGATCACGCCCAGCGCGTGACGGCGCAGCGCGAAGGGGTCCTTATCGCCGCTGGGCAGTTGACCAATACCGAACAGACCGACCAAGGTCTCCAGCTTGTCGGCCAGGGCCAGCACGGTGCCGGTGTGGTTGCGCGGCAGGGCGTCGCCCGCAAAGCGCGGCTTGTAGTGGTCCTCGATGGCGATGGCCACGCCGTCGCGCAGGCCCTCATGGCGGGCGTAGTAGCAACCCATGATGCCCTGCAGCTCGGGGAACTCGCCCACCATATCGGTCAGCAGATCGGCCTTGGCCAGCAGCGCGGCCTGCTGCACCTTGCTGTCCAGCACGTCGAACTGGTCCTTGGCGTCCACCGTGTAGGGGTGGGTGGCCTCGCGCAGCTGCTTGACGATGGCATGCGCAATCGCGCGTACGCGCTCGGCGCGCTCGCCCTGGCTGCCCAGCTTGCCGTGGTAAACCACCTTGGCCAGGCCCTCGACGCGGCTCTCCAGCGTGCGCTTGCGGTCCTGATCGAAGAAAAACTTGGCGTCGGCCAGGCGCGGGCGCACCACGCGCTCATTGCCTTGGATGACGGCACTGGCATCAGCCGGCGCGATGTTGCTCACCACCAGGAAATGCTGGGTCAGCCGCCCTTGAGCATCCAGCAGCGGGAAGTACTTTTGGTTGGCCTTCATCGTCAAGATCAGGCATTCCTGCGGCACCGCCAGGAAGTCCTTCTCGAACTGGCAGTGCAGCACGTTGGGGCGCTCGACCAGGGCCGTGACCTCGTCCAACAGGGCCTCGTCCTCGATGGGCTTGAGGCCGAGCTTGGCGCCGGCGGCCTGCAGCTGCCGCGCGATCTCAGAACGACGCTCGGCAAAACTGGCGATCACCGCGCCGCGCGATTTCAGCGCTTCAGCGTAGTCATCGGCGTGCGCAATCTCCAGACGGGCTTCGGCCGACTCAAAGCGATGGCCCAGGGTGTGGCGGCCGGATTGCAGACCCAGCAGGGACACCGGCACCACGGTCGCGCCATGCAGAGCGATCAGGCCATGCACCGGGCGCACAAAGTTCACGCTGGTCCAGCCGTCCGCCAGCTGGTAGCTCATCACCTTGGGAATGGGCAGGGCCTTGAGCATCTCGTCCAAGGCCTTTTGCAGGCCCAGCTCCAAGGTGGCGCCGGCCTGCACGGTGTTGGCAAACAGGGCCTCGGCCTTGCCGTCCAGCGCGCGTTCCAGCGGCGTGTCAGCGGCCAGACCCGAAGCCGCCAGCTTCTTCAACAGCGCCGGGCTGGGTTGGCCGTCGGCCGAGAGGCCCACGGCGGCGGGCATCAGCTTGATGCGCAGGGCCTTCTCGGGCGCTTGCGCCAGCACCTGGGTGAGGTGCAGGCCCAGGCGGCGCGGCGAGGCGAAGGAAGTCGCCACCGCGCCCTCGCCCACCAGGCCTTGGGTGCGCAGCGCGCCCTCGATCAGTTGGGCAAAGGACTCGCCCAGTTTCTTGAGCGCCTTGGGCGGCAGCTCTTCGACGAAGAGTTCCAGCAGCAGGTTTTGCATCGTCATGATCAGGCCGCCTTCTGTTGTTCTTTTTGCTTCTTGGCCTCGATCTGGGCCACGACTTCATCGGCCCAGGCTTTGGGGGCCATCGGGAAGCCCAGCCGCGCCCGGCTGTCCACATAGGCCTGCGCCACCGCGCGCGCCAGGTTGCGGATGCGGCCGATATAGGCGGCCCGCTCGGTCACCGAAATGGCGCCGCGCGCATCCAGCAAATTGAAGGTATGGCCGGCCTTGAGCAATTGCTCGTAGGCCGGCAGGGCCAACTGCTGCTCCATCAAATACTTCGACTGTTTTTCGTGCGCGGCAAAGGCCTGCAGCAGGAAGTCCACATCGCTGTGCTCGAAGTTGTAGGTGCTCTGCTCCACCTCGTTCTGGTGGAACACGTCGCCGTACTTGATCGCCGGGCGGCCGTCCTTGGCCTCCACATAGACCAGGTCATAGACCGATTCCTTGCCCTGCAGATAGAGCGCCAGACGCTCCAGGCCATAGGTGATCTCACCGGTCAGGGGCTTGCAGTCGATGCCGCCGACCTGCTGGAAGTAGGTGAACTGCGTGACTTCCATGCCGTTGAGCCAGACTTCCCAGCCCAGGCCCCAGCAGCCGAGCGTGGGGTTTTCCCAATCGTCCTCGACGAAGCGCACATCGTTCTTCTTCAGATCGAAGCCCAAAGCCTCCAAGGAGCCCAGGTAAAGCTCCAGGATGTTGGCCGGCGCCGGCTTCAAAACCACCTGGAACTGGTAGTAATGCTGCAGTCGGTTGGGGTTCTCGCCGTAGCGGCCGTCCTTGGGGCGGCGGCTGGGCTGCACATAGGCGGCATTCCAGGGCTCGGGGCCCAGAGCGCGCAAGAAGGTGGCGGTGTGGCTGGTGCCGGCGCCCACTTCCATGTCGTAGGGCTGCAGCAGGGCGCAGCCCTGGGCGGCCCAATAGTCCTGCAGGCGAAGAATCAGTTGCTGGAAGCTCAGCATGGTGGGAATCCGTTCTGTCCGGGCGCTTGGGTGCGCCCCAGGGAGGGCGGATTCTAGGGAGAGCGGCGCAGCCGCCGGCGCAGCGCCACCCCGATCAGGGGCAAGAGCGCCAAGGCCCACAGCGGCCGCAGGCCCAAGGCCCCCAGCCAGCGCGCATAAGGCG
The DNA here is from genome assembly GCF_005952805.1 of Inhella inkyongensis. Taxonomy (GTDB): domain Bacteria; phylum Pseudomonadota; class Gammaproteobacteria; order Burkholderiales; family Burkholderiaceae_C; genus Inhella; species Inhella inkyongensis. Next base: position 3,472,847 of record NZ_CP040709.1, read on the forward strand.
TGGCGCCGGCGCGCCCCTCGACTTCCACCGACAACACGCCCACCTGCTCCGGCGCGAGCCTTGCCCGCACCTGCCCTCGGTGATCCACCCAGGCGGTGGCCCCGGTATTGGTGGAGCGCACCACCGGGCGCTGGAACTCCAGCGCGCGCATCTGCGAGAACTGGAGATGCTGGTCCTGCACCATCAGACGGCCGAACCAGGCGAGGTTGCTGGCGTTGACAAACACCGTGGCGGCGTCCGGGCCGCTCAGGGCGCTGGCCACCATGTCTTCGCCGAACAGGTCCTCGTAGCAAATCAGCGGCCGCAGGCGCTGCCCACCCAGCACCCAGGGGCGCTGGTGCAGACCGGTGGCCTGGCTGTCCATGGGGATGTTGAGCGCGCGCACAAACCACTCGAAGCCGGGCGGGATGAACTCGCCAAAGGGCAGCAGATGGCGCTTGCCGTACAGATAGCGCAACTCACCGCCCTGCCAGCCCATCAGGGTGTTGACCCAGCCCGCCTCGTTCGAGCCGACAAAACTACCCAGAAGCAAGGGGCGCGCGCGGCTGAGGTCGGCAATGCGCTGCTGCGCGGCCACGTCCATCAGGGCCAGGGGCACGGGCAACACCGACTCCGGCGCCAGCACCAGTCCCGGCGGTGCTTGCTCGATCTGATCCAGCAAATCGCTCAGCTGACGCTCAATGCGAGCGGGGTCGAATTTGTGCGACTGCGCCACATTGGGTTGCAGCAAATGCAGTTGCAGCCGCCCGGCCGGGCTGCTGAAGTCCTGCGGCAGGATCAGGCCCAAGAGCGCCAGAGCCAGCGGCGCCAACCAGACCTTGGGGCTGCGGGGCTGCAGCAGCGCGGCCGCCGCCCAGGCGGTCAAGAAGCCAATGCCGTACACGCCCACCCAGGGTGCCCAGCCGGCCCAAGGGCCTGCTGTATGGGCATAGCCGCCCGCAATCCAGGGGAAGCCTGTGAACCACTGCGCCCGCGCCAATTCAGCCGCCAACCAGCAGACGGCAAACAGCGGGGGCGCCCAGCGTGGCGATGGCCGCAAGCGCGCATGGAGCGCCAGGGCGGCCGCTGGATACAGACTGAGAAAGGCGCCCAGCAGCAGCAGGGCCAGCACCGCCAGCGGCGCCGGCAGGCCGCCGAATTCATGCAGCGAGATGAAGAGCCACCACAGCCCCGCACCAAACCAGCCCAGGCCAAAGGCCGCTCCCAGGCCGGCGGCACGCCGAACACCCTGACCAGCAGCCAGCAACAGCAGGCCGCTCAGGGCCAGGGGTTGCAGCAGCCAGAAGCCGAAGGGCGCAAACGCCAAGACCTGCAGCGCACCAGCGCCCAGTGCCGCCGCAAAGGACCACACCCGCATCAGGTGTGTTCGCGCGTGACCTTGAACCAGCGCACTGCGCCGCCTCGCGTCAACATCACGTGGAAGATCAGCCCATGCAGATGCACCGATTCACCGCGGCGCGGCACCCGACCGTGCTCATGCGCCACCAGGCCGCCGATGGTGTCGAAGTCCTGCTCGGGCAACTGCAGGCCGAAGGCCTCATTGACGGCCTCGATGGCGGTGTCACCCGCCACCCGCTGGCTGCCATCGGCCAGGGTGTAGAGACCGCCGTCCCCATCGCGCTCATCGAACTCATCCTCGATCTCGCCGACGATCTCTTCGAGCACGTCCTCGATCGTCAACAACCCGGCCGTGTTGCCGAACTCGTCGATGACGATGGCCAGGTGGTTGCGGTTGGTGCGGAAGTCGCGCAACAACTCGTTCAGCCCCTTGCTCTCGGGCACAAACACCGCCGGCCGCAGCAGGGTGCGCAAATTCAACTCCGGCGCGCGCTGCAGTTTCAGCAAGTCCTTCGCCAAGAGGATGCCGATGATGTTGTCCCGCCCCCCATCGAAGACCGGGAAGCGCGAATGCCCGGTGTCGATCACCGTGGCCAGCAACTCCTCGTAGGGCGCGTCGATGTCCAGGAAGTCAATGCGCGGGGCGGCCACCATCACGTCGCCGGCGGACAACTCCGCCATGCGCAGCACGCCTTCCAGCATCTGGCGCGACTCCGGCTCGATGAGGTCGCGGCTCTCGGCGTCGGCCAGGGTTTCGATCAATTCGCTCTTGGAATCCGGCCCGGGATGGAGGAATTCCAACAGTCTTTCGAGCAGCCCGCGGGGGGCTTCGCCCGGTCGAGAAGATCGACTCGGCGCAGGGTCTGACATAGATCACGAGGCCCCGAGGCCCCGCACAAACAAGGGGCGGCAAGGATAGCGGATCCCCATGTCGGTCTTGTTTTCCGGCCTTCAGCCCCAAAATAGCCGGCTTTTCGAGATTCCAGGTATCCCGCCCATGTCCGCTGCTGCTGCGCCCCAACTCATCCCCGCCACCATCCTCACGGGCTTTCTGGGGGCGGGCAAGACCACCCTGCTCAAGCGCGTGCTGGCCGAGGCCCATGGCCAGAAGATTGCCGTGATCGAGAACGAGTTCGGCGAAGAGAACATCGACAACGAGATCCTGGTCTCGGACACCAATGAGCAGATCATCCAGATGAGCAATGGATGCATCTGCTGCACCATCCGCGAGGACCTGCGCACCACCCTGAATGATCTGGCCGCGCGCCACCGCAAGGGCGAGCTGCAGTTCGACCGCGTGATCATCGAAACCACCGGCGTGGCCGACCCCGGCCCGGTGGCGCAGACCTTTTTCATCGATGACGAGATCGCCGAGAGCTATGTGCTGGACGCCATCCTGACTCTGGTGGACGCCAAGCACGCCGACAGCCAACTCGACAGCCGCCAGGAAGCCCGGCGCCAGATCGGCTTTGCCGATCAGATCTTCATCAGCAAGAGCGAGCTGTGCGAGCCGGCCGCCGTGGACGCGCTGATCCATCGCATCAAGCACATGAACCCCCGCGCACCGCAGCGCAAGGTTCATTTCGGCGAGGTGCCCATCAGCGAAGTGCTGGATCTGCGCGGCTTCAACTTGAATGCCAAGCTCGACATCGACCCCGAGTTCCTGCAGCCCGAGGGACATGGACACGGCCATGACCACAAGCACGAGCACCACCATGACTGCGGCCATGACCATGCCCATGGCGAGCATTGCGACCACGATCACCACCACCATGCCCATGGGGAACACTGCGCCCACCCGCACCACCATCACCACGATGACGATGTGAAGAGCTTCGTCTACCGTGCCGACCGCGCCTTCAACCCCGCCAAGCTCGAAGACTTCCTGGGCGCCATCGTCCAGGTGTATGGTCCGAAGATGCTGCGCTACAAGGGTGTGCTGAACATGAAGGGCAGTGAGCGCAAGGTGATTTTTCAAGGGGTGCATCAGCTGATGGGCTCGGACCTCGGCCCCAAGTGGGGCCCGGGCGAAAAGCGCGGCAGCAAGATGGTGTTCATCGGCATCGACCTGCCCCGCGAGGTGCTGGAACAAGGTTTGGATGGCTGCTTGGTTTGAGGGTAAGCAGGGGGGTCTGGGCTGACTACAATCCCGGCCCCGAAGCGGACCCCCTGAGTCCATCGGCCCCAACAACAGCGGACCTCAAAGCCTGCGAGGAGTGAATACGGTGAGCAAGACCCTGACCCCCAAAACCGCTGCGAGCCCAGCCACCAAGGCGCCGGCCAAGGCCGCGGCCAAGGCGGGCGGCAACGAGGCTTGGCGTAGCAAGCCCGGTCAAGAGCTGACCGACGCAGAAGTCCTCGCCATGCCTGACAGCGAGTACATGAACGAGCAGCAGCTGGCCTTCTTCCGCGCCAAGCTGCAGGCCCTGCGCGACAGCATCCTGTCCAATGCCGGTGAGACGACCGAGCATCTGCGCGAAGACACCACCATCGTTCCCGATCCGGCCGACCGCGCCACCATCGAGGAAGAGCATGCGCTGGAGCTGCGCACCCGCGACCGCGAGCGCAAGCTCTTGAAGAAGATCATGCAGTCGATCGGTCGCCTGGACACCGGCGAGTACGGCTACTGCGACGAGACCGGCGAGCCGATCGGACTGGGCCGCCTGATTGCCCGACCGACCGCCACGCTGTCGCTCGAAGCCCAGCAACGCCGGGAAATGAAACAGAAGATGTTCGGGGATTGACCCCAGTCTGAGTTACAAGGCGCGCATGGCCGAAGATCCCAAACAATCTGAGAGCTTCCTGCGCAAGGTCGCGCGCTTTGTCGCCAATCCCACCACGGATTGGAAGGAAATCAACTCGCGCCAGGACGATCCCGAGAGCGAACTGGCAAAGGCCGAACTCAAGGCCATGATCGAGCGCAAGCGGCGCAACGACTTCGTGCGCAAGCGCGAGTTCGACATGCTGCGCCGCCTGCGACGCGAAGGCCTCACCCCAGAGCAACTGGCCGCTGCGGGCGCTCAGAACAGCTCGGTCATCAGCGACGCCGATCGTCCCGCTGGCGAGGCCATGCGCGACGACGTCGCGGTCAAAGACAAGATCGACCAGATCGAGCAACAGATGGTGAAAGAGGGCTTCCGGCCCTCGGTGGTGCCGCGCGCCGCCCCGGCCGGTGCCCTCCCCAACCTGGAAAACACCACGCAGGCGGCGCATTTCGCCCCCACCCAGCCGGCGCTGCCGCCCAGCGCGCCTGCCGCCGCCGTGATGCACGCCGGCGTGTCGCCGCCCAGCGAGGGGCCGCCCAGCATGCTACCGACCTTGCCGCCGCTGGAAATGAATGTGAGCTTTGACGCCGTCACCGACGTGACGCCGGAGCCGCCGACATTCGACCTGGTGCTCAGCCCCACCGAAGCCCCCTCCGAGGAACAGGAGCTGGCCCACGATCCCGAGTTGGATGAGGCCGTCATCGCCTTCGCCAACGGCGACAACGAGGCCTGCGAGCGCGCCCTGACTGAGTTGACCCAGGCCGGCGGCCCCCGCAACCTGCACGCCGACACCTGGCTGGTGCGCTTTGATTTCTACCGCGCCACCGGCCAGCATGCCCAGTTCGAGTCACTCGCGCTGGAGTACGTGCACCTGTTTGGCCTCTCGGCGCCGCAATGGTTCTCGCTGCCCAAGCTGGTGGCCGAGGGGCGCCGCCTGGAGCGCCCGGCACCCGCCGCCCCGGTCGGCCCGCAGATCACCGGAGTCACCTGGACTTGTCCGGAGTTGCTGGACCTGGAGGGGCTGGCACTGCTGAAGAAGCGCGTCGAGACGGCCCCGCTGCCCTGGGTGTTGGACTGGAGCGCGCTGACCCGCCTCGAAGCCGAGGCGCGCGAGCCGCTGACCGATCTGATGCGCCAATGGGCCAAACAAAGCACCGAGATGCGCTGGCAGGGCGGCGAACAGTTGCTGGATCAATTGCGCGAACTCACCCCAGTGGGCGAGCGCGACACCGACACCGGCTGGTGGATGCTGCGCCTGGAAGTGCTGCGGGTTCTGAACCGCCCAGACCAGTTCGACGAGGCCGCCATCGACTACTGCGTGACCTATGAGGTGTCGCCACCCTCCTGGGATGCGGCACGCTGCAAAGTGCGCATGAGCCATGGCGCCATGTCCACCCATGGGCCTAGCACCAATATGCCGCCCAGTGGGACGCTGGGTTTCCTCGACTCCGGGCTGGTCGAAGAGGCTGGCGGCAGCGATCAAGCCCAGGTCGAGTTGTCCGGTCAATTGATTGGCGACATCACCGAGGTGCTGCGCAAGATCAACAGCCAGGTGGGCAGCGCGGTCCAGGTGCGCGTGGCCTGCCCGAAGCTGATCCGCCTGGACTTCATCGCCGCCGGCGATCTGCTGAACTGGGTACTGGCCCAGCGCTCAGAACATCGCGCCGTACAGTTCGTCGACGCCCATCGCCTGGTCGCCCATTTCTTTGGCGCCATGGGCATCAATGAGCATGCGCGGATCAAGGTAAGGGTGGTTTGATATTGCCCCCAGTCTTCGGCCCTGAGGCCTGAACGGCCCAGGGCCTGCGCCACCTTGCAGGCCGCGCTGGGCCACAGGCCCAGCCGTTCGGCAGGCATGCGAGCTACGCTCGCAAGTCCCGCCTCACCCCCCCAAGGGGGCGCGCCGGCCTTCGGAGCGGCCGGGCGGCCGGCTAGTTCGCGCTAATCTCAGCGCATCACTTCCGAGATCTTTTATGAGTGACTCCCCCGTCTTCCACGGAACGACGATTCTTTCGGTGCGCCGCAATGGCGTCGTTGCCATCGGCGGCGATGGTCAGGTCACGCTCGGCCACATCGTCGTCAAGGGCAGCGCGCGCAAGGTGCGCAAGCTGCATCGCGATCAGGTGCTGGCCGGCTTCGCCGGCGCCACGGCCGATGCCTTCACCCTGTTCGAGCGCTTCGAGGCCAAGCTGGAAAAGCACCAAGGCCACCTGATCCGGGCTGCGGTCGAACTGACCAAGGATTGGCGCACCGACCGCGTGCTCCGCCGTCTGGAGGCCATGCTGGCCGTGGCCGATCGCGAGCACAGCCTGATCATCACCGGCAATGGCGATGTGCTGGAGCCAGAAGAAGGCGTGGTCGCCATTGGAAGTGGGGGCGCCTATGCGCAGGCCTCCGCCCTGGCCCTGCTGCGCCACTCTTCATTGAGCGCGCCTGAAATCGTCAAGCAGTCGCTGACCATCGCCGGCGATCTGTGCATCTATACCAATCAATCCCACACGATAGAGATCCTGGAATGAGTTCCATGACCCCGCAGGAGATCGTCTCCGAACTCGACCGCTTCGTCGTCGGTCAGGCCCAGGCCAAGCGCGCCGTGGCCATTGCGCTGCGCAACCGCTGGCGTCGCCAGCAGGTCGAGGGCAGCCTGCGCCATGAGATCTCGCCCAAGAACATCCTGATGATCGGCCCCACCGGCGTGGGCAAGACCGAGATCGCGCGTCGCTTGGCCAAACTGGCCGACGCGCCCTTCATCAAGGTGGAGGCCACCAAGTTCACCGAGGTGGGCTATGTCGGCAAAGACGTCGACACCATCATTCGCGACCTGATGGAGATTGCCGTCAAGCAGGAGCGCGAAGCCCAGATCAAGCTCAAGCGCGCCCAGGCCGAGGACGCCGCCGAGGAGCGCATCCTCGATGCCCTGGTGCCGCCCCCCCGCGCCATGGGGTTTGGCGACGAGCCGGCCAAGGCCGACAACACCGCCCGCCAGGTCATGCGCAAGCGCCTGCGCGAGGGCCAGTTGGACGACAAGGAGATTGAGCTCGACCTGGCCGACAAGGCGCCGACGATGGAAATCCTCGGCCCCCAGGGCATGGAGGAAATGGCCGAACAACTCAAGGGGCTGTTCGGCCAGATGGCCGCCGGCAAGAAGAGCGCCCGCAAGCTCAAGATCCGTGAGGCCCGCGCCGCCTTGCTGGACGAAGAAGCCGGCAAGCTGGTCAATGAGGACGAGATTAAGCAGGCCGCGCTGACCAAGACCGAGCAAAGCGGCATCGTCTTCATCGATGAGATCGACAAGGTGGCTTCGCGCAGCGAGGGTCAGGGTGCCGAAGTCAGCCGCCAGGGCGTGCAGCGCGACCTGCTGCCGCTGGTCGAGGGCAGCACGGTCAGCACCAAGTACGGCATGGTCAAGACCGACCACATCCTCTTCATCGCCAGCGGCGCCTTCCACCTGGCCAAGCCCAGTGATCTGATTCCGGAGTTGCAGGGCCGCTTCCCCATCCGCGTGGAGCTTCAGGCCCTGAGCGTGGCCGACTTTGAGGCCATCCTGACCAGCACGCACGCCAGCCTGATCAAGCAGTACCAGGCCCTGCTGGCCACCGAGGGCGTCACGCTGAATTTCGCGCCCGAGGCCATTGCCCAGATCGCCCGCACCGCCTTCGAGGTCAACGAGCGCACCGAGAACATCGGTGCCCGCCGCCTGTCCACGGTGCTGGAGCGCTTGCTGGAGGAAATCAGTTTTGACGCGCCCAACCGTGGCGGTCAGACCCTGAGCGTCGACGCCGCCCTGGTGAAGGAGCGCCTGGGCGAACTGGCGGCCAACGAGGACCTGAGCCGCTTCATCCTGTGATCCGGATCAAGCCGATAGCAGCCTGACGGGCTTAGGCTGGGGGCATGCCCGCCCTTAGCGATAAGCACAGCGCCCTCCACACCCAGGCCCGCTGGCATTGGCTGGTGCTGGCGGCCCTGCTGGCCACCATCCCGGCCTTCTACATCGAGTTGCTGGAAGCCTCACCCCATGCGGTGGGCCGGGGCGTCTACCTGCTGGCCGCGCTGGCCTTGGGGCTGGCGCAATGGCAGCTGGCCCGGCTGCACGCCCAGGCCCGGCTCTATTTGCGCCGCCAGTGGCTGGATGGATTGCTGGTGCTGGGCCTGTTGGCCAGCGCCGTGGCGCCGGCCAGCGGCGAGTTCGGCCTGCCGCTGCTGCTGCGTTTTGCGGTCGCGGGCCTCAGCCTGCTGCGCATGACGGACATCCTGCGTCCCTGGATCACGCGCGGCAGCCTGCGTCATGTGCTGGCTCTGAGCGCGGCGGTGCTGGGCGTTTGCGGCATTGGCTTCTGGCTGCTGGAGCCCCGGGCACAGACGATTGGAAATGGTCTGTGGCTGGCCTTCACCACGGCCGCGACCGTGGGCTATGGCGACATCGTGCCCACCACCCTGGCCTCCAAGATCTTCGCCGTCTTCGTGGTGCTGATGGGCTACGCGGCGATCTCGCTCGTCACTGCCAGCATTGCCGCCGTCTGGGTCGAGAGCACAGAACGCAAGATCGAGCAGGACATCCTGCGCGAGCTGCATGCCGAGGTGCGCGCCCTGCGCGAGGAGCTCAGGGCGCTTAAGCAGGACTCAACGCGCTAGTTTTTGATGGGCTCCCACGCCAGGGCCAAGGCGAGTGCCAGGTCCGACGCGGTGCGCCGTGCCAGCGCCTCGCCGCGGGGGGCCAACACCACCTGGGGGCGGTCGCCCCCCAGATCCACCGCAGCCAAGGCCCGCCCCTCATGCTCAATGACATAGCCGAGCACGCCCTGGGGGATGGGGCTGCGCGCTTGGCGATGCAGAGAGCGCAGTTGCAGCACCAAGCCCGTGCGGCGGTACTCGCCCTCGCGATAGTCAGGCAGGCCGCGCCCGCCGCCTTCCTGCAGCAGCAGACTGGGGCGCTCGTCGCCCTGCCACTGGCATTCCATGCGCCAGGGCTTTTCAGCCTTCAGGCCCAAGACCTCCACTTTCTTATGCAAGGCATTGCAGTGCAGTTCGCGCGGCTCTGCGCCACCCTGCCAACGCAGGCTCAGCGGCGCCTTGCCACCGTTGGAGCGGAACAGCGCAAGATCCAAGTTGTCGCGGCTGGCCGAGCGCTTGAAGTGAAGCTGCTCGCCCTCCCAGGCCAACTGCCCTTCGCGGGGGCTGCCGGCCGGCCCCACCGGGCGCAACGCCTGATCCGCCAGATCCACCGGCAGCTCCACCTGGGTCTGCACCCGCTGGCTGGCACAGGCCGCCAGAACCAGACCGGCGGCCACCACGGCGGCCAGCCGCTTTCCTCCTTCAATACCTTGCAATTCCATCCCTTTCAGATGCAGCGCACCAGGGTGCGCCCGGTCACCCCACGCTGCAGATAGTCGTCAAACACGCCGGGCAGCTCCTGCAAGGCCACCTCACGCTGCACCGTGCGCGCCAGTTGACGCGGCTTGAGGTCGTCAGCCAGTCGGGCCCAGACCTTGGCGCGCAGGGCCGGCGGGCAATAGGTGCTGTTGATGCCCAGAAGGTTCACCCCGCGCAGGATGAAGGGCATCACCGTGGTGTGCAGCTCATGGCTGCTGGCCAGGCCGATGCTGGCAATCGACCCCAAGGGCTGGGTGCTGGCGCACAGCCAGGCCAAGTGGGCGCCGCCCAGGTTGTCGATGGCGCCGGCCCACAGGGCTTTCTCCAGCGGGCGCACCTTGTCGGGCAGCTCCGCCGCGACCACCTCGGCCGCACCCAATTCCTGCAGCCAATCGGCGGCCGCCGGCTTGCCGCTCATGGCCGTGACGCGGTAGCCCAAGCCCGCCAACATCTGCACCGCCAAACTGCCCACCCCGCCGCTGGCCCCATTGACCAGCACCGACCCGGCCGCAGGTGTAAGGCCGTTGTCCTCCAGGCGCTGAATGCCCATCGCCGCCGTGAAGCCCGCCGTGCCAATGGCCATGGCCTCGCGCAGATCCAAGCCGGCGGGCAGCGGCACCAGCCAATCGCCCTGCACCACGGCCTGCTGCGCGAAGCCGCCATCGCTTTCCTCGCCGATGCCGCAGCCCACCACCAGCACCTCGGCACCAGGGGAAAAGCGCGGATCGCTGGATTCGGCCACCACCCCGGCCAGGTCGATGCCCACGGTCAGCGGGAAGCGCTTCATGATCCGCCCGGCCCCGGTGGCGGCCAACGCATCCTTGTAATTGATGCCCGACCAATGCACCGCCACACGCACCTGGCCGGCCTGCAAGGGAGCGGCCTCCAGCGTTTCCAGGCGGGAGACAACGCGGCCCTCTTCTTGGTGGGCGCGGTAAGCAAGATAGGTGTTCATGTCGCCATCGTATGGGCCTGAATCAGGGCCTGCCGAAAGGCCTGCGCGGCGCGCGCGGGCTCGGGGGCGCGACGGCAGATGCAGGAAAACTGGCAGTCGTATTTCAACACCCGTGGGTTGACCGCGCGCAGCTGCCCCATCCGCACAAAGGGGGCGGCGTAGTGGTCGGGCAGAAAACCCACAAAGCAACCGCTCAGCACCAGCGTCGCCACCGCCTCCTGGTCGGTGGCGCTGGCGCTGCGGCTCAGGCCCTTGGCGTGCGTCAGCAACAAATTGGGGGAGTGGTAGCCCAGCGCAGCCAGGTCCTGCTGGCGCAGTTCGGCCCAGCCGGGCGCCCTTTTCCTTTCCTCGAACCAAGGGTGACCAGGCGCCGCATAGAGCAGCATGGTTTCGCCAAACAGCTCGTCATAGGCCAGGCTGTCGCTGCGCTTGTGCTCGGGCACGATGCCCAGCTGGAAGGCCCCATCCATCACCCCGCGCTCGATGGCGGCAATCGACCCCACATGCAGGTGCAGCATGACCTCGGGCGCCGCCGCGCGAAAAGCCGCCACCGCCCGGTGGATCTGCGCCTGCGGGTTACTGGCCGTTTTCTCGAACAGGGCCACATGCAGATCGCCACCCAGGCGCTGGTGGATCTCATGCAGCCGACCGCGAAATTCATCAGTGGCCGACAGCAGGGCCTCGGCGGCCTCCACCAGCTGCTCGCCCTCGGGCGTCAGCGCAAAGCCCGCGCGCCCGCGCCGACACAGGGTCAATCCCAGGCGCTGTTCCAGGTCCTTCACATGGCGGCTGATGGTGGAGATGGCGATGTTCAGCTCCAGCTCCGCCGCCGCCATGCCGCCGCAATCGGCCACGGCCTTGAAGACGCGCAGCAGGCGCAAGTCCACATCGCCAAGCTGGCCAATCAGGGCCTTGCTCTTTAGTTTCATAAACACTCAAGTGGGCTGGGATATTTCGCCATCCTATTCAAGCAAAGAAAGGCGCAAGATTCGGCGATTCCCAAGGAGGCCTTGATGAACCTCGCCGACACCCAATCCCTGCAAGCCGCATTCACCGACCCCGAGTGGCTCGCCGCGCACTGGATGCCCTTCACCGGCAACCGCCAGTTCAAGGCCGCGCCGCGCCTGTTCACCAGCGCCCAAGGCGCGCACTACACCACGGCCGATGGGCGCCAGATCTTTGACGGCCTCTCGGGCCTGTGGTGCTGCGGCCTCGGTCATGGCCGGCAAGAGCTGGTGGACGCCGTGAGCCGCCAGATGGCGACCTTGGACTACGCCCCCGCCTTCCAGTTCGGCCACCCGCTCTCCTTCGAGCTGGCGAACCAGATCGTGGCGCGCATGCCCGCCGGCTCCGGCCTGAACCGGGTGTTCTTCACGGCCTCGGGCTCGGAAGCCGCCGACACCTCGCTCAAGATCGCCCGCGCCTACTGGCGCGCCAAGGGTCAGGCCAGCAAGACCAAGCTGATCGGCCGCATCAAGGGCTATCACGGCGTGAACTTCGGCGGCATCTCAGTGGGCGGCCTGGTGGCCAACCGCAAGACCTTTGGGCAGGGCGTGGACGCCGACCACCTGCCGCATACCCAGCCGGCCAATGGCAGCTTCTTCAAGGGCATGCCCCCCACCGGTGCCGAACTGGCCGACGAACTGTTGAGCCTGATTGCCCTGCACGACGCCAGCAACATCGCCGCCGTCATCGTCGAGCCCTTCTCGGGTTCGGCCGGCGTGGTCATCCCACCGGTAGGCTATCTAGCCCGCCTGCGCGAGATCTGCACCCAGAACAACATCCTGCTGATCTTTGACGAGGTCATCACCGGCTTTGGCCGCGCCGGCGCCTGGACCGGGGCCGAAGCCTTTGGCGTCACGCCCGACCTCCTGAACTTCGCCAAGCAGGTCAGCAACGGCGTGCAGCCCCTGGGCGGTGTGGTGGCCAAGCAGGAGATCTACGACTGCTTCATGCAGGCCGGTGGGCCGGACTACATGCTGGAGCTGCCGCACGGCTACACCTACAGCGCCCACCCAGTGGCCTGCGCCGCCGGCCTGGCCACCCTGCAGCTGATGGAGCAGGAGCAGTCCATCGACAAGGTGCGCGCCCTCGCCCCAGTGTTTGAAGAGAAGGTGCACAGCCTGAAGGGCGCCAAACATGTGCTGGACATCCGCAACTACGGCCTTGCCGCCGGCCTGACGATTGCCGCCCACCCCGGCGAGCCAGCCCGCCGCCCCTTCGAGGTGGCGATGGCGATGTTCCAGAAGGGCTTCTATGTGCGCTATGGCGGCGACACCCTCCAGCTCGCCCCGCCTTTCATCAGCACGCCGGCCCAACTGGACAGCCTGATCAACGCGCTCGGCGAAACCTTGAACGAAGCAGCCTGATATGAACCGCATCACCCATCTGATCAACGGCCAGCGCGTGGACGGCGGCAGCCGCTTCAGCCAGGTCTACAACCCCGCCACCGGCCAGGTCACGGCCCAGCTGCAGCTGGCCGACACGCTCACCGTGGACGCCGCCATTGCCTCGGCCCAAGCCGCCTTCCCGGCCTGGCGCAACACCCCGCCGCTCAAGCGCGCGCGCGTGATGAGCAAATTCAAGGAGTTGCTCGAAGCCAATGCCGACGCGATCTGCCAGCTCATCACCGCCGAACACGGCAAGGTGCTTGCCGACGCCCTGGGCGAGCTGCAGCGCGGCATCGAAAACGTCGAGTTCGCCAGTTATGCCCCGCAGCTTTTGAAGGGCGAGCACAGCCGCAACGTCGGCCCCGGCATCGACTCCTGGAGCGAGTTCCAGGCCCTGGGCGTGTGCGCCGGCATCACGCCCTTCAACTTCCCGGTGATGGTGCCGCTGTGGATGTGGCCGATGGCCGTGATCTGCGGCAACACCTTCGTGCTCAAACCCTCGGAGCGCGACCCCTCATCAGCCCTGTTCGTGGCCGAGCTAGCGCTGCAGGCCGGCCTGCCGCCCGGCGTGCTGAACGTGGTGAACGGCGACAAGGAGGCGGTCGACGCCCTGCTCGACTCACCCCATGTCAAAGCCGTCAGCTTCGTCGGCTCGACCCCGATTGCCGAGAGCATCTACGCCCATGGCTGCGCCAAGGGAAAACGCGTGCAGGCCCTGGGCGGCGCCAAGAACCATGCGGTGCTGATGCCCGACGCCGACCTCGACAACGCCGTGGCCGCCATGATGGGCGCGGCCTTCGGCTCTTGTGGCGAGCGCTGCATGGCCGTGCCGCTGATCGTCGCGGTGGGCAATGAAGTGGCGGACGCGGCGGTGGCCAAGCTCAAGGTCGAGATCGCCAAGATGACGGTCGGCCCGGGCACCGTGGGCAACCCCGATATGGGCCCGCTGGTGACGAAGGCGCACTTCGACAAGGTGCGCGGCTATGTGGACCAAGGCGTGGCCGAGGGCGCCGAACTGGTGGTGGACGGCCGCGGCCTAAAGGTAGCCGGCCATGAGAACGGCTACTTCCTGGGTCCCTGCCTCTTTGACCACGTGAAGCGCGGCATGCGCATCTACCAGGAAGAGATCTTCGGCCCGGTGCTGGGCGTGGTGCGCGTGCACAGTCTGGCCGAGGCCATGGAGCTGATCGACAGCCACGAATACGGCAACGGCACCTGCATCTTCACCCGCGACGGCGAGGCCGCGCGCTACTTCACCGACCACATCCAGGTCGGCATGGTGGGCGTGAACGTACCGCTGCCCGTACCCGTGGCCTATCACTCCTTCGGTGGCTGGAAGCGCAGCCTGTTTGGCGACCTGCACGCCTACGGCCCGGATGCCGTGCGCTTCTATACCAAGCGCAAGACCATCACGCAGCGTTGGCCCAGCGGCGGGGTGAGGGAGAACGCAGTGTTCAGCTTCCCGTCGCACTGAAGCAAACCGGGACGATTCGACTGCAGCTGTTGATCAGCCGACTTCAATCAAACTGCAAACCGAAGAAGTGAAAAGGGGCCAGCGGCCCCTTTTTCAATGGGCGGTTGTGAAACTCCACGTTCGATTGAACGGGCCGTGGACAGATTTTCCGGAAGCAGTCGCTGTGAATCTGGTGCGTTTTTCAAGCGGCGCCAACGGGATCAGAAGGGCCGCGGCCGGCACCGGATGAGCCAGGTCTTCGAAAACCAAGCGGCCACTTCAGCCGGTCACTCAATCAGGAACGATGGGGCTCTTGTGGCGCCATGATTCGCAAAGCTCAAGCGAGTGGCATCAGGTACATCACCCGATCGCTGCGCTGTGCGATGCGCTCGTAAAGGGCGCGGGCTGCGACGTTGTCGGCACGCGTGTTCCAGTGCAGCACATAGGCGCCGCCCGCCTTTGCCTCGCTGCGCACGGCCTCGATCAAGTGCCGCGCCAGCCCCCTGCCCCGGGCCTGCGGGCAAATGTAGAGGTCCTGGATATAGCAGGCCGGCTGCAGCGCCCAGGTCGAGGGGTGCAGATAGAAATGCGCCAGGCCCAACACGGCCCCGCCCTCCTGCAGCACCAAGCCGCGCAACTCCTGCCCCGCCACCAAGCGCTCATAGCTGTGGCGATGCAGGGGCGAATCAACCTCCAACTGTCCATCCACATAGGGCAGCCAGAGATTCAGCCAAGTCTCGTAGGAGATAGTGGCCAGGGGCAGAACTTGAATCGACATGGGCAAAGTGCGCGGCAGCTAGCGGGGCGCGCCTTGTACCCCATGGCCTTTGCCGACAATGCCGCCATGGACGCCCTGCTCACCCTGCCCCAGCTGCTCACCTTCCTGGGCGCCGCCTTTCTGCTGACCCTGGCCCCCGGGCCCGACAACCTGATGGTGCTGAGCCTCGGGCTGGCGCGGGGCCGGCGCGCCGGGTTGGCCTTTGGCGCCGGCTGCGCGCTGGGCTGCCTGAACCACACCCTGCTGGCCACCCTGGGCGTGGGCGCCCTGATCGCCGCCTCGCCCCTGGCCTTCGACGCCCTGCGCTGGGCCGGTGGGCTCTATCTGCTGTGGCTGGGTGTTGGCGCGCTACGCGCAGCCTGGCGCAGCGCGGGCGGTTTCAACGCGCCGCTGGCGCGCACGGAGAGCCCGACGCGCCTGTTTGCCAAGGGCCTGTTCGTGAATGCCATCAACCCCAAGGTGGTGATGTTCTTCCTGGCCTTTCTGCCGCAATTTGTGGATGCCGGCCGCGGCCAGGCGGCCTGGCAGATGGCGCAGCTGGGTTTGCTGTTCACCCTGCAGGCGCTGCTGGTGTTTGGCGCCATCGGTTGGTTTGCCGGGCAGTTCGGTGAGAGCCTGAAGCGCCAGCCCAGCCTGGGGCGCTGGCTGGATGGCTTGGCGGGCGCGGTGTTTGTGGGCCTGGGGGCGCGGCTGCTGCTCGTACGCTGAGTTCGCGGCGAGCGAAGCTCGGAAACCTACACTGCGGGCCTTCGCCCGCATGCCCCGGTGCTCACAAGGCGCCGCGCGGCCCTGGGTTCTCTTGCCTTACCCGCCATGAACCACAACGAAGCTGAACACAAGGCGCTGGCCAATTACCGTCCCACCCACAAGGTGCGCTTTGTGACGGCCGCCAGCCTGTTCGACGGCCACGACGCCGCCATCAACATCATGCGCCGCATCCTGCAGGGCATGGGCGCCGAGGTCATCCACCTCGGCCACAACCGCTCGGTGGACGAGGTGGTGACCGCGGCCTTGCAGGAAGACGCGCAGGGCATCGCCGTCAGCTCCTACCAGGGCGGGCATGTCGAGTACTTCAAGTACATGGTGCAGCTGCTGAAGGAACGCGGCGGCGCGCACATCCAGGTCTTTGGCGGCGGCGGCGGCGTGATCGTGCCGGCCGAGATCAAGGACCTGGCCGCGCATGGCGTGCGCATCTTCAGCCCCGAGGACGGGCAGCGCATGGGCCTGCAAGGGATGATCGGCGAGATGGTGCAGCGCTGCGACAAGGATCTGTCGCCCCTGGCCCCCAAGGACGTCAAGGCCCTGCAAGGGCACACCGAAGCCAGCTGGCGCGCGCTGGCCCAGGCGCTGACCGCGCTGGAGAACCAATCGGCCGACGAAGGGTTCAAACAAGCCCTGCACGAGGCCGCGAAGAAGAGCCACGCGCCCGTGCTGGGCATCACCGGCACCGGCGGCGCAGGCAAGTCCAGCCTGACCGACGAGTTGATCCGCCGCCTGCGCCTGGACCAGGACGATCAGCTGCGCATCGCGCTGATCTCCATCGACCCCTCGCGCCGCAAGAGCGGCGGCGCGCTCTTGGGCGACCGCATCCGCATGAACGCGATTGCCCCCTGGCAACACGGCAACCGCGTCTTCATGCGCAGCTTGGCCACGCGCGACTTCGGCAGCGAAATCAGCCAGGCCCTGCCCGACTGCATTGCCGCCGCAAAGGCGGCCGGCTTTGACCTGGTGATCGTCGAGACCTCGGGTATCGGCCAGGGCGATGCCGCCATCGTGCCGCTGGTCGACATCCCCATGTATGTGATGACGCCCGAGTTCGGTGCCGCCAGCCAGCTCGAAAAGATCGACATGCTGGACTTCGCCCAGTTCGTCGCCATCAACAAGTTCGACCGCAAGGGCGCGCTGGACGCGCTGCGCGATGTGGCCAAGCAGGTGCAGCGCAACCGCGAGGCCTTCACGGTGATGCCGGACCAGATGCCGGTGTTCGGCACCATGGCCAGCCGCTTCAACGACGACGGCGTGACCGCGCTCTACCAGGCGCTCAAGCCGGTGCTGATCGAGAAGGGCCTGAAGCTCAAGGCCGGCCGCCTGAGCCCCGTGGCCACCCGCCACAGCACGCACCAGGTGCCCATCGTGCCGGCCGCGCGGGTGCGCTACCTGGCCGAGATTGCCGACACCGTGCGCGGCTACAAGGCCAAGGCCCGCGCCCAGGCCAAGCTGGCGCGCGAAATCCAGCAACTGCGCGGCTCGCAGGCCATGCTCAAGGCCTGCAAGCACGAGGTGCCGGCCACGTTGGAAGCCCTGGCCGTTGAGCGCGAGGGCCAGATGCTGCCGGAAAGCCGCAAGTTGCTGGCCCAGTGGCCGGACATGCAAAAGGCATACGCCGGCGACGAGTACGTGGTGAAGATCCGCGACAAGGAGATCCGCACCCAGCTGGTGCAGGCTTCGCTCTCCGGCACCAAGATCCGCAAGGTGGTGCTGCCCACCTACGAGTGCCAGGGCGAGCTTTTGAAGTGGCTGATGCTGGACAACGTGCCCGGCAGCTTCCCCTACACCGCCGGCGTGTTCGCCTTCAAGCGCGAGGGCGAGGACCCGACCCGCATGTTCGCCGGCGAGGGCGACGCCTTCCGCACCAACCGCCGCTTCAAACTGGTGAGCGAAGGCCTGCCGGCCAAGCGCCTCTCCACCGCCTTTGATTCGGTCACGCTTTACGGCGCCGACCCCGCACCGCGCCCCGACATCTACGGCAAGGTGGGCAATAGCGGGGTGAGCATCGCCACGCTGGACGACATGAAGGTGCTCTACAGCGGCTTCAATCTGTGCGATCCGGCGACCTCGGTCTCCATGACCATCAACGGACCGGCGCCCACCATCCTGGCGATGTTCATGAACACCGCCATCGACCAGCAGCTCGAAAAGTTCAAGCTGGACAACGGCCGCGAGCCCACGGACACCGAGGCTTCAAAAGTGCGCGAATGGGTGCTGGCCAATGTGCGCGGCACCGTGCAGGCCGACATCCTCAAAGAGGACCAGGGCCAGAACACCTGCATCTTCTCGACCGAGTTCTCGCTCAAGGTGATGGGCGACATCGCGAGCTACTTCGTGCACCACAACGTGCGCAACTTCTACTCGGTGTCGATCAGCGGCTATCACATCGCCGAGGCGGGTGCCAATCCCATCAGCCAGCTCGCCTTCACGCTATCGAACGGTTTCACCTTCGTGGAGGCCTATCTGGCGCGCGGCATGCACATCGATGACTTCGCGCCCAACCTAAGCTTCTTCTTCTCGAACGGCATGGACCCCGAGTACACCGTGCTGGGCCGCGTGGCGCGCCGCATCTGGGCCACCTCGATGCGCGACAAATACGGCGCCAACGAACGCAGCCAGAAGCTCAAGTACCACGTGCAGACCTCGGGCCGCAGCCTGCACGCGCAGGAGATCGCCTTCAACGACATCCGCACCACGCTGCAGGCGCTGATCGCGATCTACGACAACTGCAACAGCCTGCACACCAACGCCTACGACGAGGCGATCACCACGCCCACCGAAGAATCGGTACGCCGCGCGATGGCGATCCAGATGATCATCAACCGCGAGTGGGGTCTGGCCAAGAACGAGAACCCCAACCAGGGCGCCTTCGTCATCGACGAGCTGACCGAGTTGGTGGAAGAGGCGGTGCTGGCCGAGTTCGAAAAGATTGCCGAGCGCGGCGGCGTGCTGGGGGCGATGGAGACCGGCTACCAGCGCAGCAAGATCCAGGAAGAGAGCATGCATTACGAGATGCTCAAGCACACCGGCGAGTACCCCATCATCGGCGTCAACACCTTCCGCAACCCGCATGGCGACCCGGTGCCCGAGCACATCGAACTGGCGCGCTCGACCGAGGAAGAAAAGCAGTCGCAACTCACGCGACTGGCGGACTTCCAGGCCCGCAATGCGGCGCAGAGTGGCCCCATGCTCAAGCGCCTGCAGCAGGCCGTGATCGACAACGGCAATGTGTTCGAGGTGCTGATGGACGCCGTGCGCGTGTGCTCGCTGGGCCAGATCACCAGCGCGCTGTTCGAGGTGGGTGGGCAGTACCGGCGCAGCATGTAAGCTGGCGCCCGGCCTGATGCCGCAGCAGGGCCTCCTTCGGGAGGCCCTTTTCATTGCGGCGCGGCAACTCGACTCAAAGACAGAGAGAGACCCGGGATGAAGAACACATTGACCGCGCTGAGCCTTGTGATGGGCGCGGCACTACCCGTCTGGGCGGCTGACTCTCAGACCGTGGCCGGCTCATGCGAAGCCAAGTACCAGGCGATCGCAGCAGCCGCGCTGAAGCTGCCGTACTGGGAATTCGACCAAACCGAAGCGGGCTGGCGGCAACTGGGCGCGTGCCCGGCCGAGGCAGCCCAGCTGCTGGAGCGCTACGTCGCCAAGCAGGCCAGAGAGCAGCGCGGCGTGCGTTGGCATTTGGCCCAGACCCTGGCCCTCTCCGGCCAGGCCGCACGAGCGGCCGACGAGGCCCAGCAATCCATCGACCCCCATGAGGACCCAAACACCACGGCCTTCAGCTGGAACAGCTATGTCCAGGCCACGATCGCCTTCCTGCGCAATGACCGAGCAAGGTTCGACACCCACTACCGCACCCACCAGGCCACGGTCGACAAGCACGCCGGCAACAAGATCAATTTCGAGGTACTCACCGGCCTGAAACAGTGCTTCGGACGCCCCTACAAAGAAGCCTACGAGGACTGCCGGCCGGCACCTTGACGCAAAGATTCCGCCCATCCTTGCCAGCTATATATCATTGCATTTTGAGCATAACTCGCTCAAAATGCGCGAATGGTTGAGATCGAACGACACGCCGTCAAGCGCCTTGAAGAGCGCCTTGGCTGGTACCCGGCGGTGCTGCTGCTGGGGCCGCGTCAGGTGGGCAAGACCACGCTGGCCCGGGCCATCGCGGCGCGCCACCCCGGCAGTCTGTTTCTTGATCTGGAGCGCGCCAGCGACCGCGCGCGACTGACAGACCCTGAGTTATTCCTATCGCGGCAGCGCGATCGGTTGGTGGTACTGGACGAGGTGCAATGCCTGCCCGATCTGTTCGAGCACCTGCGTCCCGAGATCGATGTCCACCGCCGACCCGGCCGCTTCTTGCTGCTGGGCTCGGCCAGCGGTGATCTGCTGCGCCAGCGATCCGAGTCGCTGGCCGGTCGGATTGGCCATGTGGAGTTGACGCCGCTGCTGGCCAGCGAAATGCCTGCGGATCTGCAAAGCCTTCAAGAGCTCTGGCTGCGCGGCGGCTTCCCCTTGAGCCAACTGACCGCCGACGCGGCGCAGTCCTTTGCCTGGCGGCAAGACTTCATCCAGACTTTTCTGGCCCGCGATCTGCGGGACTTCGGCGTCACGGTGCCGCCAGCCACCTTGCACCGCTTCTGGCGCATGTGCGCCCATCTGCAGGGTCAGCTCTTCAACGCCTCTGCTCTGGGCTCCTCGCTGGGTGGCTTGGCCCACACGACTGTCAAGCGCTATCTGGATACCTTGGTGGACGCCATGGTGCTGCGCCGCCTGGAGCCCGCTCTGCCCAATGTGGGCAAGCGCCTGGTCAAGAGCCCAAAGGTCTATGTGCGCGACAGCGGCCTGACCCATGCGCTGCTCGGCATCGAGAACCTGGACGCCCTGCAGGGTCACCCGGTGGCGGGCGCCTCCTGGGAGGGCTTTGTGATCGAGCAGGTGGCCGCCGCATTGCCTGAAGGCAGCTCGATGGCCCACTACCGCACGGCGGCCGGCACCGAGCTGGATCTGGTGGTCGAGCGCGCCGGACGCCGCCTCGGATTGGAGATCAAGTTCAGCAGCGCGCCCCGGGTCAGCAAGGGCTTCTGGCTGGCCCTAGAGGATCTGGGCGTCCATCAGGCCCATGTGCTGGCGCCAGTGGCAGAGGGCTATCCACTCGCCAAAAACGTAGAGGTGACCCCCATCCACGCACTGCCGAGAATTCTGCAAACGGCGCTCGGGTAGTCCCGCAGTGGCTTTCAGCAGCCGCGGCACGCCGCGCTTAGCCTGCGCGCCTTACCGCTCCGTGCTGTCTCTAGGCCCCCATGCACAGACTCCTCACCCTCCTCTTGTTCGCCTGGATGTCCATCACCCAGGCCGCCCCATTCCATCCCGCCGGCCGCTGGGAGGGCCAGGCCCAGTTGTCCGGCCAAGCCCTGCCGCTGACGATTGACCTGGCGCGCGACGCGCAGGGGGTCTGGCAGGGCCGCATCACCCTGCCCGGCCGTGAACTGGCCGGCGCGCCGCTGGGCGATATGAAATGGCAGGGCCAGGCGCTGAGCACCACACTGAGCGCCACGCTCAGCGCGGCCTTTCTGGTGCCGCCCGAGCCCACCCCGACCCTGCATCTGCAATGGCGAAATGCGCAAGTGGCCAGCGGGACGCTCAGCCTGAACGGCCTGCGCGCCCCGGTGAACCTGCAACGCACGGGCGACGCCCAGATCGCCCCGCCGCCGCCTCCTTCTTTGCCCATCCCCGACGCCCTGCTGGGCCGCTGGGTGGGCCGCTACGAGCTGGGCGGCGTGCCACGCGAAGTCACTCTGACCCTGAGCCGCGATGCCCAGGGCGAGGGCGGCGGCACGCTCTTGATCATCGGCAAACGCCGCAATGAGTTGAAGTTGGACGCCGTGCATCTGGGCCCCAGCCTGCTGCGCCTGGAAGCGCGCGGCGCCGGCATCACGGTGGAAGGACGCTGGAGCCCCACAGCCATCGACGGCCACTTCGAGCAAGGCCCCTTCGAGGCCGCCCTGCCCCTGCGTCGTCCGACTGGAGAAGGCCAATGAACGCCGCGCTGATCACCCGCCGCCAGACCCTGCTGCTGAGCGCCCTGGCCCTGGCTTCCCTCCCGGCCCAGGCCAGCGCGCCGCGCCGCCTGCCCAAGGCGCTTTGGTCCTTCCAGACCGGCGCGCGGGTGGTGTCGTCCCTCGTCGCCCACCAGGGTCTGATCCTGGTCGGCAGCGATGACGGGCATCTGTATGCGCTGGAAGCCGCCAGCGGCCGGCTGCGCTGGGCCTATCGCACGGGGGGGCCGGTGTCGGGCACGCCACGCGTGGCCGATGGCACGGCTTATGTGATGAGCTATGACGGCCGCCTGCACGCGGTGGACGTGGCCAGCGGCCAGCCGCGCTGGAAGTTCGCTACCGAGGGCGAGCGCCGCTTCGAGGCCCGCGGCCTGCATGGCTCGCAGCCGCGCAGCCAGACGGTGGCAGACCCCTTTGATGTCTACCTCTCACGCCCCGCGATCGAGCAGGGTTTGGTGATTTTTGGCTGCGGCGACGGCAAGTTGCGTGCGCTGGATGCGAGCAGCGGCGCCTTGCGCTGGTCGCACGATTGCGGCGAAGTGGTGCATGCCAGCCCTGCGGTGGCCGGGGGCCGCGTGATCGTCGGCGACTGGGCCAGCCGGCTCTGGGCTTTAGACCTGCAAACCGGCCGCGAACTGTGGAAGTTCCAGGCCGGGGTGGACGCGCTGATGGCCAACCAGCAAGGTTTTCAATCCTCACCCACGGTGGACGAAGCGCTGGGCCTGGTCTTTGTGGGCTGCCGCGATTCGCATTGCTATGCCATCGACCTCCGCAACGGGCAAGAGCGCTGGCGCTTTTCCACCGGCGCCAGCTGGGTGGTGGGCACGCCGGCCGTGCAAGACGGCAAGGTCGTGTTCGCCACCTCGGACTCCAGCCTCATCCACATCCATGAGGCCGCCAGCGGCAAGGCCCTGGCCCAGCAGCAAGCCAAGAGCTATATGTTTGCCTCGCCCGTGGTGGCTGGGGATGTGCTGCTGATGGGCGCCCTCAACGGCAGCCTGGAGGCGCGCGACTGGCCCAGCGGCGCGTTGCTGTGGACCTGGCGCACCCCGGCCGCGCGCGCCAACCGGGGCTGGGTGCTGACGGCAGACGGGCGCTTCAACACCGCGCTGAACTTCGCCTCCAACTGGCGCGAAGCCATGGCCCTTGGTTTCGACCGCCAGAGCAGCGTGGGCTCGATCTTCTCGACCCCAGTGGTGGATCAGGGGCGGATCATCTTCGGCAGCGCCGATGGGCGCGTCTACGCGCTGGGTTGATCAGCGCAGCAGCCCCGGCAGCCCGGTGGCCAACGGCGGCAGCAGCGCGATCACCAGGGTGCCGATGAAGATGGCCACCATGGCCGGCGCGGTGGCCGCCGCCACTTGGCGCAAGGGCTTCCTGAACATGGCCGACGCAAAGTAAAGGTTCATGCCGGCCGGTGGGCACAGGAAGCCGGCCTCCATGGCCGCGAGGAAGACGATGCCGAAGTGCAGGGGCTCGATGCCGTAATGCAGGGCCAGCGGCAGCAAAAGGGGCACCAGCACGACGATGGCGGCAAAGATCTCCATCAGCGCCGCCGCAACGAACAGGAAGGCGCACAGCGCGATCAGGAACACATAGCGGTTGGGGATGAACTGCGGCACCCACTCCACCGCCGCGTCGGGGATGCCGGCGTCCACCAGGTAGTTCGTCAGCGCCAGGGCCATACCCAGGATCAGCATCACGCCGCCGATGATCTGCGCGCAGTCGCTCAAGCTGGTCCACAGCTGACGCCAGCTCAGCTCGCGATGGGCCAGCGCCAGGGTCAGCACCGCGTAGCCCGCCGTGAGCGCCGCGCTCTCAGTGGGCGTAGCCAGGCCGCTGAGCATGGCGCCAATGGCCACCACCGGGGCGGCCAGCTCCCACTTGGCCGCCCACAGGCTGGCACCCAGCGGCGGCCTGTCGGTTTGCGTCACCACCTGGACGCCGCTGCGGCGCAAGAAGCCGCCAAACACCAGCAGACAAAGCACCATCACCAAGGCCGGCAACAGCCCGGCCAGGAACATCTCGCCAATGGGCACGCGGGCAATCACCGCCACCATGATCATCGGCACCGAAGGGGCCAGCAGCACGCCCAGGGCGCTGGCACTCGTCACCAACCCGATGCCGCGCTGCTCGGGGTAGCCCGCCTTCAAGAGCAAGGGCAGGAGCAAGCCGCCCAAGGCCAGGATGGTGACGCCACTGCCGCCCGTGAGCGCGGTGAACAGCGAGCACAGCACGGCCGCGGCCAGCACCGTGCCCAAGGCCCCGCTGCCAAACAGGGCCTGGAACACCTGGCTCAGGCGCTGGGCTGCCCCGGTGCGGGCCAGCAGCAGGCCCGCCAGGGTGAAGAGCGGCAGGGCCGGCAGCGAGGCATTGGTGGTGATCTGGTAGTGCGACAGCGGCACCGAGGCCAAGGGCAGGCCGTCGCTCCAGAAGAGGGCCAGGGCCAGCCCGCCCAGCACCGCAAAAATGGGCGCCCCGGCCAGCAGGATCAGCAGCAGAAAAATCAGTTCCAAGCCCAGCGGCAGCCCATGGGCCTCGAAGCGCCAGCCCAGCCACGCTCCCAGCAGGGGCAGGCCCAGCGCGCACAGCGGCCGCAGCACCGCGTGCCCGCTGACGCGCGACCCGAGCTTGATGCCCAGCAGCGCCAAGCCCAGTGGCATGCAGGCCTGCACCCACCAGGCGGGAATGCCATAGGCCAGCGGGCGCGGCGCGTCCATCTCGGCCATCACAAAACGCGCGGCGGCCAGCGCCAGCACGCCGCAGATCAAGGCGGCCGGGCCCTTGGCCAGGGCATGCAGCAGGCGCGGCATCCAAGTCTTGCCCCAACTGCCTCCCCAGTCGCCCAGGTCCGCCCCCAGGGTGGCCAGATGCCCATGGCGCTCGGCCGCCACCGCGCCAAACATCGCCAGCACCAGACCCAGGTGCTGCACCAGCACGGGGGCGTTCTCGATCCCTTGCGCCTGCAGCGGGCGCAGGGCCATTTCCACCAAGGGGATGAGCACCATCAGACCGAGGGCCAGCGCCGCCACGCCCTCTTCGACGCGGCTCCAGGGCCGCACGGCCGGCGCGGTCATCGCTTGCCGGCGCGGTAGGCCTGCAAATGGCCCATCAATTCGTCAAAGGTATCGGCCGGCACCATGCTGCCGCGAATGCGCGGGTAGAGCTGATCGGCCAGGGCCTGCCACTCCTTCATTTGCTCGGCATTGGGCTTGCTGACCACCAGCCCGCGCTTGACCATCGCCGCCGTGGCCTCGTCCACCTCGCGACGCGCCTGCGCGCGGATGGCCAGGCCGGCCTTGTCGCCTGCACTCTTGAGCGCCTGCTGCGCGGCCGGGCTCATGGCCTCCCAGGCTTTTTGGGTGACCACCAGGGCGCCGACGATGGGGCCCCAGTTCAACTCCAGCATGTGTTTCGCGCTATCGAACACCTGGCTGGCCAATGCGAAGTAGGGCGTGGCCGGCACCACTTGGATCATGCCGGTCTGGATGGCCGGCAGCACATCGCCCACTTCCAGCGGCACCGGGGTGTAGCCCAGGCTCTTCATGATGGCCTGCTGCTCGGGCTCGGCGCCCCAGCTGAAGAACTTTTGCTGCTTGAAGTCGGACGGCCGCAGCGCCAGGGCCTTGGAGAAAAAACGCACCCAGCCGGCGTCGCCCCAGGCGATCACCACAAAGCCCTTGGCGGCGATGCGGCGCTCCAGGCCGGCGCGCATCTTTTCGCGCACCGCATCCAGCTCCTCCCAGCTACGGAACAGCAGGGGCAGGCTTTGGAACACGGCCGTGGCGGGCTCGATCTCTCGCAGGCCCACGCCCGACACCATGCCGCCCTGCAACTGGCCGATGCGCATGCGCCGCACGATCTCGGCCTCGCCGCCCTGGCTGCCATCGGTGAAGACCGTGAACTTGCCCGCCCCACCCTGCGCCCCTTTCCAGGCCTCGCCCAGTTCCAGCAGTTGCTGGTGATAGACCGAGTTCTTGGGCACCACGGTGCCGATGCGCAGCAAGGCGGCTTGCGCGTGGGCGCGCAGTGGCAGGATCAGCGGCAGGCTGGCAGCGGCGATCAGGGCATGGCGACGGCGCATCAAGTTCTTCCCCCTAAAACAAATCATCCAGGCGTTGCAGCAACCACTGGGCGCGCTCGCGCATCAGGGTGCTGACCAAGTTCTTCTGTCCTTGTGCGGCCGCCACGGCACGCTGCAATTCGGCCTCGAAGGTCGCTCGGTCTCCAGCGGGCTGCGCCAAGGCTTCGGCCTGCGCCACCCAGATCGCCGCGCTGCGCCCCTGCGAGAGCGCCTGGGCCTCCGCGAAATAGCGCCGCGCCAAATCAATGCGTCCGCCCGGTCGGTTGGCCTCCAGATTGCCCATCAGCGCAGCCAGGTCGCCCTGTCCGTGCTCGGGCGCGAGCGCGTAGGCGCGTGCGGCCAGGGCCAGGGCCTGGGGCAACTCGGCCACCACCTCAGGGGACTGCTTGGACAGCGCGATCTGCGCCGCCCAGGCACTGGCCGTCCAGTGCGCCAGCGCCACCTGATCGAGTCTCAGCGGCCCGACGCCCAGCGCCCGCTGGCCATGCGCGCGAGCCCGGGCATAAAGCCGCGCCGCGCGCTCACGCAGGGCTTGTGCGGCGCGTGCATCGCGTTCTTCGAGCTTTTCGGCCTCGAAGGCCACGAAGGCATAGCTGTATTGCGTGAACCCGGCCGTCACCGCCGTGGCCAAGCGCGTGTGCGAGGGCTGCTCGCGCAGCACCGCTTCTGAGACCTTCAGGTAGAACGCCGCCGCATCGCGCGCCAGCGGCAGATCGTCTTCTTCGGCCTGCTGCTGTTCGGCCAGGGTGTCGGCCACGCGGTCCAGCAGCAGCGAGGTACACCCGCTGAGCATCAGGCTGCCAGTGAACACGGCACTCAGAACCCCGATCCGTAGGCCTTGCATCGGCGCACCTCCTGGTGGCACTTTAGGGTCTAAATCTTCCAACGCAGCAGCGCCCGCACAAAGCCGTGGTCGCTGCGCGTGCGGTCGCGGCCTTCGTGCAGGTGGTCGTTGAAGACCTCGACGCGCTTCACATCGCCCACCGCGAAGCGGCTGCCAGCCTTGAATTCCTCGCTGACCCAGATCTGGTCCAGCATCTCCGGCCAGCCCTGGTGCACATGGCTGTAGGCCATGTCGCGGCGCAGCGCCGGTTCGGTCTGCAGGTCCCAGGCATTGAAGAGCGCGGTGTCGGCCGCGCCCTTGTCGTAAGCCACCTCGGCCGTGGCGGCGATGAGCTGGGTGGTGACGGCCTGCGGCCCGTCATTCAAGTCGCCCACCAGCACCAGGGGATGGCGCCGGCCCTGGCTCAGCGTGACGACGAAGCGGCGCAGCGCGCAGGCCTCGGCAGCGCGGATCATCAAACTGCGCAGCATGGCGCGGGCGACGATGGCGGGGTCGTCGCGGTCCTCCAGCGCCTGGCCTTGCGCATCAATCAGGAACTTGGGCCGCTTGCTCTTGAGGTGCGCCGCCAACACGGTCAGCCCCTGACCCTGCGGGCCCTGCAACTCGGCCAGCAGCACCGGGCGCTCAAAGCGCTTCACCAGGCCCAACTCGGGCACGGGCAGGTGGTCGGCGGGGTCGAAGTCGGCCAGGGACTGCAGGCGCTGCACCGGCCAGCGGCTCACCAGGCCCAGGCGGGGCGTGCCCTGTGCACCCTGCTCGGCACCCGGGGCCTGCACCACGGCATAGCGCCGGCCGCTGGCGGCGACGGCCTCACGCAGCGCTGCCTCATCCCAGACCTCCTGGGTCAGCAGCACATCGGCATTCAGCCGCGCCATCTGCTGGCCCAACCAAGCGATCTTGCGCTGGTATTCCTCGGCGCCGTAGGCGTCCTGGTTGGGATAGAAGACCCGCCCCGGCAGGGCCAGATTGAGCAGATTGGCGCTGGCCAGGAAGACGCTGTGAAAGGCGGACGGCGGCGTGTGCATGGCGCGCAGCCTACGTCAGACTTCAGTAGGTCTTCTTGCGCAGGGCCAGCATGGCCGAGGGCTTGGCGGCCGTGGCGTCAAAGGGCATGCGCAGGGTCCAGTTCAAGCGGTCGAGGATGCGGCGCACATAGTCCTGCGTCTCGGCATAAGGCGGGATGCCGCGGTAGCGGTCCACCGCGCCCTCGCCGGCGTTGTAGGCCGCCAGCGCCAGCGGCAGGTCGCCCTCGAAATAGGCCAGCAGCCAGCGCAGATAGGCCATGCCGCCCTGGATGTTCTGCGCCGGGTCGCGCAGATTCTTGACGCGAAAGCGCGCCGCCGTGTCGGGAATCAGCTGCATCAGCCCATGCGCGTTCTTGGGCGACTCGGCCAGCGGATTGAAGTTCGACTCCTTGGCCATCACCGCAAGCACCAGGGCCGGCGCCAGCTGGTACTGCGGCGCGGTCAAGGTGACGAAGCGAACGATGGGTTCGGGGGCGTTGGGCGGGATGGGCAAGGCTGCGGGCTTGGCGGCCACCTTGGGTCCAGGCGACGCCTTGGCGACGGCCGGCAATTCGAGCGGCGGTGCGATCAGACATTCAGGCGGCGGCCCCAGCGGCGTGCCCAGGCGCTGGGCCATGGCCTGCGCTTGCTCCAGGCCCTGCTCGGCCGCCGCCGCAAACAGGTGCGCGGCCTGGGCGTCATCGCGCTCGATGCCGCGCCCATTGGTCAGCATCCAGGCCAGATTGAATTGCGCCAGCGCATCGCCATAGCGCGCCGCACGGCAATAGAGCTGCGCCGCCCGCACCGGGTCGCGCGGCACACCGTCCTCGCCATGTTCGGCCGCCTGCGCCTCCTCGCGCCAGCGCTGCATCTGCGCCGGTACCGGCGAGGCCCGCTCCGGCGGCGGCGTGCTGGGGCGCGGCAGGTTGTCCAGGCTGGGCAAAGCCTGAGCCCAGAGCGTGGCGGGCAGGAGGAGGAAAGCGAGGGCCTTGAACATGGGCTCAGTTTAGAAAACCAACTACGCCCGTCGCCCCAGATCCGACCAAGGAGAGCGGTCCTACCACCGTGTTCAGGGGCGTGTCGGCTGTAGTTCCGCGCGCTCACACAACGGAGCCAGCCCGCCCAGTGTCAAAACCCGCCAGCCAGGAGGACTCCTGCAGCCAGGGCCCGCCCCTCTCCGAACTCAATGGCCCGCTGCGGAGCGCCCCTGCTTGGCCACAAACTCGTTCAGCACCCGCCTGAACTCTGCCAAGGCTGCACGCTCCTCAGGGTCATTGGGCTCCGGCTCCTTGGCGACCGCACCAGGTTCACACCACTGGCCCGTCATCAAGCAGCCCAGGGCGGCATCCAATTCCGGATCCGGGTTGCTCATCCGGACATAGGCCGCCTCACCCGCAGCCCGTACGGCCAGGGTCCTGAGGGCATCCGTCCACTCGATCTTCTGACCGGCCGCCTGCTCGATGATGGCTTCCTTGTACTTGGCCATTGCATGAAACAGCAACTGCGGCTCTTCACTCGCAATTGCGGCGGCTACCGCCTCCGCGGCGCTGCCATACTGGTTCCGCGTCAGTTTCTGATACACCGCCCTCACGGGATCTCGACCACGATCCGGTCTGGCCTCGATGTTGTGCGCCAAGCCCTTGAGACCACCAAATTGGGCCAGCACACCTTCACAGCGGTTCAATTCCACTTGCAATCGTTTGTGCGCATGAGCGTTGGCGGCACTCTCCTTGCCCTTGGTCAAGTCCACAACCGTAGGCAAGAAGCTGCAATGGTCGAGGGCACGGATCGCGTAGTAGTGGCCGCCTTGCTCGGGCCGTTGCAACGCTTCATGAACAAAGACCCGGAGGTTCCTGGCAGTACGCAGTTCAGCCGCCAGCGACTTGCTGCCGCGAATTGGGGACACATCAGGATGGGGCAAGAGCTGCCTATCGCTCGCTGTTGGCAGTTTCACCCCCCCAACATTGACGGCATCCGTTGCACTTGTCTCGGGGCCTTCTGACTGTTTGGAAGAAGGTGACTTGAATTCAATGCTGGCGTACCAGCCAAGTGTCGCCAGGATCAACGCAACCGCGATCGGACGGAATCTTTCGAGCCTTCTCAACAATTTGACCCCGCCTGACCATCACCCTGTTGCTCAGTGTATTGAAGTACGGCCGGACTGCCCGCAGCGGAAACCACAAACACATCAATGGTGCCGTCACTCCATTTGACCCGATAGGTTCCAGACCTTGTCAGTCCGATTCGCGGCAGCAATTGCCGCGCCGCACCCTGTCGCACTTCGGGAAGATCATTGCCGGTGATGTTTTTGGTGTCTGGGTACATACAGGATGCAGGTTTTGCAGCCTGAGGAGCCCCTGGCAATCCGCCCCCACCGCCACCCCCGGGCCGAGACCAAATAATTGGGCCGACCGCCCCCTCATCTTCCTTTGTTCTCTTACCCCTAATTTCTTCCGTAGGAAACCTTTCAACTTCCTGCGCCCAGGCTGGCATCGAGCCCAAGGTCATGCTCAGAGCCATGATGCCCGCTCCAACTTTCTTCATTCTTCTCTCCCTTTTTTCAGTCGATCCAATGGCCGCCTATGCGTGTTGCCCTGAATCGCTTCGGGCCAGGCCGGGCAAACCCGATTGATTGCGCTCCGCCATGAAGGTCTGGGGACAACAGGGCCAGGCACAGGCAGGCCAAACGGCCGGCTCGCACTGCAATCAATCGTTGATGGGTTCCTCGCCTCTGCGCCGGTCTGGCCTGATTCAGGCAGGGCAGAGCACCGCCGCAGCCGCGGCGCCCTCCCTGTTCTTTTGCTTTGTTGTCGCTTGCCGCCACGGGCAAGTGGGCGCTCTTAGTGGCGCGGGCCGCACTCTAGGGGCGAGCTCCGCCTACCCCCCCCGCATTTACCCTGGCTTTTTAGCAGGCATTTAGCTTGCCTTTAGGCGGCGTTTAGAAATCTTGACAGCAGAAGCTCGCAAAGACTGTTCTAACGCCACACCCCCACCAACACCCCGAGCTTCTGCCTCAGTGTCAGCCGCTCGTCCGACAGCGCGTCCAGGAAGTCCGACAGGCGCTTGCTCTTGACGATGGTGTAGCCCGTGAGCCAGAGCGCCACACCCAGGGTCAGCGCAAAAAGGGCGATGCGCTGCCACAGCGGGGCCTCGCTCTCGGCCAGCAGGTTCATCCCCAGGAAACCGGTGGTGATGGTGCCCACCAGGCCGAAGATAGTGACCACGGTGAGGCGCACCACGGTGTTGGCCTGGCGGCGCACGTTGTCGGTCTCCAGGTACTGGGCCATGTCGCCGATGCGGGTTTTGACCTCGGCGTAAAGCGGCTGCACCTCCAGGTACTGCAGCAGCAGGCGATGCAGGCTGCGCGCCTGCACCTGCTCGCTCACTTCGTGGAACCAGTAGCGGTGTGTGAAGCGCAAGAAGCCTTCGAAGCAGCTGCGAATCTCGCGCTTGAAGATGCGCACGTTGTCGGTCTCCAGGTGCTGGACGCCCTCAAGCTCAAGAAGCCGTCAACCGATACCCAATTGAGCCTGCGGTAGTGGCAATCTGAAAGCCCACATGAGCAAATTCAACAACTTGCGCGGGTTGGTGTCGAACTCGGGGGGCACTATGCTCGCGCACATTGGACTCCAGGGTGAGATCCAACCCCTAGGAGCGCTCGGGCTGCAGTGCCGGGTTGCCCGCTCGGTCGGGCGTTTGGGGGCGATCGCCAAAAAGTGCTCATTTATCTCTGTTGAGCCGCTTCGGCTGCCGAAACGAACCTGTCAATCCGCGCCAAGGCGGTGGCATCCGTCAGTCTCCAAGCCCCCGTGAAGATAGCTGCCAGTCGAGAGGGTTCAGTCACGCGGTCTAGCCCGCCATCTGCAAGAGGATCTGCCGTTAGCTCCCCACGCGCATGCGCTCGCAAGACCGCCTGCCTAAAGCCGCTCTGCGCAATCCCTCTAACTCGGTCGTTCTGTGAGTGAGAAAGCTTTGCCAACGCGGCAGAAAAGACAACTCGCTCAGAAAGTGAATTTCCAAGTCGCGTATCGCGGGCCAATGCGGCGAGGGCAAATATATCGCCCCTCTGCGCATCTTCCAGCAAGACTGCATTCATTTCCTCTGGCAAAGTCTGCTCTCGACCGTATGTCGACAAATAACTGGCTGCTGCGCCCTGGACCTTGGCCTCATAGGCGATTTTCAACAACTGTTGTTGACGCTGGCGCAAGTCGCCATCGACGGTCTGGCAATCTTTCAGCTGCTGTTGCTCATCGGCAATTGCATGCACCAACACCTGCCTTTCCGCTTCAACAGTGGTCCGCTGCAACGCTGCACGGGTTACCGCCATCGACGCATCCAGCATTTCGCACCTTAGCAATTGGGTCGACAACTTGAAGGCATCCGGCCCACTTCGGGTTTGTAGAGCAGCGTGGACAGCGACGCCCAAGCCGCCTGCATGCGGGCTCTTCCATAGCACCTGGCTCGGTGACGAACTCAACGCCGCACTAGACACGCCGGTCTGAGCCGTTAAGTCCTCTACTTTGGGCTGCGCTTTCCGCACTTCCTCCCCGAGACTTGGCGCTTGGTTGGGCATGTGGGCTTGGCTCATATCGACTGGCTGCTCGGTCGGCACACTCCAACGGTGCCACCCAAAGGTAACAAAACCTATAGCTATCGCACCAATCAGCAGACCGATGAAATATTTCCCGCGAGCATTCAAAGCTGGAACCTCCATCACAAACACTTCCTAAAATTCAATCGCTTGTTTTTAAATATCACACAGAGCACGAACACACCCGAACTCAGTCAAACTGAGCGACACACAATACGGAGGAACATCAAGTACACGACGAATGATACTTGCCGCGACAAATCATGACCTTGCAATACAAGCTGTATGCTTGTTGCGAGCCATGTCAACCCTTGACTGAAATGCATTATTTGCGCTTGCGACACAACCGTTATATCTACCCTGCCAAAATGGGCCGTTGTACCAGTTTCTTGCCTCCTCAATAGCATTGGCCTTGCATACCTCCAAGTCATTTGTCAGCGATCGATCTGCAGCCCCCATATCCGCTGCGTGATCAGCATCGCAGGCCTTCTTCTTTTCCTCTGGAGTTTGAGTAGGCGTCTTAGGAGCCCCTGGCAATCCTCCCCCACCGCCACCCCCGGGCCGAGACCAAATAATTGGGCCGACCGCCCCCTCATCTTCCTTTGTTCTCTTACCCCTAATTTCTTCCGTAGGAAACCTTTCAACTTCCTGCGCCCAGGCAGGCATCGAGCCCAAGGTCATGCTCAGAGCCATGATGCCCGCTCCAACTTTCTTCATTCTTCTCTCCTTTTTTCAGTCGATCCAATGGCCGCCTATGCGTGTTGCCCTGAATCGCTTCGGGCCAGGCCGGGCAAACCCGATTGATTGCGCTCCGCCATGAAGGTCTGGGGACAACAGGGCCAGGCACAGGCAGGCCAAACGGCCGGCTCGCACTGCAATCAATCGTTGATGGGTTCCTCGCCTCTGCGCCGGTCTGGCCTGATTCAGGCAGGGCAGAGCACCGCCGCAGCCGCGGCGCCCTCCCTGTTCTTTTGCTTTGTTGTCGCTTGCCGCCACGGGCAAGTGGGCGCTCTTAGTGGCGCGGGCCGCACTCTAAGGGCGAGCTCCGCCTACCCCCCCGCATTTACCCTGGCTTTTTAGCAGGCATTTAGCTTGCCTTTAGGCGGCGTTTAGAAATCTTGACAGCAGAAGCCCGCAAAGACTGTTCTAACGCCACACCCCCACCAACACCCCGAGCTTCTGCCTCAGTGTCAGCCGCTCGTCCGACAGCGCGTCCAGGAAGTCCGACAGGCGCTTGCTCTTGACGATGGTGTAGCCCGTGAGCCAGAGCGCCACACCCAGGGTCAGCGCAAAAAGGGCGATGCGCTGCCACAGCGGGGCCTCGCTCTCGGCCAGCAGGTTCATCCCCAGGAAACCGGTGGTGATGGTGCCCACCAGGCCGAAGATGGTGACCACGGTGAGGCGCACTACGGTGTTGGCCTGGCGGCGCACGTTGTCGGTCTCCAGGTACTGGGCCATGTCGCCGATGCGGGTTTTGACCTCGGCGTAGAGCGGCTGCACCTCCAGGTGCTGCAGCAGCAGGCGGTGCAGGCTGCGCGCCTGCACCTGCTCGCTCACCTCATGAAACCAGTAGCGGTGCGTGAAGCGCAAAAAGCCTTCGAAGCAGCTGCGGATCTCGCGCTTAAAGATGCGCACGTTGTCGGGGTCGCCCACATTCAGCCGCCGCAGGGCATCCACCAGGCGGTCGGAATAGATCAGCAGTGCGGCCTTCTGGAAGTGCACCAGCAGGAAGAGCATGAAGTGCTGGTGACGGAACTGCGCCAGCACGCCGCGCTCGCGGCTGGTGAAAAAGGCCGAGCGGGCGTCGCCCACCACCACCAGGGAGTGGCCGCAACTCAAATAGCGCGTGAAGGGCGCCGCGCCTTGCGCGCACCAGAAACGGTCCCAGCAATAGCGTGCCTCGAAGTCCTGCAAATGGCCCTCGCCATAGGGCAGGCTACCGTCGCCGGCACCGCAGATCAGGCCTAGGCGCACGAAGTCGGCGCGGCTCAAACTGCGGGGGTCGTCTACGGCCAGATGGGCCATCACCGGCATGCGGTAGTACTCCACCTGGCGGTAGCGCAGATCCCCTGTCTGATCACCATGGTCGGGCACCAGGGGCCGCAACAGCCAGGCCCAATGCGCGGCCACGCGCGGCGCGCGCCGCGCCTGCACATGCTCGATGAAGGGTTCACGCTCGCGCGTGTCGGACTCCACCAGCACCTCGCCCTGGGCATTCAGAAAGCGGCACTCGGCCAGGCAGTGCAGAGGCAGCCCGGCGTCGTCCCAACCGGCCGGGTAGGCGCGCCCCAGTCGGTAGAGCAGCTCCTGCACCTCGGCCAGCTCCAGGCCCTCACCACTCAGCTCGACATTGAGCAGCACGGCGTCGATGTCGTAGAAGAAGATCAGATCGATGTGTTGCACCTGCAGCCGGATCAGCGGCCGGCCGGGCTGGGTGCGCAACTCAAAGGCGGCCACATCTCGGCGGCGAAAGGTCTTGAGGCCGGACTCACCCAGGCGGTCGTCGGCCTGACCCGCAGAGCGCCCTTCGCCGAACAGCACCCGCTGCACATAGGGCAGAAAGGTCAGGAACTCCTGGTAGTGGCGCTCGTGATAGCCCCGGGCATCGCCGGTGTACTCGTCCTGCAGTTCGCGCCAGGGGTGGTCGGGCAAAGCTTGCAAGAGTTCCCAGGGCCGACGGTTGTGCGCCTGGGCGCCCGAGCGCAGCAAACGCAGCGGCCACAGCAGGGTCTGATGCAAGCGTTCAACCTGAGGCATGCGCACATGATGGCCCGCTCGGGCCCTGCCCGCACCGCGCATTGCCCCGGATCAACAGCGCCCGATCCTGCGGCTATGCTGCCGCCGCCTGCCCCTGCCACTCCTGCGAGCGCCGTCTTGAACCTGGAGCCCCGCACCCTCACCGTCCTGCTCAGCCTGCAGCTGCTGACCCTGGGTCTGGCCCTGCCCCTGCTCACCGGCCTGCGCGGCAACGCCACGATGCGTTGGGCGCAGGGCAGCCTGTGGGCCCAGCTCGGCACCTGGGCGGTGGTCGTCCTGGTGGGCCACCCACTGCCCTTGCCGGCCTTGATCCTGGGCTATGGCCTGGGTGGACTGAGCTTTGTGCTGGCCCTGCGCGCCTTACAGGGTTGGCTGGGTCCGCGCCCCGGCATGAAGTGGGCATGGGCGCTGTGGCTGCTGGCCGCGCCCCTGTTGGTGTTGGGGCAGCCGTATCCGAAGCTGCAACAGGCCGGACTCAATCTTTGGCTGGCGCTCTTGCAAGGCCTGGTGGTGCTGGGTGCCTGGGCCCCGGCGCCCAAAGCGCACGAAAGCAGCCGCCGTTGGCGCACCCTGCTGGCGCTGCCGCTCCTGCCCCTGATGGGCCTGAGCCTGTGGCGCGCCTTTATCGGCTGGACCGACCCCGTGGCCTATCCGGCCCTGACCGGCAGTCATCCGGTGGCACAGGCCTATCTGGTCCTGAGCGGTCTGGCCGCCAGCTTTGCCGCGTTGGCCTTCATGAGCGCCTGGCGCGGCGAGGCCGAAGGCCGGCTGCGCCATCAGGCCAAGACCGACAGCCTGACCCAGCTGTCCAACCGCCGCGCCTTCCAGCAACGCGGCGCCGAAATGTTGGCCGTGGCGCGCCGCCATCGCGAACCGCTGGCGCTGTACTTGTTGGATGTCGATCACTTCAAGCAGATCAACGACATCCATGGCCACATCAGTGGCGACGAAGCCCTGGGCCTGCTGGCGCGTCTGCTCAAGCAAGTGGTGCGGCCGGGCGACTGCGTGGCCCGTTTGGGAGGCGAGGAATTCGCGGTGCTGCTGGCACGCACCGAGGGCCAGGGCGTCGAGGCCGTGGACGCCCGTTTGCGCACGGCCCTGGGCGTCGAGGCCGAACGCGAACTCGGCTTTGCGCTGGACTTCAGCGCCGGCTGGGCCCTGCTGCGCCACGGCGACCGCAGCGTCGAAGACATCCTGCGGCGCGCCGACGTGGGCCTGTACGCCGCCAAGAACGGCGGGCGCGGCCGCCTGTGCGCCGAGCCCAGCTTGATGCCCGCCCCCGCGCCGTGAACCACGACAACGAGGTGGACGAATGCCGGGCGCTGGACCTCTGGGCGACCGACCCAAGTTTGCGCGCGCACTTTGGAGACGATGCCGAGTTGGCGCGCTACGGCGCGCAGATCGGCAGCGCCCAGGCTCAGGACTGGGCCGAGCAAGCCAATCGCCGCCCGCCTGAGCTGCAGACCCATGACGCACGCGGCCGCCGCATCGACCGTGTGGACTTCCACCCGCATTGGCACCGCCTGCTGGCCGGCCTGCGCGCCAGCGGCGCCATCGCCCTGCCGCATGCGCAGAACCAATGGCAGCGCAGCGCCGCCTTCTTCTACCTGCACGGTCAGGTCGAGGCCGGCAGCCTGTGCCCCGCCACCATGACGCAGGCCGCCCTGCCGGTGCTGGCCCGCCACGCTTCCGGCCTGTATGCGGCGCTGCAACACGGCCTGCTGAGCCGCGAGCACGACCATCGCGACCAAGCACTGAACACCAAGCGCAGTCTGTGGCTGGGCATGGGCATGACCGAGAAACAAGGCGGCTCGGACCTGCGCGCCTGCACCAGCCAGGCGCGTCCTGATGGCGGCGACTGGCGAGGTGCGCCGCGCTACCTCGTCAGCGGGCACAAATGGTTTTTCTCGGCGCCGATGAGCGACGCCCATCTGGTGTTAGCGCAGACCGAAGAAGGCCCGAGCTGCTTCCTGCTGCCGCGCTGGCGCCTGGACGGCGGCGGGCTGAACGGCGTGCGCATCCAGCGCCTCAAGGACAAGCTGGGCAACCGCAGCAACAGCAGTTCCGAGGTCGAGTTCGAGGACTGCGAGGCCTACCTCGTGGGCACGGCCGGGCGCGGCATTCCCATCCTGGTGGAGATGGCGGGCATCACCCGCTTGCAATGCGTGGTGGGCAGCGCCGCGCTGCTGCGCGCCGGCCTGGTGCAGGCCGTCCACTGGGCAGGCCAGCGCCGCGCCTTTGGCCGTCTGCTGGTGGACCAGCCCTTGATGCAACAGGTGCTGGGCGATCTGGCCCTGGAGAGCGAGGCCGCGCTGCAACTGATGCTGCGGCTGGCCCAGGCCTTCGAGAGCCGCGACCAAGACCCGGTGGAGCGCGCCTGGGCGCGGGTGCTCACGCCCGCTGCCAAGCTTTGGGTCTGCAAGCGCGCGGTGGCGGCCTGCGGCGAGGCGATGGAAGTGCTGGGCGGCAATGGCTATGTGGAGACGGGCAGCCTCGCGCGGCTCTACCGCGAGGCGCCGGTCAACAGCATCTGGGAGGGCAGCGGCAATGTGATGGCGCTGGATGTACTGCGCGCGGCCCAGCGCGAAGGCGAGGCCTTGCAGGCCTGGTTCGACGCCTTGCTGCCCGATCTGGAGGCCTCCGAGCAGGTCCGAGCCCGAGCGCTGTGCGATGCCCTGCGCTCGCCCGACGAAGCCCAGGCTCGCGCCCTGGCCCAGGAGTTGGTGCTGCTGGCGCAGGCCCAACTGCTGCGCCGCCACAGTCCGGCCACAATGGCGCAGGACTTCCTGTCCAGCCGCCTGCACCGGCCAGGTGGAATGTTTGGCGCCAGCCCTTTGGCGCATGCGCGTGCGCACCTGGAGCGCGCAATCGTCTTCCCATGAAACTTGCTATTCGCGGCGACCTGCTGGATGTCGTCACGCCCCCGGCGGCCGAGGCCGGGCTGGATCACCCCCCACCCGGCGTGCGCTGGCGCCCGGCCCATTGGCTGCTGATCGAGGACGGCCGCATCGCCGCCATCCAGACCGAAGCGCCCGACCCCGAGTGGACGCGCGAGGACCGCAGCGGCCAGCTCATCCTGCCCGGCTTCATCGACACCCATGTGCATGCGCCCCAGCTCGATGTGATTGCCAGCTATGGCACCGAGCTGCTGGACTGGCTGAACCGCTACACCTTCCCGGCCGAGCGCGCCTGGGCTGAGCCGGCCGTGGCGGCCGCGGGCAGCGCGCGTTTTCTGGATCAGCTGCTGGCGCACGGCAGCACGGCGGCCCTGGTCTTTCCCACCGTGCACAAGGGCAGCGTCGACGCGCTGTTCAGCGCCGCCGAGCAGCGTGGCATGCGCCTCATCACCGGCAAGTGCCTGATGGACCGCCACGCCCCGGACGGCTTGCGCGACACGGCGCAGGATGCCGAGCGCGACACCCTCGATCTGCTGCAGCGCTGGCGCGGTCGCGGTCGGCTGGCCTATGCCCACACGGTGCGCTTTGCGCCAACCAGCAGTGAGGCCCAGCTGGCCCTGGCGGGCGAGCTGCTGGCCGCCCATCCGGGCAGCTATCTGCAGACCCATGTGGCCGAGAACCGCGCCGAGGTGCAATGGGTGCGCGAGTTGTTCCCAAGCGACCGCAGCTACCTGGGCGTCTACGAGCGCCACGGCCTGCTGGGACCGCGCTCCACCCTGGCCCACGGCATCTGGCTGGATGAGCGCGACCGCGCGGTGCTGCGCGACACCCAGGCGGTGATTGCCCACAGCCCCACCAGCAATCTGTTCCTGGGCAGCGGCCTGTTCGACTGGCGCGGCCGTGCGGCCGATGGCATTCGGCTGTCGGTGGCCAGCGATGTGGGCGGCGGCGTCAGCCTCTCCATGCACAAAACCCTGGCCGCGGCCTACCAGATGGCGGCCCTGCAAGGCCAACGCCTGGATGCCTTCACCCTGCTGCACGCGGCCACGGCCGGCAACGCCGCCTCGCTCAATCTCGGGCACGAAATCGGCCGTCTGGAACCGGGGCTGATGGCCGACCTTTGCGCCTGGCGCTGGTCAGAGCCCGATTCGGTGCTGGCGCATCGACTCTCCATTGCCAGTTCGCTGCACGAGCAGCTGTTTGCCTGGCTGATGCTGGGCGACGAACGTCTGCTGGATGGCGTGTGGGTGGCGGGGATTCAGCGACGCTGAAGCGCCTGTCGCGCCACTGACACGCACGCGCCACGGCGCCGTCACGCGGCGCCGCCAGCATCTCGGGCATCCAAAGATCAATGCCTGAGGAACCAGACGATGCTGGCCCTGAACACCACTGCCCTCCCCCACCCCCTGCCCCATTCCCTGCCCATACGCTCGGCGCCGGGGCCCGTGAGCCTGCACTGGGCCCGCCACCAGGACGAAGTGCGCGAGGCGCAACGCCTGCGCCACCAGGTGTTCGCCCAAGAGCTGGGAGCTCAGCTGCGACCGCTGGCCGGGGCGCCGGCGGGGCACGATGTGGATGTGTTTGACGCTCACTGCGAACACCTGCTCGCCCGCGAGCAAAACCCCGATGGCAGCCCGGGGGCCGTGGTGGCCTGCTACCGCCTGCTCAGTCCCAGCGCCGCCCAGCGGGTGGGTGGGCTCTATGCCGAAACCGAGTTCGACCTGACCCGCCTGCGCCATGAGCGCCACCGCATCGCCGAGCTGGGCCGCGCCTGCATCGCGCCCTCACACCGCAATGGCGCGGCACTGCTGATGATGTGGGGCGCCATCGCCGCCTATTTGCAGCGCGAAGGTCTGGACCTGATGCTGGGCTGTGCCAGTGTGGACGCCCGCGATGGCGGCAGCACGGCCTGGCAGTTGTGGAACCAATTGGTGCCTCAGCATCTGGCGCCCATCGAGTTCCAGGTGCGCCCGCGCACGCCCCTGCACCCAGCGCCTGCACGCCTGCAGCCGGTGGAGGCACCGCCCCTGCTGCGCGGCTATCTGAAGGCCAATGCCAAGCTGCTGGGCGCGCCGGCCTGGGACGGCGACTTCCGCTGCGCGGACTTCCCGTTGATGGTGCAGCTGGATGCGCTGCCGGCCGCCTACCTGCGACGCTTCTCTCTGAGGCCCCATCAGGCG
This sequence comes from Inhella inkyongensis, assembly GCF_005952805.1. Lineage (GTDB taxonomy): Bacteria > Pseudomonadota > Gammaproteobacteria > Burkholderiales > Burkholderiaceae_C > Inhella > Inhella inkyongensis. The sequence goes on from NZ_CP040709.1 coordinate 3,513,086, forward strand.
TAAATCCGGGTTTGCCACGGTTTGCGGAAAGCCCTAGGAATGTCGCGCAACATGTAATCCATTGACACATTTGGTCGTGAAAAACGTCACGACACCCCCCAAAAATCCGCCTCCTTCTGCGACCCGCAGCGGGTCGAAACGACCACGGAGATCACCATGGATTCGCTGGACTGGCTGGCCTTGACCCGCATGGGTCTGATCTTTGGACATGTACTGGCGCTGCTGCTGGCGGCGGCTGCGATGACCCTGTGCGAGCACGCCATCTTTGGCCGACGCCGCATTCATCTGAAGCAGCTTCAGCTGGCAGCCCAGGGCGTGGTGCTGGCCTTGGCCCTGCTTTGGCTGACGGGACTGGCAGTGATTGGCCTGGATACGGGCTTTCAGCCCAGCCTGCTGCTGGCCAAGCCCAAGTTGATGGCCAAACTCACGGTGGTCACCCTGCTCAGCCTGAATGGCTGGGCCCTGCATCGACTGGCTTTCCCGCGCTTCTCACAGGTGCAAACGCAGCCCATGCAAGCCGCCCTGCTACCGGCCTTGCTGGGTGCTGTGAGCGCCGCCACCTGGCTGTTTGCGGCCTTCGTCGGCGTCGGTCATGCCGCCACGAAGGCGCTGGGCTACGGCGGCTTCATGGCCGCCTATGGACTGTGCCTGCTGCTGGCCTGCGTGGCCGCGCTGCACTGGGGGCGCCCGATGCTGGCGCGCCGACTGCAGGCAGGGCCTCGTACCGCCGACACCCAAGCCGGCGCCTTGCTGCCCGCGTAACGGGGCAGCCGCGCCAGCAAACGCCCTCAGTTCGGTGTGCTCGCCAGTGCCAGCATCAGCATGGCCAGCAGGCTGAGGGCGCCCACAGCGGCCAGGAAGGCGGCGAGATAGAGATGGCGCGTACGGCGCTTGCGGCGATAACCCATGGGGCGCGAATGTAGGGGGGGCCTACCCAGCGTGCCTGTCGTCACCGACGAGCGGCCGGTAGTTATCCACAGGCGGCCCGGTTTTCTGGGGCGAAGGGGCCGGGTTGCCCCTTGCTTGTGCCGTCCGAGTCCGCTGGCTACTCTGGGGCATCCCCCCCTTGCCAGGAGCCGTCCATGGCCGAGTCCGACCGCATTGCCGCCCTCCGCACCTTGGCCCTGCTGGGGCCTTCCGGCGGCGGAAAGACCACCCTGGCGGAGGCCCTGCTCAAGGCCGCCGGCGCTCTGCCAGCTGCGGGATCGGTGGAAAAGGGCAATACCGTCAGCGACCACGATGCGCTAGAGCGCCGCATGCAGCACTCGCTGCAAAGCAGCTTGATGCACTTCGAGCACCAGGGCCTGCGGGTGCACCTGATCGACACCCCGGGCGCGCCCGACTTCACCGGCCAGGCCCTGCCGGCGCTGGAAGCGGTGGAGACCGCCGTCATCGTCATCGACGCCCAGCGCGGCATCGAGCTGATGGCCCAGCGCATGATGGACGCGGCGGCAGAGCGGGGCCGCGACCGCGTGATCGTCATCAACAAGATCGATGCCCCCGGCGTCAATCTGCCGGCCTTGCTGGAGCAGATTCAGGCCACCTTCGGGCGCGAATGCCTGCCGCTGAACCTGCCCCATGCCGGGGGCGTGAGCGACTGCTTCTTTGCCAGCAGCGGGCCGGCCGACTTCTCCTCGGTGGAAGCCGCCCACCGCGCGCTGGTGGAACAGGTGGTGGAGGTGGACGCCGCCTTTGTGGACCGCTATTTGAACGACGGCGATGTGCCGGCCACCGAGCTGCATGCGCCGCTGGAACAAGCCTTGCGCGAGGGGCATCTGATCCCGGTCTGCTTCTGTGCCGCCAAAGACGGCGTGGGCGTGGCCGAACTGCTGGCCGTCATTGCCAAGCTGCTGCCCAACCCGCTGGAGGCCAACCCACCCGCCTTTGTGCGTGGCGAAGGCCCTGAGGCACAGCCCGTCGAGGTCCGTATGGACCCCAGCCGCCATGTGCTGGCCCATGTGTTCCAGGTACGCGCCGACCCCTTCCTGGGCAAGCTCGGCTTCCTGCGCGTCCACCAGGGCACCCTGCAAAAAAATATGCAGCTCTATGTGGGCCATGGACGCAAGCCCGTGCGACTGGGGCATCTGTTCGCGCTGCAGGGCAAGACCCAGATCCCGCTGGACCAGGCCGGCCCAGGCGAGATCTGCGCCGTGGCCAAGCTGGACGAGCTGCACCCCGACGCCGTGCTGCACGACGCGGCCGAAGACGAACACATCCACCTCGCCCCGTTGAATGTGCCCACCCCGGTGCACGGTCTGGCCGTGGCTCCGGCCCGGCATGGCGACGAACAGCGCCTCTGGGACGTGATGCACCGCCTGGTCGAAGAGGACCCTTGCCTGCGCATCGAGCAGGCCACGCAAACCCATGAGACCCTGGTCTATGGCCTGGGCGAGCTGCATCTGCGGGTGTTGCTGGAGCGACTGAAGGAGACCTTCAAGTTCGAGGTCAAGACCCAGCCGCCGCGCATCGCCTACCGCGAGACCGTCAGCGCCTACGCCGAGGGGCATTACCGCCACAAAAAGCAAAGCGGCGGCGCTGGCCAGTTCGGCGAGGTTTGGCTCAAGGTGGAACCGCTGGAGCGTGGCAAGGGCTTTGAGTTTGTCGACCAGGTCAAGGGCGGTGTCATCCCAACGGCCTTCATCCCGGCGGTGGAAAAGGGCGTGCGCGAGGCCTGCGCCAGCGGCGCGGTGGCCGGCTACCCGCTGGTGGACCTGCGCGTCACCGTGTTCGATGGCAAGCACCACAGCGTGGACAGCAAGGAGATCGCGTTTGTGACCGCCGCCAAGCGCGCCGTGTATGCCGCCGTGCGCGAGGCCCGGCCGGTGATCCTGGAGCCCATCGTGGCGCTGGAGGTGGCCACGCCCGAGTCTGCCGTGGGCGATGTCTCGGGCGATCTGGCCAGCCACCGCGGCCAGGTCACCGGCACCCGCAGCGCGGTGCCGGGGCAGCTGATCGTGCAGGGGCTTGCCCCCTTGGCCGAGCTGGCCAACTTCCAGACCCGGCTGAACGCCATGACGGCAGGCCAGGCGCGCTACACCCTGGCGCTCAGCCACTACGACCCGGTGCCCCCCAACACCCAGGCCCAGCTGATGGCGGCCCATAAGGTGGCAGAGGAAGACTAATCGGCATTGGGATGGGGTTCAATGCGGCCATGCCCGCGCCCGATCAAACACCCAAAGACCCTCTGCACGGCCTGACCCTGGCCCGCATGCTGGAAGACCTGGTCGACTTCTACGGCTGGGCCGGCCTGGCCGAGCGCATCGCGCTGCGTTGTTTTGCCGACCAGCCCAGCATCAACTCCAGCCTGAAGATGCTGCGCAAGACCCCCTGGGCGCGCGCGAAGGTGGAGAGTCTGTACCTCTACACCTTGCGGGAGGAGCGGCGGCGGGGGCGCTGAGTCAGCGCAGTTGAGCGGCCAGCAGCCACAGCCCACCCACCGCCATCGGCGCCAGCGTCATCAGCATGGCAATGGCCCGCGTCAGCACCGGGCCACGACACAGCAAAGACCAGGCATGCAGGCTGCGGCCGGCCACCAGGCTCAGCGCACAAGCCAGCACCATCCAGTTGGGCGCCCCGGTCCACTCCGCCGCGCCAATGACCAACAGGGCCATCGGCACGTTTTCCACGAAATTGCCGTGCGCACGCATGCGTCGCAGCATCGTGTCGTCACCGCCGTCCAGGAACGAGATCTGCTTGGCCGCGCGGGTCAGGCCCACCATCATGGTCAGGGGCACCTGCGCCACGGCCAACAGGCCGAGCAAGGTCAGGGTGATGGACACAGATTGCATGAGCATCCTTGGGTCGTGAGGGCCGCTTTGTAGCTGATGCGGCTGCACATCGGGCTTGCAAACCTGCAAGGCCTGGGCCTGCGGTACGCCCCAACAATCGAGGCCTGTCCCTCACTCGGCCCCCTTCATGCACAAGACCCGTCTTGAAGCCTTCAGCGATGGCGTGTTCGCCATCCTCATCACCATTCTGGTGCTCGAACTCAAGGCCCCCCACGGCGCCAACTGGGACGCGCTCAGCCCCCTCTGGCCCAAGGCCCTGAGCTATGCGCTGAGCTTCGTCTACCTGGGCATTTACTGGAACAACCACCATCACCTGATGCACCTGGTGCAGAAGGTCAGCGGCGGCATGCTGTGGGCCAATTTGCATCTGCTGTTCTGGCTCTCGCTGGTGTCCTTCGCCACCGCCTGGATGGGCGAGAACCACTTTGCCGCGCTGCCGACCGCCCTCTACGGCGCGGTGCTGCTGGCTGCTGCGCTGTCTTACTTCCTGCTGGTGACGGTGATCAAGCACCAGCAAGGGCCCGGCTCAGTGCTGGCGCAGGCCGTCGGCAAAGACTGGAAGGGCAAGGTGTCGCCGTTGATCTACGCGGCCTCGATCCCGCTGAGCTTTGTCAGCCCCGCGCTCGCGATGACAGGCTATGTGGCGGTTGCACTGCTGTGGCTGGTGCCGGATCGACGCATTGAGCGTCAGCTGAACTGAAGAAGCTGGGTTCTAGGGGGCCGACGCCGCGCGCGCCTTGCGCTGGGCGGCCAACGCCGCAAGCAGCCAGGTGCGGCTGGGCTGGGCCGGCGCTTGGCCGCATTGCACCTCATAGGGTTTGCCGCTGGTGCTGCTCTTGGTTGCAGCCTGCTCGATGAACTGCTCAGCACTCTGCACCGTGCCGCGCTCCTCCAGATAGGCCAACTTGCGCAGCATGTGCTGGCGCGCCTGCGCAGCCTCGTGCCAGCTGCCATTGCGGTAGAGCTTGCACTGCTGGCGCTGCAACTCGGCAAACAGTCCGTCCAGCTCCGCGCGGACCCCAGGCGGCGTGGGCGCTGCGGCCAGCAACGTGCTGAAGAGCGCGAGTCCGATCCCGAGCGCACGCAGCATCAGGGCTTGCATTGCTCGGTGTAGAAGCTGTAGGGGCAGGCCGCGTGGTACTGGGCATCGCCGCCGATGGAGACCTGCTCGCCTTCGCGCACGCGCCGACCCTCGGCGTCCATCCGCACATTGAAGCTGGCCTTGCGACCGCAGCCGCAGACGGTCTTCAATTCTTCGATCTGGTCAGCCAGCAGGCCCAGCGCCGCCGCACCTTCAAAGCCATTGCCCTGGAAGTCGGTGCGCAGGCCGTAGCAGATCACCGGCACCCCATGCAGCACGGCGATGCGGTGCAGCTCGCGCACCTGCGGCGTGGTCAGGAACTGGGCCTCGTCGAACAGCACGCAGGCCGTGCCCTCAGGGATGTCGGCGGCCTCAAAACGGGTCTGGGGCGTGAAGGTGCGCGCCGGACGCTGAAGCCCCAGACGTGTGCCCACCACGCCCTCGCCATAGCGGTCATCGAGCTGGGCGGTGTAGATCAGCACCGCGCGGCCCAGGCGTTCGTAGTTGTGCGCCACGCCCAACAGGGCCAGGGTCTTGCCGGCGGCCATGGCGCCATAGCGCCAGAAGAGCTTTGCCATTCCGAATTCAGTGTGCAGGGGACGGGGCGCGGATTGTCGCGGCGTGGCGGCGTGCGCTCCCCGTCAAACATCAAATGCAAATGCGAGGCGTTCGCATTTGCGATACAGTGCGGCTTCGCGATACAGCAGACCTTCGCTCCCACACCCGCCTTTCCCTCCCATGTCCACCCTGGTCCTGCCCCAGCCGCCGCATCTGTCGCCCCCTGCTGCGCCAACCCGCCAGCAGGCTGCTCAGCCCCGCCGTGGCGCGGCGTCCTGGCCGCATCAAGCCGCACCCGCCCACATGGGCTGGCAAGCGCAAAAGCCTCGCCGCCTGGCCCTGGTGGCCACAGTCGCTTTGCACCTGCTGGGTGCCCTGGCACTGCTGCAGGCCGGCCGCACGGTGGTCCGGGCCGCCAGCGCCCAGCCGTTGGAAGTTCGGCTGCTGCACGACAGCCCATCCCCGGCGCCGCTGCCTGCACCCGCCCCGCTGCCGCGCACGGTGCCAGTGCCCGCCCCCTTGTTGCCGAACATCCCCCTGCCCGAGTTCGAAGCGCCAAGCGCCCGACCCGCCGCCATCCAGGCCCAGGCCCCGCAAATGCAGTCCGCACCCGCGGTAGCCACAGCGCCCACCCCGGTGGCACAGGCCCCCGCAGCGCCGGTCGCCAGCCCCAAGCCGGTCGCCGCTTCGGCACTGCGCTACCGGATTGAACCGGCGGTTGAGGTGCCCCTGCTGTCGCGCCGCGCCGGCGAGGCCGGCCGGGTGGGTCTGCGCGTGGTGTTCGACACCCAAGGCCGCCCGCGCGACATCCAGTTGCAGCGCAGTTCTGGCTTTGCCCGCCTGGATGCACAGGCGCTGACGGCCATGCAGGGTGCCCGCATCGTGCCCATCGTGGAGGACGGCCGCGCCATCGAGGTCGTAGCGATCGCTTGGCTCGAGTACGAACTGGACTGACCCCGCCCTTCCCCCCGCCTTCCCCCCCTCTCCGGCCCGCGCAAGCGCCCCGCTTCGGCAGGGGCGAGGCCGCGCCTCTCCCGTTTGATTCCCTGACCCGCTGACCATGACCCCTTCCAAGCTTTCCACCCTCTTGCCCTTGGGCGCCCTGGCCGCCGGCTTCAGCCTGAGCGCCGTGGCGCAAACCGCCCCCACCCCGCCCACCGCCCCCGAGCGCGAACTGCCGGCCGTCAAGGCCAAGGCGCCCAAAGAGCCCCAAGGCAAGGACGGCGTGCAGGCCACCCACACCGAGATCGGCAAAGGCAAGCAGGAGCTGCGCGACATCCCCCAGTCCATCACCGTGGTGACGGAAAAGCTGATCGACGACCGCAATCTCGACACCTTGAAGGACGTGCTGCGCAACACTGCGGGCATCAGCTTCCTGGCGGCCGAGGGCGGCGAAGAGGACATCCGCCTGCGCGGCTTTGCGCTGCAGACCACCGGCGATGTCTTCATCGACGGCCAGCGCGACCCCGCTTTCTACGAGCGCGACACCTTCTTTGACGACCGCGTGGAGGTGTTGCGCGGCTCGGCCTCGCTGCTGTTCGGGCGCGGCTCCACCGGCGGCGCCGTCAACCAGGTGCGCAAGAAGCCGCGCCTGATCGACCAGCACGAAGTCGAGGTCACGGTAGGCAGCCACAACCTGATTCGCAGCGTGGGCGACTTCAATCTACGCACCGGCGAGAGCAGCGCGCTGCGCCTGGGCACGATGCTGGCCCAGGCCGACAACGACGGCAGCGGCGCCAGCATCGACAAGAGCGGCCTGGCCGCCGCATGGCGCACCGGCATTGGCGAGCGCAATGAGTTCCTGCTCAGCGCCTATCACTTAGACAACAAGAACGGCATGAACTACGGCATGCCCTTCATCCGCCCCACGGCCACGCCGCCGAATGTCTCGCCGGTCGGCGAAACCACCCTGATGCCGGTGGACCCCAAGGCTTACTACGGCATGGCCAGCGATCGCAATGCCGGCAAGGCAACCCAATTCACGGCCAGCCACACGCACCGCTTCGACCGCCAGCACGAAATCACCACCAAGATCACCCGTGGCGAATTCGAGCGCGACCAGCGCTCGGGCACCGTGCGCTTCGGCGCCGCAGCGCTGCAGCCGGGCGGCCGTCCGGTGGGTCTGGATACTTTTGGCCCCAAGACCGTCATCACCCGCGGCACGAATCTCAAGATGCAGGACATGGACACCCTGTACGCGCAGAGCGACTACAGCGGCAAATTCCAGGCCCTGGGCCTGAAGCACCAGGTGCAGGCTGGGCTCGACTTCGCGCAGGAAGACAAGACCGTCTACTCCGACACCCCGGGCCTGAATGCCGCCACCCGCGCCGCTTTCTACAGCGCACTGGGCCTGAGCAAACCCAACACCACCGTGGGCACGCCCGATGACGGCGCCTGGATTGACGAGAGCCGCCGCCAGCGCCTGCCGGTGAACGACTACCGCGCCCGCGCCCTGGGCTTCTATTTGCAGGACCTACTGCAATTCGCCCCCGAATGGAAGCTGCTGCTGGGCCTGCGCCACGACCGTCTGCGCGGCGACTACAACACCCAGGCCTACACCTACAGCGGCACGAGTGGGTCGCCAGGCACCCACGGCTACAACCAGTTCGCCCCTGGCGCCAAGAGCAGCTACCGCATGTCGGTGTCCGAGTGGAGCCAGCGCGCCGGCCTGCTCTTCCAGCCCAACGAGCGCATGAGCTTCCACCTGGGCGGCGCCACTTCCTTCAACACCTCGGGAGATGCCTACTCGCTGTCGCCCCAGAACGCCAACACCCCACCGGAGCAGTCCATCAACGTCGAGGCCGGCGCCAAGATCGACTCGGCCGACGGCAAGTTCAGCAGCCGCTTTGCGCTGTTCCGCAGCACCAAGCTGCACGAGCGCAATCTGGACCCCAGCCTGGATCTGTTCCTGCTCTCGGGTAAGCGCCATGTGGCCGGCGCCGAGATGGACCTGGCCGGTCGCCTGTCACCCCAGTGGGAAGTCTTCGCCTCCTATGTGTGGATGCCCATCGCGCGCATCGACGAAGGCGCCCCCGGTGCTGAGGGCAAGGGCACCCGCCCCTCGCTCACGCCGTGGCACTCGGGCTCGCTCTGGACCACCTACCAGCTCACCCCGCAGTTGCGCGTGGGCGGTGGCTTGAATTGGCGCTCCAGCGTGGCCCCGCTGCGCAACCCCGGTTTCCTGGCGCCCAGCTTTGTGGTGGGCGAGCTGATGGCCGAATACCAGTTCATGCCCAACAAGCTGGTGTTCAAGGGCAATCTGAGCAATGTCACCAACAAGCGCTATGCCGACACCCTCTACCCGGGCCACTACCTGCCGGGCGCCGGCCGCTTGTTCCAATTGACCGGCACGTACAAGTTCTGAGGGTGCTGCCATGCTGATCCGTCTTCCCGAAGTCCTGCGCCCCGACCAGGTGCGGCAAGCCCAAGCCCTGCTGGCCCAAGGGCCTTGGGAGGACGGCCAGCAGACCGCCGGCCGCCAGGCCGCGCAGGTCAAGCAGAACGAGCAACTGCGCTTCGCGTCCCCCGAGGCGCAGGCCCTGCGCGAACTGGTTCTGGGCGCGCTGGAGCGGCATCCGCTCTTCCTGTCGGCCGCCCTGCCCAAGAAGATCGTGCCGCCCCAGTTCAACCGCTACGCCGGTGCCAGCAATCACTACGGCGACCACGTGGACAACGCCATCCGCAGCCTGGGTGGGCAGCGCGTGCGCGGCGACCTGAGCTGCACGGTCTTTCTGGCCGACCCCGAGGACTACGAGGGCGGCGAGCTGGTGGTGCGCCATGCCTTCGGCGAGGAACGCGTCAAGCTCGCGGCTGGCGAGGCCCTGCTCTACCCCGCCAGCAGCGTGCACCGGGTGGAGCCCGTGACACGCGGTGCGCGCCTGGCCGGCTTCTTCTGGGTCGAAAGCCTGGTGCAGGGCGAAGAGCAACGCCGCATCCTGTTTGACCTGGACATGGCCTTGATGCGCCTGCGCGAGCAACACGGCGAGAGCCCCGAGACCGTGGCCCTGATGGGCACGTATCACAACCTGCTGCGGCTTTGGGCCCAAACATAAGGCCAGACCCTAGAATCGCGGCCTTGCCTTCGAGGAGCGCTGCAATCCCACCGTGGACCAGGCTCGAAGGCCAGGGGCGAAGCACCAACCCCTGCGGCAACGGCGCTCACCCGCTGATCAGCCGTGGGTGAGCGTTTGCCCCCACAGCATCGGCGGTCCTTCAGTTCGTACAAGGAGCCCCGCCATGTCCACCCCCGATTACAAGATTGCCGACCTGTCGCTGGCCGACTGGGGCCGCAAGGAAATTTCCATCGCCGAAGGCGAAATGCCGGCGCTGATGGCCATCCGCAAAGAGCTCGCCGCCACCCAGCCGCTCAAGGGCGCACGCGTCACCGGCAGCCTGCACATGACCATCCAGACCGCCGTGCTGGTCGAGACCCTGCAGGCCCTCGGCGCCGAAGTGCGTTGGGCCAGCTGCAACATCTTCTCCACGCAGGACCATGCCGCCGCCGCACTCGTGGCCAAGGGCACGCCGGTGTTCGCCTACAAGGGCGAGACGCTGGAAGACTACTGGGACTACACCCACCGCATCTTTGAGTTCGGCGCCGCAGGCACCGCGGGCGAAGGCCCGAACATGATCCTGGACGACGGCGGCGACGCGACGTTGCTGCTGCATCTGGGCCAGAAGGCCGAGAAAGACCTGGGCGTGCTGGCCAATCCCGGCAGCGAAGAAGAGCGCATCCTCTTTGCCGCCATCAAGGCCAAGCTGGCTGTGGACGCCACCTGGTACACCCGCAAGAGCGCCGAGATCATCGGCGTGACCGAAGAGACGACGACGGGCGTGCACCGTCTGAACGAGATGAGCGCCAAGGGCACCCTGCTGTTCCGCGCCATCAACGTCAACGACTCGGTCACCAAGAGCAAGTTCGACAACCTGTACGGCTGCCGTGAATCCCTGGTGGACGGCATCAAGCGCGCCACCGACGTGATGGTGGCCGGCAAGATCGCCGTGGTGGCCGGCTATGGCGACGTGGGCAAGGGCAGCGCCCAGGCCCTGCGCGCGCTCTCCGCCCAGGTGTGGGTAACCGAGATCGACCCCATCTGCGCGCTGCAGGCGGCGATGGAAGGCTACCGCGTGGTGACCATGGACTGGGCCGCCGACAAGGCCGACATCTTCGTCACCGCCACCGGCAACAAGGATGTCATCACCCGCGCCCATATGGAGCGCATGAAGAACAACGCCATCGTCTGCAACATCGGCCACTTCGACAACGAGATCGACGTCGCCGGCCTGGAAGGCTGCCGCTGGGAAGAGATCAAGCCCCAGGTCGACCACGTGGTCTTCCCCGATGGCAAGCGCATCATCATGCTGGCCAAGGGCCGCCTGGTGAACCTGGGCTGCGGCACCGGCCACCCCAGCTATGTGATGAGCAGCTCGTTTGCGAACCAGACCCTGGCCCAGGTGGAGCTGTATGCGCACAAGGATCGGTACGCGGTTGGCAAGGTCTATGTGCTGCCCAAGCACTTGGACGAGAAGGTGGCGCGCCTGCAGCTCACCACCTTGAACGCCGAGTTGACGACCTTGAGCGATGCCCAGGCCGCCTACATCGGCGTGAGCAAGGCCGGCCCGTACAAGAACGACACGTATCGGTATTGACCCCCCCGAAGCGGCTTCGCCGCCTCCCCCCAGGGGGCGTCACGAGCGGCCCGGCGAAGCCGGTTCCGCCGTGACTGCTTGATGTGTGGAGGACTGCTGAGGCGAGTCGTTTGTTGGCAGCATGATGAAACTCACCGAACGCATCGATGTCCTGCTGGTCCAGCGCGGTCTGGCGCCCAGTCGCTCGGCCGCGCAGCGGCTGATCGCCGCCGGCGCCGTGCGTTGGTTGGGGCCGCAGGGCTGGGCAGCACCGAAGAAGGCCGGCGATGAGCTGCCGCTGAAATGCGAGCTGAAGGTGGAGGACGACGCCGAGACCCGCTGGGTCTCGCGCGGCGGACTCAAGCTCGAAGGCGCGTTCGCCCATTGCGGGCTCCAACCCAGCGGCGTGGCCCTGGATCTGGGTCAAAGCACGGGCGGCTTCAGCGAGGTGCTGCTGGCGCGCGGGGCCGAGCGAGTGGTCGGCGTGGAGGTCGGTCACACACAACTTCACCCGCGCCTGCGGGGTGACGCGCGCATCGCCACGCTCGAAGGCCTGAATGCCCGTGAACTGTGCGCCGCAGACCTGGGCGAGCACTTCCCCGCAGAGGGTTTCGACTGGGTGGTCGGCGATCTGAGCTTCATCTCGCTCACGCTCGTGCTGCCGCAACTGACGGCCCTGCTCAAACCCGGTGCCCGCGCGCTGCTCTTGGTGAAGCCGCAGTTCGAGCTGCAGCCGGCCGACATCGGCAAGGGCGGTCTGGTGAAAAACGAAGCCAGCTACCCCAAGGTCGAGACCAAACTGCGCGAGGCGGCTACCGCGGCCGGCTTGCACGTTGATGACTACTTCGCCAGCCCGATCGCGGGCGGCGATGGCAACCGCGAGTTCTTCCTGCTCGCGACCCGCACTTAAGGACCCGCTTTCATGCGCACCCCGGTCAGCTTCGAGTTCTTCCCTCCCAACACCCCCGTCGGCCACGACAAGCTGCTGAACCAGGTGGTGCCGGCGCTCGCCGCGCTCAAGCCCGAGTACTTCAGCGTCACCTATGGGGCGGGCGGCGCCACACGCGACAAGACCCTGGCCACGGTCAAGGCCATTGCCGCAGCCGGCCATCAGGCCGCCCCCCACCTCTCCTGCATCGGCGCCACGCGGGACTCGCTGCGCGAGATCCTGGCCGAATACCGCGCCCAGGGCATCCGCCGCGTGGTGGCGCTGCGGGGCGATCTGCCCAGCGGCACGGCCGGCTTGGGCGAGTTCCGTTATGCCGAGGAGCTGGTGCGCTTCATTCGCGAGACGGAAGGCCCGGACTGGCAGATCGAGGTCGCGGCCTATCCCGAAACCCATCCGCAGTGCCGCTATGCGGCCAAGGATGTGCAGCACTTCGCGGCCAAGATGAAGGCCGGTGCGGACGCCGCAATCACGCAATTCTTCTTCAATCCCGAGGCCTACTTCCACTTCGTGGACGAGGCGCGCCGCTTGGGCGTCACGCAAGCCATCGTCCCGGGCATCATGCCTTTCCACAACTACCATCGCATTGCCCAGTTCGCGCAGCGCGATGGCATCGACATCCCGCGCTGGGTGGCGCTGAAGATGGAGGGATTCATGGACGACACGGCATCGATTCGAGCCTTTGGCCTGGACGTGGTGACGCGGCTTTGCGAGCGCCTGATTGAAGGCGGTGCGCCCGGCATTCACTTCTACTCGCTGAACCAAAGCGAGCTGACGCTGGAAATCTGCCGCCGCTTGGGCGCGCACTGACGCCCCCATGCTGAGCAGCCTGCTCCTGATCGCGCTGGGCATCGGGCTTTTCGGCCTGTGCTTGCTGGCCCTCAGCCTGCGCCAGCCCCTGGGCCTGGCGCCCTTGATGCTTGTGATGGGCGCGCTGGAAGGGCTGAAGGCCTATGTGCTGACGGGCACCTTGGTCGAGATTCCGCTGATCGGCGCAGTGCGGGTGGGTTCAGTGGTCAGCTATATGAATGCGCTGACGGTGGTGCAGGTGCTCTATCTGCGCTGCGGCCTGGGCGCAGCACGCCAGCTGGCCTGGACCCTGGTGTGCGTGGCCGCCGCCTTGGCGGGCGTGAACGTGCTGGTGGCGGCCCTGTTGGGGCAGCCCGGCGTGCAGTCACCCTTGGCGGCGCAACAACTGCTGGCCAGTGGGTGGATCGAATTGGTGGGCAACAGCCTCTTGCTCGGCGGCCTGCTGGCCAGCGTGTTGATCGTCAATGCGCTGCAGCCGCTGGGGCGCTGGCTCGGCCTGCTGATCACGCTGCTGCTGGTGGCCAGCGCCGACACCCTGCTCTTTTCCCTGCTGGCCTTCGGCCCCGACGCCCTGACCCGCAGCAACTTGCTGCCCGCCCTGGCCGGCAAGGCCGTGATGGCCCTGGTGTTCGCCACCCTGGCCTATGCCTATCTGCGGGCCGCGCAGACGCGCCGCGAGATGGGCTCCAGCGGCGCCCTGGTGGGCCGGGACCTGTGGGCGGCCCTGTCGTTTCGCGCACCGCTGGCCGAGATGGAACAGCAGTTGCAGACCGACCCGATCAGCGGCGCACTCAACGACCGCTACCTGGACCAGACCTTGCCGGAACTGTTGCACCTGGACCAATTGCGTGGCGTGCCCACCAGCCTCGCGCATCTGCGCCTCGTGAACCTGGCCGACATCCGTCAGACTTTGGGCGAGCGGGCCGCCGAGTTGGCGCTGCGCCACGCCGCCGACACCTTGCGAGCTGCCCTGCGCCACAACGACGTGGTGCTGCGCCGCGGTCCGGCCGACTTCCTGGTGGTGTTGCCGGGCACCCCGCCTCAAGATGCCCTGCAGATCGCGGAGCAAATGCGCGACAGCCTGATCAACAAGCCCCTGGAGCTGGCCGACGGGCAGAAGCGCCCATTGATGGCTCGGGTGGGTCTGGCTGCGGCGCCCGCCGATGGCGATGCCTTGCGCACCTTGCTGCTGGCCGCTGCGCGCCGGCTGGCCCTGAGCAGCCCGACCGAGCCGGTGGTAGGGTGGCTCACACGCTCCTGAGATCCCAACCCGCGCGCCACCAGCGGCCGTAAAGAAGCGCAAAGGGCCCCGAGCAGGCGCAGCAGGAGGGGACACTCGCGGCCATGTCGCGCTTGTTCCTCATCCTCCTGCTGCCGACCTCGCTGTTCGCACAGGTTCAGCCCCCGACCCCGCCCGCCTCGGCGGCCCAGCTCGACAAGGTCGAGGTCAGCGGCCAAGCTACCGACGAGAGCCGACGCCGTGCCAGCACGGCCAGCAAGATCGTCATCAGCCGCGAGGATCTGCTGCGCTTTGGCGACGGCAATCTGGTCGACCTGATGCGCCGCCTGCCCGGCGTCACCCCAGGCGGCCGCCCGGGGCGCGGGGGCGAGATCCGCATGCGCGGCATGGGCGGGGGCTTCACGCAGATCCTGGTGGACGGCGAGCGCATGCCGCCGGGCTTTGCCATCGACCAGATTCCGCCCGAGCAGGTCGAGCGCATCGAGATCCAGCGCGCCCCCACCGCCGAGACCGGCGCCCGTGCCGTGGCCGGCACGATCAACATCATCCTGCGCGAACCCCTGGCGCGGCAGCTGCACGAGGCGCGCCTGAGCGTGGGCGGCGACCATGGCGCACCGCAAGCCAATATCAGTTGGACGCGCAACGACAGCCTGGGCCCCGGTCTCAACTATTCGCTGACCGCCGTGGCCAATCACCAGGAGCGGGGTGACGACATCAACACCCGTCAGATCGGTCCGGGCGGCACCAATGGCCAAATCATCAGCCGCACCCTGGGCAGCAGCCAGGAGCGGCGTGACAGCGTCAACCTCAATGGCCGCCTGTTGTGGCGCCTGGGCGAGGGCGAGCAACTCACGCTCATGCCTTTTCTGGTGCTGGGCCGTGGCCGCAGCAGCAGTGACTTCAACGAGCAGGTGGTGGACCGATACGACACGGTTCACAGCGACGGCCAGGGCGACTCACGCACCCTGCGCCTGGGCGGCAACTACCAAAAACGCCTGGCCGAATTCACCCGACTGGAACTGCGCGGCCACGGCGGTCGCACGCAACAGAGCAGCGACAGCTCGCGCCAGGAGCGGCGGCTGGGCAGCCTGGTGCGCACGCAAGACGATCACAGCGAGACCCGTGACGACAACCTGCATCTGACGACCAAGCTCAGCCACCAAACCGCCGCCGAACACAGCTGGGTCAGTGGCCTCGAGCTGGAGGCCGGCCGACGCGACAACCAGCGCCGCACCTTGGAGAACGGCGCCCCCAAGCCCGGCCTGGCCGACTTCGGCGAAGACCTGCAGGCCAGCACCCGCCGCCTGGCCCTCTACACCCAGGACGAGTGGCAGGCCAGCCCGCAATGGAATCTGCACGCCGGCCTGCGTTGGGAGGGCATTGAGAGCCGCGGCGACGGCGGCCCGCTGGTGGGGGCGGTGCGCAATCGCAGTGAAGTGCTGTCGCCCCTGCTGCACGCGCTGTGGAAGCCGGACCCAAAGAGTCGCGATCAGCTGCGCATGAGCCTGACGCGCAGCTACCGCGGCGCCAACCTGAACGACCTGATCGCGCGGCCCGCCATCAACAACCAATTCCCCAGCGGCCCCAACACCGAGCTCACCCCCGACCGCGCCGGCAACCCGTCGCTGCGCCCCGAGCTGGCCACCGGACTGGAACTGGGCTGGGAGCACTACCTGAGCAAGGGCGGCCTGCTCTCGGCCAATCTGTTCACACGCCAGATTCAGGGCCTGATTCGCTCGGTGATCGCACTCGAAACCGTCAGCTGGGACAGCAGCCCGCGCTTTGTGGCCCGCCCGCGCAACCTCAGCGACGCGCGCACCGCAGGTCTGGAGCTGGAGGCCAAGGCCCGCCTCGATGAGCTGTGGCCTGCACTGCCCAACACGCCGCTGCAATTGCGCGCCAACCTCAGCCTCTTCACCTCGCAGGTGGAGGGTATCGAAGGACCACACAACCGCATCGACGCCCAACCACGCTTCAGCGCCAATCTGGGCGCCGACTACCGCCAAGGCGCGTGGAGCCTGGGGGCCAACTGGAGCTATGTGCCGACGATCTGGATCCAGCAGACCGAGACCCTGCAGGTGCGCAGCAGCCCGCGCTCGGTCATCGACGCCTATCTGCAATGGACGGTGGATCGAACCTTGAGCTGGCGCCTCGGGCTGGCCAATCTGAGCCGACTCGACACCTTCAACGAAACCCTGATCGAGTCCGCCGCCGGCACCCAGCAAAGTGAAAGCCGGCAGCGCAGCTTCACGACCTGGACGCTGCGGGCGGAGATGCGGTTCTAAGCACCCAGCGCCGCAAAGGCCTCGCGACTCAAGTTCTCCGGGGCGCCGCCAGCGCGGCAGACCACATCGTCTTCGATGCGGATGCCGCCAAAGGGCTTCAAGGCCTCCACCCGCGCCCAGTCCACATGGGCGGCCAAGGGGCCGGCCTGCAGCTCGCGCAGCAGCATGGGGATGAAATACAGACCGGGCTCGATGGTCACCACCATGCCCGGCTCCAGATGACGGGTCAGGCGCAGATAGGGGTGACCCGCCGGGCGCTCACGGCGCCCACCCTGGGCGTCGATCTGCAGTCCGGCGATGTCGTGCACCTGAATGCCGAGCAGATGGCCGACACCATGGGGGAAGAAGGCACGCGTGGCGCCCTGTGCCACGGCCGCTTCAGCGCTCAGGCCCTTGAGCAAACCCTGCTCGATCAACAGCGCGGCGATGCGGCGATGCGCGTCCAGATGAATCGCCACGTAGTCGCTGCCGGCGCGCACCTGATCCACCAGGGCCAGTTCCAACGCCTCCATGCCCGTCAACAGGGTTTCAAAGTCTTCACGCGCCCGGCCAGCTGCGGCTTGCGGGTGCAGCCAGGTGCGGGTGATGTCGCTGGCATAGCCGGCGCATTGAGCGCCGGCATCAATCAACAGCGTGCTCGGCTGGGCCGGCGGCTCGCGGTCCTGGAACTGCCAGTGCAGCACCGCCGCGTGCGCGCTTAAGGCCACGATATTGCCGTAGGGCAGCTCGCGTTCCGCCTGGCCGCTGGCGGCCAGATAGGCGCCATGGATGTCGGCCTCGGAGCCACCCGCCTCAAAGGCCGCCCGCGCCGCCAGATGACCGAGTGCGGCGCGCCGACTGGCCGCGCGCATCAGCTGCAGTTCGTACTCCGTCTTGACGCCGCGCGCGAAGTGCAGCGCCGCCAGCAAGGGCTCGGGGTTGTGCGCGCCGGAGAAGCCCGGCGGCAACGCATCGGCCTCGGCGATCCAAGCCGGCCGATGCGCGGCGGCGTCGCGCAGCTGCTGCGCCGCCTGCTCCGGCGTGCGCACCACCACGATCTCAAACGCATCGACCCAATAACCGGCAGGGGCAGCCGGCACCGCATGCCAGTAGTCCTCGGCCTGCAGATAGATCAGCAAGGGCTTGGCGGCGGGCCGCACCAGCACCCAGCTGCCCGGGTGCTGGGTCAGCGGCGCCCAGTGCACAAAGTGCGGGTTGGGCTGAAAGCTGTAGGGCCGGTCGTCCAGAAAGGCGAACTTCTCGACCCCCGCCGCGATGGCCAGGGCGTCATAGCCTTGCGCGGCCATCAGGCCTTCACAACGCTGCTGCAGGGCCTGAATGTGCGCGGCAAACAGCGCGCCGAGATCGGAGTGAATGGGCAGGTGCATGGCCCCATTGTGGCCAGGGCTGTGCGCCCGGAAACGCGAATCAAGCGCCCCAGACCTGCCCTTCATCGGTCAGGATGGCGTCCAAGGGGCGGTCCTCGGGCCCGGCCTGCAAGCCCGGCACCCAGCTCACGCTATAGGCCAGCCCGCAGGTAAAGGGATGCGGCTGGCGCTCGCGAAGGGTGCGGTCGACAAAGCCGCCGCCATAACCCACCCGCAGGCCGCCGGCGCCGTAGCCCAGGCAGGGCACGAGGATGAGTTCGGGCTCAAACTGCTCGGTCTCCTTGGGCTTCAGGATGCCAAAGGCGTCTTCTTCCATCGGGCAGCCGGGGTACCAGACGTGGTAGCTGAGCAAGCCGGTGTCACGGTGCTTGACGGGCAAGCCGATGCGACGTTCCGGGTGGTCCTCGCCCCAGCGGTAGAGCGAGGGCAAGGGGTCGAACTCGCCCTTGATGGGCCAGTAGGCGCCGATGCGCAGCTCGGTGCGCTGCAGCAACCACACCCGCAGCACCTCCTGCAGGCGAATGGCGCGCTCGTGGCGGTCGGGCAGCTCTTGCCGCAGTTCGATCAGCACCTCGCGCAGCGCGCTGCGGCCGTGCGAATTCGGAGACGCACAATCAATGCTCATGCCCCGGATTGTGATCACCATTCGAGATCACCTTTCTTAATGACCCAACCCACCGACCCCTTCGCACAACACTGCCAGGAGCTGCTGCAGCCCCTGGGGCCGACGCGGGCGCGGCGCATGTTTGGCGGCGTGGGGCTGTATGTGGACGAGCTCTTCATCGCCTTGATCGCGTTCGATCGGCTCTATCTGAAGGTCAGCGAGACCCACCGGGCGGCCTTCGAAGCCGCCGGCTGCGAGCGCTTTGTCTACCCGATGAAGGACGGCAGCACGGCCAGCCTGAACTACTACACGGCGCCCGAAGTAGCGATGGAGTCGCCCGCCGAGATGCAGCCCTGGGCGCGCCGGGCGATGGAGGCCGCGCTGCAGGCGCGGGCGGCCAAACCGCCGGCCAAATCCGTGCCCAGGAAGCGCAAAGCATGACCAGGATTCGCCGGGCTGAACCCCAGGACGCCACGGCGCTTCAAGCGCTCTACGCCCGATGCATCGCTCAAGCCGACTGGCTGCCGGAGGCCGCGCGCCAGGCGCCCAACTTCGCGGCCGTTTCCGTGGGCGAGACGGTGCTGGTGGCCGAAGGCCGGGACGGCGCCCTGCTAGGCCTGGTGTCCGTGCAGCCGGACGACCCCTTTGTGCACCACCTCTATGTGGACCCGCAGGCCCAGGGGCTTGGCCTGGGCCGCGCGCTACTGGCGGCCCTGGACCCGTTGTTGCCCAAGCCTTGGCGGCTCAAATGCGTGGCCCGCAACCGCCAAGCCTTGCGCTTCTATGCCCGCGAGGGCTGGCAGGAAGAAGGGCGTGGCGAATCCAGTGATGGGCCCTATCTGCTGCTGCGCAAGAACGGCTAGGGCCCGTTCACACTAATGGAGGCCGGCGCGTTGCCGTCCAGAAAGGGCGCCAACGCGGCGCGAAGAGAAGCTGGGGCTGTGGCCTTGCAGGCCGCGCAGGGCCAGAGGCCCTGCTCTTTGTGAGGCAGCTCGGGCCCTCAGGGCCCAAGCTGTCCACACAAAGCCCCAGCGAGCTTCGCAACAAAGTAGGCGCCCTTTTCTGGTGGCAACCCGGAGGGAAAGGGCCTGGCCTAGTGTGAACGGGCCCTAGACCGAGCCCTCGCGCTCCACCACCAGCACCCGCGCCACACCCTGCGGATGGGCCACATGCTCGCAGCCTTCCCGGGCGTGGAAGATGTCGCCGGGCTGCAGCCAATGCACCTGCTCGACGCCCTGTTCCCGCACCTTCATGCACACCTGACCGTCGAGCACGACGAACACTTCTTCGCCGTCATTGACGTGCCAGATGTAGGGCGAGTCCGTCCAGTGCAGGCGCACCGTCACGCCATCCAGTTCCGCCACCGGCAGCGCCCCCCAGGCGCGCTCCGCCTGGAACTCTGCGCTGCGGATCACCCGCGCGCTTGCGCTCACAGTGATTCCGCCAGCAGAAAGTCGCTGGGCTGCAAGGCCTCGATCAACACACTCTGCCCAGGCTCCAGGCGCAGCGTTTGCCCGCGCTCCAGCACGAAGTCCTGCGCCGGCGCGTCCAGCCGGCCCGCACCCGTCAACCACAGACGCCCGGACTGCACGGCCAGGGTCTGCGCCTGGTGAACCCGGTGGTTCACGACCTGCCGGGTCTGCAGCGCCCAGGATGATTGATTTGCATTGGTGATCATTTGTCGGCCTCCTTGTTTGCCTGGTACGCATTTTTCTCAAGTAGAGATCGACGGTCCAATCAAAAGGGCGCGACCTATTGATAAGCTTTGAGAATGAATGCGAGAACCCGCCCGCTGGCCGTGGGACCGCTGCGCGCCTTCGAGGCGGTGGCCCGGCTGCTCAACTTCCGCGCTGCGGCCGAGGAGCTGCACCTGACCCAGCCTGCCATCAGCCGGCAGATCAAATTGCTGGAGGAGGAGCTGGGCGTCGCCCTCTTCCTGCGCGGCACCCGACACGTGGCGCTCACAGGCGCCGGCCATCAGCTGCTGGCCGCCACCCTGCCCTTGCTCACTCGCCTGGACCGCACGGTGCGCCAGCTGCGCCAGGATGCCGGGCGTCAGGTGATCCACCTCAGCACCTTCGCCTCCTTTGCCAGCCTGTGGCTGCTACCGCGGCTGGAGGCCTTTCAGCGCCAGCACCCGCATCTGGACATTCGCATCTCGGCCAACGACCAGGTTCAAGACCTGGAGGCCGCCGGCTTTGACCTGGCCCTGGGCTACTTTGTGCAGCCGCCGCGCGGCAGCCGTGCCGAGGCCCTGTTCGGCGAGGTCCTGACCCCGGTGCACAGCCCGGCGCGCGAGCTGCGCGCGGCCGAGTTCAATCTGCCGCCCTTGCGTGAACCTGCCGACCTGGCGGGCCACACCCTGGCGGAGGAGGACGACGATCGCCCCGCCAATGTGCATGCCAAATGGCGCGGCTGGCTCAGCGCCCAAGGCCTGCCCGATCTGCAGCCGCGCCGCTGGCTGCTGCTGAACTTCACCCACCAGCAGGTGCAGGCCGCGCTCTCGGGTCAGGCGGTGGCCTTGGCGCGTCTGCCCCTGGTGCTGCCGCAGCTGACCAGCGGTGAGCTGATCGAAAGCTTCGGCCCCAGCCGCCGCCTGAGCACCCCGGCGCAGTACTTCCTGCGCGTCAGCGAAACCTCTCAGGCCCGACCCGAGGTGCAGCACTTCTGCGACTGGCTGCGCAGCGAGGCGGCGCTGACGCGGGCGGCCTTGAAAAACTAGGCCCAGTTCGCTTTAGGTAGTGATCCGCACCGCGGGTCCTTCTAGCCGTCGATGAACTCGGTGTCTCGCATCAGGGTGATGGGGCGCTGTGTGTAGCGAAGTCAAGGAGGAGGCGACATCCGCCAGGATGTCGCCGGGGGACATGAGCGGAGCACAGTGCCCCGGCGCCCTGATGGGCTCCGCGCCTTGGTACAGGGTCTGTTGTTCAGCTGGCGAGCGCAGCGAGGGCGCAGGGCGGGCGGCTCCGTTCATGTCCGCCGCCCCGAGTGCCTGCCGGCACCCAGGGCTCCCCCTTTACTTCACTGCGCCGCCCACCCTGCACCCTCGCTTACAGACACCGAGGCCATCGCCAATCAAAACGGACCGGACCTCGGCGTCACTACTGAACGCGAGCAGAGCCAAGAAACTAAGGTGCGATGAGCTCCCGCTCCGTCACCACCACGGTCAGCGCCTGGTCATGCGGCTCCACCGCAAACTGCACCTCGCCCACGCTCCAGGCCAGTCCCACGGTGGTCACCCCCGGGTGAGCGGCCTGCCAGCGGTCGAAGTAGCCTCCGCCATAGCCCAGGCGGTAGCCCTCGCGGGTGAAGCCCAGGCAGGGCACCAGCACCACATCGGGGTCGGCCGGGGCACCCGCGCTGCTGGGGATGCCCATCTCGTCCTTGAGGGACGGCGCCTGACCGTCCCAGCGCCGGTACTGCATCTGCCGACCCTCGCGGCGCGCAAAAGGAAGCGCCAGCACCAGCCCTTGCAGATGCGGCAGCAGCTCGGCCGGGTCGAACTCTCCCTCCAGCGGCCAGTACAGGCCCAGGCACAGGGGCTCCAACTGATCCAGCAGGGGCCGCAGCTGGCGCGCCAGGGCACTGGCCGCGTGCGGTGCGGACGGGCCGGCCAGGAAGTTCCGTCGGGCCTGTTTGAGCTGCAGGCGCAGCGCCTCGCGGGAAGGGGACATGCTCATTTGGTGTTCAATGGCGGCCATGCGTGAACTGAAGTATCGATGCCGCCGCCTGGCGGCCCTTTGTGTAGCGGCCGCCTCCGCCTCGGCCGCCCTGGCCCAAACCCCCGATGCCCTGATGGCCGAAGCCCAGGCCGCCTGGAAGAAGCGCGATCGCGCCCAGCTCAGCGTGCTGGCTGAACGGGCCCAGGCACAGGCCCATCCCTTGGCCTCCTGGGTCGACTACTGGCGCCAATTCAGCGCCCTGCCCTCGGCCCAGGTGGCCGATCTGGAGTCCTTCTACCAGCGCTGGCCGGGCAGCTATGTGGAAGACCGACTGCGCAACGACTGGCTGCTGGAGCTGGGCCGGCGCCAGGATTGGACGGCCTTTGCCGCCGACTACCCGCGCTTTCGCATGGATGACGACCGCGAGGTCCACTGCCATGCGCTGAGCGCCGAGCTGGCCCTGGGTCGCGCCCTCAAACCCAGCCCACTGCCCTTGAAGGAACGTGCGCTGCAGGCCTGGCTCGCCCAAAAAGATGCCGACGAGGGCTGCCATGCGATGGCCAAGACCCTGGTGGAGCGCAAGGTCTTTGGCAGCGATGAGCTGCGGCTGAAGATCAACCGCAGCGTCGAAGCCAGCCGTGCCAAAGCTTTCAAACAAACCCTGGAGTTGCTGCGCCCGCACGAGGCCAAGTCGCTGAACGAGGCCTATGAGAAACCCAGCCAATACCTGACGCGCAGCGCCCACACCAAGGGCCGCTGGCACCAGGAGGAGGCGGCCGTGGCCCTGGTGCGCCTGAGCGTGAGCAGCACCGAACGGCTCCCTGAGCTGATGCGCGAGCGTTGGGCCGCCGCGCTCTCGCCCGGCCTGCAGCAATGGGTCTGGGCCCAGGCCGCGCGTCAGGCGGGCTTTCGCCTGCAAGCGGATGCCGCCGACTTCGTGCGCGAGGCCTTTGCGGTGCGCCAGGCCACCCGCGATTGGAGTGAAGACAGCCTGACCTGGGCGGCCCGTGCGGCCTTGCGCGCCAATGCAGGCGCGGGCGATTGGCCGCTCTTGCGTCAAGTGATCGAAGGCATGCCCGAATCGCTGCGTCAAGAAAGCGGTTGGCGCTACTGGCTGGCCCAAGCGCGCTACCGCGCCGCGCCCGAGGGCGAGACCGGCGAGCCGCAGCGCCACGCCGCGCGCGGTGAGTTGCTCAAGCTGGCCCACCCTCTGCACTTCTACGGCCAGCTGGCCGCTGAAGAACTCGGCCAGCGACTGCCCCTGCCCGCCGCCCCCGCCCCCCTGAGCGAAGCCGAGCGCCAGCGCGCCGCCGGCCATGCAGGCCTGAACCGCGCCCTGCTGCTGATTCAACAAGGCCTGCGTGGCGAGGGCGTGCGCGAGTGGAATTTCAGCCTGCGCGGCATGGACGATCGCGAGCTGCTGGCGGCCGCCCAGCGCGCCTGCGAGGCCGAGGTCTGGGACCGCTGCATCAACACCAGCGAGCGCACCAAGACCCAGATCGATCTGGCCCAGCGCTACCCCACCCCGTTCCGCGAGCAGATGCTGGCCCAGGCCCGCACGGCCGGCCTGGACCCCGCCGATCCCTATGGCCTGATGCGCCAGGAGTCGCGCTTCATCAACGGCCAACGCTCGCATGCCGGTGCCGGCGGCCTGATGCAGGTGATGCCCGCCACCGCGCGCTGGACCGCCAAGAAACTGGGCCTGGCCTACGCGCCCGAGAAGCTGCAGGAGCTCGACTTCAATCTGCGCGTGGGCATGGGCTACTTCCGCCTGGTGCTGGACGACTTCGGCGGCGCCCTGCCCTTGGCGGCGGCGGCCTACAACGCCGGGCCAGGTCGGCCGCGGCGCTGGCGCGAGGGGGCCGAGCTGGACGCCGCCGCCTGGGCCGAGGTGCTGCCCTTCCATGAAACCCGGGACTATGTGCAGAAGGTGGTGTCCAACGCCACGGTGTACGCACGCCTGCTCGGGCGTGAGCAAGCGACCTTAAGGGAACGCCTGGGCCTGCGCATCGGCCCACGCCCAGCCGGCGCGCCGCCGGCCAATTTGGAACTGCCGCGCCCCAGCGTCGGCGAATAGGACGCGCCATGCGAATCTTGGTTCTGGGCGGCAGCGGCTTCATCGGCCGCGCCCTGTGCGAGCAATTGCAACGCGCCGGTCACCGCATCACCGTGCCCACCCGGCGCGACCGCCAATGGCGCGGGCTGGCCGCCCTGCCGGCCGTGCAAGTGGTGCGCGGCGATGTGCTCGGGGAGGCCGGACTGCTGGAGAGCCTGCTGCCCGGGCACGACGCGGTGGTCAATCTGATCGCCATCCTGCACGGCCGGCCGGTCGATTTCGAACGCCTGCATGTGCAGTGGCCGCACCGCCTGGGCCGCGCCTGCGTGCAGGCCGGCATTGGGCAGCTGGTGCACGTCAGCGCCCTGGGCGTGGAAGGGGGCGAGGCGAGCGGCTCGGACTATCTGCGCTCCAAGGCCCGGGGCGAGACCACGCTGCGGGCGCTGGACGGCCTGCCGCTGACGCTGATGCGCCCTTCGGTGGTGTTCGGCGCCGGCGATCAATTCCTGAACCTGTTCGCCAGCCTTCAGTCCGTCTTCCCGCTGCTGCCCCTGGGGGGCGCCAGCGCACGCATGCAGCCGGTCTGGGTGGAGGACGTGGCAACGGCACTGCTCCGAAGCCTGGAATGGCGCGAGGCCATCGGCCAGACCTATGAGCTGGCCGGACCCGAGATCAAGACCCTGCGTGAGCTGGTGCAGTTGGCGGGCCGCTGGGCCGGCTGCGCCCGGTCCGTGCTGCCCCTGCCCGCGCCGCTGGCCTATCTACAGGCCCAGTTCATGGAATGGCTGCCGGGTCCGCTCTTGAGCCGCGACAACCTGCGCTCCCTGCGCGTGCCCAATGTGGCCACGGGGCAGCTGCCGGGCCTGCGCGAACTGGGCGTGCAAGCCCACAGCCTGGCCGAGGTGGTGCCGCTCTATCTGGCGCCGGGGCAGGCCGAAGCGCGGCTGGATGAGCTGCGCGCCCGCCGCTGAGTTCACAAAGTTCTACCTCTTGACTCCTCCGTGCGGCTAGCATCGCCGCGCTTGCTGGCAGTCCCGCAGCTGGCTCCATCAACGGGACGGTCGGCCACAAACCAGCGCAGCCTGGGTCGCTTGCCGTTCCACACTTTTCGGAGACTGGAATGCAGACGACGACAAAGAAGTTGGGGTGGTTTGGTTTGATCCTGTGCGGCGCCCTCGCGGGACCGGCAGCACAGGCGGGCGAAAAGGTCTGGATCAGCGTGGGCGATGCCGCGCTGCAGATCTTGCAACGACAGGGCGCGGTGACCGAGACCCGCTCCAGCGTGCAAGCCGCCGCAAGGCTGAAGACGGGCGGCGAGCGCATCCATCTGGTGCAGGTCGATGAAGGTCAGCTGACCGCCCTGTCCGAGGCCGTGCACCATGAGCTCAAGCGCTGCGGTGGCTATATGTTCCATAGCAGCCAAGCCGAGGGCCTGGCCTTGCTGCAGCGCCAGGCCGACAGTGGCCTGCGCCAGCGCCTGGCGGTGGCCACCGCCACCCGGCCCAGCTATGTGATCGACCAGCAGACTGCAGTCAATCCGCTGCTCGGGCAGATGCAGTCCAGCCATATCGGACAGACCATCGTCGATCTCTCGGGCTTCACCAACCGCTACTACCAAACGACGGCGGGCGTGCAAGCCTCGGACTGGCTCAAACAGCGCTGGACGACGCTGGCCGCCGGCCGCAGCGACATCACGGTGGAGCAGTACACGCACGCGGGCTGGAAGCAGAAGTCGGTGATCGCGACGATCCAGGGCACAGACAACGCCGCCGAGGTGGTGGTGCTGGGTGGCCATCTGGACTCCACCCTGTCGAGTGGCGTGAGTGAGACCTCGCGGGCGCCCGGCGCCGACGACGACGCCTCGGGCGTGGCCTCGGTCACCGAGGTCCTGCGCGTACTGGCCGCCAGCGGCTACAAGCCGCGCCGCACCCTCAAGTTCATGGCCTACGCGGCGGAAGAGGTCGGCCTGCGCGGTTCGGCCGAGATTGCCAAGGCCCATGCCACGGCCGGCATCAATGTGGTGGGCGTGATGCAGTTGGACATGACGAACTACAAGGGTTCGGCCAATGACATCTACATCTACACCGACTACACCGACAGCACGCAAAACGGCTTCGTCACCAACCTGATCACCAGCTACCTGCCGACGCTCAAGGTGGGCACGGACCGTTGCGGCTACGGCTGTTCGGACCATGCCTCCTGGACCGCCCAGGGCTATGTGGCCAGCTTCCCCTTCGAAGCCACTTTCAGCGGCTCCAACCCCCATATCCACACCGCCAACGACACCTTTGCCAACAGCGGCAACCAGGCCGAGCATGCGCTGAAGTTCGCCAAGTTGGCCCTGGCCTACGCGGTGGAACTGGGCAGCGACGGCCCCGGCGTGCCACCGCCCACTGACAAGACCGAGACCTTCAGCGGCAGCCTCACGCGCGGCCAGACGCGCAGCTTCGGCCCCTTCAAAGTGGCGGGCGGCGGCAGCTTCAAGGCCAGCACCACAGGCACGGGGGACATCGACCTCTACGCCCGGGCCGGCAGCGTGCCCACCACCAGCCGCTATGGCTGCAAGAGTGACGGTGGCACCGCCACCGAGAGCTGCACCCTGAGCTTCAGCGCCAACGGCGACGCCTATGTACTGCTCAAGGGCTACACGGCCGGCAGCTACCAGCTGACGGTGGTGTACCGGCCGCAGTAAACGCAGGCCCCGCCGCAGCCGGGCTGCGGCGGGGACGCCTCTCGGGCACACTGCCGACACTTGAAGCGGAGACTCCCATGCAACTCGTGATCGGCAACAAGAACTACTCGTCCTGGTCGATGCGGCCCTGGGTGCTGATGAAGCACTTCGACCTGCCCTTCGACGAGGTGATGCTGCGCTTTGATTTCGGTCCGGGCTCGCAATTCAGCAGCGCCGCAGTTCGTTTCTCGCCCACGGCCCGGGTACCGGTGCTGGTGGAAGACGATGGCTTCACCACCTGGGACAGCCTGGCCATCGTCGAGCGCCTGGCCGAACTGTTTCCTCAGCACGCCATCTGGCCGCGCGACCCCAGGCAGCGCGCGCAGGCGCGCAGCATGGCCGCCACCATGCACAGCGGCTTTGGCGATCTGCGCCGCCTGTGCCCGATGAACATCGATTGCGACTTGCAAGCCGTGGGTCGGCGCCTGCTGGCCAGCGAACCCAATCTGTTCGCC
The DNA here is from genome assembly GCF_005952805.1 of Inhella inkyongensis. Classification (GTDB taxonomy): domain Bacteria; phylum Pseudomonadota; class Gammaproteobacteria; order Burkholderiales; family Burkholderiaceae_C; genus Inhella; species Inhella inkyongensis. Next base: position 3,540,297 of record NZ_CP040709.1, read on the forward strand.
GACCTCACCCGTCTGGAGGCCCTTTGGGAGCCGGCGCTGCAGGCCCATGGCGGGCCCTATCTGTTCGGTCGCGAGTTCAGCGCCGTCGATGCCTACTTCGCCCCCGTGGCCATGCGCGTGCTGCGCTACGGCCTGCCCCTGGGGCCGGAGGCCGCCAGCTATGTGGGCGCGCTGGAGGCCAATGAAGCCGTGCGCGCCTGGGTGGCCGGCGCCATGGACGAGAAGTGCTTTGTGGTCGAGGACGAGCCCTATCGCAGCGGCGCCAGCGAGGCACCGCGCTGAGCCTGACTCATCCCCGCAGCGGGGCGGACCCCACCGGGGTCCCGCCCTTTTTCAGTCCAACTCGCTCCAGTTCTTCACCTGATTGATCTCGAACTGGCCGTCGTCGTTGGCGTCTAGTTCCAGGCGCACTTGGGTGTTTGAGATCGCGCTCAATCGCAGGGTGCCGCCAGCCGAGCCCCGCACCACGATCTGGCCGCTGCGCGGGTAATCGTCCGTGCCCACGGTCAGCAAGGTTTGCGGCGTGCTGAGGGTCAGGGTCTGGCCCTGCACCAGGCTGCTGCTGAGATTGCCGCCCAAGACCACACGCAGCTCATTGCTGACCTTCTGTGCCTCGGTGCGGGTGTTCAGCAGCAGGGACTGGGTCTTGCCCTGGTAGCTGGCACTCAACTCCCAGTTCTGCGCCTGCATGCTCCAGTTGGCGGTGCTGCCGGACTGGTTGAGCGATAGCAGCATGCGGCCATGGATGCGCACACGGTCGCCATTGGCTTCCTGCACCGTGAAGTCGCTGTAGCTGGCCTCGAAACTGGCGCTGTAATTGCCGAAGCTCGGGCTACCGCTCGTCGAGCCCATGCTCACCTGGACACGCCCGTTCGTGGTCGTGCCGTCTTCCTTGCAGGCCTGGGCCTCCACCACGGCCGAGTCCCCGGCGTCGGATAGGCCGTTGTTATTGGCGTCGTTGAAGGTGACCACCATGCGCCCGCCCCCGCTGCAGGGCAGCACCTGGGTGTTGCTGGCGCGGGCCTGCACACGCAAGGCCTTGCGCAGCGGCTCCACCGCCGCCTGCGCCGTGGCCATCTGCAATCCTCCGCCCGTGATCGAGTTGGTGCTCAGGGAGAGCTGATAGGCCATGGCCGCAGCGCGGCTGACATCCTCGTAGTTGCTGGCGCTCAAGCGTGTGGCACTGGGCGCAGGCGCGTTACTGCTGCCATCGCCTCCGCCGCCGCAGGCGCTCAGACCCAGCGCGATCAAGAGGCTCCAACCCGTGTAGGGCAATTTCTGCATCGATTTCATGGTTTTCTCCCTGGTCAAAAAAGCGAGCGCATTTTGGCGGCGCAGCAGTGCATGGCCGCTCCTCCTGAAGAAGGAGCGCGGCCGCCGACAATGCGGCGATGGAGATCTATGAAGTGGGCGGCGCGGTGCGCGATGCGCTCTTGGGCCGACCGGTCAGCGACCGCGACTGGGTGGTGGTGGGCGCCTCGCCCGAGCAGATGCTGGCCGCTGGCTACCAAGCGGTGGGCAAGGACTTTCCGGTCTTTCTGCACCCGCGCACGCATCAGGAATACGCGCTGGCGCGCACCGAGCGCAAGAGCGGACGCGGCTACAAAGGCTTCGAGGTCTATGCCGCGCCCGAGGTCACGCTGGAAGAAGACCTGGCGCGCCGCGACCTGACGATCAATGCCATCGCCCGCGCGGCCGATGGCAGCCTGATTGATCCCTATGGCGGTCAGCGCGACATCGAGGCCCGGGTGCTGCGCCACGTGGGCCCGGCCTTTGCGGAAGACCCGGTGCGCATCCTGCGCCTGGCCCGCTTTGCCGCGCGCTTTGCCGACTTCCATGTCGCGCCCGAAACCCTGGCGCTCTGCCGCGAAATGGTGGAGGCAGGCGAAGTGGACCATCTGGTGGCCGAGCGCGTCTGGCAGGAGTTCGCCCGCGGGCTGATGGAGGCTGCGCCACAGCGCATGTTGGCCCTGCTGCGCGAATGCGGCGCGCTGGCGCGGCTGGCCCCCGAGCTGGATGCCTGCTGGGGTGTGCCGCAGCCGCTGGAACACCACCCCGAGGGCGACACCGGCACCCATCTGGACCTGGTGCTGGCGCAGACCGTGCGCATGCAGGCCCCGCTGGCGGTGCGCTTTGCGGCCCTGACGCACGATTTGGGCAAGGCCCTGACCCCCAAGCACCTGCTGCCGCGCCATATCGGCCACGACCAGGCCGGCGTGAAGCCCTTGCTGCGCCTGTGCGAACGCTTGAAACCGCCCGTGGAGGCGCGCGAGCTGGCTCGCCTAGCCTGTGCCGAGCACATCCATGTGCACCAGAGCGGCAACTTCGGCGCGGAGGCCGTGCAGCGCCTGCTGGGCCGCTGCGACGCCCTGCGCCGGCCCGAACGCTTTGCGCTCTTGATGCAGGTCTGCGAGGCCGACGCCCGCGGGCGGCTGGGCCTGGAGGATCGCCCCTACCCCCAGGCCGAGCGCCTGCTCAATGCCCTGGCGGCGGCCCAGGCCGTGGACAGCGCGGCCATCAGTGCCCCGCTGCTGGCGGCCGGGGCGCGCGGCGAGGCCATCGGCCGGGCGGTGGAGGCGGCGCGGCGGGCTGCGATTGCGCAGGTGCTCAAGGGTGAAGCGCTCACCTCAGATTGAGCCCTGCCCACCGATGCGTCGCCCCATGCGAACCCCCTCTCGCCGAATGCCCGAATTCAGCGGCAGACCCCTCGGCCTTCGGGACGCCCTGACGTTGGCCTGCCTTGCGATGGGTCTCCTTTACGTCTTCTTTGTCCATCCCTGGACGGTCGCGCTGGTACTGGCTCTGCTCCTCCTCGGAGCACTGTGCGCACGCCATGCAGCGCACCAGCAAGCCCACCAACTCCGCCAACTTGCCGCATCCCGACCCAACGAATCGATCTGCGACTTCGCACGTGCCTTTGACTTGCGAGAGGTGGACAGCTGGATCGTTCGTGCGGTGTACGAGCAGGTTCAAGCCCAGCTGCACCAGGTCCATCCGCAGTTCCCACTGCGCGCCTCCGACCGGCTGATGGCAGATCTACAACTCGATGCTGACGACATCGACCTGGACCTCGCGCCCCAAATCGAGCAACGTACCGGCAGAAGCCTGGACCGGGCGGAACGGAATCCGCTGTTTGGCAAGGTCATTACGCTGGGTGACCTGGTGCGCTTCTTCCAAGGGCAGGCTCCACAGCGGCAGGTTCAGGCCAGCTAAGGCGTCGCCTCAGCAACACCTGCCTGGCTTGCGGGGCACCAATCAGGCGCCTGCGCCACCATCCGCCGCAGCGCCGGCAAGCAAGAGCCGCATTGCGTGCCGCAGCGCAGCGCGGCCTGCAGTCCGGCCAGGTCGCGCACGCCCTCGGCCATGCATCGGCGGATCTGGTCCTCGCGCACGTCCAGGCAGTTGCACACCTGCGCGGCCGGCGGTGCGCTCAAGGCGGCATCGGGTGGTCGGCCGGGCCCCAACAGCCAGCGCCCCAGCGCACGCACGTTCTGTTGGGTCTGCCACAGCGGCAGCAACCAAGCTCCCTCGTCCTGCCGACCGATGCGCGCAAAGGCCTGCAGGCGATCCCCCTCCAGGCGCAGGCTGCGCAGCCGGCCCTGGGCGCTGTCGGCGTAGCGGTGGCTGCCGGGCCCCTGCAGATCCAGCGCCGCCGTCAAGCGCTCGATCCACGCTGGGGCGGGCGGCGCGGCAATGGCCGCCTCCAGAACCCACCCGAGCCGGCCCGCTGGGGCTTGCGGCGCGGGCAGGCAGTGGGCCTGATCGGTCTCGGCCATCAGGGCCTGCAGAGCACTGCGCAAAATCGGCTCTTGGCTGGGCAGCACGAAGGCGCCGGCACTGACGCGCCAAGGCAGCTCCACCGCTTCAATCTGGGCGGCGCTGAACTTCAGCTCGGGCTGCTGACTGTCTGGACAGCGTGCTGCAGCACTCACTTCATTGACGCCGTGGCGCAGGAACTCCGGCCCCCAGTGCATGGGCAGATCCGCCGCGCCCAGGCGCAGGCTGCGGTCCAACTGCAGCGGCAGCAGCACGGCGCCCCGTGCCGTGCTCACGCGCACCAGGTCGCCGTCGGCCAGCCCTCGCCGCGCAGCGTCCTGGGGGTGCAGGCGCAGCTTGGGCTGGGGGGTGTGGGCGAACAGAGTCGGCACACGGCCGCTGCGGCTCATGCCATGCCATTGGTCGCGCAGCCGGCTGCTGAGCAAGGCAAACGGCCGCTGGGGGCTGAGGCGCTCGGCCGGCGCCTGGTAGGGTTTGGCGATGAAGCGTGCACGGCCGTCAGGAAAGACAAAACGGGCGTCGGTGTAGAGGCGATTCGTGGGGCCCTGCACAAAGGGCCATTGCTGCGGACCATCCCGGTCCAGCGCGGCCCAGCTCAGGCCGCCGATGTCGAGGTCGCGCCCGCGCGTGGTCTCGCGGTGCTGCAGCCACAGCGACTCAGGCCCCTCATCGGCGCGGAACAGGGGCGCCAGACCGGGGCGCAGTTGCGGCTCCAACCGCAGCGCCACGTCGCGCACGATGCGCCAGTCCGCGCGCGCCTCACCCGGCGGTGCCAGGGCCGCGCGCACGCGGCTGATGCGGCGCTCGCTATTGGTCACCGTGCCCTCCTTCTCGCCCCAACTGGCGGCCGGCAGCACCCAGTCGGCATAGGCCTCGGTGGCGGTGCCGGCAAAGGCTTCCTGCAGCACCACCAGCTCGCAGCGTTGCAGAGCCTGGCGCACCAGGGCCTGGTCCGGCAGAGACTGGGCCGGATTGGTGCACGCGATCCACAGCGCCTTGACCTCGCCCCGCGCCGCCCCTTCGAACAGGGCCAGCGCGGTGTGGCCCGGACCGGGCAGGGTCTCGCTCGCATCCAGGCCCCAGAGCGCGGCCACCTCGGCGCGCTGCGCCGGATCGGCCGGGTCGCGGTGACCGGGCAGCAGCGTGGCCATGCCGCCAGCCTCGCGTCCGCCCATGGCATTGGGCTGGCCGGTGAGCGAGAAGGGCCCGGCGCCCGGCTTGCCGATCTGGGCGGTGGCGAGGTGCAAGTTGATCAACGCCGTGTTCTTGGCCGTGCCGCTGCTGCTCTGATTCAGGCCCTGGCAGTAAAGGCTCAGGCTACCGGCGGCACGCGCAAACCACTCGGCCGCCGTCCAGAGATCGACCTCGCGCAGCCCGCAGACCTGCGCCGCGCGCGCCGGGGTCCACTCGCGCACCAGGGCCTTCAGCGCGTCAAAGCCTTCCGTGCGCGCCGCGATGAAGTCCTGATCCACCCAGCCGTTCCAGATCCAGGCATGCAGCAGTCCGTGCAGCAGGGCCACGTCGGTGCCTGGCTGCAGCTGCAGATGCAGATCGGCCAGCTCGGCACTCTCGGTGCGACGCGGGTCCACCACGATCAGCTTCTGTCCGGGCCGACCGGCCCGATGCGCGCGGGCAGCCTCTAGGCGTCGGAACAGCACCGGGTGGGCCCAGGCCGGATTGGCGCCGATGACCAGGATGCACTCGGCCTGTTCCACATCCTCGTAGCTGCAGGGCGGCGCATCGGCGCCCAGGCTCTGCTTGTAGCCGGCCACCGCCGAGCTCATGCACAGGCGCGAGTTGGAGTCGATGTGTGGGGTCTTGATGACGCCCCGCGCCAGCTTGTTGAAGGCGCAGTAGTCCTCGGTCAGCAACTGGCCGCTGATGTAGAAGCCGATGGCCTCGGGGCCATGCTGGCGGCGGATGCGCAGCAGCTCGGCGGCCAGGCGCTCGTTCGCCATATCCCAGCTGCTGGGCCGCAATGCGCCGCCCCGCGCCGCGCGCCATTGGGGTGTCAGCAGGCGCTGCGTCTGGCGCACCAGGGGGCTGGCCGTGTGGTGCAGATTGATGCCCTTGCTGCACAGGCGCCCGAAGTTCGCCGGGTGATCGGGGTCGCCCCGCACCCCGGTGATCTGCTGGCCGTCGTGTTCGATGACGACGCCACATCCCACTCCACAGTAGGGACAGGTGGACTTCGTTTCCAACATCAGGCGGGGGCCGGGTTGGGGATGATCGCGATGCGCTTGGCGCAGGGGCCGGCCACGGGCGGGGCGAGGTCCAGTGCGTGCTCGTCCAACTCTTGCTGCAGCAACTGGATCACGCCCTCGACGACTTGCACTTGAAAAACCGGCGTGCAGCCTTCATCCGGCGCATGGGCTTGGCCGCTGGCTAGGCCAATCGTCCAATGGTGCAAGGGGCAGGCCACGCTGCGGCCAAACACCAGGCCCTGGCTAAGTGGCCCGCCCTTGTGCGGGCAGCGGTCCAGCAGCGCGAAGACCTCGTCGTTGGCCGTGCGGAACAAGGCCACGTCCATGCCGCGGGCGCGGGCCACGCGGCGGGCGCCCAGCAGGGGGATGTCGTGGAGGTGGCAGATGGGTTTCCAGGTGTTCATGGGGATTCGTAGGTCGCTGTGTGTGTGTTCATGTGACAGCCCGCAGGGGCTTCACCCCTGCACCCGACCCCATTTCTCTTTGCGTCGCCAAAGAGAAATGGGGGAAAGAGAAAGGTGACCCCGGGAAACGGAGCGACTGGCTGAAGTCCGGGCTGTTCGGCTGTTGGCTGTTTGGGGGTCCCCCTATGCCAAGCCGAGGAGCGCAGAAGGACAGGCCAGCGCGCGTCAGCGCGCCACGTGAACTAACTCGGCGCGGCCGTTCAAACGCAGTGAGCGCAGCGAACGGAGTGCGTTCCGCGCCTGGGCTGAGCCCGGACAGGGGACAGTCCCTGCGGACTGTCCGCCTGCCTGGCGAAGGCCTTTGCGCCTGCAAGCGCAAAGGCCTGGCTTTCGAGCACCACAGGGAACCGCTCGCCGCAGGCGGGCGGCGCTGGCATCGGGGGTCGCCTTTCTCTTTCCCCCTTTCTCTTTGGCGAAGCAAAGAAAAGGGGGGCGGGTGCAGGGGTGAAGCCCCTGCGGGCTGCCCCATTCCAATCACCCAGCGAGCAAGGCTCATGACGGCACCGCCTCAAACTGCCGCAAATCCACCCGTGCCTGCTCAAACTCAAACCAAGGATCCGGCTCGCCATCGAGCGCGAACTGCAGCTGCTGCCACAGAGCACGGCGCCCTTCAATGTCCTCGACGATGCGACGCTTCACGTGGTCCAGGCCCACACGCGCCAGGTAATGCACGGTGCGCTCCAGGTACCAGGCTTCCAGCCGGTAAAGCTGCAAGAACGCACCGCTGACCTCCAGCACCTCGGCGGCGGTCTTGACCTTGCACAGGAACTGAGCCACCTCGGTCTTGATGCCGCCGTTGCCGCCCACATGGATCTCCCAACCGGAATCCACACCGACCACGCCAACGTCCTTGATGCCGGACTCCGCACAGTTGCGCGGACAACCCGAGACCGCGAGCTTGACCTTGTGCGGCGCCGGCATGCGCCACAGCGCACGCTCGAGAATCTTGCCCATCTGCGTGCTGTCCTGGGTGCCAAAGCGGCACCACTCCGAGCCCACGCAGGTCTTCACGGTGCGCAAGGCCTTGGCATAGGCATGGCCGCTGGGCATGCCTATGTCTTTCCACACCAAGGGCAGGTCTTCCTTCTTCACGCCCAGCAGGTCGATGCGCTGCCCGCCCGTCACCTTCACGGTGGGAATCTGGTACTTGTCCACCACATCGGCAATGCGCCGCAGCTCGGCCGCCGAGGTCTCGCCGCCCCACATGCGCGGCACCACCGAGTAGGTCCCGTCCTTCTGGATGTTGGCGTGACTGCGCTCGTTGATCAGCCGGCTCTGCGGGTCGTCCTGCGCCTCCTTCGACCAGGTGCTGATCAGGTAATAGTTGATCGCCGGACGGCAGGTGCTGCAGCCATTCGGGCTTTGCCAGCCCAAGGCATGGAAGACCTCCTCCTTGCTCAGCAGATGGCCCTTGGCAATCAGGTCGCGCACCTCCTGATGACTGGCCTGCGTGCAGCCACAGATCGCCTTCTTCTTGGGCGCGGCGGAGTAGTCACCGCCCGCCGTCACCATGATCAGTTGCTCCACCAGGCCGGTGCAGGAGCCACAGGACGCGGAGGCCTTGGTGTGCTTGCGCACGTCTTCCAGCGTGAACAGGCCTTTGTCCCGAATGGCCTTGCAGATGGCGCCCTTGGTGACGCCGTTGCAACCGCAGACCTCATCACCGTCCTGCAGCGCGGCGGCGCGGTTCTGGCCCTGGTGCCCCAGATCGCCGACATTGGATTCGCCAAACATCAGCCGGTCGCGAATGTCGGCGATCGGCCGTCCTTCGCGCAGCAGCTTGAAGTACCAGCCGCCGTCCACCGTGTCGCCGTACAGGCAGGCCCCCACCAGGCGGTCGTCCTGAATCACCAGCTTCTTGTAGACCCCGGCAAAGGGGTCGCTCATCACGATCTCCTCGCGCCCCTCGCCACCCATGAAGTCGCCGGCCGAGAACAGATCGATGCCGGTGACCTTCAGCTTGGTGCTGGTCTGCGAACCGGTGTAGCGACCGATGCCGAACTGCGCCAGATGGGTGGCGCACACCTTGCCCTGTTCGAACAAGGGCGCCACCAGGCCATAGGCCACGCCGCGGTGCGCCGCGCACTCGCCGAGGGCATAGATGCGCGGGTCGGTCACGGTCTGCAGGGTGTCACTGACGACCACACCGCGCTGGCAGTGCAGGCCGGCGCGCTCAGCCAGTTCGGTGTTCGGCCGGATGCCGGCGGCCATCACCACCAGGTCGGCCGGGATCTCCTCGCCACCCTTGAACTGGACGGCCATGACCCGGCCGCTGCGTCCATCGTCCGTGTCGCCGATCAGGGCCTGGGTGTGGGTGCCGGTGCGGAAACGCAGGCCGCGTGCCTCCAGGGATCGCTGCAGCAGGTCCGCTGCCATCCGATCGAGCTGGCGCTCCATCAGCCACTCCCCCAGATGCACCACGGTGACCTGCATCCCGCGCAGCATCAGTCCGTTGGCAGCCTCCAGACCCAGCAGGCCGCCGCCAATCACCACGGCGTGGCGGTACTTCGCACTGGCCTCGATCATGGCCTGGGTGTCGGCAATGTCCCGGTAGGCCAGCACCCCGTCCAGGCCCTTGCCAGGAATGGGCGGGATGAAGGGCAGCGAGCCGGTGGCCAGCAGCAGGCGGTCGTAGTCGGCGGCCGCTCCATCGGCCGCGATCACGCGCCGGCGCAAGCGATCAATCTGCGTCACCGGCTTGCCCAGGTGCAGGGTAATGCCGTGCTCGGCATACCAGCTCAGCGGGTTCAGCACGATTTCGTCCAGCGTCTGCTCGCCGGCCAGCACCGGGCTCAGGAGGATGCGGTTGTAGTTCGGGTGCGGCTCGGCCCCGAACACCGTGATGTCGTAGAGATCGGGCGCGATCTTCAACAACTCCTCGAGCGTGCGCACGCCGGCCATGCCATTGCCCACCAGCACCAGTTTTTGTCTTGCCGTCATGCCTGGGCCTCCAGGGGATGGTTCTGGCGGGTGTAGAGGAAGTCGATCACCGCCTTGCGCGCCTGCATATAGGCGGGCTCCTCGGCCAAGGCCACGCGATTGCGCGGGCGTGGCAGGTCCACCGCCAGCACCTGCCCGATGGTGGCGGCCGGGCCATTGCTCAGCATCACGATGCGGTCACTCAGCAGCACCGCCTCGTCCACGTCGTGGGTCACCATCACCACGGTGGACCGGGTGCGCGCCACGATGGCCAGCAGCTCGTCCTGCAGCTTCGCGCGGGTCAGGGCGTCCAACGCGCCAAAAGGCTCGTCCATCAGCAACACCTTGGGCTCCATGGCCAAAGCGCGCGCAATGCCCACACGCTGCTTCATGCCGCCGCTGATCTCGGCCGGCCGCTTGGCGGCCGCGGCCGCCATGCCCACCAGGTCCAGCGCGGCCTGCACCCGTTCGCGCAGGCGGGCACGGCTCTCGCGCGCCCCGAACACCTGCTCCACCGCCAGCATCACGTTGTCGGCGCAGGACAGCCAAGGCAGCAGCGAGCGGTTCTGGAACACCACCGCGCGTTCGGGCCCGGGCCGCGCGATCTCGCGGCCGTCACAGATCAACACCCCCGAGCTCGGCTTGAGCAGGCCCGCGATCAGGTTCAAGAGCGTGCTCTTGCCGCACCCGCTGTGCCCGATCAAGGACACAAACTCCCCGGCGGCGATGCGCAGATGAATTGGGCTCAGCGCATGAAAGCGCCCGCGCGCGGTGTCGAACACCATGTCAGCGCCTTGGATCTCAATCATGGGAAAACCTCCGGCCCACGGCCATCAACAGCTGCTCCAGCAGCAGGCCGACCAGGCCGATCACGAAGATGGCAATCAGGATGTGGGCGACGTTCAGGTTGTTCCACTCATCCCACAGCCAGAAGCCGATGCCGGCGCCGCCGGTCAGCATCTCGGCCGCCACGATCACCAGCCAGGCCGTACCCACCGAGAGGCGCACACCGGTCAGCAAATAGGGCAGCACCGCCGGAAAGAGGATGCGCGTGATGAGCTTCCACTCGGACAGATTCAGCACCCGCGCCACATTCAGATAGTCCTGCGGCACGCGCTGCACACCCTGGGCGGTGTTGAGGATCATGGGCCAGATGGAACAGATGAAGATCGTCCAGATCGCCGCCGGGTCCGCGCTCTTGAAGGCCAGCAGGCCGATGGGCAGCCAGGCCAGCGGGCTGACCGGCCGCAGCAGGCTGATCAGCGGCCCCAGCATCTGCGCCAAAAAGGCAAAACGCCCGAGCGCAAAGCCCAGCGGAATGCCCACCAGGGCCGCCAGCCCAAAGCCGATTCCCACACGCTGCAGGCTGGCCAGGATGTTCCAGCCGATGCCCTGGTCGTTGGGGCCCTTGACATAGAAGGGGTCAGCGAACAGTTGCAGCGCCGCGCCCCAGGTGGCGGCCGGGGTGGGAAAGGCGCCGCCCTTTTGCGTCAGCAGGGTCCACAGACCCACCAACAAGGCCATGCCGATGGTGGGCGCCAGGACCGGCAAGAGCCAAGGGCGCAGAGACCGGCGTGGGCGCGGGGCCGCCGAGGGCGCAAGCGGCCGGGCCGCGGCGACGACGGGGGGTGGGGACGCTGCGGCCGCCTCGGACGGCGGCACGGTGAGTGGGGTGGCCAACATCGCGCCCTCCTCAGGCCTTGATGCGGAAGGCATCGGCGTACTTGGCGGGGTCCTTGCCATCCCAGACCCCACCGTCAATGAGGGTGCTGGTGCGCAGCTCGCTCTTGGGCAGGCTGATCTTGAGCTGCGCAGCCGCCTGGGCGTAGAGCGCGGTCTGGTTGATGGCGCGCGCCACGCCCAGGTAGTCCGGGTGGCTCTTCAGCAAGCCCCAGCGCTTGTGCTGGGTCAGGAACCACATGCCGTCGCTCAAGTACGGGTAGTTGACCGCCCCGTCATCAAAGAAGCGCATCGGCCGTGGGTCGTCCCAGGTCTTGCCCAGTCCATTCTGGTAGCGACCCAGGATGCGCTGGTTGATCGCCTCCACGCTGGTGTTGACATAGCTCTTCTCGGCGATGGTCTCGGCCATCTGCAACTTGTTCTTCAGGCTGGCATCGATCCAGCGCCCGGCCTCCAACACGGCCATGATGGCCGCACGCGCGGTATTGGGGTGGCGCTGCACGAACTCGGCCGTGGCGCCCAGCACCTTCTCAGGGTGGTCGGGCCAGATCTCCTGCGAGGTGGCCGCCGTCACGCCGATGCCGTCCAGGATGGCGCGGTGATTCCAGGGCTCACCGACGCAAAAGCCGTCCATATTGCCGACCCGCATATTCGCCACCATCTGCGGTGGTGGCACGGTGATGACCTTTGCATCGCGCAGCGGGTGGATGCCATGGGCCGCCAACCAGTAGTACAGCCACATGGCGTGCGTGCCGGTCGGGAAGGTTTGCGCAAAGGTGTACCCCTGGTCTGGGCTGCGTTTCTGACTCCCCATCACCCGCGCCAGCGAGGCGCCGTCCACCGCGCCCGCCTCGGCCAGGCGCTTGGACAGGGTGATGGCCTGGCCATTGCGGTTCAGGGTCATCAGCAGGGCCATGTCCTTTTTGGGACCGCCCACGCCCAGGTGCACGCCGTAGAGCAGGCCATAGAGCACATGGGCCAGGTCCAGGTCCCCATGCACCAGCTTGTCACGCACACCGGCCCAACTGGCTTCCTTGCTGAGCACGAACTTGATGCCGTACTTGCGGTCAAAGCCCAGCACCGAGGCCATCACCACCGAGGCACAGTCGGTCAGCGGGATGAAGCCCACCCGCACCTCCTCTTTCTCAGGGCGGTCGCTGCCCTGGGCCCAGGCCTGGGGCAGCACCTGAGCGGCGGCGGCCAGGGCGCCGGCACCCAGCAGCACACGCCGCTTGGGGTGACGCTCGGTATCGAACAGGGGAGGGATTTCGTGCATGGGGGTCTCCGTCGGAACAAAAAAAGGGCGCCACAGCCCCTGAACGACGCGACCCCGGTGGGCGGAGCCCTTGTGCATCGTCAGCGGCTGGACGCCCTTGCCCAGTTCCCCCACGCCCTTGCGGGGGATGCCCTGCTGTACGCAAGCCCTGTGCCAAGGAGAACACCGGCCATTCGCACCGGCCTCGCGCCAGCCTGGTGCAAGTGCCGCCTCAAACTGGGGCGGCCTGCCCGGAACAGGAGCACTAAGAGCGCAGCAGCTGCGCCGCTTCGATCAAACGCTGGGCCACCGCGGCCAGGGTCTCGCTCCGGTCCATGGCCAGACGGCGCAGGCGACGGTAAGCGGCGTCCTCACTCAGGCCCTGCTCCTGCATCAGCAAGCCCTTGGCGCGTTCGATCTGCTTGCGCCCTGCCAGTTCCAGTTGCACCCCGGCCAGTTCATCGCGCAGCGCGCGCTCCTGCTCGAAGCGTGCACAGGCCACCTGCATCACGGCTTCCAGGCGCTCGGGCTGCAGACCCGCCACCACATAAGCGCTGACGCCCGCACGCAGCGCGGCCCGCACCGTGGGCGCGGCACCGCACTCGGCAAACATCAGCACCGGGCGCGGCATTTCCTCGTGCAGGGTGGCCAGGTGCTCCAGGGTGTCGCGCCCCGGGGCTTCGGCATCCACGATCACCAGATCGGGCCGCTGGCGCTGCACCACCTCATGGATGCGCGTGGCCTCGTCCAGCACGGCCAGCACCTCATGGCCCTGGCGCACCAGGGTCTCGGCAATCAAGCGCACACGGTGCGCGCCATCGTCCACCAGCAGGACGCGCAAAAAGGGAGGGGCCGGAGGGTTCATGCCCCCAGGATGCGCAGGTTTCGTGCCAGGAACCCTGCCCAATCCGGTCAAGCTCGCTACATTGGCAGCCTTGTTGGCCGAGACCTCCGGAGTCCCTATGAAAGCGCAGTCCATCCTCGACACCATTGGCAACACCCCGCATGTGCGCATCAACCGCCTGTTTGGGGCAGGCGCAGAGGTCTGGATCAAGGCCGAGCGGGCCAATCCAGGCGGTTCGATCAAGGACCGCATCGCGCTCTCCATGGTCGAGGACGCCGAACGCAGCGGCCTGCTCAAGCCCGGCAGCACCATCGTCGAGCCCACCTCGGGCAACACCGGCGTGGGCCTGGCCATGGTGGCCGCCGTCAAGGGCTACAAGCTGATCCTGGTGATGCCCGACAGCATGAGCATCGAGCGCCGCCGCCTGATGCTGGCCTATGGCGCCAGCTTCGAGCTGACCCCGCGCGAGAAGGGCATGAAGGGCGCCATTGCCAAGGCCCAGGAGCTGCTGGAAACCATTCCCGGCGCCTGGATGCCGCAGCAGTTCGAGAACCCGGCCAATATCGATGTGCATGTGCGCACCACGGCCGAGGAGATCGCGCGCGACTTCCCCGAGGGCCTGGACGCCCTCATCACCGGGGTGGGCACGGGCGGCCACATCACCGGCTGCGCGCGGGTTTTGAAGCAGCGCTGGCCCCAGCTGCAGGTGTTTGCGGTGGAACCGGCCGCCAGCCCGGTCATCAGCGGCGGCCAGCCTTCTCCCCACCCCATCCAGGGCATCGGCGCCGGCTTCATCCCGCTGAACCTGGATGTGGATCTACTGGATGGCGTGATCCAGGTCGACGCCGAGGCCGCACGCGAGATGGCGCGCCGCTGCGCCCGCGAGGAAGGCATGCTGGTGGGCATCAGCAGCGGCGCCACCTTGCGCGCCATTGAGCAGCAGCTGCCCAAGCTCAAGCCTGGCGCGCGTGTGCTGGGCTTCAACTACGACACCGGCGAGCGCTACCTGTCGGTCGAAGGCTTCCTGCCAACGTGATCCCCCCCGATGCGCCTTCGGCGCCTCCCCCCAGGGGGCGCCGCCAGTGGCCCGGCAAAGCCGGTTCCACGGCGGCCCCTTGAAGATGTGTGCGGTCTGCCTACCAGGCGTCGCCAAGTTATATGGCTGAAACCAATCAACCGGCCGGTGGCCGGGGCGCCGTCAAGGCGGCCTTTGATGCCTTTTCCGAGCAAGGCATCCCGCTCAAGGTGGTGCGTAGCTTTTTGAAGGCCAACAAGCCCGAAGGCTTCGACTGCCCGGGCTGCGCCTTCCCGGACCGCCCCGGCAGCTTCGGCCCCGACTCTTGCGAGCAGGGCCAGAAGGCGATTGCCTGGGAGATGACGCCTCGAAAAGCCGACGCCGCCTTCTTTGCCCAGCACACGCTGACCGAGCTGCGCCAATGGCGCGAGCGCGACATCGAGGCCGTCGGGCGGCTGACCGAGCCGCTGCGCTACAACGCCCAGACCGACCGCTACGAGCCCATTGCCTGGGTGGATGCCCTGCAGCTGGCCGCCACCGAGCTGCGCGCGCTGGAACCCACCCGCGTGAGTTTCTACACCTCGGGCCGCGCCAGCAACGAGGCCGCCTTTCTGTGGCAGTTGCTGGCACGCGCCTACGGCTCGGCCAATCTGCCCGACTCCAGCAACCTCTGCCACGAACCCTCGGGCCTGGCGCTCAAAGAGCAGATCGGTGTGGGCAAGGGCACGGCCCAGCTCAGCGACTTCGAACTGGCCGACTGCATCCTGGTGGTTGGCCAGAACCCCGCCACCAACCACCCGCGCCTGATGGGCACCCTGCACGCCGCGAGCAAACGCGGTGCCACCGTGCTCGCCATGAACCCGCTGGTGGAGCGCGGATTCGTCAACTTTGCCGACCCCAAGGATGTGGGCGAGATGCTCACCAACACCGGGCACCGCGTGGCCAAGACGGTCTACACCGTCAAGGTCGGCGGCGACCTGGCCGCGCTCAAGGGCGTGGCCAAACGCTGGGTGGAGCTCGAAGCCCAAGGTCAGTCGATCTTTGACCTCGCCTTCATCCGCGAGCACTGCGAAGGCTTCGAAGCCCTGCTGGCCGACCTGCGCGGCGAAGACTGGCAACGCATCGAAGCGGACTCGGGCCTGAGCCGCGAGGCCCTCCACCAGCTGGCCGACGAGCTGGCGCGCTCGCGCGCGACCCTCATCACCTGGTGCATGGGCCTCACACACCACGAAGACGCGGTGGCCACCATCCAGACCCTGGTGAACCTGCAGCTGCTGCGCGGCATGATCGGCAAGCCGGGCACCGGCGTGGTGCCGGTGCGCGGCCACAGCAATGTGCAGGGCGACCGCACCATGGGCTGCACCTTTGCCGTGCCGGAGCGCTGGATTGCCAACCAGGAGGCCACCCTGCCGGGACTGCGTCTCACGCGCGAGCGCGGCCTCGACGCCCTGGGCACGGCCCAGGGCCTGCTGGATGGCAGCCTGCAGGGTCTCCTGAGCCTGGGCGGCAATTTCGCGGTGGCCGGCGCCGACGCCCCGGCCGTGCTGGCCGCGCTCAGCCGCACGCCCTTCACCCTGCACATCGCCACCAAGCCCAACCGCACCCATCTGCACCCCGGGCGCACGGGCTTGCTGCTGCCCTGCCTGGCGCGCACCGACATCGACCGGCAAGACGGTCACGAGCAACGCGTCAGCGTCGAGGACTCGATGAGCATGGTGCATGCCTCCAAGGGCATGCAGACCCCACTGTCGAACGAGATGCGCAGCGAGCCGGCCATCGTGGCCCAGCTCGGCCATGCGCTGCTGCACGATGGCTCGGTGCCCTGGCTGCATCTGATCCAAGACTATGACCGCATCCGCGCGCTGATCGAGCGCTGCCAGCAGGGCGTGTTCGAAGGCTTCGAGAACTTCAATGCCAAGCTGCAGCAACCGGGTGGCTTCTGGCTTCCCAATGCGGCCGCGCGGCGCGAGTGGCGCAATGCCGGCGGCCGCGCGAAGCTGATGCCCCATGCCCTGCCCACTGAGGGTGTGCTGGCGCGCGCCAAGGCTGGCTTACCCGCGAGCGAGCACGCCCGCGTGCTCAGCCTGATGACGGTGCGCAGCCACGACCAGTTCAACACCACGGTCTATGGCCAGGACGACCGCTACCGCAATGTCTTTGGCACGCGCGAGGTGGTGTTTTTGAGCCCTGCCGAGATCACCCGCCTGGGCCTGCACGAGGGGCAGAAGGTGGACGTCGAGGGCCTGGCCATCGACGACGGCCAAACCCGCTGGCTGCGCGGGTTTGAAGTGCGGAAGCTGGAAATGGCCCCGGGCTGCGCCGCCGCCTACTTCCCCGAGGCCACGCCCCTGGTTCCCACCGGCCTGGTGGCCAAGGGCGCACGCACCCCGGCAGCCAAGGCCCTGCCGGTGCGCCTGCATCCAGTCGTTTGATGGAGCCCCCTGTGACGATCACCCTTCCACCCGACACCCGCCCCTGGCTGAAGCGCCACTGGTTCCTGCCCTTGGCCGCTGCCATCGTGCTGGGCGATCTGGCCTCGGTGTTCTTCGGCGGCTGGGGCGAGCCGCAATGGCTGGAAGCCGCACTGCTGATCGACTTCGCGCTGGTGCTGCCGCTGCTCTATGCCTGGTGCTACCGCACCCAGGGCAAGGTCGCCCGGATCAAGGCCGCCGGCCTCTCTTGTCTCGCCCACTGGGCCACGGGCAAGCTGGTGCCGGCCGAGCATCAATATTTGCTGCGCGAGGTGGCCTGGCTGCGCAACCTGGGCCTGGCCGCCCTGCTGCTGCTGGAGATCAAATTGGGCGTGATGGTCTATCGCGCGGTCCTCCAGGGCCGCAAGACCCCCGAGGCGGCCCGGCAGCAACTGGAGCAGGAAGGCATGCCCGCCTGGGCCGCCAAGATCATGGCCTGGGAGGCGAACCTGTGGGTCAGAGCCTGGCGCTGGCTGCGGCGCGATCGGTCTTGAATCCAGCCGACATCGATTGGGCCCGCCCCAGCCCCGAAGCCTTCGCCCTTGGCCATAGCCCCGGCGGTTCCGACGCCCTGATTGAAGAGACCCCCGTCACCCTGGTCTTCAACGACGAGGTGGCGCTGACCCTGATGGCCACGCCGCTGCAGGGGGAAGAGCTGGCCTTGGGCTTTACCTTGAGCGAGGGCCTGATCGAGCGCGCCGACGAGATTCAGGAGTTGCATGCCCTGCCCACGGGCGCGGGGCTGTCGGTGCTGATCAGCTTGCCCGAGGCACGCATGGCGCCGCTGCGGGCGCGGCGGCGCTTTGGGGCTGCACCGGGTGGCTGCGGCTTGTGCGGCATTGAGGACCAGCAGACCTTGTTGGCCCTGCCGGAACGAGCGCTAACAACCCTGGCCCTGGAGGACGGTGCGATTGCGCGCGCGCTGCAGGCCCTGCCCGCCCACCAGCCGCTGAACGCCGCCACCGGTGGTGCCCATGCTGCCGCCTGGTGCAGCGCGGCGGGCGAGATCCTGTTGGCGACCGAAGACGTGAGCCGGCACTGTGCGCTGGACAAGCTGATCGGGCTGCTGGCGCGCACGCATCAGGACCCGGCCCAGGGCTTTGTGCTGATGAGCAGCCGCGCCAGCTTTGAACTGGTGCACAAAGCGGCGCGCGTCGGGCTGCCGGCCTTGGTGGCGATCTCGGCGCCCACGGCGCTCGCCCTGCGGGCAGCCCAGGCCTGCGGGCTGGCGCTCTACGGTTTCGCCCGCGAAGGGCGGCACACGCGCTACGCCTGAGCTTGACCTGGGTTCAGGCCGCCCCGGAGCGGCCTGGGACAATGCCACCATGAGTACCGCCCTGAATGTCACCCTCGCTTGGAGCGATGCCCTCGCCCTGCAACAGCCCGAGATCGACCGCACCCACCAGGAGTTCGTCGAACTGCTGAACGCCCTGGCCGCCGTGGCCGATCAGGGCCTGGCCGCCCTGCCCGCCTTCGACGCGCTGCTGGCCCATACCGAGCAGCACTTCGCGATGGAGGAGGGCTGGATGGCCGCCTGCAAGTTCGAGCCGCAGAACTGCCACAGCCGCCAGCACGACATGGTGCTGGAGCTGGCCCGCGAGGTGCGCAAAGCGGCCGTGGACAAGGGCGAGTTCGAGCCCCTGCAGCGCCTGGTGCCGGCGCTGGCCGAGTGGTTCCCGCAACACGCCGAGATGATGGACGCGGCCCTGGTGTTCACCATGCAACAGCTGGGATTTGACCCGGCGCAGGGCGAGCCGGTTCCGGCAGGCGCGAACGCCCCCAAGGGCTGCGGCAGCCACTGTGGTTAACGACGGCGGCTGACCCCCCCTTTTGGGGCGATGTTCATCCGGCCGCAGCTCGGATAGCCTCGCGCCCCATGTTGAAGTCCACCCCCGCCCTCGCGCTGGCCCGACGTGCCTGGCGCCAATTGCATGCCGATGCCGGTCTGTCGTTGAACCTGAGCGAGCGCGCGCTGCTGCGTGCGCGGGCCGACCAGGATGCACCCGCTCAGGCCTGGGCCCTGCTGGCCCAAGGATTTCACCGCCTGTACTTCGCCGCGCCGGCCCAGGCCGAGCAGGTGCTTGGGCAGGCGGCCCAGGCCTTTGCGGCCCAGCAAGAGCGTGCCGGCGAGGTGCTGGCATTGGCGGGTTGCGCGCGCGCGCTCTGGCGTCAGGGGCGGGTCCAGCAGGCGCAGGCCCTGCTGATGCCGCTGCGCGACGAAGGCCTGCAATTGCTGCGCAACGAGCAGCGTGGCGTGCTGCTCAATGCCATTGCAGGCTGCTACTCGGCCCAGGGTCAGAGTGAGCAGGCCTTCGCTTATATGTACCAGGCCCTGCGCGACGCCGGTCCCAAGCGCGGCCAGGGCTTTGACACCGCCTTGCACTGCAATCTCTCGCACGAGTTGATCGAGCTGGGCGATTTCCATGAGGCCCTGCGCCAGGTCGAACGCGGGCTGGAGCGCATGGTCGGCGTGGCCCATGGCCGCATGCACACCGTACTGCTCGTGAACCGGGTGATCGCACTCACCGAACTGGGTCGCGCCAGCGAGGCCCTGCCCGACATTCAGGCCATTGGCGCCGCCGCCAACGACCCCAGCGGTCGCGGTCTGGTGCCCATGCACTTCGAGGCCCTGGCCCTGGGGGCCTTGCGCGCGGGCAACAGCGCATTGGCCCAGGCCCTGATGGCGCGTGTGGATCCGGCCCAGCAACTGCCCGATGACCGCGTAGAGCTGGCGCTGGGGCGCGCCCTGGCGGCCAAGCTCGCGGGCGACCCGGCGCATGGCCTGCGAGAACTGGGGGCGGTCGCGGGCCAGTTGGATGCCGAGGGGGACGAGCGCCCCAGCCTGCGCATGCGCTGCAACCATGCCGCGCTGGAGGCCGAACTGCAGGAAGCCCTGGGCGATGCGCCGGCCGCCCTGCGCGCCCTGCACTGGGCCCAAGGCCTGCAGGCAGAGCGGGCCCGCTTGGCCTCCGCCGCCCGCTACCAGGCTGCCATGTTGCAGACCGAGCTGTTGGCGCTGCAGCAGCGTCTGGAGGACCAGGAGAGCAAGCGACTGGCCGCCGAACGCGCACGCACCTTGTTGGCCGAGGCCAATGAGCGCTTGTCGCGCAAGATGGCCGAGGTGGAGGCCCTGCAGGCCCAACTGCGCGCACAAGCCACCCAGGACGTGCTGACGGGCCTGGCCAATCGGCGCCAGCTCAACGACAGCCTGCCCGCCCTGCTGGCCATGGCACTGCGCGAGGGCAGCCCGCTGGCGGTGGTGGTGATCGATTTGGATCACTTCAAACGCGTCAACGACGAGCACGGTCATCCGGTGGGCGACCAGATCCTGGCCGGCCTGGGCCAGTTGCTGCGCGCGCATCTGCGCCGCAGCGACCAGGCCTTCCGTTACGGCGGCGAGGAGTTCTGCCTGCTCATGCCAGGCACCTCGGCAGCCGATGCGCAGCTCAAGGTGCAGCAGCTGCTGGCAGCCTGGAAGCAGCAGGTGTTTGCGCTGGACGATGGTGGGCAGTTGGTCGGCCTGAGCTTTTCAGCCGGTGTCACCGACTCCACGCTGACCGCGCCCTCACCCAGCGCGTTGCTGCGTGGCGCCGATCAATTGCTGTTGCTGGCCAAGCGGGCGCAACGCGGCTCGGTGCTGGTACCCGGCGCGGCCACTTTCGCTGGGGAGGGTCTGCAAGACCCCGTGCAGCCCGCGTTTGCGAGAGAACCGGCCGGATCGTAGAGCGAGGTCGGACACAAACAGTCCAGCGGACTGTTTGTGCCTACCCGAGCGCCGGCGCTTTTGCGCGCCGGCGGCGTGCGAAGGTCGGACTCGCAGTCCAACAGCCGAGCGCGCCAACGACCGAGACGGCCGGTTATCTCGCAAACCCTGGCGGGCCAAAGACTTTTCGGGCGATGGGGGGTTTGCAGACCCTCCCTAGCTGCTGATCAGCTCCAACCCGGCCGGGGCCGCGGCATCGGCATTGGCCAGCGCATCCAGACTGGCGCGCAAGCCGGCTTCGTCCAAGCCGTGCGCCTGCAGCACCCCGACCCAGCGATTGCGCCCCGATCGCTTGGCGCGATAGAGCGCGGCATCGGCCAGGTCGAGCACGATGGCCCAGCCAGTGGCACGCGGCTGCGACTGCTGCAGCGGGAAGCAGGCAAAGCCGATCGAGCAGGTCCGACCCAGCGTGCGGCCTTGGCCCAAGTCAAAAGGTTGTTCGGCCACATGGCGACGCACACGCTCGGCCAGTTCGGCGGCTCCCGCGCGGTTGCTGCCGCGGGCCACCACCAGGAACTCCTCGCCGCCCCAGCGCACCAGGTAGTCGGATTCGCGGAACACCCGCTGCAGCCGCTCGCGCATCTGCACCAGCACCGCATCGCCCGCCGCGTGCCCGTGCTGGTCGTTGACCTGCTTGAAGTGGTCGATGTCGATCATGAACAGGCACAGGTCGGTGTCGACCGGCGGCGCCAGGCCCCGGCGTTGCGCCTCCTCCAACTGCCGCTGCACCAGGCGCAAATCGTCGTCCAGGCGCTCGATCACAAAGCGTCGGTTGCGCAGGCCGGTGAGCGGGTCGGTCAGGGCGCTGTCCTCCAGGGCCCGGCTCTTTTCTTCCAAAGCGGCGGTGGCGGAGGCCAGGGCCTCCGTGCGCTCCAGCACACGTTGTTCCAGCGCCGCCTGGCGCAGGCGCAACAGACGGGTGCGGATCTGCACCGCAAAGCCGATCAGGCCCAGCAGGCCGACCAGGGTCAGGCCGCGCGCCCACCAGGTCTGCCACCATTGCGGCGACACCTCGATCGCCACCGCCAGCTCCTTGCGGCTCCACACGCCGTTGCGATTGCTGCCTTGCACGCGCAAGGTGTAGCGCCCCGGGGCCAGCCCGCCATAGCTGACCGAGCGCTCGTTGGCATCGCCCTCGATCCATTCGCTCTGGTGCCCTTCCAGCCGATGGCGATAGCGATTGCGCACCGGCATGCTGAAGTCCATGGCGGTGTACTCCAGCGTGAAGCTGCGTTCCTCCGGTCCCAGCTGCAGTGCGGGCTGCAGGCGCGAGAGCGGCACGCTCACCCCATCGATGCGCAGCTCGCTGGCCTCGATGGCCGGCTCGTAACGCCAAGGCTTGAAGCGCGCCGGGTCCACCACCAAAAGCCCCCGGCTGCCGCCGAACAGCAAGCGGCCATCCGGCAGCCGCGCGTGGGAGCGGAACCAGCCGGTCCCGATGTCCACGCCATCGGCGCTGCTGAGTCCTTCGAACTGTTGACTCTGCGGGTCGTAGGCCCCCCGATGGGTCCAGATGCGTCCGGCCGCGTCCTGCTCCAAATTCGCGCCAAAGGACTTGCCGGCCTGACCGATGCGAGGGCTGAGAGCCTCAAAGCGCGCCTGCCCGCCCTGCCACGCCAACATGCGGTGCAGGCCGGCCGAGGTGTCCACCCACAGTTGCTGGCGCTCATCCACCAAGAGACCTAGCACGGTCTGATCGAGCAGGCCCTCACCCGCCGAGGACTCGATCGACAGCAAACTCTGCGCCCCTGGCTCCAGGCGGTAGAGGCCCAATTCCCCGCCCACCCAAACAGCGCCATCCGCGCCTTGAGCGAGCGCATTGACATCCCCCTTGAGGGGCTGGTTGCCCGGCAGGCCCAGGCGTTCAAACTCGGCCTGCCCGGGTTGCCAGCGGTACAGGCCATCCTGGGTGCCGGCCAAGACCGCCCCATCGCGGCTGGCCAGCAAGATGCGCACCCGACCGCGCCCCAGCGAGTACTGCCGCAACCAGCGACGGCTGCTGGCCTCGAACAGGGCCACCCCTTCATCGCTGCCGGCCCATATGCGACCCGCACCGTCCAGTGCCAATCCCCCTACTCGCCCCCCGCGATAGCCCTGGGCCGCTGGCCGGATCTCGGCCCGCAGCTGCAGATTCAGATCCAGCACGGCCAGGCCCCGGTCATTGGTACCCACCCAGACCTCGCCGGCCGGCGTCACCACCAGGCTGCGAGCGTCGATCACGCCCAGCACCGAGTCCTCGCGCGCTTCGGGCCGCCGCACCCAGACCGCGGAACCCTCTTCGGTATGGCGCTGCAGGCCACCGCCGTAACTGCCGACCCACAGCACTCCGCTGCCGTCCACCGCCATCGCGCGCACGTCCGAGCCCGCCAAACCCCAGGGGCGGCTCACGCTCTGCCGCAGCAGACGCAGGAGGGAACCGTCGCTGCGACGGCGGATCTCGACCCCGTTGGCGCGCCCCACCCAGGTTTCATCGCCAGCCACGTCCACCAGCACATTGATGCTCCCGGCGCCCGAACCCGCCGAATCCAGCACCTGCAGACCCTGCAGCTGCGCATCCACGCGCACCAGATCCCCCCCTTGGGTGCCCACCCACAGACGCGCATTGCTGTCCTGGTACAGGGCGCTGACGAGCCGGCCTGCAAACGCAATGGGCGGAGGCGCCATTTCAAATCGGGGCTGCCCCGGGCGCAGCCGCGCCAGTCCCGACCAGGTGCCCGCCCAGACCGTGCCCTGCCGATCCACCCACAACGACTGCACGCGGTCGTCGGGCAGGCCCTGCTCGACTCCCCAACGGGTGATGCGTCCGTTGGCCGGTTCGATCATTTGCAGGCCCCCCCCGACCGTGGCAGCCCAGATGCGGCCTTGCCTGTCTTCGGCCAGGGCGCGCACGGTGCCCCGCACAAAACCCCGGTCCGGGCGGAAGAACTGCCACTGCGCCGTGGCGGGGTCGTGCACGACCAGGCCGTCGCTGTCGGTGCCGATCCACAACCGGCCATCGCGCGCGGCCAGCAGGCTGCGCACAAAGGTGGTTCCGGTGGCGGGGCTCTGCGCCCCTGGCAGGGCCAAGGGCAGAAATTCATAGCCATCAAAGCGCACCAGCCCCACAGCGGTGCCGATCCACAGAAAGCCCTTGGCATCCACCGCCAGGGCCGAGACCACCCCGTCGGTGATGACGCCGCCGTCGCTCACCAGTTCAAAGCGCGGCTCCGCCAAGGCCGGGCGCTCGGCCTGCGCGCCGCTGCAGACCAGGGCCAGCAGCAGAACGAGCAGGGCGCGCATGGCGGCTTCGCTTAGCGCAGCGCGGCGTTGATGCGTTCGAGCTGCGCGCCCCCGGGGCAGAGCGCCGCTTCGTCCAGCGCGTTCAGCGCCCCCGGCACCATCTTCAACTGCTGGTGCAGATTGCGCGCCTGCGCGTCCACATAGAGCAAGCCTGTGGGCAGCTCGCCCTGCTGCTGCAGGGTCTGGATGGTCGTCATGGCCGCCAGCCGGCTGGTGGGATCGTGGGCGGCGTGCAGCTTGCGCAGATGCAGCAGCGAGCCATCGGCCTGCGGCAGGCTGAGCAGCTCTCCCGCGCCCGGCTCGGCCTTGGCCTCGGGGGCCAGGTCGATGAAGTCGATGCGATTCAGGGCCTGGTTGTGCTCGCGCACATGGTCGTAGGAGCGTGTGCTGCCGGCATGGTTGTTAAAGGCCACACAGGGGCTGATCACATCGATGAAGGCCGCGCCGCCGTGCCGCATTGCCCCCTTGATCAGCGGCACCAGCTGGGCCTTGTCGCCGCTGAAGCCGCGCGCCACATAGCTGGCGCCCAGTTGCAGGGCCAGGGAGACCAGATCGACGGCAGAGTCGATGTTCATCGCCCCTTTCTTGCTCTGGCTACCCTTGTCGGCCGTGGGCGAGAACTGGCCCTTGGTCAGGCCGTAGACGCCGTTGTTCTCGACGATGTAGACCATGGGCACGCCGCGGCGCATCGCATGCGCGAACTGGCCCAGACCGATGGAAGCCGAATCGCCGTCACCGCTCACGCCCAGGTAGAGCAGCTCGCGATTCGCCAGCGAGGCGCCGGTCAGGCAGGAAGGCATGCGCCCATGCACGCTGTTCAGGCCGTGGCTGGCGGAGAGGAAGTAGTCCGGCGTCTTGCTGGAGCAGCCGATGCCGCTCATCTTGGCCACGCGATGCGGGGCAATGTCCAGCTCCCAGCAGGCCTGGATGATGGCGGCGCTGATGCTGTCGTGGCCGCAGCCGGCGCACAGGGTGGAGATGCGGCCCTCGTAGTCGCGCCGGGTGTAGCCGACCTTGTTCTTGGTCAGCGTAGGGTGATGCAGAGCGGGTTTGGCGATGTAGGTCATGCCTTCACCTCTTTGGGGCTGACGGCCAGTTCGTGAACTTGTTTGGTGATGGCTGCGGCGATGAAGCGCGCGGTGATCGGCGTGCCGTCAAAGTGCAGCACCTTGCGCAGGCGCGCCGGGTCGATCTCCAGCTCGTTGACGAGCAGGGTGCGCAGCTGGCCGTCGCGGTTCTGTTCCACCACGAAGACGGCGTCATGCGCCAGGATGAAATCCTTCACCGACTGCGGGAAGGGGAAGGCGCGCATGCGCAGCGCATCCAGGTGGATGTCGTCGGCCGCCAGGCTGGCCAGGGCTTCGTCCATCGAGGGTGCGGTGCTGCCGTAATAGATGACACCCAGCCGCGTGGGCTTTTCAGCGGCGCGCACCGCCGGTTGCGGGGCGATCTTGGCGGCGGTCTGGAACTTGCGTTGCAGCCGATCCGAGATGTACATGTAGTCGCTGCCGGCCTCGCTGTAGACCGCCTGTGCGTTGTGCGTGCTGCCGCGTGTGAAGTAGCTGCCCAGCTTGGGATGCGTGCCTGGCAGGGTGCGGTAAGGGATGGAATCGCCGTCCAGATCCTTGTAGCGCGCGAACTCCTTGCCAGCCTCCAGGTCGGCGGCCGAAAGCACCTTGCCACGGTCGTAGCGCCTTGCGTCGTCCCAGTGGAAGGGTTCGCACAGGCGCTGGTTCATGCCGATGTCCAGGTCGCTCATCACGAACACCGGGGTCTGCAGGCGGTCGGCCAGATCGAGCGCGGTGGCGCTGAACTCGAAGCACTCGTGCGGGTCTTCGGGGAAGAGCATCACATGCTTGGTGTCGCCATGGCTGGCGTAGGCGCAGGCCAGCAGGTCGGCCTGCTGGGTGCGCGTGGGCATGCCAGTACTGGGGCCGCCGCGCTGCACATTGATGATGGTGAAGGGAACCTCGGCGAAGTAGCCAAAGCCGAGGAACTCGGTCATCAGGCTAACGCCGGGGCCCGAGGTGGCGGTGAAAGCGCGCGCGCCGTTCCAGCCCGCGCCCAGGATCATGCCCACCGAGGCGATCTCGTCCTCGGCCTGCACGATGGCGTACTTGGCCTCGCCGTCTTCGGTGCTGCGCAGCTTCTTGCAATAGCTCTGGAAGCCTTCAGCCACCGAGCTGCTGGGGGTGATCGGGTACCAGGCGCACACGGTGGCGCCGCCATAGACCATCCCGAGCGCGCTGGCCGCATTGCCCTCGACAAAGATGCGATTGCCCACCTGGTCGGCGCGCTTCACCTTCAGCCCCACCTGATGCTGACCCAGGTGCTCGCGCGCAAAGCTGGCGCCTGCGTGCAAGGCGCGCACATTGCCGTCCAGCAGCTTTTCCTTGCCCTTGTACTGCTCGGCAAAGAGCTGCTCGATGGCGGCGAGCTCCACGCTCATCAGCTCGGCCAGTGCGCCCAGCACCAGGATGTTCTTGAACAGGGTGCGCTGACGCGCGTCCTCGTAGGTGCCGTTGCAGATCGCGGTGGCCGGCATGCCGATCACGGTGATGTCGCTGCGACCGCAGTCGATGGGCTTGGTGCTGTCGTAGAACAGATAGCCGCCCGGCTCGATCTCCTTGACGTCCTGCGCCCAGGTCTGCGGGTTCATGGCCACCATCATGTCCACGCCGCCGCGCCGGCCCAACCAGCCGGCCTCAGTGACACGCAGCTCATACCAGGTGGGCAGGCCCTGGATGTTGCTGGGGAAGATATTGCGCGGCGCCACCGGCACGCCCATGCGCAGGATGGCTCTTGCGAACAGCTCGTTCGCGGACGCGGAGCCAGAGCCATTGATGTTGGCGAATTTGATGACGAAGTCGTTCGTCGATTCGATGCGCTTCATGGTGTGAATGCTTTCAACTGCGTGTGCGCTTTATTCAGAGCCCTTGGGGTCTTCAACCCCAAACCCCGACCCCTTTCTCTTTGCTTCGCCAAAGAGAAAGGGGGAAAGAGAAAGGCGACCCCCGATGCCTGCGCCCCTGGCTGAGCCAGGGGTTCCCTGCGGTGCGCGAAGAGCAGGCCCGGCCCAAAACTCACTTCGCTCACTGCGTTCGCTTCGTTCAAACAGTTGGGCCAAGTCAGAGCACGAGGCGCGCTGCGCGCGCTGGCCTGCTCTTCTGCGCTCCTCGGCTTGGCATAGGGGGACCCCCAACAACCAACAGCCGAACAGCCCGGACTGCCAAGAGCTGCGCCGTTTCCCGGGGTCCCCTATGCGCTGCCGAGAAGCGCAGCGGGCCAGAGCGCGCGCGCAGCGCGCCTCCAGCACTGACTCGGCGCGGCCGTTCAAACGGAGCGAGCTTGCGAGCGCAGTGCGTTCCGCGCCGGCTCTGGCTCGCGAGCATCGCAGGGGACCCCTTGGCGAAGCCAAGGGGCTGCGCATCGGGGTCGCCTTTCTTTGCCTACTTTCTTTGGCGAAGCAAAGAAAGTAGGTCGGCCGCCGGGCCGAAATCCCGGCGGGCTGGTTCAAGCAAAACGAGGGGCTCAATTGGCACCGCCGACCCGCAAGGTCGCATCCCGACAAGCCGCCCCCGCCTTGGTCGTCACCAACAAGAACTTCTGCATATCCCAGGCCCCGGTGGGGCAGCGCTCGGCGCACAGGCCGCAGTGCAGGCACACATCCTCGTCCTTGGCCATCACACGGCCGGTCTTCAGGGGTTCGCTGACCATCAGCGCCTGGTCCGCATGCAGGCGCGGAGCACGCAACTGCAGGCCCTCCTCCGAATCGGCATTGGGCGTGAAGCTGATGCAGTCGGTCGGGCAGATGTCGGCGCAGGCATCGCATTCGATGCAGGTCTTGGCCGTGAACACCGTCTGCACATCGCAATTCAAACAGCGCTGCGCCTCCTTGAACGCCGTCTTCACATCAAAGCCCAGCTCCACCTCCACCTTGATGGACTTGAGCGCCGCTTCGGCCGCCGCCCAGGGCACCTTGTGGCGCGCATCCTGGGTCGGGGCGTTGTCGTAGCTCCACTGGTGGATGCCCATCTTCTGGGACATCAGATTCACATGCGGCGGCGGGCGGCGCGTGACGTCCTCGCCATGCAACAGGCGGTCGATGGACACCGCCGCCTCATGCCCATGGGCCACGGCGGTGATGATGTTCTTGGGGCCGAAGGCCGCATCGCCGCCGAAGAACACGCGCGGGTTGGAGCTCTGGTGGGTCACCGCATCCAGCACCGGCAGGCCCCATTCGTCAAAGGCGATGCCGGCATCGCGCTCAATCCAAGGGAAGGCGTTCTCCTGGCCGACGGCGATCAGCACCTCGTCGCAAGGCATGTCCACATCGGGCTGGCCGCTGGGCACCAGCTTGCGCCGGCCGTTCTCGTACACCGACTGGACCACCTCGAAACGCATGCCCACCAGCACGCCGTTCTCCACCAGGAAGGCTTTCGGCGAATGGCAGGGCAGGATGGCGATGCCTTCGTGCTCGGCATCTTCCTTTTCCCAGGGGCTAGCCTTCATGTCCTCGTAGGTCGAGCGCACCAGCACCTGCACGCTCTCGGCGCCCAGGCGGCGCGCCGAGCGGCAGCAGTCCATGGCCGTGTTGCCGCCACCCAGTACCAGCACCTTCTTGCCGACCTTCTCCACATGGCCAAAGCTCACCGAGGCCAACCAGTCGATGCCAATGTGCACCTGGCCCTTGGCGTCCCAGCGGCCGGGCAGATCCAGGTCGCGGCCACGCGGGGCGCCGCAGCCCACGAACACCGCGTCCCAATCCTCGGCCAGCAGGGTCTTCATGGAATCGATGCGCTGGCCGGTGCGCAGCTCCACGCCCAGATGCTGCACATGGCCGACTTCCTCGTCGATCACCTCCTCGGGCAGGCGAAAGCGCGGCACCTGGCTGCGCATGAAGCCGCCGGCCTTGGCCTCGGCGTCGAACACCGTCACCGCATAACCCTGGGTGGCGAGGTCACGCGCCACGGTGAGACTGGCCGGGCCGGCGCCCACACAGGCCACCTTTTTGCCGTTGCGCGCGCTCTTGGGCAGGGGCGCAGGCATCAGGGCGCGCACGCTGTCGCCCTTCAGGTCCGCGGCCACGCGCTTCAAGCGGCAGATGGCCACCGGCTCGGGCTTGGCGAGGTTCTCCTCTTCCACTCGGCCGCGCCGGCAGGCCGGCTCGCAGGGGCGATCGCAGACGCGCCCCAGGATGCCTGGGAACACATTGCTGGCCCAGTTCACCATATAGGCCTCGTCGAAGCGGCCCTGGGCGATCAGGCGGATGTATTCGGGAACCGGGGTGTGGGCCGGACAGGCCCATTGGCAATCGACCACCTTGTGGAAGTAGTCGGGATGGCTGACATCACTGGGCTGCACGCAGGGGTCTCCTTGCGACCAACGCAAAACGCGCGATTGCACGTCAAAGCGCCGGCACGGTCTTTGACCCCAGTCTAGGTTTCGTCAGGTTTCGCCCTGGGCCGGCCTTTCCCTTACGCCAGTGCGGTCCAAACCCTTGCCAGGGTGGCCACTGCGCCTTCGATCTCGGCCGGCGGCGTACCACCAAATCCCAGCAGCAACCCGCTGCGTGCGCCGGGTTGGGCGCAAGTTCGAAGCAGTTCGTTCAAGCCACCCATTTCCACCCCGGCCGCGCGCGCCGCTGCCAGAAGCCTTTGCTCCTGGGCCGGAGCAGTCAGCGGCACGCAGGCGTTCAGACCCGAAGGCGGCGCCTGCAGCGGCAGCCGATCGCCAAAGGCCCGCTTCCAGGCCTGCTGCAGGGCCTCGCGACGCTGCGCCGCGGCGCGCCGGGCGCGGCGCAGATGCCGCGCCAGTTGACCCTGCTCGATGAATTCCGCCAGCACCTCCTGCTCGATCTGCGGCGCGTGCCGGTCCAGGGCCAGGCGCAGGCGCGCAAACTCGTCCACCAGGTCCGCCGGCAACACCAGATAGCCCAAGCGCAAGCCCGGCAGCAGCAGCTTGGAGAAACTGCCAATGTGGATGCAGCGCCCCGCGCGATCCAAGCTAGCCAGGGGCGGCAGCGGCGTGCCCTCGAAGCGGTACTCGCCGGCGTAGTCGTCCTCCAGCACCCAGGCCTGTTCGCGCTGGGCCCAGGCCAGCAGGTCCAAGCGCCGCTCCAGGCCCAGGGTGACGCCGGTGGGCCATTGGTGGGCCGGCGTCACCATCACCAGCCGGCCACCGCGCAGGGCCTGCAGGGCCTGCGGCCGCAAGCCGGCCGCGTCCACCGGCAGCCCCATGACCCGGGCGCCCGATAGCTGCAAGGCAGCCCAGGCCGAGGCGTAGCCGGGCGACTCGCACAACGCCAGATCCCCCGGGGCGAGCAAGGCCAGGGCGGCCAAGGCCATGCCCTGCTGAGCGCCCGAAGTCACCACCACCTGCTCGGGCGTGCAGGGCAGGCCGCGCCCGTGGCGCAGCCACAGCGCAATCTGCTCGCGCAGTCGAGGCTCGCCGGCCGGGTGCGCATAGCCGAGTTGCAACTCACCGCGCTCAGCGCGCCGCCAAGTCTGGCGCTGCAGGCGTGCCCAGTCCTCGAAGGGAAAGAGGTCGAGGGGCGGCAGGCCGGTGCGGAAGGCGCGCGCCGGCCAGGGGCGGATCTGCGGCGCCGGGAGACCGGACCAGCGCAGGGGCAGCGCCGACTTCCGGGCCGGCGCGTGCTGGGCGGAGGCCGGCGGCGGCAGGCGCACTCGGCTGCCGCCGCCCCGCTGGCCCTGCACATGGCCTTCGTCGCTCAAGCGCTCGTAGGCTCGCAGCACGGTGTTGCGCGACACCCCCAAGGCTTGGGCCAAGGCACGGGTGGAGGGCAGCCGGCTGCCCGGCGACGCCTGGGCCAGACGCTGGCGCAGTTGCTGAAGCAACTGATCGCTCAGCGATGCGCTGCCACGCTCATGCGTCCGCCGCAGCGTAAAGCCGACCGCATCCAGCTCCAAATCTCCGATGTTTCGACGATCCAACTTGGCCCCTTGGTTTTTGCTGATTTTGGATCTTTCAACAAGCCAAGCTGAATTCAAGAATGCAGCGCATGAACGATCCCCTCTCCCCCGCTCCGCTGTGGCAGGCTCTGGTCCGTGAAGAAGTCATGGGCCTGTTGCTGCGCCCCGATGCCAACGACCCCGACGGACTGCCCCGGGTCAACACCCTGCCTTTGGCTCTGAGTGACTGCGGCCAATGGCTGGACGCTCATCTGGCGGCCCGCCATGCCGACGACTTGCATCCCGGGCGACGGGTGCGCGTGCAGTTCCAGGGCCCGCATGCCTATATCTCGCCCAGCGTTTACAACAGCCGCCGCGAAGTGCCGACCTGGAACCACTTGGGCGTGCAGATCGATGGCCACATCCATCTGGAGACCGAGCCGGCGGCCGCCGAGGCCCTGCTGATGCGCCTGGTGGCCCAGGTGGACCCCGCCTACGCCGCGCAATGGCCCGAGCTGCCACCGGCCCAGCAGCAGGCCAAGCTGGGGGCGATCCGTTGCTTCCGCATCCGCATCGAGTCCGTGCGCACGCACACCAAGCTGTCGCAGCGCCGCCCTTTCAGCGAGCGCCGCCGCATGGGCGACTACCTGGCTGAGCGCAATCCGGCCCTGCTCCGTTGGATGGATCGCTTGGGGCTGTTGACCCCGGGGGCGGGCGACGAGGTCGCAGCATGAGCGCCGTCCTGCGCCCCTTGCAGGCCGACGATCGCCCGCAGTGGCAAGGCCTGGCAGAAGCCTACAAGGCCTTCTACAAGACCGAGACAACGGCCGCCGAGTACGACGCTGCCTGGCAGCGCCTGCAGACGCAACAGGTGCAGGGTCTGGTGCTGGCTCAAGGTCAGCAACTGGTCGGCCTGGCGCACTATCTGCTCCATGGCTCGACCTGGGGCGAGCGGGTCTGCTATTTGCAGGACCTCTTCGTGCCCCCCGTGGCGCGCGGACAAGGCCTGGGGCGATGCCTGATCGACGCGGTGGCGGCAGCCGCCCGTCAACAGGGCGCGCAGCGCTACTACTGGCTGACGCAGGCCGACAACGCCACCGCCCGCGCGCTTTACGACCGCGTGGCGGAACACCGCGGCTTCATTCGCTACGACTACCCGCTTTGAGCAGCCCTTCCAACTGGAAGGGGTAGCGCTTCAGGCCCGGATTCAGGGCCTTGCTATAGGGCCGGAAGTCCAGCGCCAGCGCCTGTCCGTCGCCAAAGCGCTGCAAAAAGCGGCGCGCTTGGGGCGCATCAAAGAGCATGAACATCGGCCGCTGCAGTTCCAGGCCTTCGCTCATGAAGTCCAGCCCCCGGTGGTGATCGTGGAGCAGCACCAAGGCCCAGGCGCCGCAGAGGAAATGCCCCCCCGAAAGGGCCGCCAATCGCCCGTCCACCACGGCCTGCATGGCCTCGGCCGAGGTGTTGATGCCGGAGAACAGCAGATCCCGCCCGGCCACCAAGCCCTGCGCCTGCGCGGCCTCCATGGCGCCAAAGGTCATCTAGGGCCTGTTCACACTAATGGAGGCCAGCGCGTTGCCACCCAGAAAGGGCGCCAACGCGGCGCGAAGGGATGCTGGGGCTCATTGCCCCAGCGAGCTTCGCAACAAAGTGGGCGCCCTTTTCTGGTGGCAACCCGGAGGGAAAGGGTCTGGCCGGCCGCCATCCGTCGTTGCTCGGCTCGCCCAGGCGGCCAGCCTGGGCCGCGCCGCGCGCCTAGGTTGCCAGCCGGCCAGACCTTTTCGCGTGGCCTCGCTTAGTGTGAACAGGCCCTAGTCACTGCCCGCCCACACCAGTTGAGGCGCCGGCCCGCTCTGCAGCCGATGGGCCATGCGCTCACGAGCCAGTTCGCGCCGCCAATCGGCAAACAAGACCTGCTCGAGCACCGCATCCTCGGCCTCGCTCACAGCCCGGCGCATGCCCTCATTGCGGGCGATGGATACCGGCGTCGATCGATCCCCGGCGATGGCCAGCACATGGATGCGTCAATCGCGCCCCCGCAAGCCCTGCGCGCGGGCGCTGGCCAGCATGGCGTGTGCGGTCATGAAGCCGGCATGCTCGGCCTGCGGCTCCAGGCTGCCGAGCAACAGCCGCAGCCCCTTGCGCGGAGCGTGCTGGGCGCGCTCCTGCGGCAACAGTCCACTGAAGGCGGCAAAACTCTTGATCCCGGCTGCCTGCAGGCGCCGCGCCGCCGGCACCAGCACGCCCTTCTCGTTGACGAGCACCACAAAGTCGGGTCGCTCGGCCGGCGGGCGCACAGCAATCTGCCACGCCAGGGCCAACGCCCGCGCCGGGTCGCGCTCGGCAAACTGCTGCTCGAAGCGCATGCCTAAACTGTCTGCCGCAGCCTGCATGGCCTGGCCGGCGGTGCGCCAGAAGACTTCATCGCTACGGCCCGGATTGATGAAGGCCACACGTTGGGCCTCAGCCCGCAGTGCGCAGAGCAAGAGACTCGTCGCCATCAGATACAGGGGGAAACGCCGAGCCAGCCACCGCCACGAAGTACGCCAATCGATCAAGCGACCGCCTTGGAACTGGCTCTGCCAGGCCACTGGCGGTGCCCCCTTGAGGGGGAGGCGCGAAGCGCTTCGGGGGGGAGTCACAAGCGGTGCGAGCGGTCGCCCTGTTCGAAGCCGATGGCGTCGAACTCCTGCCCCTCGGCCGCGAAGCCGATGACCTTGAAGAGCTCGCCCATCTCGTGCTCAGTCAGCAGCTTCTGGGCCATCGCGCGCTCGCGCAGATCGGCCTGCTGCAGCAGTTCTGCGATGCCGCAGTTCAACAGGAAGTGCGCCTGCGTGGTGAAGCCCAGCACCGAGAGGCCGGCGTCCTGGCCGGCCAGCGCGATGCCGGTGAAGTTCACGTGCGCGGTGATGTCCTTCTCACCGACCTGGCGCAGGGGGTCGGCGTCGGCCTTGTGGCGGTGGTGGCACATCAGGGTGCCGCCGATGCGCTGCGGGTGGTAGTACTCGGCATCGGTGAAGCCGTAGTCGATCAGGAAGACTGCGCCCCGGGCCAGGCAGGCGGCCAGGGTGCGGATCCAGGCCTTGGCATGCGGATGGATTTCCGTCACCGTGCCGGCCACCCAGGCATTGCCGTCATAGGGCGGGCGCAGTGCGGTCGCGTGGTCCAACCAGACGAAGGCGGATGCGTCCTCGGGTTGACCGGGCGGGGCCAGGGCCACGCCGCGCTCCCACCAGCGCTGGCCATCGAAGTGCAGGAGTTTGACCGGCATGGCGTCCAGCACCTCGTTGCCGATGACCACCGCCTCAAGGCGCTCGGGCAAGGCACTGCACCACTGCACCCGCTCGCCAAAGCGCGCCAGCCGCTGCTGCTGACGGGCCTTGAGGGTGCCACTCAGGTCCACGATCACATAGCGCTCGGGCAGCTGACCGAGCTCGGTCAGGCGGTCCAGCACCTGCTCGGCCAGCGCGCCACTGCCGGCGCCAAACTCCCAGATCTCCTGGGTATGGGTCAGGCGCAGCGCTTGCGCCAGTTGGCGTGCCAGGGCGTGACCGAACAGCGGGCTGAGTTCGGGGGCGGTGACAAAGTCGCTGCCACTCTGGGGACCAAGACCAAAGGTCTGCCGGTGGCTGCTGTAGTAGCCCAGCTCCGGGGCATAAAGGGCCTCGGCCATGAAGTCGTCAAAGGGCAACCAGCCGCCGGCGGCCTGGATGCGCCGGCGCAGATGGGCTTCCAGCACCGCGGTCATTGGGGCACCCTCGGGCTCATGGGTTCTGGCGCTGCCGTGCCCAGGCCTCGAA
Organism: Inhella inkyongensis; assembly: GCF_005952805.1. Lineage (GTDB taxonomy): Bacteria > Pseudomonadota > Gammaproteobacteria > Burkholderiales > Burkholderiaceae_C > Inhella > Inhella inkyongensis. Next base: position 3,574,679 of record NZ_CP040709.1, read on the forward strand.
GTCGGCCACGGACAGCGGCGGCGCCACCATCTCGCCCTGCAGCTCGTGGCAGCCCCAGTCTTGCAGCAGGTTCCACTGCTCGCGCCGGCGCACGCCCTCTGCGCCCACGCGCAAGCCCAGGCCCTGGGCCATTTGCACGATGGCCCGGGTGATGGCCACGGCACCGTTCTCGTGCGGCAGTCCGGCCACGAAACTTTGGTCGATCTTCAGCTTGTCCAGCGGCAGCTGGGTCAGATGGGCCAGCGCGGTGTGGCCGGTGCCAAAGTCGTCCACCGCGATGGTCAGACCCAGCGCACGCAGCGCACGCAGGGTCTCGCAGGCGGCCGGCACATCGTCCATCAGCATGCGTTCGGTCAGCTCCAGCTGCAGCCAGGGCCCGGGCACATTGATCTGCGCCAGCACCTCCCGCACCGCGTCGGCAAAGCCATCGAGCCGGAACTGCATGCGGCTCAGATTGACCGCAATAGGCACCGCGGCCACGCCGCTGTGATGCCAGGCCTGTGCCTGCAGTGCGGCCTGACGCAGCACCCATTGCGACAACGGCACCATCAGCGGATGGCGCTCGGCCACGGCAATGAAGTGCTCGGGCGTCAGCAGGCCGCGCGTCGGATGGCGCCAGCGCAGCAGCGCTTCGGCACTCATCAGCCGGCCCTGCACCGGGTCCACCTGGGGCTGGAAGTAGAGCTCGAACTCGCCCCGCTCCAGGCCCTCGCGCAGCTGGGTCTCCAACACCAGGTCGTTGAGCGCCGCCTGCGCCATGACGGGCTCGAAGAACTGGTACTGCTTCTCGCCCAGCGTCTTGGCGCCATACATGGCGGTGTCGGCATGCTGGATCAGGGCCTCGGCGCTGTCGCCATGGTCAGGGAAGAGGGCGATGCCGATCGAGGGCGTGACCGAGATGGAGCGCCCCTTGGCCTGCACCGGCACTTCAACCACCTTCAACAAGCCCTGCAGCACGGTCAGCACATCGGCGCGTTCATGGATGCCTTCCAGCAGGATCACGAATTCGTCGCCGCCGAAGCGTGCCACTTGGTCGCCGGCCCGCAGGCAATCGCGCACCCGCTCGGCCACCGTCACCAGCACGCGGTCGCCCTCCAGATGGCCCAGCGAGTCGTTGACGCGCTTGAAATTGTTCAAGTCGACAAACAGCAGCGCCAGCTTGTCATCACTGCGCCGAGTGCGCGCCATCGCGTGCTGCAGGCGATCCATGAAGGCGGCCCGGTTCATCAGGCCAGTGAGGGCGTCGTGATGGGCCAGGTGGTGGATGCGGGCCTGGGCGGCCAAGCGATCGCGAATGTCACGCACGATGTTCATGCGCAGCTTCTCGCCGCCGAACTCCAGAGTGCGCGCAATCAGCTCGACCGGAATGTGCTCGCCGCTGCGATGGATGATGACGCTCTCGTAGGTCAGTTCTTGACCCTGGCGCATCACGTTCTCGACCCGATCGAACTCGTCGGTTGCCACGAAGTCCATCACATAGCGACCCAGCAACTCCTCACGGCTGTAACCCAGCAGACGGCAGAGCGGCGGATTGACATCGCTGATGCTGCCGGCGCGGTGAAACACGATGCCCTCGACCGAGGCGTGCATGAACTTGTCCAGACGCTGCTCGCTCTCGCGCAGCAGGGCCTCGGCACGGCGGTGTTTGGTGATGTCGTTGATCAGCACAAAAGCGCCGACTACATGGCCATGGGCGTCCAGATGCGGCAGCAGGTTGACATCAATCCATTGGGTCTGGCCGTCCGTCCCAGGGAGTTGACGCTCGTAGTTGACGGCCTCGCGGCGCTCCAGCACCTTGGCCGTGGCGGGCTGGATGGCGGCGGTGGCCTCCGCGCCGATGATCTCGGCGAGATGGCGGCCGACGATGCTCTCGGGCGTGAAACCGAAGGTCTGCGCATACAGCCGGTTGGCGTACAGGCAGCGGTCGGTGATGGCTTCATACAGCGCAATCAGCACCGGCACGTTGTCGGCCACCAAGCGCAGGCGCGTGGCCTCTTCAATAGCCGCCTTGGCCGTCGCCTCGAAGTCCAACTTGCGCGCCGGATGCATCATGGCGCGGCCTCCACCGTGTCAGCGGCCAGGCACAGGTCTTCCCAGGCGCGCGCTTTATCCAACGGGTTGCGCAGCAGATAGGCCGGGTGGTAGCTGACCACCACCGGCACCCCGTGAGGGCCAGCATGCACGCGGCCGCGCAAACGGCCCAGGGGCTCGTCACTGCCCAGCAAGGACTGCACCGCCGTGCGCCCCAGGGCCAGCAGCAGACGCGGCCGCACCAGCTCGATCTGCCGCAACAGATAGGGACGGCAGGCGGCGATCTCCTCGGGCTGCGGGTTGCGATTGCGCGGCGGGCGGCACTTGACCGCATGGGTGACAAAGACCTGGCGCGCCGGCGTGTCGGCGCTGCGGCGCAGATCCAACGCCGCCAACATCGCATCCAGCATCTCGCCGCTGGGGCCGACAAAGGGCTGGCCCTGCTCGTCCTCGGCCTCGCCCGGCACCTCGCCCACCACCATCCAATGAGCCTGGAGCTGCCCCTCGCCAGGCAGCGCCTGGCGGCGCTGCTCGCACAGGCCGCAGGCGCGGCAATCGCGCACACGCTGCGCCAGGGCGGGAGCATCCACGGCGCGCAGGTCCACGGCCACCGCACCCGCCACCGGAACAGCGGGCGCAGCCGGGGCCACCGGCAGCGCAGGCCGCAGGGCTTCGGCCACGGGGACTGGCCGAATGGATGCAGGGGTGGGCGCGGGGGGCAGCGAACCCACCCCCTTCGGCGCCACGGCCGGCGCCAGTACAGGGGCCGGCGGCGTCGCGCGCGGCTCGGCGCGCAGACCCGGCCACCAGTTCAGCCCCAGCGCACCCAGCATGGCGCGCTGCTCGCCACTCCAGCGCGGCGTCATGCGCCCGCCCCTTGCAGATCCAGGCGCAGCACACGCGCATCCTCGCGCTGACCCTGCAGCGCCGGGTAATAACCACGCCGCTGCCCGACCTCGACAAAACCCAGCCGGGCATACAGCGCCTGGGCCCGCGCATTGGTCTCGCGCACCTCCAACCAGATCTGGGCAGCACCGGCTGCGCGCTGATGGTCGATCAGGCGCTCCAAGGTGCGTTGCCCCAGCCCACGCCCCCAAGCGCCCTGCGCCACCGCAATGTTCAGCAGATGGCACTCGTCCAACACCTGCAGGGCCACGCAATAGGCCAGCAACTCGCCGCTGAGCTGATGGCGCAGCACCCAGGCCAGGTTCTGCGCCGCCAGCGCGTCGATGAAATTGCCACGCGTCCAGGGATGGGTATAGACCTGCTGCTCGATGCCGAGCACCTCGTCGAGGTCCAGCACCGTCATGTCGGCCCAGCGCCATTGGCGCTCGTCCATGACCTGGGCCCGCGCGTTCATGATGCGGCGGCCTCGCGTTCGGCGGTGGTCAAGGCCACCTTGTCGCGGACATAGACGGGCAAAGCCTGCCCCGCATCCAACCAATGACCCTCCAAACTGGCCCGAGCCCAAGCCTGGCGCGCCAACCCGGCCAGACCCAGGGCGCGGGAGGGCTCACGCGAGCTCTCCGGCGCCGCCCCAAGGCCCAGCAGCGGCAGCCCGCTGCCCACACAGGCCGGCTCCAGCCCCAGAGTCGCCCAATGGGCCTTCAGCGCATCCGGAGTCCAGAGCGCGGGCGCCGCCAAGGCCTGCCATCCGCGGTCCGAGTGCCAGCGATAGGGCGCGGCATAGAGCTCTTGCATGCGCGCATCCATCACCACCCAACCCTCGGTCCAGGCGGCATCCTGCTGACGCGCCGCCTCGGCCACCAGAGCCAAGCTGTCCAGCGCCAAGACAGGCAAATCCCAGCCCAGGCCCAGGCCCTGCACCACCGCACACACAGCGCGCAGACCGGTAAAGGCCCCCGGCCCCTGACCAAAAGCCAGGCCGTCGAGCTGCCCGCCCGCCAAGCCGCCTTCAGCCAGCAGGGCCATCAGGGCGGGCACCAGAGTGGCCGAGGCCTGCGCACCGCCGGGCAGATCGCGCAGGATCTGCCGTCCATCGGCCTGCAGCAAGGCCAGGCTCAGGCGGTCGGTGGCCCCATCCAAGGCCAGCAGGGCGCCGGGCTTGTTCTGGGGGGCGGAATCGGGCAAAGACATAGGGGCGGGAGTGTAGGTTCCCTACCATGCAGGCATGTCACGCATGCCCCCCCATTTCTCTCGCTTCTTCGCCCTCCCCCTGCTGCTGGGCCTCTGGCTGCAGGCCGGGTTGCCAGCCTGCGCACAGTCGCTATCCCCCGCCCTGCGCCAGGCACTGAGTCAGGCCCAACTGCCCGAGACCGCGCTGGCGCTGTGGGCGGCCCCGGTCGAAACCGGCGCAGCGCCCTGGCAGCAATGGCGCGCTGAGGCGCCGCACAACCCGGCCTCGCTGACCAAGCTGGCCACCACCTGGGCCGCGCTGGAGCGCCTGGGGCCGGCCTGGCGCTGGAAGACCCCGGTCTGGCTGGACGGCGAACTGGACAGCGACAGCGGCGTGCTGCGCGGCAATCTGGTGATCCAGGGCAGCGGCGACCCCAGCCTGGTGCTGGAGCGCCTGTGGCTGCTGCTGCGCCGCGTGCAGCAGGCGGGCGTGCGCGAGATTCAAGGCGACATCGTGCTCGACGCCAGCGCCTTTGCCCCCGACCCGGCCGGGCCGGGCGACTTCGACGGCGAACCCTGGCGCGCCGGCAATGTGCGACCCGATGCGCTGTTGTTCAACTACAAATCGCACCAGTTGTTGATTCGCCCGGAGCCCGCCAAGAGCCGCGCCTGGCTGCGCCTGGACACCGGGCTGCCACTGGCTACGCCTCAAGTCCCCCTGCGCGCCGGCCCCTGTGCGGACGGCCGCGGCCGCCTGCGCGCCAATTGGCGAGAGCAACCGGGCCAGATCGCCCCACTGCATCTGGCCGGCGACTGGCCGGCGGCCTGTGGCGAACACAGCTGGCCCCTGGCCGACCCCGATCCAGCGAGCTACAACGCGCGCCTGATCGAGTCGCTGTGGCGCGAGGCCGGCGGCCGTCTGAGCGGCAAGGCGCGCAGCGGCAGCGCACCCACTGAGCGCGCGCCCAGCTTTGAACTGCTCTCGCCACCCTTGGCCGAATTGGTGCGCGACATCAACAAGCACAGCAACAACCTGATGGCCGAGCAGCTGTGGCTGAGCTTGGCGCTGCAGGATGGCGCGCGCCCCGTGGACGCCGAGGCCGCGCGCAGCGGCCTGCGACAGTGGCTGGCCCAGCGCCTGCCCACGACGCTGGGCGGCACGGACTGGCGCCTGGAGAACGGCTCCGGCTTGGCGCGCGGCTCACTGATGAGTGCGCAGCAACTGGGTGAGTTGTTGCGCGCCGCCTGGGCGAGCCCGGTGATGCCGGAGCTCCTGGCCTCCTTGCCGCTGGCCGGCGAGGACGGCACGATGCGCCGCGACCCCGAGCGCTTTGGCGCCGCCCGCGCCCGCGCCCATCTGAAGACGGGCTCGCTGCGCGATGTGGCCGCCATCGCCGGTTATCTGTTGCGCCCAGATGGACAGCGCCTAGTGGTCGTGGCCTTGGTGCAGCACGAGCGCGCCGGCAGCGCTCGCCCGGTGCTGGATCTGGCCCTGCGCGAGTGGGCCACCCTGGCGGCACCCCAAAGCAAACAGGGGCCCAAGGGCCCCTGTCAAAACCACGCGAAGCGCAAGGTCAGAACGGATTGTTGACCGCGCGGCCCACCGCCAGGTTGTTGACCGAGGTGGCGCCGGCCGGGCCCAGGCGCAGGCTATCCGCCCACAGCCAGGTGTTGGTGCCCACGGCGGCATCCAGGGTGGCCGTCGTGCAGTTGGGCAAGGCCGTGGTGCAGGCCGCCTTCACCACATCGGTGAAGCCAAAACCGCTCGGGAACTTGGCGATGGTGGCGATGCTTTCGTCGGCCAGCGCCAGACCGATCAGGCGGCCGTCCTCAATCAGGCCCAGGCGCATCGCCGAGTTGAAAGCCGCGGTCAAGCGGCCCATCAACGCGGCGCGGTCGGTGTCGGTGTGCGCGGCCTTCTGTGCCTGGCCATAGGGCGTCAGGCCGATGTCCACGGTGGTCAGGATGATGATGCGGCCATTGGCATTGGCCAGGCGGTTGACCTGATCGGCCAGGGCCTTGCCGCGGGTCTTGGCCAGTTCGATCAGCTCGGCCTCTGCCTTGAGCGGGAACTGCTGATAAATCTCCACCAGGTCATGGGTACCGACCTGCAGCGTGATCAGATCCTTGGGGCCTACGGTGCCCGAGGCTGCGAAGTGTTGGTCGATCTGCGCCTTCACATCGGCCACCTTGGCGCCCACCGCACCCAGCAAATACCCAGTGACCGGCTTGTTATCGGGGTTGCAGCGCGCCAGCACCAAGCTGAACTGGGTGGCCATGGCCTGGGCCAGGATGGGGTTGCCGGCGCAATCCACCTCGCCGGTGGTGGTGCCGGTCTTCAGGGCGTTGACGCCATAGCGCTTGCCGCCCTCAGCCAGAAAGGCCTGCTCATCGCCAAAGGCCAGCAGCCGCGTCGGCTTGAAGGGTTCGATCTGGGTGCTGCCCCCGCCGCAGGCGCTCAGCGCGGCCAGAGACATGGCCGCCAAGCCACTGCGCAATTGAAACTTCATCGTCATCACTCCAGAAAACGGGGTTGGGTCAGGCCTGGGCTGCTGCGGCACGGCGCAGGCGATCCAGCACGCCGGCCCAGCGGGGGTCATCGGCCGGCGGGGCCTCAACCCAAATTTCTGCGGCGCCGGCATCGTCCAGCGCCCGCAGGGTGGCAAACAGCGATTGGGCCGCGGCCTCGGGCTGCGCGGAAAGCGCCGCCCAGGGGCCGCCGGTCCAGAGGGTGCGGGAATATACCGCCAGGCCCTGCGGCAGGCCGCCCTGGGCCAAGGCCTGCGCCAGCTGCTCGGCCGCGAACAGGCGCACCCGCGCGCGCGGTGCGTAATGCGCCTCCAGCGTGCCCGAGGCGCGCGGGGCCTGGGCGTCCGGCGCCAACAAGGGCTCGCCCAACAGGGCTTCTATTTGGGTGGCATCCAGCATGCCGGGACGCAACAACACCGGGCGGGCGCGCGTGCAGTCGACGATGGTGGACTCGATACCCACGCTGCAGGCGCCGCCATCCAACACCGGGATGCGACCCTCAAATTCCTGCAGCACGTGCGCCGCCGTGGTGGGGCTGACCCGGCCAAAGCGGTTGGCACTGGGCGCGGCCAGACCCGGCACGCCAAGCCGCGCCGCAGCCTCCAGCAATTCATGGAACAGCGGATGCGCCGGGCAGCGCAGCCCGATGCTGTCCTGCCCGCCGGCCGCCCCGGCGGCCACACCCGCGCGGCGCGGCACGATCACGGTCAGCGGCCCCGGCCAAAAGGCCGTGGTCAGGCGCTCGGCCAGCAGCGGCCACTGACCCGCAAAGGGCTGGGCTGCGGCGGCATCGGCCACGTGCACGATCAAGGGATGGTCGGCCGGGCGGCCTTTGGCGGCAAAAATCTTGGCCACGGCCACGTCGTCATCGGCGCGCGCCGCCAGGCCATAGACGGTCTCGGTGGGCAGGGCCACCAACTCGCCATCGGCCAGGCGCTGCGCGGCCTGTTGAATGTCGAGTTTCAAACCAATCCTTCGGTCGGCAGACCCAGGATGCGGGTGGCCGCCAGGGCCTGTTCGCGCGCTTGCGCCTCGGTGGCACAGGCAATGGTCAGGTGCCCCATCTTGCGGGCACGGCGCGGCTCCGCCTTGCCATACAGGTGCAGATGCGCGCCCGAGAGCTGCAGCACGGCGGCCCAGTCGGGCTCGCGCTGCTGCCCGGCGGCATCAAACCACAGATCACCCAGCAGATTCAACATGAAGCAGGGGCTGTGCAGGCGCGGCGCCGGCAAGGGCAGGCCGGCCATGGCGCGCACCTGCAGCTCGAACTGCGAATGCGAACAGGCATCGATGCTGTAGTGGCCGCTGTTGTGCGGGCGCGGCGCCATCTCATTGGCCAGCAATCGGCCGTCGTCCAGCACAAAGAACTCGACGCAGAGCACGCCGACATAGGCAAAGGCCTCGGCCAGGGCCTGGGCACGGCGCAAGGCTTCGGCCTGCAGCTCGGGGGCGATACCGCTGGCCGGTACGGCGGTGGTGGCCAGGATGCCGCCCACATGCCAGTTGCGCTGCACCGGCAGGGTCACCATCTGGCCGTCGCGGCCGCGCGCCACGATGACGCTGAGCTCGGCCGCCAGCGGCAGCATCTGTTCCAGCACGCAGGGCACACCGCCCAACTCGGCAAAGGCAGCAGCCAGCTCGGCAGCGTTCTTCACGCGGCGCTGGCCCTTGCCGTCGTAACCCATGCGCGCGGTCTTCAGGATGCCGGGCAACAAGCCCACATCCACTGCCGCGCAGTCGGCCGCGCTCTGCAGCAGTGCATGCGGCGCACAGGGCACACCGGCCTTGGCGAAATGCGCCTTCTCGGCGGCGCGGTCCTGGCAGACGGCCACGGCCGGTGCCGCCGGGGCGACCGGGCGATCAGCCCCCAGGCGCTCCAGCACCTGGGCCGGCACGTTTTCGAACTCGGTGCTGATGGCCGCACAGCGCGCCGCCAACTGCGTCAGCGCATCGGCATCGTCATAGGGCGCTTGCAGATGCTCGTCAGCCGCCGCACCAGCCGGGCTGTGGGCATCAGGCTCCAACACCATCACGCGGTAGCCCAGAGACTGGGCGGCATGCACGGCCATGCGGCCGAGTTGCCCGCCACCCAGCATGCCCAGCCATTCGCCGGGGTGTAGTGGGGCACTCATTTCAGGTCCTGGGTCATCGCCCGCGCGACTTCGGTCTGGCGCACGCGATAAGCCTGCAGCTTTTCCAGCAACGCCGGGTTCTCACCCGCCAGCATCGCCACCGCAAAAAGCGCCGCGTTGGCCGCGCCGGCCGAGCCAATGGCGAAGGTGGCCACCGGAATGCCCTTGGGCATCTGCACGATGGAGTGCAGGCTGTCCACGCCCTGCAGATGGCGACTGGCCACCGGCACGCCCAGCACCGGCACGGGCGTCTTCGCGGCCAGCATGCCTGGCAGGTGCGCGGCTCCGCCGGCACCGGCAATGATGGCGCGCAGACCCCGGCCAACAGCGCCTTCGGCGTAACGGAACATGTCGTCCGGCATCCGGTGGGCGGACACTACCTGGGCCTCAAAGGGCACTCCGAACTCGGTCAGAATGTCGGCGGCCGCCTTCAGGGTTTCCCAGTCGCTGCTGGAACCCATCACGACGCCGACCAGCGGGCTGGCGCTCATGGCGCTCCTCGTGGACGTCAATACAGCCTTGAATTGTAGGCAGCCCCCCTCATCTACCCCGGCCAACCCGCCGACGCGCACGCCCATGATCGACATCACCCTGCAGAACTTCGAGGCCGACCTGCTGGCCGCCAGCATGAACACCCCGGTGCTGCTGGACATCTGGGCCCCCTGGTGCGGCCCCTGCAAAAGCTTGGGGCCGGTGCTGGAAAAGCTGGAGACCGAGTACGCCGGCCGCTTCACGCTGGCCAAGCTCAATAGCGATGAGCAACCCGAAATCGCCGGCCAGCTCTCGCAGGCCTTTGGCGTGCGCTCCATCCCGTTTTGCGTGATGTTCATCGGCGGCCAGCCGGTGGACGGCTTTGTGGGCGCTCTGCCCGAGGCCAAGATCCGCGAGTTCCTGGCCAAGCACGTGCCGGACGAGAACGAGTTGGCGGCGGCCGCCGAAGTCGCAGAAGCCGAAGCGCTGCTGGAAGAAGGGGCTACCGACGACGCCCTGGCCCATCTGGCCGCCGCCGTGCAGGCCGACCCCAAGAACGAGGCGGCCCGCTTTGACTGGATCAAGGCCCTGATCGAGGCCGGCCGCGTGGCCGAAGCGCAGGAGGTCTTTGCCCCGGTGGCCGCCCAGGCCGCCGATACCTTGATTCCCCACCCGCGCTTTGCCGCGCTGGCGGTGTGGCTGCAGGCCTGTACGGCCGCCCAAAGCGCCCCGACCCCCGAGCAGCTGCAAGCCGCCATCGCCGCCAACAAACGCGACTTCGAGGCCCGCTATCGGCTCGCCCAGACCCACTTCGCCGCCGCACGCTTCACCGAGGCCATGGACGAATTGCTGGAGATCGTGATGCGCGACAAGGGCTGGAACGACAGCTTGGCGCGCAAGACCTTCGTGGCCGTGCTGGAGGTGCTGACCAAGCCGCAGCCCAAGCCCTCGGCCAAGGGCACGGAGAGCAAGCTGCAACTCACCGGCCACGCCGTGGCCGCTCCCAGCGACCCGCTGGTGGACCAATACCGCCGCAAGCTGTCGATGGCGCTGTTCTAAAGGCTCCGCTCAGGCCGCAGCACGGTACTGAGCAGGGCACGCAAGCGGATGGGGCGCACCGGCTTGCGCAGCAGCTGCACATCGACGGGCACGGAGTCGATGCTGTCCTCGGTTTCCCCCGTCACCAAGACAAAGCAACAGGCCGGGGCGCCAGGCTCCTGGCGCAGGGCCTCGATGAGTTGGACGCCATTCAGCACGCCAGGCAGGCGCCAGTCGCTGAGCACCACCTCGAACCGCCCATCAGGCGGCGCCGCGCGCCAGCGCAGCAGAGCCTCGCTCGCGTCGGCACAGGTCTCGCAGTGCAAGCCCCAGCGCTCCAACATGCGCGCCAGCGATTCCCGGACATCGAGGTTGTCCTCCACCACCAGCACCCGCCCGCGCAAGAGGGCGGAGGGCGCACGCTCGGCTCTTTCATCGGGGTCGGACTCCAAGGGCGGCTCGCAAGCCGGCACCTGCAGCGTGAACACGGTGCCGTGTCCAACGCGCGAGCGCAGGGTCAAGGGATGTTCAAGCAGCGCGCACAGGCGGCGCACCGTGGCCAGGCCCAAGCCCACCCCCTGATTGACGTCATGCTGCGGCGGGCCGAGCTGCACAAATTCGTCAAACACATCGGCCTGAAACTCCGGCGCAATGCCGATGCCGGTGTCGCAGACCTGCAGACCCCAGTGCGCGCCGCGCCGACGCACGGCCAACAGCACGCCCCCAGTGGGCGTGTAGCGCAAGGCATTGGCCAGCAGATTGCCCAGCACGCGCTCCAGGTGCACCGAGTCGCTCATGGCCCAGGCCCGGGTCGGTGCGCGCACCCGCAGGCGCAGGCCACGTGATGCGGCCTCACCCTCGTAGAGCTGGCGCAGGCGCTCGGCCAGCGCCACCAAATCCACGGCGAACACCCGCTTGTGCACTTTGCCCGCGTCCAAACGGGACAGGGTCAGCACCCCTTCCAGCAACCCATCCAGCGAGGCCACGCACTGGCGGATGCGATCCACCGTATGGATATCGGCCCCCTGGGGCTGCAGGAGCTCGGCGTAGTAACGGATGGCCTGAACGGGCTGGCGCAGATCGTGGCTGGCGGCCGCGAAAAAGCGCGACTTCGCCTCATGGGCCTCGGCAAGTTGCTGCGTGGTCCGTTGCAACTGCGTGACCAACTCGGCCTTGGTGTGGCGGATGCGTGTGGTCTCCTGCACGATGCGGCCCTGCCGCTGCGCATAGGGCACGATGCCCACAATGAAGAAAGCGAACAGGGCGCCACCCGCCCACCCCCCAGGTGCGCCCGACACCGCAAAACGCAGGGCCAGCGGCACCGACATCAAGGCCAGCCACGCGTAATAGAGCGGCAGGTGCAGCGCCAGCAAGGCCACCAGACCGGCGGCGAAGGACAGCAGCATCAGCACCGCCACCCAACGCAGCTCGCCAAACTCGGGGGCATAGAACAACCACCCGCTCAGGCCAAGAAAGAACCCCACCAGCCAGGTTTGCCGCCCATAAGCCCTCAAGTGCAGACGCGAATCCCAATCGGGCTGGGAATCGGCGCGCCGGAAGGCCCGCCAACACAGCGCCCCGTGGACTGTGGCCACCCCCATGCCGATCCCCCAGGCGGCCAGCTCCCGGGTATCAACCCGGCCATAGAACATCCACGCAAAGATCCCGGTGAACACCACCCCCACCACCAGAGAGTGCGGCAGGTTGCGAAACAGCGCTGCGACGATCTCGCGGCGTATGGACTCTTCGAGCGCAGCGTCCGTCTTCGCTGGCCCGCCTGCCTCAGCCATGCTGATCGTCCCGCACCATGGCGGCGGCCTGGGTTCGATTGGCGGCGCCCAGCCGTTCAAAGGCCTGCGCCAAGTGGTTCTTCACCGTGTGCGGAGCAATGCCCATGCTGAGCGCAATTTCCTTGTTCGTGGCGCCGGCCGCCACCCGGCGCAGGACCTCGCGCTGGCGTTCAGTCAACTCGCGCAAGGGGGCGGACTCGGCCAGGTCCGGCGCCATCGAATCCGAAGGGAAGCAGGTCTCACCCGCAGCCAACTGTCGTAGGCCGGCCAACAGGCGCTGCAGATCGATGGACTTGTGGAAATAGCCGGCCAAACCCGCCCGGCGTGTGCGCTCCGGCAACGCCGGGTCATCCGCCCCGGACATCAACGCACAGGCCGTTTGCGGAAAAGCGGCGCGCAAACCCACTGCCCCTTTCAGACCATCGATACCGGGCAGGCGATAGTCGATCAGCACCAGGTCCACGTCGGCGCCCGCGCGCTGCAGCCAACCCTGGGCCTCGTCCAAGGTGGCAACGGGAATCAGGCGTAGACCCGGCGCACATTGCGCCAGCGCCAGGGCGATACCGTCGCGGAACAGCGCATGGTCATCCACCAGCAGAATCGAAAAGCCGTCGAGTTCGTCCATATCGACCGGGGAAGGGCCATCAAGCATAGCGACCCCCTGTTTCGGGGCCATGGGCCATTCGGCCTATGGACCGCCCGAGCCCGCGCTCGTGATCATGCGCCAGCGTCACAACGCCTGCTGGGGCAGCGCCCCCACGCAGCGAAGGAGAACCCCACCATGCCTCGCCTCCTCCCACTCACGGCCAGTCTGCTTGCCGGACTGGCGATTGCCCTGCCTTCTCAGGCCGTCCCCGTCACGGTGGTCACGACGGCCAAGCTGGACTTCGGCTGGTCCTCCACCTTCGGCGGTGACTGGTCGGCAGCCGCCCATGCGCCAGGCGACACCCCGCCCCTCTGGACCGACATGGGCAACGGCATCAGCCGCAATGGCAGCACACCGGCCTCGGCCGTGCAGTCCAGCAATGCCCCCATCACCGGTCTCGGCGCGGGTCAGTCCTTCTCCATGGACATGCGGCATCGGCCCGGAGAGAACGCCACCCTGGCGGGCATCCCGGCGCTACCCGCCACCTTGGGCGCATCGGTGGGCATGACCAGCGGTGCCCAAGGCCACCAGGCCTCGGCCAGCAATGTCTTCAGCTACCGCATGCATGTGGACCTGTCCAACGCCAGCAACCAATTCGGCGTGCAGGCCAGTGCCTATCTGGGCAGCCGCTTCTATGTGGACACCCTCGGCATGGCCTTCGGCAGCCAGAACATCTACTGGGTGATGGAGTGGAGCGGCAAGGGCGTGCTGGGGGACGGCAGCGATGCCAACTCGACTTCGTTCAACGTCGGCCTGTACAAACCCAACACCACCGCGTTCGACACCATCATCACCACGCCGGGGTCACACACCGGCTCAGGCCACGGCATGGTGGCCCTGCCCGAGAAGCCCATGGGCTACCCGCAAAGCTGGCTCGACTTCGAGCTCTACCTGAACGGCAACTCGGCGCGCAATCCGGGCATCGCCAGCTACGAGCTGAGTTTCGACATCGCGGTTTCAGACACGCCCTTCACCCGCATCCCACGCAGCCCCGGCAACCCGGTGCCCGAACCGGCCAGCGCCCTGCTGGTGGTGGTCGCTGCGGCAGCCGCCCGCGGCAGCCGTCGGCGCAATAGCGTCGGGGCAAACTAGACCGTCATTCGCAGCGCCAGCCAGCCCGGCAGGCCCAGGTAGAGCAAAGCCAAGGCAGCGCGCTCCAGGTGCTGCCGCACCGGCAACCGCCAGTCCGCCCGCAGGCGCGCGGCCAGCGCAACACCCAGTTCGATGGCCACGCGCAGCAGGGCCGCGCAAACCAGCACGCCCACCCCCCAGGCGGCCCACCACAGGCCCAGCGCGCGGGCATAGGCCAGGGGACCGAAGCTGTGCCACTCGCCCAGCCAGCTGCCATAGGCAATGTGTTGATGCAGCAAGAAGGCCGGCAGGGCCAAAAGCAGGGGCAGAAGCAGGAACTTCAGGCCCACCTGCTGCAGCCCGCGGCGCGGCGGCAGGGGCAGCAGGTGCAAGAGGCCTTGCGAGGTCGCAAGATCCAGCCCCACGCCCGGCCAGGGTAGGCGCCAGGGCTTGGCCGCCGCCAGTGAGAGCTCCAACCCCGCCAGGTGCAGGCGATCACCGCGCCACTCGGCGCGCTGGGCAAAGGCCTGCAGCAGGCACCAGGCCGCGGCTTCAGGCAGCAGCACCGTGGCCAGTACCCAGCGCAGCTGCATCAGGGTCTGGCTGCGCTGATTGGCGTCCCACAGCAGCCACAGGGCGAGGGCCAGCAGACTCAGGCGCGCCACCCCTCGCAACAGGGCCGCACCCCAGCGCGCGGGCGCCGGCAGCAGGGCCCAGCGCGGCGCGCTCGGCCAGGGCCCAGTGCTCGGCTGGGGCATGGGCCGTTGCGTCCATGCGGGCCGGAACACCCCGAGCAGCAAGGCCGTCAACACGGCCAGGCCGACCGGCCCGACCCAATCGCCCCAGCGCACCATCAGGGTGAGCCTGGGCACAGGCACCGGCAGCTCGCCCATCACCAGCACCTGCTCGCCCACGCCGCCGCGCGCACGCACCCGGCCCTGGGCGTCGATGACCGCGCTGGCGCCATTGGTGGTGACGCGGAACTGCGGCAGCCCGGTCTCTATGCTGCGAAAGGCCGCCACCGCCAAATGCAGTTCGGCCCCCTGTGGGTGTGCCGTGAACCAGGCGTCGTTGGACAGGGTGAGCAGGGCCCGCGCCCCCAGGCGGGCACCGTCCAGGGCCAGGCCTACGTCCACGTCGTCCAGGCAGATCAAGGGCTGCACCGGCAGCTCGCGCCCCCCCTTGAGCGGCAGCGGAAACACCCGCGCGCCATTGCCGGGCTTCCAGGCGCCGGCCCCCGGCAGCCAGGGGCGCAGGCCCTCGGCCCAGGTGGGCAGGTACTCGGAATAGGGAAAGAGTCGGGTCTTGCGATAGTGACCCAGCAGCCCGGATTGCGGCGTCAGGATGGCGGCCGCGTTGTATTCGCCCTCGTCATCGCGGTCGTAGGTGCCAAACACAAAGGGGACGCCGGCGGCCTGCACGATGGACTGGATCTCGCGATCCAGCTCGGCACCGGCCGCGCTCTTGGGCCGCGCAAAGGGCGTGGGGTAGACCGTCTCGGTCCACAGCACCAACTCGGCCCCCTGGCGCTCCACGGCGTCATGGCTCATGGCGTAGTGGGTGTCCAGCACCTCACGCACCACGGCATAAGCGCCGTCGCGCTGGCGGCGCGCCTCGTAGTCGAACTGATTGGCCTGCACCAAGCCCACCCGCAGGGTCGGTGCGTCTGCAGGCGCTCGGGCTTGGAGCTGCAGCATTCCGAAAGCCAGCAAGGCCCCCGGCAACAGCAGACTGAGGCTCAACGGTCGCAGCAGCGCCCGCACGCCCTGGCCGCGCTGGGTCCAGGCCCGCCACAGCGCTTCGTTGACGGCCAACACGATCAGGGTCAGCAGGGCTGCCCCGCCCAAGGCCGCCGCCTGGCGCAAGAGGTCCGAGGGGTAAAGCCCATGGCCCAGGGTGTCCCCCAGCAGCTTGGGGTAGAGCCACTCCACCCCCACCCAGGCGGCCGCGCCGGCCACCGCACCCCATACCGCCCCCGGGCCGGCCCGCTGTTGCACCCAAAAGCGCAGCGCCGCAGCCACCAGGATCTGCGGCTGAAACAAAGGCGCCAGCAGCAGCAGCAAGACCACGCCGGCCGGCGCGCCGATCTGCACATAGTGCCCCAGGGCCGCCCCGAACCAGGCAAAGCAACTGCCCGTGAACACCACCGTCATGCCCCAGGCCCAGGCCAGGGTGGCGCGCAAGCTGGTCTGACGATCCAGCAACCACAACCAGGGCAACAGCGCCCCAAAGATCAGCGCATGGAAAGCCCCCGCGCGCGCGCACAGGCCCAACAACAGCCCGCCCAGCAGCAAGGCGGCTCCAGTGCGAAGCAGGTTCATGGCGTACGGGGCTCGGCGGGCCGAGGCGGGGGCAACACGATGCGACGGATGGGCAAGCCCGGCGGCGCCCATTCGGGCGGCACCACGCGATCGGCCGGCAGGGTCACGGGCCGACCTGCGGCGTCGTAGAACACCTGATCCGGCGCGAACATCAGGATGGGCTCGATGGTCTGGCCGTCGTCGGTGGCCTGGTGGTGCCGTACATAGCCGGGCGGCAACTCAAAGTTCTCGGGTACGGCCAGACCGATCAAGGGCGGGCTGGTCCCAGGCGGGTTGAAGGCTCCCAGCCCGGTGCGCACCCCCGCGCGATGCAGACCGGCAATCACCTCACCCATGGTGGGCGCCTGCTCGGGGCGCAACCCCGGCGGCATGTGGGCGGCCAGGTCGTTGGGATCGGCCCTTTCCACTTCGGCTCGCGGAGTCAAAGCGGAGGCCGACGGGGCGGCTTGCGGCGCCATCTGAGACGCAGCTGCGACAGCCTGGTCCGGCACGGCACTCAATTGCACCGTCTGATGGGGCGCCGCCGAGGGCCAAAAAAGCAGCGCCAGCCCCGCCAGCAGGCACAGCAGGGCAAGCCCCAGAAAAAACGCGCGCCAAGCCGAGACCGGACTAGGCGCGCGCATCGCTGACGAACTCCGACTCAGGGAGATGCCGGGTTGTGGGTGGAGAGCTTCCAGCCCATGCGTTCATGGCCGAACTGGTTCCAGATCGGGTTTTTGCCCGCCGTGAAGCTGGTGTAGCGCGGTGCCCCCGACCCGGTGGTGCCGCCAAACAAGCCCGCACTCACCGTGCTGCCGCTATAGGTCGGGTGCACATCGTCCGACTGGATGTAGTCGTAGCTGCTGCTGCTGGAAACGAAGTGCGTGTTGGCATCCCGGATGGTGGCGCGCAGGGTCGAAGTGATCCGGGTCACGTAATTGGACTCACTCTCGCCGGCCACATAGCGCAGGCCATCGGTGTCAACGATGCCGTCACCATTGCGGTCGTAGTCCGCCCCCATGTAGCCGGCAAAGCTGTCCACGCACTTGAAGCCCTTGAGCCGCGCGTACTCGCACATCCAGTAGTTCATCTTGGCGATCGCCGGCAAGAACTTGTCCTGCAGATTCACCGTGGCGCCCGTGCCAGCGTCGCGGCAGGAGCTCTGCACGTTGTCCGCCGCATAGCCTGGGTAGTAGAGGTTGGCGATGACCTTGAGCTTTGTGCCCGAGTAGGCATTGGCGTTGATGTAGTCCATCGCCTTGGCCACATAGGTCTTGCAATTGGCCAGTGCGGTATCCAGCACGCCGTAATTGCAGGTGCCGGTCTGGCCCTTGAAACTGGAGCGCGCCTGCAGGCCATCGTTGCCGCACATCTCAAACGTGACCACGCGCGTGCTGGTGGCCTGCATATAAGAGCGCTCGGCCACGATCTTGTTGTTATAGACATCCGAGGCCACCGCGCCGGACTTGGCGCGGCGCACGCTCTCGATGTCAGCGCCCCACAGGGCCGAGAGGTATTCGGCATCGACGGTGGGCGCCGAATACTTGGCGGCATTCAGGGTGGAGCCGTTGTAGCCGGCGTAGATGGAATCGCCATAGGCGACGACACGGTACTTGGTCGTGGTGCCGGCCCGATCAATCGTCCAGGAGACGTTTTGATTCAAGGTACTGGCCTGCACGCCGCCAGCCGTGAGGGCCAGCGCAGGAAGCAACAGACACAGGGCACGCGCGGCTGGCCGCGCGAGTTCGGAAATCCTCATCGGTCTTCTCCTCAGGCAATGAAAGCTGGGTGACGAAGTCAAGGCATTACTTCCGAAGGCGCCTTGAAGCCGAGAGGCAGCGTCGGGCAATTGCCCGCGCGCCGAAATCCAGGCTATCCCTGAGCGAGAAAACCCCTGCCCGACCGCCTTAACGCGGCGCGGCCAGGGTCATGGACCAATAGCTGCGATAGCGGTTGCTGGCCGAGCCACTCACGCAGGCCACGCCCAAGTCCTTGAAGCTGGGCTGCATCAGATTGGCGCAATGGCCAGGGCTGGCCATCCAGCCGGCCACCACC
Organism: Inhella inkyongensis; assembly: GCF_005952805.1. Taxonomy (GTDB): domain Bacteria; phylum Pseudomonadota; class Gammaproteobacteria; order Burkholderiales; family Burkholderiaceae_C; genus Inhella; species Inhella inkyongensis. Next base: position 3,592,818 of record NZ_CP040709.1, read on the forward strand.
TCGGCCACCGAGCCCTGACCGGCCGCGATGTTCTCGCCCCAACGGCTCCAGGCATAGCCCGCCGCACTGAGTCGGTCGCCGGCGCTGCTGCCATCCGAGCCGCGGTGGTCAAAGAAATCGCGCGCCACCATGTCATCGCTATGGCGCAAGGCCGCCTGCGTGGCGATCAGGTTCCAAGCCAAAGGCGGCGCGGCCGCAAAGCTGCCGGCACTGCCGCAACTGGCCCCAGCCGCCCGCGCCGCGTTCACCCGCGCCAGCATTTCGACCTCGAAGTTGGGGAGGCCACAGGTGGCGCGGGTGCCGGGCGAAGGAGCGGGGGCCGGAGTGGGAGCCGGAGCCGGGGCCGGAGTGGGTGACGGAGCTGCGCCATCGCCGCCGCCACCCCCACAGGCATTCAGCAAGGTCAACGCCGCAGCGCTCAAGATGCGTGAGACGCCGCGCGGCGCCCATGGGCAGAGAGGGGTGGAGCTCATGCCCGCAGTCTGCGTGGAAAGCACGCCCTCGCTGTTTCCAACCGTGTCACGGCACTCCACCCAGCTCAGCGCACCACCACCGTCAAGGTCGTTCCCGGCGGCAGCTTGATGCCCTTGCGCACCCATCGACCTTGACTGCGTGAGCCTGTGTCCACCCAGTGAGCATGGCTACCGGGCTTGAACTGCGTCAGCGCGCTCAAGGTGTCAGTGCGAATTTGATCATCCATGCTCGCAAGGTCTTTGCCGCGCAAGATCTGCTCGCCAAATTGGCGCTTCGGGAAACCGTAGGACTGCGGCGCATGACGCGCCGGCATGCCGCCAAAGACGCTAGCCCCCATACGTTCCCACTCGTCGTCCAACTGAGTGCCGCGCGACGCCAACAGGCTGTTGATGCACGCCAGACTGTCAAAGCGCTGCACGCCCTCGCCACATCCAGTCACCAATTGCTGGGCCAGCGTCGGTCCGTGGCGGCGGTTCAGAAAGGCCGCCAAACTGCCCCCTGCTGGATAGTTAAGACTGGCGCTCTCATCGCTCCAGGCCGGCAGCGACAGGTCGGCCGCCGAGCGCGCATAGCTGCTCAAGCGGGAATCAAGGATCTTGTTTTGTCCGGGCGAAATCGCCTCGGCCAACAAGTCCTCGCTCATCATGGCCGAGGTCTCCTCCAACCAGTCGTCATGGCCGGTGCCACGCACCTGGAATCGCTGGTAGTAATTGACCATATGGGTCAGCTCATGCACCAGGGTGGAGAGATAGAAATACGGATCTGCGAAAGCGCCCTGGGCCTGCACAAAGAACACCAGGGCCTCGTTGGAGTTGACGTGGCGACTGGAGCGCTCGCGCACCGAGTTGTTGAATGGGTAGTAGTAGCCGGCCCACCCCCCCTTCTCGGGCTTGGGTGCATTGAGCAGCGCGATGTGCACATCCTGCAACTCGCCGGGCCGATCCTGGATCAGCCACGGCCGCGCTGCCACCACTCCACCCCAGACGTCGCCCAGCAGCGCCACCAAGCGGGCGTAGCCGCCCTGGTCACCACAGAAACCCTGCTTCATCAGGGCCAGCGTGTTGCTCACCTGGGTATCGCTGCCGCCATGCTTGTCATCCAGCCAGAAGAGGATGCGCCGCCCCTGTGGCGTGCTGCACTCCTGTTTGAGTGTGCTGGGATAGGGCACGGGCTTGAGCACATCGTCGTAAAGATCGTTCCAGACCCGCGAGGAGCCCACCACCGCCGCCGCGCGCGCGCGCCGCTGCGGACCGGACTCCGGCACCGCATAGGGGCGCCAGCTCGCTGCCTCGAGCTGCCGCTCAGCCTCCAATTCTTGCCGGCTGCGGCGCATAAACCGTGCGTGTTGCGGATCGGCAGGCTCGGCATGACCCGGCGACTCCTGCCAAGCCTGTGCCTGCAAGCGCTCGGCCTGCACGGCCGACGCACCGGCAGAGGGCGGCTCGGCTGCCGCAGCCTTGGCTGCGCTGCTGAATACCAAGCTGACCCGCTGCGCGTCGGTGACGCCGGAGAGCTCGACGTCCACGCTCTGCGGCGTGACCGCCGCATTGCGGTAACGCCAGACCCCCACCCCGCTGCCGGCGTACTGCCCGCCCAGAGTGACACCGCAGTGCGTGCCGCTACAGGCCGCCTGCAATTGGTTGTCGGCGCGAGCGGGTGCCGCTGCCGGGGTTTCGATCAGCACGCTGCCATTACTGCGCGCCTCCAGCCCCGTGCCATTGCGCGCCACCAAGGTGAAGGTGTAGCTGCCCGGGGCCTCGAAGCGGCGTTCCACCTGGGCACCAGTTGCCGTCTGGCCGTCGCTGAACTCCCAGCGAAAGCTGGTGCCCACGGAGCCCGGCGCGGTGTTGAAAGACAAGAATTCCTGCGTCTCAGCGCGTGTAGCCGACTGCTGGATCAAGGCCACAGGTGCAGGCTCCGGCGGCACAACCGGCGCAGCAGGCCCCGAGCCCCCACCGCCGCCACAAGCGCTCAGGCCCAGTGCAGCGGCCAGCAGCCCGGCGCGGGCCAGGCGATTGATGGTGTTCATGACAACTCCCTTTGTGTTGCCAGGCTCTGCGGCCCGGCTGTTGCTGCGCCGGCTGAAGCTGGGGCCGGCGCGAAATTTCAGTTCAGCGGCTGGAGCCCGCTGCCCGCCAGCGCGGTGCGCCAGCGCGCCTGCAGGCTGCGGTAAGCCTGCCAGGCGCTGCGAGCAAGCGCTTGCTGGGCGGCGGCCTGCTCGGGCTGACCCAGATAGACATAGACCTGGGCCAGACGGGCGTGGGTGACACCGCGGTCGTCGTCGTGGCAGGCCGGGTCCAACTCCAGCTCGGCCTGCTGCGCCAAGGCCAGCGCGGCCTCCTGTTCGGCCGCCCCCAGGTGCACGCGGCACCAAGCCAGATCGGCCATCAAACTGGAACCCAGTCGGCCCAGGCCGTGGGCCAGGGTCTCGGGCAGGCTGTCTTGGTAGAGCGGCAGGGCCTGCGCAAATTCGCCCGCCGACACCAGGGCCTGCGCACGCAGCAACGGGGTCAGGATGTCCAGCGCGACCACGCCCATCGCGCGGTCGAAGTGCGCCACCGAATCCACCGCCGCCATCAGCGCCGGGCTGCCATCCAGGCCGTCGGCCAACTCGGCCTCGCGCAGGCGCGCCACGCCAATCACCGCGCGGTTGTAAAGCAGGGCCGAGGTCAGGGCATCGTCGCCGCATTGAGCCGCCAGCGCGCGGGCCTTGGCATACCAGGGCTGGGCGGCCTCCTGGCTGTCACTCAGGTGCAAGGCCAGCCCCATCACCATATGCAGGCGCGCCAGGGCCGGGCTGTCCTCGGGCTGAGCCAACGCCATGCAGGCCTGGGCATGCTCCACCAAGGTCTCGGGCTTATGGTCGGCAAAGGCCAGATGCGCCAAGAAGGCTTGCGCCTCCAATTGCACCTCGCGCAGGCCGGCGCTGCGAGCCAGGCTGTCGGCGCGCAGCAGGCGCTCGCGCGCGCCGACGTCGTAATGCGAGTAATAGGCCACCAGGGCCTCGGCCAGATGCAGCCAAGCCCCCAGACCCGGATGCGGGCTGGCAAAGGCCGCCTGATGCAGGCGCGTCAGTTCCTGGCGCGCCAACTCCAACTGACCGTGCCGCGCCAGCAAGCCGGCGCGGCGCGCCTGCAGGCACAAGGCCTGCATCTGCTGCCCAGCCTGCTGGGCCAGGGCAATGTCTTGCTCGACCTTGCGCAGCAGGCGGGAGTGAAAGGCACCAGAGGCCATGGCTCAGGTCGTCAGCGCTTCAAGGGCTTTGCGGTAGGTGCTCAGGGTCTGGTCAATCACCTCGGCCGGCAGGGCCGGGGCCGGGGCGGTCTTGTCCCAGGGCTGGGCTTCCAGCCAGTCGCGCACGAATTGCTTATCAAAGCTGGGCGGGTTCACGCCCACCCGGTAGCCGGCCACCGGCCAATAGCGCGAGGAGTCGGGCGTCAGCACCTCGTCCATCAGCGTCAGCGTGCCGTCGGCGTCCAGGCCGAACTCGAACTTGGTGTCGGCAATGATGATGCCCTTGGTCAGCGCGTACTCGGCGGCGCGGCGATAGAGCTCAATGGAGACGGCCCGCACGCGCTCGGCCATCTCGCGGCCGATCAGGCCCACGCAGCGCTCGAAGTCGATGTTCTCGTCGTGGTCGCCCACATCGGCCTTGGTGGCCGGCGTGAAGATGGGCTCGGGCAGCTTGGAGGCGTTTTGCAGCCCGGCCGGCAGCGCCACGCCGCAGACCCGGTGATCAGGCCCCGTGGCCTGGTACTCCTTCCATCCCGAACCGGCCAGATAGCCGCGCACCACGGCCTCGATGGGCAGGGGCTTGAGGCGCTTGACCAGCATGCTGCGGTCGCGCAGCTGCTCCACCTCGTCGGCAGCGACGACCGACAGCGGGTCCTCGCCCGTCAGGTGGTTGGGTACCACATCCTTGAGCTTCTCGAACCAGAACAGCGCCATCTGCGTCAGCAAGGCGCCCTTGCCCGGGATGGGCTCGCCCATCACCACATCGAAGGCCGAGAGGCGGTCCGAGGCCACCATCAGGATGCGGTCCTCGCCCACCGCGTAGTTCTCCCGCACCTTGCCGCGCGCAAGCAGGGGCAGAGAGTGCAGTTTCGATTCAAACAGGGCGGCGGTCGTCATGGCGGCGGCGGGTGAAAAAGCGAAGGGCGGCATTGTCGCCGCGCCGCGAGAAGGGCTGGATCCCCGCCTCAGGCCTTGGCCGCGTCAATCTCACGCATCAGGCTCATCACCTTGGTGGTGATGATGTCGATGGCCGGGCCGTTGGCGCCATGCGGCAGGATCACATCGGCATTACGCTTGGTGGGCTCGATGAACTGCTTGTGCATCGGCCGCACGGTGTCCAGGTACTGGTTCACCACCGACTCGGTGCTGCGGCCGCGCTCCGAGATGTCGCGCTGCAGGCGGCGGATGAAGCGCACATCCGAGGCCGTGTCCACGTAAATCTTCAGCGACATCATGTTGCGCAGCTTGGCGTCGTAGAGCGCGAACAGGCCTTCCACCACGATCACGGGCGCGGGCTTGACGGTGATGGTCTCGTGCGAGCGGTTGTCGGCCGCGAAGTCGTAGACCGGCATCTCGATGGCCTCGCCCTTGCGCAGCGCGGACAAGTGCTGCGCCATCAGCGGCCAGTCAAAAGCATCCGGGTGGTCGTAGTTCTGCTTGCGCCGGTCTTCCGGCGGCATATGGGACTGGTCGCGGTAGTAGTCGTCCTGCATCACCACCGCCACCCGCTCCGAACCGATGGCCGCCAGCACCTGGCGCGTCACCGTGGACTTGCCGCTGCCGCTGCCCCCGGCGACACCGATGACGAAGGGTTTGTGGGTGTTGTTCTTGGGCATGGCGGTGGACCGGATACAGGGAAGGCGGGGATTTTCGCAAGGCCGTGCAATTCAGGCTCTGTCTTGCCGCGTATCCCTCTCCGCCGCCCCCATCAACCCCGCCACAAACCCCCGCTTCACCCGGTACTCCAGCCTCAACCATGCCAACCACAGCCGCCCCGCCTCGGGACTGAGCCGCTCCAGCACCGCGTGCACGGTTTGCAGTTCGGCGGCATAGGGGGTCTTGGCGCTCTGCATCTGGCGCGCGAGCACGGTCTTGAGCAGTTCGGCAGCGGCGGCTGAATCCGGCAGGGCCAGGGCAAAGCGCTGCAGCGCGCGCACAGGCACCTCCGCCCCAGCCTGCAGCCAGGCCAGGCCGCGTTCGAACTCGGCCTCGTCGGTCCAGATGTCCAGCAACAAGCCCGCCAGCCCTTCCGCCAAATAGCCGCCGCGCTGTGCGGCATGCAGGGCCTGCAGGCGCTGCCACAGCCCCGCGCGAAAGGCTGCCCCATCGTGCCCGCAGCGCAGCGCGGTCTGCACCAGGGCGTGGTACTCGGCGTTGCCGGGATGGGCCTCGAAGTCGCGCTGGCGCAGGGCCAGGGCTTCGTCGTCCCAGCCGTCCCGCTCATAGGCCTGGATGAGTTGCTCGCGCAGGCGGCGATCGTCGGGGTAGCGCTTGCAGGCGGCTTCGGCAGTCTGCAGGGCCTCGCGGGCTTGGCCTTGGGTCACCAGCTCTTCGATCAGGCGCAGGTGGTCGTAGGGCTGGGCCAGGTTGCGGCGTAGCACGCGCAGCCGCTCGGGGCCATCGCCCAGGGCGGCCAGCAGGTCCAGGTAATGACGCTGGGTCTCCTTCGAGCTTCGCGCCTCCCAGGCGGCGGCCAGCTGGGCGCGCAGCTTGGCCACCGCCAGCGGGCCGGCCACCTGCAGGGCGCCGGCCAGCGGGAAGCAGCCCCATTCATCCAAGCCCTGCAGCTTGGCCAGGCGATCGGCAAAGGCGGCGGGCTGCGGGCCCAGGCTTTGCAGGGCTTGCAGCCAAAGATGCCCCACCTCTTTGAGCAAACCTTGAATCTCGCCGTTGGAGTCGTCAGCCTTGTCCAGCGGCTGGCGCAGCTTGAGCCAGGCGTGTTCGGCGGCCCCCAGGGCCAGGTCCGGGTCGGTAGCGATCCAGCTGGCCAGCAGGCCCAGCACCGCCTCGGCCTTGCGCACATAGGCGCCCGCAGCGCGCCACTCGTACAGATCGCGCGGCGCGGCCAGTAGGCTGGTGACCAGCCTTTTGGCCTGGGCCAGATCGCCCACCGGCGTGCTGCTGCGCTGCCAGAGCTGCAGTTCGCGCTTGAGCTCAGGCACCTTGGCCGCCCAGGCCAGCAGGCGCTCGGCCAGCAGGGCTGCGGGCTGGGCATGGACGAACTGGGCCCAATCCGGCTCCGGGGCAGGTTTAGGCACTGGCTCCGACTCGGGCGACGCTTGCAGCGCCTCGCCACTCAGCCGCGCCCGCCACGCCAGGGCCAGGGCCACCTGGTGCTTGCAAGGCGCGCCACTGCTCGCGTGGGGGCAATCGCAATCACCGCGCAGCGCGCCGCCCGGGCTGTGCGTGAGGTTCACGCGGTAGAGCGAGCCCCCCTGCACCCGCCCCTGCGCGGCGCTTAAGGAACCCTGGCTGCTGCACTCGAACGCCTGCACCTTGGTCACCAGGGGCGCGCCGCGCGCCAGGATCTGCGGCGCCCAGTGGCGCGCCAAGCCCGCCTCGCTCAGCGCCTCCAGCAAGGCGCCGGACTGGGCATCCATCAGCCCAAGGCCCCCACCAAGCCCAGAACCACCAGGCCCATCAGCAAGAGCAGCAGATGCAGCAGTAACAACAGCAGCGCGCGCAACACCGTGCTCCACCAGGCGCCGGCATAGACCCGCTTGAGCGCCAGCACCGGATAGGCATTGGCCCAGAAGACCGCAAACGTGGTGAAGACCCAACCCGGCAACTGGCCCACGAGCAGCACGGCATACCAGGCCGCATGCAGATGCATGGCGAACACAAAGTGCGCGCCGAAGGGCTGACGCCGGCTGCGGTAGAGCAAGGCCAGCAGCCCGGCATAGAAGGGCAGGCTGCACAGCACCGCATAGGGCGCCAGCGCCAGCATGCGCGCGGCCACCCGCTTCATTTCGGCGTTGGAGTCGGCCTTGAAGCGGGCTTGTGAGCGCTTCAGAGCGGAGGCCATGGGGACCGGAAGTTGCTGGGTGAGCTTTTCGAATTGTTCGTCGTCGCTCGGCCCGGTGGGCTCTTCTTGTTCCTTCTGGCGATCCGCCTCGTAATCAGCCTTCGCTTTCTCCTTGGCCTGGGCCACCGGATCGAGGCGCGCGGCAGCCGCCGAGGCGGCACTCTGCGGCCCCCTTTGTGCGGCCTTGGCGGGCGGATCCAGCACCAGCAAGTTGTCGCCCGGCTCGGCCTTGATGACCAGGAAGAACACCAGGCCCAGCGTCAGGATCAGGCGCAGCGGCAGCACATAGCGCTGCTTGCGCCCGGCCAGGTATTCGGTGGTCAGAAAGCCCGGCTTGGCCAGAAGACCCCAGAGCGACTTCCACAGCTTGCCCTCGAAGGCCACGTAGTGCAGCAGGAACTCGTGCACGAACTCCCACAGCGAGGGCGGGTGGTTGGCGGTGTCCTGACCGCACTGGGCGCAGAACTTGTCCCAGGGCGCGAGGCGGTGGCCGCAGTTGGCGCAGGTGTTTGAAGTGGAAGCAGTCATACAAAACCTAGCGAGGCAGGAAAGCCAGCGGCATCAACACGAAACAAAACCCGATCAGCAAGTAAGACGCTTGATAAATCAGGAATCGCAGCAGAGTGGCCCACCAGCGCCCACCGTAAACCCGCTGCAACGCCAACAGGGGGGCCAGCGCAATCATCAGCAGCGGCACAGGCTCCAACCACTCAAGGCCCGCTCGCTCTATCCAGATGCCCAATGTGACCAGCAGATAGACCAAAGCCTGCTGGTGAACCACAAACACCATGTGCTCGCCATAGCGGCAGGAGCGCCGGCTATAGAGCCGCTGCATCACGCCCGCCAAGACCGGCAGGGCCAGCACCACGGCATAAGGCAGGATGCCCAAATTGGCCCAGCCACTGCCCGGCTCCACGTGGGGTGAAGCGGGTCGTAGCTTGATCGACACCAGGCACAGCAGGCCAAAGCTCAGCAGCAGATGCAAAGGCATGACATGCCGTGCGCGCCTGCCCTGCAAATAGTCCAAAGTCAGCTGCCCAGGCCTCAGAAGCAGCAAGCGAAGTGAATGCCAAAGCTTGCCTTCCAGCGCCACATAGTGATTGATGAACTCGTGCACAAACTCCCAAAAACTGGGCTGGTGCAGGTGGGCAGCCTGCCCGCACTGGGCGCAGAACTTGTCCCAGGCCGCCAGGCGATGGCCGCAGTTGGGGCATGCATTGGGGCATTGAGGAGAAGCAGTCGTCATCGTTCGCCGGTATGGAATTGCCACTCGCGTTGCATCTGGCGCCAGCCGGTCGAGAAGGTGGCGCGCACGCGGTAGCGGCTCAGGGCTTGCAGGGGCTGGCGCGGCAGCAGATAGGCCACATGGGGTGCCAGACGCAAATGCGGGTCGGCAGGCCCCTGCAACAGCACGGTATCCACCCGCTGGCCCGCTTCGTCCTCCAACTCAAAGGCCTGCACGCTCAGGCGCTCGCCGGGCAAGGCCTGGATGGAAACGGGCATGCCAAAACGATCCAGATTGGCCGGACGCGGTTGCTCGCAGCAGGCCTCGGGGGGCACATGATGGGCATCGGGCCCGGGCCACAACAGGATGGGCGGACCCACGGGCTCGCGCCAGCCCAGACCGGGGCTGCCCAGGGCAATCACCAAACCCGGCTGCGCGTTCACACCCACGCCCGCCTCTTCGGCCGTGGCCGACAGCAGCACGTGGCGGTGATATGGCCCGGACAGCAGGTGCTGGATGGCGGCCTCGGGTTCTTCGTGGCCAACGACAAAGACCTCGGCCACCACGCCGCGGCGCCGCTCGGCATAGCCCAGTGCGCGGGCGCGATCGGCCGGGCGTTCGCCCAAAAAGAGTTCGCGATCGCGTTCCTGGCTGTGGCTGGTCTGCTGATGCAGGGCCAGGTAATCCGCATGAGCCTGGGCCGCCGCCTGCAGTTGTGCCTGCGGGCGCAGGGCTTGCAGGCCCTGCTGCACGCGTTCGCGGTTGAGCAGCGCCAGCACCCGCTCGGCCGCCGGGGACAGCGACTGCGCCTGCAAGGCCGGCAGCATCAGCAACAGAAGGAAAAGGCGAAACAGCCAGGGCATGGGGGCGTGAGTGTCGCCAAAAAGGGCGAGTACAAAAACAAAAGCGCCCCGAAGGGCGCCGTTGTCTTGAGAACCAGTGCCTCAGCCTTGCAGGCCGCGCCTGCCCCACTCGATGGGGCAGGCCCTTCGACCGGCGTCGCTAGGTCCTCAGGACCTTGCTCGGCCCGGCCTCAGCGAACCACTTGCGCCAGCTCGCCCTTGGCGTAGGCCGCGGCCATGTCCACCAGGCTGCGGTTGCTCTGCTTGCGGCCCTGGCCCTCGCAACCGAACTCCAGGTAACGCTGCTTGCAGATGGCCTGGGCAGCGGCGCGCGCGGGCTTGAGCCATTCGCGGGCGTCGAACTTGTCCGGGTTCTCGGCCAGGAACTTGCGCACCGCACCGGTCATGGCCAGGCGGATGTCGGTGTCGATGTTGATCTTGCGCACGCCGTGCTTGATGGCTTCCTGGATCTCCTCGACCGGCACGCCGTAGGTCTCCTTCATCTTGCCGCCGTACTGGTTGATGATGGCCAGCAGGTCCTGCGGCACGGAAGACGAGCCATGCATCACCAGATGGGTGTTGGGGATGCGGGCGTGGATTTCTTTGACGCGGCTGATGGCCAGAATGTCGCCCGTGGGCTTGCGGCTGAACTTGTAAGCGCCGTGGCTGGTGCCGATGGCGATGGCCAGCGCGTCCAGCTGGGTGGCCTTCACAAACTGCGCGGCCTCCTCGGGGTCGGTCAGCATCTGGGCGTGGCTGAGCTTGCCCTCGGCGCCGATGCCGTCTTCCTCGCCGGCGTCACCCGTTTCCAGATTGCCCAGGCAGCCCAGCTCGCCTTCCACCGACACGCCGACCTTGTGCGCCATCTCCACCACGGCGCGGGTCACCTCGACGTTGTAGGCGAAGTCGGCCGGGGTCTTGCCGTCGTCGCGCAGCGAGCCGTCCATCATCACCGAGCCAAAGCCCAGGTCGATGGCGCCCTGACAGACCTTGGGGCTGGTGCCGTGGTCCTGGTGCATCACCAGGGGGATGTGGGGGAAAGACTCGGTGGCGGCCTGGATCAGGTGCTTGATGAAGGGCTCACCGGCGTACTTGCGGGCACCGGCGCTGGCCTGCAGGATGACAGGCGCACCGACTTCGTCAGCGGCGGCCATCACGGCCTGCACCTGCTCTAGGTTGTTCACATTGAAGGCGGGAATGCCATAACCGTGCTCGGCGGCGTGGTCGAGCAGCTGGCGCATCGAAACGAGAGGCATGGGAAGGTCCTAGAGAGAGTGAAGAATTTGGGCGGAAGACCGGTTCCCAGGCGCGCTGTAACCGCTTCGTAACTGGGCCGGGATTCTACGGAGAGGCGCCCTTCAGGCCCGGCACCGGACCTTGGAATGCGGGGGATTCTTGCCGCCAATCGACCGCCGTGGGGCGCCCCGGCAGGTTCAGTTGCGCCACCCGGGCCGGGCTATGGCTCAGCACCGCGCCGCCGCGGATCACCAACAGCCGGCCGGCGCGCAAGCGGATCGCCTCGATGGGGTCGCCCGCTTGCAACAGCACACAGTCGGCCGGCGCACCCACTTCGATCTGTGGCCGCGCCCGGCCCAGGACCTGGGCCGCATTCACGGTCACCGCGTCAAAGCAGGCGCGCATGCCGGCCTGGGACGTCAGCTGCGCCACATGCAGGCCCATATGGGCCACCTCCAGCAGGTCCGCACTGCCCAGCGCGTACCAAGGGTCCATCACGCAGTCCTGGCCAAAGGCCACATTGACGCCCGCCGCCATCAGCTCGGGCACGCGGGTCATGCCGCGGCGCTTGGGATAGTTGTCGAAGCGCCCCTGCAGCGTGATGTTGATGAGGGGGTTGGCCACCACCTGCAGCTCGGCCTCTGCCATCAGCGCGATGAGCTTGGCGGCGTAGGCGTTGTCCATGCTGTGCAGGGAGCACAGATGCGAGGCCGTGACCCGCCCCTGCAGCCCGAGGCGCAAGGTCTCGGCGGCCAGGGTTTCGACATGGCGAGAGGCCGGGTCGTCGGTCTCGTCGCAGTGCATGTCCACCGCCAGGCCGCGCGCGGCCGCCAGCTCGCACAGTAGGCGAATGCTCTGGGCGCCATCGGCCGCCGTGCGCTCGTGGTGCGGGATGCCGCCCACGACCTCCACGCCCAGGTCCAGGGCTTGAGTGAGCAAGCCCAACGCACCGGGCGAGCGCAGCAGCCCGTCTTGCGGGAAGGCCACCAACTGCAGGTCCAGATAGGGCGCAACCCGGCGCTTCACGTCCAGCAGGGCACGCACCGCCAGCAGGCGTTCATCGCACACATCCACATGGCTGCGAATGGCCGACACACCCTGGGCCACCGCCCAGTCGCAGTAGCGCAGCGCGCGCTCCACCAGGGCCTCTTCGGTCAGATGGGGTTTGAGCTCCCCCCAGATCTGAATGCCTTCCAGCAGGGTGCCGCTGGTGTTGACACGCGGCTGTCCGTGGCTCAGTGCCGCGTCCAGGTGGAAGTGCGCGTCCACAAAGGGCGGGCTCAGCAAGGCGCCGGCTGCGTCGACCTGCTCGGTGTCGGCCGAAACCGGCAGCGCCGGCCCGATGGCGGCAAAGCGGCCGTTCTCGATCCGCACATCCACGCCCCGCCGCCCGTCCACCAGCGCCACATTGCGCAGCAGCAGGGGCTGAGGTTGGGGCGTGGGCATCAGCCCAGCTCCAGCCGGTTGCGGCCGGCCCGCTTGGCCGCATAACAGGCCGCGTCGGCACGCGCCAGCAGGCGACGGGCGTTTTCCACCGCCCCCAGTTCCAGTGGGTTGCAAACCGCCAGCCCCAAGCTGACGGTGAAGGGCAGGCGCCGCCCTTCGAACTCGCAAACCTCAGCCTCCACCGCCGCACGAAAACGCTCGGCCATGACACGCGCTTCATCCAACGAGGTATCGGGCATCAGCACCACGAACTCCTCGCCGCCGATGCGCGCCAGATGATCCTGCGCACGACGGAAATGCTGGCGCAGCAGGTTGGAGAAATGCTGCAGGCAGGCGTCTCCGGCCAAATGGCCGTGGTGATCGTTGATGGCCTTGAAGTGGTCGATGTCCAAGAGCAGCAGGGCCAGGGGCTCGACATGGCGCTGGGCCTGGGCCCAGGCCTGCTCCAAGTGCTGCACATGGTCGCGCCGGTTGGCCAGCCCGGTCAGGCTGTCCTCGCGGGTCAAGCGTTCGATCTCGGCGCGGCTGGCCAGCAGGGCTTGTTCGGTATCCAGCTGCACGCGGAAGGCGCGAGCATTGCGCAGGGCCATGACGGACAGGTAGGCGGTGTAGAGACCCACCGTGAGCGCCGCCGCGCGGGTGCCGGACTGCTGGCTCAGCGGCCACAAGGGCGGCAGCACCAGGAGTGCCATGAAACTCAGCGCCGAGGTCGGCACCGGGAACATCATCGCGGCCGCCGCCGAGGCAAAGGCCAGCATGGACACCACGGCCGTCAGCGTCACGGTGGCGTCGCTGCCGTCTAGGCTGCCGTAGACCAGCAGCACCGCGCAATAGACCAACGCGCTGCCATGCACCTGCAGCCAGCGCAGGCGCTGCCAGCGCGGTAGCCCCGCGTCATCGGCCGGCAGGCGGTGCAGCCGGCGCAACGGCCAGCTGATCAGAAAGATCAGTACGGCCAGCCATAACGGAGCGGGCAGGACGTACCAGGTCTGCGGGCCGGCCGACCAGCCCAGCACCAGGCAGCCCAGCGCCAGAAAGGGCGGGCCATCCAGGGTGCGCCAATAGATCTCTTCGGCCACCCGACGTTCACGGCTAAAGGTTCGCTCGGCCACCGAAGGCGGCAGGGAATCAGGCATCGAAGTCCCGCAAGGTGCGCCCGGTCTGGGCGCGCTGCATTCTCAACCGAAGCGGAACTGACCGAGGCGATTGCTGGGGTTGAGGGCCGCCGCCACCGCGCCAGCGCTCTGGCGCAAGGCCGAAGGCGTCAGCGCGTCATAGGTCGCCTGCAACAACGGGCCCAGGCCGTGCTCGGCGCTGAAGGAGCCCCCATGGGCCGCCACCAGCGCATAGATGCCCTCGCGCAGGCGCGCCATGTCCTCGGCGCCCGGCTTGGGGCAGTCCTTGGGCCAGACCAGGTTGTAGTGCTGGCCACCGTCGCCCAAGTGGCCGAAGTCGCAGACCTTGGCGGGCGCGAAATGCTCGGCCAGCCAGGCCCCGGCCTGGGCGCGGAAGGGCAGGAAAGCGCGCCGCGGCAGGCTGATGTCAAAGCCGATCACCGCGCCCTGCTCGCGCAGGCCCTCGCTGACCGCATGGCGCAGGCCCCACAGTCCTTCGTCGTTGTCCAGTGCCGCGTCGACCACCGCGCCGGACTCGAAATCGGCCTCCAGTTGGGTGTGCAGAAGCGCGCGCAGGTCCAGCTGGCTGGCCGGCACATCGGCGCTCAGCTCCACCAACAGGCTGTAAGGCGGCAGGCCTTCGGCAAAGGGCGAGGCGCCGCCCTGCACATGGATGGCAGCCTCCAGGGCGTTGGCGCTCAAGCCCTCGAAGGCCGACACCAGGCTGCCGAAGGCCGCGGTCCACCGCTGGTAGAGCGGCCACACGGCGTCCCAGTCGGCCGGCGCCACCAGGGCCACGGCGCTCTGCTTCGGCAATGGCGCGAGCTTCAGCGTGGCCTCGGTGATCAAGCCCAGCGCACCGGATGAACCGATGAACAGATGCTGCAGCGCCAGGGCGCTGTTGTCCTTGGCCAGGCCTAGCCCTAAGCGCAGCGCCTGCCCATCGGCACGCAAGACTTCCATGCCAAGGGTGTTGGCGCGCACATCGCCGTAGCGGCACATGCGCGTGCCACCGGTGTTGTGCGCCAGCATGCCGCCGATGCTCGGGTCGGCGCTCAGGTCGATGGGGAACTGCAGGCCGTGTTCGGCCAGGCGCTGGTTCACTTCGCTGAGCTTGAAGCCCGTGGAGACGCGCAGCGTGCGGTCCAAGGGATCGAACTCGAACACCTCGCGCAGGCGCTCGGTGCTCAGAATCACCTGCCCCTGCGGTGTGGCCGCCTGCACCAGGCCGGTATGCGCGCCCTGCAGCACCAAGGCAATGCCGTGCGCATCGGCCAGACGCAGCAACTCGGCGGCCTCGGCCACCGAGCCCGGCTTGAGCAAGGCCGCCGCCTGGCCCGCGCCATAGCGCGCGCCCTGCAGATAGCGGGGTTCGACCTCGGTGCTGGCTAGCGCGCCGGCAGCCTTCAAGAAAGCATCAAGACTCATCGTCGGACCGGGTCTTCTTGTGGCGCCAGGCCGCACCGAGGGCCGCCGTGACGCCCGAACTGGCCATCAGCAGCGGCGTCAGCGCCCGCGCTTCTTCACGGGGCAGCAGCCGCACCCAGTCCATGACGCCGTTGAAGACCCACACGGTCAACAACACCGTGCTGAGGGCCGCAAACGCGGCTGCCAGCCAGAACAAGGACTTGGTGGTCATCGGCAATCTCAGTTCAGGATTTCGAGAGCCTCGTGCGTCGTCATCTTGAAGATGGCGGTCGCATTGCCGGCGTCGAAGGCCAGGTCCAGGCGGCCGCATTGCAGGCGCTCGCGCTGGATGAATTCGTAGAAGCTGCCCGGCACATGGCGGGCCACCCAGTCGCCCTCAGCCGTCAGGAACTCGCGTTCGACTTGGGCGGCCTTGAAGGCCGTCTGCATCACGCGGCCGCTCTTGCTGACCTCGATGGCCGGCTTGATCGAACGGCCCTTGGCCTTCTGCCCATCGCTCAGGCCTTGCAGGTCTTCGACGCGGTCGGTGGCATGGTTGAAGGCGTTGCCTTCCGTGCTGATCCAGGCCATTTCGGCGGACTCGTTCAGCAGGGTTTCGTAGTCGGCCAAGGCAAAGCCACCATGCTGGCGGCCGAAGCAGGCCACGATTTTGGGCATCAGGGCCAGGGCATCGGCCCAGGGCAGCGCGCTGTCGCGACCCAGGCGCTCCAGACGGCCGATGTCCTGCGGGCCCAGCGGGTCCACGGAGTCGGCCAGCACGCGGGTCACCGCGGCCTGGAACTCGGCGCTGAACTGCTCGGGGTGCAGTTCCGAGACAAAGAATTGCGCAATGGTCTCGGGGAAATCGGCATGCGCCCAGGCGCGGCCGGTCATCTTCAGGCGCGGCAGCGGGTAGGTGTCGGCCACCTGGAAGCCCAGCGGGCGCAGCACGCGGCTGATCGCGGCCTCACCCGGGGGCAAAGCGCCGCTGGGCCAGGCCACGGTGCGCAGCGCGCCGTGGTCGAAGGTGATCTTCTGGCCGGCGGCCATCACGTCTTGCACATAGTCGTGGCCCTCGGGCACACGCTCGTGCAGGTCGTAGAACAGCACCATGTTCAGCGCCTGCGCCATCTCGGCACGGCTGACGGTCTCGCCCACGGCCTTCAACAGGCGCGGGTCGATTTCCAGCTGGGTGAACAGGGCATCAGCGGCGGACACGCCGAGCATGCCCTTGACGAGGCGATAGACGCCGGTATCAGAAGAAGTCATCGAAGCAAACCACAACCAATCGGGCGCAGCATCCGTGGCACGCCCAGAAGATGAGGGGCCGCGGCGGAACCGGCTTTGCCGGGCTGCTCGCGGCGCCCCCTTGAGGGGGAGGCGGCCCACAAGGGCCGCTTCGGGGGTGGGTCAGTTCCTTAAACGTCGAACTTGACGCCTTGGGCCAGCGGCAGGCTGTTCGAGTAGTTGACCGTGTTGGTCACGCGGCGCATGTACTGGCGCCACGCATCCGAACCCGACTCACGGCCACCGCCGGTTTCCTTCTCGCCGCCGAAAGCACCACCGATCTCGGCGCCCGAGGTGCCGATGTTGACGTTGGCGATGCCGCAGTCGCTGCCGCTGGCGGCCATGAAGGCCTCGGCTTCGCGGATGTCGGTCGTGAAGATGGCGCTGGACAGGCCTTGCGGCACGCCGTTTTGCAGCGCGATCGCCTCGTCCAACTGCTCGTACTTCAGCACGTAGAGGATGGGCGCGAAGGTCTCGTGGCAGACCACCTCGGTCTGGGCCGGCATGGTCACCAGGGCCGGGGCGGCGTAGAAGGCCTCGGGGTGCTCTTGGCTAAGCGCACGCTCACCACCGCGCACCACACCGCCTTGTTCCTTGGCGGCTGCCAGCGCAGCCTGCATGGCGTCGAAGGCCAGCTTGTCGACCAGCGGGCCGACCAGGGTGCCGTCGGCCAGCGGGTTGCCGATCTTCAACTGCACGCGCACCTTTTCCAGGCGCTCGACCAGCTGGTCGTGCACCGAGGCGTGGGCGATCACGCGGCGGGTGGTGGTGCAGCGCTGGCCGGCGGTGCCCCAGGCACCGAAGGCGATGGCGCGCACGGCCAGGTCCAGGTCGGCCTTGTCGCTGACGATCAGGGCGTTGTTACCGCCCAGCTCCAGCAGGCAACGGCCAAAGCGCGCGGCCACCTTGGGGCCGACGATGCGACCCATGCGGGTCGAGCCGGTGGCGGAAATCAGCGGCACGCGCACGTCGTTGACCAGGGCTTCACCGACGGCAGCACCGCCGTTGACCAGCATCGACAGACCTTCCGGCGCGGCGTGGCCGTCGGCCTTGTAGGCGGCCACAGCCTTCTCGAACAGGGCCTGCGTGGCCAGAGCCGTCAGCGGGGTCTTCTCGCTGGGCTTCCACACGCAGGTGTCGCCGGCCACCAGGGCCAGGGCCGAGTTCCAGGCCCACACCGCCACCGGGAAGTTGAAGGCCGAGATGATGCCCACCACGCCCAGGGGCATCCACTGCTCCATCATGCGGTGGCCGGGGCGCTCGCTGGCAATCGTCAGGCCATGCAGCTGGCGGCTCAAACCGACGGCGAAGTCGCAGATGTCGATCATTTCCTGCACTTCACCCAGGCCTTCGCTGGCGATCTTGCCGGCTTCCAGGCTGACCAGGGCGGCCAGATCGGCCTTGTGGGCGCGCAGCACTTCGCCGAACTTGCGCACCAGCTCGCCGCGCTTGGGCGCGGGAATGACGCGCCACTGCAAGAAGGCGGCATGTGCGGTACCAATGGCAGCGCTCATCTCGGCGGCCGTGGCTTCGACCACCTTGCCGGTGACAGCGCCGTCCACAGGCGAGCGGGCGGTCAGCGTGCCTTCGGTGTAAAGAGCCTTGGCAACGCCCATGCGGGCGAGCAGCTCGTGGGCTTGGGTGGAAATGGTGGACATGGGAATCTCCTGAATGCGAAAAGCGCCGCCGCGCTGAAGAAACAGAGCGGCGGCGCTGGGTGTTTAGCGCAAGCTGTGCAGCTTAGGCGATCGACTGGACGTTGCGCTGCGTCTCGTAGGCCATGCCGAAGCGGTTGGCCAGGAAGTCGGGCAGGGCCACGTCTTCTTGGCGGATGAAACCCTTCTGCGGCAGCTTGCCCTGGCGGAACAGGTCCACGGCCGTGCAGATGCCGGCGGCGGTGGTGATCTGGATGGCCGACAGGGGCTTCTCGCCACGCTCGGCGAAGATCTTGCGAGCGAACACTTCCTGCAGCAGCTGGCCGTTCTTCATACCGGACACGGTCACGAACACCAGCACCACGTCCTGCATGGTGGCAGGCATGCTCTTGCGCATGATGTCCTTCAGCTGCTCCTGGTCGCCGGCCAGGGCCAGGTCTTCCAGCAGGAACTTCATCAGGTCACGGTGACCGGGGTAACGCACGGTCTTGTAGTCCAGGTTCTGGACCTTGCCCGACCAGGTCTCGCACAGGGTGCCCAGGCCGCCCGAGGTGTTGAAGGCTTCGTACTCGACACCGTCCAGGCTGAAGTGCTCCAGGCCTTCCAGCGGCAGGGCCTGAATGAAGTCACCGCCGTGGATGGCTTCGCAGGGATGGCAGTACTCGTTGATCAGGCCATCGACCGACCAAGTCAGGTTGTACTTCAGCTTGTTGGTCGGGAAGGCGGGCAGCGCGCCGACGCGCATCTGCACATCACGCACTTCGTCGAATTGCTTGGCCAGGTGGTGGGCCACGATGCCGATGAAGCCGGGAGCCAGGCCGCACTGGGGCATGAAGGCGGTCTTGGCGTCCTTGGCCATGGCCATGATGGCCTTGGTAGCGGCCACGTCTTCGGTCAGGTCGAAGTAGTGGCAGCCGCACTCCAGCGCGGCTTCGGCGGCGGTGATGGCCAGGTGGTAGGGCAGCGCATTGACGACGGCGTCGTTGCCGCGCACGCCGGCCATCAGGGCGGCCTTGTTCTCGCTGTCGACTTCCTTGGTGGCGATGCCTTCGGCTGCCAGCACGCTCAGGTACTTGGCGCTCTTGTCCAGCACGGTGACCTGGTAGTCGCCGGTGGCGTGCAGCAGGCGGGCGATGGTCTGGCCGATGTGACCGGCGCCGAGCAGGGCAATCTTCATCATGGGGAAGTCTCCGAAAGGGTTTTGAGGCGCCGCCAGGACGCAGCGACGCGATGAACGGGACTGTAGGAAAGCGGCATGACGAAAGAAAGCGCAGCTTCGTCGGAAAATGCGGCTCGAACGACGATTCGTCACTTCTCTTCGTCATATTGCATTGAATAGGGAAAACCATGAGCACCGCCCCGCTGGACGATTTGGACCGCCGCCTGCTGGCCCTGCTGCAGGCCAACGCGCGCGCCGCCACCGCCGATCTGGCCCGCCAACTGAATGTGGCGCGCACCACGGTGGTGGCCCGGCTGGCGCGGCTGGAGGCCAGCGGCGCCATCGTGGGCTACACCGTGCGCCTGGGCGCCACCGAGGGCAGCGAGGGCGTGCAGGCCTTTGTGAACCTGTCGGTCAGCCCCAAGGTGGCGCGCAAGGTGATCGAGCGGCTGTCGCTCTTGCCTGAACTGCGCCAGCTGGCGGCCGTGAGCGGCGAATTCGACTACTTGGCTGTGCTGCGCGCGCCTTCCACGCAGCGTCTGGACGCCTTGCTGGATGAAATTGGCGAGATCGACGGCGTGCTGCGCACCACCACGTCGGTGCTGCTGGCGATGAAAGTCGATCGGGTGGCGTAGCCCCCCCGGTAAGCTGCGCGCCTCTCTTACGGAGCCCTCATGGATCTCTCCTGGATTGCCTTCCTCGCCGGCCTCATCCTCTTCTTCGGCCCCCATTCCGTGCGCCTGTTCGCCGAGCCCTGGCGCCAGGCGCGCATGGCGGCTTGGGGTGAAAAGGGCTGGAAGGGACGCTACAGCCTGGTGGTGGGCGTTGGCTTTGCACTGCTGCTGTGGGGCTTTGCAGGTGTGCGCCATGAACAGGCGGCCCTCTTCACCCTGCCCGCCGGCTTGGGGCTCGGCATGCGCCATCTGATGGCGCTGCTGATGCTGCCGGCGTGTTGGCTGATCGTGGCCTATCACCTGCCGCGCAGCCATTTCAAGGTCCGCCTGGGCCATCCGATGCTGCTGGCCACCAAGCTCTGGGCTTTTGCTCACCTGCTGGTGAATCACAAGCCCGTGGAGCTCCTGCTGTTCGGCAGCTTTCTGCTTTGGGCGGTGCTGGACTTCCGCGCGGCGCGCCGGCGCCCGGCAGCTGCGCCGCAGTCGCCGTCCTGGCTGCAAACTGGCATGGCCCTGGTGGGCGGCACCGCCTTCTACGGCGCCTTCGCCCTCTGGCTGCACCCGCTTTGGCTGGGGGTCAGCGCGCGCTGATCAAACCACGCAGACCCGGTCGCGCCCCGACTGCTTGGCGCGATAGAGCTGGGCATCGGCTGCCGCGTACAGCGCCTCCAACTTGTGCTCGCCCTGGGTGACGGCCACGCCCAGGCTGATGGTGACCCGGCCCCCATCGGGCAGCAGGCCCTCGGCTTCGCGCACCGCACAGCGCACGCGTTCGGCCAGCACGGAGGCCGCGGCCGCATCGGTGCGCGGCAGCAGCAGCGCAAACTCCTCACCACCCACCCGCGCCGGGGTGTCCTCCAAGCGCATCTGCGCACGCAGCAGCTCGGCCACGCGCTGCAGCACCGTGTCTCCGGCCGGATGGCCATGGGTGTCGTTGATGCGCTTGAAGTGGTCGATGTCCAGCATCACCAGGGCCGTGGGGTGCCCATGGCGGCGCGAGCGCGCCAGCTCCTTTTCCGCCAACTCGTTGAAATGGCGGCGGTTGAACAGCCCCGTCAGGGCGTCGCGAATGGCTTGCTCGCGCAGTTGCTCGCGCAGTCGCACCACCTCGCTGATGTCGGTGGAAAAACCGATCAGGGTCGGCACCCCTTCGTAGGTGATGGGCACCTTGACCGACCAGTGGTGCACCAAGCGGCCATCGGGCCCGACAAAGCTTTCTTCGCCAATTTGGGGTTGCCCCATCGCGAAAACCTGCTGGTCCAGCTCCCAGAACTTGTCGGCACGTTCCAGCGGCATGACCTCGACATCGCGCTTTCCCACCGCCTCCTCCGCAGCAATGCCCCACTCCCGCGCCACCTTGTCGTTGACGAATCGGTAGCGGCGCGACTCATCCTTCATGTAGACGAAGGCGTCGATGTGATTGAGGACGGCCAGCAACAACTGACGCTGCTCTTGCAGCTGGGCCTCAATGGCCTTGCGCTCGGTGATGTCGGTGGACACGCCACACAGACCGATGACCTCGCCGTGGGCATCGTGCATGGGCTTCTTGACGGTCCAAAACACGCGTTGCTCGCCGGTGGCGCCAAAGACATTGGTTTCTTCTTCTTCGATCTCCTCGCCCAGGTGCAGCACACGCAAGTCGTGTTCGCGGATGCGATCGGCGCTCTGCTGATCCACATAGTCGCCCACCTCGCGGCCCAGCACGGCCTCGACGCTTTGCGCACCCAGCAGCGCCAGCATCGGTCGGTTCACATAGGTGTAGCGCCCCAGCAAGTCCTTGCTGAAGATGCAGGCCCCCACGGCGTCCAGCAAAGCCCCCATCGAGCGAAAGGCTTCGACTGGGGTGGTCAGGCTGGCGCTGATTTCAATCATGGGCGACCGGCAATGAAGGAGAGCCGGATGGTAGCCAGCTACTTCGCTTTGACAATGGCGATCAAGCAACTCAAGGAAAACCCATGAAATACCTGCACAGCATGGTGCGCGTGCGCGATCTGGACACGTCGTTGCGCTTTTATGTCGACGCCCTGGGCCTGCGCGAGGTGCGCCGCAGCGAGCACGCTGCGGGCCGTTTCACCCTGGTCTATCTGGCCGCTCCGGGCGACGAGGCCGCCCAAGTGGAGCTGACCTACAACTGGCCGACTGAGTCCGGCCAGACCGAGGACTATGGTGGCGCGCGCAACTTCGGCCACATCGCCTACGGCGTGGACGACATCTATGCGCTGTGCGCGCGCCTGCAGGCGGCCGGCGTCCAGATCCTGCGGCCGCCGCGCGACGGCCGCATGGCCTTTGTGCGCTCGCCCGATCAGATTTCCATCGAGCTGCTGCAAAACGGCGCGGCGCTGGCGCCGGCCGAGCCCTGGATCTCGATGCCGAATGTAGGCAGCTGGTGAGGCTGACGCCCGCTCAGTGCCGCGTGCCGCTCCCGCGCAGCACTGCCTGATCGGCGCGCTCCATCTCGGCCGCCGTCACCACCGCCTCGCGCCACAGGCGCGCGGGGATGAAGGTGCGCAGCTGGTGCATGGCCTTTTGAATCAGGGCTGCGCTCATCTCGTGATGCGTGGTGGGCAGGATGTCGGCGGTCACGTCGGCGCCCAGACTCACCCAGGCCTGGGCCGCATCGGCCACATGGCGATAGGGCACCGACTCATCCAGCATGCCGTGCAACAGGTGCAGGCACACGCCCTCGGGCGCCTGGGTAGGCCGATGCAGGGGCGCTGTGCCAAAACTGAGCACCCGGCCGGCCAGCTGCGGCTGGGCCAACACCGCTTCCAGCGCCATCAGGCCACCCTGTGAGAAGCCGGCCAGCGCCACGCGCGGCCACTCCAGCGCGAAGTACTCGGTCCAGGCACGCACCGTGGCAATGAACTCGGGCAGAGCCGCAGCCACCCCGGCCACGGCACCGAGCTCCTGCTCGTCAAACCACTGGTAGCCGTGCACCACCTCAGAGTCCAGCGGCTGAGGAGCATCCAGCGCCACCACGGCCGCCTGCGGATAGGCCGCCCGCAGGGCCTCGGCCAGGCCATGCATCTGACTGGCATCGGCCCCGGCCCCGTGGAAGAGAAGGAACAGCAGCTCGACTTTGCCCTGATGCGGCAGCAAGGGTTGGGCGTGCGGATGCGGCAGGGGTTTGGCGTGGGTCATAGGCTGGGCTTTCGTTCGGGGTCGAACCACAACGGCACTTGGTGCAGCGGCGTCTCGGGCGGCAGCAGGGGATTCTGCAGGCGCAACAGGCGCCGCTCGCCCAGGCGCGCCTGACGCAGCGCGGCCCCGTGATGGGTCCAGAAATGGTGCTCGAAGCTGCCGTCGCGCAGCATCAGGCGCAAACCTTCTTCCACCCGCGCCGCCAGTGCGGCATTGCGCTTGTTGAAGAAGAAGTAGTAGGGCATCGGGTAGTGCAGGGCCAGGCTGTCCTCCACCACCAGATCGGGCCACTCGGCCTGACGCGCAGCCTGCTCGGCAAACACCTCATTGATGCCGCGGGGGAACAGGTCAAAGCGGCCGGCCGCCAGCATCTTGAACAGGCCCTCGTAATGCCCGGTCTCCACCCGAAAGCCCTGACTGCGCAGGATTTCGGTGTCCACCCAGGTGCCGCCCTGACCCAGGCTGTAGCGGCGCAATTCATCGAGAGTGCGGACGCGCCGGAACTCCTGCTGGCGATGGCGGTTGATCAGGCACAGGCGAAAGCCCAGCAAGCCACGCCGCGTCGGGAAGCGCACCGGCAACAGGCGCCGCTCTTTGTCCAGCGTGGTGGCGGACCACTGGACACTCAGGCTCTGCCCCTGCTCCAGCTCCAGCAACTGGCGCGGCTGGGTCAGGAACTCGGTGTGCGGCCGCAGCTCAAAGGGGCCATGCCGAGCCTGGGTCCGCGTGAGCGCCTCGCGCAGCAGATCCACCATGTCATCAAACCGGCGGTCCAGCGACGACTCCGGCGCCGGATAGACCACCCGCAGCGGGACCTGGGCGCCCACCCGCACCCAAGGAGCGGCACAGCCAGCGAGCACCAGGGCGCGACGCGGCAGGGCCATGGGTTCAGCCGCGGCGAGCCCGGTTGAGCTGATCCCGCGTGGCCAGCGCCACGGCGCGGGCCTGGGGCGCAAAGTCTTGCAGAGTGCGGCCGGCGTAAAGCACGGCGCGCGAGCTGTTGACCAGGATGGGCGCGTGCGCGGCCCAACCGGCCTGCACCGTGGCCTCGGCGTCGCCCCCTTGCGCACCCACACCGGGAATCAACAAGGGCAGGGTCGGGGCCAGTTCGCGCACACGGGCGATTTCGCGCGGGTAAGTGGCGCCCACCACCAGGCCGATCTGACCGGGAACGCGCGCCCACTCGTTCTGTGCACGCCGCGCCAACTCCTCGAACAGACGCGGCTGTCCGTCCACATCGGCCAGGCGTTGCATCTGCCAGTCGTCACCCCCGGCATTGCTGGTGCGGCACAGCACAAAGACGCCGCGATCGGCATAGTCCAGATAGGGCTCGATGGTGTCGAAGCCCATATAGGGCGACAGCGTCACGGCGTCAGCGCCATAGCGCTCAAAGGCCTCTTTCGCGTAGAGACCTGCGGTGGCGCCGATGTCGCCGCGCTTGGCGTCCAGCACGATGGGCGTATCCGGGGCCTTGGCGCGAATGTGGTCGATCACCCTCTGCAACTGGTCCTCGGCGGCACAGGCCGCGAAGTAGGCGATCTGCGGCTTGAAGGCGGCGGCGAGATCGGCGGTGGCGTCAACGATGGCGCAACAGAAGTCCGCGATACGGCGCGCGTCGCCCGCCCAGTCACCAGGGAACTTGGCGGGGTCTGGATCCAGGCCCACACAGAGAAGAGAGTCACGGGCGGCGATGGCGGCTTGGAGGCGGTCAAAGAAGCGGGGCATGGGCAGTGCGGAGGTGGGGTTGCGCTATTGTCCCGCCCCATGCAAATTCTGCGGACCGAGCGCCTGAGCCTGCGCCACTTTGATGCCCAAGACGATGCCGATGTGGCCTTCCAACTTGGCCTGCTGAACGAACCCAGCTGGATTGCCGGCATCCGCGACGCCGGGGTGCGCACCCACGAGGAAGCCCGCGCCTGGGTGCAGAGCCGCTTGGTCGACCCCTGCTGGCAATACGGCCACGGCTTTTGGCTGGTGCAACGCCGCGACGACGGCGAACGCTTAGGGATGTGCGGCATCTTCAAACGCGACAACCTGCCCCTGCCCGATCTGGGCTACGGCTTTGCCGCCGCTCACCAGGGTCAGGGCTATGCCCGCGAGGCGGCGCAGGCCTGCCTGGATTACGCCGTGCAAGTGCTCGGGCGGCATGAGCTGCTGGCCATCACCTCGCCGAGCAACGCAGCCAGCAATGGCCTGCTGGTGCGCCTGGGCTTTGCGCGCGAAGGGCTGGAGGACGACCCCAGCTATGGCCCGTCGCAGCACTGGCGCTGGTGCAGCCCTCAGGCGGCCCCGCAGGACGATGCAGCCCAGATCGACGACCTGGTGCGGCGCTTCTTCGCCGCCTTCACCAATCGCGACGGCGCCATCCCGACCCTGGCCGCCCTGCCCGCCCTCTTCATGCCAGACGCGCAGATCAGCGCACCCGGACGCGCGCCCTGCTCGGTGCGCGAGTTCATTGAGCCGCGCGCCGCCTTGCTGTCATCGGGCCGGCTGCTGGGCTTCGCCGAATGGGAGCTCAAGCACCAGACCCATATCGAGGGCGACACCGCCCGGCGCGAGCTGCGCTACGAAAAGAGCGGTCGCCTCGACGGTCAGCCCTACGGCGGCCAGGGCTGCAAGACGCTGCGCCTGCAGCGCGACAGCGAAGGGCGCTGGCGCATTGCAGCGCTCAGTTGGTTGGACGACTGAGCGACTGCAAGCTCACTGCAGAGGAATGCAGAGCTCACAGCGAAATACGCCGGTCTGGGGGTCTGGTCGCGTGCCGGCTTCGATGCGCTCGAAGAAGGGCCGCAGATCCAGTTGATGACCGCTGCGCGGGAACCAATCGCGCAGCAGCCAGGTCCAGGCCCTGGCGACCTCGGCCCCGGTGCCGTGGAAGGCCGCCAACGCATAACGGCCGCCCGGCAGTTCCTGCACATTCATCGTCGGCGGGGCCTTGAAGCCCGACGGCAACTCAACACAGGCGTCGTAGCGGCATTGCGCGGGAGCGGTGAGGTGCGGGTCGTCCCAGCCCACGCCATAGCAAACCTCGCCCTCCAGTCCCTGGGCCGCCAACCACGGTCGCACGGTCTGGGCCCAGAACTGGCCGATCTGCGGCCCGTAAGCCCCCATCCGTCTTTGATAGGCCACCCGCACGGCCGACAGCTCTTGCACACGCACCAACATCATGAAGTTCGACTCCTCGGTTTGATTGAGGAGGCCATGCTGCCCAGGCAAGCCGTGCGCTGCCTGATCGAACTTGCGAACTTGCTGGCGCTGCGCTGGGCTGGCGCGCTGCCAGGCGCTGGGGCTGAGGCCGAGTTGCCGTTTGAAGGCCCGCGCAAAGGCCTCGGGCGAGCCGAAGCCCACCTGCAGCGCCGCCTCGGTCACGCTGCGCACCGCACCCGAGCCCAGGGCCAGCGCCGCCACCTCCAGACGCCGGCGCGTCAGATAGCTGGCCGCCGACTCTCCCAGCCAGGCCACAAACAGACGATGGAAATGGAAGGGCGAGAAGTGCGCAACGGCGGCCAGCGCATTCAGGTCCAGCGGTTCGTGCAGATGGCGGTCGATGTGATCCAGCACCGCGTTGAGGCGGCGCTGGTGGGGCGTTGGGTCAGCCATCGCCCGCAAGACGGGCTGGGAGCAAGTGAGCGTCAACTCGTGGGGGCAAGACATGGGTGATCGCGCCTCAGCCCGTACCTGCGAGACGGGCCCGGGCCTTCGACCGGCGTCGCCGTTCAATTCGCGAAGGCAAGACTGAGCGGATCGCGGCTCAGCCCGCGCCCGCGAGACGGGCTCGGGCCTTCGGCCGGCGTCGCAGGGCCCTCAGGGCCCTGCTCGGTCCGGCCTCAGCCACCGGCGCGTTTGGGCTTGAAGCCTTGCTGGGTGAGCCAGGCCATCACACGTTGCACATGGTCGCCCTGCACCTCAACGACACCTTCCTTGCAGGTGCCGCCGCTGCCGCAGGCGGCCTTGAGCTGCTTGGCCAGCAACTGCAGTGCCGCCTCATCCAGCGGCAGACCGCGCACCGTGGTGACGGTCTTGCCGCCGCGACCGCCGGTCTCGCGGCGCACTTTCACATTGCCATCCCCCAGCGGGCCGCCGCGCTGCTTGCAGGCACAAGCGGCCAAGGGCTTGCCACAGCCGGGGCATAGCCGCCCCTGCTCGGTGCTATAGACGAGGCGGGAGTTCAGAGGCTGAGAGTTTTTCTGGCGCGGCCGAAAGGCGCCTCAATACGGCCCCAATCGAGGCGCAAAGCGCAGCCATAGCTCGGGCTATGGCGAGCATTTGCAACGACGAGTGGGGCCGTATTGGGGTGCATGGCGGTTGTGAGAGAAAGACTCTCAGCCTCTCAGATGCGCGCCGCCAGTTCCGCCGCCTTACCGGTATAGAGCCCCGGCGTCAGCGCCAGCAACGCGGCCTTATGCTCTTGCGGCAGGGCCAGGCTGTGGATGAAGTCCTGCATCAGCTGTTGCGTGATGACCTTGCCGCGGGTGAAGGCCTTGAGCTGCTCGTAGGGCTCGGGCAGGCCGAAGCGGCGCATGACGGTCTGCACCGGCTCGGCCAGCACTTCCCAGGCGGCGTCCAGGTCGGCCGCCAGATTGGCCGGGTGGGCCTCCAACTTGCCCAGGCCCTTGGCCAGGCTGTCATAGCCCAGCAGCGTGTAGCCCAGGGCCACGCCCATATTGCGCAGCACGGTGGAGTCGGTCAGGTCGCGCTGCCAGCGGCTGATGGGCAGCTTCTGGCTCAGGTGCGTGAGCAGGGCGTTGGCCAAACCGAAATTGCCCTCGGCGTTCTCGAAGTCGATCGGATTGACCTTGTGCGGCATGGTCGAGGAGCCGACCTCGCCTTCCTTGGTCTTCTGCTTGAAGTAGCCGACGCTGATATAGCCCCAGATGTCGCGGCTCAAGTCGATCAGGATGGTGTTGACGCGCGCGAAAGCATCGAACAGCTCGGCCATGTAGTCGTGCGGCTCGATCTGGATGGTGTAGGGGTTGAAGCTCAGGCCCAGGTCCTGCTCGATCACTCGCTTGGAGAAGGCTTCCCAGTCCACGTCGGGGTAGGCGCTCAGATGCGCGTTGTAGTTACCCACCGCACCATTCATCTTGGCCAGCAGGGCCACACCCGCGATCACTTGACGGCCACGCTGCAGTCGGGCGACGACATTGGCCAGCTCCTTGCCCACGGTGGTGGGGCTGGCGGTCTGGCCATGGGTGCGGCTGAGCATGGGCACGGCCGCCAACTCATGGGCCATGGCGCTGAGCTTGGCAATGATGCCGTCCAGGGCCGGCAGCATGACCTGCTGGCGCGCGGCCTTGAGCATCAGGCCATGGCTGGTGTTGTTGATGTCTTCGCTGGTGCAGGCGAAATGCACAAACTCGCCCTGGGCCTTGAGTTCGGCAAAACCGGAGGCGGCGAACTGCTGCTTGATCCAGTACTCGACCGCCTTCACATCGTGGTTGGTGGTGCGCTCGATGTCCTTGATGGCCTGGGCATCGGCCGGACCGAAGGCGGCCACGCGCTCGTGCAACCAAGTGCGCGCATCCATCGAAAGCGGCGCGAACTCGGCCAGACCGGCGTCGCTCAGGGCCATGAACCAGGCCAACTCCACCTGCACGCGGCGGTGGATCAGACCGAACTCAGAGAGCAGGCCGCGCAGGCCAGACATGCGGCCGGCATAGCGGCCATCCAAAGGGCTCAAGGCGGTCAGCGACGTCAATTCCATGGTGTGTAAGGGCGGCGCTGGCCACCGAGTGGGCAAGGAAAGGGCGCGATTTTAGGGATTGCCCTGATCGCCTTCGTGAACCACCGATGCAACGACCACACACCCCCTTGAGTGGTGCGTCTAGAGCCTGATGCCCACGACCCCCTGCATAGAATCCGCCGAACTGGCCCCGCGCCGCTTTTGCAGTCCCCATGCCCTCTATGAAGCTGATCGGCTCCACCACCAGTCCCTTTGTGCGCAAAGTGCGCATCGTGTTGGCCGAGAAGAAGCTTGATTACCAGTTCGTGCTCGAAGACGTCTGGGCGCGCGACGAGATCAGCAAGATCAATCCGCTGGGCAAGGTGCCGGCCCTGGTCATGGAAGGCGGGCAGGACTCGATCACCGGCTCGATGTTCGATTCGCGCGTGATCGTCGAGTACCTGGACACCCTCTCCCCCGTGGGCAAGCTGATTCCTGAAAAGGGCCGCGAGCGCGCCGAGGTGCGCACTTGGGAAGCCCTGGCCGATGGTG
Source organism: Inhella inkyongensis (assembly GCF_005952805.1). GTDB lineage: Bacteria > Pseudomonadota > Gammaproteobacteria > Burkholderiales > Burkholderiaceae_C > Inhella > Inhella inkyongensis. The sequence continues at coordinate 3,621,732 of NZ_CP040709.1, forward strand.
TGCTGGACGCCGCCATCCTGGTGCGGCTGGAGAACACCTGGAGTGGCCGCACGCCCGAGCAGCGCAGCGCCGCCTGGGTCGAACGCCAGATGGGCAAGGTGCACGCCGGCCTGGTGGCCATGAACGAGGCCCTGGGCGACAAGGCCTGGTGCGCCAGCAATCACTTCACGCTGGCCGATATCGCCGTCGGCTGCTGCCTGGGCTGGCTGAGCTTCCGCTTCCCCGAGATGAACTGGGCCGAGCAGCAGCCCAATCTGGCCCGGCATCTGGAAAAGCTGTCGGCGCGCGCAAGCTTCGCCGAGACCGCGCCCGCGGTCTGAGTGCATTCCCACACCCTTCTGGTTGGCGGCCTGACGGCCGCACAACTGCAGCAGGCCTTGCAGCACGCCGGCGTGCAGCTCAATGCCTATGCCCAAACCCTGCTGGCGAGCCCGCTGTTCAAGCCGTCTTCGCCCGCGCGTGAACTGAGCGTTCAGGTGCTCAGCGTGGGCGAACTCGGACTGCTCCACGGGGCGCGAATGGTCGAGGTACTGGAACGCGCCGCGCAACGGGGCCTCTATCCCGGTCCCCACGATCTGGCCCCCCTTTTGCGCCTGCATATCCGGGATCAGGAACCCGCGCCGACGGCGGAGCGCCCGGGGCATGCACCCTATGGCGCCATCACCGTCATCAGCACGCCGCTGACGAACGACGACGACTTCCCCAAAGGTTTCTATCTGCGCAATGTGGCCGGCCAACTGTGGCTGCGCGGGCATTGCTGGGATGCCCAACAGCACTGGCAGCCCGACGCCTGCCTGGCCCTCTGCCAGGCTTGATCAGGCGTGCGCCCGCCCATGCAGCAGCGCCGGTAGCGGCCCCTGCGGCGCGAAGCTCTCTGCGCTGGCCAGGTGCCAATAGGCTTGGTAGACCGCATGCGGCAGTTCGCCGTGCAGCAGGCAGCCCGGCGCCAGGAAGGGCAGCAGATTGGCCAGCAGCCGCACCTCTTGCGGGCTGACACGGCGCACGATGTGCGCGGCGGTGATGTCGCTGGGGTGCTGCAGGCCGGCGGCCTGCACCAGCTCCTTGAGTGCCTCCAGGGTGTTGTGGTGGAAGCGATAGACACGCTCGGCCTTGTCGCCCACCACCAGCGCGCGCTGGCGCAAGGGGTCCTGCGTCGTCACGCCGGTGGGGCAGTGGCCGGTGTGGCAGGCCTGGGCCTGGATGCAGCCCAGCGCGAACATGAAGCCGCGTGCCGCGTTGCACCAGTCGGCGCCCAGAGCCAGCAGGCGCGCAATGTCAAAGGCCGAGGTCACCTTGCCCGCGCAGCCGATGGCCACGCGGTCGCGCAGGTTCAAGCCCATCAGGGTGTTGTGCACCAGCAGCAGACCCTCCTGCAGGGGCGTACCCACATGGTTGGTGAACTCCAGCGGCGCGGCGCCCGTGCCGCCTTCGGCGCCATCCACGACGATGAAGTCCGGCACGATGCCCGTCTGCACCATGGCCTTGCACAGCGCAAACCACTCCCAGGGGTGGCCGATGCAGAGCTTGAAGCCCACCGGCTTGTCACCCGAGAGATCGCGCAGCTTCTGGATGAAGTGCATCAGCTCCAACGGCGTCGAGAAGGCCGAATGGGCAGCCGGTGACACGCAGTCCTCCCCCACTTGCACACCGCGCGCCGCCGCGATCTCGGGCGTGACCTTGGCCCCCGGCAGCACCCCACCATGGCCGGGCTTGGCCCCTTGGCTGAGCTTGATTTCGATCAGCTTGACCTGGGGGTCGCGGGCGTTCTCCTGGAAGCGCTCGGCACTGAAGCTGCCATCGACATTGCGACAGCCGAAGTAGCCCGAGCCGATCTCCCAGATCAGGTCGCCGCCATGTTCGCGGTGATGGGCGCTGATCGAGCCCTCGCCGGTGTCGTGGGCAAAGCCGCCCTTCTTCGCGCCCTGGTTCAGGGCCTTGATGGCATTGGCTGAGAGGGCACCAAAGCTCATGGCCGAGATGTTGAAGACCGAGGCCGAATAGGGCTGCGCACGCTCCTCGCCAATCGTGATGCGGAAGTCCGCCGAGGCCACATGGCTGGGCGCCAGGGAGTGGTTGATCCACTCGAAGCCGGCCGCCCCCACATCCAGCTGGGTACCGAAGGGCCGCTTGTCGGGGTCGCCCTTGGCGCGCTGGTAGACCAGCGAGCGCTGCTGACGCGAGAAGGGCGCGGCCTCGTTATCGCTTTCCAGAAAGTACTGGCGAATCTCGGGGCGGATGAACTCGAGGAAGAAGCGCAGATGCCCGATCACGGGGTAGTTGCGCAGCACCGCACGCTTGCTCTGCAACACGTCGCGCAAGCCCACCAGCACCAGCACGCCAAAGGTCAGCACCAGCCAGCTGCCCTGTTCGGAGTAGCGCCAGGTCAACGCCGTGAAGGCCAGGCCAAAGCCGCAGCACAGCCAGGCCAGATAGCGCAGAGGGAACTGCTGGTTCAAGGCATTCAGCCAACGAAGCATCAAGGCCTCCAAGGGCGCGATAGGTGCGGCGGATGCTAAGGAAGTCTTTTGTCACGGCGACTAGGGGCTTCTAGGGAGGCTACCGGGCGTGGGGATGGGCTCGCGCCGTGGCGCCCCAACGGGGCAATCTAGGCGTCGGCGAGGCGGTGTGGCGGCCCCACACAACGAGACGGCAACGACGAGTGCCCCCTTGGGGCGCCACGGCCCCTCGGGTTGCCCCGGGAATGGGGCCGAAACGTCGTTGCAAAGCCTCGCTGGGGTGCCAACACAGCTTCGTTTTGCGCCTAGCCTCGGCCCCATTCCCGGGGCAACGCGAGCCCATCCCCACGCCCGACAGCCTCCTAAAATCGCCCGCCTCTTTCAAGGGAAGTCATGTCCATCAAATCCGTGCTCTCGCCCGTCGGGCGTTTCATTGTCCGCACCTGGGGCGGGCTGGACAGCAGCCGTCGCTTTGTCTTCAACCTGATTTGGTTGCTGCTGCTCGTGGCCCTCGTCAGCGCCCTGGTGCGCAGCGGCCCCCAGCCCCTGGAGGACAAGACCACCCTGGTGCTGAATCTGCAGGGCCGCCTGGTCGAGCAGTTCAGTGGCAGCCCGCGCGACCAGTTGATGGGCGCCGTGCAGGGCAACCAGACCGAGCAGGTGCAGCTGCGCGATGTACAGCGCGTGCTCAAACACGCCGCCCAGGACGCCAAGATCAGCCAGTTGCTGCTGGACCTGAACGGTTTTGCCGGCGGCGGTCAGGCCGGCCTGCGCGAACTCACTGCCGCCTTGGCTGAGTTCAAGAAGAGCGGCAAGAAGGTGATCGCCTATGGCGATGGCTTTGACCAGCGCAGTTACCAGCTCGCGGCCGGTGCCGACGAGATCTATCTGCACCCGATGGGCACCGTGCTGATCGAGGGCTTCGGCCGCTACCGCAATTACTACAAGGACCTGTTCGACAAGCTCGGCGTCAGCGCCAATGTGCTGCGCGCCGGCAAGTACAAGAACTTTGGCGAGCCCTACTTCACCAATGGCCCCTCGGAGGCCACCAAGGAGAGCGAGGGCGAGCTCTATAGCGATCTGTGGGCGCGCTACAGCGCAGGCGTTGAAGGCGCGCGCAAGCTGGAAGCCGGCGCCATCCAGCGCTACATCGACACCCTGGCCGACCGCATGACCGAGCTCAAGGGCGACACCGCCCGCCTGGCGCTCGAGGCCAAGCTGGTGGACGGCATCAAGAACCGCGACGAAGTGCGCGCCCTGCTGATGGAGCGCGGCGCCAAGGACAAAGAGGGCAACAGCTTCCGGCGCGTGGAGTACGGCGCCTATCTGGCCCATGCCAAGGTGGCGCCGGTGATGGGTCAGCGCGTCGCCGTGGTGGTGGCCGAGGGCAGCATCGTCGACGGCAGCGCCGCCCCCGGCTCGGTGGGCGGAGACTCCACCGCCGCCCTGCTGCGCCAGGCGCGCGAGAACAAGGACGTCGCCGCCCTGGTGCTGCGCGTCAACTCGCCCGGCGGCTCGGCCTTCGCCAGCGACCTCATCCGCCGCGAGCTCGAACTGGCCCGCAAGGCCGGCAAGCCGGTGGTCGTTTCGATGGGGGATGTGGCCGCCTCGGGGGGCTACTGGGTCAGCATGAGCGCCGACCAAGTGATTGCCGACCCCAGCACCATCACCGGTTCGATCGGTGTGTTCGGCATGCTGCCCACGGCCGACAAGCTGCTGGAAAAGATTCCCGTGCACACCGGCGGCGTGACCACCAGCTGGTTGGTGGGCGCCGGCGACCCGCGCCGCCCGCTGGACCCGCGCGTGGCGCAGGCCGTGCAGGCCGGCATCGACCGCATCTACCTGGACTTCATCGGCAAGACCGCTGCCGCGCGCAAGAAGACCCCCGAGCAGATCGACGCCGTGGCCCAGGGCCGCGTGTGGACCGGCCAGCAAGCCCTGCAACACGGACTGATCGACCGCTTGGGTAGCTTGAGCGATGCCGTGGCCGAGGCCGCCAAGCGGGCCAAGCTGGAGGGCGAGCCCAAGCTTGAGTACATCGAGAAGGATCGCGGTCATTTCGTCAAGCTGTTGGAAAGCTTTGCCGATGCCCGCGTGCTGGCCGACTGGCGCCAGGCCGTGGTGGGTCAACTCGGCCTGCCGGAGCTGCCCGCCGCCGTGCGCGAAACCGCCGCCGAGCTGCAGTGGCTGAGCCTGGCCCAGCAAGCCAAACCCGGCCAGGCCAAGCTGCCCGGCAGCGTGCATGTGCACTGCCTGTGCACGGCGCCCTGATCGCCTGACCTCGGGGCGGCCGTTAAACTGCCGCCCTTAAAGCGCCGATTTGATCCGGATTGCGGGCGCTCAATAAATGCCGCTAAAGAGGGACTCCGAGACCGGCGTCCGCTTTCTCAAGTGGCGCCGGTTTTGTTTTTCTGGAGTGGGACATGAGTCAAGCACGGCTAGGCCGCCCCCAAAGCCTGCCCTTCGACACCCCGCTGCCCTTGCGCAGCGGACAAGCCTTCGGCCCCTACCAGGTGATGGTGGAGACCTACGGCGAGCTCAATGCCGCGCGCACGAATGCCGTGCTGGTCTGCCATGCCCTGAACGCCAGCCATCACCTGGCCGGGCTGGACGAGCAGGGTCAGTTGGGCTGGTGGGACAACCTGATCGGCCCGGGCAAGCCGCTGGACACCGACCGCTTCTTCGTCATCGGCGTCAACAACCTGGGCTCCTGCTTCGGCTCCACCGGGCCGATGCACAGCAACCCGGCCACCGGCCGTGCCTGGGGTGCCGACTTCCCCGTCGTGACGGTGGAAGACTGGGTCGATGCCCAAGCGCGCGTCGTCGATCACTTCGGCATCAACAAGCTGGCGGCGGTGTTGGGTGGGTCCTTGGGCGGCATGCAGGCGCTGAGCTGGAGTCTGCGCCACCCCGAGCGCCTGCATCACTGCCTGGCCATTGCCACGGCACCCTGCCTGTCGGCCCAGAACCTGGCCTTCAACGAGGTGGCGCGGCGCGCCATCGTGACCGACCCCGACTTCCACGGCGGCCACTTCTACGAACACGGCGTGCTGCCTGCGCGCGGGCTCAAGGTGGCACGCATGCTGGGCCACATCACCTACCTGAGCGACGACGCAATGGACGCCAAGTTCGGGCGCGAACGGCGCCAGGAGCTGCCCTTGTTCTCCACCCAAGAGGTGGAGTTCCAGGTCGAGAGCTATCTGCGCCACCAGGGCGACAAATTCGCCGGCTACTTCGACGCCAACAGCTATCTATTGATCCAGCGCGCGCTGGACTACTTTGATCCCGCCGCCGAGTTCGGCAGCCTGCGCCAGGCCTTTACACGGGCGCGCTGCAAGTTCCTGGTGGCGAGCTTCAGCACCGACTGGCGCTTCTCGCCGGCGCGCTCGCGCGAGATCGTCCAGGCCCTGCTCGACAACCAGTTGGACGTCAGCTACGCCGAGATCGATGCCCCGCATGGTCACGACGCCTTCCTGCTCGACGACCCGCGCTACCACCAGCTGATGCGCCATCGATTCAACCAGATTGCCCAGGAGCTCGCGGCATGAAGCCCATCATCGACCTGGTGCCCCAGGGCAGCCGCGTTCTGGACCTGGGCTGCGGCAGCGGCGAGCTGCTGGCCGCCTTGCAACACAGCAAGGGCTGCAGCGGCTACGGCATCGAGCTGGATGACCACAAGCTGCTGGCCTGCGCCGAGCGTGGTGTGAATGTGCTGCAACTGGACCTTGAAAAAGGCCTGTCCATGTTCCAGGACCAGAGCTTTGACGTGGTGCTGCAGCTGCAGACTCTGCAACAAGTGCGGCAGATCGAGGCCATGCTGCGCGAGACCGTGCGCGTGGGCAAGGTCGGGGTGGTGAGCTTCCCCAACTTCGCGCACTGGCCCAACCGCTTGCAGGTGCTGGGGGGCCGCATGCCGGTGACCCGCACCCTGCCCTATCAGTGGTACGACACGCCCAATATCCGCGTCGGCACGCACGCCGACTTCGCGCTGCTGTGCGAGCGCTTGAGCATCAAGGTGCTGGAGTGCTTTGGTCTGCACAATGAGCGTCGCATCGACTGGGGCGCCAACTGGCGCTGCCCGATCTCTGTCTACAAGATTCAACGCGCCTGAAGGAGCACCCATGATTGGCTACACCACCCTCGGCACCAACGACCTGCCGCGCGCCGCCGCCTTCTACGATGAGCTGTTCGCCGTGCTGGACATCAAACGCATCATGGACTTCGGTCGCGGCTATGCCTGGGGCACTGGCATGGACAAGCCCGGTTTTGGCGTGATGACGCCCTTTGACGGCCAGCCCGCCAGCGTGGGCAATGGCGTGATGGTGGCCTTGGTGGTTAACAGCAAAGACAAGGTGGACGCCGTGCACGCAAAAGCGCTCGCGCTGGGCGGCAAGGACGAAGGGGCGGTGGGCTACCGCGGCGACGGCTTCTACGCCGGCTACTTCCGCGACCTGGATGGCAACAAGCTCAATGTGTTTTGTGTCGGGCAGTAAGCCGCCCCACTTTCGGTACCCGTCCTCAAAATCTGTACGCACTTGGGGTCAGCCATTTCTCAGGTTGGCTGGCCCAAGTGGAGGACGCCGATTGGCTCAAATCAAAACATCAGCACTCAATTGGTGTTTGGCGGCTTATCCAAATAAGGATCACCACCTCCCACATAAACAAATTCCACCGAATCAACAACCCATACATCGGTTATTTGATACGGCACCCCGTTGTAAGACCAGAGTTTTGAATCCCAATGCCCATTCACCACAACCAAGTAATTTGACCCATTGAAGTGCGCTGGAGCATCCACCCAGGCACTAGCACCCTGCACCGAGAGATTGATGTAATTCTTGTTATTGGACTTATAGCTATCAGTCGACACTCCTAGCGAACCACGCGAACTTCTCCATGAGCCTTCGATCCTCCGAACCTGAAAGCAATTCGTGCCGTTGCAAACATCAAACACGTCATTTTCGTTTGCGACGAATGACTTCGGAAAATTTTTATTGGCAAACTCGACTGCGGCACTCATTTGCGCCGGAGTGATCCCACTTTTCGGAATCAGGCAACCGGGGCAATACAAACCACCGAGTGCCGCCGCCAGCACAGACGACTAAGCAATTGCAAGCGAAAGCAAGGCAATCAATCTGACAAGAAACCCCATATCACTCTCCCTTTTTTGACTCCACGATGGACCGGGCCAACTTTTGGCCCGCACTTATAGCCGCCTCCATCCGATCCGGCGACAGCGACTTTCCGTAATGAGAGATGGCCTCTTCGACCATGGCCTCTTTATGCGCAGGGCTAAGAAAGCTCCCGGCATTCCCCATGTTCAGCTGAGCCACTCGATACATGAGTCCATCGAACTCGTATCCCGGCCGGTGGTTGAACCATTCTGACGCTGAATCAACTGCCTCCGAATCAAGCGCCTGCGCCGAGCTTCGCAACAGCCGATCCACCTTGCTCATCCAAGCAGGGTAGCTTCCCGAGCGTCTGACCTCATCCAGAGGCACATCACCCGGCGTCACACCAATAAATTTCGAAGCCGCCCCTGGATAACCAGCATCCGCAAGCTCCTCAATCAGTTTCTTGCGCATCGCCAGCAACGGCGCCGTCAACCCATCGCAGTGGAGATTGATTTCCGAGTGGAGCTGGGCCGCCTGGGCCGGAAAATCCAAGGCCAACTTGGGGAAATTGCGCTGCGCATCCACGCATCCGTCAATGATTTTGTAGCCCGCAAAACGATCGGCTGGATTGGAGGATGCAATCAAGCGCTCGACCTGCTCCCGCCGGCTTTCCGGGCGGGCCACCGGACTAGAGCGCTCCAATGGCTTGATCTGAGTCGCCGCAGCAGCCACCGACGGCGAAGATTGCCTTACCGACTGATCGGCCGATGGCAAGAGAACCCGCCGCTCATTCGCCGGCTCGACCGCTGGACGCCACATCAGGAAACCTGCGGCGATCAATCCGATAAGGGCGGCTATACCCATGCTGGCAGGGTGCCAGATTGCGCGCTTCATATGCCTCCCTAGGCAACGCTTTTGATATGGGCCATATCATGCTTCAGGCCTAGATTCGGAGAACTAGTAAATTCCCATTCCGCAGAAACCCCAAAAGAGCCGGCTGCGATTTGGGGGCCGCCTCATGCCACAGGCCCTAGACTGCCGCGCCATGCCCGCCGCCCTCATCCACTCCCCCGCCGCCGGACCCGAAAAGGCCCAGATCCTGATCGTCCACGGCCTGGGCGAACACCAGGGCCGCTACGACGCCGTGGTGCGCGATCTGAATGCCTGGGGTTATGGCGCCTGGCGCTTTGACCTTTCCGGCCATGGCCAGGCCGGCGGTGCGCGCGGTGATGCCGCGCATTCACATGCCTTGCTGGAGCAGTGCGCCGTGCAGATCGACGCCGTACGCACGCACTGCCCCGGCCAGCCTCTGGTGCTGCTGGGCCATAGCCTGGGCGGCTTGATCGCCAGCCGCACCGTGGCCGGCGCTCTGCGCGGCGAGGCCTTTGGCCGGCAACCCGACTTTCTGGTGCTCAGCTCGCCCGCGCTGGACCCTGGCATGAATGGCGGCCAGAAGGCCTTGCTGGCGGTCGCGCGCCGCTTCTTTCCGCATCTGGCTGTCAGCAACGGGCTCAAGCCCGAGTGGGTCAGTCGCGACCCTGCCGTGGTGCAGGCCTATGTGGCCGACCCGTTGGTGCACGATCGTGTGACCGCCACCGTGGCCGCGATGGTGGCCGACGGCGGCGCGGAGGTGATTGCCGACGCCGGTCGCTGGGTCGTGCCCACCTTGCTGCTCTGGGCCGGTGCAGATCGCTGTGTCTCGCCCGGAGGCAGCGCCGCATTCGCCGCTGCGGCTTCGCCTGCCGTGGTGCAGCGGCAGTGCTTCGCCGGCCTGGCCCACGAAATCTTCAACGAACCCGAGCGCGACCAGGTGCTGGCCGTGCTGCGTGCCGCGCTCGATGCGCGCTTTGCCGGATGAACCCCATGACCCCGCCCACCCTGAACCCCGACACCCTGGCCCAGACCTGCAACCGCATTTGGGATGCCCACATCCTGCCCGCGCTGCACGACTACATCGCCATCCCGGCCAAGAGCCCGATGTTCGACACCGCCTGGGCCGACAACGGCCACATCGAACGCGTGGTGCGCGATGCGGCGGCCTGGGTGGAGCGACAGGGCAATGTGCTGCACGGCCTGAAGCTGGAGGTGATTCGCGCCCCCGGCCGCACGCCCGTCATCCTGTTCGAGTTGCCCGCCACCAAGGCCGGCAGCACCGACACCGTGCTGCTCTACGGCCACTTGGACAAACAGCCCGAGTTCAGCGGTTGGCGCAACGACCTCGGCCCCTGGACGCCCAAGCTGCTGGACGGCAAGCTCTATGGCCGCGGAGGCGCCGATGACGGCTATGCCATCTACGCCAGCCTGACCGCACTCATCGCGCTGGACGAGCAAGGCATTGCGCGCCCGCGCTGCGTGGGCCTGATCGAGACCTGCGAAGAAAGCGGCAGCTTCGACCTGCCGCCTTATATCGAGTTGCTCAAGCCGCGCTTCGGCAATGTGAGCCTGGTGGTCTGCCTGGACAGCGGCGCCGGCGACTACGAGCAGCTCTGGCTGACGACCAGCCTTCGCGGCAACGTCACCGGCTCGCTCAAGGTGGAGGTGCTGGCCGAGGGCGTGCACAGCGGCGACGCCTCGGGCATCGTGCCATCAAGCTTCCGCATCATGCGGCAGCTGCTGGACCGGCTGGAGGACGCCAAGACCGGCGCCCTGCTGCCCGAGGATTTCCATTGCCCGATCCCGGAGATCCGCGTGCAGCAGGCACGTGAGACCGCCGCCGTGCTGGGCGATGCCGTCTACAAGCGCCTGCCCTGGGCCTGCGGGGCCGACGGCGGCGCCGTGCTGCCCATGAGCGAGGACCCGGCCCAGGTGCTGATCAACGGCACCTGGAAGCCCACGCTCTCGGTCACCGGCGTGGACGGCATGCCGCCCCTGGCCAATGCCGGCAATGTGCTGCGCCCCTACACCTCGTTCAAGCTGAGCCTGCGCCTGCCCCCGCTGGTGGACGGCAATGCTGCCGCGCTCAAGCTGAAGGCGCTGCTGGAAGACAACGCGCCCTACAACGCACGCGTCACCTTCGAGCCCGATGGCCGCATGGGGGCCTATGGCGCCACTGGCTGGAACACGCCCGATCTGCAGCCCTGGCTGCTGGGCGCGCTGGACAGCGCCAGCCGCAGCCAGTTCGGCCGCCCGGTGGGCTTTGTGGGCCAGGGCGGCACCATCCCATTGATGAACTTGCTGCAGCAGGGCTTCCCGGCCGCGCAGATGATGGTCTGCGGCGTGCTGGGCCCCAAGAGCAATGCCCATGGCCCGAACGAATTCCTGCATGTGGACTACGCCAAGCGCCTGACGGCCACGGTCGCCCAGGTGATTGCCGCACATCCTTGACTTCAGTGAGGAGAGCCGCTTGAAGCTCTACATCGTCACCGGCGCCTCGCGCGGGCTGGGCGCCGCCCTGGTGCGGCAACTGCTGGGGCCGCAGCACCAGGTGCTGGGCATGGCCCGGCACCACAACCTAGCCCTGGCGCGAGCCGGCGAGGAATCCTGGACCGCCGATCTGGCTGATCCGCTGCCCGTGGCTCAGCGCCTGCAGCAGTGGCTTTCCGGCATGCACGCCGAGCGCTTTGACGAAGTGGTGCTGATCAACAACGCGGGCGTGGTGACCGAGCCGGGCCCCATCACTGCGGTGCCGCTGGCGCAGTTGTCCGGCGCGCTGCGCGTCGGGCTGGAAGCGACCCTGCTGCTGTCGGCCGCTTTCTTGAACGGCACGCGCAGCTGGCGGGCCGAGCGCAAGATCCTGAACATCTCGTCCGGCCTGGGTCGGCGCGCCATGGCCGCCGCCGCGCCCTATTGCGCGGCCAAGGCCGGCATGGACCATCTGAGCCGCGCCATGGCCCTGGACGAGGCGCAGCAGCCCCGCCCCGCGCGCATCGTCTCGCTGGCGCCCGGCATCATCGACACCGATATGCAGGTGCAACTGCGCGGCGCCGACCCGGCCCAGTTTCCAGACCAGCCGCGCTTTGCCGCTTTCAAGGCCGAGGGTGCGCTGGACAGCCCCGAAGACGCGGCCGCCAAGGTGCTGCGCTTCCTCAACCGACCCGACTTCGGCGCTGAAGCCGTGGCGGACGTGCGCGAGGCCTGATCAGCGCAGCGTGAAGCCGTCGCTGGTCAGGCCCGGTCGCAGGGCCTCCAGCAGCGGCACCAGGGGCTTGAGTTCGCGATAGCGCAGCGCCGTTTTGGTGGCATAGGCCAGGAAACGCGGCAGGTCCTCGGCGTAATGCGTCTTGCCATCGCGGTGCTTGAGGCGGCAGAAGATGCCCAGTACCTTCAAATGGCGCTGCAGCGCGGTCCACTCGATGGCGCGCCAGCACTCACCGAAGTCACCGTCCCACACCACCCCGGCCTTGCGCGCCTGCTCCCAGTAGCGCACGGCCCAGTCCAGCTCCTGCTCCTCTTCCCAGCTGTGAAAGGCGTCGCGCAGCAGCGAGGCGATGTCATAGCCCGCCGGGCCGCACACCGCGTCCTGGAAGTCCAACACGCCGGGTTGCCCGCTCACCAGGGGCAGCATCAGATTGCGCTGCATGTAGTCGCGGTGCACCAGCACCTGGGGCTGGGCGGCAAACACCGGCACCAGTGCGGCGCACACGCCGTCCCAGGCGCGTGTCTGGGCGGCGTCCCATTGCTGACCGAACTCACGCTGCACGCACCAGTCAGGGAAGAGCTGCAACTCGCGCCGGATCAGCGCCTCGTCATAGGCCGGCAGGCCCTGCGCGGCCCCTTGCGCCTGCATCTGCACCAGGCTGCTCACCGCCGCGCGCATCAGGGTGTCGCAGTGGGTCGCATCGGCTGTCTGCAGCGTGCGCAGATAAGTCTCTTGCCCGAGATCGGTGAGCAGCAAAAAGCCCCGGGTCAGATCCTGCGCCAAGCAATGCGGCGCCCGCAGGCCGGCCTGCAGCAGACGGGCCTGGACATCCAGGAAGGGGCGCAGATCGTTGTGCGCCGGCGGCGCGTCCATCACGATGAACGAACCCTGTGCGCTCGAAGCGCGCCAATAGCGGCGCGGGCTAGCGTCGGCAGCCGCGATATGCAAGCTGGCCAAGTCCAGGCCTTGCGGCAGGCCGGCGGCCCAGGCACGCAGTTCGGTCTCGCGCGCAGGCGCAAACCAGTCATTGGGGGTCATAGGGAAGGATTGCGGGCGGCGCGAGCGGCCACCCTGAGGCACTGGAGATAATCAATTCTAGAAACCCGTCCCACCTCCCTCGCGCGCGCACCTTCCGCGCCCCGGAACACTGTGCTGCGTCGCCCTCCTTTTGCCCCCTCCCTGCTGATTTGCGCCCTGCTGGCCGCGGCCGCCCAGGCGCAGACCCTGCGCAGCATCAAGACCCTGAGCCCGCGCGGCGAAGGCCAGACCGCCCTGGTGTTGCGCGCCGAGCGTGTGGAGCTGCAGCTGCGGCAGAACCTGGTGGCCGAGGGCGATGTGGAGCTGCGCCGCGGCGATACCCTGCTGCGTGCGCCCTCGCTGAGCTACGACCAGCTGCACGACGAGGTGCAGGCGGCCGGCCCGGTGCGCCTGGAGCATCTGGGCAACCAGGCCACCGGCCACTCGCTAAGGCTGCAGCTCGACGCCTTTGTCGGTGAACTGTTGGACCCGAGCTACCGCATTGCCCAAACCGGCGGCAGCGGCAAGGCCGAGCGCCTGGACTTCATGGGCGACAAGCGCATCAAGGCCCAGGAAGCCAGTTATTCGAGCTGCCCCCGTGAGGGCGACGCCCGCCCCGACTGGGAGCTGCGCACCCGCAGCCTGGACCTGGACCTGGCGCGCAACGAGGGCGTGGCCGACGGCGCGGTACTGCACTTCCTGGGCACGCCCATCCTGGCTGCACCGCGCATGTCGTTCCCGCTGGGCGATCAGCGCAAGTCCGGCTGGCTGCCGCCGCATGTGGGCGCAGACAGCCGCAGCGGCTTCGAGTGGGCACAGCCCTATTACTTCGATCTGGCCCCGAATCGCGACGCCACGCTCACGCCCTTCCTGATGACAAAGCGCGGCTTCGGCGCGGATGGCGAGTTCCGCTGGCTGACCCGGCATTGGGGCGGTGAGCTCAATGCCAGCCTACTGCCCAATGACCGTGTGCACGGCGACAGCCGCTGGGCCAGCCACCTGACCCTGCGCGGCGAACCCTGGCAGGCCATGAAGCTGCGCGCCGATCTGGAGTCGGTCAGCGACCACGATTACTGGAAGGATCTGCGCCGCCGCATCAGCAGCCAGACACCGCGCCTGCTGGCCAGGGACGTGCAGGCAGAGCGTGAGTTCAATTGGTTGGGGGCGCACTGGCTGGCCTACGGCCGGGTACAGAACTGGCAGGTGCTGCAGTCTGCGACCTCAAGCGATCAAATCCAGGAGTCGCCCTACCAGCGTGAGCCGCAACTGGGCCTGCGACTGCGCAGCGATGCAGATCTCGGGCTGCTCTCCGGCTTCCTCCCCTCGCGCCGCAAGCCCCGCCTGGAGGGTGCACTGGAGCTGGAATACAACCGCTTCACCCTGCCGCGCGCCGCCCTGCCCGGCCATTTGCGCAGCCAATTCCAATTTCGCGACCAATTGAGCGGTGGGGAGCGCGTGCACGCGCTGGGCGAGTTGAGCCTGCCGGTGGGCGACAACGCTTGGTGGGTCACGCCGCGCCTGCGCGCCAACGCAGCGCACTACCGCCTCAACCAGCCGCTGAGCGACGGCCGCGTGCGTGCCCAGCGCCTAGTGCCCAGCTTCTCGGTCGACAGCGGCGCGGTTTTTGAACGCGACACCCTGCTCTTTGGCCGCCCCATGCTGCAAAGCCTGGAGCCCCGCCTGCTCTATGTGCACACGCCCTATCGGGCACAAGATCACCTGCCGAACTTTGACGCCAGGGTGCGCGACTTCAACGCGGACTCGATCTACGCCGAAGGCGAGTACACCGGCATCGATCGCGTGGCCGATGCACAGCAACTCAGCTTTGGAGCCGTCAGCCGCTGGCTGGACCCGCAGGACGGCGACGAACGCCTGCGTGTGGGTCTGGTGCAGCGCTACCAGTTCCGCCCCCAGCGCGTCAGCGCCGTCCCGGGCAGCGAGAGCAGCACCGTCCCAGGCAGCGAGAGCCGGCGCCTCTCCGACCTCTTGCTGACCGCAGCCGCCCACCTCAGCACCCCCTGGTGGGCCGACGCCGCCCTTAGGTACGACCCCGAGCAAAGACATAGCGTGCGTACGGTGCTGCGCGCACGCTACCAGCCCGGCCCCTTCCGCACCGTCAGCCTGGCCTACCGCTTGGCGCGCAATCAGAGCGAACAGCTCGATCTGGCCTGGCAGTGGCCACTTTGGGGCAAGAGCTCGGGCAGCGGCGGAAGCAACAGTTGCCAGGGCCGCTGGTACGGCGCCGGACGCGTGCAGTACAGCCTGCGCGAGAGCCGCGTCACCGATTCCCTGGTAGGTCTGGAGTACGACGCCGGATGCTGGGTGCTGCGCATGGGCGTCGAGCGCCTCTCCACCGGCCTGACCGAGGCCAACACCCGATTGATGTTGCAACTTGAGCTGGTGGGACTGTCCAGGCTGGGCTCCAACGCACTGAAAGTCCTGAGGGACAATGTGCCTGGTTACCGCCCCCTGGCCAGCGACTCCGGCCCCTGACTCCCCCATGACCGAGTTTTCTTTGCGCGCCCTCGTGGTCGCGATGACGCTGGCCCTTTCGGCCGGCGCCCAGGCCCAACCCGCCAATGCCAAACCCGCGCTGGACAGCCGCGCCGGCCCCACGCCCGCAGCGGCGGCAGCGGAGGACGCGGCCGCCCGCGCGCGACGCCAGCCCGGCGACCACATCGCGGTGGTGGTGAACCAGGATGTGGTGACCGCCGGCGAGATTGCCGTGCGCGCCGAGCAGGCACGCCAGGAGGCCGCGCGCCGCAATGAATCGCCGCCTGACATCGCCAGCGCCAAGGAGCAGGCCCAGGAGGCGCTGATCGAAGACCGCGTGCTGGTCACCTATGCGCGCGAGTCAGGCGCGCGGGTCGATGAGGGCGAGCTGGATCGGGTGGTCGGCAATGTGGCGGCACAGAACCGCATGACCCTGGATCAGCTGAAGGAACGACTGAAGGCCGACGGCGTCGACTTCAAGCGCTTCCGCGAGAACCTGCGCGACCAGATGCTGATCGAACGCGTGCGCGAGCGCGAAGTGACTGGCCGCATCCGCGTCACCGACGGCGAGATCGAGCGCCATATGGCCGACCAGGAGGCCGCGCGCACCCATAACGCGCCGGTCAATCTGGCTCAGATCCTGATTACCGTGCCGGCCGGCGCGACCAGCGAAGAGCGTGAACTGCGCCGCCAACGTGCCGAGGCCGCCCTGGCCCGTGTGCGCGCAGGCGAAGATTTTCTGAAGGTGGCGCGCGAGGTCAGCGAAGACGCCAATCGCGCCCAAGGCGGCGTGATTGGTATGCGCCCGGCCGACCGCCTGCCCGATGTGTTCGCGCAGTCCATCCAAGGCCTGGCAGCCGGCCAATGGACGCCCGCGCTGGTGATCTCGGAGGCGGGCTACCACCTGCTGAAGGTGATCGATCGCCAAGCCCCAGCGCCGGCCAACCTGATTACCGAGACCCGCGCCCGCCACATCCTGCTGCGCGCGTCCGAGCAGCTGAACCCCGAGACGGCTGCGGCCCGACTGCTGGAGTTCAAGCGCGCCGTCGAGTCCGGCCAGGCCAAATTCGAAGACCTAGCCCGCCAGCACTCGGAAGACGGCAGCGCCCCCCAGGGTGGCGACCTGGGCTGGGCGGCACCGGGCATGTTCGTGCCCGAGTTTGACGAAGCCATGGGCAAGCTGGCCCCGGGCGCCGTGTCCGGCCCCGTGGCCTCGCGCTTTGGCTTCCACCTGATCCAGGTGCTGGAGCGTCGCACCAAAGAAGTCGAGCCCAAAGCTTTGCGCGAGCAGGCTCGCGGCCAGATCCGTGAACGCAAGTTCGAAGAGGCGTACCGCGAGTGGGTCAAGGACCTGCGTGCCCGCGCCTTCATCGAGGTGCGTGACAACGGATGAGCGCACCCCATCAAGCGCGAAAGCGGTTCGGTCAGAACTTCCTGACCGATGGCGGGGTGATCGATTCGATCGTCCGCGCCATCGATCCGCGCCCAGGCGAGGCCATGGTCGAGATCGGCCCCGGTCTGGCCGCCATGACCCAGCCCCTGGTCGAACGCCTGGGGCATCTGACCGTCATCGAGCTGGACCGCGACCTGGCTGCGCGGCTGCGCAAGCATCCGCAGCTCACCGTGATCGAGAGCGATGTGCTGAAGGTGGACTTCGCCAGCCAGCTGCCCACGCCGCTGCGCGTGGTGGGCAATCTGCCCTACAACATCTCGTCGCCCATCCTCTTCCACCTGCTGCCCTTCGCCGACCGCGTGGTGGACCAGCACTTCATGCTGCAAAAGGAAGTGGTGGACCGCATGGCCGCCGGCCCTGGCACCAAGGACTATGGGCGTCTGACGGTGATGCTTCAGTGGCGCTACGACATCGAAGCCCTGTTTGATGTGCCACCCGAGTCCTTCGACCCGCCCCCGCGCGTGATGTCCGCCATCGTGCGGATGACGCCCTGGACCAAGCCGGCCGCACTGGATCCCGCACTGCTGGAAGAACTGGTGGCCTCGGCCTTTTCACAGCGCCGCAAGCTTCTGCGCCACAGCCTGGGCCGCTGGCTGGAAGCCCGCCAATTCGACGGCACGTTTGACTTGCAGCGACGCGCCGAAGAGGTGCCGGTGGCGGAGTTCATCGCGCTGGCCCAGGCGCTGCAGAAATAGATAAGGCGCCCGCAGGCGCCTTTTCATTTGCTGAGACCGAGGTCGATCAGGCCGCGTTGAGCCAGGCCGAAGTGTCGAAGGCCGAGCACATCAGCGGCATGTTCATGCCAAAGTTGGGGTTGCCGCCCGCCTTGTTGGCCGCGCTCTTGGGCAGCGGCTTTTCAATTTGGGGCGCCGGCTCCAGGCTGCGCGATTCCCAGATGCCCGCCTCTTGGGCCGGGTACTGGCAAGAGTAGAAGCAGCGGAACTGGATGCGGCGGTCGGCCCAGTAGTCGGCCGTCTCACGGAATACGTCGAGCAATTGCTCGCGCGACTCGCGGTCGAACTTGGCGTTGTCGGGCAACTGCTCCAGCACCACCACAAAACCGGGCTGCGGGCCCGACTTGTGGACCAAGTCGGTCATGCAGTCATAGAGCGCGTCCAGGTTCTTGCCGAAATGCTCGGGGAACAGGAAGGCAGCGGCGATGCGCTCCAACACATCTTGCTTGGAGTTGGCCTCCGACAGATGCGCGTACAGGAAATGCTGGCCGGCTTCACTCGCCGCCTGCTGCAAGTCCTCCACACGGTAGGCTCGGATGGCCTGCACCACATTGGGGCGGATGGTCTGCAACAACATGCTCAAATCCTCGGACAAATCGACAAAGAACGGGGTGGGATCGCTTCCAACGCCAAGCCGCGGTACTCAGTACTGAATGCGGCGAAAACTGCTGTAGTGATCCTCGGTGTAGTAACAAGCTTCAGGGCGGGTCGGCGGCTCCCCACCGCAAACCAGCCGCCGCGCGCCCCGATGGCGTACGCCCGGCGTCTTGACGGTGTACTCGCGATAAAACCCACGGGCCTTGCGGGGGAGCAGACGCTCGCGATTGCCAAACACCGTGCCATCTTTGGCATAGGGGAATGGACCTCCAGCGAGCACCAATGCATGCGTGCGTTGCACCTGAACCGGCAAATCGCTCAGGGCGACCGCCGAATCTTGGGCTTCACGGGCCTGAACCGGCACCAGCACACACCCTATCGACAACACGGCCGCTGCAGTGACCATCACACTGCGCCGCAGCATCCGACCGGCTCTACTCTCCATCAAGATCACGGGTTTACCCTGAAACTGAGGCCCAGATGGTATCGAAAAGGGCCAGAAAGCTCAAGCCGTCCGGACCCCGGAAAACCAGGGTAAAGCCGTCCGTTAGCGTGCGCACACATCAAAAAAATTGCTATCAAATCAACAACTTGCGCCACTTGGTGGGCAAACCTTGATCCTGCAAAGTTTTTGAGCGCACAGCCCAAGGAGCCCCCGAGAAAACCCTCTTGGCAGGCCCCTTGGTCTGAGTTTTGCGGCGCCGCAACATGCGGCGCCTGGTGCAACTCAGCGCGCGGCGTTGGCGTCTGCCACCGTCAAGGCGGTCAGATTGACGATGCGCCGAACTGTCGCTGAGGGCGTCAGGATGTGCACGGGCTTGGCCGCACCCAGCAGCACCGGGCCGATGGCGATGCCGCCCCCCGAAGCCGTCTTGAGCAGGTTGTAGGCGATGTTGGCTGCGTCAATATTGGGCAACACCAGCAGATTGGCCTCACCGCTCAAGGTGGAGCGCGGCATCAGTTTCATGCGCGCGGCGGCGTCCAAGGCCACGTCGCCATGCATCTCGCCATCCACCTCCAGCCACGGCGCCCGCTCATGAATCAGCGCCAGCGCCTCCCGCATCTTCAGCGCCGAGGGCTGGTTGCTGGAGCCGAAGTTGGAATGGCTCAGCAGGGCCGCCTTCGGGCGCAGACCGAAACGCCGCATCTCCTCAGCAGCGAGCAGGGTGATCTCCGCCAGTTGATCCGCCGTGGGGTCGTAGTTCACATGGGTATCGACCAGCATCACTTGACGGCCCGGCAAGATCAGACCGTTCATGCAGGCGTAGGTATTGACACCCTTGCGACGGCCGATGATCTGATCGATGTAGGACAGATGGTTGGCCGTGCTGCCCCAGGTGCCGCACAGCATGCCATCAGCCTCACCCTTGTGCAGCAGCATGCTGGACACCAAGGTCAGGCGGCGACGCATCTCGATCTTCGCCAACTGCTCAGTCACGCCCTTGCGCTCGCCCATCTGGTGATAGGTCTGCCAGAAGTCGCGATAGCGTGGGTCGTCCTCGATATTGCAGACCTCGAAGTGTTTGCCCGGCCGCACCCGCAGGCCAAAGCGCTCGCAGCGGCGCTCGATGACGGCGGGGCGCCCCACCAGGATGGGGTGAGCCAGACCTTCGTCCACCACCACCTGCACCGCGCGCATCACGCGCTCATCCTCGCCCTCGGCAAACACCACACGCTTGGCCTTGGCGCGTTTGGCGATGTTGAAGATGGGCTTCATCGTCGTGCCGCTGGCATAAACGAAGCTCTGCAACTTCTCGCGATAGGCGTCCCAGTCCGAGATGGGGCGCAGGGCGACGCCACTTTCCATGGCCGCCTGGGCCACGGCGGGCGCGATGCGCATCATCAGCCGCGGATCAAAGGGCTTGGGAATCAGATAGTCCGGGCCGAAGGCCAGCGTGGCGCCCGCATAGGCCGCCGCCACCACCTCGCTCTGCTCTGCCTGCGCCAATTCGGCGATGGCGTGCACGGCGGCAATCTCCATCGCATCGGTGATGGTGGTAGCACCGCAATCCAATGCCCCCCGGAAGATGTAGGGGAAGCACAGGACGTTGTTGACCTGATTGGGGTAGTCGCTGCGCCCGGTGGCCATCACCGCATCAGTGCGCACGGCCTGCACTTCCTCGGGCAAGATTTCCGGTGTCGGATTGGCCAGCGCAAAGATCAAGGGGCGCGCCGCCATCTTCTCGACCATCGCGGCCTTCAGCACACCGCCTGCGGACAGCCCCAGGAACACATCGGCGCCTGCGATCACCTCAGCCAAGGTGCGTGCGTCGGTGGGCTGAGCGAACTCGATCTTGTCCGGGTCCATCAGCTCCGTACGACCTTGATAGACCACGCCGGCTAGGTCCGTGACCCAGATGTTCTTGCGCGGCACACCCAGCTTGACCAGCAGGTTCAAGCAAGCCAAGGCCGCCGCCCCGGCGCCGCTGGTGACGAGCTTGATTTCATCAATCTTCTTGCCCACTACCTTCAGACCGTTCAACAGGGCCGCGCCCACCACGATGGCGGTGCCATGCTGGTCGTCGTGGAAGACGGGGATCTTCATGCGCTCGCGCAGGGCGCGCTCCACCTCAAAGCAATCCGGCGCCTTGATGTCCTCCAGATTGATACCGCCAAAGGTCGGTTCCAAGGCGGCAATGATCTCGACCAACTTCTTGGGGTCGCGTTCGCGCAGTTCGATGTCAAACACATCGATGCCGGCGAACTTCTTGAACAGCACCGCCTTGCCTTCCATCACCGGCTTGGCGGCCTCGGGGCCGATGTCCCCCAAGCCCAGCACCGCGGTGCCATTGGTGACCACCGCCACCAAATTGCCGCGCGCGGTGTAGCGAAAGATCGAAGACGGGTCCTCGACGATGGCCTCGCAGGCCGCCGCCACCCCGGGCGAATAGGCCAGGGCCAAGTCGCGCTGGTTCACCAAGCTCTTGGTGGCGCTGATGGCCAGCTTTCCTGGCGTGGGGAACTCGTGGTACTCGAGGGCGGCTTGGCGCAACTGCTGCTGCTGTTGGGCGCGTTCTTCTTCGCGAGTGGGCATGGCTCTTGGAATTTCTTCGGGGTCAGCGAGTGTGCATGAGGATGGACTGCAGGGCCTAGGATGACGCCCCTTTGCCCATGCCAAGCCTGCATGTCCCTCGGTGAATTCGATTTGATCCGGCGCTACTTCCGCCGCCCTGACAGTCATGAGGCGGTCGCCGTCGGTATTGGCGACGACTGCGCGGTGCTGCGACCCAGCCCGGGTCAGCACTGGCTGGTCTCCAGCGACATGTTGGTCGAAGGCCGGCACTTCCTGTCGACCGTGGCGCCCGAGCGCCTGGCGCACAAGGCCCTGGCGGTGAACCTCTCCGACCTGGCCGCCTGCGGCGCCACACCGCGCGCCTTCTTCCTGGCGCTGGCCCTGCCGCGTGCTGACGCAGTGTGGTGCGAGGCCTTTGCGCGCGGCTTATTTGCGTTGGCAGATGCACATGGCATTGCACTGGCCGGGGGCGACACCACCGCCGGGCCGCTGAATCTGTGCATCACGGTGATGGGCGAGGCCCCGGCCGGGCAGGCCCTGCTGCGCAGCGGTGCGCGTGTGGGCGACGAGATCTGGGTCAGCGGCGAGTTGGGCGATGCCCGCCTGGCGCTCGAGGTGTTCCGCGGCACGCAAGCCTTGAGCGGCGCGGACTTCGAGCAAGTGCGCCAGGCCATGGAAACTCCCAGCCCGCGCGTGGCCCTGGGCCAAGCTTTGCGCGGCATCGCCAGCGCCGCCATCGATGTGTCGGACGGCTTTGTGGGCGACCTGGGCCATGTGCTGCAAGCCTCGGGCGTGGGCGCCACTGTCGAGGCTGAGGCCTTGCCGCGCAGCCCCATCCTGCGCGCCCAGCCGCTGGCACTGCAACGCCTTTGCACCCTGGCGGGTGGTGATGACTACGAACTGATCTTCACCGCACCGGCCGACCGCGCCGAGGCCGTACGCGCCGCGGCCCAAGCCTGCCAGACGACCGTAACCCGCATCGGCCGCATCGAAGCCGCGCCCGGCCTGCGCCTGATGGATGCGCAGGGCCAGCGCTTGGAGCTGGGTCTGCGCAGCTTCGACCACTTCCTTTCGCCCTGATGCAACGCCCCACCCTCCGCTTCATGCTCGGCCATCCGGCGCGCTGGATTGCGCTGGGCTTCGGCTCCGGCCTGGCGCCCAAGGCACCCGGCACCTTTGGCACGCTGTGGGCCTGGGGAATCTATGCCTTGGCCGAGGTCCTGTGCGGTCCGCAGCCCTGGGGCTGGATCGTGGCCCTGGGCACTCTGCTGGGCGTCTGGGCCTGTACCCGCTGCGCGCAGCACATGGGCGTGGCCGACCCCGGCGCCATCGTCTGGGACGAGGTGCTGGCCTTCTGGCTGGTGCTGTGGCTGGCCGGCACCCCGGTGCTGTGGCAGCAGGCCCTGCTGTTTGGAGCCTTCCGCTACTTTGACGCCGCCAAGCCCGGCCCGGTGCGCTGGGCCGATGGCCTCTTCAAGGCCGAACGCGGCGGCCCCATCGGCTGGCGCCAAGGGCTGGGGATCCTCCTGGATGACTTCGTGGCCGCCGGCTGTACCCTGGGGGTCTGGGCCCTGGCCTTGCTGGCCCTGCAACGCTGGAGCTGACCATGTTTGCCGACGACACCGAACTGATCCAACGCATTGCCCTGGCCCTGATCCGGCGCAAGGAGCGCATGGGCGTGGCCGAGAGCTGCACCGGCGGCCTGATCGGCGCCGCCTGCACCTCGCTCTCCGGCTCCAGCCAGTGGTTTGAGCGCGGGGTGGTGAGCTACAGCGACCAGAGCAAGACCGAGCTCTTGGGCGTGCCGCCCGCCCTGATTGCGCTGCATGGCTCGGTCAGCGAGGCGGTGGCCGGCCACATGGCGCGCGGTCTGCTGGCCCATGCACCGCTGGATTGGGCCCTCGCCGTGACCGGCATCGCCGGCCCCACCGGCGGCAGCGAAGGCAAGCCGGTCGGCACCGTGTGGCTGGCGCTGGCACACGACGGCAGATTGGTGCGCTGCTGGCAGGAGCGCTTTGATGGCGATCGGCACGCGGTGCGCCTGGCCACCGTGCGGGTCGGCCTGCAGGCCTTGTGCGACGCGGTTGAGGACTGAATCAGCGCGTCAGCGGGTCCGCCCCATCGTCCCAACTCGGCGCGCTCCACTGCCGCTGCCAAGCCAGGAACTGATCACAAGGCATGGGCTTGGCCATGTAGTAGCCCTGCGCTTCATCGCAACCCCATTGGGCGAGCAGGCGCAATGCGGGCAGGGTCTCGATGCCCTCGGCCACCACAGACAGCCCCAAGTTGTGGGCCAGGTCGATGGTGGATCGCACGATCTTGCGGTCGTCGGCCTCGGTCTCCATGGCCATCACAAAGCTCTGGTCAATCTTGAGTTC
The DNA here is from genome assembly GCF_005952805.1 of Inhella inkyongensis. Taxonomy (GTDB): domain Bacteria; phylum Pseudomonadota; class Gammaproteobacteria; order Burkholderiales; family Burkholderiaceae_C; genus Inhella; species Inhella inkyongensis. The sequence goes on from NZ_CP040709.1 coordinate 3,645,065, forward strand.
CTGCACCGGCAGGCGCTTGAGGTAGGCCAGAGAGGAATAGCCGGTGCCAAAGTCGTCGATGGCCAACTTGAAACCCATGGCATGCAACTGCTCTGTGGTGCGCAGCGCGCGCTCGGGGTCGTCCATGATGGCGCTCTCGGTGATCTCCAAACACAGCTGAGAAGGGTCGGCCTGCGCCTCGTCCAATAGCTGGCGAATCTTGTCCGGCAGGTCCGCATCGAGCAGGTCACGGGTCGAGAGATTGACGCTGATGCGCAGGGGCTGACCGGCCGCAGCGGCGGCGGACGCAAAGCGCGCGCTCTCGCGCAGCACCCAGGCGCTGAGCTGGCGCACAAAGCCGGTCTGCTCGGCAAAAGGAATGAAGAGCCCGGGCGGCACCAGACCGCGCGTGGGGTGCTGCCAACGCACCAAAGCCTCGGCGCTTTGCACGCTGCGAGTGTGCAGGTCCAGCTTGGGCTGCAGGTAGAGCCGCAGCTCGTTGTGCTCGACCGCGCGCCGCAGCTCAGACAGCAGGCCCAGCGAGGCCTGACTGCGATCGTCCTGGGCGGGGTCGTAGAGGGCCACGCCGAGCTGCGCGCGCTTGGCGCCATACATGGCGGCCTCGGCCTGGCTCATCAGGCCCTCGGCCTCCTGCGCATGCTCCGGGTACAGCGCCACGCCAATGCCGGCGCCCACGTCGATGGTCTGCTCGCCAATGCACAGAGGGGCCTCAAAGCTGCGGGAGATTTGCTGCGCGAGCTGCAGCGCATCCTGGGCCTTGGCTCCTTCCACCATCAGCGCAAATTCATCCCCCCCCAAACGGGCCAGCAGATGCGGCTCCGGCGCCAGGGCGCGCAGGCGCTCGCCCACACGCTGCAGCAACTGATCACCGACGGCCGGGCCCAGCACGTCATTGACATGCTTGAAACGATCCAGATCCAGCATCAGCACCGCCAACGCGCCGCCCGGCTGCTGCAGGCGTTCGCGCAATCGTTCACGCAATTGCTGCATGAACTGGGCCCGATTGGGCAGCCCGGTCAGCGGGTCCCAATAAGCCAGGCGATGCACCTCGGCCTCGCGGGTCTTGATGCCTCCGCGCATGGACTCCAGCGCCGTGGCCAGATCGCGCACCTCCTGCACCGCCTCGGGCTGAGCCACCGGGCTGTCGTAGTCCCCCTGCCCCAGTCGCTCGGCCGAACGGGCCAGGCCCTTGATGGGGCCACCGATGCGGCGTGCCGTCAGCACCGCTCCCAGGGCAAAGGCCGCCACACCGGCCAGCGTCAAGATCAATAAATTGCCCTGAAGCTCCTTGTAGGGCTTGACGGCGGTATCGACCGAAGCCCGCAGCAAGGCATGCAGACCCGCCTTTGTTGGCGTCCCCAAGGCCGGCAGCGTCATCAACCGGGCCCGCCAGGTCTCCTCATGCCAGGTCAGGTTGATGGCCTTGGCACTGCCCACCCGACCTTGGGCCGCGGCGTCGATCAGGGTTTGCGCTTCGCCGGCATCGATGACGGCCAGCGCCAAGCGCCAGGCCGCGGCGTCCGGCACCATCAGCAAACTCTCGACATTGGTGAGTTGCTCGAGATTGATCAACACCTCGGCGTCCAGCGCAAAGCCCAGCACCAACTCCCCAGCGGGGGCCGGCGTGTTCACCGCCACCTTCGCCAATTGATAGGCACGGCCATCGATGAGCGTCAGCTGCGCGGCCAACTCCTGCGGCGGCGCGCCCTGCAGCTCGCGGGCCAATTCGCGCAAGCGCTCGGCCTGAGGCCCCACGGCGGCCACCACCTGCTGGTTCGGATCGGTGAAGACGGCGAGCGAGGCGCCGATGCGTTGCGCATGGTTCTGCAGCGCATCGCGCAAAGTTTCGGCGCCGGCCTCGTCGTGCATCAAACCGATGGCCTGGCGCAAACCGCTATCGGCCGCCAGCAGCACGGCCTTGTCGTGCAGACGTTGCATGCGCTGCGCCAACAAGAACTGCAGGCGCCACTCGGTGTCCTTCAAATTCTTGTCAATCGAGGCGACGGCATTGGCGTGGATGGCACGCTGCACCAACCCAAAGCCGCCCAACTGGACCAGCAGCAACAGGCCCAAGAACAGGGCCACGATGCGCCCTTCCAGACGCTGCACATTCAAATAGGCGGGGCGGCGCATCACAAGGTCAGGCTGTAACTCGTGGCCGACGGCGGCAGCACCTGACGGTGCAACTTGGTGTCCTTGCGGCTGGGGTGCCAGGCCTGCAGCGTCAGGCCACCTGCAGGCGCGTCCAGGCTCAGCTGGCCACGCTCATCGGTGAGGCCGAACACGGGGGTGTCCACCACCACGATGTGGGCGCTCATGCGGTCATGGATATTGCAACCCACCGTCACCACGCCGGGCCGGTCAAACAGCACCGGCTCGGCGCCCTCCCCTAAGTACAGCTTGCGCTCGAAGCTCTTCACCGAAGAGTAGGAATAGACATGGTGACGCACAGGATCGAGGTTGGGGAAATGGACCTCGGTGCCGGTCTGCACCACCAAGATCTGTGGCGCGAACTGCCGGTCCTTCTGCGCCATCTCGGCACGAGCCCCGGCGCGGGCGCGCTCGGGCTGACCGCTGCGCTCCAGTGCCACCACGGCGCCGACAAGAGGCTGGCCCTTGGCGTCCAGCACCTGGATCTGCAACGGGGCCGCCTGCGCCCCCGTCGTCCCCACGATCCCCATCAGCCCTGCGGCCCATAGCCAGCTGCGCATCGCATCCCCCACGATCAGTAGGCAGGACGATAGCCGCAAATGAGGCATCGCCTCAGGCGCGCAGGCGCTGCCCTTGCAAGGCTCCGGCAATGCGCAACAGCCAGTCGCGCAGCGCCGCCCAGGGGTCCACGGGCCAACCGGGCTCCTTCAAGCCCTTGGCAATGCCATCCATTTGGTGCGAGGCGAGCAGCAAGGCGTCCAGATGCGCCAGCTGCAATCGGGGCAGAACGCGCTCGAACCACTTCTCCTTCGCTCCCCAGACCCGCGCTTCGCGCAGGGCCATGGGCAGGGGCTGGCCGCGCGCCTGCGCGCGTTTGACGCGCCGCAGCGCCCGCACATCGTCCGCCAGCATCCAGTGCAGGCGCACCGCCGATTCGCCCTCGGCCTCCAGGGTGTCGAGCATCCTGAGCGTGCGGCCGACATCGCCCGCCCACAGGGCCTCGGCCAATTGGCCGGCCTCAAAGCGCGCGACATCGGTCACCGCGGTCTCGATCATTTCCAGGCTCAGCACCGCACCCGGATGCAGCAGAGCCAGCTTGTCAATCTCTTGCTGCGCCGCCAGCAGATTGCCCTCGACGCGCTCGGCCAGCAGGCTCAAGCAATGCTCGCCCTCGGGCCCCTCGCCCAGGCGCATGCCCGCGCGGCGCGCCCGCGCGGCCAGCCAGGCCGGCAAGGCCCGGCGCTCGATCGGCCAGACCGCGATGCCCACCCCGGCCCCTTCCAGCGCCGTGAACCAGGCACTGCTTTGTTGCGTTCGGTCCAACTTGGGCAGGCTCACCAGCACCAGCAGGTCGGGCCCAGCTTGCGCCGCCAACTTCTGCAGGGCTTCGCTACCCTCCTTGCCGGGTTTGCCACCGGGGATGCGCAGTTCCACGATGCGACGGCTGGCGAACAAGGACAGCGCGGCCGACTCACCGAGCAAGCCACTCCAGTCGAAATGCGCCCCAGCCACGGTATGCACCTGACGCTCGTCAAAGCCCTGGACGCGCGCGGCAGCGCGAATGGCATCCAAGGCCTCTTGCGCCAGCAGGATCTCATCGCCATGCACCACGTAGATCGGGCGCAGGCCTTTGGCCAAGTGGGCCTCGAGCTGTTCGAGCTTCAGTTGCACAGCGTCAGCGACTCAGCGGAGGCGCACCGCCGCTAGGCGGCGCAGCAGCAAGGCCACAGCCTCGGATTGCATGGCGCGACGCAAGTCCGCTTCCTCGCGCTCCTTGCCCAGCGCGGCAGCCTCCGTGGTGGTCAGGTCGCGCGTCAGGCGCAACTGGGTGGCGGGCAACAACAACTCATCGCTGGGTGTTACCAGGCGGTATTCCAGCGCCAGCTGCAGCTGCCACTCCCGCACCTGACCGGCCGAAGTGCTGGCCACGGCGATCTTGTCGTGCCGCTCGCTCAGCGCCTCCAGAATGACCTGGGCCTGGGCGCGCTGCTCCAGCCGCTCCAGAGGCAAATGCGTCAAATGCCGCTCCAGTTCGCGGCGGAGCGGCGAGCCCTCGGCAAAGCCCGCCAAGTGCAGGCGCTCGAAATGAAAACTGGGCGCGCCACGCGGCCGGAAGCCGCAGCCCGCCAAGCCGACGGCAGCTCCCGCCAAGAACAGGCGACGCAACATCACAGAACGAGGTTGACGAGACGGCCCGGCACGATCACGACCTTCTTCGGCGCCGCGCCATTGCTGAACTTGGCGTACTCCTCGGTGGCCAGGGCCGCGGCCTCGATAGCCGCCTTGTCGGCGCCGGCCGGCACCTTGATGGATCCGCGCAGCTTGCCGCCGATTTGCAGCATCAGTTCGATCTCGTCCTGCACCAGAGCGGCCTCATCGACCTTAGGCCAGGGTGCATCGAGCAGATCGCCCAGTTCGGCCGCAAAGCCCAGCTCCTCCCACATCACATGGGTCAGGTGCGGGCAGGCCGGATAGAGCGCGCGCAGCAGCACCGAGGCGCCCTCGCGCAGCGCAGCGGCGTCGGCCGGCGCGCTGGGCTTGAAGCCTTCCAGTGCGTTCAAGAGCTTCATTGCACCGCTGACTACGGTGTTGTATTGCAGGCGCTCGTAGTCGTGGCTGATCTGCTTGAGCACCAGGTGCACTTCGCGGCGCAGGGCCTTGGCGTCCTTGGAGAGGGCGCTGAAATCCGCCCCGGCGGCCTGCAAAACCTCGGCCTGCTTCTGGCCGAAATTCCAGACACGCTTCAGGAAGCGGTGTGCGCCCTCGACGCCGGCGTCGTTCCACTCCAGGGTCTGCTCGGGCGGGCTGGCGAACATCACGAACAGGCGGGCCGTGTCGGCGCCGTACTGATCGATCAATGCCTGCGGGTCCACGCCGTTGTTCTTGGACTTGGACATGGTGCCGATGCCGTTGTACTCGACCATCGAGCCGTCGCTCTTGAGCTTGGCGCCAATGACCCGGCCGTCCTCGCCCTGAACGTTCTCGACCTCATGCGGCCAGAAGTACTCGATGCCACCCTTTTCGCCCTTGCGGCTGTAGATGTGGTTGAGCACCATGCCCTGGGTCAGCAACTTCTTGAAAGGCTCGCTGACCTTCACGAGCTTCAAGTCGCGCATCACCTTGGTCCAGAAGCGCGCGTACAGCAGGTGCAGGATGGCGTGCTCGATGCCTCCGATGTACTGATCCATCGGCATCCAGTAATCGGTGCCACCGGCCACCATCTGCTCGCTGTTCTTCGGGTCGCAATAGCGCATGAAGTACCAGGACGAATCCACGAAGGTGTCCATGGTGTCGGTCTCGCGCTGCGCGGGCTTGCCGCACTTCGGGCAGTCCACGTGCAGGAAGTCGGCGCGGGTCTTCAGCGGGTTGCCGCTGCCATCGGGGATGCAGTCCTCGGGCAGGACCACCGGCAGGTCCTTCTCGGGCACCGGCACCGGGCCGCAATCGGCGCAGTGGATGATGGGGATGGGGGTGCCCCAGTAGCGCTGGCGGCTGATGCCCCAGTCGCGCAGGCGGAAGGTAGTCTTCTTCTCGCCCAGGCCTTGAGCGCCCACCAACTCGGCCACCTTGCTCACCGCTTCGGCAAAGCCCAGGCCATTGAGAACGCCCGATTCGATGCAGCGGCCGCTTTGCTTGTCGGCGTACCACTCCTGCCAGGTCTTGTCGTCATAGGCCTGGCCGGCCACGTCAATGACCTGCTTGATGGGCAGGCCGTACTTGTTGGCAAAGGCAAAGTCGCGCTCGTCGTGCGCGGGCACGCCCATCACGGCGCCGTCGCCGTAGCTCATCAGCACGTAGTTGCCGATCCAGACTTCGACTTGCGCACCTGTCAGCGGGTGGGTGACGAAGAGCCCGGTGGGCTCGCCCTTCTTTTCCTGCGTGGCCAGCTCGGCCTCGGTGGTGCCGCCGGCCTTGCACTCCTCGATGAAGGCCGCGAGCTTGGGATTGCCGGCTGCAGCGTGCGCGGCCAGCGGGTGCTCGGGGGCCACGGCGCAGAAGGTGACACCCATGATGGTGTCGGCGCGCGTGGTGAACACGAAGAGCTTGCCGTCCTGGATCAGCTGGCCGTCGGCACCCTGGATCGAGTGCGGGAACGCGAAGCGCACGCCCACGCTCTTGCCGATCCAGTTCTCCTGCATCAGGCGCACCCGCTCGGGCCAGCCGCTCAGGTAGTTGGGATCGGCCGGGTCAGCCACCGCGCTCAGGAGCTCATCGGCGTACTTGACGATGTTCAGGTAGTAGCCGGGGATCTCGCGCTTCTCCACCGGGGCGCCACTGCGCCAGCCCTTGCCGTCGATGACCTGCTCATTGGCCAGCACGGTCTGGTCCACCGGGTCCCAGTTGACGATCTGCGTGCGGCGCTCGGCAATGCCGGCCTCCAGCATCTTCAGGAACAGCCACTGGTTCCACTTGTAGTAGCTGGGATCACAAGTGGCGACCTCACGGCTCCAGTCAATGGCCAGACCCATGGCCTGCATCTGGCCCTTCATCACTGCGATGTTGGAATAGGTCCACTGCGCGGGCGGCACCTTGCCCTTGAGGGCGGCGTTCTCAGCCGGCAGGCCGAAGGCGTCCCAGCCCATGGGCATCAGGACGTTGTAACCCTGCATGCGCAGCTGGCGCGCCAACATGTCGTTGATGGTGTAGTTGCGCACATGGCCCATGTGCAGCTTGCCCGAGGGGTAGGGCAGCATCGAGCAGGCGTAGTACTTGGGCTTGCTCTGGTCTTCGCGAACGCGGTAGGCGTCGATGGCGGACCAATGGGCGTGGGCGCGGGCTTCGATCTCGCGCGGGCTGAAGTCGGTGGGGGCTTTCATAGGGTCGGCATTGTCCTATGCCGGCCAAGCTTGCCTTAACGGGGGGCGGAGGCTGGCGTCGCGGTCACGAAGGCCAGGCGCGTCAGCTGCGCCGTCTGCAGCAAATCCAACAGCTCGGCCACGCGGCCATAGGGCACGGCCTGATCGATGGAGAGCTGAATCTCGGCCTCAGGCTGGCGCGCGGCCAAAGCCTTGAGCTTGGGCTTGAGCGCCGCCGTATCCAGGGCTTCGTCGTTCCAGAACAGGGCGCCACGCGCGTCCAACGCAATGCGCAATGCCTGGGCCTGAGGCTGCAGCGTCTGCGCCGCCTGGGCCGCCGGCAGGTCCAGCTTGAGCGCGGCCGACATCAAGGGCGCGGCCACCATGAAGATCACCAGCAGCACCAGCATCACATCGATCAGCGGCGTCATATTGATGTCGCTCATCGGGCGCGCCGAGGGTCGGCGCTCGATGCGGCCGAAGTTAGCCATGCTCGCGCAACCACTCGCGCAGGTCGTGGGCAAAGCCTTCCAGATCGGCCTCCAGGGCCTCGACCTGCTTGCCAAACACGTTGTAGGCCAGCACCGCAGGAATGGCGACCACCAGCCCGGCGGCCGTCATCACCAGGGCCTCGCCCACCGGACCGGCCAAGCGCTCGATGCTGACCGCCCCACCCTGCCCCAGCCCCTGCAGGGCCAGATAGATGCCCCAGACCGTGCCCAACAGGCCCACAAAGGGCGCAGTGGCGCCGGTGGAAGCCAGCCAGACCTGACCGAGCTGCAGGCGGGCCATCACCCGATGCAAGGCATCGCGCAACTGGCGCGTCAGGCGGGACTCCTTCGCCGCCCCTTCGCCCAGCGAACCCGCCGCCACCGGCGCCTGCCCGGCGTCGATCAGGGCCAGCAGCAGGCCATCACGATCCAGGGCCTCAACCTGCGCGCGGCCGCTCGTCCAATTCGGCGCCGCCCAGAACACACCCAGGGCTTGGGCCAACAGCCGCCGCACGCGGCGCAAATGGGCCGCCTTCCACAAGATCAGAGTCCAGCTGCAGACCGACATCAGGAGCAGCAACAGACCCAGCCCCCGCACCAGGGCATCGGCATGGGCCCAAAAGTCCATCACACCCGTCATGTCAGCCCCAACGCATCGGCCATGGAATAAAAGCCGGCCGGCTGCCGGGCCAACCAGCGCGCCGCCAGCAGGGCGCCCTGCGCGTAGTGCAGGCGGCTGCTGGACTTGTGCGCGATCTCGATGCGCTCGCCTTCGCCACAGAACATCACCGTGTGGTCGCCGACGATGTCGCCGCCGCGCACGGTGGCAAAGCCGATGCGGCCGCGCTCCCGAGCGCCGGTGTGGCCCTCGCGGCTCAACGTGGCCACTTCAGCAAGAGCCTGTCCACGCGCCTGCGCAATCACTTCGCCCATCTGCAGCGCAGTGCCACTGGGGGCATCCACCTTGTGGCGATGGTGGGCTTCGACGATTTCAACGTCGTACTCCGCCCCGAGGCGTAGCGCGGCCTGGCGCAGCAGATCCATCACCACATTGACACCCACGCTGGTGTTGGGCGCCCACAGCACCGGAATCAATTGGCCGGCAACCTGCATTTGCGCGCGCTGTTCGGCGCTGAAGCCTGTGGTGCCAATCACGATTGGCAGGCCACGCGCGACGGCCCTTTGCAACAGGGCCAGACTGGCTTCGACGCGGGAATAGTCAATCAGAACCTGGGCCGCACCCAGCGCGAGGTCCGGGTCGCTGCTCATCGGCACCCCAGTGCGGAGGCCCTTGAATGCACCGGCGTCCAGGCCCAGGCTGTCCGATCCGGCATGGACCAGGGCTCCGGCCAACTGCAGATCAGGCGCCTGGAGCACCTGCTCCACCAACATGCGGCCCATTCGGCCGCTGGCGCCCGCCAGGGCAATCTTCAAGGGAGTCGGGTCAGACATCAGTGGAGCAAGAGGCTGAGCGGCAACAGGGTGACATGATCAAGCGGTCACCGTGGAACCGGCTTAGCCGGGCCACTGGTGACGCCCCCTTGAGGGGGAAGCGCGCAGCGCTTCGGGGGTGGATCACTTTTCCAGCGGCGGGTAGGCGCGGGTTGCACCGCTGGCCTCGACGGCCGGCGGCTCGGGCCGCACCGGACGAGGCAGGGCTGCACGCTCGGCCTCGCTCAGCGCAAGCTTGGGCGACTCGCCGCGCGGCTTGAAGGTGTTGATCGAGGCCACGAACTCCTTCTCGGTGGGCAGGTCACCCGGCACGTCAAAGGATTTGAGCTTGTCGCCCTCAAACTGCGCGACCAAACGGCGGGCCTGCGCCGCCGCTCCTTGCCGACGGATGGTGAACACATAGTCCCAGCGGTCCGCGTGGAACACATCCGCCACCATGGGCGAGCCCAGGATGTCGCGCACCTGCTCGCGGCTCATGCCGGGCTTGACGCGCTCGGCCGCTTCCTTGGTCACCACATTGCCCTGAACGATTTCGATCCGGTAGAGCGGCACCACGCCCATGAAACGGTCATCGTGACCGACCCAGGAGCCACAAGCCCCCAGAGCCAACAAGGCGGGGAGCACCAGGCTGCGGCGCAGCGGGCGAAGCAAATCAGACATGAGAGCGAGATCCAGCGGCAAAGCGGTCGGTCAGGCCGACCCCAGGCACCACCGCCCGATGGGGCGCTGGCTATGATCGGCCGATTCTAGGTGGCAGCCTTTGCGCCAAGCCCCAAAGCCCATGACGCACAGCGAAGAGATCAAAAACAGCGGCCTCAAGGCCACCCTACCCCGCATCAAGGTGCTGGAGGTCTTTCAACGCTCCGAGCGCCGGCACCTGAGCGCCGAAGACGTCTACAAGGCCTTGCTGGCGGAGGATGCCGATATCGGCCTGGCCACCGTCTATCGGGTGCTGACGCAGTTTGAGCAAGCCGGCCTGTTGAGCCGCAATCATTTCGAGTCGGGCAAGGCGGTGTTCGAGCTCAATGAAGGACATCACCACGACCATCTGGTCTGCCTGAGCTGCGGTCTGGTCGAGGAATTCTTTGACGAGCGCATCGAACAACGCCAACACACAATTGCCAAGGAGCGCGGCTTTGAGCTGCAGGAGCACTCGCTGGCGCTCTACGCCGTCTGCATCAAGAAAAACTGCCCGAACAAGAAATAGTCATAGCGGCTCTTCCTCGCCACGCTCCAGCGCACGCTGGTGGCGTTGGATGAACTCCTGATAGGTGTCAATGCCGCGCAGCTGCAGGATGGTGTTGCGCACGGCGGCCTCCACCAACACGGCCAGGTTGCGGCCGGCGTCCACCGCAATCACCACCTTGCGCGTCGGCACCCCCAGCACATCCTCATACAGCGGCTCATAGGGCAGGCGCTCAAACTCGCGCTCCAGGGTTTCGCGCCGCACCAAGTGAACGATGAGCTTGAGGCGCATCTTGCGCCGCACCGCCGTCTCGCCAAAGATGGCCTTGATGTCGAGCAGGCCGATGCCGCGCACTTCGAGCAGGTTGGCCAGAAGCTCCGGGCAGCGACCGACGATCACATCCTGCGCGATCCGGAAAAAGTCCACCGCATCGTCGGCCACCAGTCCGTGACCGCGCGAGATCAACTCCAGGCCCAATTCGCTCTTTCCCAGGCCCGACTCACCGGTCAGCAGCACGCCCAGGCCGAGGATGTCCATCAACACCCCATGGCGGGTGGTGCGCACGGCGCACAGCTGGGCCAGATAGGTCCGCACCACATCGATCACATAGCCAGCCGAGGCATCGGTGGTGAAAAGCGGAATGTCTGCCCGGTCGCACATGGCCACCAGCTTGGGCGGCGCCTGCTGAGCATCCGCCACGATGATCACGGGAGGCTCCAGGGTGACGATGCGCGAGACGCGCCGCTCCAGCACCTCATCGCTGGCCTGGGTCAGGTAAGCCACTTCGCGCGAACCAACGATCTGCACCCGATAGGGGTGGATGTAGTTCAGATAACCCACCAGATCGGCCGCCGACTGCGCCTCGCGCAGCGCCGCTTCGTCAAAGCGCCGCTCGGGGTGTGCATGCCCCGCCACCCAATGCCATCGCAGGGCCTCGCGGTGTTCTTCGAAGAGTCGGTCGGCGCTGATCGATACGGGTTTCATGCCCGAAGTATCGGGCCGTGAGCGACGGGCCACCCACTCGCCGCAGGCGCCTTCGCAGCGGGTGGCTCAGCGCGGAACGCGCAGCGCTGAGAGCCCGGAAACCCTATTGCTTCAGGCCGCCGAGCGCGCGGGCTGCCACTGGCTGATGAGCTGATGCAGCACGGCCGGGTCGGTCTCGGTCTTCAGGCGTTCGCGCAGTTCGCGCTCGCTCAGCATCTCGGCGATCTCGGACAGGATTTCCAGATGCCGCTGCGTGGCCGCCTCGGGAACGAGCAGCACGATGAGCAGGCTGACCGGCTCATCATCCGGGGCATCAAAACCGATGGGCTGCTGCACCCGCAGCACGGCGGCCAGCGGGTTCTTCAGACCCTTGATCCGCCCATGCGGAATCGCCACCCCATGACCCAAACCTGTCGAGCCCAAGCGTTCCCGAGCAAACAGGTTGTCGGTGACCACCGCACGCGACACCGCCTGGTGGTTCTCGAACAACAAGCCGGCCTGCTCGAAGACGCGCTTCTTGCTGGTCGCATCGATGTCCACCTGCACGTTTTGTGCGGGCAGGATGGCGGCGAGTCGGTTCATGGTGTGAGGAAGAGCGGTCGGGGTTCCGCGCCGATAGGCGCCGAAGAGGGCCGGAATTATAGGAAGCGGGTTCTGAGGCCCACATCTTGAGTGGGCTCCCCAAACAAAAAGGCGGCCCAAAGGCCGCCTCGTTGGGGTTCAAGCCCCAGGCTCAGGGCGCAGCACCCAGGTCCAGGCGCTTGGCCGACGCGTGATGATGATCCTGCAGCATCTCCTTGTGCCGGCAGACCTGGCGGTCCAACTTGTCCATCAACTGATCGATGGCGGCGTAAAGATCCTCGTGTGACTGTTCAACAAAAATGTCGCGTCCCTTGACCCGGACGGTGATTTCGGCTCGCTGCCGACGATCCTTTTCCTTTTGCTTCTCCACGGTGAGCAAGACGTTGATATCAACGACCTGATCAAAGTGGCGGGTCACCCGGTCCAGCTTGGTTACCACGTATTCACGCAGTGCCGGCGTCACTTCAAGGTGATGTCCGCTGATCGTCAGGTTCATAGGGCTTCCTTTCCAAGGCTCGGAAACAAAAACGCGCTGCGGGCCTTGGGGCCCAGCAGCGCGGGAGAGCGACTGGATGGCAGAGGTTGAACGAACCCGAAGCCCGGCCTGCGGTGAGGCCGGTGGTGACGACACACACGTCGTCATGGAAGTGACTTCGAGATGCAACATGACTCCAGTAGCGAAGCCAGTGTGCCCGCATCAAACGGTGTCGGCAAGCCAAAAAAACAAATCGCTTCGCCTTGCAGTTGCACGGCCGGAAGCACCCAAATCGGCCGCCATAATGACCCGTTTTCCTCCCCGGAGCCCCCCTTGGACAGCGATCACCCTCGGTGACCGTCCACACGGCGTAGCAGGCCCTGCGCGTCGGTGAGACGGTGAAACCGCACACCCCCGACGCCCCCGCATCCCCCCTGTTCGCCGATGCTCAATATCTACTCGCTCGACTCCGGCCGCCTGGCCGGCCTACCGCCCGAAGCCTTTGATCTGGAAGGCGCGGAGCAGCGCCTCAAGCCCATTTGGGTGGATCTGGAAGCCCCGACGGCCGAGGACAAGGACTGGGTGCAGAGTCACTTCGGTCTCACCATCCCCGAAGACGCGGTGGACGATGACCTGGAAGAGTCCGCTCGCTTTTACGAAGAAGACGACGGGCAACTGCACATTCGCTCCGACTTCCTGCGTCTGGACGAGCAGGGCGGCTCGCGCAACGTGCGCGTGGCCTTCATCTTGTTCCGCAACACCCTGTTCTCGATCCGCAAGGAAGACCTGCCGGTGTTCCGTCTGCTGCGCCTGCGCGCGCGTCGCACGCCGGCGCTGATCGACGACGCCAAGGACGTGCTGCTCAAGCTCTACGACGCCGACGCCGAGTTCAGCGCCGACGCGCTGGAAGGCATCTACGACGCGCTTAACGACATCAGCGCCCGGGTGCTGAAGGAGCAGGTGAACGACGAAGTGGCCGGCGAGGTGCTGACCGCCATCGCCCGCGAGGAAGACTTGAACGGCCGCATCCGCCGCAATGTGATGGACACGCGCCGCGCGCTGTCCTTCATGATGCGCAGCCGCATGCTCAGCGCCGAGCAGTTCGAGGACTCGCGCCAGATCTTGCGCGACATCGACTCGCTGGACAGCCACACCGCCTTCCTGTTCGACAAGATCAACTTCTTGATGGACGCCACGGTCGGTTTCATCAACATCAACCAGAACAAGATCATCAAGATCTTCTCGGTGGCCTCGGTGGCCTTGCTGCCACCGACCTTGATCGCCAGCGTCTACGGCATGAACTTTGCGCACATGCCCGAGTTGCAGCAGCCCTGGGGCTATCCCTTCGCGCTCGGCCTCATGGTCTTGTCCGTCGCGGCGCCCTTCATCTACTTCAAGCGCAAAGGTTGGTTGCGGTGAATCCACCCATCCGGGCGCTGACCCTGGATCTGGACGAAACCCTGTGGGCCATCGGCCCCGTGATCGCGCGCGCCGAAGCGAAGCTACACCAGTGGCTACAGCAGCACGCCCCAGCCACGGCGGCGGCCTTTGATGTGCCGGCCCTGCAGCGCGAACGCGATCGGGTGGCCGCCGAGTTCCCCGAGCGCGCGCACGATTTCACCTGGGTGCGCCTGCAATCCATCGCCCAGTGCCTGGCTCAAAGCGGCGAGGACTCCAGCCTGGCCCAGGCCGCCTTTGACGAGTTTCTGGTCTGGCGCCACCGGGTCGAACTCTTCCCCGACGCCCGCCTCGCATTGCAGCGCTTGGCCGCGCGCTACCCGCTCTTTGCCCTGACCAATGGCAATGCCGACCTGGGCCGAATCGGCATCGATGAGTTTTTCAGCGGCCGCCTGGCCGCGCGCGACTTCGGGCGCGGCAAGCCGCATGCCGACTTCTTCCACGCGGCCTGCGCACAACTGGGCCTACCTCCGGGCGAGGTGCTGCATGTGGGCGACGACTGGGCCCTGGACATCGAAGGCGCGCACGCGGCCGGCCAACCCTCGGCCTGGATCCACCGCCCGGGCCACCCGGCCCGCCCCAGCCACAGCACGGCGCAGCCGGCCTTTGTGGGCAGCGACTTGCTGCAGCTCCTCAGCTGGCTCGAAGCCGGCGCTTGAGCGCGCGCAGCAAGCCCCCCAGCAGCGGCAGCTTCTCCCATAGTTCCTCGGCCGCATCCCAGTAATCGCGGTGATAGGCCACGCGGCCACTGGCGTCAAAGCGCAGATGGCTGCTGCCGTGGATGCGTTGGGCCTGCCCGCCGCGCAGGAAGTGGAAGTCCCAGGTCAAGAAAGCTTGGTCCTGCGCCGCAAAGGCCTCCAGAACCTCAAAGCGCGGCGCCTCCAGCTGCTCAAACATGTGAGCAAAGATGCGCTGCACCGCCGCCAGACCGCGCACCTCGTTGAAGGGGTCGCGGAAGTAGGCCTGCTCGGTATAGAGCTCACCCAGTCGAAGCAGGTGCTCGGGCCGCAGCCCCTCGTAGAAAGCCACCACGGCACGCAGGCGGGGGTCCTCGGGCGTCATAGCCGGGTGCCCTTGCGCACCAGCCAGAAATAGGGCCGGGCCGGCAAATGACGCAGGAACTTCACGAAACGCGTGAAGCGCTTGGGGAAGTGGATCTCAAAGTCCCCATCGGCCCAGCCCTCCAGGATGGCCTCGGCGGCCTGCTCGGGGGTCTGTAGGGCCGGCATCGGAAAGTCGTTCTGCGCCGTCATGGGCGTGGCCACGAATCCCGGGTTGACGATAGACACGCCCAAGCCCTTGGGGGCCAGGTCCAGGTACAAGGTCTCGGCCAGATGGATCAGCGCCGCCTTGGCCGGCCCATAGCCCAGCGCCTTGGGCAGGCCGCGGTAGCCCGCCACACTGCTGACCAGGCTGATGTGCCCGCCCTGCCCGCGCTCCGCCTGGCCCAGCAGCTGCGGCAGCAGCACGTCCAGCCAATTGAGCGCGCCTTGGTAATTGGTTTGCAACTGCTGGGTGGCACTGGCCAGATCGAATTGATCGGCGCGCAGCGGCGTGTAGGCACCGGCGCAAAACAGCGCCAGATCCACCCGCCCGGTGCGCGCCACCAGGGTGCGCAGGGCACTGGCGAGGCTGTCGCGATCCAACACATCAGCAGGCAAGGCCAGTGCCCCCGGATGGGTTTGGGCGAAGGCCTCCAGTTTGTCGGCGCCGCGCGCACTCACGGCCACCGTGGCCCCGCGGGCATGCAGGGCATGGGCCAGGGCGGCACCGATGCCGGTGGAGGCCCCCACCAGCCAAACCGTCTTGCCGTGCCAGTCTTTGAACTTGGGATTGAGGCTCATAGCTTCTGGAAACTCAGGGTGACTTCGCCGAGGTCGAGGCCGAATTTGCTCATACGGGCTTTGTTGATCATCACGCGCTCGTCCACCAGCCACATCCAGTCATCGAACTGCACCTCGTAGACCTTGTCATCCACCGGCAGTTTGAGGGTGTAGGCCCATTGCAGCGCATTGCCCGCGGAGCGCCCGCGCGCTTCACCCACCACGTCATCGGCCTGGCCGCTGTAGCGGCCATCGCCCAGATGGCGCAGTCGCCAGACCCGGCGCTCCTTGCGGCCATCGCTGTACTCGAAGTCCTCCTCCAACACCCCCTGCTCGCCCTGCCAGCGGCCCTGCATGCGCACCACAAAGCGTGCCTTCACGCGCCCCTGGCGGTCGGTGAACAAGCCATGCCCCAGCAGGGGACCGTTGAAGTACTGACGCAGGTCCAGGCGCGGCTGCTCGGCCGCATAACTCTGTAGATCGGGGCCTGCACAGGCACTCAAGAGCAAGGCGGGGGCCAGCAGCGCGAGTCGACGTTTCATAGCGAATCCTTGTGGCGCCACAGCAGGCCCAAGGCCAGGGCCTTGAGCAGGCAGGGCAAGACGGCATAACAAAGCGAGAGCGCCTGTAGCGAGGCTGCATCGCGCGCCCCTTCGCGGTAGCCCAGGGCCTGCAACAGCGGCAGGGCCAGACCGGCGGCCAGGGCCAGATTGAGCTTGGTGGTGGCCGTCCACCAACCCAGGAAACTGCCCTCGGCTTGGCCGGAAAGACCGGCGCGCTGCACCACCCGCGTGAGCATGGCGCCCGGCAGCGCCAGGTCCGCGCCAGCGGCCACGCCGGTCAGCGCGCAGATCAGCAGGAAGGCCGCCACATCGCCCTCGCCCAAACCCGCTGCCGCCACGAACACCGCGATGGCCAGGGCCATGCCCAGCGCCCAGCTGCGCGCCTGGCCCCAACGTGCCACCGCCCGCAGCCACAGCGGCAGGGACAGGGCCGCGCAGGCGAAGTAGCTCAGCAGAAAGGCCGCCTCCCATTGCGGCGCCTGCAGGCGATCGCGCACGAAGAACAGCAGCAAGGTGGCCGGAATCGCCGCGGCGGTGCCGTTGATGGCATAGATCAGCAACAGGCGCCGGAACGCCGGCTGGCGCCAAGCCAGGCGCCAGGGACGATGAAAACCCAGGGGCGGTGCGGGCAGCGCCAGACCGAACAACGCCAGTAGGCCGAAGACCAGAGCCAGCGCCAGCAGCGCGCTGGTCCAGCCCCAGCCGGCCTGGCTCATCAACAACGTGGCAGCCAGCACGCCCAGCAGCCCCAGGCCCTCGCGCCAGGCCACCAGCCGGGTCTGCTGCACCACATTGCCACCCAGGCGTGCACCCCAGGCCTGGTGGCTGACGGCCAGCACGCTGTAGGCCAGATAGCCCAGCACCAACCACACCCCGGCCCACAACAGCAGCCCGGGCAGCGGCAGGCGCGGCGCCATGAAAAGGCCGGCGAAGCTGGCCGCCATCACGCAGGCCGCCGGCACCATCACCCGCGCCCAGGCGCCGGGTCGCAGCCAGCGATCAGCTTGCCGGCCGATCCAAGGGTCGGCCAGGGCATCCACGCAGCGCGCTCCCAGAAGCAAGGCGCCCAACAGGGCCAAGGGCACGCCGTGCTCGCGCGCGTAGTGCGCGGGCAGGCTGACGTAGAGCGGCAGCGCCACGAAGGCCAGCGGCAAGCCCAGCAGGCCGTAGCGCCAGGGCACCGTGTTCATAGGCCGAGCAGGCGGCGCCGCAGGTCGCTGGCCGAGGTGGCGGGGTGCAGCCAGATGCCAAAGAAGCGCCGGCTGAAGTCCGCCGCCAGCGGCTCACCGCGCGGCTTGCCGTTGAACCAGAAGCGCGCCCCGCGCTCGGGCTCGTGCACGCCGCGCAGGCGGTCGCCGGCCCGCACATCGGGGAAAGTCGCGCGCATGGCGGCCAGCCAGGCCTGGGCCTGTGCAGCCGGCAGTTCGCCTTGACGCTGCATCTCCTCCAAGGACCGATCCGCGATGCGCTCGCCCTTCAGATCGCGGGCGTACTCCAACTCCAAGGCAAAGGGCTGTTCGGGCCAGCGTTGGGCGTCCAGGGCCTGGGGCGCGTAGAGCCGGGCGTCATACACGTGCAGGCCAAAGACACGGAAGCGAGCCTGCGCGCGCAACGGCCACTCCGGCAGGGGCTCCAAAGCAGGTTGCGACCTGACCGCCGGGCTCAACGCCGCCAGCAACACGGCGCCCAGGGCCTCACGCCTTGACCAGGGTGATTTGCACGACATCGGTGTTGCCGGTCTCGAAGGCAGCCTCGCAATAGGCCAGATAGAACTCCCACAGGCGCAGGAAACGCGGCTCAAAGCCCAGGCGCAGTACCTCGTCGGCGCGGGCCATGAAGTCGGCGCGCCAGCGGCGCAGGGTCTCGGCGTAATCGGGGCCGAAGCTGAACGAAGTTTCCAGCCTCAGGCCGGCGGCTTCGGCCTGCTCCCGCAAGGTCTTGGGGCAGGGCAGCATGCCGCCGGGGAAGATGTATTGCTGGATGAAGTCGGTGCCGCGGCGGTAGCGCTCGAACAGGTCATCTCGAATGACGATGCTTTGCACACAGGCCCGACCGCCGCTCTTGAGTTGGCGCGCCAGGGTCTGGAAATAGGTCGGCCAGTAGGCCTCGCCCACCGCTTCGATCATCTCGATGGAGACCACGGCGTCGTAGGGCGCATCAGCCAGGTCGCGGTAGTCCTGCAGGCGCAAATCGGCACTCAACCCGGCCTGCTGCAGACGCTGCCGCGCATAGGCCAGTTGTTCGTCCGACAGCGTGATGCCGGTGTGCTGCACCCCCAACTCGCGCACGGCCTTTTCGGCCACCGCACCCCAGCCGCAGCCAATCTCCAGCAGGCGCTGACCGGGCTGCAGATTCAGCTGCGCTAGCGCCCGCGCCATCTTGGCCTGCTGGGCTTGCTCCAGGCTTTGGCCCGGTGCGCTGAAGAGCGCGCTGGAGTAGTTCATGCTTGGGTCCAGCCACAAGCGATAGAACTCATTGCCCAGGTCGTAGTGGGCCACGATGTTGCGCCGGCTACCGCTCTTGCTGTTGCGCCGCAGCGCGTGCTTGATGCGGTAGAGCAAGGCGCCCCACCAACTGCCGTAGATGGCAGACTCCAGCGCCTCACGGTTGCGCAGGAACAGGGTCAGCAAGGCGGCCAGATCGGGGCTGCTCCAGTGGCCCTCGATATAGCTCTCGGCAAAGCCGATGTCGCCCCGGTTCAGCGTGGCCTGGGCCAGCGCCCAGTCATGAATGCCCATGGCGGCGCGCGGCTGCAGCGGCTGGCCCACATGCAGGGTCTGGCCGTCGGGCAGTTGCAGATCCAGGCTGCCATGCTGAAGGCGCTGCAGCAGCTTGAAGACGGTGCGCACCGCAAACGGGGCGTCGGCCGGTGCTGCCAGTTCGCGCCCCGGGTTCTTGCTGAGGGTCTGTTCCATCTCGACTCCTTGCTTGTTCAACGACTCAGCGCCTGAGCCGGCGGGGCCGGCTTGCTGAACCAGGGCACGCGCTTCAGCCAGAGCCGCAGCGCCTGCCAGTGAATGCGCGCCACCAAGGCCAGGCTGTGCAGCGGCTGCGCGCGGCAGGCCTGGCGCAACGCAGCGGGCGTCAGCGGCTGCAGCCGGCCGGACAGGCTGGTCTGCAGCAAGGGCTGGTCCTGCTCGGTCCACAGATCCACCCGCGCCAGCCACTGGGGCTGAGCGCCACCCCGGCGGTGAAAGCGAAAGCGGTACTGGCCGGTCACCTCGGCAAAGGGCGACACGTGGAAGACCTTGCGGGCGACTTGCTCGCCCCCGCTGTCCAGGCCCGGCCCCTGCAGCAGATAGACGTGACGCTCGCCAAAGGTGTTGTGCACCTCGGCCAGCACCACCACGCTCTGCCCATCACGGCGCTCGCAAAACCAAAAGCTCACCGGCTTGAAGCTGTGGCCCAGCACACGCGGGAAACATTGCAGCCAGATCTCGCCGTCCACCTGCTCCGCCAGGCCCTCGCGCTGCAGCAGGGCCTCGACCCAGGCCAGCGCATCCGGGCCGCCGGCGCCATGGTCGGCGTCGTAGAAGCTGAACCAGGCCGGGCGATTGCGCGGCAGGGCCGGTTCCGGTTGCTCGCGCAGCCTTCGCAGCGGCAGCACGAAAAAAGTGCTGGCATAGCTGAAGGCGTGCGCACGCGGCGCCAGGCGGCGGTGCCGCACCGGGCCTTGGCCCAACCAAACCGGCGCGGTGACATTCATGGCCTGGCGTCCAGGGCCATGAGTTGCTCGGCACAGGCCCGCGCCGCCTGCAGGCCAGAGAGCAGCCCGTCTTCATGGAAGCCGTAGCGCGTCCAGGCCCCGGCAAAGAACAGGCCGCCCTGACCTTGGATCTCGGGCAGGCGCGCCTGGGCCCGCACCGCGCCGGCGTCCAACACCGGATGCGCGTACTCGAACTCGCGCCAGATGCCCTGCGGCTCCCGCAAGGGGTTGAGGCTGACCACCACCGGTCGCTGCCAGGGCAGGGGCTGCAGGCGATTGATGAGGTAGTGCAGGCAGACGGGCTGATCTGCAGAGTCAGTCACTGCGGCCTCGAAGTTCCAGGCCGCCCAGGCGCGCTGGCGTTGCGGCAGCACGGTCGCATCGCCGTGCAGCACGGCGCGATTGCTTTGATAACGAATGGCGCCCAACAGCGCCTGCTCGCTGGGGCGTGCTTGCTCCAGCAAGGCCAAGGCCTGGTCGCTGTGGCAGGCCAAGATGACCGCATCGAAAGCCTGCACACCCGCTGCCGTGCGCAGCAGCACGCCGCCCTCCGGCCGGCGCTGCAAGCCCAGGGCCGGCTGCGCCTGATGAACCTGCGGCAATTGGGCGGCGAGGCGCTGTACGTACTCGCGCGAACCGCCGCGCACCGTGAACCATTGCGGGCGCTGCGCCACCTGCAGCAGGCCGTGGTTGTGGCAGAAGCGAATCAGCGTGCCGATGGGGAACTGCAGCATTTGCTGCGTCGGGCAGGACCAGATGCAGGCCACCATCGGCAGCAGATAGAGCTCGCGAAAAGCCGTGCCGAAGCGGCGCCGCGCCAGAAAGTCGCCCACGCTCTCAGCCAGTGCGGCGTCATCTCCGGCTTGGGCCAGCGCCGTGCATTCGCGGTTGAAGCGCAGCAGGTCGGCCAACATGCCCAAGAAGGCCGGGCGCAGCAGATTGCGGGCTTGCGCAAACACCGTGGCCAGCGAGCTGCCGCTCCACTCGATGCCTTGGGTGCGTTGCTGCACCGAGAAGCTCATGTCGCTGGCCGCCAGCGGCACCTCCAGCTGGCGGAACAGCTCGATCAGCAGGGGATAGGTGCGTTCGTTGAAAACCAGGAAGCCGGTATCCACGCCATGGCGCACGCCGTCCAGCTCCAGATCCACCGTGTGCGCGTGGCCGCCCAGGCGCGCGTCGGCCTCGAACAGGCTGACCTCGCAGCGATGGCGCAGCGCCCAGGCCGCGCCCAGGCCGGTGATACCGGCGCCCACCACGGCCACGCGACGAGGGCTGCGCCCATCACGGGGGCTGCCGCTGTCGCGCAGCCAGGGCAACAGCGGCGCGCCGTGGTCGGCGGGGCCACGCCCAGCCGCCGCAGGGGCAGCACGCCAAAGCGCCAGGCCGGGGTCGGGAAGCGGCAGCGCGGTGCTCATGGTTGCTGGGCCAGCAGGCGTTCAATCAGACGCACCACCCGGTCGGCATCCGGCGACGTGACGGAGCTGAAGGCATCCACCGGTCGGCCTTGACGATCGACCACATATTTGTGGAAGTTCCAACGCGGCACGCTGTCGGTGGCGCGGGCCAGCTCCGCGAACAGCGGGTTGGTATCCGGCTGCCCGGGCTTGACCACCGACTTCGCGAACATCGGGAACTTCACGTTGAAGGTGTTCTCGCAGAAGGCGGCGATCTCTTTGTTGCTGCCGGGCTCTTGGCTGTTGAAGTCGTTGGATGGGAAGCCCATCACGACCAAGCCGCGACCACCGTAGCGCGCATGCAAGGCCTCAAGCGCCTTGTACTGGGGCGTGAAACCGCAGTAGCTCGCCGTGTTGACGATCAGCAGCACCTTGCCCGCGTACTGGCAGAGGTCCTGCGGCGCCTCGTCCTGCAGCCGGGGTTGGGTGCGCTGCAACAGCGCTGGACAGGCAGGAGCAGCCGCTGACGCCACCCCGCTGGCCAGCAACACCAGGGTCAGGAGACCGGATTTCAAGAGCTTGTTGCGCATATGTCCTAGTCAAATTGGCCGTCAGTGGGTAAATTAAAGCACGATGTCCGACCAAGAACAAGATTTGTCCAAGACAAAAATGCAAAACGTCGAGCCCGGCCTGGGCATCGCGGCGGTCGAGCGCGACACCGGCCTGTCCAAAGACCTGCTGCGGGTGTGGGAGCGCCGCTATGGCTTTCCGCAGCCCGCCCGCGACGCCCAGGGCGAGCGCCTCTATCCGGCCGAGCAGGTGCAGAGGCTGCGGTTGGTCAAGCGCTTGCTGGACGCCGGCCAGCGTCCGCATCGCGTGGTCGCCCTGCCCGAGTCCGAGCTGCAGGCACAACTGCAACTGCTGCAGGCGCCGGTGGCATCGAGCAAACAGCTACCCGGCGCCGACCTGTCCGTCCTGGATGCCCACCTCCAGCCCCTGAAGCAGCACCGCTCGCACGACTTGATGGAGGGGCTGCAGACCGAATTGCTGCGGCGCGGGCTCAAGGGCTTCGTCATCGAGTTGCTGGCGCCCCTGGTCGGGCGGGTGGGCGAGCTATGGGCCCAGGGCGAGCTCCAGATCCACGAGGAGCATCTGTTTTCCGAATTGGTCAAGCAGCTGCTGCACCGCGCCATCGCCCAGTTGGGCGGCGCCCAAACTGCGGCTCCGCGCGTGCTGCTTTCCACCCTGCCGGGTGAGGAACATGGGTTGGGCCTGCTGATGGTGCAGGCCTTGCTCACCGCCGAAGGCTGCAACTGCATCTCGCTGGGCCTGCAAACCCCGGCCGCCGAACTGGCCCAGGCCTGCGCACGCCACCGCGCCGACGCCCTGGCCCTGAGCTTTTCTCGCTACGCCAGCGCCGCCTTGGTGGAAGACGGTTTGCAGGCCCTGCGCGCCGGCCTGCCCGCTGGCTGCGAACTCTGGCTAGGCGGCAGCGCCGCCGTACTGCGCCGCCCTGCCCTGCAGCGCCAGGCCGATCTGCGCATCGGCACCGAACTGTCGGCCTTGGCCGTCTGGGTGCAGGACTGGCGTCAGCAGCGCAGCGCGTAATGCTGCGCCGCAGCATCCCCTTCTAGAATGCCCGCTCTAAACCGAGGCCTGCCATGCTGTATCCCGAACTCTTCAAGCAACTCGAAGCCGTGCGCTGGAATATGGAGCGCGACATCCCCTGGGACCGCTTCGACCCCGCCCAGCTCAGCGACGAGCAGGCCCAGACCATCAAGATGAACGCCATCACCGAGTGGGCGGCGCTGCCGGCCACCGAGATGTTCCTGCGCGACAACCGCGACGACAGCGACTTCTCCGCCTTCATGTCGGTCTGGTTCTTTGAAGAACAGAAGCACAGCCTGGTGCTGATGGAGTACCTGCGCCGCTTCCGCCCCGACCTGGTGCCCACCGAGCAAGAGTTGCACGAAGTGCGCTTCGAGTTCGACCCCGCGCCCGCGCTCGAAACCCTGATGCTGCACTTCTGCGGCGAAATCCGCCTGAACCACTGGTACCGCCGTGCCGCCGAGTGGCATACCGAGCCGGTCATCAAGGCCATCTACGAAACCCTGGCACGCGACGAAGCCCGCCACGGCGGCGCCTACCTGCGCTACATGAAGCAGGCCATGAGCCGCTTCGGCGACGAAGCCCGTGCGGCGTTTGCCAAGGTGGGCGTGCTGATGGCCAGCGCCCGCCGCACCGCGCAGGCCCTGCACCCCACCAATCTGCATGTGAACGCCAAGCTCTTCCCTCGCGACACCATCCAGAGCCGCCTGCCCGACCCGGCCTGGCTGGAAGCCTGGCTGGACAAGCAGATCCAGTTCGACGCCGTGTGGGAGAACAAGGTGGTGGAGCGCATCCTGCACAACATGAGCCTGCTGATGGAGCGCAGCTTCGCCTCGGTGCAGGAGCTCAACCGCTTCCGCAAGGAAATGATGGCCAAGGTCGGCACGCCGCCGTTGGCCCCAGCCTGACCTATCGCACCGAAAACAAACGCCCGGCAAGCCGGGCGTTTTCATTGGTGCGCTGTCTCCTGAGCAAGCCGCCTTGATCAAGCAGCCGCCGCGGAACCGGCTTTGCCGGGCCGCTGGCGGCGCCAAGGCACAGAGGCCTTGGCCTTCGTGAGGCTTGAGCAGTCCTCAGGACTGCCCAAGTCCGCACTCAGCTCCCTGGGGGAGGCGCCGCAGGCGCTTCGGGGGGGTTAAATCATGTGCTTGCGCTTGTAGACCAGGGCGGCGAAGCACAGACCGGCGATCAGCAACCCGGACACGAACTGCGCGCTGGCCAGGGCCTGAAGCTGGTTGCCGATGTCAGCGCCGACGATCTGCCAGATTTGGCCCAGGTCCATGCCGCGGATGCCCTTGCCGTCACCGCCTGCCGCCATCCATTGCTGGGGATGCGAGACGAAGAAGGCTTGGCTCATGCCTTCCGCGTGAGCCTTCAGCCAGGGCCGCACGAAGTCACGGGTGGCCGGCAGATTGCCCAGCACTACACCCGCCACCACCACCGCCGGCACACCCAAGCGCTTGAGCCAGGCGGAAGCCGCCATCAGCAGCAGCACCAGGGGCGAAAGCCACAGCATGAAGAGCGACAGACCCACCACCAGGCGTACCAAGCCCGGCAGTAGCAGGCCGGCCACGGTGATCCATTGCACCTGAGCCAACGCCCCGAAGCCCCAGACCTTGACGACCGCGCAAGCGGCGATGACCAGACCCGACGCGACCCCGACACCGATGGCCGCCAGGGGCACCAACAGGCAGTGCGCCAGCAAGGTGGCACCAATGTGCTCGCTGTGCGAGCCCGGCAGCGAGGTCCAGAACTCCAGCGAGCGGTCCTGCGCATCACGGCGTGCCAGACCCGATACCTGCAGCATCATCGCCAGCAGGGTCAGCGACAGAACGGCCATGGTGCTGAAGCCCCAGACCGCAGCGGCCAGCTTGCTGC
The DNA here is from genome assembly GCF_005952805.1 of Inhella inkyongensis. Taxonomy (GTDB): domain Bacteria; phylum Pseudomonadota; class Gammaproteobacteria; order Burkholderiales; family Burkholderiaceae_C; genus Inhella; species Inhella inkyongensis. The sequence goes on from NZ_CP040709.1 coordinate 3,669,612, forward strand.
TGAGCGCCAGATTGAGAACACTCCCGACTTCCTTCAGTTCATCGTCAGGCCCGAACTGCCAGTTGCCACCAAAGGGCATGGACAGCAGCGCGATTACCAAGGGCAGCGCCATCACCGCCAACCAACCCCAACGGTGCTGCATCCACTCGCGCTGCAGCAGGGTCTTGAATCGCATCGTTGCCACGTTTGCATTCGACATCTTGTTCTCCTTCTCAGGCGCGCGGCGCCAGTTCGGGCTTGCGGGTCAAGGCCACAAACAGATCCACCAGACTGGGGCGGAAGCGCTGGCCCAGTTGCTCCACATGGGGCGGCACAGCGCCGTCGAACAGGGCGGCCGGCTTGCCGCCCATCGAGCGGTAGCGCAGCAGCGGGTGGGCGGCGGCCACCGCATCGGCCGCCTCGGGGTCGTGGGCCAGGGCGTAGAAGCGGCTTTCCATCGCCTCCAGGCTCAGGTTCAGCACCAGCTTGCCCTCGTCCATCATCAGCACATCGGTCAGCAGGGCCTCGATCTCCTCGACCTGGTGGGTCGAGATCAGCACGCTGCGCTCGCCGTCGCACCATTCGTCGATCAGCATCTCGTAAAAGCCCTTGCGGCTGATCACATCCAGCCCCAGGGTGGGTTCGTCCAGGATCATCAGCTTGGCGTCGATGGAGGCGATCAGCGCCAGATGCACCTGCACCGTCATGCCCTTGGAGAGGTTCTTGACCTTGTCATTCAGGCCCACCGAGGTGCGGCGGATCAGCTGACGGGCACGCTCGGCGCTGAAGTTGGGTTGCAGACCCGTCATCAGCGTGATCAGCTCCGACACGCGCGCCCAGCGCGGCAGCACCGCCACATCGGGGATGTAGCTCAACTCGGTCAGCAACTGGCTGCGCTCGGCCATCGGGTCCCGGCCCAACACCTTGAGCTGGCCCTCCACGCCCTTAATGCCCACCAGGGCCTTCATCAGCGAGGTCTTGCCCGCGCCGTTGTGGCCCAAGAGGCCCACCACCCGGCCCTTGGGCAGGGTGAAGGAGACGTTGTCCACGGCCGTCTTGGCGCGGCCATAGCGCAGCGTCACGCCGCTGGCTTCGATCAGGTTCGTGCTCATGCTTGCTCCCAGTTCAGATCCTTGGCCGACAGGCCCAGGCGGCGCAGGCGTTCGCGCAGCACCGGCCACTCGTCCTTCAAGAAGGCATCGCGCTCGCTGTGCATCAGCCGCTTGCGCGCACCCTCGGTCACATACATCCCCAGGCCCCGGCGCGGCTCCAGAAAGCCCTCGTCCACCAAGGACTGCAAGGCCCGGCTCACGGTCAGGGGATTGATCAGGTACTGCTGCGCCAGCTGGCGCACCGAGGGCATCGGTTGCCCTTCGGCCGGCTCGCCGTCCATCAGCTGGCCGGCCAATTGCTGGGCCAGCTGCCGGTAAATCGGCGCCGTGTCGTTCCAGGTGCTGAGCATAGGGGCTGCTCCGGTGTGTTGGTGATGTAGCACACTATGCCGGCCAACCTGGGAGCCCTCATCCGGCGCACGATGCAGCGGGGCTTGGCGGGGATGAAATGCAGGAAACGCGGACAAACGGTCGGTCGGCTCGGCGCCAACTGCTGACGGCCCGCCCCCAAGGCCAACCGCCACACGCCACCTCACCCAGCGGCGAACAGACCCGCGCGAGCGCCTCTCAAGAGTGTGCAAACCCCTGGGCTGCACGCCTGTTGCGCAGGCAACCAGGCCACCCCGAAGTCACCAAAGCCAGCCACACTGGCCACCGCGCCCGAGACTTCAATCTGAGGTCCGGCGCTGAGCGTGCCGGTGCTGGCACCGCTCATCAGCCGCGCGCCGGCCTCGCCAAAGGCGACCAGCAGTCCGCCACCCAGGGGCGCGATGTGCTGGGCAGGTCCAGGCAAAGCCTGGCGCTCGGGCGCCAGATCGGCATGACGCAGATTCAGGCGAGTGAGACTGGCCTCACCCGACTTCAGCAGCCAGAGAAAGTCGCCGGTCTGCGCAGCGTGCGGGCCACTCGTTTGTTCAAGCCGAGTACCGAGCGGGTGCGACGCTGGCCCGAGAACTGGACGCGCCGCATCGATGAGATCGATCGTCTGCAAGCCCGAGCCCCCATCCGCCGTACCGTAGACCAGGTGGGCGCGGGTGCCTTGCACCCGCAGTCGACCCAAAGGCAAGCCCTCGATCTGACTGACGGGGGTCGGCGTGCCGTCTATGCCAATGTCCAACACGAGCAGCCGAGCACGTGGCGCGGAGAAGAACTCGTCGACCGGGGGGCCCTGCAGGAGCAGCAGACGATCGCCCATCCAGGCCAGATCGATGAGGTCGGTTCCGAAGCGCTTGAGCCATCTGGGTTGCGTTGGCTCGCTGAAGTCGGCCATCACCATCTCAAGGCCAGAGGGCCTGCAAGTGCCCGCGCAGCCAGGCACCACCAGCGCCGCGACGCGGTGCTGATGAGCCGCCAGGGCCTGAATGGAATCCCGCCCACCGTTGAAGGACTGCAGGGGCAGGCTCCCCAGCAACTTGGGCTGACTGAGATTTGTGGCGTCGAGCGCCTGCAGCCCCGCCGACTCACCGTCCAGATAAAGCCGCCGACCGTGGGCCGTCGTCGCCAAACTCGACGCGGCGGACTGCGTGGCGTACTCGCCGAGCACTTTGAATGCGGGCGGTGGCGGCGGAGCTGGGGCCGGCGTCGGCACAGAGGCCGACCCGGCAGAGCCCCCACAGGCCGCCAGCAGCGCCGGTGCACCCAGCCATGCGCCGGCCCGCGCAATCACCTGTCTTCTTTTCATTGGATCTCCCTAGAGTCGGCGGCATTGCAGCACGTCAGGCACCCAAGCTTGCACGCCACCTCCCCCCAACTTTGGGGCTCGCCCCCAGCCAAGAAGCTGACGCCGAGTGGGAAAACGCGCCAGCGGTTACAAACGCGGCCCCACGGGAGAAACCCATGCGCAACTTTCTGCCTTTTGCCCTTGCCGCGCTGAGCCTGCCGCTGGCCGCCGAGCCGGTCGGCGAGGTCTCGACCGCCTTCAAGCTGATCGGCCCCAATCACAAAGTCGTCGTGGAGGCCTATGACGATCCGCGTGTGCAGGGCGTGTCCTGCTATGTCTCACGCGCCAAGACCGGAGGGCTGTCGGGCGCCTTCGGCCTGGCCGAGGACCGCGCCGAGGCATCGATCGCCTGCCGCCAGGTGGGCGACATTGCATTCCCCAAGGGCCCGCTACCCCAGCAGGAAGAGGTATTCAGCGAACGCGCTTCCATCCTCTTCAAACGCCTGCGCGTGGTGCGCATGGTGGATGCGACGCGCAACACCCTGGTCTACCTGACCTACACCGACCGGCTGATCGATGGCTCGCCGCAAAACAGCGTGACGGCCGTGCCGGTGCCGCGCTCAACCCTGGTGCCGGTGCAACGCTGAGAACAAGCCGGCGACTCCCAGTGCAACGGCCGCACCCAGCGCATGCGCCAAGGGCACCGTCGCCATGCCGCCCCAGAGCGGCTCGTAACGCAAGGCCGGCCCCCAGGGTTGCTCGGCCAACAGCTTGAGCGCCAGCACGGCCAAAAAGGCCCAGCCGATGCGGCGCTCATGCGCGTTGCCGCGCAGCAGGCCCAGGCCCACCAGGGTGGCCGCCCCATGCAACAGGCCCGAAGCCCCGAAGTAGGCCGGCAGATCGGCACGCAGCGCCAGCAGGGCATGCATCAGCGGCCAGGCCAGACCCAGAGCGCACAGATCGCGCGCTTTCAGGCGCGCGCGCCAGCCCAGCCAGGCCAGCAGCAGCGCACCCAGGGCATTGGCCCCGGCATGCAGGGGCGAGCCATGGACCAGCGCACAGGTCCACAAGCGCCAGGGCTCCTGCCACAAGGTGTGGGCCTGCCATTGCCAGCGGGGCACCTCCAAGCCCAGGCCGGCCAGCGCGGCCAAGGCCAGCACGACCAGCGCCAGCGCCCAGTTCAAACCGACGGGAAGACCGCGTGCCACAGGGCCAGCACGGCATCGCGGTGGCCGGCCAATTCGCCCAGATCGCCCGCGTCCAGATGGGTGGCCTGCTCATCCAGGCGCAGCCGGTGCTGGGCGCGACGCAGCTCTCGGTAGGCATCGGAAGCGGCGCGGCCCACGCCCTGCGGCAGCAGGCCAGCGCTCTCCGCCCGCTGCAGCAGGGCGATCAGACCCAGATTGGGGATCAGCTCGGGATGCGCGGCGCTGTGCAGCAGCTGCAGGGCCTGCAGCGCGAACTCGGCGTCCAGCATGCCGCCGGGGCTGTGCTTGAGCTCGAAGCGACCGGCCCGCACCGGGTGCGCCTGACGCAGCTTGTCGCGCATGGACAGCACCTCAGCGCGCAGCGCCTCAGGGGCGCGCGGGGCGGTCATCACGGCCTGGCGCACGGCCTCAAAGGGCGCGGCCAGCTCGGGGTTGCCGGCACACCAGCGGGCCCGCGTGATGGCTTGGTGCTCCCAGGTCCAGGCGGTGTTGCTGCCGCGCCCTTCCTGGTAGGCCGCAAAGCTCTTGAGGCTGCTGACCAGCAGGCCGCTGTTGCCATTGGGGCGCAGCGCGGTGTCGATGTCGAACAGACCGCCGGCGCGCGTCTGCAGGGTCAGCCAGGGCACCAGCTTGCGCACGAAGGCGGCATAGACCTCGACCGCGTCCTCGTGCTCGTCGTCGAACAGGAAGACCACGTCCAGGTCCGAGCCATAGCCCAGCTCCTTACCGCCCAGCTTGCCGTAGGCGATGACCGCAAAGCGTGGCTCGGGGCGGTGCGCCTTGCCCAGGCGCAGCTGGCGCGCCCAGCACCACTGAATGGCCATTTGCAGCAGGGCGTCGGCCAGGGCGCTGAGGTCATCGGCCACCTGCTCCACGCTGATGCGACCCTCGACATCGCGCACCAAGGTGCGGAAGACCTCGGCGTGGTGGGCGCGACGCAGGGCGTCGAGCAGGCTTTCCTCGTCGTCCTCGCCAGAGCGAGCCCAGGCATCAAAGCGATCGGTCAGCTCCTGGCGGAAGGCAGCGGCGTCAAAGCGCTCGTGCAGCAGGCGGGCGTCGGCCAACTCGTCAATGACGCCCGGGTGCTGCATCAGATAGCGCATGGGCCAGCGCGCCAGGCCCAGCAGGCGCAGCAGCCTTGTGAGCACCGCCGGACGCTCGATCAGCAGCGCCAGATAGGCCTCGCGCCGCAGCAGGGGTTCGACCCAATCCACAAAGCGCGCCGCCGCAGCGGGTTCGCAATCGCCCTGCTCCACCTGGGTGGCCGCGCGCTGGAACAGGCGCGCCAGGCGCTCCTTGGCGGTTTCTTTCAGGCCCTGCACACGCGGCTGGGCTGCGAAGCCGCGCACCGCCGCCTGCAGCGGCTCGGGCAGTCCGGCCAAAAAACTCTCGCTGTCCAACGTCGGTGGCGGCCCGCCACAGTTCTTGCAGCCGCCGGACTGCGGCGCCTGGCCGTCATGCAGCAGGGCATCGAACTCGGCCGCCACGCGTTCGCGGGTCTCGCAAAGCCGCTCGAACAGCTGACAAGCCTCTCTTTCACAGCGCAACCCCAGGGTCTCGGCAATCCAGCGCAAGTCCGCATCACTCTCGGGCAGGCAATGGGTCTGCTGGTCGTCCAGGTACTGGATGCGATGCTCGATCTGACGCAACAGGGTGTAGTCACCGGCCAAGGCCTGCGCGGCTTCGGGCTTCATCAGGCCGGCGGCGGCCAAGCGCTCCAAGGCCTTGAGGGTGGAGCGGGTGCGGATCTCGGGAAATTGCCCGCCGCGCACCACCTGCAGCAACTGCACGATGAACTCGATCTCGCGGATGCCACCCCGGCTCAGCTTCACATCGTTGGCGCGCTCGGGCCGGCCGGCGGCACGGCGCTGGGCTTCCTCACGGATCATGCGGTGGATCTGCCGCAGACCCTCGAACACGCTGTAGTCCAGGTAGCGCCGGTACACAAAGGGTGTGACCAACTGGCTGAGAGCCTGCGCGCGGCGCAGGGTCTCGGGGTCGCGCGGCGCCACCACCCGGCTCTTCAGCCAGGCCAGGCGCTCCCACTCGCGGCCCTGGGCGTAGAAATACGTTTCCAGGCTGGCCAGGCTGCAGGCCGGTGCGCCGCTCTTGCCGTTGGGGCGCAGGGCCAGGTCCATGCGGAACACCTGGCCGTCCTCGTCCACATCGCCCACCAGGGTCTGGATGCGTTTGGCCACACGGCCAAAGTACTCGGCCGCCGAAAGGCTCACCGCACCATCGCTGTCGCCGTCTTCCTCATAGACATAGATCAGGTCGATGTCGGACGACACATTGAGCTCGCGCGCGCCGAGCTTGCCCATGCCCAGCACCCAAAAGGCAATCTCCTGCCCCTGCGGGTTGCGCAAGGACCCATGGCGCTCGCTCAACTCAGCGCGCGCGGCTTGCACGGCCAGGTCCAGCGCCACTTCGGCCAGCGTGGTCATGGCCTGGGTCACGCCCGCCAGCGGCAGTTGCTGCGCGCAGTCCAGGCTGGCCAGGCGCTCCAGCCAGAGCTGACGGGCGATGCGCAGGGCCTGGCCCAGGGGGCGCCCCTGGGCCTGCAGGGCCGCAATCAGGCTGCGCAGCGCGGCTTCGTCCAGCGCGCCATGGGGCAGGAGCGCCAGCTGGTCGGCGTAGCGCCGCCGGATGCGTTGCACAAAGCGACTGTGCGCCGCCGGATCTGGCTCGATCTGACCGGCCAAGGCCTCTTTCAGCGGCGACACTTCGCACCCTTCCGCCATGTCCTCACTCGCTTCCAAGATCATTGCCGCCTGCCACCGCCCGGCACGCTGGCTGCGCCGCGGCCTGCGTTGGCTGCTGGTGGCCGTGCTGGGCCTGTGGTTTGTGGTTCTGGGCCTGTGGCTGGTGTTGCATTGGGCGATTCTGCCCAAGGTCGATCACTGGCGGCCCGAGCTGGAAGCCCGTGCCACACAGTGGCTGGGGTCTTCGGTGCGCATCGGCGCCATCCAGGTGCGCACCGGGGGCTGGATCCCGGCGCTGGACCTCAGCGAGGTGCGCCTGCTCGACGCCCAGGGCCGCGAGGCCCTGCGCTTGCCGCGCGTCACCGCCGCGCTGTCGGCACGCTCCCTGTTGACCCTCAGCCTGCGGCTGGAGCAGCTCTATGTGCACCAGCCCGAGCTGGCGCTGCGCCTGGACCGCGAGGGGCAGCTCTGGATTGCCGGCCAGAAGCTCAGCCATCAAGACGGCACGGACAGCCCTTTGCTCGACTGGGTGCTGCGCCAGCACGAGATCGCCATCCAGGGCGGCCGCCTGAGTTGGGTGGACGAGCGCACGGCCACGCCGCCCTTGACCCTGCAGGGCGTGGACCTGCTGCTTCGCAACAGCCTGCGCCGCCACGAACTGCGCCTGGACGCCCACCCACCCGCCGGCTGGGGCGAGCGCTTCAGCCTGCGCGCCCGCGTCAGCCAGCCGCTGCTGGCCCGGCCGAGTCAGTGGCAGCGCTGGAGCGGCCTGTTCTATGCCGAACTGCCGCGCGCCCAGGTGGCCGAGCTGCGTCGGCATCTGACCCTGCCTTTCGACCTCAGCGAGGGCGATGGCGCGCTACGCCTATGGGCCGGTCTGCGCAAGGGCGAACTCACCGAGCTGGACCTGGACCTGGCCCTGCGCGCCGTGCGCATGCGGCTGTCGCCGCGCGTCCAACCCCTGCAACTGGAGGACCTGCATGGCCGCCTGAGCTGGGCCGCGCTGGCCACCGGCTCTCGCTGGAGCGCCGAGGGCCTGCGCTTCACCCTGCTGGATGAGGCGGGACACGCGCGCCAGTGGCAGCCCAGCCGCCTGACCCTGAGCCTGGAGCACCCGCCCCAGGACGCCGCCTGGCAGTCACTGCGCAGCCGCAGCCTGTCCGGCGGCCGGCTGCAAACCACCCAGCTCGACCTGGGCCTGCTGGCGGAATTGGTGGAGCGCCTGCCCCTAGGCGCAGCCCTGCACCGCGAGCTGATTGAACGCGCACCGCAGGGCCTGGTTCAGCAACTGGATGCGCGCTGGCAAGGCAACCTGGACGCCCCAGCCCAATGGCAGGTGGATGCCAGCGCCAGCGGCCTGGCCTGGGCCGCTTTGGCGGCCAGTGATGCAGGGAAACTTGGCGACCCCGGCCTGCACGGCGCCGCGCTCACCGTCAATGCCAGCGAACGCGGCGGCCAGGCCAAGCTGCAGGTGCGCGACGGCGCCTTGGCCTGGCCCGGCCTGCTGGTGGATGAGGCCCTGCCGCTGCGCGAGGCCCAAGCCCAGCTGATCTGGCAGCGCCGCCCCGATCAGAGTTGGAGTCTGCAGCTGCGCCAGGCCCGTTTGCGCACCCCCGACGGCCTGGTGGAACTGGACGGCCAGTGGCGCGGCCCCAAGCCCGCCGATCCCTCGCCCTATGGCCATCTGGAGCTGAGCGGACGCCTACCCGAGCTGCAGGCCGCCGCGCTCAAGCGCTATCTGCCCCTGCCCTTGAATGCGGCGGTGCGCACCTACCTGGCCGACGCGCTGCAGGGCGGCCAGCTGCGTCATGTGCAGCTCACGCTCAAGGGTCCGCTGGATCAGTTCCCGTTCGAGAAGGGCGGCGGACAGTTCAAGGTCAGCGCCCGCGCCGCCGGCCTGCGCTTTGCCTTCCTGCCCAGCCATGCCGCCGATGAAACCCGGCCCGCCTACCAATCCCCCTGGCCGGCGCTGGAAGACTTGAACGGCGAACTCCTGTTCGAGGGGCCGAGCCTGAAGATCCGCAACGCCCGCACCCGCGTCGGTGCGCTGGAGGCCCAGGGCGTGCAGGCCGGCATCCAGCATCTGGCCAAAGACCCGCTGCTGCGCATCGACGCCGGCTGGCGCAGCCCGGCCCAGGACGCACTGCAATTCCTGCGCAACACCCCCATCGGCGGCTGGACTGCCCACGCGCTGGACGCCGCCCAGGCCAGTGGCGCGGTGAGCGGTCGCTTGAGCTTCCAGATCCCGCTGCTGCACGCCGACCAAACCAAGGTGCAAGGCCATGTGCTGCTGGCCGGCAATGAACTGCGTCTGCGCCCCGAACTGCCGTCCTTCCAAAACGTGCGCGCCCGCGCCGAATTCACCGAGCGCAGCCTCAGCATCCCGACGGCCCAGGCCCGCTGGCTGGGGGGCGAGCTCAAACTGGACGGCGGCACCCAACGGGACGGCAGCCTGCGCCTGACGGCCCAGGGACAGGCCAGCGCCGAGGGCCTGCGCGCCGCCAGCGAATGGGGCGCGCTGGCGCAACTGGCCCAGCAATGGCGCGGCAGCACCAGCTACCAATTCAGCGGCCAATGGTTCAACGACCACAGCGAGCTCAGCCTGCGCAGCAGCCTGACCGGCCTGGGTGCCGACCTGCCCGAACCCTTCAACAAGGCCGCCGAGGCCAACTGGCCGCTGAACGTCAGCTGGCTGACCGATGCCCAGCGCGTGGACCACCTGACCCTGCAGATGGGGCCCCTGGTGCGCGGGCGCCTGCAGCTCAGCCCCGGCCAGCGCCTGCGTGGCGGCCTGCGCATCGGACAAAACGCGAACAGCGCCAGCGAACTCGCACTGCCCGAGCAGGGCTTTCATGTGCAGCTGGACCTGCCCCGCCTGGATCTGGACGCCTGGCGCGCCAGCACCCGCAACCTGGCCGGCGGCAGCAGCGCCCTGCTGCCCGACCGCATCGCCCTCAACACCCCGCAACTGATCTGGTCCGGCCGCAGCCTGCAGGGCTTGAGCGCCGGCGTCAGCCTGGATCGCAGCCGCGCCGCCCCCTTGTGGCGCGCCACCCTGCAATCCACCCAGGCCAGCGGCTATCTGGAATACCAAGAACCCAGCAGCCCGCAGCAACCGGCCCAGCTGCACGCCCGCCTGGCGCGCCTGGCCCTGCCCAAGAGCGAGGTCGAGCACGTCGACCAGGCTCTGGACCGGGCCGTGGGCGCGCTGCCCGGGTTGGATGTGGTGGTCGATGACTTCGAACTGCGCGGCATGAAGCTCGGCCGACTGGAGCTCAAGGCCCAGGGCGCGGCCGCCGGCCAGGCCTGGGCTCTGTCGCGCCTTGCGCTCACCCACCCCGACGCCAGCCTGCAAGCCCAAGGCCAATGGAACCCGCAAAGCCACCGCAGCGAGTTCGACTGGCAACTGAGTCTGGCCAACAGTGGCAACTACCTCACGGCCCTGGGCCTGCCCGACACCGTGCGCGGCGGCAAGGGCGAGATGAAGGGGCAGCTCGGCTGGCGCGGCTCGCCGCTCTCGCCCGACATCGGCGGCCTGGACGGGCTCTTCAGCGTGCAACTGGGCGCCGGCCAGTTCCTCAAGGCCCAGCCGGGTGCGGCGCGCCTGCTGGGGGTGCTGAGCCTGCAATCCCTGCCGCGCCGCCTGCTGTTCGATTGGCGCGATGTATTCGCCGACGGCTTTGCCTTTGACGACTTTGCCGGCGAGGTGAAGATCGCCCAGGGCGTGGCGCGCAGCAGCAATCTGCGCATGCGCGGCCCGCAGGCCAGCGTGCTGATGGACGGTAGCGCCGACCTGCAACGCGAAACCGCCGACTTCAAGGCCCTGGTGGTGCCTGATGTGAACGCCGGCGGCGCCTCACTCGCCTATGCCGCCATCAACCCCGCCATCGGTCTGACCACCTTCCTGGCCCAGCTGCTGCTGCGCAAACCCCTGGCCGCGGCCAACACCCAGCAGTTCCACATCCACGGGCCCTGGGCGGACCCCAAGGTCGACAAGCTGGACAAGCCCGACCCCATCCCCCCCGCCGCCTCCGCGCCATGAGACTCGCCGCCATCCAACTCGTCTCCACCCCGCGCCTGTACGACAACCTCGAGCGCACCCGCCATTGGGTGAACGAGGCCGCCGCCCAAGGCGCCGAGTTCATCGCCCTGCCCGAGTACTTCTGCCTGATGGGCCAGAGCGACACGGACAAGCTGGGAGTGGCCGAAGCACTGGGCGAGGGGCCGATTCAGGCCCTGCTCAGTGAGCTGGCGCGCCAGCATGGCGTGTGGCTGCTGGGCGGCACGCTGCCCCTGAAGTCTGAAGGCAGCGACAAGGTCAGCAACACCAGCCTGGTGTTCGGGCCGGAAGGCCAGCTGCAAGCCCGCTACGACAAGATCCACCTCTTCAGCTTCCACAGCGGCCTGGGCGAAAGCTATGACGAGGGCCGCGTGCAGCAGGCCGGCAGCCAGCCCGTGGCCTTCGAGATGAAGGGCCTGCGCACGGCACTCTCCATTTGCTACGACCTGCGCTTCCCCGAGCTCTATCGCGCGCTCACGCCCGATCTGATCTGCGCTCCCAGCGCCTTCACCCACACCACGGGCAAGGCCCATTGGGAGCTGCTGCTGCGCGCCCGCGCGGTCGAGAACCTGGCCTACCTGACCGCCCCGGCCCAGGGCGGCCTGCACGAGAACGGCCGCCGCACCTGGGGTCACACGATGATCGTCGACCCCTGGGGCGAGGTGCTGGCCTGCGTGCCCGAGGGGGAGGGCCTGGCCCTGGCCACCTTGGAGCTCCGCCGCCTAGAGGCCGTGCGCAAGGCCCTGCCCTGTTTGCAGCATCGGCGGCTGTGAGCCCGAGCGCCGCTGAACTGCTGGCGCTGGACGCCCTGACCCTGCGCGAGGCCGACGGCGGCGCGCTCGACCTTGCGGCCCAGGCCCGGCGCATCCAGGAGTCGCTGCACTGCGCCCACGCCCTGGGCGTGTGGCGCGAAGGGCAGTTGGTGGCCTACGTGCTGTTGCAGCCGCAAGAGCTTGGCCGCGCCTTTGTGCGGGGCTTTTGCCTGCACCCCGATTGGCGACAGGCCGGCGTGCTGCTAGACCTGCTGCGCGCGGTACTGGCTTGGGTGACTGAACACGGCGTGAGCGAGTTGCACAGCCATGTGCGCAAAGGCAATGCCGAGTCCCTGGCCTTGCATCGACAACTGGGCTTTGCGGTGGTGGCCGAGAACGAGTGGGCCTATGCCTTTGTGGCGCACGCCGAGGCGCTAACGCGGCACCCGGTGCTGCGGCGCGCGGCGCGGAACTGAGCCGCCAAGGGCGGGCTTTTGTTCGCGCTGAAGTGCAGGGAGCCTACCTAGACTTCCCTCCATGCTCGCCCGTCAGACCGCCCGTCGCACCGTTCTGCTCGCCCTGCCCGCCCTGCTGGCGGGCTGCAGCAGCGCCGTGCAGTCGCCGCCGCTGGCCATCAGCGCGCGCCAGGCGCTGCAGTGGCGCAGCTTTGTCGACGACCAACTCAAGGGCCAGATCGCGCTGGGCGAAGTGACGGGAGCCGATGCCCCGGCCGTCGGCTATCTGCGCAAGACCCTGGCCTGGCTGTGGGGCAGCCGCACCAGCCCCGACACGGTGGGCGACGCGCTGGAAGACCAGCTGCGCGCACTGCGTCTTCTCGCTCCCCTTCCCGGCACCGGGCGCTACCAACTCGACACCCAGCTCATGGCCCTGGAAGCCGAAGGCCTGCTGGGCCCTTCTGAGGCCCAGGCCCAGGTGGAGTACCGCCTGCGCGAAAAGGGCGAGGGCGGCCGCCTGATCTACCAGCGCCGCATCCGCAGCCAGGCCAAGGCCGGCTGGCTGGACCACGGCTTCGCCAGCGAACGCCAGCGCCTGGCCAAAGAGGCCGCGCTGCGCGCCTCGCTGATGATGCTGGCGCAGGACCTGGTGGCACTGCGGGTCTAGCATTCCTCCCACAACAAAGGGAGGGGCCATGGGTCCGATGGAAGCGAACCGCGACGCCAAGGTCGCCGTGCTGGTGGATTGCGACAACACCACACCGGAAATCCTGGAGTACGCGCTGCAAGTCGTTGCGCAATTCGGCCGCCTGGTGCTGCGGCGCGGCTACGGCAACCCCGGCACGCTGGCCAACCGCTGGCAGGAAGCCCTGGTGCGACTGGCCTTCAGCCCCTGCCTGCAGTACCAGTACGCGGCGGGCAAGAACACGGCCGACATCGCGCTGGCGCTGGACGCGCAGGAGGCGCTGTTCGATCAGCGCGCCGACACCTTTTGCCTCGTCACCAGCGACTCGGACTTCGCCTATCTGTGCCGCAAGCTGCGCGAGCGCGGTGCCACCGTCTACATCGTTGGCGAGGCCAAGTCACCCGACGCGCTGCGCAACGCCAGCGATCAGTTCTTTGAGTGGGCCGCGCCCGAAGTGGCGCCCGAAGCCGTCGAATGCCCCGCCAAGGCCAGCGCCCCTGCAGCGCCTAAGCCACCGCCAAAGAAACGTCCCAAGGCCCTGCTGGACGCCGTGGCGCTGCTGGCGGCGGGCACGCCGGATGGCCGCGTGGGCCTGGGGGCACTCGGCCAGTACATGAAACGCACCAATCCGGCCTTCTCGCCCAAGCTGTATGGGCACGCCGCCTTGTCGGACATGGTCCGTTGCTACCCCGAGCTAAGCCTGAGCCAAGAAAACGGCTCAGGCCATTGGGTCAGGCTCAAGGCCAGGGTGCCGACCGCGCCGGCGCCCCAGCCCGCCTGAGCTCACCAGGAACTGCTCACACTCAGGCTCACGAGCCGCCCCGGGCGCTCGGCAAAGCTGCCGCTGCCGCGCAGCTCGAAGCTGCGGTGGTCGGCCACATTGGTGACGGACAGGCGCGCACTCATCGGCCAGGGGGCGGCGTTGAAGGGTAGGCGAACGCCCAAATCCAACTCGGTGTTGGCAGGCAGTTCCACGCGGTTGTCGCGCGTGGCGGCCATCGCGCTCAGGTGGGATAGCGCCGCATCCAGGCTCACACCACCGAGGACCGGAGGCGTCCACACCGCATTGAGCTTGAGCGTGCGCTCGGGCTGGCCCACCGGACGTTCACCCACGCGGCCCAGGGACACGCCCTCGCCCAGCACGCGCGGCTGCATCAGCACCGCGCCGGCCAGCAGGCGCAGCTCCGGGCTGGGGTGGCCGCTGAACGAGATCTCGGCGCCCCGATGGCGCACCGTGCCCAGTTGGGTGAAGAGGTTGGCGGCGTCCAGATTGAAGTAGGGCTTGCGCACTTCAAAGAGGCCCGCCACCAGCTTCAGGCGCGGCCCCATCTGCCAGCGCAGGCCGGCGTCGTGCTGGCGCGTCAGGATGGCGGGCAGGGCCTGGTTGCGGTTGCTGGCATGGCCCGGGGCCACGCCGCTTTCTTCCAGGCCGCGGGTCCAGCCCGCATAGGCCGCCAGCGTGGGGCTCAGATGCCAGGCCCCGCCCAGGTTGGCGAGCCAGGGCGCAGCGCGGTCTTCCACCTTGGCTTGGCCGGGCCGCGCGAAGTCCTTGCGGTAGTGGCTCTTTTGCAAGCCTGCGCTGAACTCCAGGCTCTGCCGATGGCGCAGTTCATAGGCCAGGCCCAGCCAGTTCTGGTGCACGCGGTCGAGGGCCTGGGGGCCGAAGGCGAACGTGGGCTCGCTCAACTCGATGGCCTCGCCCAGACGGCGCGGGCCCAGATCCAGGGTGACGGAGCCGCCGCTTTGGCGCTGGCGCGCACGCCCGGCCAGTTGCAGGTGCAGGCGCTGCGGCCAGTCCTGCGGGCCGAAGCGGTGCGACAGCCGCAGTTCGCCGCTGTCCGAGGCGACACGAGCGCGCGGGTCGATGATCAGAAGCCTTCGCCCCTGGCCGTCGGGCTGCAGATCCAGGAAAAGGTTGGAGACGCTGCGCGCGTCGTCGAACTCGGAATGGAACAGACCCAGGCGCAGTTGCCAGTCGGGGGCCAACTGCTCGCTGAGCATCAGGCCGCGGTTCAGGCCCACGCCCCGGTAGGCGGCCCACTCAGGGCCGTCGAACTGCCGGCGTGGCCCCAGGGGCGGCAGGCTGTTGCTCCCGCTGCTAAACAGCGGACCGATCTGATCGTGCGTGGTGGCGTGGCGCGAGAAAAACACCAAGGCCTCGCGCCCGACCTGCGGGCGCCACCACAGGCCCAGGCTGGCGTTCCAGGCGTTGGAGTCCGTGCCATTGGGGAACTCAGCGTGCTGCAGCGAAACCCCGCCCGTCACACCCCAGTCGCTGTTCTTGAGCGGCTGGGCGAAGTCCAGATCCAGATAGCGGCTGCCCCAGTGGTCGGCGCTCAGCTCCAGCCGGCCCGAACCCTGCGAACCCGGGCGCCGCAGCTGGTGGTCCACGATGCCCGTGGGCGCCGGGAACACAAAGCCCTGGGCCGACAGGCCCACGCGAACCTGGCTGGCCGTGCGCAAGCGCGCCGAGACGCTCCAGACCTGGTCGAAGTACAGCCCGTCGATGCGCACATTGCCCGCCGCCGTGGGCGAGAAGCCGCGCACGCTGCTGGTGGTGTACAGACCGATCGACTCCCGCCCCACGCTGGTGCCAAAGGCATCGGTGGCGGCCTGCACGGCCTGGGTGTTGGCGTGGCTCTGAAGCGGCAACAAGACCGGAAGCAGTGCGAGGGCCCAAGGCGACAAGCTACGTTGGATGGCGGGTCGGAGAGGCGAAAAGGTCAACAGGGTCACCAGGGGCATTGAAAGGGCGGCGCAGTGTAGGAAGGCCCCGTCCCACTGTCTTTCCTCATGCCCCCATGATTCACCTGCGGCTTGAATGCGCCAGATCAAAGTCCGACCCGGCGGCTTGGGACAAGCTGGGGCTGTTCACACACCCTGGAGCCCTTCATGACTTCGCAGCGCTGGCCGCTCTCTCTCACGTTGATGGTCCTTCTGGGGGCCTGCACCGCGCCCCGCATCACCAACCCCGAGCCCGCGCGCCAGCTGGCGCGCGAGACCCAGCTCGCCCCCGGCGCGCTTTACGCCGGCTGGCGCATCTATCAGCAGCGCTGCGCGCAGTGCCATGGCCAGACCGCCGAAGGCCTGGGCGGCGCCGGCCCCAATCTGCTGCAGCGCGTGGGCGCCATGGGCCCGCAGCGCTTTGTCGAGCAGGTGCTGCGCCGCTACCCCGAAGGCCTGCCGGCCAGCGCGACTGCGGCCGAGGTACTGGCGCGCCGCCAGGGCCTGCTCACCATGCCCAGTTGGCAGGGCGACCCGGTGGTGGAGGCGCATCTGATGGACCTTTACACCTACCTGGCCGGCCGCGCCGATGGCCGCATCGGGCCGCAGCCACCGGCGCGCTAGAACCTCGCTGGGTGCCCCCTTGAGTTCGCGCGGAAACCCCGCGCGGCGCCCGGGCAGCGCAAAACGGGCATGCTGCGCCCATGCCCTTCGAACACTCCTTTGCCCGTGAACTCGCCGGCCTCTACCAGCCGGCCATGCCCGCTCCCGTGCCGGCGCCGCGTCTGCTGTTCCTGAACCAGGAACTCGCGCAGCAGCTCGCCTTCCCCCTGCCCGATGGCGAAGGCGCAAAGGCCGCACGGTTCACCGGCCAGACCCTGCCCGAGGGCGCCCAGCCCATTGCCCAGGCCTATGCCGGCCATCAGTTCGGCGGTTTTTCGCCCAGTCTGGGCGACGGCCGCGCTCTGCTGCTGGGCGAATGGCGCGCGCCCGATGGCGGCCTGCACGACATCGCCTTCAAGGGCTCGGGCCGCACCGCCTATTCACGCAGCGGCGACGGCCTGGCCGCCGTGGGCCCGATGCTGCGCGAGGTGCTGATCGGCGAGGCCCTGCATGCCATGGGTATTCCCAGCACCCGCGCGCTGGCCGTGGCCGCCACCGGGGAAGAGGTCTATCGCGACCGCACCCTGCCCGGCGCCGTGCTCACCCGCGTGGCCGCCAGCCATCTGCGCGTCGGCAGCTTCCAATACTTGGCCGCGCGCGGGCGCTTCGATGAACTGCGCCAGCTGCTGCGCTTCACGCTCCAGCGCCATTACCCCGCGCTGCAGGACCACCCCGAACCCGAGCTGGCCCTGCTGCGCGCCGTGAGCGAGGCCCAGGCGCGCTTGATGGCGCAATGGATGAATGTGGGCTTCATCCACGGCGTGATGAACACCGACAACATGGCCCTGAGCGGCCAGAGCATCGACTTCGGCCCCTGCGCCTTCCTGGAGGCCTACGACCCGGCCACGCACTTCAGCTCCATCGACCGCCACGGCCGCTACGCCTATGGCAATCAGCCCGGCATCGCGCAATGGAATCTGGCGCGCCTGGCCGAAACCCTGCTGCCCCTGCTGGCCGACCCCGAGGGCCCGCAAGGCGCGATGGACGCCGCCGTGGCCCAGGTCACCGCCGTACTGGACGAATTCCCCACCCACTTTGATGCCGCGCTGCGCCAGGGCCAGGCCGCCAAGCTGGGCCTGGCGCAGCCCGACGCCGCCCTCGCAGACGCTTGGCTGGCCCTGCTGCAGCAGGGCGGCGCCGACTTCACGCGGGCCTGGCGCGAACTGGCCGCCGCGCGCGAAGGCAATGAGACGCCCTTGCGCGAACGCCTGGCCGGCACCCCCGGCCTGGACGACTGGCTGAGCCGCTGGCGCGCCGCCTGCAGCGCCAGCCCGGCCCAACTGCGCGCGGCGAACCCCGCCGTGATCCCCCGCAACCACCGCGTGGAAGAGGCCCTGGCCGCCGCCAGCGAGGGCGACGACCTGAGGCCCTTCAACGAACTGCTGGCCGCGCTGCGCCGCCCCTTCGACGAAGACCCGGCGCTGGCGCGCTACTGGGAGCCGGCGCCGGCGGCGCAGACCGCCTGCTACCGCACCTTCTGTGGAACCTGAGTGCCGCACCTGCAGCACACCTGAATGCGCCACTGAAGCGCGCAGTCCTTCACGCCCCAAGGCCTGCTGCGTCTTCGCGGCTGGCAATTCCAAGACGACCGGTCATATACTTCGCACCCATGGCCCGACCCCGACGCACCGAACACAACCGCATCGCCCTGCTGGATGCCGGCATGCAGCAGCTCGCCACCCAGGGCTATCACGGCACCGGCATCAAGCAGGTGCTGGACGCCGTGTCCGTGCCCAAGGGCTCGTTCTACAACTACTTCGACAGCAAGGAAGGTTTCGTCGCCGCGCTGATCGATGAGTACGCCGAACGCCAGTTGGCGCTGTTCGAGCAGTTCGTGGCGCAAAGCAATCTCTCCGCCCTGGGCAAGCTGCGCGCGGTGAACGCGCACCTGCTGGCGCAGTTTGAAGAGAGCGACTGCCAGCGCGGCTGCCTGGTGGGCAGCCTGGCGGCCGAAATCGGCAGCTCCAGCGAGCGCTGCACCGCCGCGCTGGAGCGTGCCCGCAGCGCCTTCGAGCGTGGCGTGGCCGGCCTGATTACGGCGGCCCAGAGCGCGGGCGAGCTGCGCCAGGACCAGCCCGCCGATGCCCTGGCCGCGCTTTACTGGGCCACCTGGGAGGGCGCCCTGGTGCGCATGCGCCTGGAAGGCCGCACCGAGGCCGCGCGCCGCATCATCGACACGGCGCTGGACCTGATGAAACCCTGAAACAGCACCCCTTTGCGCAAGCCGGCGATCCTGGATCGCCCTTTTTTGAACCATTTCCAAGACGACCGGTCTAATAAACATCATGCCGCACACCGCCAACGCCACCCCCACCCCACGCCTGTCCACCCCCCTGCGCCTGCGCCGCGGCAAGACCATCCGCAACCGCCTGTTCAAGTCCGCCATGAGCGAGCAGCTGGGCGACCGCCACCACAACCCCAAGCCCGGCCTGGCCACGCTCTATGGCCGCTGGGCCGAGGGCGGCGTGGGCCTGCAGATGTCGGGCAATCTGATGATCTCGCGCAGCGCCCTGGGCGAGCCGGCCAATGTGGTGCTCGATGAAGCCAGCGATCTGGAAGCCTTCCGCCGCTGGACGGCCGCCGGCAGCGCCCACGGCACGCAGTTCTGGGCCCAGCTCAACCACCCCGGCAAGCAAAGCCCCAAGTTCCTCAGCCCGGAACCCGTGGCGCCCTCGGCCATCCCGCTGCAGGGCGGGCTGGAAAAGGGCTTCAACACACCACGCGCGCTGAGCGAGGCCGAGATCGAGGCCGTGATCCAACAGTTCGCCACCAGCGCCCGGCTGGCCAAGGAGGTGGGCTTCAGCGGCGTGCAGATCCACGGCGCGCACGGCTATCTGGTGAGCCAGTTCCTGTCGCCGCGTCACAACCAACGCCAGGACGGATGGGGCGGCACGGCCGAGAAGCGCCGCCGCTTTGTGCTGGCCGTTTACGCCGCCATCCGCAAGGCCGTGGGGCCGCATTACCCAGTGGGCATCAAGCTCAATTCGGCCGACTTCCAAAGGGGCGGCTTCACCGAAGAAGAGTCCATGGACGTGGTGGCCGCGCTGGCCGAGGCCGGCATCGACCTGATCGAGATCAGCGGCGGCACGTATGAAAGCCCGGCCATGGTGGGCCGCGCCAAGGGCGCGCCGCAAAAGGCCTCCACCCGCCAGCGCGAGGCCTACTTTCTGCAATACGCCGAGCAGGTGCGTGAGCGCGTCAGCACCCCGCTGGTGGTGACCGGGGGCTTCCGCACCGCCGCCGGCATGCAGGCCGCGCTGGACTCCGGCGCCTGCGACATGGTGGGCCTGGGCCGCCCCATGGCCCTGGAGCCCGACCTGCCCCAGCGCGCCATGACGGAGCCCGACTACGCCATCGCCCTGCGCCCCCTGACCACGGGCGTGCGCCTGGTGGACCGCATGGCCATGCTGGACATCACCTGGTACGAGCACCAACTGGCGCGCATGGCCCGCGGCCTGGACCCCCGCCCCGCGCTGAGCGAATGGTGGTCCTTCGCCGCTACGCTTGCCGGCTCGGGGCTGTATGCGCTGCGGCAGCGGCGCGCTTGAACAATCTGCGGATCAGTACGCCAGGCTCCGCAGGCCAGCGATGCGGCGCTGGAGACGGTCAGGTTGCGCGGGGTCTGCAGAGCCAGCCCGGCGCAACAGTACGCTGCCAGCTTCCGGGTTCTGCCGCTCAGACCTTGGCGAGGAACTCCGCAGCGTCACCCGCTTCGCATTTCCAGTCTGCGAAGACTCCGACCAGATTGCATTCCACGCAGTGGCAAGCGATGTAGTACCAGCGCACGTCATGGGTGCCCTCGTGCACCGAGACTCCGGACATCAGCTCAAACACCTCGTTCTCGCACACGCACTCGTGCGTCTGGGGTGCAGCTTCTTCAACGTAGTCCGCGCTGTCGCCCATCAGGTGTTCCAGCCCGCAGTCGGTGCAAGTGCGGACTGCCACTCCGGCTTCTTCATCGGTCTGCAGCGCGAAGGTGCGGCACCCGCAAGTGCACTTGGACGCGGCAAATCGGACGGCCTCATAGCGATTCGCAAGGCTGTAGCTGCGCAACTCGGCTTGGGTGTCACCGGACGTCGTCCCATACCAGAACTCGCCCTTCTTCGTCAGTGCCATTGATGCAGCTCCATTCTTCAAGCTGAGCTTCCCGGCACGCCTGACGCCAGGCTCGCCCCAGTCCTTTGGATTCTGCCTGGAGGACCGACAAATCGTCGTCATGGGCCTGGGGCGGGATAGATGCCGGAAAGGCTGAAACATCCCTAAATGCCGTTACTTGCGGACTGCAGCCATCCGACGGCCTCTGCGGTTCGAACGGCCCCTTTGAGCCTTGAGCAGCCGATCCCGAATACGCCAGCAGCAGTGCGAATCGGGAGGCTCGATCACAAGCCCCCCGCCGCCCGATCCGTGCTGCCTTACTTGACGGTGAAGCGCACGCTCAGTGCCTTGCCATCCCGCATCAAGCTGGCCACCACCTTGGCCCCCTTGGCCAGCTGCACCTTGGCCACCAGGCGTTCGCCGTCCACGGTGATCGGGGCTTCGCTGCTGGTGCCGGCTTGCAGCACGGTGAGCTTGCCGCTGAAACCGGTGGCGGGCAGGGGCTTGCCGTGGTCCTCGATGTAGATCGCGGCCTGGTCGGCGGCCACCACCAGCTCGAAGCCGAGATCGTGCGCCATCTGCACCACGCCGCCGTGGCGGGCCTTGGCGCTGCCGTGGGCGTGGGCGGTCAGGGGGCTCTGGGTGGTCAGCGCCAGTACGGCGGCGAGAAGAATTTGCTTCATGGGGTCACTCCGTTTTCAGGGCTTGAGAAAGTTCAGAAGGCTTCGCGTTGGGCGCTGTGTTCCGCCAGCAGGGCCTCGGTGGGCTTGCGGCCAAAGCACCAGTAGAGCACCGGGGTCAGCAAGGTATCCAAGAGCGTGCTGCTGATCAGCCCGCCAAAGATCACCACCGCCACCGGGTGCAGGATTTCCTTGCCCGGGGCATCGGCGGCCAGCAGCAGGGGCGTGAGCGCAAAGGCCGCCACCAGGGCCGTCATCAGCACCGGGGTCAGGCGCTCCAGCGAGCCGCGCACGATCATGGGCTGGCCAAAGGCCTCGCCCTCCAACCGGCACAGATTGATGTAGTGGCTGATCTTCAGGATGCCGTTGCGCGTGGCGATGCCGGCCAGGGTGATGAAGCCCACCATTGACGCCACCGACAGGCTCACGCCCGCTATCCACATGGCCAGCACCGCGCCGATGAGGGCCAGCGGGATGTTGGCCAGCACGATGGCCACCAGCACGCCCGAGCGGTAGCGCTGGTGCAGTACCAGCACCATCATCAGGAGCGAGATCAGCGACAGGCCGGCGATCAGGCGCATCGATTGCTCCTGCGCCTGGAACTGCCCCTCCAGGCTGATGAAGACGCCGGTGGGCAGCTGCTGTCGCGCAATGCGCTCGCGCACCTGGGCCACCACCTCGGTCATGTCGCGGCCGTCGGTATTGGCGTAGACATTGATGCGGCGGCGGCCGTTCTCGCGCCCGATCTGGTTCGGGCCGTCGCTCTCCTCCACGGTGGCGATGCTGCTGAGCGGCAGGCGGCCGGCCGGGGTGTCGATCAGGGTGCGGGCCAGGTCCTGCGGGCTGCGGCGCTCGTCGGGCAACCTCAGAACCAGGTCAAAGCGGCGCCCCCCATCCACGATCTCGGCACCATGCGCGCCATCGGTCAGGGTCTGCAGCAGGCGGATGGCTTCGCCCGGCGCCAGGCCGGCCTGGGCCGCCTTGCGGGCGTCCAGGCGCACGGTGATCTGCGGGATCAGCACCTGCTTTTCCACCGTCAGGTCCACCAGGCCGGGCACGGTGCTCAGCTCGGCGCGCAGGCCCTCGGCCAGGGCACGCAAGGTATCGAGGTCGTCGCCAAAGATCTTGATGGCGATCTGCGCGCGCACGCCCGAGAGCAAGTGATCCAGCCGGTGCGAGATGGGCTGACCGATGGCCACCTGCGCCGGCAGCACGGCCAGCCGGGCGCGGATGTCGGCCATCACCGCCTCGCGATCGCGCGCGGATTTGCGCAGGTCCACATCGATCTCGGCCGAGTGCACCCCTTCCGCGTGTTCGTCCAGCTCGGCGCGGCCGGTGCGGCGGCCCACCTGCACCACCTCGGGCACCTCGGCGATCAACTGCTCGGCCAGGGCGCCCATGCGATTGGCCTCGGCCAGCGCGGTGCCCGGCTGCATCAACAGGCTGAGCACCAGCGAGCCCTCGTTGAAGGCCGGCAGGAAGGCGCGCGGGAAGAAGGGCAGGCTGGCCAGCGCCAGCGCCACCGCCAGCACAGTCCCCGCCATCAGACCCTTGGCGCGCGCAAAGCTCCAGCCCAGCAGGCGTTCGTCCTGGCGCTTGAGCCAGGCCACCAACGGGCTGTCGCCATGGTCCAGCCTTTTCATCGTGGGTAGCCAGTAGCTGCACAGAACGGGCGTGACCGTCATGGACACCAGCATCGAGGCCAGGATGGACACGATGTAGGCCACCCCGAGCGGCGAGAACAGCCGCCCCTCGATACCCGGCAGCGCGAACAACGGCACGAAGACCAGCACCACGATGACCGTGGCGTAGACGATGCCGGAGCGCACCTCCACGCTGGCCTGACGCACCACTTCCAACAGTGGCAGTGGCTGCGCGGCGAGCCGGTTCTGTTTCAGCCGGCGCAGGATGTTCTCCACATCCACCACCGCGTCGTCCACCAGCTCGCCAATGGCGATGGCCAGACCGCCCAAAGTCATCACATTGATGGACTGCCCCAGCAGCTTGAAGACCAGGGCGGTGACGGCCAGCGAGAGCGGAATGGCGATCAGCGAGATGACCGTGGTGCGCGCCGACAGCAGGAAGGCGAACAACACGATGGCGACCATGATGGCGCCGTCGCGCAGCGCCTGCTGCACATTGGTGATGGAGGCCTGGATGAAGTCGGCCTGGCGGAACAGCACGCGCGGGGCGGCGATGTCTTTGGGCAAGCCTTGCTTCAACTCGACCAGGGCCTGGTCGATCTGTGCGCTCAGTTTGATGGTGTCAGCCGTGGGCTGCTTTTGCACGCTGAGCACCACGGCGGGCTGACCCTTGTAGCCGGCGTCGCCGCGCTTGAGGCCGGGGGCAAAGCCCACCGTCGCCACCTGTTCCAGCAGCAGGGCACGGCCGTCTTTCCAGGCTACGGCCACGCCGGCCAGTTCGGCGGCCAGGGCATCGCCGCGCGCCAGCCGGCCGATGTGGCGGATGAGGTATTCGCGCCGGTTCAGGTCAATGAAGCCGCCGCCGGCGTTGCTGGCGTAGCCCTGCAAGGCCTGCTCGATCTGGCCGAGCGTGACGCCGAACTGCGCCATGCGGGTGGGGTCGGGCGCCACGCGCAGGGTGCGTACCTCGCCGCCAATCGGGATCACTTGGGCCACGCCGGGGATGGAGAGCAGGCGCGGACGCAGCACGAAGTCGGCGTACTCGCGTGCGGCCATCGCCGAACCTACAACCTCACCTTCGCCCTCGGCCTTGAGCGGCAGCGCGATCAGCATGATCTCGCCCATGATGGACGACACCGGCCCCATCTGCGGCGCCAGGCCGCCGGGCAGTTGCTCGCGCACCAGGGCCAGGCGCTCGGCCACGAGCTGCCGGTTGCGATAGGGCTCGGTGCCCCAGTCGAACTCGGCGTAGACGATGGACAGGCCCACGCCCGAGGTCGAGCGCACGCGGGTCACGCCCGGCATGCCATTGAGCGCGGTTTCCAGCGGGAAGCTGACCAGCTGCTCCACCTCCTGCGGCGCCATGCCGCCGGCCTCGGTGAGGACGGTGACGACGGGCTTGTTCAGGTCGGGGAAGACATCGACCGGGGTGTGCCAGGCGGTCAAGCCGCCGTAGCCCATCAACAGCGCGGCGAAGACCAGCACGAAGAGCCGGTTCTTCAGGCTGGTGTGAACGATCCAATTGAACATGATGCGTTGATCCTGTTCAGCGAATCTGGTTGAGCAGGGCCGCGCCCTGCACCACCACGCGGTTGTCGGCCGCAAGGCCCTGCGTCACCAGCACGGTGCGGGCGTCCAGCGCGCGCGCCTGCACCGGCTGCGGCAGGAAGCGCTCGGCCCCGGTCTTGATCCAGACCACGGCCTCGCCATTGGCACTGCGCACCAGACTCTCGGCCGGCAGCACGATGCCCTTAGCGCTTTCGTTCAGGCGCACCAGCACGCTCACCGGCTGGCCCAGGGCCAGGCCGGCGTCCTGCGTCTGCAGCGCAAAGCTCAGCGGCAGCACGCCGTCGCGCAGCGCACGCGCCGCACCGATCAGCTTCAGGTCGATGCCCGCGCCGCCCGCGTTCGCCAACACCAACTGCGCACCGGCAATGCGGGCGGCCAGGCTGGGGTCGGTGTGGGTGGCCTCGATCAGCAGGCGGCCCGGATCGACGATCTCCATCAGCAGCCCGCCGGCCTCCACCACCTGACCGACTGCCACATGGTTGCGCGCCACCACACCCGAGAGCGGGGCCAGCAGCACTTCGCGCTGGTTCAGGCTGGTGGCGATCAAGCGTTCGCGCTCGGTCAGGGCCTGGGCCTCGGAACGCGCGGCGTCAATCTCCTTGCGCGGCACGCTGCCGGCCAGCTCTTCCAGCCGGCGCAGACGCTGGGTGGCCAACTCCCGTTGGGCCCGCAGTTCAGCCAGTTGCGCCTGCTGTGCGCCCACGGCATAGGGGTCGGCGTGGTGCTTCACATAAGCCAGCACCTCGCCCTTCTTGACCGGCTGGCCCGGCAACGGCAGGCCCTTGGGCCCGGCTTCCACGCGGCCCCCGTGCACCGATTGCACCTGCCCGCTGGCGTTCGGGTGCGCGATCACCCGGCCCGGCAGTTCCAGCGAGGCCGCGGCCTCGCTTTCCGGCGCCATCAGGGTGCGAACCCCTAAGCGCCGTTGCGCGCTCTTGGGCACGTTCAGGCTGCCGTCGGGCAGGCGCCCCAGGCCGCCTGCGGTGGCGCTGCCACTGGGGGCGTCCAGGTGCTCCCCATTGGGGCCATGGGCACCAGGGCCGGCCGCAGCGTTGAAGCAGACGCTGGCACTGGCCAAGCACAAGCTCATCAACAGGGCACGCATCACAGACCTCCCTTCACAGCGCGGCGGCGCCAGACCCCAACCCCCACACTCACCCCCGCGCCCAGCAACAGCAGGGCGCCGGCGCCATAGGCACCCTGAACCCAGAGCGGGCGATGGGTGTGGGCGTCGTTGGCAGACGCCACGTTCAGTTGGGCATCCAGCAGATCACTCTCCTCGGCCGCCAGCAGCGTGAAGACCAATGCGTGCTGGCCCGGCGTGCGCAGGCGCGCCAGCAACTCAGGCGAGCTGACGGCGTAGTCGCCATGCTCCGGATCGAAGCGGGCTTCGGCTTTGAGGCCACCGCTCTCCACGGTGAGCTTGGCCTGCAGCACCGGTTCGTTGGTGGCAAAGCGGTCGATCACGATGGCCAGGCGATGCGGTTCCAGCGTGGCCACCAGCTCGAAGGCCTCGGTGGCGGCTTCGGTACGCGGCAGCACGCTGGGGCCGGCGGCGGGGGTGGCCGGGCCGTGGTCATGGTCGCCCTCCGGGCCATGGGCCCGCGAGGCAAGGGGCAGCCCCGCCAGGATCAAGCAGAGCAAAACAGATGCGGCGTTCAAGGCAGCACTCCCAAAGATTGATTCAGTCGCGCGCGGGCCAGGCCCAGCGCGGCGTCGGATTGCAGTTGGCCGGCTTCGGCCTCGGCGGCGCTGGCACGCGCGCGCAGCAGCTCGGGCAAGGCCAGCTCGCCGGCCCGGAAGGCCCGCTCCAACAGGGCCAGGCGCTCGCGCAGCAAAGCGGCCTGCGTGGCGCTGCTGTCGGCCTGGGCCTGGGCATTCGCCAGAGCTTCGGCCGCCAACTGCTGCTCGGCCTGCAATTGCTCGCGCAGGCGGGCCAGCGTCAGCTCGGCCACGGCCAGGGCGGTCTCGGCCTCAACCAGCTTCACGCCGTTGCGGCGCTCGGCCTCCAAGGGGATGCGCAGACCAATCTGCAGCGCGCCCTCGCGCTCGGCGCCCCATGCTGACTGCTCCTGGCGCCAACCCAGTCGCAGCTCGGAGGCCTCGCGGCCCGAGCGCTGCTCCAGCTCGCGCTGCAAGCGCGCTTGCGCCAGCTGCGCCTCGGCGCGGCGCAGCACGGGGTGGGCGTCGATGGCGGCAGCCGGCGTTGCAGGCTCGGGGCTCAGATGCGGCTCCTGCGCCAGGCCGGTCAGCAGCCGCCATTGCTGGCGTGCTTGGCTCAGGGTTTGCAGGGCCTGCGCAGCCTGCGTGCGCGCGGCCAGGCTTTCGGCGCGGGCGGCCAGGCGGTCGGTTTCGGCCAGATCGCCGGCCTGCACCCGGCGCGCCACATCGGCGGCCAAGGCCTCCAAGCCCTGGGCCTGGGCCTGGGCCACACGCCACGCGGCCTGCAGGCTCAGCAGGGTCCAGGCCTGCTCGCGCAGTTGGCCGGCCAGTTCCAGGCGGGCGGCGGCCTGTTCAGCCTCGGCCAAGGCCATCAGGCCCTGCGCAGCAGCGCGCTGCGCCTGGCGCTGGCCCCAATGCCAGAGCGGCAGCCCGACGCTGAGCTCGGTTTCACGGGCGCCCTGGTTGCGATGCCAGCGATCGCTGCGCTGGCTGAGCTCCAGGCTGGGCGGGGCGGCCCAAGGCCGGCCGGCCACCGCCTGCTCGGCCAGGGCGCGCTGGCGCTGGCCCTGCGTGTGGGCGAAATCGGGGGCACGCTGCCAGGCCGCATCGAGTGCGGCGGCCAGACTGGGCGCGGGCGGGTTGGCCACCGTGGGTTCGGCCACGGCGGCATGCATCAGGCCTGCAAGACAGCAGGCCCGAAAGAGGGCATGGGACTTCAAGGGAACTCCTGAGATGGGCTCAGAACCGCGCGGTCATCGACCGGCGCGGACTGTGGAACTCAACTCAGGCGCGCGGGGGGCGCAGCAGCCCGTCCAGATAGGGCGTGGGCGCGGCAGTGTGGGCGCTCAGCGGCAGTGCCTCGTGGGGCAGTTCGGCCGCAAACTCGAGCGGCTCGGCGGGCAGGGCCAGCGTGCAGCAGTGGTGCTCACCCATGTGCGCGGCCGAGGCCTCGGAGTCATCCAGTTGGATGTCGCCCGCATCGTGGTGATGGGCCTCACCGGCCCAATGCAGCATGGAATGCGCCAAGTCATCCGCCCCTTCCGGAACCAGCTTCGCATGCGCGAAGGCCAGCGGCTGGGCGATCAGGCTCAGCAGCAGGACGAGGAGGGTGAAGAGGCGGGGCACGGTCGCGATCTTAAGGGGCGGGCGGATAGCCCTGAAACAGCAGAACCTGACTTCAAGGACGAATCAGGGTTGCGGACGGGCCGATCGGAGCTGGGCCAGTGTGGCGAGTGCCTTGCGCGAGGACTCCTGCAGCGGCCCGCCCAAGGCTTCGCGAATGACCAGGGCCTGGCTGAAGCAGCGCTGGGCTTCCTCCATGCGGCCCTCCTCAACCAGACTTCGCCCCCAATGATGGAGGGCCATGGCCTCGATTCGCTGCCAGCCTCCGTCCCGCGCCAGGGCCACGGCCTTCTCGAAATAGACATCCGCCTGCGCTCGCTCGCCAAGGTATTGCAGCGCGGTGGCCAAGGCGTTCCAGTACCAAGCCAGCAATTCGACCGGGGCCTGGGCCTCGGCCAGGGGCTGGTGCTCACGCAGCAGCGCCAGCGCCTCAGCCTCGCCCCGGGCCGTCGTCAACATGCCACCCAGGTCGGTCACGCTGTCCAGGATGGCGACCGCATCGCCCCGCACCTGCGCCTGCGCCTGCGCCAGGCGCTGCCTGGCTTCTTCAATGCGCTGCGCCAGTGCCGCCGGGTCGGGGGCTGTGAAGCGCATGAACTCGGCAACGGGGGCTGGGGGCATGGCGAAGGGGCCTTGGCCGGACGAGCACAGAGGCTGCATTCTGGGCGCAGCGCCGGGGCCGCTATTCAGGGCGGCTCAGCACCACGGGGTCCACTCTCTGACCGCGGGCGCTGCTTCAGCAGGCGCCTGCGCACCGCATCGATGTTGTTGCGCAGCGCATAGAGCTCTTCGGCATAGGACAGCGGCACCGCGATGCGGTGCGTGACACGGTCCAACTCGCCCAGCTCATCGAGCAAGGCCTCGTGCTCGCCAGTGCCAGTTTCCAGCTTCGCTTCGACCTCACGCAATCGCGCATACCAGCGGAACACGCGCGAGCGCACGCGGAAGTGGTAGAGCGGCGGCACCACGCGCGACAGAGGCAGCATCAGCACCAACAGGCCGCCCACCACCAGCCACATGCGCTCCAGCAGATTGCCGGCCCAGAAGGGCAGGTAGCGCGCCCAGGCCGGCGGTGTGCCGTTGATCGCGCGGTCCCCCTCGGGGCTGACCGGCAACTCACTGGTGCGGGTGTTGGGGAATTCGCGGGCGCCGTTGAACCAGCCGGCCTCGCTGTGCTGGCCCTGCGCCGCCTGCGCGAACAACTGGCGCAGGGCCGGGTGGGTCTGTTCGCGCGCGAGCAAGGCGGTGGTGGTGGCCAGCAGCGGCACATCGCGCGGCGGCAAATCGGCCGCCAGGTCCACTACACCGCGCGGCAGCATCACGGTGGACAGGAAAGGCAGGTGGCGGGAATAGGCCTGGTTCTGCTCGAAAGGCATCAAGGCAATGGTCGGGTCGCGCAACAGCTCAGCGATGAGGCCGGCCTGCGGCGCCGAGATGAGCACCAAGGCGTCCAGCTTGCCCTTGCGCAGGGCGTTGGCGGCAGCCTCGGGCGCCAGCTCAGACAGACGCAGATCGCTCGGCCGCAGATGATTCAACGCCAGCAACCTTTCAACGATCTGCGGCACACCGCTGCCGTCCTGATCCACATTGACGCGCAGCCCGCGCAGCTGCGCCAACTGCTGCAGTTCACCGTCGGGCTGGCGCCGCGCAATGCCCAGATTGCGACGATAGAAGATCCAGATCGGTTCGTAGAACAAGCTGCCCAAGGACACGATGCCGGCCTCGGTATCGGCCGCCGGATCGGCCATGCCGCCCCGCACAAAGCCCACATCGGCCGTCCCGGCGCGCAGCCGGGCCAGATCGTCCTGGGCGCCTTCGCTGGCAATCAGCTCCACCCGGATGCGCTCGCGCGCCAGCGCCTTGGCATAGCCCTCGCCGAATGCGGCGTAGGCGCTGCCGGCCGGGCCGGTGGCCAGCCGCACCTGGCGCGGGGGTTGTGGGTCCAGCCACCAGTAGGCAGCCACCAGCAGGCCCCCGCCTAGCAGCAGCAGGGGGCCAATCGAAATCAGGATGTCGCGCAGCGTCTGCAACAGCAGGCGCAGGCGCAGGCGGCGGGTGGCATGCCATTGCCGAATCGGAGTCATGTTTCACCGTTCTGGGTGGGCCGGGGCGGGGCCCGGGGATCAACGCGCCGCATCGTAGGCGGGGAGGGTGAGGGGGCCTGGGGTGGTCTGTAGCAGCCTTCTTGCCAAAAGCTTGCGATCAACCCGGCCCGGCTGGTTCCTCACCGGCCGGCGCGGTCAGCACCTCAAATCCGTCAGCCGTCACCGCCACCATGTGCTCCCACTGCGCCGACAGCGAGCGGTCCGCCGTCACCACCGTCCAGCCATCAGCCAGTTCGCGTACCTTGCGGCCGCCGGCGTTCAGCATGGGCTCGATGGTGAAGAGCATGCCCGGCTGCAGGCGCACGCCCTGACCGGGCTGGCCGTAGCTGGCGACGAAGAGGGCATCGTGGTAGATCTGCCCGATGCCATGGCCGCCGTATTCGTGCACCACCTGACAGCCGGCCTGCTGCGCCGCGCGCTGGATGGCATGGCCCACATCGCCCAGGGTGGCGCCGGGCCGCACCTGGCGGATGCCGGCCCACATGGCCTCAAAGGCGGCATCCACCACACGCTGCGCCTTTGGGCTCACGCTGCCGACGCAGAACATGCGGCTGGTGTCGCCGAACCAGCCCTCATGCACCACGGCCACGTCGAGGTTGACGATGTCACCGTCCTTCAGCACCGCTTTGGGCGACGGGATGCCGTGGCAGACCACCTCGTTGATGGAGGTGCACAGGGTCTTCGGATAGCCGTGATAGCCGACATTGGCCGGCACGCAGCGCAGCTCGTGGACGATGAAGTCGTGGCAGCGCTGGTCCAGCTCTTCCGTGCTGACGCCAGCGCGCACATGGGGCGTGATCATGTCCAGCACGGCCGCAGCGCGCTGAGCGGCTGCGCGGGCGCGAGCGATCTCGTCGGCCGTGTGCAGGCGAGGTGACTTGCTCATGTGGGCCGCCGCGGGGGTTTGGCGCTGGACGGCGCAGCGCCGGAATCGACCCATGGCCCCGCCACCCATTGCGCCAAATCCAAGCCGCCTTGCAGTTCGGCCCGCACCAGCATTTGGCAGAGCTGGGCGTGGGGCAACTCGGGATGAAGCTCGGCCAGCATGCCGATGCGCATCCAGTGCTCGGCCTGCGCGTTGATGGAACGCGAGAGCGCCGCGCTGGCAATGCGCAGGTTCTCGTGCATGGGGTCTGAGAGTTTGATGATGCCCATGGCCCAAGCATATACGCTTTATATGCATTTCATATACTCCCCCACGCCACCCACTCTGGTGGCCGGCACCCAGGGCCACCTCGGTGGCCTGTCCCCTCCCCGGCCTAAAATTGCCGGTTTTTCGCGCAGCAAGGGCAAGGCATGGGGCAATCACGGGTGAGGCCGCCGGGCGGTCTGGCACCGGGCGCCTCGGCCCTGCAGGGCTTGCTGGCGCGCTGGGGCTTGAAGCCGGGTGCGGCCAGTGCAATGGGCATTGCAGAGCGCCTGGCGGCTTGGATGGATTGGCGCGACGCGATTGCGCTGGCCCAGGCCCTCCAGCCCGGCGCGGCGCAACCCACCCTGCTCCGCTGGGATGGGGCCGCCGCGCTGGAGCGCTTGCAGCGCGAGCTGCACCTGAGCTTTGCCGACCGCGCCTTGGTACACGACGCGGCGGATCCGGCCTCCTACCGCCTGCACCACGCCAACCAGCAGCGCCTGATGGCCGCGCGCATCGCACCGCTGCGCGAACGCCTGCGCCAGCAGCTGCAGGGCTTCGGCCCGCAAGCCGCGCAGCTCGCCGCGCTGGACGCCGTGTTCGAGCAGGCCTTTGCCGCGCGCGAGCAGCAAGCCCTGGCCGCCCTGCCTTCGATGCTGGCACGCCGTGCCGCGCTCTTGCGCGCGCAAGAGATCGACTGGCAAACGCCGCTGTGGACCGAACTGCAGCAGGCCCTGAACGCCGAACTGGAATTGAGATTGCAAGCGCTGTGGGGCCTCTTGGAGGCCCTGCAAGCGCATTCGAAAGACGCCCCATGAACCGACTGCTCCGCCCCCTCGCTCCCTTGGCCTTTGCCGCTGGCTTGGTGGCCATCGCCTGGGCCGGCCACAGCGCCTGGGCGCACCACCCCTTGGCCCTGCTGATGGTGGGACTGATCTCCGCCCTTTACGGTCTGGCCGCGCTGGAGCTGCGCCGCTTTGGCCAAGCCAGCGCCGAGCTGGAGGGCAGCCTGCAAAGCCTTGGTACCCCGGCGGACGAGCCCGCGCTGCAAGCCTGGCTGCAGGCGCAGCCGCAAGCAGTGCAGGCCCTGGTGCAGCAGCGCCTGGCCGGCGGCCGCGCCAACCTGGCGGGTCTGAGCCTGGCCCCGGCCCTGGCCGCTCTGCTGGTGCTGCTGGGCATGCTGGGCACCTTTGTGGGCCTGGTGCTGACGCTGGGCGGCACGGCCAACGCGCTGGGCGCCAGCGCGGACCTGAGCGCCATGCGCGCCGCCCTCACGGCACCCGTCAAGGGCCTGGGACTGGCCTTTGGCAGCTCGGTGGCCGGTGTGGCCGCCTCGGCCATGCTGGGCCTGATGGTGGCGCTGGCACGGCGTGAGCGCGCGGCCGTGCAACAGCGTCTGGAGCAGGCCCTGGCCGGCCCGCTGCGGCCCTTTAGCGCGGCCTTCCAGCGCCTGCGCAACGAGCAGGCCCAGGCCCAGGCGCAGAACCAAACCAACGCCGCGCTGGTGGGCGAGCTGCAAGCCTTTGCGCGCCAATTGAACGAGCAGCAGGTCCAGTTTCAACAGGGCTTCCGCAGCGATTGGCTGGCCGAGCAGGCGCGCTTCCATGCGCAGACGACGGAGCGCTTTGAGCAACTGGCCGGCGCCGTGCAGCGCAGCCTGCAGCAGGCCCTGCAGGACGGCAGCGAACGCGCCACCGCCACCCTGGAGCCCCTGGTGCGCGACACCCTGCAGGGCTTGAGCCGCGAAGCGCAAAACCTGCAGCGCCAGCTGGTGGACACCACCGGCACGCAGCTGCAGGCCGTGGCGCAGCGCTTCGAGGCCGGCACCGGGCAGATGAGCCAGCAATGGCAACAGGCCCTGCAGGCCCAAACCCTGGCCACCCAGACCCAGGCCGAGGCCCAGGCGCAGAGCTGGGCCCGCCACCTGGCCGAGGCCGCCACGCTGCTGCAACAAAGCGGCGAACAGACCCGCACCGGCCTGGCCCAGGCCCTGGACCAGAGCCGCCAGCTGATGGGGGAAGCGGCCAGCCAGAGCCAGGCACTGATGCAGGAGGCGGCCCAGCACAGCCGTGCGGCCCTGGTGCAGGCCGTGGAGCAGGCCCGCGAAGGCCTGAGCCAAAGCAGCACCCAGGCCACCGCGCTGATGCGCGAGGCCGCGACCCAGCTGGGCACCAGCCTGCAGGCCGGCAGCACCCAGGGCCAGGCCCTGCTGGAACACAGCGCACGCGCGGCCGCCACCCTGCTGCAGGACAGCAGCCAGCAGGTCGCCACCCAACTGGCCGCCCAGCAGGCCCAGGCCCAGGCCGCCCTGCAAGAGACCCTGGCCGCCACCCAGCAGGCCCTCCAGGCCATGCAAGCGCAGGCCCAGGCCGATCAACAGGCCCTGCGCAGCACCCTGGCCGAACAGGCCGCCGGCCTGCTGCAACAACTGGCCCAATCCCAGGCGGCCCAGCACGAGGTCACGGCGCGCACGGAGGCCCAACGCTTCGCCGCCCTGCAAAGCGAATGGGCCGCCACCGGCAGCCGCCAACTGGCCGAGCAGCAGCGCCTGGCCGATGCCCTGGCCCACACGGCCCGCGAATTGGTGGCCCAGGCCGAGGCGCAATCGCGCCAGACCCTGGCCGAGGTGCAGACCCTGTTGCAGGCCGCCGCAGAAACCCCGCGGGCCGCCGCCGAAATGGCCGCCGCGCTGCGCCAGCAGCTCAGCCACAGCCTGGCGCAGGACAACGCCCTGCTGGCCGAACGCAACGAGCAAGCGCAGCGCCTGCAAGCCCTATTGAACGGCGCCGAGCAAGCCGCCAACCGCCAAGGCCAAGCCATCCAGGCCCTGCAGACCCAGGCCGCCGAGCAGCTGAACCAGGCCGGCGCGCAGTTCGGGCAGCAAGTGCAGGAACTGGCCACGCGCCTGAGCGAGCAGTTGCAAGCCAGCGGCGCGCAGTTGTCCGAGGCCGCCCTGCACCTGGCCGCCAGCAGCGCCGAGATGGGCAGCCTGGGCGAGGGCTTTGGTGCGGCGGTCGCGTCCTTCCAGCACAGCAACCAGGGCCTGCAGCAGCAGCTGGCGCAGATCCAGACCGCACTGGCCCATAGCGGCGCGCGCAGCGAGGAGCAACTGGCCTACACCGTGGCCCAGGCGCGCGAGCTGATCGACCTCTGCCTGCTGGCACAAAAGCAGGCCGTGGATGCGCTGCGCCTGAGCCAAGCGGAGCCCGCCCATGGATGAGGTCGAGCTGGAGGAACAAGGACTGCTGGATGAGGCCCATGCCGGCGCCTCGGTCTGGGCCGCCTTTGGCGACCTGATGAGCGGGGTGCTGGGCGCCTTTGTGCTGATCCTGGCCGTGGCCCTGGTCAGCCAGCTGGACCTGGCCGAGAAGCTGCGCCAGGAGGTGGAACAGCGCGCCCAGGAAACCCAGCGCCGCGAAGCCCTGGAGCGCGCGCTCGCCGGGCCTCTTGCACAAAACATCGCCGCCGGCCGCGTGACCCTGAACGAGGGCCGCATCGGCATCAGCGGCCAGGTGCTGTTCGCCCCCGGTTCAGACGCCCTGCACGCCGACGGCCGCGCCCTGCTGCAGAGCCTGGCCGAGCCCCTGCGCGCCTATCTGGCTGCGCGCGATGAGGTGCTGATGGTCAGCGGCTTCACCGACGACCGCCCGGTGCGTGGCGGCAACCGCGAGTTCCAGGACAACTGGGAGCTCTCGGCCCTGCGGGCACTGACCGTGACGCGAGCGTTGATCCAGGACGGATTGCCTTCCAGCGCTGTGTTCGCCGCTGCCTTCGGGCCCGAGCAGCCGGTGGCCTCGAACGAGGCCGCCGAAGGCCGTGCGCTGAACCGCCGCGTGGAGCTCGCCCCCACGCCCCGGCGCAAGGCGCCCTGAGCGACGCATGGATGAACTGCTGCACGTCGACCCGCTGGCCTGGTTGCTGAACCAGCCGGCCGCCGCATGCGGCGACCCCTTGCGCCAACAGACCCTGCAGGGCCTGGCCCGGCGCGCCGCGGCCTTGCCAGAAGGACCGCTACGCCGGCGCCTGTGTGAACGCTTGCTGGAGCGTCTGCAGGCGCCGCACAGTCCGCCCCCGGCGCAGGCCGTGGCCACCGCCCCCACCGAACACCCGCTGCGCGATTGGATGGCCGCGCTGCAGGCCCGCGCCGGCGGCCCCGGCGAGGACCTGCGCAGCCTGCAGCAGAACCGCCGCAGCTTCGGCCGCCTGCGCCTGGCCCAGCGTCTGGCTCAAGCCCCGGCAAGCCCGGCAGCACCCACCCAGTCCCTCGGCCCGCTCAACACCCTGGCCCTGGTGCCCAAGGCCCTGGCCCTGCTGCAACAGACCTCGCCCGATTACCTGGAGCGCTTGGTGGGCTATCTGGACGCGCTGGCGGTGCTGGCGCCGGAGAGCGCCGCGCCCTTGGACAGCAGCAAGCCCGGCAAATCCAGCAAGCCGACCAAACGGCGCAGCAAGCCTTAAGGCGCGGACAATCCGCGCCCCCATGACCCTGCCCGCCTCTGACGCTCACGCCGAGCTGCACGACCAGCTCGAAGCCCTCTACCAGGCCCTGCTGGAGTCCAGCCCGGGCTCGGTGGCGCGTGCCGGTCAGCGCGAGATGCTGCACGCCATCGCCGCCCAGCTGGCCGATGCGCGCTTCGAGCCCGATGGCGGCGCGCGCGTCTGCGTGGTGGAGGCCGGCACCGGCGTGGGCAAGACGCGCGCCTATCTGGCCGCCGCCATCACCCTGGCGCGCCGCGCCGGCGTGAAGGTGGTGGTCAGCACCTCCACCATCGCACTGCAAGAGCAGGTGATGGGCAAGGACCTGCCCGAACTGAGCGAAGCCATGGAGGTGCCGCCGGTGGTGGCCCTGCTCAAGGGGCGCGGGCGCTATCTGTGCCCGGTCAAGCTGGAGACGGCCTGCAATGGCGAGCAGACCCCGATGACCCTGGACGATGGCAGCGCCGTGCAGACGCCGCCGCTGGAGCGCTTCATTGCGCTCAAGAAGCGCTGGGATGGCGGCACTTGGGGCGGCGACCGCGACAGCCTGGGCCCCGAGGATCTGCAGCTCTGGGGCCATCTGGCCGCCGACCGCCACGCCTGCACCAGCCGGCATTGCCCACAGTTCCACCACTGCCCTTACTTCGATGCCAAGCGCGCCGCCAGCAAGGCGGACATCCTGGTGGCCAACCACGACCTGGTGCTGGCCAGCCTGCGCTCGGACGCCTCGGCCCTGCCGCATGGCGAGCGTGCGATCTACATCTTTGACGAGGGCCACCACCTGCCGGCCACCGCGCTCTCGCACTTCGACTGCGAGGCCAGCCTGACCGACCGCCGCTGGCTGCAGCGCCTGGACAAGGCCCTGGACCAGGCCGGCCGGGTGCTGCGCTACCCGCTGAATCTGGAGGGCTGCACCTCGCTCCTGAACCAGGCGCTGGACGATTTGCTGCGCGGCGTGATGCAGGGCGTGGGCAACGAGGCCCTGGGCCATCTGCACGAAGCCGCTGAGGCCAATCAGGCGGGGCAGAACCCCAGCACCCGCATCCGCTTCCCGCACGGCCTGCTGCCCGAGGAGCTACCGCCGCTGTGGCAGGCGATGCGCGAGCAGGCCCAGCGCCTGCACGACCGTGCCAGCGAATTCAGCGCCTGGATGAAGGAAGCGCGGCAGGACGACGAAACCCTGGCGCCCTTGATTGCCCAGCAGGTCAGCGAGATCGGCGGCCCCTTCAAGCGCCTCACCGACCTCTTGGAGACCGCTTCGCTGATGCTTGAAGACAGCGAACCGCCCGCCGCCAAATGGCTGGACTTCACGGTGGCCGGCGGCGGCATGAACGCCGGTTCGCTACGCGTGGTGGCCCATGCCTGCCCGCTGTTCGCCAGCGGCGTGCTGCGCCGCCATCTGTGGCCGCGCATGAGCGCGGTGGTCATCACCTCGGCCACGCTCAAGGCGCTGGGCAAGTTCGACTATTTCCTGAAGGACAGCGGCCTGGCCGGTGTGGACGGGGTAAGAGCCCTGGAAGTGGAGAGCCCCTTCGACTACGCGCGCCAAGGCCAGTTCACCGTGGTGCAAACCAAGGCCAGCCCCAAGGCCGCCACCGAACACACGGCCGAGGTGGCGCGCCTGTTGCAAAAGGACCTGCTGCAGGTCGAGCACGGCGGCCTGGTGCTGTGCTCCAGCTGGGTGCAGCTGCGCGCCATCACGGCGGCCCTACCGGCCAGCCTGCTGCGCCAATGCCGGGTGCAGGGTGAACTGGCGCGCGAGACCCTGCTGCGCGAACACCGCGCCGCCGTCGATCGCGGCGAGCGCAGCATCCTGATCGGCCTGCAAAGCTTTGGCGAGGGCCTGGACCTGCCGGGCCGCCAGTGCGAATGGGTTTTCATGCCCAAACTGCCCTTCATGACCCCCGACGACCCGGTGCAGGAAGCGCGCGCCGAATGGCTGGACGGCAAGGGGCGCAGCAGCTTCACCGAACTGGTGGTGCCCGCCACCGGCGTGCGCCTGAACCAATGGACCGGCCGCGGCATCCGCAGCGAGACCGACCACGCCCACATCGTCTGCTACGACCCACGATTGGCGATGACGCCGTTTGGCAAGCAGCTGCTGGCGGGGCTGCCGGGCTTTGCCAAGCGGCTGCGGCGGCTGGACGGCAGCGAGGCCAATTTGTAGTCTTGCAGTAAGCTCAAGCCATTGTTTTAATTATTGTTTCGGTACTTTTTCAAAAATCATGAAAGAGACCGAACTCGAAGAACTCTCGCCTGCAGCCACACGCCAAGCCATTGATGCTGGCAAGGTGTTTGCGGCGCTGGAGGCGGCCCGCGCCGAGGCGGCGCAGGTGCGTGGCGGCATGTACTGGCACAAGGGATCCAAGGCCCGGCCGGACACGCCCTACTTGGTTCGCACCACCCCGGCTGGCGGCGAAACCAGCCTGGGCCTGGAGAGCGAGGAAACTCGCCTCATCTATGAGCGTTTCATGACGCGCAAGGCAGCGGCTGAGGCGCGGCTGCGGCAACTGCGCGAGGCCATGGAGCAGCATCGACGCATGAACCGTGCGCTCCGCATCGGCCATTGCGAGCCGCTGGTGGTGAAGCTCTTGAATCAATTGGCCCAGGCCGATTTAAGCGATCACTTCCGCGTGGTGAGCACCCACGCGCTCTATGCGTATGGGGCCGAAGCGGGCGTTCATCTGCAAGCTGGCGCCTTGGCCACGCGCGATATCGATTTGCTCTGGGATGTGCAGCAGAGGCTGCGCTTTGCCACACAGTTGGCGCGCGTCGATCGTTCGATGCTGGGCCTGCTGCGCAAGGTCGATCCCAGCTTCAGGCTGCGCGACGATCAGCGCTACACCGCCGTCAACCAAGACGGCTTTGAAGTGGACATCCTGCGCCGCGAGCAAGCAGAGACGGACCCGCACCCCATCAAACTCAGCGAGGCTGACGAGGACTTCTGGGTGGTCCAGGCCCGCCACGCCCAACAGTTGCTGGATGCGCCGCCCTTCTCAGCCCTGATCGTGGCCACCGACGGCACGATGGCGCGCATGCACACCCTGCATCCGCTCTCGTTCGTCCGCTTCAAGCGCTGGATGGCCGAACAGACGGACCGCGAGGCACCGCGCCGACGTCGTGATCTGCTGCAAGCCGAGGTGGTCGAAGGCCTGGTGCGCGACTATCTGCCGCAGTGGGCCGAAGCCCGGTAGATCGGACGCCGCCCCTCGCGCCCAGG
This sequence comes from Inhella inkyongensis, assembly GCF_005952805.1. Lineage (GTDB taxonomy): Bacteria > Pseudomonadota > Gammaproteobacteria > Burkholderiales > Burkholderiaceae_C > Inhella > Inhella inkyongensis. Next base: position 3,707,814 of record NZ_CP040709.1, read on the forward strand.
CTTGGCGCTGAAGCCCGCCGCCTCAAAGCCCGCCGGCGTGCCTGCCAAAGGAAGACCGGTGCGGCCTGCGGGCTGAGGACAAGGGGCGTGTTTGCCCCTTGCCTTCAAAGACCAGCCGTGACCATGAGGCCCGACCATGAGGCCTGCAGCTTCTGGGCCGGCTGCTTGGGCGCTGGTACCCGGCGCACCTTGGCGTCGCAGCGCCGGCCGGCAATCTGGGACAGCTCCTCCTCGGACACCCCTTCAGTGACCGGCACATGGGCCAGGTAAAGGGTCACCACATACGTCTTGCCTTGGTTGATGACCTCGAAGACCACCTCATCCGGGCCCTCACGGTTAGGATCGATGGAGCGGTAGCGCCAGTTACTCATGGAATTGGAACCATTCTTCCGGGGCGGGTTGCTGACCACTCCGTGCTTGGGTTCCTTCAGCACTCGAATCCGCACATCGTCGGCGACCCGGTGCTCGGGCTGATCGCCCGGGAATCTCCTAAAGTAAATCGTGAGAGCACTGTCTGGCGAAAGATTTGCGCTGCCAAGCATAGGCCTCGATGAATCCACAGCGATGCACGACTCCAAGTAAATCGGTTCACTGGCCTTGGCACGCTCCTGCGCCAGTACGGCCATGAAGCCTTGCACCGACTCGGGGGAGGCAGCGGCCAGTTTTTTGGGTACACCCGCAAGGGTTTCCGAGAGAACGAAAGGGGTAATGGCGACAGGGGTGCGGCCACGGTACCCACCGTGGCCGGCGGCGTCCGGCGCCAGAGCGATGAAACGCCCGCTGGCCGTTGCATGACTCTGCCCAAGCATCCCGTCGCCCATTGGCATGAAGGCCACTCGGGTGCCAGGCAGCGCCAATTCAGCCGTAGACACCTTCTGAATACTACCCGTGGGGCAAAGTCCTTGGCCCTCATGTTCGTCGCGCAATTCGACGATTTTCAACTCCGACCTTACTCGGAAACTCTTCCCGCCCAGCGCCACCAAAAACTCAACGCGATCAATGCCGATGAATCCGTCGTTGGGATCGTACCGATAGATTGGATGACTCACAGACTGAGTGACCAACACCAGCTTGCCATGTTTCGGCGGAACGATCACACTGACCGCAGCGCCCTTCAGCGACAGATTGGCGCCGAAATCCCGATACTCAATTTTAGCCCCCAGTATAGGGTCAAGAAGCCGTTCCGCAGAGTCGACCGAACTGGCGGTTTCAATCTCATAGCAGTCGTCAATAAGGTATTGCGGTTTCGCGATCCGCGAAATAGAAGAGTTCGCTGCGCGGCCGCCCGCAGCACTGGCAAGCATCCAATCGACCGAATCAAGGGTATATGGCATTGGTTTCTCAGAATATTCACGGGGCGCAGAAAAAACTTGAGTGACTGCCACCCTTATCGAAAACATTGAACCACGTCGCCCAACCCGACTCGAATTCGTCAGCCTCGGTACACCGGCCGCTGCCCCTCGCGCCCAGGCTTGGCGCTGAACCCCGCCGCCTCAAACGCCGCCGCCGTACCAGTCCACAGGAATACCGGTGCGGCCTTGGCGGTGTGGGGCTGGGTTGGATAGCCCTCGACGATCTGCGCCCCTTGTGCCCGCGCCCAGTCGGCCGCCGCGCGCAGCACCTGGCTGGAAACGCCTTGGCGCCGCCAGGCCTTGGCCACGAACAGGCAGGTGATGGACCACACACCGGTCTCGGCCGGATCAGGCTTGAGCACACGGCTGCGGCGGAAGTAGTCGTAATGTTCACGCGGGGCCACGGCCACCCAGGCAATGGGTTCATCGGCCGCATAGGCCAGCAGGCCAAGTGGCGCCTTGGCCTGCCACAGGCGCTGCAGCTCGGCGCGGTTGCCCGCCCCTGAGTTGTCCTTTTTCCCGGACTCAAACTCGGCCCGGGGCCGGCGCCAGACCTGGCACCAGCAGCCACCGCAGGCCCCGCGTGCGCCGAACAGGGCCTCAAGGTCGGCCCAAGGGCAGTCGGCGGCGGGGCGGACGTCCAGCTTCACTGCCGCACCTGGCCCTCACCCAGCACCACCCATTTGTAGGTCGTCAGCCCCTCCAGACCGACCGGGCCGCGGGCATGCAGCTTGTCGGTGCTGATGCCGATCTCGGCGCCCAGGCCGTACTCGAAGCCGTCGGCAAAGCGGGTGCTGGCGTTGATCATGACCGAGGCCGAATCGACCTCGCGCACAAAGCGCATCGCGTGGCCGTGGTGCTGGGTCAGGATGGCGTCGGTGTGGTGGCTGCCATAGCGGTTGATGTGCGCGATGGCTTCGTCCAGATCGCCCACCAGCTTGACGCTGATCTTGTAGTCCAGGTACTCCTCCGCCCAGTCGGCCTCGGTCGCGGACTCGGCCCCCGGCAAGAAAGGCAGGCTCTCCAGGCAGGCGCGGAACACGAGCTTTTTGGGGGCCCACAGCGCCGCCAGACGGGGCAGAAACGCCGCCGCCACCGTGCGGTGCACCAGCAGGCTCTCGGTGGCATTGCAGGGACTGACCTTCTGGGTCTTGGCGTTGTCCACGACCTTGAGCGCCATCTCCAGATCGGCGAATTCGTCGACATAGCTGTGGCAGTTGCCGTCCAAGTGCTTGAGCACGGGCACCTTGGCCTCCAGCGCCACGCGCTCGATCAAGCTTTTCCCCCCGCGCGGGATCAAGAGGTCGATGTGCTCGGTGGCGCGGCACAGCCAGCCCACGGCGGCGCGGTCGGTGCTGGGGATGAGCTGCACGGCGGCGCGCGGCAGGCCGGCCTGTTCCAGGCTCTGCTGCACCAGGGCGATCAAGGCCTGGTTGCTGGCCAGGGCCTCGGAGCCGCCGCGCAGGATGCAGGCATTGCCGCTCTTGATGGCCAGACTGGCGGCCTCGATGCTGACGTTGGGGCGGCTCTCAAACACCATGCCGAAGCAGCCCAAGGGCACCCGCATCTGGCCGACCTGGATGCCGCTGGGGCGGCGCTGGAAGTTCGTCATCGCCCCCACCGGGTCTGGCAGCGCGGCAATCTGCTCGCAGCCCTGGGCCAGGGTGGCGAGGATGGCCGGCGTGAGGCGCAGGCGATCCACCAAGGGGGCATCCAGGCCGCGCGCCTGCGCAGCGGCCACATCGGCGGCATTGGCCTCGGCCAGGGTCGGCTGGGGTTGGCGCAGGGCAGCCGCCAGGAGCAGCAGGGCCTGGTTGCGGGCGGCGGTGCTGGAGGCGGCCAGGCGGGCGGCACTGGCGCGGGCGGCACGGCCCAGGGCCTCCAGTTCTTCGATCAATTCTTCGGCGGGCATGAGGCCATTCTCCCCGCCTCAAACCCAGCGTCTCTGTACGCTGACTTCGCGCAGGGCGCAGGTCCAATCAAGCGGCCGCCGCGGAACCGGCTTCGCCGGGCCGCCAGCGGCGCCCCCTGGGGGGAGGCGCCGAAGGCGCTTCGGGGGGGTCAAACAACCGGTAAGTCCAACTCGAAGAAGAACCGACTGCCCTGGTCGGGCACGCTCTCCACCCGGATCTCGCCGCCCATCAGCTTCACCAATTGCTGGCTGATGGACAGGCCCAGGCCGCTGCCCTCGCGGCGGCGCAAGCGGTCCGAGACCTGTTCGAAGGGCTGGAACAGGCGGCTGAGCTGGTCGGCGGTCAGGCCCACGCCGGTGTCCACCACTTGAATCAACAACCGGGCCCGGCCCAGGCCGGCGCTGAGCGACTGCACGTTCAGCAGCACATGGCCCCGGTCGGTGAACTTGACCGCATTGGCCAGCAGATTGAGGAGCACCTGGCGCAGCCGATGGCCGTCCACCAGCACGCGGTCGGGCAGGTACTCGTCCAGCTCGACGCTGAAGCGCAGGCCCTTTTGCTCGGCGCGCAGGCGCAGGCTGTCGCAGCTCAGCTCCAACAGGGAGCGCAGCTGCACCGCCTGGGGGTGCAGCTGCACGCGGCCGGCCTCCACGGCGGCCATGTCCAGCAGGTCGCTGATCAGGGCCAACAAGTGCTCGCCGCTGTCCTGGATCAGACCGAGCTTGCGGCGCGTCTCGTCGCTGTGATCCGGGTTGAGCTGCAGCAGCTGCGAGAAGCCCAGGATGGCATTCAGCGGCGTGCGGAACTCGTGGCTCATGGTGGCCAGGAAGCGGCTCTTGGCCTGGCTGGCGGCCTCGGCGCGCTGCATGGTCTCGCTCAGTTCCGCCGTGCGCGCAGCCACCAGCTCTTCCAGGTGCTCGCGGTGCAAGGCCAGGTCTTGCTCGGCCATATGGCGTTCGGTGATGTCGCTGGCCATGCCTTCAAAGCGCAAGTGCTTGCCCTCGCGCACCTGATGCAACGAAAGCTCGATCCAGCGCGGCTCGCCGGCCAAGGTTTCGATCAGCAAGGGCAAGCGCTGCACGCCGCGCTGCTGCTGACTCAGCATGCTGAGCACGCGCTTGGTGTCGCGCGCCGGCACCCGCGCCAGTCGGCGCAGCGAGCGGCTGTGGCGCAGCGCCGCCTCGGGGCTGGAGAAACCCAGCATCTGCGCCAGGGCCCGGTTCAAGCCGATCAGGCGCCCACGGCGATCGGTCTGAAAAATGCCTTCGCTGGCGTTCTCGAACAGCGAGCGGTAGCGCGCCTCGCCTTGGCGCAGGTCGCGTGCCGCCGTGTTCAGGCGCTCGCTCATGCGGTTGAACTGCTCGGTCAGGCGCCCGAGTTCATCGTTGCGGCGCACCGGCTGCTGAGCCCCCAATTCGCCCCGGGCCACCCGCTGCGCCAGTTGCCCCAGGTCATGAACCGGCCGGCGCACCAGCGCATCCACCCACCAGTAGCAACCGGCCACCAGGGCCGCCAGCAGGGCCGCGAGCAGACCAATGATGAAGCGCTGGGTGGTGCGCAGCTCGGCCTCGATGCCGGCCGTACTGAGCACCAGCCGGCCCGTGCCCACCGGCGTGCGCTCGGCGCCGGCCTGGAACACGATGTCGAAACGACGCTCCAGGTGCTCGCCCCCCACGGCCTCAGGGCGCGCTCGGCGCAGATGCCCATTGCCCAGGCCCTGGCTCTGCACCTCGGCGGACACGACCTCGGGGTCGCTCATCAAGGTGTCCAGCAAGGCGCCCACGGCGGCGGTGTCCAGATTCCACATCGGCCCGGCCAAGCCGTTGGCCGCCAGCGCGGCCAGGCGCGCATGACGGGCCTCCAATCCCTGGCGCAGCTTGGCCGACTCCATCTGCGTCCACAGCCCGCCGCCCAGCACGCCGATCAACAGCGCGGCCAGGCCCAGCCCCAGCATCAACCGACTGCGAAGACTGTGGAAGCCCAGCACGGCGTCAGGCAGCTTTCTTGGCGGCCGTCTTGCGCGGCGCCTTGGGGGCGCGCGGCTCGAACTCGAAGTTCACCTTGCCCGCCTTGCCATCCCACACCAGCTTGGCCTTGAACTTGCGGCGCGTGCGGTTGGAGACGAAGTTCTCCAGGAAGTCGGTGCCCCCCTCCGCCAGCAACTTCTGCATCTGGGCCGGCTCGATGACCTGGGTCAGGATGATCTTGCCGCTCTTGAAGTCGCAGGTCGGCGCGCTGCCCACCTGGTGCTCGCAGACGTAGTTGTTGCCATGCTCATAGACATGGCCCTTGCACTTGGGGCAGGCGCCCAGCGAGGTCTGCGCGCTGAAGTCCACCGGCTCGCCGTCGCCCTCGTCCTTGACGTCACCAAAGTCGAACTCGAGCTTCCAGTTCTTGATCTCGTCGTCGAACACCAGCTGCAGCTCGGCGGTGAAAGGGCGACCCATGCGCGAGCGGAAACCTTCCAGCGGGCCGATGCGCTTGTCGCGCAGGAATTGCTCGACCTCGGGCAGTTCAAAGCTGCGGCTGCCGGGGATCTTGGTGATCGAGAACTCGCACTTGGAACAGGCGAAGCGGCGGTAGTTTTCCTTGACCACGCCGCCGCAGTTCGGGCAGGGCGTGGCGAGCGTGGCGTAGTCGCCCGGGATGGTGTCGCGGTCGTAGCTCTTGGCCTTGGCCACCACGCGCTCGGCCATCTTGGCGATGGCCGCCATGAAGTCCTCGCGCGAGAGCTTGCCCTTCTCCATTTGCGCCAGCTGCGACTCCCACTGCCCGGTCAGCTCGGGCTGGGTCAGCTCCTCCACCTGCAGGCCGCGCAGCAGGGTCATCAGCTGGAAGGCCTTGGCGGTGGGGATGAGATCGCGCCCCTCGCGCAGCATGTACTTCTCGGTCAGCAGGCCTTCGATGATGGACGCGCGCGTGGCCGGGGTGCCCAGACCGCGTTCGGCCATGGCCTCGCGCAGTTCGTCGTCGTCCACCAGCTTGCCCGCGCCTTCCATCGCGCCCAGCAGGGTGGCTTCGTTGTAGCGCGCCGGCGGCTTGGTCTGCAGGCCTTTCACGTCGACCGATTCGGTGATGACCTTTTCGCCCTGGCGCACGGCCACCAGGGTGGCGTCGTCGTCCTGGGCTTCCTTGCCATACACCGCCAGCCAGCCCGGGTTGACCAACACCTTGCCATTGGTCTGGAAGCTGTGCAGCCCGACCTTGGAGATGCGCGTCGTCACCTGGAACTCGGCCGCCGGGAAGAACACCGCCAGGAAGCGCTTGACCACCAGCTCATAGAGCTTGGCCTCGGCCTCGCTCAAGGAGCCCGGGGGCTGCAGCGTCGGAATGATGGCGAAGTGGTCGCTGACCTTGGTGTTGTCGAACACCTTCTTGGTGGGCTTGATGTAGCCGGCTTTCAAAGCCGTGGCCGCATGCGCACCCAGGCCGGCCGGATTGGCATCCTGCAGCATCTCGGCGGTCTGCTTGGCCACGGCCAGATAGTCCTCGGGCAGATGGCGGCTGTCGGTACGCGGATAGGTCAGGGCCTTGTGCTTTTCGTACAGGGCCTGGGCCAGCGACAGCGTGGTCTTGGCCGAGAAGCCGAAACGCCCGTTGGCCTCGCGCTGCAGCGTGGTCAGGTCGAACAGACCGGGGCTGGCCTGGGTGCTGGGCTTGCTCTCTTCCGTCACCGTGGCCGGCTGGCCCTTGACGGCCGCGGCGATGGACTCCGCCTGGGCCTTGTTCCAGATGCGGTCGGCGCGCGCATCGCCGTCCTCACCCTTCTTGAAGTTCGGGTCGATCCACTTGCCCTCGTACTGACCGGCAATGGCATCGAACTGCGCGCGCACCTCCCAGTAGTCGCGCGCCACATGCTTGCGGATCTTTTCCTCGCGCTCCACCACGATGGAGAGTGTGGGCGTCTGCACCCGGCCCACCGTGGTCAGGAAGAAGCCGCCATCGCGGCTGTTGAAGGCCGTCATGGCGCGCGTGCCATTGATGCCCACCAGCCAGTCGGCCTCGCTGCGGCAGCGCGCGGCGTCGGCCAGGGGCAGCAGGTCGGCATCGCTGCGCAGATTGGCAAAGCCGTCGCGGATGGCCTGCGGCGTCATGCTCTGCAGCCACAGGCGCTGCACGGTCTTGTCGAACTTGCCGCGCGCGGGTTGGGCGTACTGCAGGATCAGGCGAAAGATCAGCTCCCCCTCGCGGCCCGCGTCACAGGCGTTGATCAGATGGTCCACATCCTTGCGGCGGATCAGTTTGACCAGGGCGTTCAAGCGGCCCTTGCTCTTGTCGATGGGCTGCAGATCGAAGTGCGGCGGAATCACCGGCAGGTTGGCGAAGCTCCATTTGCCGCGCTTGGGGTCCACCCCTTCCGGCGCGGCAATCTCCACCAGATGGCCGACCGCCGACGACACGATGTAGCGCTCGTTCTCGTGGAACTCGTCGTGCTTTTCGAACTTGCCGCTCTCGGGCGTCAAGGCGCGCACGATGTCCAGCGCAACGGATGGCTTCTCGGCAATGACCAGGGTCTTTTGGCTCATGGGCTCTCAGATTTTGTTGAGGGGGCTCTGCTGCACAATCCGCGCCGCGAAAGCGCTCGTGTACACGCGCACACGCGCGCACCCCTGTTATTCACTATACGAACGGAATTGATGAGCTCGACGCCGAATCGCCGCATCCAGGTCCGCCGCTCCGGCGTGCACGGTCGCGGTGTCTATGCCCTGGGGCCTTTTGCGGCGGGGGAACGCATCATCGAATACCGGGGCGAGCGCATCAGCGACGAAGAGGCAGCCGCCCGCCATCCGGCCGATCCAGCCGAGCCGAATCACACCTTTTACTTCTCGCTCGAAGGCGGCGGCGTGATCGACGCGCGCTTCCAGGGCAATAGCGCGCGCTGGATCAACCACTCTTGCGCCCCCAACTGCGAAGCCGACGAGATCAAGGGCCGGGTCTACATCCACGCCCTGCGCGACATCGAGGCCGGCGAGGAACTGTTTTACGACTACCACCTGACGGTGGAAGAGCGCTACACCGCCAAACTCAAGCGCGAGTACCAGTGCCTGTGCGGCGCCGCGCAGTGCCGCGGCACCCTGCTCTACCCCAAAGGAAAGTAGCCATGGACAGCACGCTGCAGCTGGACTGGGGCACCGGCCCCCTGGCCCAAGCCCTGGGCCCCGGACTGCGCGTGGAAGTCCGGGCCTGCTGCGGCTCTACGAACACCGAACTGCTGGCGCTGTGCCGCGAGGGCCTGAGCCGCCCGCACCTTTTGGTGGCCGAGCAGCAAACCGCCGGCCGCGGCCGCCTGGGGCGGCAGTGGCAGTCCTGGCCCGGCGCCTCGCTGACCTTTTCGCTCGCCTGGCCCTGGGAGGGCGCGCCGCTCGATGGCCTGTCGCTGGCCGTGGGCGCCGCCCTGGCCGAGGCCCTGGACCCCGCCGGGCAGTTGCTGCAACTCAAATGGCCCAACGACCTGTGGCTGGCGCGGCGCAAGCTGGGCGGCATCCTGATCGAGACCGTCAGCCAAGGCGGCGGCAGCCCGCGCGCCGTGGTGGTGGGCGTGGGGCTCAACATCGAAGCCCGACCCGATGCGCCGGCCGAGCTGCGGCTGGCCGGGCTACGCGAATGCGATGCGCGCTGGAGTGCCCCGCTGGCCCTGGCCGCCGTAGCCCCCGCCCTGATGGATTTGTTGCAGCACTGGCCACGCCAGGGCTGGGCCCATTGGCAAGGCCGCTATGCCCCTCGTGACGGCCTGATCGGCCTGCCGCTGCAGATCGGCGGCAACAACGGCTTGGGCGCCGGCACCGGTCCCGGCGGAGAACTGCTGCTGGCGCAAGGCCAGGGCCGGCCTCTGGCCGTCAGCGCCGGCGAGGCCTCGGTGCAATGGGAGACACAGGAATGATGAAGACGTTGCTGGCCCTGTTGCTGGCCGCCAATGCCCTGCTGTTTGCCTGGGGCCAGGGCTGGCTGGGCGGCAACCCGGGTTCCGAACAGCGCGAGCCCGAGCGCCTGGCCGCCCAACAGCGCCCCGAGCAGATGAAGCTACTGGACGCCGCCCAGGCGCAGCGCCTGCGCAGTGCCCCGCCGCTGTGCCGGCAACTTGGCCCCTTTGGCGATGAGGCCAGCCTGCTGGCCGCCGAAGCCGCCTTGCAGCCACTGCAACTGCCGCCCGGCCAGTGGCGGCGCGAAAGCCGCGAACTCAGCGCCCAATGGGGAGTCCTCTCCAGCGCTCCCGAGAACGCCGCCGATGCCGAACGCAAACGCCTGGCGCTGGAGCGCTTCGGCCTCAAGGCCCGCCCCCAGACCGTGCCGGGTGAAGCCCAGGCCAGCCTGCTGGTGGCGCGCTTCGACAACCCGGCCGCCGCCCGTGCCGAAGCCCAGAAGCTGCGCGAGGCCCACGGCCTCAAGGCCCTGCGGGTGCTGGAGCTGCGCCCGGCCCAGACCCAACACTGGCTGCGCGTGCTGGCCTGGCCTGCGGCCCAGCTCAAGACCCAGAGCTCGGCCTGGCCGGGTGGCCCGCAGCCCTGCTCCGCCGCCCCGACGGCGCCAGCAGGCTCGGCCGCATCAACGGCCTCAGCCGCTATTTAGGCGCCGTCCGGGATCTCCGGCTCCACCAGGCGCGCCAACTGATCCAGGGTCTCCTGCCAGCCCAGGCGACAGAAGGCCAGCGGGATGACGTCGGGGATGCCCGTCTGCGAGATGCACAGCTCGGTGCCGCAGACCACCTCAAAAAAGTCCAGGGTCACCAGCATGTCACCGGGCAAATTCGGGTCGTCAAAGCGGTCGGTATAGCGCAGGCGCTGGCCTGGGTTCACCTCCAGGTACTCACCGCCAAAAGAGTGGCTGCTGCCCGTGCCGAAGTTCGTGAAGCTGGCGCGATGGCGGCCGCCGACGCGGGCGTCGAGCTCGTGTACCTCAGCCGTGAAGCCATAGGGCGGCAAGAATTTCTCCATCGCCTTGGGCGTGACGAAGGCCTTGTAGACCTTGGCCGGAGGGGCACGCAGGACGCGCTGCAGATGCAGGGTTTGGGGCATGGTGTTCTCCTCAGGGCTGCGGCGCCGGGTCCTTGGCGTGGTCCACATTGATCATCCAGCGCAGGCCAAAGCGGTCCTGCAACACGCCCCAGTAGGCGCCCCAGAACATGTCGGCCATGGGGCAGTCGGCCTGGCCCCCTTCGCTCAGCGCCGCGTACAAGCGTTCGGCCTCAGCGCGGCTGTCAGGCTCCAGATTGAGCGTGACCTGATTGCCGGGCTCGAACTTTCCGCAGCCCGCGCCCTCCAACACATCGGTGCCCATGATCACGTGCCCGCCCAGGATCGGCAGCGCCACGTGCAAGATCTTCTGCTGGTCGGCCGCCGACATTTCGGGTTGTCCTGGTTGCGCCGGCATGCTGTCAAAGCGCATCGGTGCTACCTCGTACTCGGTGCCGAAGACCTGCTGATAGAGCGCAAAGGCAGCTTCTGTAGTGCCTGGGAAGTTCAGGTAGGTGCTGACACGGGCCATGGGCCTCTCCTTGGGGTTTGGGGATCTCAGGACGACGAAGGAGCCGCTTCGTTTTCGACATCGGCCAGGCGCTGTCGCAGCAAGTTGCGCTCGGCCGCGTTCTCGGTCCAGGCCAGGGCCTGGTGCAAGGCCTGGCGGGCCTCGGCGTCGCGCCCCAGCTGCAGCAGCAGGTCGGCACGCACGCTGGGCAGCCAAGGGTAGCCCTGTAGGGCCGGGTGCTGACCCAGGGCCACCACCACGGGCAAGGCAGCGGCCGCGCCCTGGGCGCGGCTCAAGGCCACGGCCCGGTTCAGGGCCACCACTGGGTTGTCGGGCTGCAGGGCCTGCAGGGTTTCGTAGTCGGCCAGGATGGCGAGCCAGTCGGTGTCTTCGGCCCGGGCGGCGCGCGCATGGCCGGCGGCAATGGCGGCCTGCAGGGTGTACGGGCCGGGCCGGGGCAGGGCCTGGGCGCGGGCGAGTGCCGCCAGGCCGCGCTGGATCAGCAGGCGGTCCCAGCGGCGCCGGTCCTGGTCCATCAGCAGCACCGGCTGGCCCTGGGCATCCAGGCGGGCGCCGAGGCGCGAGGCCTGGATCTCCATCAGCGCCAGCAGGCCCTGGGCCTCGGCCTCCTGCGGACACAGCGCCGCCAGGCTGCGGCACAAGCGCAGGGCTTCCTGGCAGAGCGCGGGGCGCATCCACTGCGGCCCGGCGGTGGCGGTGTAGCCCTCGTTGAACATCAGGTAGAGCACGGTCAGCACCTGGCCCAGGCGCGCCTGGCGTTCCTCGGCACCGGGCAGCTCGAAGCGTGCCTGCAGCTTCTGCAGCTGGGCCTTGGCGCGGCTGATGCGCTGCGCCACCGTGGCCTCCTTGGCGCGCAGCGCGCGGGCGATCTCGGCGGTGCTCAGGCCGCAGACCAGGCGCAGCGTCAGCGCCCACTGCGCCTCGCGCGCCAGGCCCGGGTGGCAGGCGATGAAGAGCAGGTTCAGCACATCGTCCCCCAGCGGGTTGGCCTCGTCGGACAACAGCAGGGCCAGCGGGTCGGGGCCGTAGGCGTCCTGTCTTGCATCGCTGTCCTGGCCCAGGGCCGCCAGCTCGCGCTCAGCCATCTGGCCATGGCGCAGACGGTCCAGGGCGCGGTGCTTGGCGCTGGTCATCAGCCAGGCGGCGGGGTTGCGCGGCAGGCCCTCGGCGGGCCAATGCTCCAGCGCGGCCAGCAGCGCGTCTTGCGCGCAGTCCTCGGCCAGGGCCAGGTCGCGCGTCAGGCGCATCAAGGCGCCGACGATCTTGCCGGCCTCCAGGCGCCAGACGGCCTGGATGGTGCGGGCGATGTCCATGAAACGGTGGGCGCGCGGCCTCTCAAACGTCCGGGTCGACGAAGAAGACCCGCAGCTCCTGGGCACAGCGGCAGGCCGTGGCCAGTCGGGCGGCCCAGGCCTGGGCGGCCTCGGGCGAGGGCAGCTCGAACACCGCAAAGCCGCCATCCAGTTGCGGGCCGTCCGGGTAGCCGCCGGGGTGGACGCGGCCATCTGCGGCCACCCTCACGGGCGGCGTGCGCGTGTCGATGCCGCCGGCAAAGACAAAGACGCCCGCCGCCTTGGCCTGGGCCACCACGGCGCGCGCGGCCTGGCCCATGGCCTCCAGTTCGGCCTCGGGCACCTGCATGGCGGCGGCGGGGAAGGAGATCAGGTACTTGGGCATGCGGCTCAGGCGCCGGCGCGCATCTGCGCCAGCTCGGCGCGCAGCCGGGCCTCGGCCTCTTCGGCGGTCTCGTCCAGCACATCGCAGAACAGCGGCCGCACCTCGATGCTGCAAGCCATGCCGGGGAAGGGCGAGGGGAAGCGGCGCGCCCAGGCCAGGGCCTCGGCGCGGTCGCGCACCTCGATCAGGGTGTAGCCGGCGATCAGCTCCTTGGCCTCGGCAAAGGGGCCGTCGATGACCGAGGGCTCACCCTGGGCCGTGTACTGCACCCGAAAGCCCTGGCTGGACGGCTGCAGGCCGGCGCCGTCGAGCAGCACACCGGCCTGTGCCATCTCGTTTTGGAAGGCCATCATGCGTTCCACCAGGCCGGGGTCGTCGGGGAATTCGCCGGCCTCGCTCATGGCGGTGGCGCGGACTTGGATCATGAAACGGGGCATGGGACTCTCCTTAGCTAGGGTTGCAGGCGGCCTCGACGGCAGCCAGATCGATCTTTTCCATCGTCATCAGAGCGCCGAAGGCCTGGGCGTGGGTGGAGGGGGTCTGCAGCAGCTGCATCACCCGGCGCGGCACCAGCTGCCAGGACAGGCCGTAGCGGTCGCGCAGCCAGCCGCAGGCCTCGGCTTGGCCGCCTTCGGTGAGCCGAGCGTACAGGGCGTCCAGCTCGGCTTGGGACTCGCAGTCCACCATCAGCGAGATGGCATGGGTGAAGGGCATGGGGGCGCCGCCATTGAAGGCGGCAAAGGCCTGGCCGTCGAGTTCGAACTGCACCATCAGGCACTGGCCCACACGCTCGGGGAAAGGCGAGGTCTCGGGGTAGTCGGCGCGGTGGGTGATGCGGCTGTTGGGGAACAGGCTGCAATAGAAGGCCGCGGCCTCCTCGGCCTGGGTTTCGAACCAGAGGTAGGGGGTGATGCGTGGGGTCACGTGGGGGCTCCTTTGCGGATACGACGATCCGCCCGCTGCCGTTTCGACAACGCGAAGAAAAAAGCTCGCGCTTCAGGTGAAGCAGGGCCCCAGCGCCCGCAGCTCCACCGTGGCCCAGGCGGCGGCCGGGCATTCGGCGGCGATCCGTAGGGCCTGGTCGCGATCCACGTTCTGCAGCACGAAGATGCCCCCCACCAGCTCCTTGGCTTCGGTGAAGGGGCCGTCCAGCACCTCCACGCCCTGGGCGCTGCGGCGCACCCGGGTCTGTTCGGTGGACAGGGCCTGGGTCATGACGAGCTGGCCACGCTCCTTCAGCTGCTGTGCAAAGGCCAGCATGGCGGCGTAGGCGGCCTGGCCGCCCTCCAGCCCACGGTCTGCACGGGCACCGTGCGCTTCCAAGATCACTAGGGCGTAACTCACTCGGCGCTCCAGATCAGATCCAGCGGGAAGCGCCGCCCGGCCTCATAGTCATCCAGGCCGCGCAGGATCAAGGGCGAGCGCAGCTCGGCGGCGCGCGCACGCAGCTCCTGCGGTGTCAGCCAGAGGGTCTCGATGATGGGCTCATCCAGTTGTTCGACCTCTCGTGGACCCACGGAGCCGACGAAGGCGATGCGCAGAAAGCGCACCACCTCACCGCCCTGGCGGCGGATGTCGCTCAAATAGAAACCCAGGATGGCCTGGGGCTCGAAGCGGTGGCCGGTTTCCTCCAGCACTTCGCGGCACACAGCTTCCAGTGGCGTTTCCTCGGCCTCCAGATGGCCGGCCGCGTTATTGATGCGAATGCCATCGCGGCTGGTGTGCTCGCGCACCATCAGCAGGCGGCCGTCCTGCTCGATGTAGGCAGCGACGGTCACGTTCGGACGCCAGCGCACTTCGTGAGTTCCCATGGTCTTCCTTGACGGATGCGGTCACACCCATTGTGTAAGCTCCGGCACCCTTAGCGGAGGACGACCCATGTGGATAGGAGTCCCGCGCGAGAGCGCGGCCGGTGAGACCCGTGTGGCGGTGACGCCCGAGACGGCCAAGAAACTCAAGGCCGCTGGCCATCGCGTGTGCGTGCAGCGCGGCGCCGGCGAGCGCGCGGCCTGCCCCGATGCGGCCTATGAAGCCGTGGGCGCCGAGCTGGTGGACGCCGCGACCGCGCTGGGCGCCGAGCTGGTGCTGAAGGTGCAGCGCCCCGACGTGCCTGAGCTGGCGCAGATGAAATCCGGCGCGGTGCTGGTCGGCATGCTCAACCCCTTTGATGCTGCGGGCCTGCAGACGATGGCCCAAGCCGGGCTCACTGCCTTCGCGCTGGAAGCCGCCCCGCGCACCACCCGGGCCCAGAGCATGGACGTGTTGTCCTCGCAAGCCAACATCGCCGGCTACAAGGCCGTGATGCTGGCGGCCACGCATTACCCCAAGCTGTTCCCGATGATGATGACGGCGGCCGGCACCATCAAGGCCGCCCGCGTGGTCATCCTGGGCGTGGGCGTTGCGGGTCTGCAGGCCATCGCCACGGCCAAGCGCCTGGGCGCGGTGATCGAAGCCAGCGACGTGCGCCCGGCGGTGAAGGAACAGGTTGAATCTCTGGGCGCCAAATTCATCGAGGTGCCCTACGAGACCGACGAGGAACGCGAGGCCGCCCAGGGTGTGGGCGGCTACGCCAAACCCATGCCGCCGAGTTGGCTGGCACGCCAGGCCACCGAGGTGGCCAAGCGCGTGGCCCAGGCCGACATCGTGATCAGCACCGCACTGATCCCCGGTCGCCCCGCGCCCACCCTGGTCAGCGAGGCCATGGTGCAGAGCATGAAGCCGGGCTCGGTGATCGTCGACATCGCGGCCGGGCGCGGCCCGGGTGGCGTGGGCGGCAATTGCCCATTGACCGTGGCCGACCAGACCGTGGTCACCGCGGGCGGCGTGACGATCATCGGCGAGACCAATCTGCCCGCCACCGTGGCCGCCGACAGCTCGGCGCTCTACGCCCGCAACGTGCTGGACTTCCTCAAACTCGTCATCAACAAAGAAGCCGGCTTCGAAATGCCGGCTGACGACGACATCGTCACCGCCTGCCTGATGGCCCAGGGCGGTGAAGTGAAGCGCAAGTAAAGAAAGCAAGCCATGGACGCCGTCTCTCCAGGAATCATCAATCTCATCATCTTTGTGCTGGCCATCTATGTGGGCTACCACGTGGTGTGGAACGTCACCCCGGCCCTGCACACGCCGCTGATGGCCGTCACCAACGCCATCTCGGCCATCGTCATCGTCGGCGCCATGCTGGCCGCCGCACTCACCGAGACCCATCTGGGCAAGGCCATGGGCACCCTGGCCGTGGCCCTGGCCGCCGTCAATGTGTTCGGCGGCTTCCTGGTGACGCGGCGGATGCTGGAGATGTTCCGCAAGAAGGAGAAGAGGGTCGAGGTCAAACCATGAGCCTAGGTAAGCAGTTGGATTTCTGGCTGATCGAGGTGCCGGCCTATGCCTTGGCAGCAGTGGCGGCTTTCATGATCGTCAGCCATTGGCTGAGTTGGCCGCTGGGTTTAGTGGCAGCGGTGGCCGTGATCCTGGGGCTGCGTGCCCTTGGACCAGCCGTTCACAGACTTCTGCAAGGCAAGGATAAGCAAGCATGAGCATGAACCTCGTCACCCTGCTGTACCTGCTGGCCAGCATCTGCTTCATCCAGGCCTTGAAGGGCCTGAGTCACCCCACCACCTCCATCCGCGGCAATGTCTTCGGCATGGTGGGCATGACCATCGCGGCCGGCACCACGGCGGCGCTGATCGGCACCCTGGCCAAGCAGCTCGGGGCGGTCAATGAATGGTTTGGCCTGAGCTATGTGATGGTGGGCCTGCTGATCGGCGGCGGCCTGGGCGCCTACATGGCCGCCAAGGTCGAGATGACCAAGATGCCCGAGCTGGTGGCCTTCATGCACAGCATGATCGGCCTGGCGGCGGTGTGCATCGCCGTGGCCGCCGTGGCCGAGCCCTATGCACTGATCCCCGGCCTGGCCCGCGGCGCCCCCATCCCCATGGGCAACCGGCTGGAACTGGCCCTGGGCGCGCTGATCGGTGCCATCACCTTCAGCGGCTCGGTGATCGCGTTCGGCAAGCTCAGCGGCAAGTACAAGTTCCGCCTGTTCCAGGGCGCGCCCGTCAGCTTCCCCGGCCAGCACATGCTGAACCTGGTGCTGGGCGTGACCATGCTGGGCCTGACCGGCTACTTCACCTTCACCGAGAACTGGATGGCCTTTGCCATCGTCTGCGCCATCGCCTTCGTGCTGGGTGTGCTGATCATCATCCCCATCGGCGGCGCCGACATGCCGGTGGTGGTGAGCATGCTCAACAGCTACTCGGGCTGGGCGGCTGCGGGCATCGGCTTCAGCTTGGGCAACAGCATGCTGATCATTGCCGGCAGCCTGGTGGGCTCTTCGGGCGCGATCCTGAGCTACATCATGTGCAAGGCCATGAACCGCTCGTTCTTCAGCGTGATCCTGGGTGGCTTTGGCGGCGAGGCCGTGGCCGCGCAGGGCGCGCAGCAGCAGCGCAGCGTCAAGAGCGGCAGCGCCGACGACGCCGCCTTCATCCTGGGCAATGCCGAGACCGTGGTCATCGTGCCCGGCTACGGCCTGGCCGTAGCGCGCGCCCAGCATGCGGTGAAGGAGCTGGCCGAGAAGCTCATCCACAAGGGCATCACGGTGAAGTACGCCATCCACCCGGTGGCCGGCCGCATGCCCGGCCACATGAACGTGCTGCTGGCCGAGGCCGAAGTGCCCTACGACCAGGTGTTCGAGATGGAGGACATCAACGGCGAGTTCGGCCAGGTGGACGTGGCCATCGTGCTGGGCGCCAACGACGTGGTGAACCCCGCCGCCATGACCAAGGGCAGCCCCATTTACGGCATGCCCATCCTGGAGGCCTACAAAGCCAAGACCATCATCGTCAACAAGCGCTCCATGGCCGCCGGCTACGCCGGCCTGGACAACGAGCTGTTCTACATGGACAAGACCATGATGGTGTTCGGCGACGCGAAGAAGGTCGTCGAGGACATGGTGAAGGCGGTCGAGTAAATCGAGTCTGCTTTCAAGCTGACAAGGGCGCCTGCGGGCGCCCTTGTGCTTGATGGGATTGGCGCGGAACTTTCATTGGCGAGGCAGAAACAGCATCAAATCAAAAAAAACGCCGAATTTGATTAATAAGATTGCCAAACTGCTTTCCTATTGAAATCTGGCCATGGACCATCCGCTTCGCGCCGGGCGCACCATCACCCAGCCCACAGGCTATCGCGCCTTCATCCCGGCGCCGCTGCCCCCCGACCCCGCCTTGCAAGTGGACGGCCCGCTGCTGGCCCTGCTGTCCCAGGCGGAGCGGGACCTCGGTCGCCTAGACGCGCTCTCCACGCTGCTGCCCAACCCCGACCTGTTCGTGGCCATGTATGTGCGCCATGAGGCCGTGCTGTCCTCGCAGATCGAGGGGACGCAGAGCACCTTGGAAGATGTGCTGGCCTTTGAGAGTGAGTTGGTGCAGGACAGTACGCCCAAGGATGTGGAGGAGGTGGTCAATTACATCCGCGCCATGAACCATGGCCTGGCGCGGCTGGCCGAGCTGCCACTCTCGCTGCGCCTGCTGCGCGAAATCCACGCCGAGCTCATGCAGGGCGTGCGCGGGGGCGACAAATCGCCCGGAGAGTTCCGCAGCAGCCAGAACTGGATCGGCGGAGCCGGCAGCACGCTGCGCAACGCTGCGTTCATCCCGCCGCCTCCCCACGAGTTGATGAAGGCCCTGGGCGATCTGGAGCGCTTCCTGCACGACAGCCGCGAACAACTGCCCTTATTGGTGCGCTGCGCGCTGGCCCATGCGCAGTTCGAGACCATTCACCCCTTTTTGGATGGCAATGGCCGTGTGGGTCGCCTGCTCATTACCTTGATGCTCTGTGCGGAGGGCGCGCTATCGCGGCCCTTGCTCTATCTTTCGCTCTTCCTGAAGACCCACCGCGCCGAGTACTACGACCGCCTAACCGCCATTCGCAGCCAGGGCCATTGGGAACAATGGGTGGCGTTTTTTCTGCGCGGCGTCAGCCAGACCGCCAGGGCCGCCACCGCGACCGCCAGAAGCATCATGCAGATGCGCGAGGCACATCGCCTGGCGGTGGTCCAAAACGCCCGTGCCCTGGCCCTGCTGGACCGGCTGATGGTCCAGCCCAATGTCTCGGCCCCGCGCGCCGCGCAATGGCTGGATTGCAGCTTCCCCACCGCCACCAAACTACTCATCGACTTCGAGTCGCGCGGCTGGCTACGCGAAGTCACCGGCTTTGGCCGCAATCGGCAGTGGCGCTATCAGCCCTATCTGGACCTCTTCCACCAGGAGGCGCTGGACGGATCCATGTCAGCGGTGCTGGCGCCGGCCCAAGTGACAGGCAGCGCGTTTTCGGGCCTGCCGCCAGCGCCATCGACCTGAGTTCGCCAGGCCCTGCGGCTACCGGACTACGGGAAAGTCCGGAGAGCCATGGTCTGACTGGCTCACCTGGTGAGCCACTTGCACGATAAATTGGCAGCAAAGAACACAGGGAGCATCCATGGCCAGCAGCCAAGGCGAGCCATCGCCTAAAGGGCGGCTCATCGCCCATAGCGCCAACAGCAGCGGGAAAGTTCACGGTCTGGCGGAGCACTTGCACAAGGTTGCCGCGCGGGCCGCCGAGTTCAGTGCCGCGTGGGGAGATCCCTGCTTTGCCCGGCTTGCCGGTGCCTGGCACGACATCGGCAAGGCACGGCCCGGCTTTCAGCGACACATCGGCCGCGACCCCGACGCCCATATCGAGGGCAAGGTGGCCGGAGCCGAGAAGACTCACTCGGCCGCCGGCGCGCTGCACGCCCAGACAGCGCTGGCGATGTGCTTGGACGCCCAGAGTGCCGAGCTCTTGGCGCGACCGCTGCAGTACCTGATTGCCGGCCACCATGCCGGTTTGGCGGACTGGCAGGCTCAAGAAGGGCGTGTCGGGCTGGCCGCGCGCTTGGCCAGCTCCAGTGCGCAGACGGAATACGCCGAGGCCACTCAAGGTTTGAAGGAGGCGGGGCAAGACGTCGCGCCGGCCCCTGACGCACAAGCCCTGGTCGCCGCAGCGCGCGCCGTCTTGGGTAGCAAGGACAAATTGGCCCGCGCGCTGGCGCTGCGCATGTTGTTCTCTGCCCTGGTGGATGCCGACTTCCTCGACACCGAGGCCCATTTCAATGACGAACAGGCTGCCCGTCGCGGCAGTTTCCAGCCCATTGCCCAGTATTCCGAACAGCTCCAGGCTCATCTGCGCGCCATGGCGGAGCGCGTCCAAGCGCAAGGCCAGGCCGAGCATCCGGTGATGCGCGCGCGCTCCGATGTGCTACAGGCCTGTCTGGCTCGCGCCGAGGAAGCGCCGGGTGTCTTCACGCTCACCGTGCCTACGGGCGGGGGGAAGACTCTGTCTTCGCTGGCCTTCGCGCTCGAACACGCGCGGCTGCACGGCCTGCGCCGCGTTGTCTACGCCATTCCCTACACCAGCATCATTGAGCAAACGGCCTCGGTGTTTGCAGACATCTTTGGCGCCGATCAGGTGATCGAACATCACAGCCAGGCCGACCGCGCACCCGAGGCCGAGTCCGGCGCGTCACGACTGGCCTGCGAGAACTGGGACGCCCCGCTGATCGTCACCACCAATGTGCAGTTCTTTGAGTCGCTGTTTGCCGCCAGCACTTCGCGCTGTCGCAAGCTGCATCGTCTGGCGGGCAGCGTCATCGTGCTGGACGAGGCCCAGATGCTGCCGCCCGCATTCCTGCAGCCCATCCTGGATGCGCTCAGGGCCCTGTTGACCCAGTACCGAATCAGCCTGGTGCTTTGCACCGCCACGCAGCCAGTGCTGACCAGCCGAGAGGCCTTCGACCCACGCCAGAGTCTGCGTGGGCTGCCGGCCCCGCAGCCCATCGTCGACCCCGTGCCGCTGTTCGCGGCCTTGCGTCGCACGCAGATCCACTGGCCCGCCGATCTGAATGCGGCGACCGAACTCCCAGCCCTGGGCGAGAGCCTGCAGCGCGAACCCAGCGCTCTTGCCATTCTCAACACGCGCGCCGATGCCATGGCGCTGGCCCAACTGCTGCCCCGCGAACCCACCTTGCATCTGAGCGCAGCCCTGTGTGGCGCGCACCGCGCCCAGGTCGTGGGCGAAATCCGTGCTCGCCTTGCGGCCGGCACGCCTCTGCATGTGATCAGCACGCAGCTGATCGAGGCCGGTGTGGATGTCGACTTCCCTGTGGTGTGGCGGGCCCTGGCGGGGCTCGACTCCATCGCCCAGGCGGCCGGTCGCTGCAACCGCGAGGGCCGGCGAGAGCGCGGCGCGGTGAATGTCTTTGTGCGCCCCATTCCAAAGCCCTTGGCCCAGCTCCGCATTGCGGCCGACACCACGCGCAGCCTGCATGCCGAGGGTCTGCCCGATGCCCTGGCCCCCGAGGCTTTCGAACGCTACTTCAAGGCCTTCTATGCGCGACAGCTGCTGGACGAAAAGCAGATCGTTGACCTGCTGGACGAGCGCAGCGGCCCCATGGAATTCAGCTTCCGCACGGCGGCCGACCGCTTCCGCCTGATCGACGATCAGGACCAGTGCGCGCTGTTGATCCCGTTGCATCGCTTGCTGCCTGGACATGAGGCGCTGGCGCCACTCATCGGAAAGCTCGAATCCGGAGCGGCCGACCGCTGGTTGCTGCGCAGCGTGCAGCGCTATGTGCTGAGTGTCCGCCAGCGCCAGGTGGATGAGTTGCTGCGTACCCGATCCGTCAAGCCCCTGGCTTGCGGCCTCTACCTCCTGGACGACGACACCCGCTATGACAGCCGCTTCGGACTCATGCCTGCGGAAAGGGCAATTGATGCAACAACCATGGTGCAGTAAGGCGCGGGAGGCCGAAGCCTCCCGCGCTTTCCAGCGGACCTATTGGCCAGAAAGTTTCAATCCACGCCCTGTGTTGAGCACCCGAATGATATGCGAATTTATCTTACTGTTGGCTAGAAAGAAGATTGATGTAGAGTTGCGCAGCCACTTCAGCTGCAGCTATGAACCATCTGTCCCATCTGCTCAGAGAGCAAAGCCTCGCGGCGCTGCTGCGCGAGCTGCGCCTCCTGCGCGGTCAGCCTTGGTATCGGTACTGCATGGCTTGGCTGATCGTTGCTGCACATAGCTCAGCGCGCGTCGGCCTGCTTTGGTTCGTAGTCCAGCAAGTGATATCAAAAAAATAGGGAGCCTCGTTGTGAATAGCTACTGCCTTCAAGTCGTCGGTGACTACGCCTGCTTCACTCGCCCCGAGATGAAGGTCGAGCGCGTCAGCTACGACGTCATCACCCCCTCGGCCGCCCGCGCGCTCTTCGAGACCATCTTGTGGAAGCCCGCAATCCGATGGCGGATCAGGCGCATCGAAGTGCTTCAGCCCATCCGTTGGATCAATCTGCGCCGCAACGAAGTCGGCGCTGTCATCTCTACCAGCAATGTGCAGCAGGCCATGAATGCCGGGGCGGGCAGCCTGGCCCTCTATGTCGAGGACGAGCGCCAGCAGCGCGCCGGCCTTTTCTTGCGCGACGTGGCCTACCGTGTGCATGCCGAATTGGATGTCCGCACCGGCGAGCCCCGTCAGAAATACGAAGAAATGTTCCAGCGCCGAGCGGGCAAGGGGCAGTGGGTGAACCAGCCCTATCTGGGTTGTCGCGAATTCGCTGCCGATGTGCGCCTGGTGGATGCCGCTGCGCCTGGGCCTGTGCCCATTCCGGAGACGCGCGACCTGGGTTGGATGCTGCACGACCTCGACTTCGGCAACTCGGCCTCGCCCCAGCCACGTTTCTTCCGTGCCCAGATGCAAGCCGGCGTGATCGAGGTGCCGGCCTTTGGGGAGGCGGCCGCATGATCCTGCAAGCCCTGACCCAGCTCTACGAGCGACGCAGCCGCGACCCGGATCCGGCCCGACGCCTGCCCGCGCCCGGCCTGGAAGACAAGGACATCCCCTTCATCGTCGAGCTGCGACCCGATGGCAGTCCGGTGCAGTTGCGGGACACCCGGCGCACCGTGGGCAAAAAGCCGCGCGCCCAAAGCTTTCTGGTGCCGCAGGGCATCAAGAAGACCTCTGGTGTGGCGGCCAACCTGCTGTGGGACACCGCCGAATACGCCCTGGGGGTCAGCGCCAAGCCCGAGGCCCCGCGCCTGCCCGAACAAAGGGCAGCCTTTCTCGCCCGTGCCCAGGCCTTGATTCCCCACGCCGATGGAGATGTGGGCCTGCAAGCGCTGCTGAGTTTTCTGCAGGCCCCTCAATTGGACCCGTTGCGCGCTGCGCCGCATTGGGACGAATTGCTGCAAGCCAATGCCTTGGTGAGCTTCGAACTGCAGGGCGATGCGGGGCAGCTGATTTGCCAGCGGCCGGCCGTACAGGCTGCGGCTCGAACGCTGGAGGCCAGCCAGACCCCGGGCGAACGAGCCCACTGCCTGGTCGAAGGGGCGCAGCGCCCTGTGGCCCGACTGCATGGCGCCATCAAAGGCGTGTGGGGGGCCCAGACTTCGGGCGCCAACATCGTGTCCTTCAACCTGGCCGCCTTCAACTCCTATGGCAAGGAGCAAGGGGCCAACGCCCCGGTGGGCGACGCGGCGGTCTTCGCCTACACCACCGCACTGAATGCCTTGCTGGATCGGGATGCACGCTCCTGTGTTCAGGTGGGAGACGCCTCGACGGTGTTCTGGGCCGAAGCCCCGCACCCCTTTGATGGCGAATTCACCCTTGCCGACCTCTTTGGCGCCAGCGACAACCCGGATCGAGGCCGCGATGCGGTGCGGGCTCTGTTCAGAGCGGTGCAGTCCGGCCAGATGCCCAAGGAAGTCGGGGCCACCCGCTTCTTTGTGCTCGGCCTCTCGCCCAACGCCGCACGCATCAGCGTGCGCTTTTGGTTGCCCGCACTGCCCTTCGCCGAACTGGCGCCACGCCTGGTGCAGCACTTTGAAGACATCCGCATGGCGCGGCGCTTTGATTCGGATCCGGAGTCACCGTCGCTGTTTCGCCTGCTGACCAGCCTGGCCGTTCTGGGCAAGGCCGACAACATCCCGCCTCGGCTGGCCGGCGAATGGATGCGCGCCATTCTGGAAGGGCGCCCCCTGCCCGCCGGCCTGCTGAACGCCGCTGTCCAGCGCTGCAAGGCCGAACGCGATGTGCCCTATCTGCGCGCCTGCGTCATCAAGGCCTGGCTCAACCGCCAGCGCCCATCCCTTCCTGACCCCCACCGTCCGCCACAAACATTCAAGGAGGCCCTGGACATGGACATCACCGAACCGGCCTACCGGCTGGGCCGGCTCTTCGCCACCCTGGAACGCATCCAGGAGCAGGCGCAGCCCGGCATCAACGCCACCATCCGCGATCGCTACTACGGCGCCGCGTCCACCACACCGGTGGCGGTCTTCACCACCTTGCTGCGGCTCAAGAACGCCCATCTGAAAAAGCTGGGCGACGGCCAGGGCGCCTACTTTGAGAAGCTGATCGGCGAGGTTCTGGCGCCCCTGGCCGAATTCCCACGCCAACTCACGCTGCCCGAGCAAGGCCAGTTCGCCCTGGGCTACTACCACCAGCGCCAAGCTTTCTTCATCAAGAAGTCCGAATCCAACACCGATCAAACCCAGGGAGATTGACCCATGAGCACCCCCATCACCGGCCGCCTCGACTTCGTCCTGCTCTTTGATGTGAAGGACGGCAACCCCAACGGCGACCCCGACGCCGGCAACATGCCCCGCATCGACGCCGAGACTGGCCACGGCCTGATGACCGATGTGGCGTTGAAACGCAAGCTGCGCAACTTCGTTCAGCTCGTCAAAGGCGCCCAACCGCCCTACGACATCTACATCAAGGAAAAGGCGGTGCTGGAGCAGACCCACCGCAAGGCCTACGAGGCCATCGGCGCCACCGATGAGCTGAATGATGAGGGTGACGCCAAGGGCAAGAAAAAACGCAAGGGCAGTGCCGATAGCGTGGACAAGGCGCGCGCCTGGATCTGCCAGAACTTCTTTGACGTGCGCAGCTTTGGTGCCGTGATGTCCACCGGCGTGAATTGCGGCCAGGTGCGCGGCCCCGTGCAGCTGACCTTCGCGCGCTCGGCCGACCCCATCGTGGCCAGCGAACACGCCATCACCCGCATGGCCGTGGCCACCCAGGCCGAGGCGGACAAGCAGGAGGGCGACAACCGCACCATGGGTCGCAAGCACACCGTGCCCTATGCCTTGTATCGCTCGCACGGCTTCGTCTCGGCCTTCCTTGCCAAGCAGACCGGCTTTTCGACCGAGGACCTGGAGCTGTTGCTGCAGGGGCTGGAGCAGATGTTTGAACACGACCGCTCGGCCGCGCGCGGCGAGATGTCCACGCGCGGGCTCTTTGTGTTCCAGCACGACAGCGAACTGGGCAACGCCCATGCGCACAGCCTGTTCGAACGGGTGAGCGTGAAGCTCAAGCCCGGTGTCACGGCCCCGCGCAGCTTTGCCGACTATGAGCTGAGCGTGGATGAGGCCAGCCTGCCTGCAGGCGTCAGGTTGTTGCGCCGCCTGGGCTGAGCGAAGTCATGGAGGCCGAGCTCATCCCCCTCTCGGCCCTCCAGCACTGGGCCTATTGCCCGCGTCAATGCGCCCTCATCCATCTGGAGCAGGCCTTTGACGACAACCTGCACACCCTGCGCGGCAACGCCTTGCATGCGCGGGTGGATCAGCCATCGCACAGGCAGGAACAAGGCCTGCGCGTGGAGCGAGCGCTACCGCTCTGGCACGACGAGCTCGGCCTGATCGGCAAGGCCGATGCGGTGGAGTTCGGCCCCGATGGATCGGCCTGCCCGGTGGAATACAAGCAGGGCTCGCGCAACAAGGCGGCGGAGATTGCCGCCTGCGATGAGCTGCAGCTGGCCGCCCAGGCCCTGTGCCTGGAGGCCATGACGGGCCGGCCGGTGCCGCTGGGAGCGCTGTTCTACGCCAGCTCCAAGCGGCGGCGCGCGGTCGCCATCACGGCCGAACTGCGCGAACGGGTGCGGCAGGCGGCCCAAGCGGTGCGCGCCATGCTGGCGGCTGGGCAATTGCCTTCGCCGCTGGAGGGCGCGGCAGCGCAGCAGCGCTGCAAGGCTTGTTCGCTGAAGGCGCGCTGCCAACCCGAGGCCGCCAGCTGCGCCGCCCTGCGCCAAGCGCGCCAGGCGTTGTTCGACCCCGATGCCCTGCTGTGAGGCCGCCTTGCACCTGCTCAACACCCTGTATCTCACCACCCCCGACAGCTATCTGCGGCTGGAAAACCAGACCCTGGCCATCGAGCACAACCACGAACTCAAGCTGCGCGTGCCCCTGCATCACCTGAGCAGCGTGGTCTGCTTTGGCCCCATCCAACTTTCCACGCCGTTGATGCACGGTCTGGCGCAGCAGGGCATCGCCCTGGTGCTGCTGAACGAGCAGGGACGATTCCAGGCCCGGCTCGAAGGCCCCATGGCGGGCAATGTGTTGCTGCGGCGGGCCCAGCACCAGGCCGGCCAGGATGGCGAACGCAGCCTGGCCCTGGCTCGCGCCTTCGTGGCGGGCAAGCTGCGCAACACGCGCAGCTTGTTGCTGCGCGGTGCACGCGAGGCCAAGACGGCCGAGGACGAGGCCGCTTTGACGCGGCAGGCGCAAAACCTTGCAGCCAGCCTGCGCGCCCTGCCCGCCAGCGCCGACCTGGATCAGTTGCGTGGCATCGAGGGCGAGGCCGCGCGCCAGTACTTCGCCGGGCTGAGCCTGCTGGTGCGGGCCGACGCCCGCGATGCCTTTCATCTGCGCGATGGCCGCACCCGCCGCCCGCCGCGCGACCGCCTCAACGCCCTGTTGTCCTTCCTCTACAGCCTGTGGATGAACGACTGCCGCAGCGCCCTGGAGGCCGTGGGCCTGGACCCTCAGGTGGGTTTCTTGCACGCCCTCAGGCCGGGCCGCGCGGCCCTGGCCTTGGACCTGATGGAGGAGTTCCGCCCCCTGGCCGAGCGCCTGGCGCTGACCTTGATCAACCGCCAGCAGCTGCGCGCCGAAGACTTCGTTCAACGCGAGGGTGGGGCGGTCAGCCTGGACCCCGAAGCCCGCAAGGCCGTGTTGGTGGCCTTTCAGGAGCGCAAGCAAGAGGCCTTGCAACACCCCCTGCTGGCCGAACCCTTGGCCCAGGGCCTGCTGCCCCTGGTGCAGGCGCGCCTGCTGGCCCGGGCCATTCGTGGTGAGGCCGATGTGGACGGCGCACCGGCCAGCTATGTTCCCTATCTGATTCGCTGAGCGAGCATGTTGGTCATCGTTTGCTATGACGTGAACACCGAGACCCGCGAGGGGCGGCGGCGCCTGCGGCGCGTCGCCAAGCTGTGCGAGGCCACTGGGCAACGCGTGCAGAAGTCGGTCTTCGAGTGCCAGATCGACCTGGCCCATATGGAAGAACTGGAGCGCAAGCTGCGGGCCGCCATGGACGAGACGCAGGACTGTCTGCGGCTCTACCGCCTGCCCGAGACCCGCGGGGCCGAAGTGCGCGAGTACGGGCGCTTCAAGGCGGTGGACTTTGAGGCCCCCTTGGTGCTCTGAAGCCAGGCCTGCGCGAACCCCCAGTGATGGCTTCTCACGCCATGGGTTCGCGTTCCGCTGCCGGCGCCGTGCTGATGCAGTGTTGCCGGCATTTCCGGGCGTTCGCACCGGGCACTTCCATCGGGGGTTCGCGCGGCACGGCAGAATTCCGCCGCTCCCACAAGCACTTGCAATGACGGAGCACCGCCCGCCTTCACCGGCGGGCGCGGATTGAAACGGCGTGGGCCTATGGCACGGTCCCGCAATCTGGGCACCGCCCGCCTTCACCGGCGGGCGCGGATTGAAACG
The DNA here is from genome assembly GCF_005952805.1 of Inhella inkyongensis. Classification (GTDB taxonomy): domain Bacteria; phylum Pseudomonadota; class Gammaproteobacteria; order Burkholderiales; family Burkholderiaceae_C; genus Inhella; species Inhella inkyongensis. The sequence goes on from NZ_CP040709.1 coordinate 3,735,016, forward strand.
CCCTGGCCGGCGCGACGATCCCGCCCGGCCTTGCACCGCCCGCCTTCACCGGCGGGCGCGGATTGAAACTTGGCTTGACGCTTACAGTTTGTCGCGAGTTGCGGCACCGCCCGCCTTCACCGGCGGGCGCGGATTGAAACATGTGCGGCCTTTCATGCCACGGGAACGCCGCCCGCACCGCCCGCCTTCACCGGCGGGCGCGGATTGAAACGTCAGTCTCACGCAGCCAATCGACACCACCAATGCGCACCGCCCGCCTTCACCGGCGGGCGCGGATTGAAACATCGAATGGGATTTGAGGCATGGCCGCGCGTGGCGGCACCGCCCGCCTTCACCGGCGGGCGCGGATTGAAACCTGTTGAGCCGCGCTCAGGGTCGGGGGCTGTGGTGCACCGCCCGCCTTCACCGGCGGGCGCGGATTGAAACGTTGAAGTGGTGAACAACGCCGCCAGCGGCACGGCACCGCCCGCCTTCACCGGCGGGCGCGGATTGAAACCGCGTGGCCGAGCCGCATCACGATGGGACGCCGCGCACCGCCCGCCTTCACCGGCGGGCGCGGATTGAAACTGGCTAGGATTGAGGCGGTAGGCGCTAGCTTCGGCACCGCCCGCCTTCACCGGCGGGCGCGGATTGAAACATCGAAAAGCCGAATCAATTGAGCCATAGCCCAGCACCGCCCGCCTTCACCGGCGGGCGCGGATTGAAACCACCATCAAAGGCTCTGCGGGCCGGCTGATCGGATGCACCGCCCGCCTTCACCGGCGGGCGCGGATTGAAACCTCATGGCGCCCAGGCCTCCGACAGATCCGGCACGCACCGCCCGCCTTCACCGGCGGGCGCGGATTGAAACCCGGCGCTCTTCGACGGTCTGCACGCCCACAACCTGCACCGCCCGCCTTCACCGGCGGGCGCGGATTGAAACAAGATCCCCCCGGTGATGTTGTCCACGAACTGGAACGCACCGCCCGCCTTCACCGGCGGGCGCGGATTGAAACGCCTGCTCGATGCCGAGCACTTGAGCGCCGCCGACGCACCGCCCGCCTTCACCGGCGGGCGCGGATTGAAACGTTTGATGTGGTGGACAACAGCAACCGCAGCAGCGCACCGCCCGCCTTCACCGGCGGGCGCGGATTGAAACAGCGCAGGCAAGCGCATGCACCGGATCACCCGCAGCACCGCCCGCCTTCACCGGCGGGCGCGGATTGAAACTCGATCTGGGCATCGGTGAGCTTTTGACGTCCTGAGCACCGCCCGCCTTCACCGGCGGGCGCGGATTGAAACCGCACGCCCTCCGGCGTCTGGCTGCACAGCACGGCACCGCCCGCCTTCACCGGCGGGCGCGGATTGAAACGTCTGCGTCGACGACTGTTTGTAATGGCGGCTGCGCACCGCCCGCCTTCACCGGCGGGCGCGGATTGAAACGGCCAGATGCTGGCCGATCTCGGGGGGCCAACGGGCACCGCCCGCCTTCACCGGCGGGCGCGGATTGAAACTTCGCGTTCCGTGTCGCCATCGATAACTGAGGCCCGCACCGCCCGCCTTCACCGGCGGGCGCGGATTGAAACACGGAGTGCGGGCGCGCTCAAACGCCACCTCCACGCACCGCCCGCCTTCACCGGCGGGCGCGGATTGAAACATTGTGCCAACACGCGCCGGCATCCTGGGCGGCGCACCGCCCGCCTTCACCGGCGGGCGCGGATTGAAACAACGGCACCGCCATTGCCAACCTGGCCGACAACGCGCACCGCCCGCCTTCACCGGCGGGCGCGGATTGAAACCAGCCCATCTAGTGCCTCACTTTCGGGCCAGCAGGCACCGCCCGCCTTCACCGGCGGGCGCGGATTGAAACATGCCTTCGGGCGTGCGCGCCGCGCTCGAAAAAGGCACCGCCCGCCTTCACCGGCGGGCGCGGATTGAAACTGTGATGCTGGCGCGGGACAAGGCGATCCGGGCCGCACCGCCCGCCTTCACCGGCGGGCGCGGATTGAAACAAGGACGCCCGCGACAAGCTCAAAAGCGGCCTGCGCACCGCCCGCCTTCACCGGCGGGCGCGGATTGAAACCTGCAGGGGCGCCGCAAAGCGCTCGGCCAGCTCAGCACCGCCCGCCTTCACCGGCGGGCGCGGATTGAAACGGGTGGCCGGGAATCCGTACTGGCTGACCCTGGAGCACCGCCCGCCTTCACCGGCGGGCGCGGATTGAAACTGACATGGTGAAAGCCCGCCAACTGATCGCCAAGACGCACCGCCCGCCTTCACCGGCGGGCGCGGATTGAAACTGCCAGCAGCTGGAGCACGTGGCTTTGCCGTGCGAGCACCGCCCGCCTTCACCGGCGGGCGCGGATTGAAACTTCATTGCCGGAGCGGGGATGTACTCAGCCCCGGCACCGCCCGCCTTCACCGGCGGGCGCGGATTGAAACTGGGAGGGAGCCATGCCGCACATCACCGCAGCCTTGCACCGCCCGCCTTCACCGGCGGGCGCGGATTGAAACGGCGGTGATGCTGGCCAGCCGTGCGGTGGCCAAGCACCGCCCGCCTTCACCGGCGGGCGCGGATTGAAACGGCCTGCCCCCGGGCACCGTCGAAATCGTCGGCGCACCGCCCGCCTTCACCGGCGGGCGCGGATTGAAACATCCGCTGGTCTTGGCGCCGCTACTCCTGCGGCGGCACCGCCCGCCTTCACCGGCGGGCGCGGATTGAAACTGATCGCTCAATGCGCTTGCGCTCGGCTTCAGTAGGCACCGCCCGCCTTCACCGGCGGGCGCGGATTGAAACTTCCATCAAGGCCTCGCTCTTGCTGATCCAGCTCGCACCGCCCGCCTTCACCGGCGGGCGCGGATTGAAACGCTGGGTCGCTCGCTTGAGGACTTGAAGCGCAAGCACCGCCCGCCTTCACCGGCGGGCGCGGATTGAAACCAGTGGTGAGGGCCGGGCAATGATCATCTTTCACGCACCGCCCGCCTTCACCGGCGGGCGCGGATTGAAACACGCACGAGCTGCAGGCGGTGCAGTGGATCGAAGCACCGCCCGCCTTCACCGGCGGGCGCGGATTGAAACTTCGTTCAGCAGGCCAGCGCGGCCGGCGATGACGCGCACCGCCCGCCTTCACCGGCGGGCGCGGATTGAAACTTTGGGTAACTGCCCTACGGGGTTGCCTGATCAGGCACCGCCCGCCTTCACCGGCGGGCGCGGATTGAAACCTGGAGGCCGGCAGCATGAGCGGCATTCGGCCCGGCACCGCCCGCCTTCACCGGCGGGCGCGGATTGAAACTTGGCATCGGTGGGCGGCAGGCCCACCAAGCCGCCGCACCGCCCGCCTTCACCGGCGGGCGCGGATGAAACGGATCTTGGCCACTGACGCCAAGAGCCCCAGCCTCGCAACTCCATCTCGTATTCGACGAGCTCCCACCTTCACGGCCGCACTCCCCGCACCGCCGTCGCCCGCGCTCGCACGGTGATGGCGCCGCCGCTGTCCTGCAGCCGCTGCCGCACCCGGGCCTGCAACTCGCCGCGTGTGGCCTCACTCATGGCGTCGAACATCGGCCGCAGGGTGTTGCTGGCGGCGGCGCTGTGCCAGTAGTCGTCGAAGTGCGCAAATTGGCGCTGGACCTCGATGGTGCGGACCTGCACTTGCTGCAATCCGGCCTGCTGCCACAGCGCGGCCGAGGCCTCGGGGCGGCTGATGGCGGCGCTCGGCGGCAGGCGCGGGGGCAGCCCCATCTGCTTCATCTCGGCGCCGATGTCGGCCAAGGGAAAGCCACCGTTCAAAAGGTCCCAGTGGTAGGCGGCCAGGGTGCCGCCCGGGCGCACTGCGCGCACCATCTCGGCCAAGCCGGCAGCAGGGTCGGGCACGAAGAACAGCACCAGGGCCATCAACGCGCCGTCGGCGCTGGCATCGGGCACGGGCAGGCGCTCGGCCTCGGCCCGCGCCCAGTGCACGGGCTGCCCGGGCGCGACGCGCTGGCGGGCGTAGTCCAGCTGGCCAGCGGAAGGGTCGAAGGCGCGCACCGAGGCGGGCTGGGTACGCGTCAGCAGCAGTTCAGTGAAGGCCCCATTGCCGCAGCCAATGTCCAGCCAGTGCTGCGCGGGAGCTGGAGCCAACCAGTCCAGAAACTGCTCACCGGCCAGCCGGCTCCAGTGGCCCATCAGGCGCTCGTAGGCGGCGCCGTCATCGAACTGGATGGGAGGTGGGTCGCGCAGGGGGTCGATCATGAAATTCAGCGCGGGCGAATGGTCAGCAAGCTGGAGACCGTCTTGCCATTGGCGGTCGCGCGCAGGGTCACGGTGGTTTGCTTGCGCAGGCTCTTGGCGGTGACGCCGAAGGTGGTCGACTGCTGGCCCTTGGGCACCGTGATGGAAAGCGGCAGGCTGACCAGGCTGGGGTCACTGGCGGAGAGGGTCACCGTGGTGCCCGCCGTCGACGAAAGCTGCAAGGTCGCCGTGGTGCTGGTGTTTTGCACGATGTTGCTGCTCGCCAAGCTCAATTGGGTGGGTTGGGCCGGCGCCAAGGTGGAGGTCACGGTGAGTGCGGTCTTGGTCTGGGCGCCCAGGGCGTCCGTGACGGTCAGCTGCACGTTGTAGATGCCCTCGCCGAACACCAATGCTGGGTTGCTCAGGGTGCTGCTGCGGCCATCGCCAAAGTTCCAGGCATAGCTCAGCGCACCGCCCTCGGGGTCGCTGGAACCGGCAGCGCTGAACTGCACGCTCAAGGGGGCGATGCCGCTGCTCGGGCTGGCACTGGCCTGGGCCAGCGGGGCCTGGTTGCTGACCCCGCTCTGGGCGTAGCGCTGGGCCAGCACGGCGGCGCTGCTGCCGCTGGCCGTGGGCACCAGCTGCAGCAGCGCACCGCCGTTGGCGCTGAGTGCCAGGGCCTGTTCGCTATAGCCCAGCTGCGGAGTCGAGCGCCAGAGCTCGCGGCCCGCGGCGTCCAGACGGGCCAGCACCAGGCGATCCTGCGCGCTGCCGGCCACCAGAGCCGGCGAGTTGGCCGCCACCATGACGCCGCCATCGGCCAGCCCTTGCAGCAGGCCGGTGCTGGGCACCAGGCCGTCCGCCGAGGTTTCAAAGGGGCGCGACCATTGCACGCTGCCAGCGGCCGAGATCTTGCTGAGCAGGCTGCCGCTGAGCTGGCCGTTGTTGAGGGTGCCCGAGCCCAGGACCAAGCCGCCTTGACCCTCGAAGGTGGCGTGCTGTGCCAACTGGCCGAGCGGGAAGCTGAGGCGCCAGAGTTCATTCAAGCTGGCATCGAAGCGCACCACCAGGGTCTGGCCGGCGGCGCCGCCCACCAGCGCGAACTCTCCGTTGGGGCCGCGCGCGGCGCCGATGCCCAGATCGAAGGGGTAGAGGCGGTCCACCACCAGGCCGCCGCTGGGGCTGAAGGCGCGCAGCTGGGTGATGCCGGGGCGGTCGTCGCCGATCACCGCGACCTGCCCGTTCGGCCAGACATTGAGCGCACCGGGGCGGTAGTAAAGGGCGTCACGACCGCAGTCGGCGCTCCACTGGCGTTCGCCCGCACTGCCATAGCGCACCAGCTGGCAGCCCGGTTCGTAGCGTCCGGTCGAAGTGTTCAGGCGCAGCACGCTGAAGACCACATAGGCGGCACCATTGGCGTCCGCGGCCACCATGGCCGGCCATTCGCGCGGCACGGTGCGGGCCTCGCGCCACAGCAGTTGGCCGGCGCTGTCATAACGCGCCACCAGGGTGCCGGTACGCAGGCCCTGGCTGTCGGTGAGTTCACCCACCACCCAGCTGTTGCCATTGCCGTCGCTGGCATGGGCGCTGACGCGCCCTTGGTCGCCATTGAACAAGGGGCGGCTCCACACCAGGGTGCGGGCGGCGTTGAATTTGTTCAAGCTGCCGCTGCTGCCCCCGCCCGCACTCACGCTGTAGACATTGGACTGCGCATCCACCCAGTTGCCGCTGGGGCGGGCGCTGGGGTTGTTGAGGTTCAGAGTCCAGTCGGGCGCGGTCTGGGCCTGGGCCCAAAGCGGCGCCAGAGCACTCAGAAGTACCAGTCCGCCGCGCAGCGGGGTGAGGGAGAGACGGAAGGACATGGGGGCAGTGATCAGAGGAAGAAGAAGGGGTGACTCAGGGGCAGGCCCTGGCCAAGGCGGGGATCTTGCGGGGCTTAGGGCGCAGCTGCCGAGGGTCATCCCCGCGAACGTGGGAGACGCAGAGCGTTGCTCATTGCAAGTTCAGCTGGCTCACCGCCAGGGTGGGTCTGGTCGTGCGAGGCGGGTTCATGGGGGGACTCTCAGGCCACAGCGGAGCTGCAACGCCGGCGATGCTAGGCAATCTGGCGTGGCGGCTCCAGTGCGGAAGGGACGAATCACCCTTTCAGCGGTGCCAACGCCATGCACAGCCGATCGAATGGGGCAACGCACGAGCCAAAGAGCGTGGAGAGGAGTCTTCTGGCGCTGCGTTGCCTACACAAAAGGGCAAAGGCTCCTAGGCCAACTCCCTAGGCAATGCCACGGAGCCGCCTCGCAGAATTGCAGCGTGACTGGCGGGAGGTTCCGTGGACAAGACCTGGCTCAAACATTACTCACCTGGCGTTCCGGCTGAAATTGATGCCGGGCGCTATGGCAATTTGATCGATCTGATCGAGACCGCGTTCAAGAACCACGCGACCAAGCCGGCCTACAAGATGATGGGCGCGAGCAAGAGCTTTGCGCAGATCGATGAGGCCTCGAAAGCGCTGGCGGCCTATCTGCAGAGCCTCGGCCTGGCCCCGGGCGACCGCGTGGCGCTGATGATGCCCAATGTCTTCCAGTACCCGGTGGCCATGGCCGCCGTGTTGCGCGCGGGCTTTGTGGCGGTGAATGTGAACCCGCTCTACACGCCGCGCGAGCTGGAGCATCAGCTCAAGGACAGTGGAGCCAAGGCCATCGTCATCGTCGAGAACTTCCTGCCCACGCTGAAGGAAGTGTTCGACAAAGTGCCCACCCAGCATGTGGTGCTGGCGGCCATCGGCGACATGTTTGGCTTCCTCAAGGGCAGCCTGATCAACTATGTGGTGCGCAAGAAGAACCAGATCCAGGCCCTGCAGCTGCCGGGCATGGTGCGCTTCAACGAGGCCCTGTCGCACGGTCGCTCGCTGCCCTACACGCGGCCCGAGGTGCGCGGCGATGACATCGCGCTGCTGCAATACACCGGCGGCACCACCGGCGTGAGCAAGGGCGCGGTGCTGCTGCATCGCAATGTGGTGGCCAATGTGCTGCAGTGCGAGGCTTGGTATCAGCCGGCGCTGCAAAAGGTCGCGGCCGGTGAGTCGGTGCATACGGTGTGCGCGCTGCCGCTCTATCACATCTTCGGCTTCACCGCGAACCTGATGCTGTCGATGCACATGGGTGGGGTGAACGTCCTGATCCCGAACCCGCGCGACATCCCGGCGGTGTTCAAGGAGCTGAGCCAACACAAGATCCACAGCTTCCCGGCGGTGAACACCTTGTTCAACGCCATGGCCAACCATGCCGATTTCAACAGCGTGGACTGGAGCCATCTGGTGATCTGCGTGGGCGGCGGCATGGCGGTGCAGCAGGCCACGGCCAAGCTGTGGCTGGAAAAGACGGGCTGCCCGATCTGCGAAGGCTATGGCCTGTCTGAGACCGCGCCCGTGGCCACCTGCAACCCCACCGACAGCACGGCCTACACCGGCACCATCGGCCTGCCCGTGCCCAGCACCGAGCTCAAGCTGCTGGACGACGAAGGCTTTGAGGTGGCCGCCCCGGGCCCAGGCGAGATCGCCATCAAGGGCCCGCAGGTCATGGCCGGCTATTGGCAGCGCCCCGACGAAACCGCCAAGGTGATGACGCCCGACGGCTTTTTCCGCACCGGCGATGTGGGCATGGTGGACGAGCGCGGCTTTTTCAAGATCGTGGACCGCAAGAAGGACATGATCTTGGTCAGCGGCTTCAATGTCTACCCCAATGAGATCGAGGACGTGCTGGCCAGCATGCCCGGCATCCTGGAGTGCGCTGCAGTCGGTGTGCCCGACGAGAAAGCGGGCGAGGCGGTCAAGGTCGTGATCGTCAAGAAGGACGACTCGATCACCGAGACCCAGGTACGAGCCTATTGCGAGGCCAATCTGACCGGCTACAAGCGGCCCAAGGTGGTGGAGTTCCGCTCCGAGTTGCCGAAGACGCCGGTGGGCAAGATCCTCAGACGCGAGTTGCGCGACAAGCCCAAGGCGTAAGAGGCTGTCGTGCTGGGGGCGTGCCTGCAGCCCTCTGCGCGATGATGCAAGGCCGGCCTGTAGGCCGGCCTTTTTACTTTCACCATGAACGCCCGCTTTTTTGTTGACCTGCCTTTAGGACCTGCCGGCCAGGAACTCGATCTGCCCGCCGGCGCCGCCCGCCATGTACAGGTGCTGCGCGCCCAACCCGGCGATGTGCTGACCTTGTTTGACGGTCGGGCGGACCTGGCTTGGCAGGCCGAGGTGCTGCTGATGGGCCGCGCCCAGGTGCGTGTGCGCCTGCTGAGCTTTCAGGCCATCGAGCGCGAACTGCCGCGACCGCTGCATCTGGCGCTGGTGATGCCGGCCAATGACCGCATGGACTTTCTGGTGGAGAAAGCCACCGAACTGGGCGTGACCTCCATCCAACCCCTGATGAGCGAGCGCTCGGTGCTGCGCCTGAGTGGCGAGCGCGCCGAGAAAAAGCGCGCTCATTGGCAGGGCGTGGCGCAGGCCGCCGCCGAGCAATGCGGGCGGGTGCGGGTGCCGTCGATTGCGGCGGTTCAAGCCCTGTCCGCCTGGCTCAACAGCTTGGGGCCGGCCGAGGGTTCGCTGCGCCGACTGCTGCTCAGCCCCCAGGCCCAGGGCCTGCAAGCGGCCGAGGGGGCCGAAGGCGTGCTCAGCCTCTCTGGGCCTGAGGGCGGCCTGAGCCCGGCCGAAGAGGCGCTCGCGCAGGCGGCGGGCTTCGCCCCCATCGGCCTGGGTCCGCGCATCCTGCGCGCAGACACCGCGCCACTGGCCTTACTCGCTTGGTGGGGTCTGCGCTGAGGCGACACGCGCCTGCAGCAGGCGCACCACCAGCCAGCCGCTGAGCGGCACCCCCAGCAGGCCGCCGGCCATCATCCAGTGCGGGTGGGGAATGGCGAGCAGATTGGCGCCAGTGGCCAACCAAATGACGCCGGCCACGCCCAAGCCCACCGAACGGGCGTGAGGCTGGCCGGCCAGACGAAAGCCAATCCAGGCCCCCGAAGCAGCACCGGCGCACCAGGCCAGCACCACCGAGGCCAAAGCCCCCAGGGGGGCCTTGGCCATTAAAGCCGCCATGACTTGAGGATCACGCAGATTGAGGCCATCGGCCGCCGGCAGCGGCCAGACCTTGTGGCCCAAGGTTTCGATCAGGGCAATGATCATCACGGCCGTCATCAGACCGGCAAGCAGGCCCAGGAGGGCACGGAAGGCGGGTTTCATGCCGTGTCCTTATTGCGGTTGGAGCCCGCCACCAGATCGAAGCGGAACAGCCGGCACTCGATAGGGCCGTTCCACATCGGCACCTTGCGGCTTTCTTTGAGGCGCATGCGCTTGGGCAGGTCGCGGTCGGGCGTCAGCATCCAGGCGCTCCAGGGGTTGCCGCCGGTGTATTGGCGCTTCCAGTGCGCAGCCAGGCGGGGGAAGAAGTCGCTTTCTTCGGTCTGTTCGCGCGCTGAGCGCTCCGTGTCCTCCGCCCCGGCCTTGCCGCGCACGGCAATGCGTTCGCCGTAGGGGGGATTCAGCATCAGGGTGCCGGCCATGCCTTCAGGCAAGTCCGGCGCGGGGCGCTCCAGCGCGTCGCCGCCCTGGAAACGGATGGCGTGCGCCACGCCGGCGCGCTCGGCATTGCGGCGCGCGAAGTCGACCATGCGGAAGGCCACATCGCTGGCAAAGATGGGCACGGCGGGCGCATGGACAGCGTCGCGGGCGGCCTGGGTCAGGCGCTGCCAGTCCGGGTAGAGCTCGGCATAGGGCCGCTGGTGCGCGAAGGCGAAGTCGCGCTGCAGGCCGGGCGCCATGCCGCAGGCGATCAGGGCGGCCTCGATGGCGATGGTGCCGCTGCCGCAGCAGGGGTCGTTCAGCGCCCCGCCGCTCTCGGGCGTGCCGCGCCAGCCGGCGGCGGCCAGCATGGCGGCGGCCAGGGTTTCCTTCAAGGGCGCATCGCCCTTGTCAAAGCGCCAGCCGCGCTTGAACAGCGGCGCACCGCTGCTGTCCGCATACAAGGTGGCGTGCTCGGCTTCCAGGTGCAGCAGGATGGGCAGGTCGGGGTCGCGGGTGTCCACACTGGGGCGCTCGCCCTGGGTGTCGCGAATCTGGTCGCACAGGGCGTCCTTCACTTTGAGCGCGGCGAAGTGCAGGCTCTTGAGCGGGCTTTGGCGCGCCGTGCAATCCACCTTGAAGCGATGCTCGGGGGTCAGCCAGGCGTTCCAGTCCACCTTCCAGGCCAGGGTGTAGAGATCGGCCTCATCGCGATACGGGCCCTGCACCAGTTCCACCAGCACGCGGGTGGCCAGGCGGCTGTGCAGATTGAGCTTCATGGCATCCACCAGGCTGGCGCGGGGCAGCCGCACCCCGCCGCGTGCGGTCTCGGCCTTCAGGCCCAGGGCCTGCACTTCTTCGAGCAGCAGGGGCTCGACCCCGCTGGGGCAGGGCAAGAACAGAGCAAATTGCGACATGGATTGGCCTTCGGGTGTGCGGCCCTTGTTGCAGGGCTCTCGTTGATCAAGCGGTCACCGCGGAACCGGCTTTGCCGGGCCGCTGGTGACGCCCCCCGGGGGGAGGCGCGAAGCGCTTCGGGGGGGACTGTGAGGTCATTCTTTTCGTAGAGGGGCGGTGGGGATCTTCATCCCCTCGCGGTACTTGGCCACGGTGCGACGGGCGCATTGGATGCCCTGCTCTTCCAGCATGGCGGCCAGCGCCGAGTCGGACAGCGGCTTCTTCTTGCTTTCGGCGTCGATGAATTGGCGGATCAGCGCCCGCACGGCGGTGCTGCTGGCCTCGCCGCCAGCCTCGGTATTCAGACCGGAGCCGAAGAAATACTTCAGCTCGAAGGTGCCGTGCGGCGTGGCCATGTATTTGGCGGTGGTGACGCGCGAGATGGTGGACTCGTGCAGGCCAAGCTCTTCGGCGATCTCGCGCAGCACCAAGGGGCGCATGGCCAGCTCGCCATGGTTGAAGAAGCCGTCCTGGCGCTCGACGATAGCCTGCGAGACACGCTGGATGGTGTCGAAGCGTTGCTGGATGTTCTTGATGAACCAGCGCGCCTCCTGCAGCGGCCCGGCCAGGCTGGAGCCGCGATGATTCTTCAGCAGCCGCGCATACAACTCGTTGACGCGCAGCTTGGGGCAGACCTCGGGGTTGATCTGCGCCACCCACTGCCGCCCCTGGCGGCGCACGATCACATCGGGCACCACCGGGGTGTTGTCGCTCTCGCCAAAGGCGCGCCCGGGCTTGGGTTCCAGGCGGGCGATCAAGGCCAGGGCCAGGCGCAACTGGGGCTCGTCGCTGTGCGTCAGCAGGGCCAGGCGACGCCAGTCGCGCCGGGCAAGCAACTCCAGGTGCTTGGCGCACACCTTGGTGGCCAATTCGCACTGCGGGTGCGCCGCCTGTTCGCGCAGCTGCAGCAGCAAGCACTCGCTGAGGTCGCGCGCGCCCACGCCGGCGGGGTCCAGGCTTTGCACCAAGGCCAGGGCCATGCGCAGGCTATCCAGCAACTCCTCGCGCGGCTCGGTGTGCTTGGCGGCCAAATCGTCAGCCAGGGCCTCCAGTTCGTCGGCCAAATAGCCATCGGCGTTCAAGCTACCGATCAGCAACAACACGGCATCGCGATCCAGGTCACTCAGCGCATGGCCGATCAGCTGTCCAAGCAAATGCTCGGTCAGGCTGGTGGCTGCACTCTGGGCCTCGCCGCGAGGGCTCTCGTCGTCATCAACCGCGTTGCCCAGCGCCGGCAGCTCACGGATGCCATCGAAATCGTCGCCTTCGGTGCCGTTGGCCCAGTCCTCGTGCTCGGTCGTACCGAAGTCGTCGGCCTGCAGTTCTCGCACCTCGTCACCGCCCTCACCCGCGGCCTCGATGCGCTCCTCGCGGGTCTCGGCCACGACCTGGGACACGCTATCGGCCCCCGGCAGCGGCAGGTCCTCATCGGCGTCCAGCTCCAGCAGGGGGTTGCTGTCGAGCATCTGCTCGACCTCCTGCTGCAGCTCCAGCGTGGAGAGCTGCAGCAGCCGGATGGATTGCTGCAGTTGCGGGGTCAGCGCCAGGTGCTGACTCTGGCGTAGCTGAAGGCTGGGCTTCACGGGTTCAACGCCCTGCCATCACATCCTGAAGTGCTCGCCCAGATAGACCTTGCGGACGTCGGGGTTGGCCACGATGGCTTCGGGCTGGCCCTCGGCCAGCACCCGGCCTTCGCTGATGATGTAAGCGCGGTCGCAGATCCCCAAGGTCTCGCGCACGTTGTGGTCGGTGATCAGGACCCCGATGCCGCGCTCCTTCAGGAAGCTGATGATGCGCTGGATCTCCAGCACCGCGATCGGGTCCACGCCGGCAAACGGTTCGTCCAGCAGGATGAAGCGCGGCTGCGTGGCCAGCGCACGGGCGATCTCCACGCGGCGGCGCTCGCCGCCGGAGAGGGCGGGGGCCGGGGTGTCGCGCAGGCGCTCGATGGACAACTCGTGCAGCAAGGCATCCAGCGCCGTGTCGATGCGCGACTTGGCCCAGGGCCTGCCGTTCTCGTCGAGTTGCAACTCCAGCACCGCGCGGATGTTTTCCTCGACATTGAGCTTGCGGAAGATCGAGGCTTCCTGCGGCAGATAGCTCAGGCCCAGGCGCGAACGGCGGTGGATGGGCTGATGCTGAACCTCCTGACCGTCGATGCGGATCACGCCGGCATCGGCGCGTACCAGGCCCACGATCATGTAGAAGCTGGTCGTCTTGCCCGCACCATTGGGGCCGAGCAGACCCACCACCTCGCCACCGGCCACCGAGACGTGCACGTCCTTGACGACCTTGCGCACGCCATAGCTCTTTTGCAGGCCTTCGGCTTCCAGCCGGCTGGTTTGGGGGCTCATCGGCGTGTCGGCGCAGGGCCGCTCCCAAGCCGACACGGGCCCCCTCGGGGGGTGGCGCAGGCCCGAAGGGCCGAAGACTGGGGGCTCATCGCGTCGGGGGTTTGGGAGTGAGCGCAGGGCTGCTTTGCAGGTTCACACCGCTGGCCGCCGGCGCGGGCGCCGAGGCCGATTGACGCGGCATCAGCACCATGCGTACCTTGCCTTTGTCTTGGGCGCTGCCCGCACCCGGCTCCACGCTCAGCACCTCGGTGCGGGCGTTGTAGAGGATGGCCGCACCGGTCAATTCCTCGACCAGCTTGCCATTCGCCAGGGTGCGCACGCTGGCCGCTCCCAGAAAGCGCACGGTCTCGGCACGGCTGTCGTACTCGATGCGCTCGGCGCTGCCCTCCATCTGCTCGCCGGGGCGGCTCAGGGCTTGGCTGAAGCGCACCGGGTTGCCCGCTTCGCCGCTGGCCAGGGCCAGCACGGTGTCGTCGTTGCGTCGCTCCGCCTCCAGGCGCGCGGCGCGCAGTTGCAGGCTGCCTTGCACCAGCAGCACCGGGCCCGCCCATTCCAGGCGGCCGGTCTTGCTGCTGAGCGTGGCGCTGGCCGTGCTCTCGATGGAGACGGGCTGGTGACGATCGTCCTTCGCGGCATGGCCGGGCAAGGCCACAAAGACCGCCAGGGCCAGCAAAAGCAGGGCAGGTGCGCTCACGGACTCAGACCTTGCCGAGATTGCGGATCAGGTACTCCGCCACCGCCAGCGCGCGGCGCGAACCATCCAGCTGGTTCATGCGTTCGCCGCCGGCCGCCTGCGCGGGCGAGGTGGTGTAGAGCCCACCAATGCCCAGCATGGGCACGCCGTCCAGGCCATAAGCCTCGGCCAGCTTGTCGGCCTGCGCAATGCGTGCGCCGCTGAAGGCCTTGGGGTCAAAGGCCGCCCAGGTGCTGTTGAAGCGTGCGGCGTCCAGGCCCAGGGGCTGGAGCAGCTTGACCATGGCCTCGGGCGTGTCCAGGGCCTGGTGCTGCTGGTGAATGGCGGCAAAGATGGCGCTGCGGAATTGATGCTCCACGCCCATGGCCTGCAGCACGAAGAACAGGCGCTGATGCGGACGCATCTGTGCACGGCCGCCGATGTGCGAGTGCTTGAACTCCACATTGGGCGGCAGGCGCTTGACCCAATCCTGCAGCACCGGCTCGAAGGCATTGCAAGCCGGGCAGCCGTACCAGAAGAACTCGACGATCTCGATCTTGCCGCCGGCGCTGGCCAAGGGCTTGCCCAGCTTGCGGAAATGCTGGCCGGCACGCGGCTGCTCTTGCGCCAGCACGGCGGGTGCCAAGGCGGCGGCGGCCAGGCTCAGGGTGGTGCGACGGGTGAATGCGTGCGTCATTTGTTCAAGCCTTGCCAAAGTTCTGGATCAGGAAATCGACGGTCTGCAAGGCCAGACGATTGGCCTCGCCCGCTGGGGCGCGCTCGAAGCGGCTGGGAGCGGTGGTGTAGAGCCCGCCCACACCCAGCAGGGGGACGGCGTCCATGCCATAGGCATCGGCCAACTGGTCGGCGGCGCGGATCTGTGCGGCGCTGAAGCTCTTGGGGTCGAAGGCGGCCCAGGTGCGCTCGAACTGCACCGGGTCCAGGCCCAGGGGTTGCAGCAGCTGGATCATCTCGGCCGGCTTGCCCAGGGCCAGACCCTGCGCATGCAAAGCCTTGAAGATGGCGGGGCGGAACTGCGCTTCCACGCCGAGGGCCTGCAGCACGAAGAACAGGCGCTGATGCGCCACGGAGTGCCCGCGGATGGGCACCGCCACCTGACGGAAGCTCACATGGGCCGGCAGGGTCTTGGCCCAGGCCTGGATCGCCCCTTCGAGCGCCAGGCAATGCGGGCAGCCGTACCAGAAGAACTCCACCACCTCCAGCTTGCCCTGGACCGGGCGGGCCAGGGGCTGGTGCAGGCGCTGGTAGTCACGACCGGCCTGGGGGCGGAAGGCGCCCTCCTGGGCCAGGGCGGGCAGGCCCAGACTGGCCGCCAACAGGGTCAAACCATCGCGTCGTTTCATCGCTGTGCCTTCACCACGGCCGACTCCATGCCGGCCTGTTGAACTTGTGCATGCAGGGTCTCGGCATCGGCCTTGGCGTCAAAGGGGCCGATGCGCACGCGGTACACCAGGCGGCCGCTGCTCTCACGCTCGTACACCTTGGCGTTGAAGCCCTGCAGGCCCAGGCGGGCGCGCTGCTGCTCGGCCTCCTCGGGCTTGGTGAAGGCGCCGGCCTGCACGAAGTACACAAAGGGGTCAGTACCGCTGGCGCGGCTGGCACTGGCAGCCTGGGCCGCCTGCGTCGGCGCGGGTGCCGGACCGCTGGCAGCGGTCACAGCAGGGGTGGGCGCAGGGGTGCTGGCCGCGGGCGTCACGGCCTTCTCGACCGGAGGTGCGGGCGGGGCGGCCACCACGCCGCTGGCGGCGGCGCGCGGCTTGCCCACGTTCAGCGCGGCGTTGGGGTCCCAGGTCTTGGCGCCATTGGCATCGGCGGCATCCATCTCGGCATTGCGCTGCGGCGTCTTGTCGACAAAGGGGATGGGCACCTTGGTGACATAGAGCGCCACGCCCAGTGCGATGGCCAAGCCCAGCAACAGGCCCACCACCAGACCGAGGCCGAAGCCGCCCTTTTGCTTGCTCGTCCCGCCCGCAGCCGCTTTGCCGGCCGGCTTTTTGGATTCGGTCATTCGCTCTTTTCCTCTCGGGCCATCGATTCGGGGGCGGAAACGCCCAGCACCGCCAGCGCGTTGGCAAGCACCTGGCGGGTGGCCGTCAGCAAGGCCATGCGGGCTTGGGCCAGCGCCGCGTCATCCACCAAGAAGCGCTCGGCCGCGTAGTAGCTGTGGAAGGCGCCGGCCACATCGCGCAGGTAGAAGGCGACGTCATGCGGGCTCAAGGAAGCAGCCGCCAGCGTCAGCATCTTGGGGTACTCGGCCAGCTTACTCATCAGCGCCAGCTCGGTCGGCGCGCAGAGCAGGCTCAAGTCGGCCTGCGCGAGGCTCTCGGCCGCACCGCCCCAAGCGCTCAGCACCGAGCAGATGCGCGCGTGGGCGTACTGCACATAGAACACCGGGTTCTCATCCGAGGCCTTCAGCGCCAGGTCGATGTCAAACACGAACTCGGTATCGGCCTTGCGGCTGATCAGGAAGAAGCGCACCGCATCGCGGCTGGTCCAGTCGATCAGGTCACGCAGGGTCACATAGCTGCCGGCGCGCTTGCTGATCTTCACTTCCTGGCCGCCGCGCATCACGGTGACCATCTTGTGCAGCAGATAGTCCGGAAAGCCCTGCGGGATGCCCAGGTTCTGCGCCTGCAGGCCGCCGCGCACGCGGGCGATGGTGCCGTGGTGGTCGGTGCCCTGGATGTTGATGCACTGCTGGTAGCCGCGGCTGAACTTGTTGACGTGATAGGCCACGTCCGGCACGAAGTAGGTGAAGCCCCCTTCGCGCTTGCGCATCACGCGGTCCTGGTCGTCACCATAGTCGGTCGAGCGGAACCAGAGCGCGCCGTCCTTCTCGTAGGCCTTGCCGCTGGCCTCGATGCGCTGTACCGCCTGCTCCAGCTGACCGTTCGCGTAGACGCTGGACTCCAGGAAGTAGTTATCGAACTTCAGTCCGAAAGCCTGCAGGTCCAGATCCTGCTCGTGGCGCAGATAGGCCACTGCAAACTGGCGGATGCCGTCCAGGTCCTTGGCGTCGCCGCTGGCGGTAAAGCTGCGATCGTCGGCGCTCACGGACTCCTTGGCCTGGAAGGCGGCGGCGATGTCGGCGATGTAGTCGCCGTTGTAGGCCGCCTCGGGCCAGTCGGCATCCCCCGGCTTCAGGCCGCGCAGCCGGCATTGCACCGAATTGGCCAGTGTGGCAATTTGCACCCCGGCGTCGTTGTAATAGAACTCGCGCGTGACCTGATGACCCTGGGTGGCCAGCAGGCTGCTGAGCGCATCGCCCAGCGCCGCCTGGCGGGCATGGCCCACATGCAAGGGCCCGGTGGGGTTGGCCGAGACGAACTCGATCAGCACGCGCCGGTCCGTCGTCGGCTGAAAGCCAAAGCGCGCGCCGGCGCCCAGTACCTCGGTGACCACGGCCTGCTTGGCGGCGGCCTTCAGACGCAGATTCACAAAGCCGGGGCCGGCGATCTCGATTGCATCGACCCATTGCTGCACGGCCGGCTGCGCCTGCAGCGCGGCCACCAGCTGAGCGGCCAGCTCGCGCGGGTTCTTTTTCAGCGCCTTGGCCAACTGCATGGCAGCCGTGACAGCCAAATCGCCATGACTGGCTTGCTTCGGGGCTTCGAAGGCGGGGGCGGGGGTGTTCTCGGGGGCGATGCTATGAAGAGCAGCGCCCAAGGCGTCGAGCAGGGCCTGGGTGGCATGAATCATGCTGGGGATTCTAGAAGGCCGCCCGAGGCGGCTCAGCCCTGCGCCAGATTCCTCAGCGCCTGCGACTGGCTTCGGCTCACCCCCAGGCGTCGACCATCCCGCATTTCGGCCTCCAGCTGACCGTTCGCCAGGCGCCGAAAGCGCAGCACCTGGTCCAGATTGACCAGGCAGCCGCGGTGGATGCGCACAAAGCACTGCGGGTCCAGCCGGGCTTCCAGCCGGCTCAGGGCCAGATGCAGCAGGTTGCGCTGGCTGCCGATCTGCAGCGCCACATAGTCGCCCTCGGCCTCCAGGCTGGCGATGTCGGCCACCGCCACCGGCACGATGCTCAGGCCCTGGCGCAGGAACAGGCGCTGAATCGACCCCGGCCCCTGCACCTCGGCCCAGCGCGCCAGCGCCGGTGCGCAGGGCTCGCCCAGCGCGGCCCGCACCCGCCCCAGGCAGGCTTGCAGGCGCTCGGCCCCAAAGGGCTTGAGCAGGTAGTCCAGCGCCCCGAGCTCGAAGGCGCTGATCGCATGCTCAGCATGCGCGGTAGTGAAAACCAACAGTGGCTGGCCTTCAGCGGGCAAGCGCTGCAGCAGCTCCAGGCCGCTGAAGCCCGGCATCTGGATGTCCAACAAGAGCAGCTCGGGCCGCAAGGCCTGCACGGCCGCCAGCGTGGCAGGGCCGTCGGCGGCCTCGCCCACCACCGTGAGCCAGGTCTCGCGCGCCAGCAGGTGACGCAGGCCGGCGCGGGCAATGGGTTCGTCGTCGGCGATCAGCAGGCGAACCGGATTCATGGAATTTCCAAGCTCACGCGAACGCCCTGGCCCGGCACCGCCTGCAGTTCCAGGCGCGCGGCCTCACCGTAGAGCAGGCTCAGACGCTCGCGCAGGCGCCGCAACCCGCTGCCGCCGCTCAGGGCCTCGGGCTCGCACCCGACGCCATCGTCCTGCAGGCTCAGGCGCAGGCCCTCGCCGTGGGTGTGGGCGCGCAGCGTCAGCGTCGTGGGCGCCACCCGGGGTGCGGCGCCGTGGCGCACCGCGTTTTCCACCAAGGTTTGCAGTGCGAAGGCGGGCAGCTCGCGCGCCAGGCTGTCGGGGTCGAACTGGGCATCGACGATCAGGCGTTCGCCAAAGCGCAGCCGTTCCAGGGTCAGATAGCGCTGCACCAGTGCCCATTCCTCGCCCAGACTGCGTCGCTCGGCAGTGGCGTCGCAACTGGCGCGCAGCAAGGCGGCCAGTTCCTGGGCCGCATCCACCGCACGCGCCGGATCCAGCGGGATCAACTGCACCACGGTGTGCAGTGCGTTGAACAGGAAGTGCGGCTGCAGCTGCGCCCGCAGCGCCGCCAACTCGCTGCGCGCCTGCAGGGCCTGCAGCTCGGCCGCCCGCGCGGCCGCCCCCTGGGCGTAGGCGATACCGGCCACGATGGCGTAGAGCCAAAAGCCGGTGACCCCCATGGCCAGGGCCAAGCCGGGCTGCAGGGACCACACGCGGCCCTTCCAGGCACTTTCCAGCAACCAGTTCAGGGCCACCCAGGCCAGGCCATAGGCGCAGGCGGTCAGTAGATGGCGCAGCACGAAACCCAGGCGCATCGGGTGCGGCCAGGGCCAGCGCGCGCACAGCCGAAAGGCCAGCCAACCCAGCAGCGCGGCGCTGGCGGTGAGTCGCAGGGCCACCAGCAGCGCGGCCGGCAGGGCCAGGCCATGCACGCCCACCATCAGCAGGGTGAACAGCAGGCCCACCGGCACCCAGGCCAGCAGGGCCAGTAAGGCGGCACGCGCCAGTTTCAATTTGCGGTCCCCGCCCTTGTGGCCACGATGCTCAAGCTGCCTTCCTCCCAAGTGGCGCCATTGTCGTCAGAGACATCCTGGCGCCAGCGAAATCCTTTCGGGCCGATCTCGTAGAAGCGGCTGCGCGTCAGCCGGGGCTTGCCCTCGGCGCTCAGGCCTTGGCCTTCGAGCTGCATTTCGCCTTGTTGCCAACGCCCGCTGCTGCTGCTCAGGCGGGCGCGCAGCACATCCAGGCTGTGGCTCTGCCAGCGCTGCGTGCGCGCATCGAAGAGGCGCAGTGTCTGGCTCAAGGCCACCGGGTTGCCGGCGGCATCAAAGACCCGCATCTCGTCCATCAGGCCCAGGCCATCCCAAGCCTTGCGCACCGTCCAGCGGCCCTGCAATTTGGGCACGCCGTGGATCATCGCGGCCAGGCCCTTGGCCTTGGGCGTGAGTTCCAGGCGCCAGTCGCCGAGGAAGAAGTCGAACTGCGTGGCTTCGGTCGCCGGCCGGGTGGGGGGCGAAGGGCTGTTCTGGGCCGGGCTGCCCAGGCTGATGAACAGGGCCAAAAGAACGAGAAGGCGCGGCATTCGGGGCTCCAGAGGGTCGAGGAGCGCAGCGTCGCGGCTGCGCGCGCGCGGCGCCAGCCCGGATTCGTTGAACCGTCGATGCCGGCCGTTGAACGGTGCATCGCCCGGGCCCCCGCTGCCTAGAGTGGCCGCATGGAACCATCCCCTCTGATTCGCCTGCGCGGCGTCAGCAAGTTCTACCCCAGCCCGGCCGGCCCCGTGGCGGCCTTGCAGGATCTGGATCTGGACATCCGGGCCGGCCGCTTCCTGGCCATCGTCGGGGCCTCGGGCAGCGGCAAGACCAGCCTGCTGAATCTGCTCGGAGGCATCGACCGCGCCAATGGCGGCGAGCTGCAGGTGGCCGGTACGGACTTGCAAGCCTTGAGCGAACGTGAGCTGTGCCGCTGGCGCGGGCAGCACATCGGCTTTGTCTTCCAGTTCTTCCAGCTGATGCCGACGCTGACGGTGCTGGAAAACGTGCAGCTGCCCATGGACCTGGCGCAGCGCCTGCCGCGCAAAGAGCGCAGCGAGCGCGCCCACGCCCTGCTGCAGCGCCTGGGCGTGGCCGATCAGGCGAACAAATGGCCGGGCCAGCTCTCGGGCGGCCAACAGCAGCGGGTGGCGGTGGCGCGTGCGCTGGCCAATCAGGCGCCCTTGCTCCTGGCCGACGAGCCGACCGGCAATCTGGACTCGCGCAACGCCGCCAGCCTGCTGGCCCTGTTGGCCGAGCTGGTGGCCGAGCAGGGGGTGACGGTGTTGATGGTGACGCATGAACGCCAGGCCCTGGCCGCCGTGCAGCAACAGATCGAGCTGCGTGATGGCCGGCTGGTTTGAGCGCTTCTCCGACACCCGCTGGCGCAAGGCCAGTCGCGATCTGGGCTGGGCGCGCAGCGCCTGGCTGGCCTTGGCCCTGGGCTTGGGCCAGGCCGCCGCCGGGGTGCTGCTGCTGACCTGGGCCGGGGTGGAGCGGGCCACCGAGACCGCCTTCCGCGCCAGCCTGCCGGTCTCGGCCAGCCTGCGCTTCGGCATGGGCCAGACGCTGGATGGCGCCCGAGTGGCTGGGCTGTTGGCGCAGCAGAACGAGATCGCTGCGTGGCGGCTGCGGCGTCAGGTCAGCGCCCAGGTGCGCGCCGGCTCGGGCTGGCGCGCGGCCCGGCTGACGGCGCTGGATGACCCCACCCGAGTCGCCATCGGCCGCCTGCAGCCCGAGAGCGGGCCCTGGCCGGTGCCGCCCGGCGTGCTGCTGATGGAGCGCTCGTCGCTGGGCTTTTCCGAGGCCCAGGTCGGCGAGCCCCTGCTGCTGCGCGTCGATAGGCGCAGCCACAGCCTGCCGCTGGCGGGCCTGCTGCGCGATGTCAGTCTGGCGCCGGGCTGGATGGAGCATCTGGTCGATCTGCAGGTCCATCCGGACACTTTTGAGCAGCTGGGTCTGCCGGCCGGTTTCAACGAGCTGCAGATCCGGCTGCGCGACCCGGCCGCCCCGCGCGCCGCCGTGCGCCAGGCGGTTGAGCGCCTGCAAACCCAGATGCAGGCGCAAGGGCTGGTGGTGCAAGGCGTGGACATTCCCGAGCCCGGCCAACACATCCATGCGGCGCAGATGAATTCCCTGCTGCTGACCCAAGGCGCCTTTGCGCTGCTGACGCTGGCGGCTGCGGGCTTCCTGACTTTCAATCTGTTCGCCGCCCGGCTGCAGGCGCAGCGCCGCGAACTGGGCGTGCTCAAGGCCCTGGGCGCCTCGGCGCGCACGCTCTGGGTACTGGGCCTGGGGCCGGCGCTGCTGCTGGGTGGGGCGGCCAACGCCCTGGCCCTGCCGGTCGTGCTCTGGGGCGCCCAGGCCTACACGGCCTTCAAGCTGGACTTGCTGAACTTCCCGCCCAGTGTTGCCACCCTGCCTTGGGGTGCGCTCTGCCTGTGGGCCGGCGTGGGGCTGTTGCTGCCGCTGCTGGCGGCTGCCTGGCCCTTGGCGCAGGCCCTGCGCGAGCCGGTGGTGCGCCAGCTCGACCCCGGCCGCGATCTGGCGCCGTCCAGCGGTCCGCTGCCGGCCTGGGCGCGGGGCCTCGGCCCCTGGGTCGGCCTGGCCTTGGGCGCCTTGCTGCGGCGCCGCAGCCGCAGCTTGCTGACCGTGGGGGCGCTGGGCTTGGCCCTGGCCAGCCTGTTTGCGGCCGCGGCGCTGAAGGCGGCGGTGCGGGCCTCGGTGGATCAGCTCTTCGCGGCGCAGAGCTACGAACTGCTGGCGCGCCTGGAGCCTGGCGGGCCAGATGGGGCGATGGAAGCCCTGGCGCGCGCCCTGCCCGGCGTGGCGGCGGCAGAGGCCTGGCGCGCCCTGCGCGCCACGGTGGTGGGTGCGGGGGTCGGCGATGCGCGCGCCTTCGCGCTGATCGGCCTGCCGCGCAGCACGGCGCATTGGCGCGCCGCCCTGGCCGAGGGCCGTTGGCTGCAGGCCCCGGGCGAGCTGGTGGTTGCACGGACGCTGCTGCGCCAACAGCCGGCCTGGCGCCTGGGCCAGACCGTGAGCCTGCAGTTGCAGGGGCAAGGACAGATACAGCGCCTGCGCCTGGTGGGGGTGATCGAGTCTGGCACGCAGGCCCTGGCGCTGATGACCCGCGAGGAACTGCCCGGCCCCGCGACCCGCCTGGCCCTGAGGCTGCGCGACCCGGCCGACCCCCTGGCCGCTGCCGCAGCGGGCCAGGCCCTGCAGGCGGCGCTGGCGCAGGCCGGCCAGGCGCCAGCACAGTTGAGCGCCACCGCGCAGAGCCGGCAGGTCCTGGAGGACCATCTGCTCATGGTGGTGAACTTTCTGGCCGTGATGGGCGTGCTGCTGATGGCCGTGGCATCCCTGGGCCTGGCGGCGACGCTGGCGCAAAGCGTGCTGGAGCGGCGCCGCGAGATCGGTGTGCTGCGCGCCCTGGGCCTGGGCGACGGCCGGCTGGCCGCCGTGCTGGCGCTGGAGGCCGCGCTGCTGCTGCTGGCCGCCCTGGCGTTGGCCCTGCCCCTGGCCGCACCCCTGAGTGCGGCGCTGGAATGGGCCTTCGGCCGCATCTTCTTTGTCTTGCCCTGGGTGTTGTGGCCCGGCAGCGGGCCGCTCTTGCAGGTGCTGGGCAGCCTGCTGCTGGTGGGCTTGCTGGCCCTGGCCCTGCCCCTGCGGCGGGCGCTGCGCATGCCCACGGCCCAGGCCATGGCCGGGTAGAGCCGCATCGGCAGGGGCGGCGCTTGATGGCAGGATGGGGCCATGTCCAGCCCCTCCGATCTGTCCCTGCCTCCCGGCTCGACCTTTCCTGCCAGCGAGCCGCCCGCACAGAGCGATTTGCCCGCGCACATCGGCAAGTACAAGGTGGTGCGCCGCCTGGGTGAAGGCGCCACGGCCGATGTGTTTTTGTGCCGCGACCCCTTCCACGACCAGGATGTGGCGATCAAGCGGGTGCGGGCCTGGAAGGAGGCCAGCCGCAGTGGCGAGATGGCGCTGAATATGCGCGATCACTTCTTCGCCGCTGAGGCCGCCTTGGCCGGGCGGCTGCAGCACCCCAATGTGGTGCACATCCTGGATGCGGTGTTCGACGAGGACAACCCCTATCTGGTGATGGAGTTCGTGCCCGGCGTCACGCTCAAGCATTTCTGTCGTGCAGATCGCCTGCTGCCGCTCGACCAGATCGTCGAATTGGGCTTCAAGTGCGCGATGGCGCTGGGCTACTGCTTCCGCCAGGGCCTGATCCACCGTGACGTCAAGCCCGCCAACTTGCTGGCGCTGCTGGACGAGCAGGGCCAGGCCCTGGATGTGAAGGTCAGCGACTTCGGCTCGGCCCTGCACCTGGACAGCGACCGCACCCAGGTGCACCGCGTGGGCTCGCTGGCCTATATGCCACCCGAGCAGCTCGAAGGTGGCGATGTGGACGCGCGCGCCGACATGTACGCGCTGGGTGCGGTGCTCTATCACCTGATTGCCGGCAAACCGCCCTTCGAAGCGCCCAGCCAGATGGCGCTGATGCACCAGATCTACAACGTGGCACCCAAGCCCTTGAGCGAGCTGCGCGATGGCGTGGGGCCCGAGCTGGACGCGGTGGTGCTGCGCGCGCTCTCCAAGCGCGCCGACGACCGCTTCGAAAACTGGGACGCCTTTGCCCGCGCGCTCTCGGACCTGGTGGCCAAACAGCTGATCCCGCTGGCGCGCTTCACCGAAGTGAAGGACTCGGAACGCTTCAGCCTGCTGCGGTCGCTGGAGTTCTTTGCCGACTTTGGCGACATCGAAATCTGGGAAGTGGTGCGGCGTGCGCGCTGGCGCCGCTACCCCGAGGGCCACTATCTATTCAAGAAGGGCCAGGAAGGCGGCAGCTTTCACATCATTGCCCTGGGGCATCTGGAGGTGCGGCGCGACGGCCGGGCCGTGGCCGAATTGGGCGCCGGCACCTCGGTGGGCGAGATGGCCTATCTGGCCCCCAACCCCGAGCTGCGCACCCACAGCACCGATGTGCGGGTGATGTCCGTCTGCACCACGGTGAGCTTCACGCCGCAGTTGCTGGGCTCGCTCTCGGGCGAATGTCAGCACCGCTTTGACCGCGCCTTCATCAAGGTGCTGGTGCGGCGCCTGCATGCGGCGCATGAGCAATTGGCGCATCCGCGCCGTATCCTTTGACCCCCGCGCGCCGCGCTGTCACTTCGGAGGAAACGCGATGAAATGGATCACTGTGTTGCTGAGCCTGTCTCTGGGCCTATCCACCGCCGCCCTGGCCGGCCCGCAGCAGGAAAAGATGAAGCACTGCAATGCCACGGCCAAGGAAAAGAGCCTGGCGGGCGATGAGCGCAAGGCCTTCATGTCCGACTGCCTGAAGGCCAAACCCGAGGCCGCCGCCACCCAGCAGGACAAGATGAAAACCTGCAACGCCAAGACCAAGGCCCTGGCCGGCGACGAGCGCAAGAAGTTCATGTCGGAGTGCCTGAAGGCCAAGTAAGCCCGGCGCCGACCCCAGTCAGCGGCCCTGCGGGGCCGTTTTTCATGCCAAGGCCAGCAGCGCCACGCCGCTCGCAATGCACAGCGCCCCAAGCGCTCGCGCCACGCGGTCGCCCTCCTGCAACAGGTGCCCGCCAATCAGAGCGGCAAACAACATCGAGCACTCGCGCGCCGGCGCCACGGCCGAGAGCGGGGCCGACTGCAAGGCCCACAGAACCAGGATGTAGGCCAGGGGCGAGCAGGCGCCAATGATGAGCACCGCCTTCCAATCGCTGCGCCAGGTCGCCGCCAGCGTGCCGGTCGGCCGGCGCGCCAGGAAGGGCAGCAACAGCGGCAGGCGCAGGGCATTGCACAGATAGTCAAACAGCAAGGGCCCCAGCAGCAGGACCTTGATGGCCCAGGCATCGATCACGGTGTAGCTGGCGATCAGCGCACCCGTCAGCGCGCCCCAGCGCAGGCCCGCGTGAACAGCCGGGCTTAGGCGCCGCCGGCGCAACAGCCCGCTGAGCAACAGCACCCCCAGCACGATGGCCGCCATGCCGCCCCAGCCCCACAGGCCCGGGCGCTCGCCCAGCAGCAGCACCGCCGCCACGAATGAGAGCATGGGGCCCGAGCCACGCGCCACCGGGTAGACCACCGTGAGGTCAGCCTTTTGATAGCCGATCAGCAGCGCGCTGAAGTAACCCAGATGCACCCCCGCACTGGCCAAGGTAGCCAACCAAGCCTGCGGCCCCCACGCCGGCAATTCGATCCAAGCCCGCCACAGCCCGAGCGGCGCCCATAGCAGCAGAACAGCCCCCGCGCACAAGACCTGAAAAGCGATCTGGTCGCTCGCGCCACTGCGCGCCTTCTTGGCGGCGATGTTCCAAAGCGCATGCAGCAGAGCGGCGGCCAGCACCAGGGCCAGGGCCTGCCCACTCATGCGGGCGAGCCGGTACGCAACCAGTACTCCGCGCGGGCGTAGTGCGCGCGCAGGTGCGCGATCCACAGCCGCACCCGCAGCGGCTGCAACGAGCGCTCGGGCGTGACGGCGTAGATGCCGTTGGGCGCCGCGGCAAAGGCGTCCAGCACCGAAACCAGGCGCCCGGCCTGCAAGTCTTCGGCCACTTCCCAGGTGCTGCGCCAGGCCAGGCCCAGGCCGCGCAGGCACCAGTCGTGCAGGACCTGACCATCGGTGCAGTCCAGCGGCCCACCTTGGCGGTGGTAATGCGTCTGTCCATCGATGCGCAAGGCCCAACCGCGGCTCTGGCTGGCGTCGCTGGACAGCATCAGGCAAGCGTGGTCGAGCAAATCACGCGGGTGCGCAGGCGTGCCGGCGCGCCTCAGGTAGTCGGGGCTGGCCACCACCAAGCGACGGTTGTCAGCCAGGCGTTGGCTCACCAGGCTGGAGTCGGGCAGATCACCCACCCGCACCGCGCAGTCATAGCCCTCGTTCACCAGGTCGATGACCCGATCCGACAGATTCAGCGAGATGCGCAGCTGCGGATGCTCGCCCAAGAAACCAGGGATCAGCGGGGCCACATGGCGGCGGCCAAAGCCGGCCGGGGCGGTGAGCCGCAGATGCCCCTTGGCCTGCGCCCCCCCTGCACTGACCTGGCTCTCGGCCCCCGCCCACTCCGCCAGCAGGCGCTGGCAATCCTCCAAAAAGGACTGCCCTTCGGGAGTCAGCGTCAGGCGGCGGGTGCTTCGGTGCATCAGCCGCACGCCCAGGCGCCCTTCCAGGGCATCCATGCGACGACTCACTACAGCGGGGGCAATGCCCTCGTGCTTGGCCACGGCCGTGAAACTGCCGCGCGCGGCCACTGCCACAAAGGTCTCGATCTGCGTCAGGCGATCCATGCCTGATTATGTTCATTCAGGTCACAAATCCTTCGCAAATCCCCGGCTTAATCCAACAGGCGACTAAGCCTAAATTGGCACCCATCGGATATCCCCCTCTGGAGCGGCCCATGCCCTACGTTTCCACCCACCGCCTGCAAGTCGACGCCCAACTCAAGCGCTTCATCGATGAAGAAGTGCTGCCCGGCAGCGGCATCTCGGCCGACACCTACTGGGCCGGGTTCGATGCCATCGCCCACGACCTGGCCCCCAAGAACGCCGCCTTGTTGGCTGAGCGAGATCGACTGCAAACCGAGCTGGATGCCTGGCACCGCGCCCACCCCGGTCCCATCACCGACATGCCGGCCTACAAGGCTTTCCTGCAGAAGATCGGCTATCTGGTGCCCGCCCCGCAGGATGTGCGGGCCGACACCGCCCAAGTCGACGATGAACTGGCCCGCCAGGCCGGCCCTCAGCTGGTGGTGCCGGTGATGAATGCCCGCTATGCCCTGAACGCCGCCAATGCGCGCTGGGGCAGTCTGTACGACGCGCTCTATGGCACCGACGCCATTCCCGAGACCGAAGGCCGCGAACGCGCCGGGGCCTACAACCCGGTGCGCGGCGCTGCCGTGGTGGAATTTGCGCGCCAGTTCCTGGACGAGGCCGCACCGCTGAGCCAGGGCAGTCATCGAGACGTCCACACCTACATCGTGCGCGACGGCGCCTTGTGGGCCGAAGGCGCGGGTTCACTGCGTGATCCAGCTCAATTCGTGGGATTTCGCGGCAATCCAGAGGCCCCCAGCGCCTTGCTGCTGCGCCATCACGGCCTTCACTTTGAGATCGTCATCGATCGCCAGCACCGCATTGGTGCCCAAGACCGCGCCGGCATCGCCGACATCGTGCTGGAGGCCGCGCTCTCCACCATCCTGGACTTGGAAGACTCCATTGCGGCGGTGGATGCCGAAGACAAGGTGCAGGCCTACCGCAACTACCTGGGCCTGATGCAAGGCTGGCTCAAAGAGAGCCTCGTCAAAGGCGGGAAGACCGTAGAGCGCACGCTCAACGCCGACCGGCACTACACCGCACCAAGCGGTGGCGAATTGACGCTTCCCGGCCGTTCGCTGCTGTTCGTGCGCAATGTCGGTCACTTGATGACCAATCCAGCCGTCCTACTCGACGGCAGCAAGGAGATCCCTGAAGGCATCCTGGACGCCCTGGTGACGGTCACCATCGCGCTGCACGACGGCAAGGGCAAGTTCAGAAACTCGCGTCAGGGCAGCATCTACATCGTCAAACCCAAGATGCACGGCCCGGCCGAGGTGGCCTTTGCCTGCGAACTGTTCGGCCGCGTCGAGGGCCTTCTCGGCCTGGCTGCCAACACGGTCAAGCTCGGCATCATGGACGAAGAGCGCCGAACGTCTGTCAACTTGGCCGCTTGCATTGCCGCCGCCAAGAGCCGGGTGGCCTTCATCAACACCGGCTTCCTGGACCGCACCGGCGATGAAATGCACACCGCCATGCAAGCCGGCCCCATGCTGCGCAAGGCGGACATGAAGTCCAGCAGCTGGATCCAGGCCTACGAAAAGCTCAACGTCCGCGTCGGCTTGGCCTGTGGTCTGCGTGGCCGCGCCCAGATCGGCAAGGGCATGTGGGCCATGCCCGACTTGATGGCCGCCATGCTGGAACAAAAGATCGCCCACCCCAAGAGTGGTGCCAACACCGCCTGGGTGCCCAGCCCCACCGCCGCCACCTTGCATGCTTTGCACTATCACCGCGTGGATGTGGCCGCACTTCAAGCCCAAATGGAAGCAGAAGGCATCAGCCCCGAAGAATCCGAGACCCTACAGAACCAACTGCTGAGCATCCCCGTTTCACCCACCCCAAACTGGAGTGCCGCAGAGCGCCAGCAAGAATTGGACAACAACGTCCAGGGCATCCTGGGCTATGTGGTGCGCTGGGTCGAGCAGGGCGTGGGCTGCTCCAAAGTGCCCGACATCCACGGCATCGGCCTGATGGAAGACCGCGCAACTTTGCGCATCTCCAGCCAACACATCGCCAATTGGCTGCATCACGACATCATCACCGAAGCACAGGTACGCGAATCCTTTGCGCGCATGGCGGCCGTGGTGGATGAACAAAACGCAGGGGACCCTGCCTTTTCAGCGATGGCCCCAACGATCAAGAGTTCAAGTCCTTCGGCGGCCTACCAAGCCGCCCTGGACCTGGTATTCAAGGGCTTGAGCCAACCCAGCGGGTACACGGAGCCCCTGCTGCACGCTTGGCGCCAACGGGCCAAAAACTGACGCCCGAGCCTACCCCAGGGCATGACTTGTCGCATGCAGGCAACAAGTCATGGTGTGACAGCGCCTGAAGCAGAGGGGTAAGGTCGGCCAAATTCCGCAGTCGTGACAGAAGGTTAGCGCGAGCACTAAGGGTTTACACCCGCCTTGTGATCAACCCCCGACTGGGTGTGATGAGGGCTCTCCCTGTGGGGAAAGCCTGCATTCATACCCAGAATCGCGCCCGCTTACAGCATTGTTCGGTTGTCAGGATACGACCGCTTGTTGGGTGCCCCGGACGAAGCCGAGGCGCCTGTTTTTTTTGGAGAAGGCATGTTTAAGTATTCCAAGTTGGCTGTCGCCGCTTTGGTCACCCTGGGTGGCACTGCTGCAATCGCACAATCTTCCCAGCCGCAGTCGCTCGAACGAGTGGAAGTGACGGGATCGAGCATTAAGCGCATCCAGAAGGAAGGCGCCACGCCCATCCAGGTCGTGAGCCGTGCTGATATCGAGAAGGCCGGCGTCGCCAACATCGGCGAACTGCTGAACGCCCTCCCCGGCATGGCCGGCGCCGAAGATGGCACGTTCTCCCTGCAGCCCACCCTTTCGGGCTCGCAAGGCGCCGCCGTGCACGGCTTCGCCAACGGTGACACTCTGGTGCTGCTGAACGGCAAGCGCCTGCCCCGTTACCCGGTGGGCGGCGATTTCGTTGACGTGAACAGCGTGCCGCTGGCCATTGTTGAGCGTGTGGAAGTGCTGCGCGACGGCGCCTCGGCGCTGTATGGCTCCGATGCCGTGGCCGGCGTGGTCAACCTGATCACCAAGCGCGACTTCAAGGGTCTGACGATGTCCGCCACGATGGGCAAGTCCAGCCGCAACGATGGTGACAAGCAAAAGCTGTCCTTCAGCGCCGGTACCGGCGACATGGGTAGCGATGGCTACAACGTCGCTTTCGGGGTGGAAGTCGATAGCACCGACGGCATCTTCAACCGCGATCGCCCGCTGACCGCATCCGCCGATCTGCGCCCCTATGGCCTGGGCGATGACCGCCTGCCGACTTCGCCGGAACCCAACGTCTATCTGTGGGACCAGGATCTGTACCGTCCCATCAGCCCCTGCAAGGCCCCGCTGCCTGCCGATGGCGTTGCAGTTGAGAGCGCCAGCCCGGGTAAGGTTTGCGCCTTCGACCCGAACAGCACCACGATGCTGCAGCCGAACCTGAAGTCGCGCGCTTACTTCGTGGCCGGCAGCGTGCAGTTGCCCGCTGACATGACCTTGCGTCTGGAAGCCTTTGACAAGTTCAAGGAATCGGGCAACTTCCTGAATCCGCAGCCGATCACCAACAACGTTTCGGCCAGCGATCCTGCCAACCCCTACAAGGAAGATCTCACCTGGTTCTTCCGCTCGACCGATCCGCGTCTGTTCCGCCAGAAGAACATTGAAGTCGGCGCTCGCCGCTTCATGGCCACGCTGGACGGCACGTTTGACAAGTACGACTGGTCCGTCACCGCCGGTCAGGGCAAGAGCAACTACCGTGAAGAAGGTTCGGGCTACTTCATCAACTCCTTGTTCACCGCTGCGGTGCGCAATGGCGTGATCAACCCCTTCACCGGCAAGCTGAACCCCAACGACCTGGTGCCGCTGACCGCCGCTCCGGTGCGTACCGCCTTCACCAAGGCCGACTTCCTGGACGCCAAGCTGTCGGGCAGCCTGTTCTCGATGGCCGGTGGCGACGCCATGTTTGCCGTTGGTCTGGGCCACTACAAGGAAGCCTACTCGAACTACCCGGACGCACTGCAGCGTGACGGTCTGCTTCGCGGCGACCCCAAGCTGGCCATCGTTGACGGCAAGAGCCGCACGGTCAAGCATGTCTTCACCGAAGGCATCTTCCCGGTGTTGAAGAACCTGGAACTGGGCCTGGCTGTCCGCCACGACAAGTACAGCGACGTCGGCGGCACCACCAATCCCAAGGCCTCGGTCCGCTTTGAAGCCATGCCCGAGTTGGTGCTGCGCGCCTCGGTCGGCACGGGCTTCCGCGCTCCGACGCTGGAAGACCTGTACGCCAGCGATGTGACCGGCTTCCCGCAAGCCATCGATTACGCGGGTTGCGCTGCTGCCGGTACCCCGCGTGCCAACTGCCGCGCCAAGCAGATCTTCACGAACACCAAGTCCAACCCGAACCTGAAGCCTGAAGAGACCAAGTCCATGACCTTCGGTCTGGCCTTCTCGCCGGTGAAGGATCTGCTGGCCACGCTGGATTACATCAACCTCGAGAAGGAAGATGCGATCGCTGCGCTGGACATTCAGACCATCCTGGACAACCCCAACCTGCCGGTGGCTGGTTACGGTACGGCCAAGGATCTGGTGCGTCGCCTGCCCAATGGCCAGTTGGTGCCCGATTCCACCGTGCCGGTGATCATCGCCCCGACCGCCAACGTCGCCGCGATCAAGACCCAGCTGGTGGACTTCGGCCTGCGCTATGACCTGAAGTTCTCTGGCGTGAAGATCCGCTTGGAAAACAACCACACCCGCCTGCTCAAGCGTGACCGCGAGCCGGCACCGGGTCTGGGCCTGAGCGACTACGCTGGTCTGGCTGGCTTTGCCAAGTACCGCAATGTGTTCTCGGCTTCGGCTGAGATGGGTGCATTCAGCGCGGGCGCCTACCTGCGCTCGATTGACGGCTTCCTGGATGTGGACACCCCCTCGGCGGTTGACCCCACCACGCCCAAGATCAAGGCCTGGCACACCCTGGATCTGGTCTTCGGCTACAAGGGCATCCTGGGCAAGAAGGGCTCTGTTGATCTGCTGATCAAGAACGCCACCGACAAGATGCCCCCGCTGAGCACCGCGCTGAACACGTCGAACAAGATCGACTTCAACCACAGCGCTGTGGGCCGTTACTACCAAGTGACGACCAAGTGGGAGTTCTGATCAAGGCTTAGGCCCTGATCCCCCAACGCGTTCGCCAGCGAGCGCGTTGGACCGGACCACTGGAATTGAAGGGCGGCAGCAATGCCGCCCTTTTTTCATTGCTGACACCGAAATTCAGAGCGACCGGGCGTCCTACGCACCCGATCGAGAATGCCGCCCAATCAAATCCGCATCCATCACCCCAGTCACGACTGGACTCTGCACTTTGCCTATGCCTGATACTGCCCCGTCCTCGTCCGTCGTTGATGCACTGATCATCGGTGCCGGCCCTGCAGGCGCCGCTGCAGCGCGCATCCTGGCCCAAGGCAATTGGGCTGTCCGCCTCGTGGATGCACAACCCATTGGGCGAGACAAAACTTGCGGCGACGGTCTGATCCCCGACGCACATCAAGCACTTGCCCGTCTGGGCCTCCTGGAGGCCGTCATGGCCAAGGCCCAGCGTGCTCAAGCGGTCGGTTGCATCGGCCCCCGCGGCGGGCGAATTGATGTTCCCGGCCATTTGGCGGTGCTGCCGCGCCGCCTGTTGGACGAAATCCTGGCTCGCGGCGCCCTGGATGCCGGGGCCGAGTTCCTGCAGGCCCGCTTCGAGGCCCCGATCGAAGAAAACGGCGTGGTGGTCGGTGCGCGCTTGCGTGTCGGTGACGATGTCATCGAGCAGCGTGCGCGCTGGGTCCTGTTGGCCACAGGTGCTGTGCCCAAAGCCCTGCAGGCGGCCGGCATGTGTACGCGCCATACCCCGAGCGGCGTGGCCCTGCGTGGTTACATTCGCGCGCCCTCAATGGTCGGCAAGATCACGGCACTGGAGGTGGTGTGGAACCAAGCCGTACGCCCCGGCTATGGCTGGATATTTCCGGCGCCCGATGGCTGCTTCAACATCGGCGTCGGCGTCACCGACTCGCACCGCGACCTGGCCGGCAAGGGGCAGAAGAAAGACGTCAATCTGCGCGCCATCTTCGATGCCTTCGTCGCAGCCTACCCGCCGGCGCGTGAGTTGTTGGCCCAAGGCGAGTGGGTGGGCGAGCTCAAGGGCGCGCCTCTGCGTTGCACCCTACAAGGCGCACGCTTCTCGCGCCCCGGTCTGATGGTGATCGGCGAGGCTGCCGGCTCCACCTATTCCTTCACGGGCGAAGGCATCGGCAAGGCCATGCAGACCGGCATGCTGGCCGCTGACGCCCTGCTCGCCCACGCTGAGGATGCGGCCGCACGGGCCCAATACGAGGCGGGGCTTGCGGCCCTGATGCCCAAGTACAAGCTCTATGAGCGCGCCAACCGCGTCAATGCCTTTCCCTGGTTGGCAGACCTGCTGATCTGGCGCGCACAGAAGAGCGCGCGGCTGCGCCAACGCATGTCCGGCGTGCTGGAAGAAACCAGCAATCCCGGCAATCTGGTCAGCCTGCGCGGCCTGAGCCGGCTGTTCTTCGAGTAAGCCCATGTGCCAGTTGCTGGGCATGAACGCCAACGTTCCGACCGACGTGATGTTCAGCTTCGCCGGTCTGGCGCAGCGGGCGGTCGAGCATCGGGATGGCTTTGGCATTGCCTTCTTCGAGGGGCGCGGTCTGCGCCATTTCGTGGATGCCGCCAGCGCCCGCGAGTCGCGCTTGGCCGAGTGGATTCAACGCTACCCAATCCGCTCCGAAGTGGTGATCGCCCACATCCGCAAGGCCACCCAGGGGCGTGTGACGCTGGAGAACACCCACCCCTTCCAACGCGAGCTTTGGGGCCGCTACTGGGTGGCGGCGCACAACGGCGATCTGAAGGACTTTCATCCCTGCCTGCACGCGGCCTTCCGGCCCGTGGGCGACACCGATAGCGAGCGCCTGTTCTGCTGGCTGATGCAGGAACTGGCCAAGGCCCATTGCCAGGTGCCCACCATTGCCGAGTTGAGCCTGACCCTGGGCGAATTGCTGCCGCAAGCGGCGCGGCATGGCACCTTGAACCTGCTGCTATCGAACGGCGAGGCGCTGTGGGCCTTCTGCACCACCGACCTCTATTTGCTGGAGCGCCGCCATCCCTTTGGTGCCGCGCATCTGGCGGATGCCGACCTGAGCGTGGACTTCTCCACCCAGACCCAACCCAGCGACCGCGTGGCCCTGCTGGCCACCCAGCCACTGACGGTGGGCGAGCCCTGGCAACGCCTGGCGCCGGGCGAGTTGCTGGTCTTGCAGGGCGGGCAGCGCCTGGCCTGATTCCCGTTCTTGCCATTCACCCGCCGACAGGCCCCATCCATGACAGGCCAGCCGGTATTCGGCCACCTGACCCTGGCAACGCGCCCGCCGCATTTCTAGAGTGCGCCGCATGAACTCATCCACCGTCCCCACCGTCGCCCCCCGTTCCCTGGCCGAAGGCAATCGATTCCAGCGCGCCTACTTCCGCTGGGCCCAGCCCTACTACGCCAAGATGTCCCCCGATGTGCGCGAGCAGGTCGAGGCCATTGACCGGCACCTGTACAGCCGCCAAGGTCTGGGAACCTGGCTGGGGATCGCAGGCGGATTGGGGGGCGCCACCTTGGGCCTGCATGCCAACGGCATGGGCTGGGGCATGGCCTTGCTGCTCAGCCTCCTGGTGGGCTTCGTATTCCTGAGCCTCGTCATCAACCTATGGATGCAACCGGAGAAGATCGCCAAGAGCTTCGGCTCGATCAAGCGGGTCGGATGGATGCTGGCGCTGGGCATGGCGGGTGCCCTGTTCGGTACGGTGTTTGGCTTCTGGGCCAAGCGGGGCCAGTTCGATTGGCTGGCCTATCAAAGCCAGATGACCAACAAGATTGCCAGCTTTCTGCCGGGCGTGGCGGTCGGCATGTTGGGCAGCTTTCTGGTGCTTTGGAGCCTGGCCCAAGTGCGCACCCGGGTGTTGCAACGCCAACGCGATCAAGCCCGGCTGGTGGGCGAGCGCGATGCCGCCACGGCGCAAGCGCGGCAGGCACAGCTGCAGCTGCTGCAGGCACAGATCCAGCCGCACTTCATCTTCAACACCCTGGCGGCCCTGCAGCACTGGGTGGACCGCAGCGATCCTCGCGCGGGGCCGCTGTTGCGGCAAGTCAGCGCCTTCCTGCGCGCAGCCACCGAGATGCTGGGCAAGGACAGCGTCAGCCTGGTCGAGGAACTGGCCCAAGTGGAGCACTACCTCGGCATCATGAAGGCGCGTTGGGGCGAGCGGCTGCGTTTTGAGCTGGGCTGCGCCCCCGAGCTGCACCCCCTGAGTCTGCCACCGGGCCTGGTCCTGACCCTGGTCGAGAACGCCGTCGAGCATGGGCTTTCGCATCAGCTGGATGGCGGGCAGGTCTGGGTTGAGGCGGGCCTGAATGCGGCCGGCCAGGTCCAAATCCAGGTGCGCGATGACGGCGCCGGACTCGCACCTCAGTGGCAGGCCGGCGTGGGCCTGGCCAATGTGCGCGAGCGCCTGCAACACCACTTCGGCCCCGACGCCGATCTCACCCTCCAGCCCCGCGATGGCGGTGGCTGTGTCGCTACCCTGAGCTTTAGCCGATGAACCCGATCACCCCATTCACCGTATTGATTGCCGACGACGAAGAAGCCCCGCGCGAGCAACTCGCCGAGGCCCTGGCCCAAGCCTGGCCCGAGGCGCGCATCGTGGCGCGCTGCCGCCATGGCGCCGACGCCTGGGACCAATGGCTGGAGCACGAACCCGATGTCTGCTTTCTGGACATCCGCATGCCAGGCCTGAGCGGCATTGAAGTGGCGCAGCGCATCGCCGGCCGCAGCGAGGTGGTGTTCGTAACGGCTTTTGGCGACCATGCGCTGGCGGCGTTTGACGCCGGCGCGGTGGACTATGTGCTCAAACCCCTGGAACCGCAGCGCCTGGCGCAGGCTGTGGAGCGGGTGCGCCTTCGCCTGAGTGCCGTGCCTGCCACCCCGCAGCCCCCCCAGAGCTCGGCCATCGACCCGGCCAGCTTGCAACGCCTGCTGGCCAAGCTAGCGCAGGATCTGCAACGCCCGGCCCGGCCCGAGGTGATCCAGGCCTCGGTCGGCAAAGAGATCCGCCTGATCCGTCTGGCCGATGTGGTCTATTTCGAGGCCGACACACGCTATACCCGGGTGGTCTACCGCCACGAGGGGGCGGACGCCGACGCGCTGATCCGCACGCCGCTCAAGGACCTGCTGGCCCAGTTGGACGAGGCGCAGTTCACCCAGATCCACCGTTCGGTCATCGTGCGCAGCGAATGCATCGCCAGTGCCGTGCGCGACGACGCCGGCAATATGCACCTACGCCTGCGCGGGCGCGAAGAGCGGCTGCCGGTATCGCGACAGTTCCAGGGGCTCTTCAAGGCGCAATGAGTTCCGGCTCAGTCCGCCCATGAGGCCCCACGTGCATTGATGCACCGGATTGGGCCACTCGCCCGGTTCGGCTGGGGTGAGTGCCAGCCGCTCACTAGACTGCCGCGTCATGACTACACCCAACCCCCGCCCCTGGTATCTCGACTGGACCCAATGGATCTGCCCGGGGCCGCGCCGTCGCTTCAGCGCGCAAGAGTTGACTCGTGCCGGGGCTCAGCCCTGGCCCAAGGGTATTGATGCCTATGTGGCACTCAACCTGCTCACCCTGCTGGCCATCAACCTGAAGGAGCTGCCACGCCCCTGGGCGCCCTGGGCCCTGCTGGTTCTGGGTGGGTTGTGGGCCTTGAGCATGCAGGCCGCGCGTTGGCTCTGGCGCCAGCCCACACGGCGCAATCTCAATCTGGCGCTGGGGCTGGGTTTGGTGCTCATCGTGGGTGGGCTGCTGGGTCTGCGCGTTCTGCAGGGGCCGCTGAGGAGCCTGCAGGGCGCCGAGCGCCAGGGCCTGTGGGTGCTGGTGCTGCTGGGTGTGGCCTGCGGGGTGATGGCCGCATCAGCGCTGTGGTTTTTGGTGCTCTACCGCGTGCAGCAGATCGAGGCGCGCTTGACGGAGTTGGACGGGCTAGACGCCCAACTAGCCCTGCAGCGCCGCCTGGCCACGGCGCAGATCCACCCGCACTTTGTTTTCAACACCCTGGCCTCGCTGACGCACTGGGTCGAGACCCAGGACCCGCGCGCCGCCCCGCTGCTGCGCGACTTCTCGGCCTATCTGCGCGCCACCCTGCCCTTGTTCGAGCGCGATCAGTTGCCGCTGCGTGAGGAGCTGGAGCTGGTGCGACGCTACCTGGCCATCATGCAAGCCCGCATGGGCGAGCGGCTGCGCTGGCGAATCGTGGACGATGCCGCACTGGATGAACTGCCCCTGCCCCCGGGCAGCCTGCTGACCTTGGTAGAGAACGCCATCACCCACGGCATCGAGCCCAGTCTGCGCGGCGGCGAAATCGAGATTCGCTGCGCGCGTGTGAACGGCGGCGCACAACTCCAGGTGCTGGACAGTGGCCAAGGCCTGCAGCCCACCGACGCAGCGCCCGGCCTCGGCCTGGCCAACACCCGCGAGCGCCTGCTGGCCCTGCACGGGCCGCAAGCCACCCTTTCCTTGAGCGAACGCCCCGAGGGCGGTTGCCTGGCCCTGATGACCCTGCCTTCCCCCCCATGAATCCCTGCAAAGTTCTGATCGCCGACGACGAAGAGGCCCCACGCGAACACCTGCGGCTGCTGTTGGCCAAGGCCTGGCCCGAGGCCCAGCTGGTGGCGGCCTGCGCCAACGGCGTAGACGCCTGGGACGAAGCCCTGGCCCTGGAGCCGGATGTCTGCTTTCTCGATATCCGCATGCCCGGCCTGACCGGCCTGCAGGTGGCGCAGCGCCTCAGCGCATTGCAGAGCCCGCCGCAGATCGTGTTCGTCACCGCCTACAACGACCACGCGCTGGCGGCCTTCGAGGCTGGCGCACTGGACTATCTGGTCAAGCCCCTGGATGGGGAACGCCTTGCGCGCACCATCACCCGGCTGCAGCAACGTCGCCTACAACCCGCCAGCACGCCGGCTAGCGCCCCAGCCGATCTCCAGGCCCTACTGCAGCAATTGCTGCCGCGCCGCAGCGTCATGCGCCCCATCCAGGCCAGCGTGGGCAAGGAGGTGCGCCTGATCGCGCCCGAGGACGTCATCTACTTCGAGAGCGACGCTCGCTACACCCGCGTGGTCACGGCCGACAGCGAAGCCCTGATCCGCACCCCGCTCAAAGAGCTGATCGCCAGCCTGGATCCGGACCTGTTCTGGCAGATCCACCGCTCGGTGCTCGTCAACAGCCGGGCCGTGCAGAGCGCGCTACGCATCGATGAGAACAATATGCAGCTCAGCTTGAAGGGACGCAGCGAGAAGCTGCCGGTGTCGCGGCAGTTCCAGGGGCTCTTCAAGGGGCAATAGATCCTGCCCAAGGGTTTTCCTGATCAAAGGTAGAGCGGACGCCTTAACAAAGCGTTTGCACAATCGGCGGCCCTGGTTGCCTGCGATTACCGGAGATCACAACGATGAAAACCTGTCCCACCCCCCTCTCGTTCCAGGGGCTGCGCCCTCTGGCCATGGGCCTGTCACTGGCCCTGCTGGCCCTCGGGGCCCAAGCCTCGGGTTACCGCTTCGGTACGCAGAGCGCGGCCGCTGAGGGCACCGCCAACTCCAACGGTGCCGAGGGCGCCGATGCCAGCAGCTTGTTCGCCAATCCGGCGGCGCTCACGCGCCTCAAGGGCCTGCAGGTCTCGGGCGTGCTGGACATCATCGACCCCAAGGTGCGCTTCACCGACGCCGGCTCCACGCTGACGGCGCCCGGCACCGGCCTGCAGCCGCGCGCGATTTCCGCCGC
Source organism: Inhella inkyongensis (assembly GCF_005952805.1). Lineage (GTDB taxonomy): Bacteria > Pseudomonadota > Gammaproteobacteria > Burkholderiales > Burkholderiaceae_C > Inhella > Inhella inkyongensis. The sequence goes on from NZ_CP040709.1 coordinate 3,773,458, forward strand.
GGGTGACACGTCTTCGCCGGCCGACACCGCCTATGTGCCGCATATGTATCTGAGCTATGCGCTCAGCGACCGCATGGTGGCCGGCATGGGCGTGTTCGTGCCCTTCGGCGCCAAGCTGGATTACGGCATGACCTGGGGCGGCCGCTACAACCTCGGGAACGTGGAGCTGAAGTCGATCTCGCTCAACCCCAATCTGGCCTTCAAGATCAGCGACAACCTGTCAGTGGCCGGCGGCCTGAATCTGCAGCATATGGAAGGCAAGCTCAAGCGCGCCGTGCCCTATAGCTCGGCCTATGCCCGCGGCCTGTTGGCAGCGGCTGCGCAGGTCGAGGCGGGCGGCTCGCCGGCTCTGGCCCTGCAGATGCGCCAGATGGCGGCCCAGATCTTTGGCGACCCCCAATATGACGGCTCGGTGGCCATCGAGGGCAAGGACTGGGGCTTTGGCTTCAACCTGGCCCTGCTGTGGGACCTGGACAAGAACACCCGCTTTGGCATGAGCTACCGCTCGGCCGTCAAGCAGGTGCTCAAGGGCACGGGCGACTGGACCCAGCCCACCACGCTGCCGGCCTCGGTGCTGGCCGCCATCACGGCCGCGCCCTACAACGGTCTGTCGGCCCTGGACCACAACGACTCCGCCGCCAGCGTCGCCATCAAGACGCCCGAGTCGCTGTCCATCCACGGCTTCCACCAGCTCACGCCCACGGTGGCCGTGATGGCCGATGCCACCTGGGTCAAGCAGTCGCGCCTGGAGACCCTGCGCATCGACTTCCACAACACCACCCCGGATTCCATCACGCCGGAACACTGGAAGAACACCTGGCGCGTCTCGGCCGGTGTGAACTGGCAGGCGGGCAAGGATGTGATGCTGCGCGCGGGCTTTGCCAATGACCGCTCGCCTGTGCCTTCGCGCACCCGCAGCCCCTCGCTGCCCGATGCGCATCGCCAGACCTTCGCGCTCGGCGCCAATCTGAACCTGGCTCCCGCCACCACCCTGGACCTGGCGCTGACCTACCTGAAGGTAAAGGACGCCGCGATGGACATCGTGGACGACGCCGAAGGCGAGACCCCCTGCAACTGCAGCCTGGCCCATGTGCGCGGCAACTACGCCAGCCGCGCCGTGATCTTCGGCATGCAAATCAATCACAAGTTCTAAGGAGGCCCCGCATGGACCGCCGCAGTTTTCTTCGCCGCAGCACCGCCCAAGCCGGTGCCCTGATTTCCGCCTCCGCCGCCTTCAGCCTGACCGCCTGTGGCGGCGGTGACGCCGGCACGCCAGTGCAACCCACCCCGCCGGCACCGCCGCTGCCGCCGGTGTTCCCCGGCACCAGCACGCCGCTGCCGCAAACGCCGGCCGCCACCGGCGCTTTCAAGTTCCCGCAGTCCGTGGCCTCGGGCGACCCCAAGCCCGATGGCATCGTGCTGTGGTCGCGTGTGGTGCCCGGCAGCGCCGGCGATGTGGCCAGCGTGGCCGACGGCAACTTCAGCGTCAAGCTGCGCATCAGCAGTGACGCCGGCAATGCCGCCGCCATCGGCAGCACCACGGCACTGAGTGGCACCCTGGCCGCCGAGGCCGATGTGCCCGTGTTCGCGTATTACGACCACACCCTGCGCCACCGCATCACCGGTCTGCAGCCCAGCACGGTCTACTACTACCAGTTCACGGCGGGCGACAACCGCTCCAAGGTGGGCCGCTTCAAGACCGCTCCGGCCGCCACGGCCGACAACAGCAATCTGAAGTTCGCCTTCGTGTCCTGCCAGGACTGGAGCGTGAACCACTGGGCCGGCATGACGGCCCTGGCCAACGAGCCGAATCTGGACTTCATCGTCCACCTGGGCGACTACATCTACGAGACCGTGGGTGAGGCCTTCCAGACCGGCGCGGTGGAAGCCACCCACGATGCCCTGGTGCTGCCCAATGGCACGGCCAAGCCGGGCAACGCCAGCGCCAAGTACGCCACCACCACGGCCGACTACCGCTACCTCTACAAGAAGTACCGCACCGACGCCCGCCTGCAGAACCTGCACGAGCGCTATGCCTTTGTCGCGGTGTGGGACGACCACGAGTTCAGCGACGACTGCTGGGGCGACCGCAGCACCTACGACAACGGCACGTTTGACGCCGCCACCGGCACGGCCAACAACACCCAGCAGACCGCGCGCCGCCTGTCGGCCAGCCAGGCCTGGTTCGAGTACATGCCGGCCGACATCGTCTACACCCAGGACCCGGCCCAGGGCTTCGCCAACATCCGCATCTACCGCGATCTGAAGTTCGGACAGCTGATGCACCTGGTGATGACGGACCAGCGCCTCTACCGCGCCGACCACATCATCCCGGAGGCCGCCCCGCTGCCTGGCACCACCACGCCGGTGGGCAGCATCGGTTCACGCTACATGGTGCCCGAGGCCACGCTGACGACCGTCGAGGGCCAGAAGCTCGCCGCTGGCGCGGCCCTGCCCGACCCGCTGGCCCTGGTCAGCGTGCTGGGCGGCACCCAGCGCCAATGGTGGGTGCAGACCCTGGCCAGCTCCACCTCGCTGTGGAAGATCTGGGGCAATGAGGTCTCACTGCTGAAGATGGCGGTGGACGCCTCCAAATTGCCGGGCGTCACCGCGCCCTTCAACACCAAGTTCATCCTGAACGCGGACCAGTGGGACGGCTTCAACAAGGAGCGCCAATTCCTGATGGGCCAGCTGCTGACGCGCGGCATCAAGAACGTGGTGGCCGTCACCGGCGACATCCACGCCTTCTATGCCGGTCAGGTGATGGCCGACTACAACGCCACCACCCCCGTGCCCGCGATGGTGGACCTGGTGACCGCCGGCCTGTCCAGCAACTCCAACTTCAGCTACTTCCTGGAGGCGGCCTCCAGCCCGGCGTTCTCGAAGATCAAACCCCTGGTGGCCACCAGCGAGGCCGAGGCCGAGGGCATTGCCATCCAGATGCTGAGCGCGGCCATTGCGCTGGCCTCGGGGGTGACCAACCTTAGCAACACAGCGGCCATCCAGGCTGCCGTGGGCGCGGCCATTCAGGCCGGCATGGTGCCGGCCGCGGCCTTCGCGCCGACGCCGGGGCTGTCGACCGCGACGGTCAACACCTTTGACGAGACCCAGTCCGGTGCAATGGGCACGGTGGTGTCGGGCGTCATCCTGTCGATGGTGGGTCGCTCCACGGCGGCCACCACGCTGTATGGCCTGATCGCGCAGAAGATCGCCACCGCCATGGGCATTCCGGCGGCTGCGGTGCCCGCCAGCGCGGTGCGCCCCTTCCTGAACCCCTTCGCCAATGCCCAGGGCCAGCCGCCGGCCAACAACAACCCCTGGATCAAGCACGTGGACAGCGATGCCCAGGGCTATGCGGTGGTGAGCCTGAGCAAGACCGAGCTGGTGTGCCAGTTCAAGAAGCTCAACCGCCTGAGCGGCGGGGCTGCCCCGGGCACGCCCGTGGCCAGCACCGTGACGGCCACCGTGCCGGTCAACAGCGCCACGGTGACGATCAGCTGATCAACGCTCTTCCCAAGCAAAACGCCCGGCTTGCCGGGCGTTTTTTTATGCGCTTAAGGGCTTAGATCCAGCCCAGATCGATGGCCCGCAGCACCGCCTGGGTGCGATCGCGCACGCCCATCTTGGCGAAGATGGACGAGCAGTGGTTCTTGATCACACCCTCGCTATTGCCCAGCAGGCCGGCAATCTCGGTGTTGGAGCGGCCGCTGGCCACCAGACGCAGCACCTGTAGTTCCTTAGGGGAAAGCGGTTCGGGGTCGGGCAGGCCCTCAAAGGCGCGCTCGGTGGCGCCGGGGCGGGTGGCGCGTTCGGTCAGGCCCGGGCGCAATGCGGTGCCGCCGGCGGCCACATCGCGCAGGGCCTGGGCCAGGGTGTCGACGCTGATGGCCTTGAGCAAAAAGCCCTTGGCGCCCGCGCCCACCGCCTCGTCAAAGGCCTCGCGGTCATCGAAGGTGGTGAGCAGCAGCACCGGCACGGCCAGCGCGCGGGCGGCCAGGGCACGCAGCAGACCGATACCGTCCAGACGCGGCATGCGCATGTCGCTCAGGATCACATCGGGCATCAGCGTGGGCACCAACTCCAGCGCCTTGGCGCCATCCTCGGCCTCGCCCACCAGCTCGATGTCGCCGCACAGCGCCAGCAGGCCCTTCAGCCCCTCGCGCACCAGTTGTTGGTCCTCGACCAGCAGGACACGGATCGGTTCGCTCATCTTGATTCCCAGCTCCTTCAAAGCTCCATGTGGCGCGGGATGCGCAGTTCCAACTCAAACCCAGGGTGCTGGCGCAGCACCGCCAGGCTGCCCCCCAATTCCTCGACGCGCTCGCGCATGCCGCTCAGGCCATTGCCGGGCTCCAGCTTGGGCGCGCCCACGCCGTCATCGGCCACGCGAACCTGCACCTGCTCGCGCCCTGCATCATCGGCCAGCAGGCGCAGGGTGATGGTGATGCTGCGCGCACGCGCATGGCGCACGCTATTGGTCACCGCCTCTTGCACACAGCGCAGCAGCGCGTGGGCGCAGCGCGGCCCCAGGTTCTGCACCGCCTCGCGCTGCAAATCAAGCGCAATGCGCGGCTGTTCAATGCCAGCGGCCAAGGCCTGCAGCGCGGCCTGTAGGTCAATGCGCGGCTGCTCACGCTGGGCGCTCACGGCGGCGCGCACATCGGCCAGCAGCTGCTGCGCCACCATGCGTGCCTTGCCCAGGGCCGGTGTGGCCCCGGCGGCGTCACCGCGCGCGGCCAAGGCCTCGCCCAACTGCAGCTGCAGGTTCAAGGCCGCCAGATGGTGGCCCATCAGATCGTGCAGCTCGCGCGCAATCACCAGGCGCTCGCTGTAGCGCAATTGCTCATCGTGCAATTGCTCGGCCGACAGGCGCTCGGCCAGCATGGCCTGCAGCCATCGGCGCTTGTCGGCCTGGGCGGCCGTCAGCCGCCCCAAACCGAAGGCCAGTCCGTGCAGGGCCAGCATGGCCATGGCCGTCACCGTCAATCCATAGACCATGCCTTGGTGCAGCTGCTCCATGCGTTGCCCGGCATTGGGCAGCCACAGGTAGTTGGCCAGCGCCAGGCCGACCTGGGCGACGGCAAACAACAAGGCCGGGCGGGCCTGCAGCAGCACCGCCGCCATGGCCGTCACCAAGAAGGGCAATCCTGGTGTGACCGCAAAGGCCAGCGCATCCAACAGCATTAGCCAGCGCAGGGCATGGCGCGGCGGGTTGTCGATGTGCTGGGGCCGCGCCAGACGCCACAACAACCAGCCGAAGGCGCCCAGCAGCAGCAGGGAGAGCAGCAGCGGCGTGGGGTTGCGCGGCGCACCGCCCAGCGCCCCCCAGGCCTGGGCGATCAGGCCGTCATAGGGCTCGGTGTTCGCCCCCGCCAAGGTGGCAAAGGCCGAGCCCAACTCCAGCACGCAGATGGCCAGGGCCGCCACGCGCAGGGCGAGCGCGGGCTCGGTCAGGCGGTCGATCCAGGAACGGCGGGGCGCGGGGCTCACGAAGGGGACAGACGAAGGGGGCAGGCGAAAAGAGCGCGAGGCTAGCGGCTGACGGCGCAGCTGTCTTTCGTCACTGCGCAGGCGACGTGGGGGTAATGAGGCTAGCGCTGGCAATCACACCACCGCCCAGGCAGACCTCGCCGTCATACAGCACCGCGCTCTGACCCGGTGTGACGGCCCATTGGGGTTGCTCGAAGGCCAGCGCGATGCCCTGCTCCGTCGCCGCCAGGGTGCATGCGGCGTCGCCCTGGCGATAGCGGGTCTTGGCGCCATAGGGGCCGGCAGGCGGCGCACTGCCACTGATCCAGCTGCAATCGGCCGCTTCCAGGGCCGGGCTTTGCAGCAAGGCATGCCCATGCCCCTGCACCACCACCAGTCGGTTGCGCTCCAGGTCCTTGCGCGCCACGAACCAGGGTTCGTGCTCGCCCCCGCCCCGCGGTGCGCCCTTTTCTTTCACGCCGCCAATCCCCAGGCCCTGGCGCTGACCCAAGGTGTAGAAGGACAGGCCCACATGCCGGCCCAGCTTGCGGCCACGCTCATCGACGATGTCGCCGGGCTCATGACTCAGATAGCGGTTCAGAAACTCGCGGAAGGGCCGTTCGCCGATGAAGCAGATGCCGGTGCTGTCCTTCTTTTTGGCGTTGGGCAGACCCCACTCGGCGGCCAGCCGGCGCACCTCGGTCTTGGGCAACTCACCCACCGGGAACAAGACCTTGCTGAGCTGGGCTTGCGTCAGGCGATGCAGGAAATAGCTCTGGTCCTTCAATGGATCCAGGCCCTTCAAGAGCTGTGACTCACCCGAAGGCAGAACCCGGCGGCGCGCATAGTGCCCGGTGGCAATGGCATCGGCGCCCAGCCGCATCGCATGGTCGAGAAAGGACTTGAACTTGATCTCGGCGTTGCACAGGATGTCCGGGTTTGGAGTGCGCCCGGCCTGGTACTCGGTCAGGAAGCTGGCGAACACGCGGTCCTTGTACTCGGCGGCGAAATTCACATGCTCGATCTCGATGCCGATCACCTCCGCCACGGCGGCGGCATCCACGAAGTCGACGTTGGACGAGCAGTACTCACTGTCGTCATCGTCTTCCCAGTTCTTCATGAAGATGCCCACCACCTCGTGACCTGCGCGATGAAGCAGGGCGGCCGAGACGGCGGAATCCACGCCACCGGACAGGCCGACGACGATGCGTTGTTTGGGGCTTGCAGACATGGGGCCATTGTCGGCGCGCCGACCTTTCCTGCGCGTCACCGTGGTTAAGCTGCGCCCTCCATTCATTCGGAGCACCCCCATGAAGCGCCTCGCCCTCGCCGCCCTGCTGGCCACCTCTTTCCTCGCCCAGGCCGCGCCACCCCAAGCGGGCGGGCAGGCACCGGGTTGGTTCCGCATGAAGCTCGGCAGCTTCGAGGTCACGGCACTGAACGACGGCATCTTCAAGCTGCCGGTGGACAAGCTGCTGCAGACCCCCGACCCCACCCTGGTGGCGCGCCGCCTGCAGCATCACTACCTGGGCCTGCCGCTGGACACCTCGGTCAACGCCTACCTGGTGCACACCGGCGAGAAGCTGGTCTTGATCGACACCGGCTACAACAACACCAATGCCAGCATTGGCCTGATGCTCACCCATCTGCGCGCCAGCGGCTATCAGCCGGAGCAGGTCGACGAGGTCTACATCACCCACTTCCACGGCGACCACATCAATGGCCTGACCGACAAGGACGGCAAGGCCGTGTTCCCCAATGCCATCGTGCGCGCCGACCAGCGCGAGAGCGGCTTCTGGCTGGGCGACGAGGCCGCCGCACCCGAGGGCGCGCGCGGTGGCATGGCCAACGCCAAGCGCGTGATGAAGCCCTATCTGGAGGCCGGCCGTTTCAAGCCCTTTGACGGCGCCACCGAGCTGGTCAAGGGCCTGCGCGCCGTGCCCACCTACGGCCACACCCCGGGCCACACCATCTATGTGGCCGAAAGCGGCGCCGACAAGATGGTGTTCTGGGGCGATCTGATGCACGTGGCGGCCGTGCAATTCGCCCACCCCGAAGTCACCATCCAGTTCGACAGCGACCCCAAGACCGCCTACCCGCAGCGCGACGCCCAGTACAAGGACGCCGCCAAGGGCGGCTACTACGTGGGGGTCACCCACATCAGCTTCCCCGGCATCGGCAAGCTGCGCGCCGATGGCAAGGCCTACGAGTGGTTGCCAGTGAACTACAGCCGCCCCTGAATCAGGGCTGCAGCCGCCCATCCACCAGGGTGATCGCGCGGTCGGCGGCGGCGGCGAAGCTGCTGTCGTGCGTGACGGTGATCACCGTGGTCTGGTTCTGGCTGCAGAGCTCGCGCAGGATGCTGCGCACGTTTTGACTGGACGCACTGTCCAGATTGCCCGTGGGCTCATCGGCCAGGATGAGCAAGGGCTCGTTGGCCAGCGCGCGCGCCAAGGCCACGCGCTGGCGTTGTCCGCCAGAAATCTTGTGCGGCTGCTTGTGCTCGTGCCCCTTGAGCCCGAGCTGATCCAGCAGCGCCAGCGCGCGCGCCTGGATTGCCGCCTCGCTCAGGCGCGCCAGCCGGCGCATCGGCAGGGCCACGTTGTCCAACAGGCTGAACTCCGGCAACAGGAAGTGAAACTGGAACACGAAACCCAGTTTGGCCAGACGGGTGTCGGCGAGTTGGTCTTCGCTGAAGCCCGCCGTATCCACGCCGTCCAGCACCAAGCGCCCTGAGGTCGGCCGATCGAGCAGACCCAGCAGGTAGAGCAACGAGCTCTTGCCTGAGCCCGAGGGGCCGACGATGGAGACGAACTCACCGCGCGCGATCTGCAAGTCAATGTCGGCCACCAAGGTGACGGGCACTTCACCGGGGAGGGTGCGCGTCAGGCCTTCGGCTTCAAGCAGAAGCGCGGCGCCGGGCCGTCCCAAGCCGCGCGCGCCGTTCGCAGAGCTCACGTCCTTCGCCAAGCGGCCTGAGCCCTCAGGGCTCACTCCGTCTAGGCTCAGCCCACCTTGGGGGGTTGCGGAGGCCGGAACGGCCGGAGACTGGGGGCTTGCTTCGCTCATGCGGCCCCTCGCAGGATGTCCACGGGGTGCAGGTTTGCCGCCTTGCGCGCCGGCAGCCAGGCCGCCGCCAGGGCGGAAAGCAAGGCAAAGCCAGCCGCCAGCGCAAACTGCTCCACGCCCCAATACAGCGGCATGTTCGAGGCCTCCAGCGCGCCGGGTGGCTTGACCTGGATCTGCGCCAGCCCTTGCATCAGCAGCGCCCCCAGGCCCAGACCCAGCACGCTGCCCACCACCCCCACGGCCAAGCCCTGCAGGAGAAAGATGTGCTGCAGTTCGCGCGCATGGAAACCCATGCTCTTGAGGATGGCGATGTCGCGTGTCTTCTCCAGGGCCACGGTCGAAAGGGTGTTGTAGATGCCCAGCGAGGCCACCACGAGGATGGCCGAGACCACCGTGTACATGATGAGGTTGCGGATCACCAGCAGGGCCAGGATGTCCTGGCTGGCCTCGGTCCAGCTCACCGCCTTGTAGCCGCCCTCGCGTTCGATCTGCGGCGCCAAGGTGGCGGCGGCCTGGGGGTCGTCCAGTTGCAGGATCAGGCGGTTGGCGCGGTTCTCGCGGCCCAGCAGGCTTTGCGCGCGCTCCAGCTTCACAAAGGCCTGGCCTTCGTCGTAGCCCTGGTTGCCGGTGCGAAACACGCCCACGATCTTGAGCGTGCGACTGGCGCCATTGGCACTGACCACACTGACCGTGCCACCCCGGCGCAGCTGGAACTGCTGCATCAACGCCGCCCCCAGCACGATGCCGTTGGGATCGGACTCCAGGCTGTCCAGGCTGCCCTCGACCATCTTGTCCTCGATGGTCGAGACCCCCTTCATGGCTTGGGGCTGGATGCCCGAGAGCTGCAAGCCCTGCACCCGGCCGGCAAAGCTCAGCACCACAGCACCGGCCAGCACCGGGGCCACCCGCACCCCGGGGCGGGCTGCCAGGGCCTGCACCCGCTGTGGCCAGCCGCGAATGCCCCGAGTCTCGCGTTGTGGCTTCACACGCGGTAGCTGCAAGGCTGCATCGGGCCAGCGCAAGGCGGCCGGCTGGGCCTCGGGGTGACGCACCTCGTCATAGACGGTGATGTGCGGCGCGTTGTCCACCAGTCGTTTCAGGAAATCACTCTCCGACCCGCGCATCAGGGCCGAAACCGCCAGGAAGAAGGCCACCCCCAGGGTCACGCCACCCAAGGCCACAAAGGTCTGGCGCTTGCGCCCCACCAGGTGGGCATAGGCAACCTTGAGGATGACGCTCATGTGCAGTGCATCAGGGCAGTGCGCGCAGGCGCTGGCCTTCCTTCACGCCTTCGGCCTGCAGCACCACCCGGGCGTCAAGCGCCAGTCCACTCAGAACCTCAACGCGGCCATTCCCTTGGGTGCCGGTGACCACCTTCTGCGCCTTGGCCCGCCCGCCCTGGAGGATCCAGACCTGCCCGGCATGCACCGCAGTGCTGGGCAGCAGCAGGGCCTGGCTGCGCCGCGCCAGGATGATGTTGGCGTCCACCGTCATGCCCACGCGCAGGCCCGCAGGCGGCTGCGGCAATTGAATCCGCACCCGGTAGCTGCGCGCCACCGGATCGCCGCGCGGCGTGATGGCCTCCACCACGCCGTCAAACACCGCCGCTCCCAGGGCCGCCGCGCGCAACACCACGGGCTGACCGGGACGCACACGGGCGATATCTTCTTCGTCGACCTCGGCACTCACCCGCAAGCGAGCGGCATCGCCCAACACGAACAGGGCCTGCCCGGCGGGAATGAACTGGCCGACCTCGCCATCGCGGCGCAGCACCTCGCCGTCTGCGGGTGCGGTGAGCAGGGCATAGCCCCGCTGCGCCCGCAGGCGCGCCCCTTGCGCACGCACGGCGTCCCGTTCGGCGCGGGCGCGGTCTTGCTCGCTGGCAGCCACAAAGCCCTGGCGCACCAGGGTCTGGGCACGCTCCAGCGCCAGCTCGGCCTGACGTTCGCGCGCGGCCAGTTCCTGCAGCGCGGCGTCGTTCTCGGCCGTTTCCAGGCGGGCCAGCAACTCACCTTTGCGAACGCGCTGACCCTCGTCGGCGCGCAGCTCCAGCAGACGGGCGCTCACACGCGGCGCCACCGGCAGCTGGGCCTGGGGCTCGATGGCGCCGCTGGCAAATACCGCATCGATGGCCTCACCGCGGCTGGGCTGCACCATCTGCACCGGCTGCGGGCGTTGCCACCAGGCAATGCCAAGGATCAGGACGAAGAAGGGGGCGATGAGCCAGAGCCAGCGTTTCATGTCGCCATCATGCGCGAACCGGCTGCATCGACCTTGCGCGGGCGCAACACCCGCTCATCAAGCCACGCAAACGCGGTTCCGCCCCTCGCTCTTGGCACGGTAAAGGGCGGCGTCGGCCCGCTCCAACAAATGAGCCGGTTGATCCATGGGCGCCACCACGCTCACCCCGATCGAAACCGTGTTGTCCACCAAGGGCTGGCTCAGCAAGGGCTGCCCCTGAACCGCCAGGCGCAGACGCTCGGCAATTTCCACGGCCCGCTCGCGACTGGCCCCCGGAAGCAGCACCACGAATTCCTCGCCACCGTAACGGGCGCAGTGGTCACCATCGCGCAGCTGGGCCCGCACCCGATCGGCAAAGGCGCGCAGCGCCGCATCCCCGCAGGCATGGCCATGCCGGTCGTTGATTTGTTTGAAATGGTCGATGTCCAGCATCAACAGCGCCATCTGGCGCGGCACCGGGCCGCTGAGGCCCGCCTGCAACAAAGCATCCAGGCTGCGTCGATTGAGCAAGCCGGTGAGCGCATCCGTCGCGGCCTCCACTTCCTTGCGGGCCAGCGAATCGCTCAGACGTGCGGCCAGGCTTTCATTGCCGATCTCGTGCAGCCGCCCCTGCTCCAAACGCGCCGAAACGGGTTGCAGCAGGCGCAGCAGCAGCAAGGCGAAAACCCCGAACGCAATGGCCAGGCGCCAGTCGGGAACCTGGCGGATCAGCACACAGGCCAACAGGCCCAGTCCCATGGCCCCGAGGTAGAGGCGAAAGGCCTGCAACTGAGTGAGATAGACCACGGCGCTCAAAGCCGCCAACCCGCACAACAGGGCCAAGACCCAGCTGTCCAGCACCGGGCTCAATCCCGCCAACACCCAGACCACGACGCCCCAGCCCAATCCATCCAGGGCCGCCACGGCATAGACAACGCCGCGATCCTGCGCCAGCACCGGCCCGCGCTTGCCGCAGCGCCAGATAAACCACAGGCTGGGCAACCACACGAGTGCAAACACACCCAGCCACAGCAGCAAAGGCCCCAGTGGTGCCTGCCCCCAACTCAAACCCAGCACCAGGGCCCAACCAAAGGGCGTGTGGCGCAAGTGTTGGGCCAGGGAGTGCACGAACTGCTCGAACCCGAGCTGATCGGCACGTGCCAAGTCGGTGGGGGCGGACATGGCGCCAGTATGGCGCCTGCCCGACTCACTCCGAAGGCACAAAGATCCACATCAGCAGATAAGCCACCAAGCCAGTACCGCCACACAGCAGCATCAGCGTGAAGAGCAGGCGCCAGATCCAGGCCTCCAGTCCGGTGATGCGGCCGATGCCGGCGCAGACGCCGCCGATCCAGCGATCCTCGCGGCTGCGACGCAGTTGGTTGATGGCGGCATTCAGCGGTGCGGCGCCGCTGGCGGCCGCTGCCGGCTTGGGTTCACCGCCCAGCACCCGCTCCTTGGCGCGCTGGTATTCCTCGTCGCTGAGCTTGCCTTGGCTGTGCAGGGCGGCAAGGCGGTCGAGATGTTCGGCAAACATGTTGGGCTCCTGTTGAGTGACAGCGCCACCATAGCGCCACGACTCAGGCAGTTGCGCCACCAATGCGATGCATTGCCCTGTCGCTCGACTCAGGGGTCGCAGGGGCCGACAGACGGGCTCACTCCGTCATCAACCAGCTCTCCAACCTGCGCCCGCGCGACTGAGTGCGGACGAAAACAGCCCGGTGGGCTGTTTTCGCCTCACGAAGGACGAGGCCTCTGGCCGAGACGGGCGCAGTCCTTCGGCCGGGGTCGTGAAGCCCTCAGGGCTTCGCAGCTGCATCTCTTCAACCAGCTCTCCAGCCTGCGCCCGCGCGACGGGCGCAGTCCTTCGGCCGGGGTCGCGAAGCCCTCAGGGCTTCGCAGCTGCATCCCTTCAACCAGCTCTCCAGCCTGCGCCCGCGCGACGGGCGCAGTCCTTCGGCCGGGGTCGCGAAGCCCTCAGGGCTTCGCTCGCTCCGGCCTCAGCCATCCATTCGCTTCTGGAACACCAGGCCGGCGTGCTCGCGCAGCGCATGGAAGTGGATCTTGGGCCAGTTCTCCTGGATGGCGCGCAGCTCGGGCGCGTACTCCACCAGGATGGTGGGCGCGTCCACGGCGTCCAGCGCCATGCGATGGTCGTTCGCGGCGATGAAGCGCTTGAGCTCGTTCTCGTCGTCGGCCGTGACCCAGCGCGCCACCTGGAAGCGGCAGGGTTGGATGCGCGCCTTCACGCCGTACTCATGCTCCAGGCGGTGCGCCACCACCTCGAACTGCAGCTGGCCCACGGCACCCAGCATCAGCACCGAGCCGGCCAAGGGGCGGAAGACCTGGATCGCGCCCTCTTCACCCAGCTGGGTCAGGCCGGCACGCAACTGCTTGGTCTTCAGCGGGTCGGCCACTTCAACGTTGCGGAACATTTCCGGCGCAAAGAAGGGCAGGCCGGTGAACTGCAGCGGTTCGCCCTCGGTCAGCGTGTCGCCCAGGTGCAGCACACCATGGTTGGGAATACCGATGATGTCGCCACCAAAGGCCTCTTCCAGCAGTTCGCGCCGCTGGCTCAAGAAGCTCACCACGGTGTTGGGGCGGAAGTCCTTGCCGGTGCGCGTCACCTTCAACTTCATGCCGCGCTCGAAGTGGCCGCTGGCCACGCGCACGAAGGCGATGCGGTCGCGGTGCGCCGGGTCCATATTGGCCTGGATCTTGAACACCACGCCGCTGAACTTCTTCTCGGTCGGGGTGATCACGCGCTGCAAGCTGGCGCGCTCGCCCGGGGGCGGGGCCAATTCCACCAGCGCGTCCAGCACCTCGCGCACGCCGAAGTTGTTGATGGCCGAACCAAAGAACATCGGCGTCTGCTTGCCGGCCAGGAATTCGCTGTGCTCGAAGGGTGTGGCGGCCTCGCGCACCAGTTCCAGCTCGCCCTGGGCCGTGCCCCAGGCCATGCCGAAGCGGGCCTCGTGCGCCGGGTTGTCCAGATCGGTGATCAGCTCCTCGTCGCCACCGGCGCGGTCCTCACCGGGCGCGAACACGCGCATGGTGGAGGCGCGCAGGTCCATCACCCCGCCAAAGGCCTTGCCCATGCCCACCGGCCAGGTGAAAGGGCAGACCGTCATGCCCAGCTCCTGCTCCAGCTCGTCCATCAGGGCCAGCGGGTCCTTGACCTCGCGGTCCATCTTGTTGACGAAGGTCAGGATCGGCGTGTTGCGTGCGCGGCAGACCTGCAGCAGGCGGCGGGTCTGCGGCTCCACGCCGTTGGCCGCGTCGATCACCATCAGCGCGGCGTCCACGGCGGTCAGCACGCGATAGGTGTCTTCGCTGAAGTCCTGGTGGCCCGGGGTGTCCAGCAGATTGATCACGCAGTCGCGGTACTCCATCTGCATCACCGAAGACGCCACCGAGATGCCGCGCTGCTTTTCGATCTCCATCCAGTCGGACGTGGCATGGCGGGCGGCCTTGCGCGCCTTCACCGAACCGGCGATCTGGATCGCGCCCGAGAACAGCAAGAGTTTTTCCGTCAGCGTGGTCTTGCCCGCGTCAGGGTGGGAAATGATGGCGAAGGTGCGGCGGCGGCGCACTTCTTGTTCGATGCGTTCGGTCACGGGCGTGCTGCCCGGGCGACGGGCGAATCTGAAAAAGCCCGCGATTATCGGCTCGGGGTTATCCCTGGCCGCCCCCCGCCCCTGCGGGTAGATGCGCTGGTGTGGCAGCCGTCACACCGCGAGACTCACGCCCCTTGCTTTTTTTGAACCCGATGCGATGACTGCGACGGCCCTGGCCCCCAATTCCTCCCTGGACGAACGACGCTGGGGCTGGCTGCCCCCGATGGGCAGCGTCGGCTACTACACGCTGCTGGTGGTGGTGGGCATGTTGGTGCTGGGTCCGCTGGGCGGCCTAGCGGCGTCCTATATGAACTTCTCGCTGGGCTTTTATGTGAATGCCCAGGTGATGGCCGGCATCCTGGGCTCCATCGTCACCCTGGGCTATGGGCCCTCGGGCCGCCACGGCGCCAACTACATGCAGACCATGGCGGCCAGCGTGGCCGGCATGATGGCCATGAGTTGCCTGCTGCAGGCGCGCGTGTGGATGGGTCTGCCCCCCGTGCCCACCTGGCAGCTGGTGGCCTACATGCTGTGCATCGGCATGCTGGGCGCGGGGGTGGGCATGCTCTATACGCCCACCCTGGTCGAGCGCATGAAGCTCACCTACCCCTCGGGCCTGGCGGTGGCCAACATCCTGCGGGCGCTGACGGACCCGGCCCTGCTCAAGCGCTCGGTGGCACGGCTGTTCGGCGGCATCGCGGCCGGCATCTCGGGCGGCGTGGCGGCAGCCAAGGTCGGCGTGCTGGGGGCCATCGAGCTGAGCTGCTCGACCTTCGGCGCCGGCCTCATCGTGGGCGCGCGCATCACCATCCCGGCCGTCACCTCGGGTCTGCTGTTCTGGGCCTTGACCCCCACCTTCGTGGAGATGGGCTGGCTCAAGGAAGGTGAGCCCTTCCGCAAGATCGCCTTCCTGATCGCCCTCGGCTTGATCCTGGGCGCCACGGTGATCGACATCAGCCTGATCCTTTGGCAAGCTGTAGCCCGCTGGCGTGGGCTGGACCCCGCCCCCTCAAACACCGTCACCACCGGCGCCGGCACCGAAACCACCGGCCCGGCCTTCCGCCTGCCGCGCCTGCTCGCCTTCGTCGGCTTCTGGGCCCTGGCCGTGGTGCTGTGCGGCACGCAGTTCTTCGCCATCCCGCTGTGGATGATGTTGCTGGCCCTGGGCCTGGTGGCGATCTTCGTGATGGGTAACGGCATTTCGGTGGGCCTGACGGACAGCAACCCCATCAGCTCGGCCTTTGTGCTGAGCGTCATCCTGTTCGGCCTGGCCGGCCTCACCGACCCGATGGTGGGCCTGATGGCCGCCACCGTGCTGCTGATCGCCACCAGCATCGGCTGCGACATGCAGCAAGACCGCTCCACCGGCTGGCGCCTGGGCTCAAACCGCGCGCTGCAGTTCCGCTTCCAGGTGGGCGGCATCCTGGTGGGCGCCCTGTTGGCGGTGGGCATTGCCGAGCTCTTCATGGCGGCCTACCCCATCCTGCGCCTGGACCAGACCGTGATGAGCGCCGAGCAGCAGCCCGCTCAGTGGGCCTCGGCCATGACCTACAAATTCGTCGGCGTGCTGCGCGGACTGTCCGAGCCCAACCCGGCGCAGACCGCCGCCATCGTGCTGGGGGTGACGGTCGGCCTGCTGATCGAGGTGGCGCGCAAGCTGCTCAAGAGCCGCGCGCGCTACCAGGCCTTTGTGGCCGCCGGCCGCGTTGGCTTCGCCACCGATTTCTGCGTCGACGCCTTGGTGCTGCCCAGCCCCTATGCCTTCAGCTTCGGGGGCTTCGTCAACCTGCCCACCTCGCTGTGGTTTGGCGCCGGCGGGGTGGTCTCCAGCCTCTGGAACAGCTTGGGGTCCCGCCGACGTACTGAGGGCGATCTGCCCTCCGACATGAGCACCACCTCGCTGATCGGCGGCGGCCTGATCGCCGGCGATGCCCTGGCCGCTCTGGGCCTGGGCGTGATGGGTCTGCTGGCCCTGGTGTGATGCCCGCTAACCGCCGCACCGCCTGCGCCAGCCTGCTGGGCGCCGCCTGGGGCGCGGCGCGGGCGCAACCCCTGACGATCCGCATGGCGGTGGGCCGGGACGACAACGACCACCGCTTCGACTACGCACTGGCGCTGCTGCGCCTGGCCCTGCAGGCCGCGGGCTTCGCCCACGAACTGGTGACGGTGCCCGGCCTCACGCAGACCCGCCGCGCGCGTGAGTTGGTGGACGGCAATCTGGATGTGGCCCTGCTGCCCACGGTCAATGTCGACCCCAACGGCCTGCAGCCCATCCGCCGCCCGATCCGCCGTGGTCTGCTGGGCGTGCGCCTGCTGCTGGCCCATCGCCGGCTGGCCCCGCGTTTGGCGGCCATCACCCAGCTCAGCACCCTGAAGAAGCAATACCGGCTGGGCTACGGCGCCGACTGGGGCGACCTGCCCCTGCAGCAGCGCCTGGGCTTCCAGGTGGTGACCGGCAGCGACTACAGCGGCCTGTTCAAGATGCTGGCGCTGGGCCGCTTTGACTACATGAGCCGGGGCGTGAACGAGGTCTGGGCCGAGGTCGATCACCCGCTGCTGGTGCCGCCCGAGATCGTGGTGGTGCCGCGCATCGCGCTCACCTACCCGCTGGACGACTACTTCTGGGTCAGCGCGCGCCAACCCGCCCTGCACCGGGCACTGGCTGAAGGCCTGGCCCGCCTGGAGTCCGATGGCCGCTTCCAGCGCCTGTTCCTGCAATTCCATGGACGCGGCATCGAGCGCGCCGAGATGCCCAAGCGCCGCATCCTGCCGGTGCTGGGCTATGGCGTCGACCCCGAAACGCCCATGGACGCCTTCGATGTGCTGGAGCTTGACCCGAGCCAAGGACGGCTACGTGCTTCGTCGTAGGATGGCCCATTCCCACGCCGTGGAGTGCCGCGCCCATGTCCGACGCCAACTTCAGCAAGTTCGTTCCCGGTTTTGAATTTCTGCAGGGTCTGGTGAAAAACGCCGGCACCGCGCTACCGGGCATCGGCCAATGGGTGGCCCCCACCCTCAACCCTGAGGAATTGGGCAAGCGCATCGAAGAGCTGCGCACCGTGCAGTTCTGGCTGGAACAGAACGCCCGCATGCTGGCCGCCACCATCCAGGCCCTGGAGGTGCAGCGCATGACGCTGTCCACCCTCAAGACCATGAACGTGCCGCTGCACGAACTGCGCGAGGCCCTGAAGGTGCCCACGCCCGACATCCCGGCCTTCCCGGGCGTGCCCGGGCTGGAGCCGGCGACCCAGGCGGCCAAGGTCGGCAAGAAGGTGGCCAAGGCGGCCGTGAAAGGCGCCGTGAAGGGCGCCACCAAGGTGGCCCAGGGCGCGGCGAGCAAGAAGGACAGCCCCGCGGTAGACCCTCTGCAATGGTGGAACGCGCTGTCGCAGCAGTTCAGCCAAGTGGCCGCCGGCGCCATGAAGGACAGCGCCACCGAGGCCGCCAAGGGCCTGGCCACCAGCCTGGTCAAACAAAGCATCGACGCCGCCGGCGACACCCTGCGCAAAGCAGCCGCCGTGCCGCAGGCGGTGGTGGGCGGGGTCACGGGCTCGATGGCCAAATCCCTGAGTGCGCAGCGCCAGGAAGCGGCCGCAGCGCCCAAACCCGCAGCCCCATCTAAGCCCAAACCCGCAGCCCGCAAGCGCGCGGCGCCCCGCCGGACCTAAAGGTCACACCAAAGGGTCACACCACCATGCGCTGCGTCAGCAGCCACGCCAGCCACCCGGACGCCCACCAGGCGCTCGCGCTGGCGCTGGCCTCCCTGCAAGCCCGCTGGCCCGAAGGCAGCACACCCACTCTGGGCTTTTGCTATCTCACCGACGCCCTGGCCCCGCAGGGCGAGGCCCTGTGGCGGGCGCTGCAGGCCGAGCTGCCCGGCGTGGCCTGGGTGGGTGCGGCCAGCGTGGGCGTGCTGGCCGATGGCGTGGAATACCTCGACGAGCCCGGCCTGGCCCTGCTGCTGACCGATTGGCCGGCCGATCAATGGCAGCTTTGGGATGGCTGCCGCCCCTTGCGGCGTGAGGACGGCATCGAAGCCGCCCTGGTGCACGCCGACCCCAGTACACCGGAGTTGGCCGAGCTGCTGCCCGAACTGGCCGCGCGCACCCGCAGCGGCTTCGTGTTCGGCGGCCTGGCGGCCTCGCGCAGCCAGCCGCTGCAGCTGTGCGGCACCCTGCACGCCGGCGGGCTCTCGGGCCTGGGTCTGCGCGCGGGGCTGAACTTCAGCGTGCGCGTCACCCAGGGCTGCCTGCCGGTGGCGCCGCTGCGCCGCATCACCGCCTGTGAAGGCCCGCTGGTGCTGGCCCTGGATGGCGAGCCGGCACTGCCGCGCCTGCTGGCCGATCTGGGACTGGACCTGCACCAGCCCGGCCAGCTGATGCCGGTGCTGCGCGCCACCCTGGCCGGCTTGAGCGAACCCGAGGACACCACCCTGGACCGCGGCGGTCGCTTCGAAGCGGCCGTGCGCGTGCGCCATCTGGTGGGCTTGGACCCCGGCCGGCGCGGCCTGCTGCTGTCGGAAGAGGTGCGGCCCGGCATGGGGCTGACGCTGGGCCGGCGCGATGTCGAGGCCACCCGCGCCGACCTGACCCGCATGGCCACCAGCCTGCGCGCCCAGGCCGAAGACGCCGGCCAGCGCCCGGCCGCCGCGCTCTACATCAGCTGCGCCGGGCGCGGCGGGCCGCATTTCGGCGCCCCCCATGCGGAGGCGCAGATCCTGCGCCGCGCGCTCGGTGACCTGCCCACCGTGGGCTTTTTTGCCGGGGGCGAGATCGCCCACCAGCAACTGCACGGCTACACCGGCGTGCTGGCCCTGTTCTGCGAAGCCGCGTGAGCGTGGCCGCTCCGCAAGGGCTGCAGGCGCTGCGCAAGCTGCTCGGGCCCGAAGGCCTGATCGAGCGCGCTGGCGGCTTCGGGCCCTATGAATGCGATGGCCTGAGCGCCTACCGCGCACGCCCGCTGGCGGTGGCCATTCCGGCTGACGCAGAGCAACTGGGTGCGGTGCTGCGCATCTGCCACGAAGCCGAACTGCCCATCGTGCCGCGTGGCGCCGGCACCGGTCTTTCGGGCGGGGCCCTGCCGCACCCGCAAGGCATCACGCTGAGCCTGGCACGGCTCAACCACATCCTGGCCCTCGATCCGGCATCGCGCACCGCCCGCGTGCAATGCGGTGTGCGCAATCTGGCGATCAGCCAGGCGGCCGCGGCGCATGGCCTCTATTACGCCCCCGACCCCAGCAGCCAGATCGCCTGCACCATCGGCGGCAATGTGGCCGAAAACGCGGGCGGCGTGCATTGCCTGAAGTACGGCCTGACCCTGCACAACGTGCTGGGCCTGCGTGGCTTCACCGCCGCCGGCGAACCCATCGAGCTGGGCAGCATGGCCGGCGCGCTCGACAGCCCCGGGGCCGACCTGCTGGCCCTTGCGATCGGCAGCGAGGGTTTGCTGTGCGTGGTCAGCGAAGTGCTGGTGCGCCTGACCCCCAAGCCGCCCGAGGCGCGCTGCCTGCTGGCCAGCTTCGGCACCGTGACCCAGGCCGCCCAGGCCGTGTGCGCGCTGATTGCCAGCGGGCTCACCCCGGCCGGCCTGGAGATGATGGACCAGGCCATGACCCGGGCCGCCGAGGACTTCGTGCACGCGGGCTACGACCTGGAGGCCGCCGCCCTGCTGCTGTGCGAGAGCGACGGCGCCCCCGAGACCGTGGCGGCCGAGATCGAACAAATGCGCGCGGTGCTGCAGGCCTGCGGCGCCACCCGCATCGAAGAGAGCCGCGACGAGGCCGAGCGCGCGCGCTTTTGGAGCGGCCGCAAGAACGCCTTCCCGGCCAGCGGGCGCATGAGCCCCGACTACCTGTGCATGGACGCCTCCATCCCGCGCGCCCGTCTGGCCGAGATGCTGGCGGCCATCGAGGCCATGCAGACACAGTGGGGCCTGCGCTGCGCCAATGTCTTCCATGCCGGCGATGGCAATCTGCACCCCCTGATCCTGTTCGACGGCAAGGACCCCGAACAACTGCGCCGCGCCGAGGGCTTTGGCGCGCAGATCCTGGAGACCGCCGTGGCCATGGGCGGCAGCATCACCGGCGAGCATGGGGTCGGTGTGGAGAAGCTCTCCAGCATGTGCGTGCAGTTCAGCCGCGCCGAGTTGGAGCGCTTCCAGGGCCTCAAGCAGGCCTGGGACCCGGCCGGGCGCCTGAACCCCGGCAAGGCCATTCCCGAACTGCGCCGCTGCGCCGAGGGCGGCAAGCTCTGGGTGCGAGAAGGCAAACTGCCGCACCCCGAACTCGAACGGTTTTGATGGGCATGGACTCTCTTCGCTCGCGCGTGCGCGACGCCGCCGCGCAGGGCCAGGCGCTGGAGCTGGTGGGCCACGGCAGCAAACGCTTCTATGGCGAGGCGCCGCAGGGCCAGCCCTGGGTGTTGAGCCGCGAGCCCGCGCTGTGCGGCCTGCGCGCGCACGAACCTGCCGAGCTCTATGTGACGGCGGGGGCGGGCACGCCCCTGCGCGAGCTGGAGGCCCAGCTGGGCAGCCAGGGCCAGCAGCTGGGCTGCGAGCCGCCGCGCTTTGGCGGCGAGGGCACCGTGGGCGGGCTGATCGCCACCGCCCTGGCCGGGCCGGCACGCCCGTATTGGGGCGGCGTGCGCGATGCGCTGTTGGGCCTGACGCTGATCGACGGCCGCGGTGAACTCCTGAAATTCGGCGGCACGGTGATGAAGAACGTCGCCGGCTTCGACGTGGCGCGCGCGATGTGCGGCGCCATGGGGACCCTGGGGCTCATCACCGAAGCCAGCTTCAAGCTCATGCCCATCCCGCAGGCGCAGGTCACGCTGCGCTTCGACGCCACGCAGGACGATGCGATCTACGCCGCCAACCAGGCGGCCCTGCAAGGGCTCCCCTTAAGCGCCAGCGCCTGGTGGAACGGCAGTCTGCTGCTGCGCCTTTCGGGCCTGGAGGCCAGCGTGCGCGCAGCCGCGAAGCGCCTGGGCGGCGACGCCCTGCCCGTCGACCTGGCCCTGGGCTTCTGGAATGGGCTGCGGCACCAGAGCGACGAGTTCTTCGCCGGCGCGGTGCGCGCCATCCAGGCCGGCAGCGGCGTGGCCATCTGGCGCCTGAGCCTGCCGCCCACGACGCCGGTGCTCAAGGTGCCGGGCGAACAACTGATCGAGTGGGGTGGCGCCCTGCGCTGGCTGGTCACGCCCCTGGCCGCGCAGGCCGTGCGCGAACTGGCCGAGCGCGCCGGCGGCCACGCCACGCTCTACGCGGCACTGGACAAGAGCGCCCCGGCCTTCACACCGGCCCAGGGCGCCGAGGCGCAGATTCGCGCGCGCCTGAAGAGCGAGTTCGACCCCAAGGGGATCTTCAATCCAGGGCGCTTGGGCTAGGGCCTGTTCACACCAAGCGAAGCCACGCGAAAGGGTTGCCACCAGACAAGGGCGCCCACTTTGTTGCGAAGCTCGCTGGGCTTTGTGTGGACAGCTTGGGCCCTGTGGGCCCGAGCTGCCTCACAAAGAGCAGGGCCTCTGGCCCTGCGCGGCCTGCAAGGCATGAACCCCAGCTTCGCTTCGCGTCGCGTTGGCGCCCTTTCTGGATGGCAACGCGCTGGCTTCCATTAGTGTGAACAGGCCCTAACTACGAATCGCGGCGCAAGGCCGCGAAGGGCCCGAACAGCCACGAGCGCACGGCAATCACCATGGTGTAGGGGCGCTTCTGCTCGGCCGGCAGGCGCTGGTCGGCCAGATGCTGCTGGGCGAAGTCCTGGGCCACGCGCTCCAGGCGTTCATTGAAGGCGCTGATCAGCGCCGGGCTGATCTGCCCATGCACCAGCAGCAGCTTCTCGCCCTCGCCGTCGAAGTCGGCATCGAAGAACTCGCCCACCGCGCGCTCGCGGAAGAAGCGCATCACCGGTCCGCCCGGACGCCAGCGGAAGGTCTTGGCCACCAACAGCCGGTAGCGGTTCAGCGGCCGCAGCTCGATGAAGCCCAGCCGGTCCAGCTGCGCCAGATAGCGAATGCCCTCGGCCTCATCAAAACGATAAGTACCGAGAATCTGCTCGAAGGGCCATTGCGAGAGACAGCAAATCGCCATCAACAGCAGCTTGGCATCCCCCACCACGGCCTGCTCCTGGGCCTCGCTGAGCTCGCGGCGCAGCGGCTGCGCATCGGCCACGCGCCGCGCCAGGTCGGCGAAGTCCATCTTCAAGAGCTGCAGCACCGCATCGATGCGCGACAGCGGCAGATCGCCCTCGGCCGCAAACATGCGCTTGACGCTGCTCTCGGCCAAATCAAGGTGCTGCGCCAGTTCGGCATAGGTGATGCCGGCCAGCTTGAGTTCGGCCTTCAGGGCGGCAATGAGATCGCGGGTGCTCGACATGGCCGGAAGTATCGCCACACGATTCCTCGCGGCCGGATGCAGGCCACCCAGGGCAAAGGCTTTGACCGCCGCGTAGCCCCTCGACACCATCGCGCCACCTCAACTCAGGAGCCCTCGATGTCCCGCCCCCTGCAGCGCCCCCGCGACACCCGCGCCTGGCAGATCCAGGTCTGGATCTCCTTCGGCGTGGCCGTGATGTTGTGCGGATCGGGCCTGGCCTATCTGCCGGTCAGCCCGATTGAGCGCGCCTTTCTGGTGATGGCCTATGTGTTCTGCCTCTGCACCGTCTTTGCGCTCGCCAAGTTCGTGCGCGACCGGCACGCCGGCCTGCCCGAAACCCCGGCCTGGGGCCTGGTGGTCTGGGGCGGCTTTGGCGCCGCCATGGGCCTGACCGCTTGGGGCCTGTGGGAACTGCAGATCCCGCCCGCCTTTGCCGCCTTCCTGCTGGTGGGCTGGCTATTCCTGATCTCCTCGGCCTTCACCCTGGCCAAGACCCTGCGCGATGCGCATGAAGACCGCCTGCTGCACAGCCGCAGCACCCAACGTTCGATGGAGGACGCATGAAAGCCCTGAACATCTTGACCTTTAACCTGAGCCTGGCCCTGGCCCTGCACCTGCCCGCCGCACAGGCCCATGGTGATCTGTCTGACCTCAGCGAAGCCTCGTTGCTGCCGGTGGCCATTTCCGCCGCGCCGTTGGCCCTGACGCTCTCGGCCGGCATGGTGCTCACCGTGGTGGCGGTGGAGGCCAGCGCCGCCGGCACCGTCTGGGTGCTGGAGCGCGCCAGCGATGGCGTGCGCATCAGCCTGAAGGTGGCCGGGCGGGCGGCGCATGCCTCGGCCCATGCCGTCGGTGCGGCCGTCGTGGTCACCGCCCTGTCCACCGGCTATGTGCTGTCCACCGCCGGCCAGGTGATCGCCTTCGTGCCCAATGCCATCGGGCAGGCCCTGCTGCACCATGAGGTGATCCGGCCATGAGGCGCATGCTCTGCCTCATCGCCCTGCTGGCGGCCGGTGCCGCACAGGCCGGCCGCAACTGCGATGCCCCCCAGCCGCCGCGCCCTGAGCGCGTGGCGCAAAGCATGGCCCTGGCCGAGCGCACCGCCCGCGCGCTGGACGCCAGCGGCGCTGAAGCTGTGCTGCTGGGCCGCGCCGGGCAGGACCTCTCCAAATATGGGCTGCGCTGGTCGCATCTGGGTTTTGCGCTGCGCGAGGCCGCGCCCGTGGGCGAGGTGCCGGGCCGCTGGCGCGTGGTGCACAAGCTCAATGCCTGCGGCAGCGACCACGCCGGTCTGTTCCGCCAGGGTCTGGGCGAGTTCTTCCTTGACGACCCATACCGCTTCGAAGCCATCTACGCCCCCCTGCTGCCCGACGCCGCCGCCCGCCTGCGCCCGCTGCTGGACGACCGCCAGCGCGTGGCCCGCTGGCACGAGCCGCGCTACAGCGTGGTCAGCTACGCCTGGGGCGGGCGCTACCAGCAAAGCAACCAGTGGCTGCTGGAAACCCTGGCCGGCGCCCTGGAGCCGGCCGCGCAAAACCGCGAGCGTGCCCAGGCCTGGCTGCGCCTGCAGGGCTATGCGCCCGACGTCCTGCACATCAACGCCTTGACCCGTCTGGGCGGCCGGATGACGCGCGCCAACGTGGCCTTCGACGACCATCCGAACGGCGAACGCTTCAGCGGCCGCATCGCCACCGTGGGCGCGGACTCGGTGCTGCGCTGGGCCCAGCGCGCGGGCATCGTCGGCGCACCAGTGCTCGTTCAGTAGCATCGCGCCTCGAATTCACTCGGGGAGATGACCATGCGCCACCTGCTGAGCGCCCTATCGCTGCTGCTGATGGGCGGCGCGGCCCAGGCCTTTTGCGGCTTTTATGCCGGCAAGGCCGATGCCAAGCTGTTCAATGAAGCGAGTCAGGTCGTGCTGGCGCGTGACGGCCAGCGCACCGTGCTCACCATGGTCAACGACTACGCCGGTCCCTTGAGCGAATTCGCGCTCGTGGTGCCCACGCCCCAGGTGATCCGGCAGGGCCAGGTCAAGGTGCTGGACAAGGCGGTGGTTGAGCATCTGGACGCCTATTCAGCGCCGAGGTTGGCCGAGTACCGGGACAACGATCCCTGCCAGCTGAACCTTGGTTGGTCAGAGCGCTATCGAATTCCGCAGCCGGTTGTAACCCGGCCGCCGCCTGTACAAATGCTCACCCCCGCCGCACCGGCACGCGGCGTCACCGTGGACGCCCAGTTCACGCTGGAGGAATACGACATCGTCAGCCTCTCGGCCACGCAGTCCGACGGCCTGGAGCAGTGGCTGAGCGAGAACGGCTACCGGATTCCTGCGGGCGCCAGCGCGGCGCTCAAGCCCTATGTGGCGCAGGGCATGAAGTTCTTTGTCGCCAAAGTCAATCTGCAGGAGCAACTGAAGACCGGCTACCAAAGCCTACGCCCCCTGCAGTTCGCTTTCGAGAGTGAGAAATTCATGCTGCCCATGCGCCTGGGCATGCTGAATGCAGCGCCGGATCAGCCCCAGGACTTGATCGTCTATGTGCTGGGGCGCGAGGGGCGGGTGGAAAGCAGCAACTACCGAACCGTCAAGTTGCCCACCGATGTCAATCTGCCACCCTTCGTGAAGTCGCGCTTTGCGGACTTCTACAAGGCCATGTTCGCGGAGCAGGCACGCAAGGAAGACCATCGGGTGGTGTTCACCGAATACGCCTGGGACATGGCCTGGTGCGACCCCTGTGCGGCCAATCCGCTCTCGCGTGAGGAGTTGCTGAAGCTGGGGGCGCACTGGGTGTCGGGCGCAGCCTTGGGCGGGGGTGGGGCGCAGCCGGTGGTACTGAGCCGGCTGCATCTGCGCTACACGCCGCAAAGCTTTCCGGAAGACCTGATGCTGACGCAGACCCGCGATCGCCAGAACTGGCAGGCGCGCTATGTGATTCAACAGCCCTATGCCGGCACGGTGGCGGAATGCAGTGAGCGCGTGGGCCGGGAGGACTGCGAGCGCCACTGCACGGCAAGCCTGGAAGAGCTGGACCGGACTGCGTACGGGTTGAGGAACGGGGTTCGAGAACGCCTCAGCGTGAAAACGGAGCGCGCCGGCCTTCGCAAGGAATGCGTGAGCGACTGCCAGCGCGCCAAGCTCGCGGCCATCGCGGTGGCGGCGCGCTATTACGAAAAGACCGTGCCCGAGCGGGTCGCCAAAGAAAAACTGACCTTGGCCCAGCTGACCGGCTGGAATCTGGCGGAAATCGACGCCTGGCCCGAGGCAGCGCCCTACCGCGTGCTGAGCAAGCCGCCCCGAGGCACTTGGTGGGAGCGCCTGTGGGGGCGCTGAGCGCGCTGCAGCGCACGGTCTTGAAGCCAGACGCCCGATGGTGGCAGATCGGCTTTCTCGCCAGCTTTCTGCTGTTTGGCGCGCTGTGGCACGACATCGCCATCGCACCCGCCCAGGTGCTGCTTTGTGCGCTCTCGGCCCTGGGGACCCAGGCGGCTTGGCAATGGGGCCTGCGGCTGCCCACACGGCGGCGCTGGAGCGGCTATCTGAGCGCGGCCGTCAGCACCTTGGGCATCTGCATCCTGGTGCGCTCCAACGGGCTGTGGGTGCATCCGCTGTTGGCTGCGGTCGCCATGAGCAGCAAGTACCTGCTGCGCGCCGGGCCCGAGGCCTGCCGCAGCCATGTGCTGAATCCGGCCAATCTGGCGGCCTTTCTGGCCTGGGCCTTGTTGCCTGATGCCTGGCTGAGTCCGGGTCAATGGGGCAGCGGCAGCCTGTTGGCGTTGTGGTTCATGGCCCTGGGCCTGTGGGTGACGCGTCGGGCGCAGCGCGTGGATGTCAGCCTGGCCTTCTTGCTGGCCTGGGGCGGACTGTGCGCCGCGCGCCTCGCGGGTCTGGGCTATGCCTGGGACCCGGGTGTGGCCATGTGGCTGCGTCAGGTGGGCAACGGCGCGGTGCTGCTGTTTGCCTTCTTCATGATCAGCGACCCGATGACCACGCCGCAGCGGCGCGTCCCCAGACTGGTCTATGCGCTGCTGGTGGCCCTGGCGGCCTTTGTGTGGCAATACCAGCTGTTTCGCCCTCATGGTCTGATCGTGACCCTGTTCGCTGCCAGCTGGCTGGTGCCGTGGATCAACCACGCTTGGCCAGCCCCCCGCGCCTCCTGGGCGCGTGAGCCTGTTTTGACATTTAAGCCGGAGTCCGCATGAGCGCCGCCCCCCATTCCAGCAGCCAGTTCGCCCTGATGGCCGAGCGCCGTTTTGCGCCCTTCTTTTGGACGCAGTTCCTGGGCGCGGCGAACGACAACCTATTCAAGTTCGCGTTCACGATGATCGTCACCTTCCAGCTCTCGGTGAGCTGGATGCCGCCGGCGCAGGCCGGCCTGGTGATCGGCGCGATGTTCATCGCGCCCTTCGTGCTGTTCAGCGCCACCGCCGGCCAGCTGGCCGACAAGCTGGACAAGCGCGCGCTGATGCGCGCCATCAAGAACCTGGAACTGCTCATCATGGTGCTGGCGGCCTGGGGGCTCTATTCCCAACAGGTGCCGGCCCTGCTGGCCTGCATCTTCCTGCTGGGCCTGCACTCCACCCTCTTCGGGCCGGTGAAGTACGCCTACATGCCCCAGCACCTGGCGGCCGATGAGCTGACCGGCGGCAACGGCATGGTGGAGATGGGCACCTTCGTGGCCATCCTGCTGGGCAATCTGGTGGGTGGGGCGCTGATCTCCATTCCCGGCCAGGGCGCGCATTACGTGGCCTGGACCTGCCTGGGCCTGGCCGTGGCCGGGCGCCTGATGGCCCAGGCCCTGCCGCCCACGCCGGCCAGCGATCCGGCACTGCGGGTGAACTGGAACCCGAT
This sequence comes from Inhella inkyongensis, assembly GCF_005952805.1. Classification (GTDB taxonomy): domain Bacteria; phylum Pseudomonadota; class Gammaproteobacteria; order Burkholderiales; family Burkholderiaceae_C; genus Inhella; species Inhella inkyongensis. The sequence goes on from NZ_CP040709.1 coordinate 3,801,049, forward strand.
CAGCGAGACCTGGCGCAATCTGCGCATCGCGCACGAAAGCCTGGTGGTATTCCGCTCGCTGCTGGGCATCTCCTGGATGTGGTTCGTCGGCGCGGTCTTCCTGGGCAACTTCCCGGCCTTTGCCAAAGACGTGCTGCACGGCAACGAGCAGGTGGCGTCGCTCTTGCTGGCGGTGTTCTCGGTCGGCATCGCGCTGGGCTCGCTGGCCTGCGAGATGCTCTCGCGCCGCATGGTCGAAATCGGCCTGGTGCCCCTGGGCGCCATCGGCATGACGGTGTTCGCGGTGGACCTCTACTTCGCCTGCAACGCGCTGCCCGCCCACGGCAGCGAGGTGTTCGGCCTGGCCGCCTTTATCTCCGCCCCCGGCCATGCCCGCGTGATGGCCGACCTGGCCCTGCTGGCCGCCTGCGCGGGCCTCTACAGCGTGCCCATGTATGCGCTGATCCAGCTGCGCGCACAGCCCACGCACCGCGCCCGCATCATTGCCGCCAACAACATCCTCAACGCCCTGTTCATGATCGGCGCCTCCTTGAGCGCCGGCCTGATGCTGGCGCAGGGATTCAGCATCCCGCAGCTCTTCCTGGCCATCGGCCTGGCCAACGCGGTGGTGGGCGCCTACATCTTCCTGGTGGTGCCCGAGTACCTGCTGCGCTTCGTGGCCTTTGTGCTCTCGCACACCGTCTACCGCCTGAAGCTGCGCGGCGAAGAACACATCCCCACGGAAGGGCCGGCCCTGCTGGTGTGCAACCACGTCAGCTTCATCGATGCCGTGCTGCTGATGGCCGTCAGCCCCCGCCCGGTGCGCTTCCTGATGGACCACCGCATCTTCAAGACCCCGGTGCTGGGCTGGATGTTCCGCCTGGCCAAGGCCATCCCCATCGCCCCGCAGAAGGAAGACCCGCGGGCCTACGAGCGCGCCTTTGTGCAGGCCCAGGCCGTGCTGCGCGAGGGCGATCTGCTGGCCATCTTCCCCGAGGGCGGCATCACCCGCGATGGCACGCTGCAGCCCTTCAAGGGCGGGCTGATGAAGATCCTGGAAGCCCAACCCGTGCCCGTGATCCCGATGGCGCTGAAGAACCTCTGGGGCAGCTTCTTCAGCCGCGCCGAGGGCGGGCAGGCCATGGTCAAGCCCTTCCGCCGCGGGCTGTTCAGCCCGGTGGAGGTGGTGGTGGGCGAGCCCATTGCACCCAATGCGGTGTCACCCGACGGGCTGCGTGATCGGGTTGGGCAATTGCTGAGCTCTTGAAGCCGGCCCGTGCGGCCTTAGACTTACAGATCAAAAGTTCAACTTTCGATTTGTAAATTGATCCCGCGCCTCGCCCAAGCCACGCTGGAGCGCCTGCTGCAGGGCTTTCCTGTCATTGCCCTGACCGGGCCGCGCCAATCTGGCAAGACCACATTGGCGCGCTCCATGGCCGCAGGGCGGCCCTACGCCTCGCTGGAGAACCCCGACACGCGCGAGTTCGCCTTGCAGGATCCGCGCAGCTTTCTGGCGCAGTTCCCCCATGGGGCGGTGTTGGACGAAGTCCAGCGCACACCGGAGTTGCTCTCCTGGCTGCAGCAGCGTGTGGATGAGCGCAAGGTGATGGGTGAGTTCATCCTGACCGGCTCGGCACAGTTTGATCTGATGGCCGGCTTGAGCCAGACGCTGGCAGGTCGCGTGGGCCGGTTGGAGCTCCTGCCCTTTGCCGGCGCTGAACTGGGCGCAGCCCTGCCAAGAAGCTTGGAGTCCGCCCTATTGCAAGGTGGCTACCCCCCCTTGTTCGATCGCCCAGTGTCACGCGAGGACTGGTTTCCGAACTACGTGGCCACCTATCTGGAGCGCGACGTGCGCCAACTGGTGGGCGTGCGGGACTTGGCTCAGTTCCAACGCTTTGTGCGCCTGTGCGCAGCACGTTCTGGCCAAATGTTGAATCTGGCGGCGCTGGGCAACGACGCTGGCGTGTCCGCTGTCACGGCGCGTCAGTGGCTGTCGGTGCTGGAGGCCAGCTATCTGGTGGCACGCCTGCCGCCGTATCACGTCAATCTCGGCAAGCGCCTGGTCAAAACGCCCAAGCTCTACTTCTTGGACGTCGGGCTGCTGGCCTGGCTGCTCGGCATTCGTGACGCCGCCACCCTGGCCTCGCATGCGGCGCGCGGCGCCCTGTTTGAAACCTGGGTGGTGTCCGAAGTGCTCAAGTGGCGCTTCAATGCCGGGCGCCCGGCCGAGCTCTACTTCTGGCGCGACAACATCGGTCACGAGATCGACCTGCTGCTGGAAACGCCCGAAGGCGTGCAGGCCATCGAGATCAAGTCGGGCGCCACCTTTGCCAGCGATTGGCCCGCCGCAGCGCTGCGCTGGCGGCAATGGGCCACGGCGGCCGGGCTGCGCACCCGCATGCCGATGGTGGTGCATGGCGGCGAAGGCCAGGGCGCGCGCCAGGGCGTGTGGGCGGTGGGTTGGCGGGCCTTTGCCCAGTCTTTTGGGAGCCGTGCATGAAATTGGAAACCGAACGCCTGCGGCTGCTGCCGCCCCACCCCGATCTGGCCCAGCCCCTGCTGGACTTCGCGCTGCGCAACCGCGCCCACTTCGCGCCCTGGGACCCGCCCTATCCGCCCGGCTTTTTCACGCTGGCGCATTGGCAGCAAGGCCTGCCCAAGCAAGAGGCGGCCTTTGCCGAGGGCAGCGGCTACCGCTGGTATGTGGTGCGCCCCGAAGACCCGACCCGGGTGATTGGCAAAGCCGAGCTCAGCGGCATTGGCCGCGGCCCCCACCAGAGCGCCTTTCTGGGCTACGCCATCGACGCCGCCGAGCAAGGCCAGGGCCTGATGCACGAGGCCCTGCGCGCCGTGGTGGCCGCCGCCTTCGGCCCGGTCATCAACCTGCACCGCCTGCAGGCCGGGCACCGGGTGGACAACCACCCCAGCGCCCGGGTGCTGGACCGCCTGGGCTTTCGCGAAATCGGCATCGCGCGGGATTACCTCTACATCGACGGTGCCTGGCGGGACCACCGGCTGACCGAGCTGATCAATGCGGTTTTCGTGGCGCCGGTGGAGTGGCGGGTGGGGTGAGGCACTGGGTAGGCTGCAGAATTTTCGAGGCCGCTCCCCGGGGTCAGCTGCCGCACAGGTTGGCGGCAGCGAGCGGCCATCGGCTGGGAGCGGCCCCACGGCTCGCGGGCCCTGAGGGACTCCATTGCGCTCGCAGTCGCTGCGTCGAGGAGCATTGAATCGATTTCAGGCTACAAGAGCCCGGACTGCGAGTCCTCGCTTCGCTTGAGAGGCGAGAAGAACGTCAGCTGAGCGCTGAACTCAACACTGCGTCATCACGCCAAACACTCTCCGCGGACGGCATTTGAAGGGGCAGGCTTACCAAGCCCCCCTTCATGGTCAGTTGTTGGCGCGAATACGGATCGCTTCCTCGATCCAGCTGTCGAGGTTGTTGGCAATCATCTGGTACACCGCTTTGCTGTCGACGCCTGTCGGGTCATAAGCCTTAACGACATTGGAAAGGTCCTTGCCGTTGGCGAGCGTGAACCCTTTGAAAGGGTTGGCGCCCTTGGTGGCGGTGACGCCCTCGCGGTTCTTGAGCTGGTGAATGTGGATACCGACCAGACCTTTGCCGTCGTTCCAGCCCTTCTCGATCTCGTAGTTGATCCACTTGCGACCAGCGGTCTCGCTGCCAATCAAGACCACGACGCAACTGCGGCCCTTGAGCTGCCCATCAATCCAGCTTTGGATGGCGGTGTCGCCGCCCTTTTTGACCGTTTCCCAGTCGTTGTCGCTGGCAGGCTTGTTGTCTTCAATGGCGCCAATGTTGCGCACCTGCCCGACTCGCCAGTTGTCGGGTTTGTAATGGAAACTGTAGAAAACGCGTCGCTGAGTCATGCAGTAATCCCTGTCGGTTTGAATTGGACGCCAGCACCCCACATTGCCTAGGGCAGCACGGCGTTACTGAGTGTATTCACGTGCGATGTGTGCCCCTGGCTTGACCTGAATCTGCTGGTGGGCGCTGTCGTGATCGGTGGACCATCAGTACGGCCGCCAATCGGGACCACCGCTGCCAAATCGCTTCAGCGTGGACCACTGCTTGCCAAACTCTTCGACAAAGATTTCGGGCCGGCCATCGGTGTAGGTGTTCCTGTTGACGATGGGGTAAAGCCCAAGGTATTCCTGCCCTCGAAATACCTCAGAGGCGTTGTCCAGCAGCGGCAAGATGGCCACGTTGCCGGGTTTGAAACCGTCAAAGTAGCCCAGCTCCCAGGGCATCCATTTGGACGAACTGGCACCGTCGGACGCCACAAAAATCAGCGATTTCGACTGCCTCATCCGCTGTCGGAGAAGCGCCGCCGTCTCCTTCGTTACCGCATTGCGGTCCAACTGCGGGTCTACCAGCCAGTCGACATATACCTTTAAGCCTTGATCTTCAAGCAAGCGCGTAACGCCGGCAATGAGTTCAGCGTCCCGCACAGAGTGCGAAAGAAAGACGTCAAACGCTTCCCACTGCGTCGCGCTCTCCATGGCCTTTCGTAGGCCACGCTCATAGCTGCCTGAGCCCTTCTGCAGAATGTCCGAACGGGCGGCGGCGGCACGAGCCTCTCCCTTGGTGAAATACGGCACTGACTTGTCTCCCGATCTGGCTTTTGATTTCGGGGCAGTCTAGCGACCGCGATTTCACTCTGTGATGCTTGCCTGCCACCGAAGTGAACTCGCGCGTGCGATCAATCGGGCAATGGGGTGGCGACTAAACACGAGTACGCGACGCCGGCGTGCTTTACGCTTGACACGTAGACAACCTCAAACGCTTGCCGGGCTTGCCCTTCGCAACAGGCACCAAGGGAGATTCATTTGGCTATCCACAGCAACGAGTACTTCGAGCGACTGCGGCGCGTCGTTCGTGTCGGGCAAAGCTCGCTGGCGGGCCTCGAGGCTGGGCACACATGCGACTCAGTCCCCCTGAGCACGATTTGAGGCCGTCGATATGCCGGTCCTCTATGAACTTGCTGTACTTGGCGCCCCTTCAGACGCCCAACTGAATGCACTCGAAGAAATTGTTGGGCAGGCGGTTTCTGCTTTCGGCATGACTTTGGGTGCTGAGGTGGCCTGGCTGGTACAGCCTGATGAGTTTTCCCCAAGCCAGCGCAGGGCTGCGGCTGCGGTCTACTTCGGCAGCCAAGGCGCTGCGGCCTTCGATTTGCCGGCGCTATTGAAGCGTGCCGTACCCGTCTTGCCGGTGGTGTCTGACGTGAGCCGCGTCCGAGAAGAGATCCCTCAAGAGCTCCGCCACATCAACTGCCTGGACTATCGCGATGGTGGCGCGGCCCGTGTCGCGACTGCCTTGCTTGAGTGCGCTGGCCTGCTTCCTCGGCAACGGCGGGTCTTCCTCAGCTACAAGCGCAACGAAGCGCGTCATGCGGCGCTGCAACTCTTTGATGCCATTTCGGCCCGCCACTTCGAGGTGTTTCTCGACACGCACAGCATCGCGCCGGCGGAGGATTTTCAGGCGATGCTCTGGCATCGCCTGTGTGATTCCGATGTTCTGCTCATGCTGGACACGCAAACCTACTTTGAAAGCCGCTGGACAAGTGCCGAGTTTGGGCGCGCTCAGGCCAAGGGCATATCTGTCTTGCGGGTTGATTGGCCTGACTCCACCCCGTCAGCCCGTACCGCGACTGCGAGCCGTGCCGAACTCCTGGCGGAAGAGGTTGATCCAGCCACCGGTCATCTCTCTCTGGCGGCTGTGGAGCGCATCTGTCTCCAACTCGAAGAAGTGCGCAGTGAGAGCCACGCCGTGCGCAACGTCAATCTCGTCAGCCAGGTACGGAACGGCATCGAAAGCATCCACGGCCAGTTTGTTGGCATTGGTCAACACAAGTCGATCCATCTGCTGTTGCCGGATGGCAAGGATTTGGTCGTGTACCCGACGGTCGGAGTGCCGACGTCTGCGAGCTTGCACGAAGCCGTAACGCGCTCGCCTGGCAAGACGGTGGCGGTGCTCTATGACCATGTCGGGATCCTCCCGAGCTGGCAGGCCCACATGGACTGGTTGGGAGAGCATGTGCGGCCTGCGCGATGGGTAAAGGCAAGCGAAGCTGCGTGGCAGTTCGCAGACTGGGAGGCCTGAACTATGGCTGCCTTGTTCCTGTCGGCCAGCATCCCGGTGCGAGGTCGTGGCCACTATCACGAGACCGCCAGCCCCTTCCTTATTCAGTGCGCCGTGCGGGAGTTGGTCATTGCCACCATCCGCACCCATCGCATCGTTTGGGGTGGGCATCCTTCTATCACCCCCATGATCTGGAGCATCTGCGAAGACCTGGGTGTGGCGTACTCCAATTCCGTTGTGCTGTACCAGAGTCGCTTCTTCGAGGATCGTTTCCCTGAAGAGAACCAACGCTTTGACAATGTGATCTTTACGGATGCGGTACCCAATGACCGGGAGGCCAGCTTGCTCAAGATGAGAGAAGCCATGCTGGGCCGTGACGACCTTACCGCAGCGGTTTTCATCGGTGGCATGGATGGAGTGCAAACCGAGTACCAGCTGTTTCGCCAGTTCCATCCCGCCGCACCGGTGCTTCCGGTCGCAGCACCTGGGGGTGCGGCTTTCGACCTGGCCCAACGCCTCGGCGACACAGTTGCCTTGCACCTGCAGGACGTTAACTTTGCGGGGATATTCCACTCGGCTGTAAGTGGTTGGCGAGATGCTGGCGGGGCGTCACAAAGCTTTCCGCGTCCAACCGTTCCGTGACTTTACGGTCGAAGGTGCCAACTATTTCTCTGTCACTTGATGGGAAAGATGTCAGCTCGGGGCTGAATATCCTCCAGTCTGGCTTCAGGTCCCTGACCCGGCGGGTAAGGATGGCGATCAATTTGTGAGCCTAGTCCATGCTTGAAGCTTCTTCGTCGCGCTGCACCTTGAGGCTGACAACGGCTTCAATTTGGTCGATTAGCCCATAGGCTGATGGCCCGGTCAGAGGCTGCGAGCTCCACTAAGAAGCCGAGCAGGCGAGAGCTCTGCAGGGCCGACGGTCTCGTTCAGTCTGGCGGCTGCTGATCTTTAGCTGCGAGCAAGCTGTGCTTGTCCGAGCAAGCCTTGCAACTTCGCGCCGCCAACGATCTTTTCCCTTTTCAGTGATCGCCAGGGACGCTGAGACTATGCGAGCAGTCCGCGCCATGCATGTCCGCGATGCGATATGACCGACAACTCAGGGCTATCGCGTCGAATGACTCACTTCGCTGCACAGCCGCCGGCGGTCACTCCTACGGTCGTATCCACACCCATCCGTCCCAGACTTTCCAGCCCGCCCCCACCCCTCCCTATACTGCGCCCTCGCTCCGGGGTGCCTGCGCGTTTGCGCAAAGGCTGAGATGGTGATGAAGACCAAACCCGAGAACTTGATCCGGTTAATACCGGCGTAAGGAGAGTCGAGAGGCCTGCGGGCCTGTCCCTGATGGGGGCAGGCCGTGCGCGGGGCACCTTCCGGAGCACCCACCGTTGAAGGACGCCCCGATGAGTCATGCCCCTGGCAATACGCCCCCCGATTTCGACGCCCTGCTGGCCGCTTCGCGCCAGCCGCTGCCGGCTTCCACCAAGACCTTTGTGCAGGGCTCGCGCCCCGACCTGCGCGTGCCGCAGCGCGAGGTGCTGCTGACCAATGGCGAGCGCGTCTCGCTCTACGACTGCTCGGGCCCCTACACCGACCCGGCGCATGCCCTGAACCTGCAGCAAGGCCTGCCCGCGCTGCGCGCGGGCTGGATTGCCGAGCGCGAGGACAGCGAGTGCTACGCAGGCCGCCCCATCCAGGCGGTGGACGACGGCAATCTGCGCGACGGCGAACGCTGGGCCGCCCTGCAGGCCCAGGCCGCCGGCCTGCAGCGCATGCCGCGCCGGGCGCGCAGCGGAGCCAATGTGACGCAGATGCATTACGCGCGGCGCGGCATCGTCACGCCCGAGATGGAGTTCGTGGCGCTGCGCGAGATGGGCCGGCGCGAATGGATGGCCGAGTACCTGGGCGACGCCGCACGGGAACAGCGCCTGCGTGGCTTCGGCATGGGGGCGCAGATCCCACGTGAGATCACGCCCGAGTGGGTGCGGCAGGAGGTGGCGCGCGGCCGCGCCGTAATCCCGGCCAACATCAACCACCCCGAGCTGGAGCCCATGGCCATCGGCCGTAACTTCCGCGTCAAGGTCAACGCCAACATTGGCAATTCGGCGCTCACCTCCGGCATTGCCGAAGAGGTGGAAAAACTGGTGTGGGCCACGCGCTGGGGCGCGGACACGGTGATGGACCTCTCCACCGGCCGCCACATCCACACCACGCGCGACTGGATCGTGCGCAACTCGCCCGTGCCCATCGGCACGGTGCCGATCTACCAGGCGCTGGAGAAGGTGGGCGGCGTGGCCGAGGACCTGAGTTGGGCGGTGTTCCGCGACACGCTGATTGAACAGGCCGAGCAGGGGGTCGATTACTTCACCATCCATGCCGGCGTGCGTCTGCCCTTTGTGCCGATGACGGCGCAGCGCCGCACCGGCATCGTCTCGCGCGGCGGCGCCATCCTGGCGCAGTGGTGCATCGCCCACCACCAGGAGAACTTTCTCTACACGCACTTCGAAGAGATCTGCGAAATCATGAAGGCCTACGACGTCAGCTTCTCGCTGGGCGATGGCCTGCGGCCGGGCTCCACGGCCGATGCCAACGACGAGGCGCAGTTCGCCGAGCTGCGCACCCTGGGCGAGCTGACACAAGTGGCCTGGCAGCACGATGTGCAGGTGATGATCGAAGGCCCCGGCCATGTGCCTCTGCACCTGGTGCAGGCCAATATGGACGAGCAGCTGCGCCACTGTGCCGAGGCGCCCTTCTACACGCTGGGCCCGTTGGTGATCGACTGCGCGGCGGGTTACGACCACATCGCCTCGGCCATCGGCGCGGCGCAGATCGCCTGGGCCGGCACGGCCATGCTTTGCTATGTGACGCCCAAGGAGCATCTGGGCCTGCCCAACCGCGAGGACGTGAAGCAGGGCCTGATCGCCTACAAGATCGCCGCGCACGCGGCCGACATCGCCAAGGGCTTTCCGGGGGCCCGAGCGCGCGACGACGCGATCAGCAAGGCGCGCTTCGAGTTCCGCTGGCAGGACCAGTTCAATCTGGCGCTGGACCCCGAAACCGCCTGCGCCTTCCACGACGAGACCCTGCCCAAGGACAGCGCCAAGGTGGCGCACTTTTGCTCGATGTGCGGGCCGAAGTTCTGTTCGATGAAGCTCTCGCAAGAGATCAAACGAGGAAGCCCCCAGTCTTCGGCTTCGCCTACGCCACCCCCCGAGGGGGCCTCACTCGGCTTGGGGCGGCCCGGCGCCGAGTGGGCTGCGCAGGGCATGGCCGAAAAGAGCGCCGAGTTCAAGGCCGCCGGCGCCAAGCTCTACATCCCGCTGCAAGTCGAACTGCCATGAAGATCGGCATTGCCGGCGCCGGCCTGCTGGGCCGGCTGGCGGCCTGGCTGCTGGCCCATGCGGGCCACGCGGTGCAGGTCTTCGACCCCGCCCCCGACCCCGAGCCGCGCTTCGACGGCCAGGGGGCCGCCGGCTTCACGGCGGCGGGCATGCTGAGCCCGCTGGCCGAGCTGGAGTCGTCCGACCCCGAGCTGGCCGCGCTGGGCTGGCACTCCATCGAACGCTGGGGCCACATCGTGGCGCGGCTGGCCAAATGGTCACCAGCCGCGGGCAAGCCGCCGCATTTCGACTGCAATGGCAGCCTGCTGCTGGCGCACGGCCCCGACCTGGGCGCGGCGCGCCGTGTGCTGGCGCGCATCGAGGCCGGCGCCAGCGGCTGGCCGCAGCAGCCGCTGGCGCTGGATGCAGCCCGCCTGCGCGAGCTCGAACCCGCGCTGCAGAGCGGCGCCCTGCACGCCTGGCTGCTGCCGGGCGAGGCCGCCATCTGCACCATCCGCACGCTGAAGGCATTGCAGGCCACGGCGCCCGGCGTGCAGTGGCATTGGGGCCAGGCGGTGCGCGCGCTGGGGCCGGGCCGGCTGGAGCTGGCGGCAGGGTGGCAGACCTTTGATCATGTGTTCGACCTGCGCGGCGTGGGCGCGCGGCCCGACCTGCCGGTGCGCGGAGTGCGTGGCGAAACGGTGTGGCTGCATGCGCCCGATGTGACCCTGCATCGCCCCCTGCGCCTGCTGCATGCGCGCCACCGCCTCTACCTGGTGCCGCGCCCGGGGCAGCAGATCGTGCTGGGCGCCAGCGAGATCGAGAGCGAGGACCGCTCGCCCGTCTCGCTGCGCAGCGCGGTGGAGCTGATGGCCGCCGCGCACAGCCTGATCCCGGCGCTGGCGGAAGGCCGCATCCTGCGCCTGGACCGCAATCTGCGCCCTGCATTGCCGGACAACCGCCCCTGCATCCACCACGAACCCGGGCTGACCCGCATCAACGGCCTGTACCGCCACGGCTGGCTGCTGGCGCCGGCCCTGCTGGATCAGGCCCTGAGCGATACCGGGCTAATGACATGACCATCACCCTGCACACCGACCACGGCCCGCTGACGGTCGATACGCCCTGCACCCTGGACGAACTGCTACCTCGCCTGCTGCCTCCGGGCCTGAACCCCGAGCAGTTAGCAACCGCCGTCAATGGGCAATTCGTCCCGCGCGGGCAACGCGCGCAGCTCGTGCTGCAAGACGCCGATCGCGTTCTTTTGTTTTCACCCATCACCGGAGGCTGAATGGGCCTGCAAATTGGCAATCACCAGCTGGACAGCCGCTTCCTCCTCGGCACCGCCGGCTACCCCTCGCCAGCCATCCTGGCCGAGTCCATCCGCGCCTCCGGCGCCCAGGTGCTGACCCTGGGCCTGAAGCGCACCCTGGGCACCGGGGCGCGAGACAACGGCTTTGTGCAGATCATTCGCGACGCGGCGAAAGATCAGGGTGCGCAGCTGCTGCCCAACACCGCCGGCTGCCGCAGCGCACACGAGGCCGTGCAGCTGGCCTGCATGGCGCGCGAGCTGCTGGACACCGCCTGGATCAAGCTCGAAGTGGTGGGCGACGAGCAGCTGCTGGCCCCCGACCCCTTCGAGCTGCTGGACGCCGCCGCCCAGCTCGTCCGCCTGGGCTTCACCGTGCTGCCCTATTGCACCGACGACCTGGTGCTGGGCCAGCGCCTGCTGGACGCCGGCTGTGCCGGCCTGATGCCCTGGGGCGCGCCCATCGGCAGCGGCCAGGGCCTGCTCAACCCCTTTGCGCTGCGGGCGCTGCGCGCGCGCTTCCCTGCGGCCACGCTGATCGTCGACGCCGGCATCGGCGCGCCCTCGCAGGCCGCCCAGGCCATGGAGCTGGGCTTTGACGGCGTGCTGCTCAATTCCGCCGTGGCGCTGTGCGGCGACCCGGTGCGCATGGCCGCCGCCTTTGCCCAGGCCATTGCCGCCGGCCGTGCCGCCTTTGAGGCCGGCCCGATCGCGGCCCAGGACCTGGCCGTGCCCTCCACCCCCGTCAGCGGCCGCCCCTTCACGCTATGAACTCTGCTTCCACAAGGCCCATCGTCTGGAGCGTGGCCGGCTCCGACAGCGGCGGCGGCGCCGGCATCCAGGCCGACCAGCGCGCCTTCGACGCGCTGCGCGTGCACGGCTGCACGGCCGTGGCGGCGCTGACGGCGCAGAACTCCACCGGCGTGCAACGCATCCAGGCCGTGGAGCCCGCAATGCTCGAAGCCCAGCTGGCCGCGCTGGCCAGCGACCTGCCGCCGCGCGCCATCAAGACGGGCATGCTGGGCAGTGCCGCCAATGTGCAGGTGTTGCTGCGTCAGCTGCAGCGCCTGCCTCAACGGCCGGCCCTGGTGGTGGACCCGGTCTGGCGCGCCAGCAGCGATGGCGCGGACCTCAGCGGGGGCGAGTTGCGCCAGTTTCTGATCGACGAGCTGCTGCCCCAGGCCACGGTGTGCACGCCCAATCGGCGCGAGGCCGCCTGGTTGCTGGGCCTGCCCAGCCTGGACAGCCTGAATGACGACGGGGCCCTGCTGGCCGCCCTGCCGCGCCTGCGCGCGCTGTCCGACTGCGCCTGGGTCGTCACCGGCGGCGACGCCGGCGGCACGCAAGCGCGCGACCTCCTGCTCAGCCCCCAGTTCGAAGGCTGGCTGAGCCTGCCCCACATCCCCACCGCGCACCACCACGGCAGTGGCTGCACCTTTGCGGCCAGCTTGGGCGCCGCGCTGGCGCAGGGCTTTTGCGTGGCCGACGCCGCCGTGCTGGCCAAGATGGCCACGGCCGGCGCACTGCACGCCGGCAGCGCCGCGGGCAGCGGCGCCGGCCCGGTGCGGGCCGAGCCCGGCTTCGCCCTGCGGCGCGAACTGCTGCCGCAGGCCTGGCCCTTGCAATGCCTTCCGCACGATCCACCTCAGACACCGCGCTTCAACCCCTGGCGCGAGCGCGGGCTCTATGCGGTGGTGGATAACGCGGCCTGGGTGGAGCGCCTAAGCGCGGCCGGGGTGCGCACGCTGCAGCTGCGCATCAAACGAGAGCCCGATGCGGCGCTGGAGGCCGAGGTGGTGGCAGCCGTGGCCGCCGCCCGCCGCGTTGGGGCCACGCTCTTCATCAACGACCACTGGCAGCTGGCGCTGCGCCATGGGGCCGATGGCGTGCACCTGGGGCAAGAAGACCTGGACGGTGCAGTGGACCTGCAGGCGCTGGCGCGCGCGGGTCTTCAGCTGGGCGTCTCCAGCCATTCGCTGTGGGAGCTGGCGCGGGCCTGGGCGCTCAAGCCCAGCTACATCGCCTGCGGCCCGGTGCACGCCACCACCACCAAGGCCATGCCCTGGCAACCCCAGGGCGCACACAACCTGGCCTATTGGGCGGCGCTGCTGGACCCCCTGCCGGTGGTGGCCATCGGCGGGCTCACACCGGAGCGCACGGTGCAGGCGGCCCGCTGCAGACCGGCCGGCTTTGCGGTGGCTTCGGGGCTGACGGCGGCGGAGCACCCCGAGGCAGCGGTGGCGGCCTATCAGCAGGCCTGGCGGGCAGGGCTGGGGGTGCCGGGGCTGGCCGCCCCAGAATTGCCGAAGCCCAGTCTCTAACGCCAGCCAAACATCAGCTGGCGCGCCAAGGCGCTGCGCAGCGGCGGCAGGGCCTGCAGGGCGCGCAGACCCACTTCGCGCGCCAGGGACAGCGCCGCGCTGTCTCCGGCGAACACGCGGGCCAGGCCGTCGGTGGTGGCCAGCAGGGCCAGGCGGTCGGGGCGGCGGCGGCGCTCGAAGCGGGCCAGGGCGGTGTCCAGGTCGGCGGCTCTTTCAACGCCCTCGCGCAGGGCCGTCACCAGCTGGTGGGCATCGCGCAGGCCCAGGTTGAGCCCTTGGCCGGCCACCGGGTGCAGGGTCTGGGCCGCATTGCCAATGCGCACTAGGCGGCCCTGCACCAATTGGGTCTCGGCGTTCAGGCCCAGCGGGAAGGCCTTGAGCGGGCCGTCGATGCCGGTCGCTGCGCGATGCGCGGCGGGCAGCAGGGCCTGCAAACGGGCCAGGCTCAGCGCCTCGGCCGGTTCGTCGGGCGAGGTGCACCACACCAGGGCGGCGCGCCGCCCCCGGGCGTCATCGGGCAGGGGCAGCACGGCCAGCGGGCCGTCGCGCGTGAAGCGCTCCACTGCGAGGCCGCGCGGCCAGTCCGCGCCCAGACGGATCTGCCCGACCCAGGCGGTCTGCGCGTACTCGCGCCGCCAGGGCTTGCCGGCCTGCTCGGCGAACAGGCCGCCCTCGGCCTGCACCACCAGATCAAAGGCCTCGGCCACGCCGGCATCGAGTTCGATGCGGCCGTCCGCCAGCATCTTGTGGCCCGCCACCTTCTGGCCGCCGGCGCTGCGCAGGCGCCGAGTTTGGGCGGGAAGCTGGGCCGCCTCCAGCGCCAGCCAGGCGCCCGCCAAGGGCGCCAGCACATCGGCATAGCCCAGCACCGCGCCGAGCAGGGGTTGGCGCAGTTCGCTGGCGCGCAGGCGCAGGTCGGTGCGGCCCGGCTCGCTCTGGCTGACCGAGACCTCCAAGATGGCCTCGGCGCGCACGGCCTCCCAGGCCTGCAGCCGGCTCAGGTGCTGAATGGAGCCCAGGTTCAGTGCCAGGGTGCGCGGATCGGGCGGCGGCGTGGCCGTGATCGGGCGGGCATCGAACAAAACGATCTGGGCCTGCGGCAGGGCCTGCGCAGCCTGCACGGCAAAGGCCAGTCCGACCGGGCCGGCGCCCACCACGGCGATGCGCGGGGCGTCCAGTGGCAGAGGAGCGTCCAGGGGTTTGTGATCCAACATCGGCGCCATCGTACGCAAACCGTTAAATTGCCCGCCTTCCCGATCCCGTGAATCCGCCATGCACTACAACCGCCTGGGCCGCTCCGGCCTGCAAGTCTCCGCCCTGTCGCTGGGCTCTTGGATCACGTATCACAACCAGGTGGACACCGGCGCCGCCGTCGAGCTGATGGCCCAGGCCTATGACGCGGGCGTGAACTTCTTCGACAACGCCGAGGTCTATGCCAAGGGCGAGAGCGAGCGCGTAATGGGCGAGGCGCTGAAGAAACTCAACTGGCCGCGCCTGAACTACATCGTCAGCAGCAAGTTCTTCTGGGGTCTGGACCGCGACGGCAACGCCGTGAACCGCAAGGACACGCTGAACCGCAAATACCTGATGCAAGCGCTCGATGGTTCGCTCCAGCGCATGCAGCTCGACTTCATCGACCTGATCTACTGCCATCGCCCCGACCCGCACACCCCGATCGAGGAAACCGTGTGGGCCATGCACGACCTGATCCAGCAGGGCAAGGCGCTGTACTGGGGCACCAGCGAGTGGGCCGCCGACGAGATCCGCGCCGCCTACGAGATCGCCGAACGCCACCATCTGCACAAGCCGCTGATGGAGCAGCCGCAGTACCACCTGCTGCACCGCAAGCGCGTCGAGCAGGAGTACGCACGGCTCTATGACGAAATCGGCCTGGGGCTGACGACCTGGAGCCCGCTGGCCTCCGGCCTGCTGACCGGCAAGTACCGTCAGGGCGTGCCGGCCGGCAGCCGTGGCGACAACCAGGAATGGCTGCGCGCCCAATTGGTGGACCCGGCGCGCAATGCGGTGGTGGCGCAGCTCGAACCCATCGCCCAGGAGCTGGGCGGCACGCTGGCGCAGCTGGCGGTGGCCTGGATCACCAAAAACCCGCGCGTCTCCACCGTCATCCTGGGCGCCAGCAAGGCCAGCCAGCTGAGCGACAACCTGGGCGCCCTGGCCCTGCGCGACAAGCTCACGCCCGAGCTGATGGCGCGCATCGATGCCATCTGTCAGCCTCTCGCCCAGTAGCGATCAAGAGCCCCCGCACCGCCTCAATCCCGGCGACGCGCACGATGCCGGACGAACGCGTACTCAGCCGTCACCGGACCCGCGCTCCATCGCTGGGCTCCTGGTACAGATTGGCCCCGTTCGCCAGCATGGACCCGGACTCCTTCGCGACAGCGCAGCCCGACAGCGAAGCGAACAGGGCGAGCAGCACCATGCGTTGAGAACAAGAGGTCATGCCTCTGGTCGTGACGAAAGCGAAGTCAGATAGTTCAGATCAGACTTGATTTGCGCCAAGAGCCGCATCTCAAACAGGCCAGACATCAGGTCCAGCACCTGCCCGGCGGCGCTCGATTCCAGCGCACAGTCGTTGTCCATCATGTTGCCGAGGGCCATCTCAACCGCCAGCAGGGCTTCGCCGTGGCGCAAGTAATCACGGGCCATTTCAGCCCCCTCTTGGGGCAACACAGCACCCAACACGCGCAGCACCTGCTCAACCGCCGCCTCGACAGACTGTGGCATCAGATGCTTCCCGCACTGACCAGAAAGCTGGGCCGCGGAATCGTTGGCATGTCCTCATAGGCCCGCAGCAAGACAGCAGAGGGATTGAGATCCTTGCTCACGATCCCATGCACGATCTTGAGCCACATCCCCGACCGGGCGATCTGACCCAGATGCAACCAGCGTTCAGCCAGATGCGCTTGCAGCACTTGACGTCCGGCCGCATGGAGGGCCTCGGCGCCATGCGCCGGAGCCAGCGCCTCCGCACACAGCAGATAAGCCAGTTGATGTGGCTTGCGCACCGTGCGCGGGGTGAGCTTGGCGGCCCGCTCGCCCAAGAAGGACTGATAGGCCGCGACCCCCGCCTCATTGCAGCCGCCCTGCACGGCACAAGCCATCAGCTCGTCGAGTAAGGCCGACAACCCGTTACCGCGCAAGTCCGCGCGCAGACGCTCCATGATGCTCAGTTGCCGCCGAAAGGCCTCGGCCCAGACCTCGGTGGCCGCTGAGCCGTCGCGCAACCAAAGCGCCAGGGCCTTGCCCTGGACCAATCGCTGGTGATAGGTCTCGGTCTCGCCGCCAAAGTCTTCGTTGCGCTGCAGCGAACGGTCGAACCATTCAACCGCTCGCTGGGCCAGCGCATGGGCTTGGGGAAACAAGCCCACAAGCCCGGCCGACACAAGGGTATGCACGAAGCCCTCAGCCCAGTTCCCCATGGGCCGTGACTCGTCATACTCCCAGCTGAACTCGAGCGCCAGCCGTGATCGCAGCAAACCCTCACGCGTGTTATCCGGTTTCCAAAACGACATCCAACTCTTCCTTCCTCATGGTCGCCGACCACCCAGCCTTTGAGTGGCGCGTTTCGTCGCTGCTCCAAGGCCTACCGGGTTGGGGTCGCGATTCTCTGAACGCCCTCAAAGTACGCGCTGTGACAGCGGGTGCCCCACCCGCCGAGCGGAGTGAACCTTCGGCCAGCGCTTGCTAGCTAAGCCGCCACCTCGACCCGGTTGCGCCCGTTGGCCTTGGCGCGGTAGAGCGCCGCGTCCACCTGGCGCAGCAGCTGATCGCCATGGCGGCTGTCGGCCACGCCAAAACTGGCGGTGATGGCGATTTCGCGCCCCTGCCAGCGCAGGGGTTGGCGACTGAGTGCGACGCGCATGCGTTCAGCCACCACCAGGGCCTGATCCTGGTCGGTGAGCGGCATCAGCACCATGAATTCCTCGCCGCCGAAGCGACCCAGCACATCGCTCTGGCGCAGCAGGGGCGGCAGCACCTGGGCCAGATGGCGCAGCGCGGCATCGCCGGCTTCGTGACCCCGGGCATCGTTGATGGACTTGAAGTGGTCGATGTCCAGCATCACCAGGGCGAAGGGCTGGGGGTGGCGGCGGTGGCGCGCCTGCTCCTGCGCGATGCGTTGCTCCAGGCTGCGGCGATTGAACAGGCCGGTGAGGTGATCGCGCTCGGCCTGGCGGCGAATTTCCAGCACCAGACGTGAGAGCACGGCCCCAAATAGGCTGGCATTGAGCAGCACGGTCAACAGCAAAAAGACCCAGTGGAGGGCCACGGCATCGGCCGCCGGCTCCAGCATGGGTTCGCTGGGCAGGCCCAGCAAGCGCGCGGCCATCAGCAGCGCCGTGAACAAGAAGGGCAGCGCCAGGGTGGGGGCCGCGGCGCTGCCTTCAAAGGCGGCACGCGTGGCGCACCAGAGGTCCCGCGCAATGGCGGCACAAAGCAGGGCCGCGAAGCCGGAGTACAGCGCGATGTAGAGCCGCAGGGATTCCGGACCCGGCGTCGCGCTCAGGTAAGCGCTGGTGGCCAGGGCGATCAGGGCCAGCTCGAACTGCAGCGTCTGCGGCAGGCGCCAAAGCCGCCGCACGCCCCGACGCAAGGCCACATAGGCGGCCAGCCCGAGCAGATCGGCGAACGCCCAGGCCCACCAGTCGGGCTGGCTGCCCCGCTGCAAGGTGGCCAGCAGGCTGAGCAACAACAGCAGATCGGCCAGCGCGAAGTACTGACACGCCACCGACGCGATGCGCAGCGGATAGGCCAGGCACAGCCAGGCCAGAGCCCCCATGGCACATAGGACGGCGATGACCTGGAGCAGTTGCGCGTCCACGCTGCGCCCGATCAGTCCGCCAGCAGCACGGCGCGGTCGCGCCCTTGGGTCTTGGCCTGGTAGAGCGCCTTGTCAGCGCGCGCCAGGCCCTCCTCGGGTCGGAGCTGGGGCTCCGGCATCAGGTGGGTGGCGCCAATGGAAACGCTGAGGCGCCCCAGCGGGCAGGCTCCGTGCGGCAGTTGCAGCGCCGCCAGCGCACTACGAATCTGTTCGGCCCGCTCCAGGGCGGCCACGCCGTCGCAGTCGTCCAGCAGCAGGGCGAACTCCTCGCCGCCATACCGCGCCACCACATCGGTGCTGCGGCGCGCCGCGCCTTGCAACACCCGCGCCAGGGCCTGCAGGGCGGCATCGCCAGCCTGGTGTCCATGGTGGTCGTTGTAGGCCTTGAAGTGGTCCACATCCACCATCAGCAGGCCCAGCGGTGTGCGGCTGCGCAAGCCGCGCTGCCACAACTCCTGCAATCCCTCCATCAGCCGGCGGCGGTTGGCCAGGCCGGTCAGGGAGTCGGTGCGGCTGAGCTGCTCCAGGCGCTGGTTGGCCTCGCGCAGTTCCACCTCCAGGCGCTTGGCGGCGCTGATGTCGTTGATCACACCGACGAAGAAGTGATCGTCGGCGGTGCGCACCTCGGAGATGGCCACCAGCAAGGTCAGCACCTGGCCGTCACGGTGCTGGGCCTGGACCTCGCGGCGCGGACCGATCAGGTCCAGCTCGGGCTGACGCAAATGCTGTTCAAACAGGCCGACGAGTTCGGCGCGCGCGTCCGGATGCAGCAAGCTCACCACCGAGCGACCCACCAGCTCAGCGCCGGCATAGCCCCAGAGCTGCTCAGCGGCCAGATTGGCATAGAGGATGCGCCCCTCGGTGTCCATGGTCACGATGGCCGCGCCCGCGGTGCGGATGATGGCCTCGACTTGGGCCTTGCTGCTGGCCAGCGCGCGTTCCTTGGACAAGAGCGCGGTGACGTCCTGGCGCACGGTGACGATGAAGCCTTCGGGCGTGCGCTGCTCATGGGTCAGGATCTGACGCCCATCGGGCAGCTGCTGCAGCAACTCGGGGCGCTGCCCGTGCAGGCGCACGCGTTCGGCAATCCATTCCTCCTCACGCCCCTTGGCATCCTGGGGTAGCAGGCCATGGGCCTGGCTGACGCGCAAGGTGTGCTCAAAGTCCGTGCCGATCAGCGCGTCGTAATCGATTTCCGGATGCCAGTCGCGGTAGAGGCGGTTCACCAGCATCAGGCGCCCATCCGGGTCCCACACATACAGCGCCACCGGCAGCGCATCGACGGCGCGTTCCAGCAATTGGGTGCGCTGCTCGGCCACCTGTCGGGCTTGCGTCAGGGCATTGCGCGCCGCCACCAGCTCGGTCACATCCTGGCGCACGGTCACCACACGGCCCGAGGGCATGCGGCGCTCGTCCACCTGGATCCATTGGCCTTGGTAGTCCATCAAGAAGGGGCGTCCCAGGCGCGCACGCTGCGCCAGCCGATCACCCAGCCACTGCGCCTCACGGCCCTTGGCCGATGGGATGGCCCCAGCGGCCAAGGAGGCCCGCACCACGTCCTCGAAGCGCACCCCGGGCTGAAGCAGATGCGCCGCCGTGGGGTACTGCTCGCGCACGCGGTCGTTGCAGCGCAGCAGGCGGTCCTGCGCATCCCAGATCTCGAAACCCGCCGGCATGGCCTGCAGGGCTTCCTCCAGCAGTTCATTGGCCGCGCGGGCTTCGTCGCGCGCCGCGCGCAAGGCGTCCTGCAGGGCCACTTGATCGCCGATGTCAAAGCGCACGCTGGCCCAGCCCCCGCTGAGCGTGCGGTTCTCAATGACCTGCAGCACCCGGCCATCGCGCATGCGCTGAATCCAGCGATCGCCCTGCCCCTGATGTCGCTGCAGGCGCTGCTTCAGCCAGTCGCGCGGCGGATGCCCCTCCAGGTCGATGACATCGCTCTCCAACACCAGGCGGCAGATTTCGGCATAGGACACCCCGCGCGCCACCTTGCCAGCAAGCGCCGGGTAGAGCCGCACAAAGGCCGCGCTGCACCAGCGCAGGCGGTCGTCCTGGTCCAGGATGAGCAGCGGCACGCCCAACGCCGTCATGGCCTCGGTGCCGGCCGCCATGCGCCAGCGCAGATGCCTCTCGTGCAGGATCAGCAGGGCCAGCGCCAACGTGGCGCTGCCGGCCAGCACGGCCAAGCCCCATATCCAGCCCCCCAGCGCACCCGCCAGCGCGCCCAGGCCCAGCGCCAGGCCCAGCCCCCAGGCCGTGGCCAGGCGCTCGGCGAGCGGCTGGGTCAGACCTTGGGACGGGGGGCTCATATCAGTCCTGGGTTTGATTGAGCTGTTCCAAGCGCTCGGGGCTGCCGACATCGACCCAGCGCCCGCGCAGGCGCTCGGCCGTCATGCGTTCGGCCGCGATGGCCGCCTCCAAACACGGCCGCAGGGCCTGCTTTTGCCCCGGAGTCACCGCGTCCACCAGCGAGGGGCGCATCAGCCCCAGGCTGGCCCAGGTCAGGCAAGGGCCGTCAAAGCCCTGCTGGCGCGAACGCGCCAGGCCCTCGGCATCGATGCCGAAATCGCCCTGCGGGTGGTGGGCCGCGTTCTCGGTAAGCCACAGATGGGCCTGCAGCGCGGGCCGGGCGGCGAAGGCCTGTACGGCGGCGGCGGGGAAATCAAAGTCCGGCACGAACACATCGCCCGAGACAAACCAGAAGGGTTGTTCGGCAGTCTGGGCCAGCCACGGCAGCGCATTCTTGATGCCCCCGGCCGTCTCCAGCGCGCTGCCGAAGTCGCGGCCCTCAAATGCGTAATGGATCTGCAGCCCCCAGCGGCTGCCGTCGCCCAGCTGGGCGGGGAACTGCTCTTCGAGCCAGGCGGTATTGATGACCACCTGGCGCACCCCGGCGCGCGCCAGCGCCTCCAGATGCCAGACCACCAGCGGCTTGCCGCGCACCACCAGCAAGGGCTTGGGCGTGTGGTCACTCAGCGGGCGCATGCGCTCACCACGGCCGGCACAAGCAATCAGGGCATGCGGAATCAACATGGTTTCGAGTGTCGCAGCCGGCACGCCACAGGGCGCCCTCCGGGGCTCTCTAAAATCCCGCGTTTTCCCCTAGCCACCCCCCGCCGCCCATGTCGCAAAACACTACCCAGATGGCCAACGCAATCCGCGCGCTGGCGATGGACGCTGTCCAAGCCGCCAACTCCGGTCACCCGGGCGCGCCCATGGGCATGGCCGAATGCGCGGTGGCGCTCTGGGGTGGCGTGCTCAAGCACAACCCGGCCGATCCGCAGTGGAGCAACCGCGACCGCTTCGTGCTGAGCAACGGCCACGGCTCGATGCTGATCTATGCCCTGCTACACCTGACGGGCTACGCGCTCACCATCGACGACCTCAAGGCCTTCCGCCAGCTGCACAGCAAGACCCCGGGCCACCCCGAAGTGGACGTGACCCCGGGCGTGGAGACCACCACCGGCCCGCTGGGCCAGGGCATTGCCAACGCCGTGGGCATGGCGCTGGCCGAGAAGCTGCTGGCCAAGGAGTTCAACCGCGAGGGCCATGCGGTGGTGGACCATCACACCCATGTCTTCCTGGGTGACGGCTGCATGATGGAAGGCATCAGCCACGAGGCCTGCGCCTTGGCCGGCGCCTGGGGCCTGAACAAGCTGATCGCCGTCTACGACGACAACGGGATCTCCATCGACGGCCAGGTCGCCCCCTGGTATGTGGACGATGTGACGAAGCGCTTCGAGTCCTATGGCTGGAACGTCATCGGCCCCATCGACGGCCACGACGTGAAGGCCGTGTCGGCCGCCTTGGCGCAAGCCAAGGCCAGCAGCGCCAAGCCCACCCTGATCCGCGCCAAGACCGTGATCGGTCAGGGCAGCCCCAACCGCGCCGGCACCGCCAAGGCCCACGGCGAGGCCCTGGGGCCGGACGAGATCAAGCTGACCCGCGAGGCATTGGGTTGGGCGCATGAGCCCTTCGTGATCCCGGCCGAGGTCTATGCCGCCTGGGACGCCAAGGCCGCCGGCGCCAAGGCCCAGAGCGCCTGGCAACAGGGCTTCGAGGCCTATGCCAAGGCCCACCCCGAGCTGGCCGCCGAGTACCAGCGCCGCATGGCCGGCGAGCTGCCGCAGAACTACGCCAAGCTGGTGGCCGATGTGCTGCAGGACACGGCGGCCAAGGCCGAGACCGTGGCCACCCGCAAGGCCAGCCAGCTGGCACTGGAAGCCTTTACCGCCGCCCTGCCCGAGCTGCTGGGTGGCAGCGCCGACCTGACCGGCTCCAACCTCACCAACACCAAGAGCGCCACCGCCCTGCGCTTTGATGACGCCGGCACCCCCAACGGCGGCCGCCACATCAACTACGGCGTGCGTGAGTTCGGCATGGCCGCCATCATGAACGGCGTGGCCCTGCACGGCGGCTTCATCCCCTACGGCGGCACCTTCCTGACCTTCAGCGACTACAGCCGCAACGCCATCCGCATGGCCGCGCTGATGAAGCGCCGCGTGGTGCATGTGTTCACGCACGACTCCATCGGCCTGGGCGAGGACGGCCCGACGCACCAGTCGATCGAGCACACGGCCAGCCTGCGCCTGATTCCTCATCTGGACGTCTGGCGCCCGGCCGAC
The DNA here is from genome assembly GCF_005952805.1 of Inhella inkyongensis. Classification (GTDB taxonomy): domain Bacteria; phylum Pseudomonadota; class Gammaproteobacteria; order Burkholderiales; family Burkholderiaceae_C; genus Inhella; species Inhella inkyongensis. Next base: position 3,823,547 of record NZ_CP040709.1, read on the forward strand.
ACCGCCGAGACCGCCATGGCCTGGGCCGCTGCCATCGCCCGCCAGGATGGTCCCTCGGCCCTGATGCTGTCGCGCCAGAACCTGCCCTACGCCCCCAAGGCGGACCTGGGTGCCATTGCGCGCGGCGCCTATGTGCTGGCCGAACCCAGCGAGGTGGGCCTGAAGAAGGCCAAGGCCGTGATCCTGGCCACCGGCTCCGAAGTGCAATGGGCCCTGCACGCACAGAAGCTGCTGGCCGAAGAAGGCATCGGTGTGCGCGTGGTGTCCATGCCCTCGACCTCGGTGTTCGACCGCCAGGACAAGGACTACAAGAAGGACGTGCTGCCCAAGAAGCTGCCGCGCATCGCCATCGAGGCCGGCGTGACCGATGGCTGGTGGAAGTACGGCTGCGACGCCGTCATCGGTATCGACCGCTACGGCGAGTCGGCCCCCGGCAATGTGCTGTTCAAGCACTTCGGCTTCACGGCTGAGAACGTGGTGGCCACCGTCAAGGCGGTGCTGAAGAAACACAAGTGATTGCTCGCGGGACGCTCAGGCGTCCCGTACTTTTTTCTTTATCCCCTGGAGACTTTCATGACCATCAAGGTTGGCATCAACGGCTTCGGCCGCATCGGTCGCATGGTGTTCCGCGCTGCGGTGCAGAACTTCGGCAACGACATCGAGATCGTCGGCATCAACGACCTGCTCGAGCCCGACTACCTGGCCTACATGCTGAAGTACGACAGCGTGCACGGCCGCTTCAAGGGTGAAGTCAGCGTCGAGGGCGGCAAGCTGATCGTCAATGGCAAGTCGATCCGCCTGACCGCCGAGCGCGACCCCGCCGCCCTGAAGTGGAACGAGATCGGTGCCGACATCGTGATCGAGGCCACCGGCCTGTTCCTGGACAAGGCCACCGCCGAGAAGCATCTGGCCGCTGGCGCCAAGAAGGTGCTGCTGTCGGCTCCGAGCAAGGACGACACCCCGATGTTCGTCTACGGCGTGAACCACGAGAGCTACGCCGGCCAGGCCATCGTCTCCAACGCCAGCTGCACCACCAACTGCCTGGCCCCGGTGGCCAAGGTGTTGAACGACAAGTGGGGCATCAAGCGCGGCCTGATGACCACCGTGCACGCTGCCACCGCCACGCAAAAGACCGTGGACGGCCCGAGCAACAAGGACTGGCGCGGTGGCCGCGGCATCCTGGAAAACATCATCCCCAGCAGCACCGGTGCCGCCAAGGCCGTGGGCGTGGTGATCCCGGCGCTGAACAAGAAGCTGACCGGCATGAGCTTCCGCGTGCCCACCAGCGATGTGTCGGTGGTCGACCTGACCGTCGAGCTGAACAGCCCCGCCACCTACGCCGAGATCTGTGCCGAGATGAAGGCCCAAAGCCAGGGCGCCCTGAAGGGCGTGCTGGGCTACACCGAAGACAAAGTGGTGGCCACCGACTTCCGTGGCGAGCCCTGCACCTCGGTGTTCGACGCCGAGGCCGGCATCGCGCTGGACAGCACCTTCGTGAAGGTGGTGAGCTGGTACGACAACGAGTGGGGCTACTCGAACAAGTGCCTGGAAATGGTGCGCGTGATCGCCGCCTGATTCCGGCATTGCGCGTTCCACAAGGGGCACCTCGGTGCCCCTTTTTTTCTGCTCGGGATCAGGCCTGCAACACCGGCAGCTGGCGCAAACCGGCGGCGGCAAAGTCGAGGAAGCTGCGCACCTTGAGGCTGCCAAACCGACCCTCGCGGTGCAGCAAATTAACGGGCAGCGGCGGCGGCTCAAAGTCCTCCAGCACCGGCACCAATTGCCCGGCAGCCAGCGGGTCGGCCACCTTGTAGAGCATCTGCTGGGCGACCCCGAAGCCGGCCACGGCCGCCGCCACCACGGCCTCATTGGTGGTGCACAACAGGCGGGGATTCACCCGCACCACATGGGGCTGCCCGTCCACCCGGAAGCGCAGCTCCATGCCCGGTGCCACCGAGCTCGCCACGGTCTCGTGAACTTGCAGGTCGTCGGGCCGCCGCGGCCGGCCCCGGCGCGCCAGATAGGCCGGCGCGGCCACCGTCACCACGCGCATCCGCCCCACCGGGATGGCCTGCATGGTCGAGTCGGGCAGTGCGGCAAAGCGCAGCGCCACGTCCACCCCCTCCTCCAGCAGATTGACCACGCGGTCCATGAACAGGCACTGCGCGCTCACCTGCGGATGCGCCAGCAGAAATTCGGCCACCAAGGGCGCCAGGAATTTGGCCCCGAACCACCCTGGCGCCGTCAACTTGAGCTCGCCCTTGGCCTGGCCATGCAGACCGCAGGCCAGCTCCTCGGCCACGCGCAGGTCTTCCAGGATGCGCTGGCAATCCGCTGCGTACTGGCTACCGGCCGGCGTCACCTTCACGATCCGCGTGGTGCGCGTCAGCAGCCGCACGCCCAGCCGCTCCTCCAACTCATTGATGGCCCGCGTGACCACCGGAGGCGAGACGCTGAGCGAGCGCGCCGCACCGGCAAAGCCCCCTTCCTGGACGACAGCCAGAAAGGTCTGGATCAGCTGAATCTTGTCCATGGGCGGCGCGCAGGCTGATGGTGTAAAGGCATCGTAGTCGGCCAACGGGACGAAGCACCTGGGCAAGCGGATGGCGCGTTTCTAAGGAGGCGGCAGGCGGGCGGGGGCTCCTAAACTCGATGCCCCTTCTTGCCTGCCGAGTGCCCCATGAGCACCCCCTTGCGTCTGAATCGATTGCTGCAAGCCCTGGTGGGCATTGGCCTGGTGGCCAACCCGCTGACCGGCATTCCGGCCGTCAACCCCGCCAGCCCGGTCGCGCTGGAAGGGCGGGTCATCGTGCGCCTGCGCGCCGAGTCGCCCGGCATCAAGGCCCGCGCCCTGAGCGAGCGAGCGCCCCTGCATGAGGTGCAGGACATCGCCACCCGCCGCGCCGAGCGCCTGGGGCAGCGCAGTGCCTTGCGCCTGACTGCCGGCCGCGCTCTGGACGCCCGCACCCAGGTGGTGTTTGGTGCCGGGCTGGACTCCAACACCCTGCGCCAGCGCCTGGCCATGGACCCCGAGGTCGAATTCGTGGTGGTGGACCGCGTGCGACGCCACAGCGCCGTGCCCAATGACGCGCTCTACGCCACCGGCGGCACCGGCCAGGGCCAGTGGTATTTGAAGACCCCGGACGCCACGGTGCGCTCGTCCATCGACGCCCAGCGCGCCTGGGATGTGACGACCGGTTCGACCAATGTGGCCGTGGCCGTGCTGGACACCGGCGTGCGCCTGGACCATCCGGATCTGGTGGCCAACCTGCTGCCGGGCTACGACATGATCGGCGCCGGGGGCGGCGGCAGCGTGCGCATTGCGGTGGCCAACGATGGCGATCTGCACGATGCCGACCCGAGCGATCCCGGCGACTGGGTCTCGCAGGCCGACATCGACGGCGGCAGCTTGGGCTCGGGCTGTACCAAAGACGACATCGGCAACAGCAGCTGGCACGGCACCCATGTGTCGGGGCTGATCGCCGCCACCGGCAACAACGGCATCGGCATCGCCGGCGCCAGTTGGAACGCCAAGATCGTGCCGGTGCGCGTGCTGGGCAAATGCGGTGGCTACGACAGCGACATCGTGGCGGGGATGAACTGGTCGGTGGGCGTTGCCGTGCCGGGCGTGCCGGCGCGCAACTCGGCGGTGCCGGTCAAGGTGCTGAACATGAGCCTGGGCGGCAGCGGCCCCTGCGACAACCCGCTCTACCCTGAAGCGATTGCCAATGCCAATGCACGCGGCGCCGTGGTGGTGGTGGCGGCCGGCAACTCGGCCGGCGAACCCGTGGACACCCCGGGCAACTGCGCCGGCGCCATCGCCGTGGCGGGGTTGCGCCACATCGGCACCAAGGTGGGCTTTTCCAGCATGGGCCCAGAGGTGGCGCTGGGTGCGCCTGGCGGCAATTGCGTGAACACCACCGGGGCCTGCCTGTACCCCATGCTGAGCACCACCAACAAAGGCCTGCAGGGCCCCACGGTGAATGGCTACAGCGACACCAATGCGTCGGTGGGCACCAGCTTCGCCACGCCGCTCGTGGCGGGCACGGCCGCGCTGCTGTTCGCGGTGAACCCCAGCCTGACGCCGGCCGCCGTCAAAAACCTCCTCACCAGCACCACCCGGGCCTATCCCACGACGGGATCCGATGCGGGCACGCTGAACTGCCCGGCCCCAGTGAAGAGCACCGAGGTGTTGGAGTGCTATTGCACGACGAGTACCTGTGGCACCGGCATGCTGGATGCCAACGCAGCGGTGCGCGCGGCGGCCGGTTTGCCGCCCTCGCCGCCACCGCCTCCGCCACCACCACCACCGCCTCCGCCTCCACCGCCTCCGCCTCCACCGCCTCCACCGCCTCCACCGCCTCCACCGCCTCCACCGCCTCCGCCGCCTCCGCCGGCTCCTGCTCCGTCCAGTGGCGGCGGTGGATCGACCGGTCCGGTGGGTCTGCTTGGCTTGGGCTTGGCCGCCTTTGCGCTGGGGCGTCGACGCGCACCGCCTCCGCCGCCGCACGACTGAGAAGGTGCCGGGGCTCAGGCCCCGGCCGGTGGCGCACCCGGTGCCCGGGCGCGCCCCTTAGCGCATCAAGACGGCAAGCAGGCGCTCAGCTTGCGTTGCTGCAGCAGGCGCTGGCACAGGGCCATACCCTGGGGCTTGGGGCAGACCATCACGCCCGGTTGGCGCGGCATGCAGCCCGCCGCCATCAGCTGCTGCTGTTCCTGCATCGGTAGCGAGTTCAGCTGCTGCACCGGCATGGCGCCCATGCCTGGGCTGGTGCCGGGTGTCATGCCGGGCAGGCCCTGCTGACCCAAACCCTGCGGCAGCTGCATGCCGCTGACCGCCGGCATGCCCTGGCCGGCGACCGCAGCGCCTGGGTTGACGGCCGCAGCACCCGGCAGGCCTTGGTTGGCCGAATGGCCCGGATTGATGACGGGGTCGGCCGCCCGGGGCGCGCCGATGTTGAGCCTGGGATCCGCGCTCAAGCCCTGCACCTTCTTCTCGATGACCTGCTGGATCTGGGCCGCCATCGCCTGCTCCTGCGGGCTTTGGACCACCACTTCCAAAAAGCCCGGCTTGTCCTGCCCATCATTGCCAGGGTCACCCGCATCGGCGGGGGTCAGGGGCGGGCTGAGTTTGGGCAACTGCGCCAGGACAAAAGTCTTGAGGCTGGCGTTGAGCTTGGCACGGATCAGCAGCGGATCCTCGGGCGAGATCTCGAACAGACCGGCGTAGCTGAGGTGCGGCAGCGAGATCTTCAGCGCCGGATTGCCCTGATGCTGGTTGTACTGGTTGGCGGCAGCCTGCACCTCGCTTTCCAGGCGCTGCGCCCACTGGCGTGCGCTGGACTCAGTCTGCGCCACCAGAGCCTGGTAGGCGCCATCGCGCTGCAGCTTGCACTCGACCTGGATCAGCGGCCAATCGGGGCGCTGCGCGCTCTGCAATTGGTACTGCTGCACGGCCGGCTGGCAGGCACGGCTGACCGAGAGGTCACGGCTGCACAGCACCACGCTGCCACTCGGTTGCAGGCTGCAACGCTGCTGCGGGTCGCGCTGCTGCAGCAAGGCCAGGAAGGCCGGGCCGGCCGGACCGATCTGCTTGTGGCACATCGGCTCGGGCAAGGGCTTGGCCGATGGGGCCTGGGCCACGGCGGTGCTGAGTGCGTTGTGGGCGGTCTGGCAGGCGTTCAGGCCGGCACCGCTTTGGCACTGGAAGCTGTCAAACCCGCCGCCACCCGCCTTGGCGCTGCAGCCCTGGGCCAAGGCGGTCTGGCGCCCCTTCCAGGCGCTCTCGGCCTTGAACAGTTGCACCACGGCCTGGCAATGGGCCTCCGGCAGCGCATGGCCGTTCATCGGGTGGCCGGCCGCCAACGCACCGCGCTCGGCCTTCCAGTTCTGCAGCATCTTGCCCAGCAGATCCGCGGCCACGCATTGCTGGGTCCAGCTTTGCACCAGACCCTCGCGCTTGGCCGGATCGGCATTGAACAGACCCACCAGGGCCTCGCGCTCCACCTTGGTCTTCCAGGCCTGGCGCTGGGCCTGCAGCTGGGCGGGTCCGGTCTTGGCCAGTTCGACGTCCCAGCGCTCGCCGATGAAGGCGATGTAGGCCGTGGCGGCCTGCTGCAGCTCGGACTCATTGGGGGTGTGATGGATGGGGAACGGGGCGCCGGTGTCGAGGTCGCGCGTGGCCAGGCCGGACTGACGCAGTCGCGCCAGGTGCTGGGTCCAGGGCAGCAAGTCGGGTGAAAAGCGCGCCATCAACCCGGCGGCCGCCTTGGTCTTGTAGAACTCGAACAGGTACTCGGCGTTGCTGGTGCTCTTGCCCGTCCCTCCGCCTCCACAGCCGTTGAGCACGCAGCCTATCCATTCGGCGGCCGAGTTCAGCCCCGATATGAAGGCCTTGACCACATCGACGGCCGCCCCTCCGATGGCGATCAAGGCCTCGATGGCGCCGCACACATCCACGCCGGTGAGCACATTGGCCAACGCGCAGCCCAGGGGCTTGCCGCCGTCCTTGATCAGCTCGATGTAGTCGCCGGTCTTGATGTCGAGGTAAATCTCGATCGCCAGACGCACCCATTTGTCGGCGCCGGCCTCGGCGATCACGCCGCCGGTGCTGCCGTTGTCCAGCAGCTCCTCAACGCAGGCGATCAACTCCATGTCGCTGCCAATGCTGCCGCACTGGTCGTAGACCTGGATCACGTTCTTGACCGTGGACGGCGGCGGCAACGAGGAGGGCCAGACGCCCATGCCCGCCAACTGATCCACCAGCCCCAACACATCCACGGCCTTGGCCGGCAGGGGCAGCGCCAGCAACAGCGGCAACAGCAGGGCGCCCAGACTCAGGCGCAAGCGGCTCCAGTTCATCGCTCGCCCCCTTTACTGACCGCGCCGCGCGGCCTGGCGCAGCTCACCCAGCGTGATGCGCTGGCCTTGGGGGTTCTCCAGCACGGTGCTGTCGGGCTGGCTGCGCAGCTTGTCCAGATCGCGCGCGCTGTCGATCTTGATGGCGGGTCCGGCCGGCGCCCGGGCTGGTGTGCCGGCCACGAAACCCCGCCCGTTGATCTGGCGCGAGAGGGCGTCCAGCTTTTGCAGATCGGCCACGCTCAGGCGCTGGCCATTGGGCAGTTGCACCACATCGGTGGCCGGACGGGCCATCACGGCCGCCAGGTTGACGCCCGGTGCCAGATTGACCGCCGGGCTGCCCGTGCTGCGGCTGAATTGCAGCTCTCGCGCCTGCGGGCGCTGCTGCTGGGCGGCCCGGATGGCGTCGGCCAGGGCCAGCACCTGGCGGGCCGGCACCTGGCGCCCGCTGCGCGTCTGCACCAGGGTGTCAGGGGGCAGCGCGCGCAGGGTCTGCAGAGTCACGGGCTTGGCGGGGTCCAGGCTGCGCAACTGCAACTTGGCCGCGCCGGGTGCCATGGCCGGCAAGGCGCCCGGCGCGGGCGCCTGGGCCAAGGCCGCGCCGCACAGGCCGGCGAGCAGCAAGGGGAACAGGGCTTTCATGCAAGGCTCCTCAGCAGGAGGTGGACCACGTACCGGTCACGCCATTGATATTGACCGTGGCGCGCACCGTCAGTGGGTTGATCGTGAAATAGCGCGTCACGCGCAGCACCACGGTCTGGCCGTTGGAGACGGTGCCCGGGGCGCTGGTGAAGGCGCCGCCATTGATCGAGTACTGCGCGCTCGCGGCCGGCGTGCCGGCTCCGCTGGTGATGCTGATGGGCACCGCCGTGCTGATGCCACTGACCGTCAGCGGCGCGGAGTCCACCGTGCCGCCGCCGCAGGCCAGGGCATTGGGCCAGGAGAAAGGATTGGGCTGCGCATCCCAGGTGGTGACGACAAAGGCCGCCGACACGGTGCCGATCTGCAGCGTGGCCGTGCTCAGGCCCGCGCCATTGGTCAGCGCCGAGGACTGCAGCGCCAGCGCCACGCTCTGCCCTGCCAGCACCGTGCCCGGCGCCGTGGTGAAGGGGCCGCCATTGATCGAATAGCTGCCGCCCACCACCGAAATCGGCGTCGGCGCGTTGACGCCACTGACCGTGATGGGCGCCGCCTGCACGGTGATGCCGGGCGCCACATTGCTTTGTGGCGCGAAGCTGAAGGGGTCGGGCGTGATGTCCGCCGCCAGCGTGCTGACATTGAAACTTCCCGCCACGCCGCCCACGGTCAGCAGCACCTGCACCGTGGTGCTGGGCAGGCTGGAGGCGGTGGCGCGCAGCCGGATGATGGCGCCTGGCGCCACCAGTCCGGGGCTGCTGGTGAAGGGCCCGCCGTTGACGGAATAGCTGCCCCCCAGCACCGAGATCGGCGCGGGCGCGTTGGTGCCGCTCAGCGTGACGGCGGCCGAGTCCACCTGCGCGCCCAGGGCCACCCCGGTCTGCGGCGCAAAGGTGAAAGGGTCGGGCGTGGTGTCTGCCGCCACGGTGGTGACGGTGAAGCTGGCGCTCTGGCCGCCCACGGTCAGCACCGCGGTCTGCGGGGTCGAAGGGGAGTTGGCCGCGTCCACGCGCACCTGCAGCTGAGCCCCCGGCGGCACCATGCCGGGCGCGCTGGTAAAGGCGCCGCCGTTGATCGAATAAAGCCCGCCGACGATGCCCACCGTGGTCGGCGTATTGGTGCCGCTCAGGGTGATGATGTTGGAGCTCACCAAGGCGCCCAGCGCGGCATTGAGCACCGGGGTGAAAGCGAAGGGGTCGGGCAAGGCGTCCGGCACAAAGGGCGTGCCGGTGGTCGGCAGGCTGCGCGTCAGCACCGTGGCCGGGCGGCCATTGCCGGGGTTGGGGTCGGCATAGCGCACGGTCAGACGCTCGCCGGCCTGCACCTGCAGCGCACCATCCCCGGGGCGTGCGGTGCCGGCATTGACCGGCAGCTCGTTGCGCTGGAAGCGACCGGGAGCCACCTCGTTCAACGAGAACAATTCGCGGTCGCCACGATCCGTCGTCACGGTGACCTGCAAGCGGGCGCGCCCGGCCCAGTCGGGCTCGCGCACCTCGATCAGCAGGGGCAGGTTGATGGGCGGCAACAAGGCCCCTGCCGTGGCCGAGGCCGTCAGCCGGCTGAGGTCCAGGGCCGCCCCGACATCCAGCTCGGCCGGGCTGCCACCGGCCGCCGTGCCCAGGGGCGAGCTGCCACCGCTGGCTGCCACCCGCCATACATCGCGCAGGCTCTCACCGCTCTTCTCTTGCTGACGGTGCAGCAGCCAGGACACCCGGCCGGTGAGCAGCCCGGGTTTGAAGCCGTCCACGCTCAAAAAGCGCTTTTCCCATGAGGCCTGCACCACGGTGACATCAGGACCGCACTGCAGATTGATGTCCTTGAGATGGATGCGCAGCTGCTTTTGCTGGTGAAAGTCCACCAACACGGCGTCCAGCAATTGCTGCAGGCCGGGCTGGTTGGGCTCCATGCGCGCGCGCAGGGCCGCAATGTCACCGCGCTCATAGGCCTGCACCAGGGCCTGCACGGTGCGCCAGGCGGCATGGTCGGTCGAGCACTCCAGATTGGGTGCCGAACTCTGCGCCGAGGCAGCGGGCAGGGCCAATGCGGACAGCAGGGCCAAGGCCAGGGAAGAGGTTTTCATCAGGGAACTCATAGCGTCAGCGACAGCTGCAGGCCGCCGGTCTGTTCGCGGGTGGCCAGATCGGCCTGGCCCAGGTTGCGTTCGTTCAGGCGCCAGTAAATGCGCAAGGCGCTCTGGCGCGTCAGGGGGTGGCTGGCATCCAGCACATAGGCGCGCTGCTGCAGTTCCTGGCCGCTGGGCAGGGTGAAACTGCCGGCCTGCAAATTCAGGCTCAGCTGCCCCCAGCGCGGGTGCTGCCCCGTCACCGCAAAGCTGCCGCTTTGCGAGCTGCTGCGCTGACCCGCGCTGTCCTGCCGCTGCCCATTGAGCATCAGCTGGGTGCTCAGGCTCCAGGCGTCGACGCCGGGTTCGCCGCTCCAGTTGCGACTCAGGCTCATCATCCAACCCGGCGCACGGCTGTTGCCCCAGGCGTTGACGGGGTCCTTCATGGTCGAGCGCGTCAGGCCGGCCATGGCGAACCAATTGCCCTGCGCCAGATTGAGACTGAGCTGGGTGTGCACCAGGCTGCGATCGGCCGCCACCCCGCTGTCCTGCCAGGTGCGCATGTCCTGCGCCTGCAGGCTCAGGCCCTGCAGCCACTCGTTCAGCATCACATTGCCGCGCAGCAACAGAGACTCAAAGGGCGTGCTCGTGGCATCGCTCCAGGCCGTGGCAGCCGTACGTTGCTTGCCGGCGCGGGCGTCACCGCCCAGGCTCAGCCAAGGCTCGGGCTGCCAGTCAAAGCCGGTCGACACCTCTTTGAGACCCGGCGTGGCCATGGCGCCCAAGCTGCTGTAGTGGGCCGCCACATCGTTGGCCCCCAGACGCCAGGCCAGGCCGCCGCTGCCGTTTTGCCCCCCCAAGCGGCCGTTCAGATTGAGGAGGGTGGCCTGGCCGGTGCGAGCCTCGGCCGCCTTCTCCTGGAAGCGGCTGCGGCCGGTTTCCAGCTGCGCCTGCAACTCGGGCGCCTGATAGCTCAGGCCCACGGTCATCGAGCGAGCCTCGGCCGGGGCCATCCACACCTGGGCCTCGCCCTGGCTGCCGTCCTGGTCCTCATAACTTTGGTGGGTCAGATAGAGCTGCCAGCCCGTCCAACCCTCGTATTGCAATTTCAGACCCTGCACATCGCGCAAATAGCTGCTTCGAGCCGGGCGGCCATCCAAGGGGGTACGCTGAGCCAGCGCCTCCCAGCTCTCGGCCAGAGTGCCCAGATGGCCTTGCACGCTCCAGGCGCCGGCGCGCCACTGGCCGGCAAAGCCGCGCAAGCCCAGATTGGTGCTCAGCAAGGAATAGGCCGTGGCCACATCGCCGGCGCTCCACTGGTAGCTGGCGCCGCTGCCGCCAATCTGCAGCGACATCAGCTGATCGCTATAGCGCGCGATCACCGAGCGGTCGTTGCTGGCCAGCAGATTGCCCTGGGCAAACCAACGCTGACCGTCCGCGCCCAGGCTCTGCACCTGAAAGCTGGCCTGGCTGCGGTGGTAGTCGCCACTGGCATTGGGCGAATAGACGGCCTGGGCAGCGGGCTGGTCGATGTCGGTCCGATAGGCATCGACGCCGATCTGCAGCTGCCAATCCAGGCGCGACTGGCCGTCGCCTTGCGGCACCAAGGCCGGTGCGGGTGCCCCCACCGCCTGCGACCAAGCCTGCAGCACCTGCTGGTTCTGCGCTTGAGGGGTAGCGGGGCAGCCGGGGTTGGGGGGGGCCGATCCGGCCTGCACGGGCGGCGCAGCCGGCGCAGGCGCGCCGGGCTGTGTGGCGCCCACGGGACAGGCCCCGGCGGGCTTGGGGGGCGTCGGCGTGGCCGCCAAAGCCTGCGGCAGATGGACCAGGGTCAGCAGGGTGGCCCAGGAGGCCAATGGAAAGCGAGGCACGGCAGAGGCGAAGTTGGCGCAGAGGCGCGCAGCCTAGCCAGTTCGCCCCGGAATTTCTTCCGGGCCGACCCCAGCGCCCCCCCAGGCGCGGGGGGCATGAAACCGCCCTCAGCCAGCCGCCAGCGCCTTGCGCAAGCCCTGCTGGTTCACCCAAGCTCGCAACCGCAGCTGCAGGGCTTGCTGCTCGGCCGCCAGGCGGGCGTTGCGGGCCTGCAGCCAATCGGCGCGGGCGATGGCCCCCACTTCGAAGCGCAGTTGGGCCAGGCGCTCGGTCTGCTCGGCCTCCTGCAGCCGGGCTTGATTGGCCGCGCTTTGCGCCTGCAGCTCACGCTCCTCGGCGGCCAGGCCTTCGATCTCGACCAGGGCCTTGTGCAGGGTGTCGCGCAGGCTGAGCGCGGCACTCTCCACATCGGTCAGCGCCTGGCTGCGCTGCAGATCCAGTCGGCGCCAGTCCACCAAGGGCACGATCAAATTGGCGGCCAGGCTACCCAACGGGTTGCGCAGCCAGTCCTTGGCCGCAGCACCGCCGGTGCCGACGCCGGCCGTCAGGCTCAGGCGCGGATAGCGCGCGGCCTCGATGCCACGCTGCTGGGCCAAGGCCGCATCCACCTGAGCGCGGGCGCGCTGCACATCGGGGCGCTGGGCCAGGGCCTGATCGGGCGCGGCCGGCTGCCAGCGCATGGGGGCCGTGGCCGGCAGACGCGGCTCGGCCGGCAGCGCGGGTTCGGGCTGATCCAGCAGCAGGCCCAAGGCCAGGCGGTGCTGCGCCTGCTCGCGCTGCAACTGGGCCTGCCGGGCGCGCAGGTCCTGCAGGGTGGCGGCCACTTTGTCGACCTCGATGGGCAAGAGCTTGCCCTCGCGCACGCGCTGGCGGGTCAGCAGCAACACCTGCTCGGCCGCCTGCAGCTGCTCGGCCACCAAGGGCCGCTCCTGCTCCAAGGCGCCCAGGGCCCAGTAGCGCTCGGCCACCTGGGCGCGGATCAAGGCCTGAGCAGCGGCAATGTCGGTGCGCGCGCTCTCCACTTGGGCCGCCTGAGCTTGCTCGGCGGCGCCCAGGCGTTGCCAGAGATCGAGCTCATAGCTGAGCCCGACATTGGCACCATGGCTGCGTTGCGTGCGCCCACCACCCTCCAGCAGGCGGCTGCGCGAGGCGTCCAGGCCCAGGCTGGGCGTGGGCTGACGGTCCAGCCCCGCGCCCTGCAACTGCAGTTGAGCCCGCTGCATGCGCAACGCGGCCTGGCGGATGTCGCGGTTGGCGGCCAAGGCCTGGGCTTGAAGCGCGGCAAGCTGTGCGTCGTCCACCCAGCTCGCCGCGCCCTCCGCAGCCTGCGCGTCGAACTGTTGCCACTGCTTTGGCATGGCGGTGGCCACCTGAGGCGCCACCGGGGGCTGGACGGCGCAGCCGCCCAACGCCGCCGCAAAAACCAGAGCCAGGGTGCTGGCCAGAATCGTCTTGTTCATGTGCTTACTCACGTGCGAGTGCATCGACGGGCGACAGTGCGGCGGCACGACGCGCCGGCAAGGTTCCAAAGATCAAACCCACCAGGCTGGAGACCGCGAAGGCCACGCCCAGCGCCGCCCAGCTCACCTCCACCCGCAAGTCCTTCTGCGCGGCATTGATGCCCTGGGCTGCCAACCAGCTCAGCAGCACGCCAAACAAACCGCCCAGGCAGCACAGCAGCACGGCCTCGACCAGGAACTGCAGGCGCACATCACGCTGCCGTGCGCCCACGGCCATGCGGATGCCGATCTCACGGGTGCGCTCGCTGACCGAGACCAGCATGATGTTCATCACCCCCACACCGCCCACCAGCAGCGAGATGGCGCCCACGCCGGCAAACAGCAGGGCCATCGCACCGGTCACTTGCTGGAACTTGCGGAACTCCTCCTCCGCACTCCAGACCCCGAAGTCCTCGGCGCCGTGCAGGGCACGCAAGCGGTACTCGATGTGGCGCTTGACCTCGGCCGGCGGCACGGTGAAATCCAAGAGCACATTGAACTGGTCGGCGTCGGTGCGCAGATCGAGCTTGCGCGAGAACACCGTGTGCGGCACAAAGACCTGCCCCAGCCAGGAACCGAAGCTGACGATGCCGCCGGTGTCGGCCTTCAGCACGCCCACCACCGTGACCGGAAAGGCCACGCCCAGGGGTGGCGGCGCGCCCATGGGCAGGGCCGTCATGGCGTCGCTTCCGGGTGCAGCCATCGGATTGATGAGGAGGGTGCGCCCCACCACCTTCTCGCCGGGCTTGAAGAGGTTGTCGCGGGCCTTCTCGTCAATCATCGCCACCTGGGCGGCGGCGTCGAAGTCGTTGGGCAGGAAGGCGCGGCCCTGGTCGACCTTGAGCTTGCGCATCGCCAGGGTGTCGCTCTCGGCGCCCAGCACGCTGACCATGCTGTCGCGCGCGCCGTGGCGCGCCGTCATCTGTGCCTCGCGCTCGGTGCTCACAGCCTTCACGCCGGCCAGGCCGCGGATGGCCTCCAGATCGGTGGGCCGGAAGGCCTGAGCCTGGCTGCCCGGCGGCAGATTGGGGTTGCCGCGCCAGACCATGATGCGGCCCGACATGAAGCCGCTGACGTCCTTCTCGATGCTGCCGCTGACCGCCGTGGTCAGCGCCAGGATGGACACCACGGCGGCGATGCCGATGCTGATACCCAGCATGGAGAGCGCGGTGCGCAGGCGGTTGCCCTTGAGCGATTGCACGCCCGAGGCAAAGGCCTCACGCCACTGCGCCTGCAGGCGGCGCCACCACGAGGTGCGCGCCAGCGGTGCGGCCTCGGTGGCCTGGGCTTGCACCTGGTGATCGACCGGCGTGCCGGTGTCGCGGATCACATGGCCGTCGCGCAGCTCGATCACTCGGCGCGCGTGTGCGGCCACCTGGTGGTCGTGCGTGACCAGGATGATGGTGTGGCCGCGCTCATTGAGTTCGCGCAGCAGCTTCAACATCTCGGCGCCCGAGGCCGAGTCGAGCGCGCCGGTGGGCTCGTCGGCCAGGATGATCTGGCCGCCATTCATCAGCGAACGCGCGATCGACACGCGCTGCTGCTGGCCCCCGCTGAGCTCGTTGGGCTTGTGGTGGAGGCGATCACCCAGGCCCAGGCGTGCCAGCAACTGTTCCGCACGCTTAGAACGGTCGGCCGCCGACACCCCGGCATAGACCGCCGGCAGCGCCGCGTTGCCGCGCGCATCCAGATGCGGCAGCAGGTGGTAGCGCTGGAAGATGAAACCGAAGCGCTCGCGCCGCAGCGCGGCGAGCTCGTCGGGGCCGAAGTGGCTGGCGTCCTGGCCGTCGATCAGAAACTGGCCGCTGCTGGGGTTGTCCAGGCAGCCCAGCACATTCATCAAGGTGCTCTTGCCCGAGCCGCTCTGGCCGATGACGGCGACGAACTCGCCGGTCTGGATGGCCAGGCTGACGCCATCGAGTGCGCGCACCTCGATATCGCCCAGCCGATAGTGCCGGCCGATGTCGCGCAGTTCGATCAGGGGCGGCGCGGCCGCGTGCGCTCTTTCCCCCGGCGCGGCGGCCGGGTGGATCAACAGGTCCTTGGCCATGATCAGGCCTTGCCGGCGGCGGCAGCGGACGCAGCCTGCGAGGCCGCCGACTCGGGCGGCGGCGGGGCCAGCAGCACCTTCTCACCGGCCTTCAGGCCTTCCAGCACCTGCACCTTGGCACCGTCCTGCAGGCCCGTGCGGATCTTGCGCATCACCGGCTTCTGGTCCTTGGCGTCCTTGCCTTCCAGCACCTGCACCGCAAAACGGCCATCGTCCTCGCGGGCGCCCAAGGCCACCACCGGAATGGCCAGGGCCTGCTTGGCCTCGCCGGTCTCGATGTGCACCTGCACCGTCATGTCCGAGAGCAGCTTGCGCTCCTTGTTGGGCACTTCGAACAGCACGTTGTAGAACACCGCATTGCCGGCGCGCTCGGGCACCGGCTGGATCACCCGCACCTTGCCCTCGAAGCGCTGGGCCTCGCCCGACAGGGTCACAAAGCGGGCCTTCTGGCCCACCTTGACGAGCGCGATGTCGGCCTCGGGCACGCGGGTGCGCACGGTGATCTCGTCCATATTGGCCAGGGTCACCATCACCGGGGTGATCTGCACGGCAATCACGGTCTGGCCCTCTTGCACCGGCAGATTGACCACCGTGCCATCCATGGGCGCGGTGATGGAGGCATGGCCCAGCGACAGGCGGCGCTTGTCCAGCTCCGCCTGCAATCGCTTGTGGCTGGCCGTCTGGCCGCGCAGGTCCGCTTCCAGCTTGATCAGCTCGACCTCGGCCCGCTCGGCCTCGGTGGCCGCCGTGGCCTCGCCCTTCAAAAGGCGGCGCTGGCGCTCAACCTCGGCGCGGATGAGCTTGAGTTCGGCCTGACGCATCTCGATCAGCGCAGCCTGCTGGGCCACGGCGGCCTCAGCCTGCGCCACCTCGCTGCGCGCCAACTCGGGGTCCAGGCTGACCAAGAGATCGCCCTTCTTCACCTGCTGCCCCAGTTGCACATGCAGGGTGCGCACCTGGCCGCTGACCTGGGCGCCCACATCCACTTTCAGGCGCGGCTGCAACACGCCGGCGGCCTGCACCGTCTGCACGATGTCGGCCAGGGCCGCCGCCCCGCTGGGCGGGGGCGGGGGTGGGGGCGCCGGGTTCAAGGCCCGGTAGCCGGCAAACGCACCACCAGCGGCCAACAGCAGCGCAATGCGCACCGGCCAGGTCTTGAGAGAAAGGCGCTGGCGCCAGGTCTTGTTCTGCGTAGCCATGAAAGGAGTTGCCTTGGGTGATGAACAGCGGGGCGCAATGTAGCGGCCCGCACTGGGGCCGCCAGCCCTCTTCCGACCAAACGCGGCAAGCGCCGACCAACTGCAGACCTGAGGGACTGAGTCCGGCCCTACCTGGCTCGCCACTGCTGTGGCGTGCAATCAAACCAGGCCCGGAAGGCGTGGTTGAAGCCGCTCTGTTCGGCATAGCCCAGCAGGAAGGCAGTCTCGGTGAGGCTGATAGCGGGATTGCGCAGGTACTGCATGGCCAGCTCGCGGCGCGTGGCGTCCAGCAGTTGCTGAAAGCTACTGCCGGCTTCAGCCAGACGGCGCTGCAGGGTGCGCGGCGATAGTTGCAAGGCGGCGGCCACCTGGCCCACCCGGGCGCCATCCTGTGCCAGGCGCTCGGCGATCTGGGCCCGCACCGCGCCAACCAGCTTGGCCTCGCGCGGCATCTTTTTGAGCAGGGCCTGCTCGCGCGCCGCCAGCAGTTGCGCGGCGCGTTGCTCCAGCAAGGGGAAGAGCGCGGGGTCGGCGCCTGGCACGGGTTCTTCCAGCAGCGCGGCATCAAAGCGCGCGCGCGCCACCGGGGCCTCATAAGTCAGGCGCAGACCAAACCAATCGTCCAGCGCGCGGCGCTGGGTCGCGTCCTTGGGGGCCGCATGCGGCAGGGCCAGCTCCTGCACCGGCAGCCGGCGTCCGGCCAGCCAGGTGGCAAAAACCTGGATGCTGGCCATCACCGACAGCGGCAGATGGACGCTGGGCAACTGACGCAGCCAGGGGCAGTGCCAGAGATAGACGGCGCTGCGGCCTTCCACCACCAGCTCGCTACGGCCCAGGTCGTGGGCCAGGCCCTCGAAGCGCCGGGTTTGCAGCACCGCCTCACCAAAGCTGGGGCATGAGAGCAGCACATGGCCATAGGCCACAAAGCTGCTGGCGCGCATGCGCGCACCCACGCGCAGGCCGAAGTCAAAAGCGCGCGCGCCGCCCGCTTCCAGCAGGGCGATGTAGTCCTGCACCGGCCACTCCTCCCCACTCGGAAAGTCGAGCTCCAGGTCCAGCAGGGCGGCCTCATCCATCGCCGCCTGCGCATAGGCTTGCGCCACCCGGGCCTGGGCCAGAGGCGGCAGGCCGAGTTCGGTGGCGCTATGGTCGGGGTGCAGATGCTGAGGCAAGGGCTGACTCTCTTGGCGCGATTTCGCAAACCGCCCTGGCGGCGGCGCGCAAGCTTAATGGCGCCGGCTTGCCTAGCATCCATCCCTTCAAAAGGAGAGCGTGATGCGGCGTTGGAATGGTTGGGGCGATGACAGCATTCAGGCCCATCTGGCCCCCGAGGCCTTGGACTTTCTGCAGCAACAGCTGGGCCAGCCCAAGCGGCCGCAGGATGCCAGCTTGGAAGCTGTGTGCGCACAGATCGAGCGCGATCAACCCTCGCGCTTTGGCGGCGCCCTGGCCCATCCGCTGATCGACATCCGCCCCGAAGCCCGTCTGCGCAGCAGCTACGGCCAAAGCCTGGGCGACTGGATTCAACTGCGCTTCGGGCAGGTGGCGCGCGTCAGCGACGGCGTGGCCTTTCCAGAAAGCCGCGCGCAAGTGCGCGAACTGCTCGACTGGGCTGCAGCCCACAACGTGCTCGTCATCCCCTGCGGCGGCGCCACCTCGGTGGTCGGCCACTTGCTGGCACCGGCCGGCGAGACCCGCCCGGTGCTGACCCTGAACCTGACCCGATTGCGCGCCCTCACCGATCTGAACCGCGAGGCGCAGCTGGCCACCTTCGAGGCCGGTGTGCTCGGCCCCGATCTGGAGGCGCAATTGCGCGCGCACGGCTTCACCCTGGGCCACTTCCCGCAGAGCTTTGAGTACGCCTCCCTGGGCGGCTGGGTCGTCACCCGCAGCTCGGGCCAGCAGAGCCTGCGCTACGGCCGCGCCGAGAACTGGTTCGCCGGCGGCACCCTGCTGACACCAGGCGCGGAGCTGAACATCCCGCCCCTGCCGGCCAGCGCCGCAGGCCCGGACCTGCGCGAATGGGTGCTGGGCAGCGAGGGCCGCTTTGGCGTGCTCACCGACGTGACCGTGCGCGTCACGCGACTGCCCGAGGAAGAGCGCTTCATCGGCATCTTCCTGCCCAGCTGGGACGCCGGCCTGGCCGCGGTGCGCGAGTTGGCGCAGACCAAGACCCCGCTGTCGATGATGCGTCTTGCCAACGCGGTCGAGACCCTCACCACCTTGAAGCTGGCGGGACACGCCGGTCAGATCGCCTGGCTGGAGCGCTACTTGGGTTGGCGCGGCTGCGGCGAGGGCAAGGTGTTGCTCTTCATCGGCCTGACCGGCAGCCGTGCCCAGGTGGCCAACGCCCAGGCCGAGGCGCTGGGCATCGTGCGCCAGTTTGGCGGTGTCTCCACCGGCCAAATGCTGGGCAAGAAGTGGGCGGCCAAGCGCTTTGCCGGCGTCTACCTGCGCAACGCGCTCTGGGAGGCCGGCTATATGGTGGACACCATGGAGACCGCCATCCCCTGGGGCGGCACCACGGCCATGGTGAACGCCATCGAAAACGCCGGCCGCGAGGCCCTGGCGGGCTTTGGCGAGCGTTGCCACGCCTACACCCACCTCTCGCATGTGTACTCAAGCGGCAGCTCGGTCTACTCGACCTTTGTGTTCCGCCTGGGCGCCACCGCCGAGGAGAGTCATGCCCGCTGGTGGGCGCTCAAGACCGCCATCTGCAAGGCCATGGTGGCGCAGGGCGGCACCATCAGCCACCAGCATGGCGTGGGCAAGGACCATGCGCCCTATCTCGGTGTGGAGAAGGGCGCTGCCGGGCTGGCGGCCATCGACGCCGCGATTCAGCACTTCGATCCGAAGGGGGTGTTGGCGAGCGGGAATTTGCGGTGATGGGTTTGCCCTTGAGCGGGAGCCCGCAGGGGCTTCACCCCTGCACCCGCCCCCTTTCTCTTTGCTTCGCCAAAGAGAAAGGGGGAAAGAGAAAGGCGACCCCCAACAGCCAACTGCCGAATACCGAACAGCCCGGACTTCAACAGTTCGCTCCGTTTCCCGGGGTCCCCTATGCGCTGCCGAGAAGCCCAGGAGATTGGGGCCGCGTGCGCAAGCACGCCACCCCTTCTGGATCGGCGCGGCCGTTCAAACGCAGTGAGCGCAGCGAACGGAGTGCGTTCCGCGCCGCGGCCCCAAGCTCCGAGCATCGCAGGGGACCCCAGCCGCAGGCTGGGGCTGCGCATCGGGGTCGCCTTTCTTTGGTTACTTTCTTTGGCGAAGCAAAGAAAGTAACCCGGCCGCCGGGCCGGAATCCCGGCGGGCTGCAGGCATGCAAACCCATCCTGGATGGTCAACCATGAAAGTTGACCTCCTCATCATCGGCGGTGGAATCTCCGGCGCCGGCATCGCCCTTGAAGCCGCCAAGCGCGGCGTCAAGGCGCTGCTGGTGGAGCGCGAGGACTTTGCCTGGGGCACCAGCAGCCGCTCCAGCAAGCTGGTGCATGGCGGCCTGCGCTATTTGAAGCAGGGCGCGCTGCACCTGACCTGGGAGTCGGTGCGCGAGCGCGACCAGTTGCTGCGCGACGCGCCCGGCCTGGTGGAGCCCATGCCCTTTGCGATGGCCCACAACCCCGGCGCCAAGCCGGGCCGTGCCACCTTGCAGGCCGGGCTGATGCTCTACGACCTGCTGGCCGGCCGCCGCACGCGCGGCTACGCCGATGCCGCGCAGATGCAATGGCTGGTGCCCGGCCTGCCCGCCTTGAGCGGCGCCAGCCTCTATGAGGACGCCACCACCGACGACGCCCGCCTGACCCTGCGCGTGCTGCAGGAGGCGCAGAGCCTGGGGACGGTGGTGCGCAACCGCACCGAGTTGCTGGCACTGCGGCGCGACGCCACCGGTCAGGTCATCGGCGCCAGCCTGCGCGGCCCCGATGGCTTCAGCCAGGACATCGAGTGCCGCTGCGCCATCGCCGCCACCGGAGCCTATCTGGGCGAACTCGCCGCACAGACCGGCCTGCCAGCGCCCAAGATCCGCCCCCTGCGTGGCTCGCACCTGCTGCTGCCCCTGTGGCGCCTGCCCCTGAGCCGGGCCGTGGCCTGGAGCCATGCCGACGACGGACGCCCGGTGTTCGCCTATCCCTGGCAGGGTGCCCTGCTGGTGGGCACCACCGATCTGGACCATCCCGACCTCAGCCTGGCCCCGCGCATCACCGCCCCCGAGCAGGACTATCTGCTGCGCGCCCTGAACCAAGCCTTCCCGCAGGCGGGCTTGAGCGCACGCGACATCCGCAGCACCTGGGCCGGCGTGCGCCCGGTGCTGGACAGTGGCGCCGGCGTCGATCCCTCCAAGGAAAGCCGCGAGCACCTGGTGCTGGCGCATCAAGGTCTGGTGGCCATCAGCGGCGGCAAGCTCACCACCTTCCGCCGCATGGCCCGCGAGGCCCTGGCCAAGGCGCGCCCCTGGCTGCCGATGCTGGGGCCCGAGACCGGCCCCGGCATCCTGCTGCCGGCCGCCGCCGGCGCCGGCATACCGGCGCGCCTGAGCGGGCGCTTTGGTGCGCGCGCCACCGAGGTGCTTGCGCAAGGCAGGCAGCCGCTCTGGGGGCAGACCCTGACGGGCGAGCTGCGCCACAGCCTGCAGCATGAGCAGGTGCACCATCTCGACGACCTGCTGCTGCGCCGCACCCGCCTGGGGCTTCTGGCCTCCGACTTCGGCCGCAGCCTGCTGCCGGCCCTGCAGCCCCATTGCCAGCAACTGCTGGGCTGGGACGCCGCCCGCTTCGAGCAAGAGTGCCAGCGTTATCTCGCGCTGATGCACGACCAACACAAGGCCTTGTGATGAAAGACCTGCTGCTCTCCATCGACCTGGGCACCCAGTCCGTCCGCGCCCTGGTCTACGACCTTCAAGGCAATCTGCTGGGCCGCCAGCAGCAGGTCTTCAGCGACTACCAGCGTGAGCATCCGGGCTGGATGAGCCACGACGGCGAGGGCTTCTGGCAGGCCGCCGCCGCCTGCTGCCAGCGCCTGTGGGCGCAACAGCGCGAATGGCAGGAGCGCATCGCTGGCGTGTCGGTCACCACCCAGCGCGGCTCCATCGTGCCGATGGACGCGAGCGGCAACTGCCTGGCCCCGGTGCTGATCTGGCTGGACCAGCGCCAGGCCTCGGTGCTGCCGCCCATCCATCCGCTGTGGCGCGCCGCCTTTGCCGTGGCCGGCGTGGCCGGCACCATCGCCACGCTGCAGCGCGACGCCGAAGTGAACTGGTGGGCGCAGCATGCCCCGGACGTGCACCGCAAGACGCACAAATTCATGCTCGTCAGCGGCCTCTTGAACCAACGCCTGAGCGGGCGCTTCGCGGACTCCATCGGCTCCCAAGTCGCCTACCTGCCCTTCGACTACAAGCGCCACGCCTGGGCCCCTGGCAGCGACTGGAAATGGCAGGCCCTGGCCGTGCGCCCCGAACAGCTGCCCGAGCTGCTGCCCGTGGGCAGCCGCATTGGTGAAGTGACGCGCGAGGCCAGCGCCACCACCGGCATCCCGGCCGGCACGCCGGTGATTGCGGCGGCGGCCGACAAGGCCTGCGAGATCCTGGGCTCGGGCGCGCTGGCGCCCGAGGTGGGCGCGCTGAGCTATGGCACCACCGCCACCATCAACCTCACCAGCCCGCGCTACCTGGAGCACACCGCCTTTGTGCCGCCCTACCCGGCGGCGGTGGCCGGCCACTACAGCGCCGAGGTGCAGATCACGCGCGGCTTCTGGCTGGTGAGCTGGTTCAAGGAGCAGTTCGGCCACCCCGAACGCGCCGCCGCCGAAGGCCTGGGCGTGGCGCCCGAGGTGCTGTTCGACGAGCTGGTGGCCCAGGTGCCGCCCGGCTCCTTGGGCCTGACCCTGCAGCCCACCTGGAGCCCCGGCATCCGCGAACCCGGCCCCGAGGCCAAAGGCGCCATCATCGGCTTCGGTGAGGCCCACACCCGCGCGCATCTCTACCGCGCCATCCTTGAAGGCCTGGCCTATGCGCTGCGCAGCGGCCGCGACAAGCTGGAGAAGAAGAGCGGCGTGCACATGAAGGAGCTGCGCGTCAGCGGCGGCGGCTCGCAGAGCGACGCCGCCATGCAGCTCACCGCCGACGTCTTCAATCTGCCCACCGCCCGCCCCCACACCCACGAGACCTCGGGCCTGGGCGCGGCCATGGACTGCGCGGTGGGCCTGGGGCTACACCGCGACTTCGAAACCGCCGTGGCCGAGATGACGCGCGTGGCCCGCTGGTTCGAGCCCCAGCCGGAAGCCGTGCGCACCTATGACGCGCTGTACCGCGAGGTCTACAGCCCGCTCTATGGGCGCCTGAAGCCGCTCTACCAGCAGATCCAGAAGATCACCGGGTATCCGGCGCGCTCCCACTGAGCCCTTGATCGACGCCAAATTCTGGCGAATTTGAGGGGCCTTGCTGGGGTTGGCACGGGGCGCCGCGGGATGCGGCTGCGGCATCATGGACACCCATCCGCTGGCCACTGCAAAGGATTGCCCATGTCCGATCGCGCTTTGGTGATGGTCGTCGATGACGACCCCATCATGCAGTCGCTCTATGAAGACGCACTGAGTCCGGATTTCGAGCTGCTACCCGCCAACAGCGGGGTCGAAGCCCTGGCCCTGCTGGAGCAGCGCCGCCCGGACGTGGTGCTGATGGATGTGGACATGCCGGGGCTGGATGGCTATCAAACCTGCCGCCTGCTGCAAGCCAACATGGTCCAGGCCCCGCCGGTGCTCTTTGTCTCGGCGCGCGACCAACTGCAAGACCGCATGCGCGGCTATGACGCCGGCGGCAGCGACTATGTGTGCAAGCCCTGGCAGGCGCCGGAGCTGGTGATCAAGATCCGTCGCCTGCTCGAACAGGTGAGCCAGACCAAAGCGCTGGAAGGCGAACGCGACGAGGCCGTGAATGCCGTGCTCAGCAGCGCCGACATGGCCGGCGAACTGGGCGTGGTGCTGGACTTTCAGCGCGGGCTCAATACCTGCCGGGACTACCGCGCCGTGGCCGACCTGCTGTTCCAGACCCTGGAACGCTATGACCTGGACGGCTGTTTGCGCATCAGCGGGCGCGGCGGCGCACTGTCCATCAACCGCAGCGGGCAGTGCAGCGCGCTGGAGTGGTCCATCCTGGAGTCGCTGGCCGCGCAGACCGAAGGGCCGCGCATCCGCCCCATCCATCAAAACACCAGCTTCAACTTCGGCCAGATCATCCTGTTTGTGCGCAATCTGACGATGTGCCGCAGCGCTGACATGGAAGCCGAAGCCCGCGAGCGCCAGGGCCGAGCGATCGATAACGTGGCCTTGCTGCTGGAGGGCGCGGTGGCGCGCCTGGCCACGCTCGACAGCGGCCAAGTCGAGCAGGACCTGGACCGCATCCGCCGGATGGTGCAACTCACCAAGTCGGCGCTGGCCAACGTGGCCCAGCGCAACCGCGCCATCAGCGCCACGGTGCATCAAAGCTTCGAGCAATTGCAGAACGAGCTGGAGGAAAGCTTTGTGCACCTGGGCCTGATGCGCAGCCAGGAAGAGCACCTGACCGAGCTGGTCAAGGCCCATGCGCAAACCGCCATGGCTGCGCTGGAACAGGCGCGCGACACCGAAGCGGCGCTGCGCCGCATCGTGCAGGAACTCGACGGCTGAGAGCCCGGCGGCTCAGGCCGCCAGCAAGGCCTCGCAGCTGGCTGCCAGGGCCTGGCGCAGCGGCTCCAGATCGGGCAGTTGCTGCGCGTCCAGGCTCTGCTCCACCTCGGCCGCGCAGGCGCTGATGGTCACCAGGCCCAGCGACGCTCCCGTGCCCCGCAGGGTGTGCGCCAAACGGCGCGCCGACGCCCAATCGCCCGCCGCGGTCAAAGCCTGGATGCGCGCGCCAGCCCCTGAGTGCTCCGCAGCGAAGCGCTGCAGCAAAGGCAGCAAGCGGTCCAGCCGACCGCCCAATACCCGCATGCCCTGGGCCAAGTCCAGGCCAGGCACGCCGGCCAGGCGTTGGGCCGCCGGCGAGTCTGCTGGCGCCGATGCGGGCTCGGGCGGTTGCGGCGGCACCGGCATTGGCGGGGCCACACTGGCCGCCGGCGGCGCACCGGAGGCTGACCCCAACCACTTGAGCAGGGTGCCGTACAGCACCTCCGGCAGCACCGGCTTGCCGATGTGATCGTTCATGCCGGCCGCCAAGGCGGCCGCACGGTCCTCGTCAAAGGCATTGGCCGTCATCGCCACGATGGGGGTCTGGCGATGCGTGGGCAGAGCCCGGATCGCGCGCGTGGCCTCAAAGCCGTCCATCACCGGCATGCGCAGGTCCATCAAGATGAGGTCGTAGGGCGTGGTGGCCGCCATGCGCAAGGCCTCCTGGCCGTTCTCGGCCACATCGGCACGCAGCTCGGCATCGGCCAGCAGATCCAGCGCAATCTCCTGATTGATGGGGATGTCTTCCACCAGCAGCAAGCGGGCGTTGTGGCCCCGCAGGCGCTCCTGCGCCGACCCCTGCGGCACCACCTCGGACACCGTCGGCGCGGGCGTTTGATGCGCCCGCTCAAAGGGGGCCTCAAACCAGAAGCAGCTGCCCTTGCCGACCGCGCTATCGACACCCACCGTGCCACCCATCAACTCGGCCAGGCGGCGCACGATGGCCAGCCCCAGGCCGGTGCCACCATAGCGGCGCGTGGTGCTGCTCTCGGCCTGCTCGAACACCTGGAACAAACGCGCCTGTTGTTCGGCACTCAGGCCCACGCCGGTGTCGCGCACCTCAAAACGCAGGCGTAGCGCGGGGCCCTCCAGTGCGCGCACCTGCAGGCGGATCTCGCCCTGCTCGGTGAACTTGACCGCGTTGGACAGGAAGTTCAGCAGGATCTGGCCCAGGCGCAGCCCGTCGCCCGCCAAGCGCGCAGGCACATCGCCCACGTCAACCTCCAAGCTGTTGCCACTGGCCGTGGCCCGCTCGCGCACCATGTAGATCACGCCATCCAGCAATTCGCGCAGATCAAAGTCGTTGATCTCGATCTGCAACTTGCCCGCTTCGATTTTTGAAAGATCCAGGACATCGTTCAGGATGCCCAGCAGGTGCGAGGCCGCCTGATCGATCTTGCGCGCTCGGTCGCGCAGCGAGGCCAGCAACTGCGCCGGCGGCGCTGCGGCCGTGCTGCCCAGATCGCGCTCGATCAGATGCGTCAGGCCCAAGATCGCATTCATGGGCGTGCGAATCTCGTGGCTCATATTGGCCAGGAAAGCACTCTTGCTGTGGCTGGCCGCCTCGGCCAGGCGCTTGGCCTCGGCCAACTCGGCGGTGCGCTGCAGCACCAGCTCTTCCAGGTGGTGACGGTACTGCACCAGCTCCTCGCGCAGGGAGCGCTTTTCGCTGATGTCCTCTTGCACGGCGACGTAATGGGTGACCTCGCCACTGGCCTGGCGCAAGGGGTGGATGGAAGCCAGGTCGGTGTAGATGCTGCCGTCCTTGCGTCGGTTGGTGAGTTCGCCCTGCCAGCGTTCCCCCGCCATCAGCGTGGTCCACATGCGCTGGTACACGCCAGGATCCGTCTTGCCTGAAGAAAGCATGCGCGGGTTGTGGCCCAACACCTCGCTCTGCGAGTAACCGGAGATGCGCTCGAAGGCCGCGTTGACGAACTCGATCCGCCCTTGGATGTCCGTGATGATGATGCTGGCCGGGCTTTGTTCCAGAGCCAGCGAGAGCTTCTTGAGTTCACGTTCGGCGCGCTTGCGGGCATCGATGTCCAGGCCCAATGCCATCAGGCAGGCCCGCCCATCGAGCTGGACGCGCTGCAAATGCACCTCTTGCCAGAAGCTGCTGCCATCGCTGCGTTCGCTCAGCCACTCGAAACGGTGCGAACCCTGTTCACCCAAGGCCTCCATCTGGCGCTGCAACTCCGCCGTCGCCGCCCCCGACTTTTCAGGCGGTGCCTGCCGCAGGGCCTCCAGGCTCTCATAGCGCAAGGACTCCAGGGCACTGCGGTTCAACTCCAGCAGCGTCAGGTCCTGCGCGTCAAAGATGAACATGGGCACGACGGCGTCGTCGAAGAGCGTGCGAAAGCGCGTTTCGCTGGCACGCAAGGCCGCCTCCGCCTGCTTGGCCGCCGTGATGTCGCGCGCGATGCCGAACACCCCTTGGAGCTGGCCGTCGGCCCCCAGCAAGGGCGCCTTGATGACGGACAAGATGATGGCATGACCGTCAGCGGCGCGCGACTCCACCTCCCAGCTCTGCGGGCGCCGGGACTCGGCCACGGCGCGATCCTGCTCGGCAAAGTGGCGGGCCTCCTCAGGCGACAGCAAGTCGGCATCGGTGCGCCCGATGAGAGAGCCCTCGGACAGGCCCATGAACACCGTGGTCGCCCGGTTGACCAAGGTGTAGCGCCCCGCCAAATCCTTGGCAAAGATGATGTCCTGCGAGTTGTCGGTAATGCCTTGCAGCAACTCCAGGGCCTGCAGGCGCTGTTCCTGCTCGATCTGCACGGCCCGCCCGGCCCAGGCGCGCAGGCGCTGCTGCTGCAGGGCATACACGGCCCAGGCCAGCACCACCGCCATCAAGCCCGCCAGGGCGATCTGCAGCGATGGACTCTGGGCGTGGGCCCATAACTCGGCCCGGTCCATCTTGGACACCAGGAACCATGGAGTGCCAGGAACCGCCAGGCCAACCGCCAGCACGGACTCATCGCGATAGTCGCGCGCCAAATGAACTTCACCCGGCGCCAACTCGCCCCGCAATAGCCGCGCCGCAAACACCGGAGAGCTCATCGGAAGACGCCGCTTAAGTGTCACTTCCGCCACGGGGTGACGCGGTGGATTCAGGTAGACCAGCTCCTCGCCAGCACGGCGCACCAGCAAGGTTTCCGCCGTGGCACTGGGCACAGGCCAGACGCCCAGCTGGCGATACAGCCAGTCCGCCGGGTCCACGCGCAAGACCACCCAGAGGGGCTCACCCTGTACTTCGGTCATGCGGGCCACGAATGCCAGTCGTGAACGCTGCTTTGCGTCCCCAAAGGGCCCAATCACTTCAATCTCTGGCGAGCCGGCCTGAGCACCCATGGTGGCGATCAAATCGGGGATCGCCACCACATCGTCCTCGTCCTCACCCGCAGCCACCCACTGCCCGCTCTGGTTCACCAGAGCCACCGAGCGATAACCGCTGTGCAGCCGAAAGCTCTCCAGGCGCCCCGCAATCAAACCTTGCGCCTGCGCATCACCCGCCTTCCAGGCGTGGTACTGACGCGCCAGCAACTCGCTGGTACTGATGTTGAGCACATCGGCGCGTCGCTCCTTCAACCAATCGCCCACCTGATCGGCCTTTATGCGGCCGATCGTCTGCAGCCGCCGCCCTTCGTCCTCGTGCTCGTACAACCAGACCGAGCGCACGCCCAGCGCGGCCAGAACGACGATGCCCAGGGTCAGCAGCGCAAAGTTGCGCCAATCAGTGAGCCAACTGCCCAGGCCCTGAGGAAGATAGCGGCGCTCGTTCATGACATCCCCTGCACTGACAGGCCCAGACCCTGGGCAATGCGCCGCCAATGCGCCGGCAACAAGGGCTGGCGCAACGCCAGGGCCCCCAACTCCAAGGCCAGGAACGGAGCGGAACCATCATCCGGCCCATCCAGCAGAACCAAACAGGCCGCCGGCCAGCGATCCCGCAGGGCCCACAGCTGGGCCTCATCGGGCACGGCGTCGAGCGACACAAAGATCAGATCCGGCCCCGCGCTCACGGCCCGCGCCGCGGCCAGGTCGGGGCAAGACTCCGGCACCAGCGTCGACCAGGGCGAACCCTCCCAGACCTCGTCAGTGCGGCCCACCCCCAGCCCCAGAACCGGCAGGCGCGGCCCCTCGCTGCCTTCCAGCAAGCCGGGCTGCCAGGCACTGACCCAGGCCCGCAACGCCGCCTCGGGCATGGGACGCGCCACCAAATAGCCCTGAATGATCGAGGCGCCCAGGGCCCGCAGACCCTGCAGTTGCCGGTAGTGCTCCACCCCTTCGGCCACCACCGAGATGCCCAGCCCCCGGCCGAAGGCCATCAAGGTCTGCAGGATGCGATCCATCTTGCGGTCCTGCCCCATGCGGCGCACAAAGCTGGCGTCCACCTTGAGCTCGCCAAAGGGCAGATCGGCCAATTGCGCCAGGCTGGAGTAGCCGGTTCCGAAGTCGTCAATCGACAGGGTGGCGCCCATCAGGGAGAGCCGGCTCAGCGTTTCCAACGCCGCGACGCGATCGTTCATCAGGCGGCTCTCGGTCACCTCCAGGGTCAGCTGCGTCAGCGGTACACCGGCCGCCGCCGCGCGGTCGGCAATCTGCTCGGGCAGGTCGAGGCGGTCGGTGCAATCCATGGACAAATTGACCGCCGCCTTGAGTTGCCATCCCAGGGCCTGCCACGCAGCCAGGTCGGCCAGCACCTGCTCCAGCATGCACAGAAAGAGTTCCCAGGACAGCCCGGCCTCCTCCAGGACCGGCACGAAATCGGCCGGACTGACCATGCGGCCGTCCGGCCGGAACCAGCGCGCCAAGGCCTCCACCCCCACCAGGCGCAACTGCTGTGCGTCCACCTTGGGCTGATACCAAGGCCGGATGTCGCGCCGCTGCAGGGCCAGGCGCAAATCCTCCACCTCGAAGCTGCGCACGGGCGCCGGAGCCGGGGCACGGGCGGGCACGGCGGCCGGCGTCGCCACGGCCAACACCTCCTCCAGCGCCGCCAAGGTGACCGGCTTTTGCAAACTGCCCGCCATGCGCAGGCCCAGAGACTGCCCCAGCGCCTGAATGCTGTGCAGGATGTCGGGCCGGGCCGCGCTGATCAGCACCACGCTGGGGCGCAAACCCACATCGGCCAATTGGTGCAAAAAGCGCGGCCCATCCACCTCGGGCATGGACAGATCGGTGATCACGGTCCGTACGGGCTCACCCGCCTGCAACCAGGCCAGCGCCTGTTCGGCCCGCTCGGCCTTCAACACCCGGCGCACCCCCAAGGACTCCAGCTGTTGACCGAGGATTTCCAAGAACAGTGGGTCGTCGTCGACCACCAGCACCGTGTCATCCGATCCTGCCATCGTTCCCCTCCCTGTCCAAGTCTCAGGCTACCGGGTTTTGTCGACCTGTCCATGCAGGACTGCACGGAGCCTGCGTTGCGTCAAGGCTGCGCAGCCAGCTCGCGATGCAGCCAGGCGCGGGCCAAGGCCCAGTCTCGCTTGACGGTGGCCAATGAAATGCCCTGCAGCTCGGCAATCTCTTCGTTTTCCAGCCCGCCGAAATAGCGCAGCTCCACCCCTTGAGCGGCGCGTGGGTCCACCGCCTCGAAGGCCAGCAAGGCCTCGTGCACGGCCAGCACATCGCGATCCGCCGGCAGCGCCAGCTGCTCCAGGCCCGAGAGCGTGAGCGCTTGCAAGTCGGCCTCGCGCTTGGCTGCGCGCCGGGCCAGTTCGTGGTTCACCAGGATGCGCCGCATCATCAGCGAGGCCACCGCCAGGAAGTGGCTGCGATTGCGCCATTGGGTGCGCGTTTGCTCGGCCAGACGAAACCAGGCTTCGTGTGACAGCCCGGTGGGCGACAGGGTGTGCCCGCTCGACTCTTTGCGCAGATGCGAACGCGCCAGCCGACGCAGCTCGTCGTAAAGCAGGGCGAAGAGCTGATCGCCCACCGGCAAGCCCTCGGCAGGCTGCTGGGCCAACCACTGCGTGATCTGGTCGCGTTCCGGGGCGGCCAAAAAATTTGTCACGGCCGTGAGCCTTTTGGATTGCCGGGGCGGCGTAAGCAAGGGCAAACCCCTTCTTTGGGGTGCCCCCTGAACCCACCGGAGATTGCCATGTTCACCCGCTGCCCCTCGCCACTGACCCGTGCCGCCATCGTAATGACCCTTGCCAGCCTGAGCGCCTGTGGTGGTGGCGGCGAGACGCCGCCCACGGCCGCACCCGCACCCGCACCCGCACCCGCACCCGCACCCGCCCCAGCCCCAGCTCCAGCCCCAGCCCCAGCCCCAGCTCCGGCTCCGGCTCCGGCTCCCGCCCCCGCGCCCAGCCCATCGGCCTGCGGCACCCTGGCCGCCTTGCCCCTGAGCGCGTTGCTGCCCTTCGAGGGCCAGTACGCCGTGAAGGTGTTCGACGGCAGCAGCCCCCCGCCGGTGGAACTCGGCGCCGCCACGCTGAGTCTGAGCGGCAGCACCCTGAGCTACACCCCCGGCGCGGGCCTGAGCGGCGCCACGGCGGCCAGCGCCAGCATCACGGCGGTGTGCCAGAACACCAATAGCAGCGGCGCGCCCATCGGGGTGGTGGCCGTCATCGACGCACAACGCCATATCGATTTCTTCAGCCCGCCCTTTAACGGCCTGTACGTCTCTGGCACGGAGCTGGGCAGCAGCAACAGCAACCGCTACCTGCAGGGCACCACGGCCGCTGGCGCGCCAGCCCCCGCACCGGCACCGGCACCGGCCCCGGCCGGCGCCCTGAGCAGCTACACCGCCTTCCAGGCCGCCGCCCCCAGCACGCGCGGCGTGGCACCCAGCGGCGCGCTGGCCTGGCTGGCCGGCAGCTACTACGGTCGCACCAGCGCAGGCCCCTGCTCGGTGCAAATCGGCGCCGATGGCTCGGTCCAGGCGACCCTAAACGGCAGCACGCAGTCGGCCAGCCTGAATGGCGACAGCGGCGACACCTGGGTGCAGATCCCCGCCAATTCGATGAGCTGGGGCGTGAACGCCGTCAGCCCGGGGCAGGGTGTTTCGCTGACTGGCTATGCCAACCGGCTGGCGCTGGTCGAGATCGGCGGCGTGCTCGACAAGTGCGCGGTGGCGTTCAAGGCCGACACCCCGCTCAGCATGGCCCTGGCCAGCACGCCCCCGCTGACGCTGCGCAATCCCGGCCTGTTGGCCAGCGACCTGCCCACCTGGTTGATCGGACTGCACAACGGCCAGGTGGCCGGCGAGATGCTCTATCCGCAAACCAGCACGGCCGCCTGCTCGCTGCAGGTGGGGGGTGACGGCAGCCTGCTGGTGACCGCAGCCGGCCGCACCTACAGCGCCCAGGTCAGCGGCGGCAGCAGCCAGGGCGACCGCGACATCAGCAGCACCTCGCGCCTGTCGGCCTATGGCGCGCTGACGGGTGCACGCGACTGGGTCTGGTCGTTGGCGGCCGAGTCGCCCAACGGCGCCAACCGCGTGCGCATCGACGTGGAGTTGGCCCACACGCCCGAGCGCTCCCAGGTCAGCTACGTGAGCGCGCAGATTGGCCCAAGCGTGGGGGGCCTGGCCACGCAAAAGGACGTCTGCTACTTCGCCAACTGAGCATCGGCACGCCCCCGGGCCGACCCGCATGGTTGGGGGTCGGCCCCCAATGCACACTGACTCATGAACACGCCCAACTGGTCCGCCGTCAAGGCCCTGTTCGAAGCCGCCCTGGCCCAGAGTGCAGAGGAGCGCGAACGGTTCGTCATCCACTCGGGAGCCGAAGCGGCCGTGGTGGCCGAGGCCTTGAGCCTGCTGCGCCATCACGCCGCCACCGGCGACAGCTTCATGGCCGAGGCCGCTCCGCGCCACGAAGGCCCGGCCGCCCAGCCCGGCCAACGCCTGGGCGCTTGGGAGTTGCAGGAGCTGCTGGGCAGCGGCGGCATGGGCGAGGTCTGGCTGGCGCGCCGCGCCGATGGCGCCTATGAGGGCGAAGCGGCCATCAAACTGCTCAAGCGCGGCATGGACTCGGCCGCTGTGCTGGCCCGCTTCGCGCAGGAGCGCCAGGCCCTGGCGCGCTTGGACCATCCGCATGTGGCGCGGCTTTTCGACGCCGGCCTCAGCCCGCAGGGCCTGCCCTTTTTTGTGATGGAGCGGGTGCAAGGCCAAACCCTGGATCGCGCCTGTGCCGGCCTGGACCTGGAAGCCCGGCTCGCGCTCTTCCTGCAACTGACCGACGCCGTGGCGCATGCCCACCGGCATCTGCTGGTGCATCGCGACCTCAAGCCCAGCAATGTGCTGGTGAACAACGAAGGCCAGGTCAAGCTGCTGGACTTCGGCATCGCCAAGGCCCTGGACCCGCTGGAGGGCGCCGACGCCGCCGAGCAGACCCAGGCCGGCCAGCGTGCCTTCACGCCCAGCCACGCCAGCCCTGAGCAGATTCGCGGCGAGCCGGTCAGCACGGCCACCGACATCTATTCGCTGGGCGTGCTGCTCTACCAGTTGCTGACCGGCCAACGCCCCTACGGCCGCAGCGCCCACAGCGCCGCGGAACAGGCGCAGGCGGCGCTGCACGAGAACCCCACCCGTCCCTCCTCGTTGAGCCCACCGCCAGGCAGCGCCCCACCCCATTGGCTGGCCACCCGCCAGCGCCTGCGCGGTGACCTGGACAACATCCTGCTCAAGGCACTGGAAAAGGAGCCGGAGCGCCGCTACGCCAGCGTCGAACAGTTTGCAGCCGATCTGCGCGCCCATCTGGCCGGATACCCCGTCAGCGCTCATGCGCCCAGTCGGCGCTATCTGTGGGCCAAGTTCGCGCGCCGCAACCGTCTGGCCGTGGGCCTGGGCCTGGGCGCCGCCTTGGCACTCTCGACCGGCTTGGCGGTGGCCTCTTGGCAGGCCCACGTAGCCAGGCAGGCGCGTGCCGCGGCCGA
This sequence comes from Inhella inkyongensis, assembly GCF_005952805.1. Lineage (GTDB taxonomy): Bacteria > Pseudomonadota > Gammaproteobacteria > Burkholderiales > Burkholderiaceae_C > Inhella > Inhella inkyongensis. Next base: position 3,856,301 of record NZ_CP040709.1, read on the forward strand.
GCTGCGTCTGAGTGCAGTCAAGGGCATCACGGCCGATCTGGTGTTTCGCTTTGGCGACGCCATCACCTACCTGCCTGGCGGTCGCAAGGCCCAGGACGCGCTGCTGGCGCAGACCCTGGAGGCCCTGGCCCCCTTGGTCGAGGGCGAGCAGCCCGACGGCGCGCTGCAGGCGCTCAGCGCCTCGATCCTGGCCCGCCGCGCCGAGCTGCTGGGCAACGACACCACCGGCACGGCGGAGCTGGCCGCCGAGACCGACACCATGGCGCGCCGCGCCATCGAATTGGGTGAACGCTTGTGGGCCGAACACAAGGGCGATTGGCGCTTTGCGCAGTGGCATGCGCGGGTGCTTCAGGTGCAGTCGGTGCGCCAGCGCAATGCCGGTCAATCATCGCAAGCCCAGGCCAGCATCCGCCTGGCCATCGAACGGCTGGAACAGGCACGGCCGCTGGCCCAACACGATGTATTGGGGCGGGCCGGACTTGGCGTGGAGTTGGCCAACACCACGCTGAGCCTGGGCCAGACGCTCAGCTCGGCCGGGCAGGAAGCGGAAGCACTGGCGCTCTACGCCAAGGCCGAACCGGTTTATCGCGAGCTGCTGGCCGACACCGCCATGCACACCGAGTACGACCGCCGCGCTGGCCCCGGAGAGATCAAGAGCGAGGTCTATATGCGCCACCAGCTGGGCGTGGCCCTGGCCTCGCGCGCCCTGACCCTGTTGCGCCTGGACCGCGTGGACGAGGCGCATGCGCAGTTGCAGGCCACGCTGCCGCTGCGGCGCGCCAATGTGGAAGCCGAGCCCGCCAACATCGCCTGGCGCGACGGCCTGCTGCAAGAGGCTCACACCCTGGCCGGGGTGCAACTGCGCCGTGGCGAGTGGGCGGCCGCGCTCGAATCCTCCACCCTGGCCTGGGAGGAAAACGAGCGCCTGTCCAAGCAGGAGGGCCCCAAGAGCAAATGGGCGCAAATGCCGCGCACGCTGGCGCTTTCACACGCTCGAGCCTTGTGGCGTAACGGTCGGCCGCAGGAGGCCCTCAAGGTCATCGAGCGCGGACAGGTGCTGTGGCGCGCCGCCAGTGGCCAGGGCCGCAACCCTGGCGCCGAGCTGCGCCGGGCCAGCCTGGATGCGCTGCATGGCGCGGTGCTGCAGGCCACCCGGCAAGCAGGCGCAGAAGCCGCACTACGCGCCGCCCTGCAAGCGCTTCAGCCCCTGTTTACGGACCCCCAGGTCGGACGCCCCGCGCGCCTGGCCTGGGCCGAGGCCGCGCAATGGCTGCTGGCGCAGCATCCGGCCGACGCCGCCTCCCTGCGAGAGGCGGCCCTGAACGCTCTGGATCAAGCCGCCACCAAAGCCCCGCTCGCCGCCGACCATCAGGCAATGCGCGCCGCGCTGCAGGGCTAGCGCTGCGCACAAAGCAAAAGCCCCGCGCGGCGAACCGGGCGGGGCTTTTTGAATCTTGGTGGCCTGGGGCGGAATGCTCGCAACCGGCCTTGGCCGATTCCTCGGCACTCGCGGAACTCGGCCCGGTGCGGTGCCCCGTCCAGAAGGAGTCCACCGGACTCCTTCAGAGCGAACCTGGTTCTCATCTGCAGCCGCCAAACGAAAACGGCACCCCTGAGGGTGCCGTTCTGAAATCTGGTGGCCTGGGGCGGAATCGAACCACCGACACGCGGATTTTCAAGACAAACCACAACCCGGCATTGGTGCTCGTAAGGCCAAGAAGCGTAAGGCCTTTTTCTTCTTTGAGTCGGCGGCTTGGCCGTTACCGAACCGCATTCCGAACCTGCCGAGCCCATTGCAGTGCCGCGCACGCGAGAGTCGAAGCAAATCAAGGAAATGGCCATAGGTCACGCCGAACCGACACCGACCTTTCGGCGGGCCGGAAGGTTTTCCTCACCGACCTCTGCCGGCGAAGGGGACAGGACCTGCCGCTTGGCCCCCAAAGAAAAGAGCCACGCTGAGCAATGCAGCAAGGAGCCCCTCCTCGTACTATCAAGCCGCCAGTGAAGGGGCTCTCGCCAGCGCTACGCTGGAAGCCGCGCCCAAAGTCGGGTCGCGCTCACGCACAAAAGCCCCAGCAACACGAGCATCAGCGAAGCGGGTTCAGGTATCTGGCGATCGACGTCGCCGTCACGCACCAGCATGACATTCCATCGGTTGAGTGCGGTGCTTGCACCAATGGCATTGGGGTAGATCGCCGCTGAGCTCACATAGCCGTTTTGCCCGATCGCATCCAGCTCCGAGCCGAGCCAATATCCCCCCCCAAAGTTCACCTGTCCGGTGAACATCGCGATGGTTCCGGCCCGTCCGCCAGGGTCGGCCCCGGTAATCCCGAGGTCGTATGTCCAGAGGTGATACAGCTCATTGCTGAATGCTCCGTCTTCCCAAAGGAACGAGCCAGCAACTCGCCATCCGCCCAGCCCTTGATAGCTGAGCTGGGCAGCCCAGGCCTGCGCACCGAACCATGTCATGAGTGAAGACGAACCATCGCGAACCAGGAAGTCCGCTTCGGTAACGGAATAGGTGCCCGTTGAGCCACCGATGCCGAAGCTTGAGTAGCCGCCGACAGCACTTTTGACGGTGGGGGACCTCGAAACAATTTCCGCTATGAAAGACGGGTTGGCTTTCGCCATGGACCCGAACAGGTTGAAGTCAGCAATCCAGGTGACATCAAGGTCGGCGTCGTACACCAGACCATCACCTCGGGCCAGAAGACCTGCATGGACGGCACCAGAGGCAAAGGCCAAAACCAACCCGAAAACCCGCGCTGTGAGTGATGCACGCATGATTTCTCGTTTTCTCCTTTTGGTAAGTCTATGTTGGGGCTCGCGCCCTATGGTCGGCGCTGCAACCTAAAGCGGGGGGCGCTGTCGCCCACGCGAGAGTCGAAGCAAATCAAGGAAATGGCCATAGGTCGCACCGACCCGCCACCGACCTTGCAGAGGGGTGGCAGGTTTCCCTCGTCCGCCCCCCTGCCTCACGCCACCCTCGGGAAAGGCACCACGACCCCTTTGGGATCGATCGGGGCTGGCTCGTGCGACACCAACAATGACGCAGTGCTCGCGGCCTCCCGCAAGGTCTGCAAGTTGTGTCTCGCGTACCTTTGACTAACCCGTGGATCGCTGTGGCCCAAGAGCACCTGCACGTCGTAAAGGCTCCTGCCGCTGGCCACCACAGTCTGTGCGAAGAAGTGGCGCGCCGAGTGGATGCGCATCTGCTCGATGCCTGCCTCCTTTCGCAGGCGATACCAGACACGTGTGATGGTGGTGAAGGGCACGCCGGTGGAGGGGTTGGCAAAGACCGTATCGAAGAGCTTCAGCTTCCGTGCTTCAGCCAGCACCCACATCGCGCTTTCGTTCAGAGGGACGGTGCGCGACTTTTTGGACTTGGCTGTTGCCGCAGGAATGGTCCATAGGCCTCGATCGAGGTCGATGTGCTTCCACTGCGCCGTCAATGCTTCGGACAGGCGTGCCCCAGTGCTCATCAGAAACATCAGGATGTGGCAGACCGGGCGATTGGCGTCGGCTTTGAGGATTTCGATCAAGCGCTCGATCTGCTCTGGGCTGGCCACGTCATGCAGTTGGTTATCGACGTTGCGCAGCTTGACCCCCTTGAGCACGTTTTTTTCGAGGAACTCCCACTCAACCGCCAGCGAAAGCGCGCGACGGATCAGCTTGATGTGGTGGTCCTGGCTGGCAGGGCTCAGCGGGGTCGAGGCGAGATGGTTTTGGAACTGCGTGACCTGATAGCGAGTCAGGTCGCACAGCCGGACATGACCAAACTGAGGCTTGATGCGCAGGCGGTAGAGCTGATCATCTCGAACCCAGCTGCGCTTGTGGATCTTCGCGTGCGGGAAGTAGTGCTCGGACATGAATGTGTCGAACGTCGTCTCCGCCAGCGACGGCTTGGTCGATGCGGGCTGCTTGAGGGCAGCAGCATGTTCAACCTTCAATTCGCGGGCCAGCTTCTTGGCTGGGGTCAGGCCCAGATCTTTGATGGTGCCGAGCTTCTTGTAGATGTTGGTTCCGTGGGCATTCTTCAGCCGCAGGTACCAAGTCGGCACCGCCTTCTCGGACGCGCGGCATTCGACGAACAGCCCAGGCTCATCGGCCACGCTGTACTCAATCTTGGTCTTTCCTGGTGGCACCACCAGACCCGTGGCCATGAAGGCCGATGTGAAGTTCACGACAGGCATTTCAAATTTCTCTCTGGTGATGACATCCGGCATCCAGCACAAGATCGGCTGGCGGATTCGGCTTGGTTGAAGGGCATGTCCATGCGAGGCCACGAAGACGCATGCAGATAGGGTGGAACGGGCCACACATTTCTTGAAAACTCATTGCGTGACATGGAGATACCGACAAACGAACGCGAGCTGCTGACGGGGTGATCGGGTCGGCGCAAGGGGCCGCGTTCATGACGACAGCTCCGGTGTGTAGAACCCGGACCAATCGCCGTCTAGCGGCGGGCAGGCTCTGTAGACCTTGGTGCCGGTCTGGGCGCGCTTGGGATGCAGTTCGAGCGGCACATTGCCCATCTCGATCAAGAACGACAAGGCCAGACCGATGCTGATGTGGACTCGAACAGGCCACGCGTGCCAGTCGGACGGCTCAAAAAACATCTCGGTCTTGAACTGCCACTCAGGCTGAAAGCCGTACTCGGCCTTGGTCACAACGGCATGCAACGCTGGCACCACACTGGCATGGACACGTTGAAGCAGAGTCGCGTGCGTGATGTCGTCGTCGCGCAAAAGCGTCACGACCTGATGTCCCTGTGGCGAGCGGGCAAACTGACGAAGGCTCTCTGAGCTCATGGCTGGCTTTCTCAAAGCGTTGATCGGTCGGTGCCACCCCTGTGTGCTCAGGCGGCGAAGCGGTGGCCCCAACGAGAGCTCGCTATCCAGGGAATTCGGCGGAGCCTTGACCAGCTTTGCCAAGTGGAGCCAGTTGGCCCAAGGGCTGGACTGGTCGCAACAGCGCCAGCTCTTCTTCAGTGAATGCCACGCTGCTCGCCGCGTCCATCGGCATCGCGGCCTCTGGTTCGCCCAGCGGCTTCAGGTAGCGCTCGAACGCATCACGAAAGTCCCGCACCTCATAGCCCTTGGGTGTATCCAGCGGCCCCATCCTCACGGTCTTGGGCCGGATGCCGTAGGGCTGGAGATTCCGGGCCAGCTGTCGGGGCGTCAGTGGGAAGCCCTTGTTGTAGGTCTTCCAGGCGAGGTCTTCGTCGCCCGTGAGCTTTTCAATCAAAAGGGCCGTGGTGACGTACTGATGCTCGTGGCCCTGCAACACCTCACGAACATCCGACAGCAGGTTGTTGGTGACGGAGTGCGGCTCTTGGGTCATCGCCTTTCCGGACAAAGCCGCCTTGCGCGTGATTTCCACGAACGGCGCCCCCATGCAAGCGGCAATGGTGAAGAGCGGCTCCCAGTTGTCTTGTTCTCGGTCGCTCAGCTCGTCTGGCAGAGCAGCAAACCCACGCTGAAGCTGCATCTCGTGGTCTTGCACGAAGCGACCCATCTGCGAGTGCAGCGCCCGAAACCCGCTTGGATTGGCACCGCGCAAGCGGTCAACCTGCTCTCCCTTGACCTTGCGTCGCATCGCAATCTGGATGCCTCGACTCATCGTGGCATCCGGCAAATGGCGCTCCAGGGAGATCCCGGCTATGGCTTTCGGGCCAAACACTCGATAGGCGGTCTCCACCATCTTGTCGCCCACGGTCTCCACCCGCAGAACCACTCCGCCCTGTTCGTACCCCTTGTTCAGGATGCCGGCGAGCTCTGATTTGCCGTCCAGGAACGTGTCACCTTCATCGATGAGGACAGTTGGCGAACGGTTCTGGATCACCCGAAACAGGGCGGCGAGTGTGATGTTGGCGCACTCCAGCGGGCGCGGAACGAGCTTGGCGACGAGGCCCAACGCGACCGACTTCCCGCAAGCTCGCTCTGGCGCATTGATAATGAGCAGAGGTGAATACTCAAAATATCGGTAGCAGTAGGCGTGAATGATCCACAAAGCCATAGTTACCGCATCGTGATAGCTCATGACGATATAACGCATCAGTAATTCGACCAAATGGCCAAGCAATAGGCCGGGACTGATTGGGTTCAGGCATGGCGTCGGGTCATTTTCTGACAGAATTTCGTCAATCAGGTCGCGGCCATTATTTGGGGCATTTTGTTTCGCCATCATTGCGATCAATATCATTTGGTTGGTGAAGGGCGGACCGGCCAATCCGGATCTCAGCGACTCGGTTCGCTGATTTCGAATGGAGTGTGACAGCGACCCCCAATCTCATCAATGGCTTACGTTTCTTGGCCGCTTCGGGCTAGGCGCCTCCCCCTACTCGGGTCATCAATGAATAAATAATATAAACATCAGTTGTTACGAGCATCCAGGCAAAAGTACTTTCAAAGGCGTCGAGGAAATTTCCTTCCGAATGCACGTAAACCACATCATTTGCTCGCGGCCTACCTAAGGCACTTTGGCTTTGTCTCCAGGCCGCTTCCTTGTTTATGGCACTTTGGCTAGGGAATTCGGCGGTGTGCCTGTGGCCTAAATGGCTCTCAGGGGGTCGAATCCCTAAAATGCGTGCCGCCTCGAAAATATTTCGTGCGCGTTGCTCTGAAGCGACATTTCGGATCAGCCGGTGTAGTTGGTGAGCTGCCTCGGTGGCCCGCCTCCGGGTGCCGCATCTGCCGCAACGCCGCAACGCCCCTGGGACGCAATGACCGGTGTTTCGCTGTTGCGGCTGTTGCACCAAGTTCGACCTACCCCCAGACGCACGCAACCCTCAGCCATGCTGATCGAGTCGGTCGTCGGGGTGGGTAGAGCGCCGACAGAAAGCGGGCGCTGGGGCTGGGGTCAGGACGACCCGAGGGGGTGGCCCATGAGTGGACTATGGGGCAGCGCGGTGGCGAGACGCGCCTGTGGGGAGGCTCCGGTCTCAGTCCCAGGCCGCAAGCCCCCTATTGCCCGCTTCGTGGCCCGAACGCAAAGTGGCCTCGCTGGTGATGACAAGCGGCAGTAGTGCTGCGGGGAGATCCCAGTCCTGTGCGTGCTGAGCGGCGATGGAGATCGAGTCAAGGTAGTTCATGGTGTTTCCTCGTGGCTGATTGAAAGATCAATGGGTTCGTCGACCTACTGCTTGGTCTTCGCGGGCTTGGACTTCTTGGCTGCGGTGGGATGGATGACCGCGCCTGCGACCTTCTCGAAGGTCATCGTGGGCACGTGCTCGTGGATGCGTGTGTTCTCGGCGTTCGCCCGAATCAGTCCGAGTTCTTTCAATGCGGCCAGGACGAACCCGCCGGTATTGATCGACCGTCCAGGGTGAAGGGCATGGAAAGACTTGGCCGTTAGCTCGGTGGCACCTTGGACGATGGTGTCGACGGCCTCGGCCGAAGCCCAGCCGTCGAACCACATGCCTTTGCCGGTGTTGTCGGCAATACGCAGGTGCAGGGAGCCATCGTCTTGGTGCTGTCCGATGACGAACGTCAACGTGGACCGGCCCGAGATCGAGAGGCACTCGGCGTCGTACACGGGATGGATCGGATCGACTTCGGTTTGGTGTTCGATGTCATGCATGGGGTGAGCCTTTCAGCGGTAGTGGATGTAGAGGAAGAGACATGCGGCCAGGACAAACAGCGGGACGACAACCCAGGGCAAAGCGAAGGTCAGCAGTCCGACGCAAAGGATCCCGATGGCTCGGGTTGAGCGGAATGCGAAGGAGATGGCCGCGGCGACGAGCAGCGCGAAAGCAAGAGACAGCAAACAGGTTCCTTCTTGGGAGTTTGTCGAGGTTGGAGAGGGGCAGATACGTGTGCCGAGTGCGTCAATGCACTGGTGCGGCTGAAGGTCATGACGGGTCCTTTCTGACTTGGAAGACGAAGAGCAAGGCGCCCTTCAGATAAGGTGGATGGGTTGCCGCACACGTCAGTTCAGCCGCTGCAGCACATCAGCCGGCCGCATGCGGATCAGGTCAAGCAGGGCTAGGCACTCGGCCAATTCCCGCGATAGGCCGGCGTCAAACTCCAGGACGGCGGCGCGCTCTTCCCAAGCCTCGCGAAGGTCTTCGTCGAGCTTCCAGACGATGGCCGTGACGATTGGGTTGGGCTCGGTCATTCGGTCTCCTCAGAACGCGGCGGACAAGAAAAAAGCCGCCTCTATGGGCGGCTTTGGGCGGGGCATTGCACGGGGGTCTCATGAGTTGGGACTCCGATCGCAGCATGGGGATGCAGCTTCAATCAGCGGCTGTAGGCCAAAGGTAAGCATGAGGTTGATGGGGATGTAGATGACGACGCCAAAGCCGTCATCGCTCAGAACGTAGGTGAGTTCGCACCAGGTTGCATGGCACTGGAAGGCGTCCCACGGGCGGGCCTCGAAGGAAAGCTCGAATCCCAACTGGTGCTCAAGGTCTGTAAGCAGGTCGCCAGGTTCGGCGACGTAGAAGTTGACGAGGTCGGAAAGTTCAAAGTCATCGAACTCGGCTAGGTCAGCCAAGCGCTCGTTGATGAGCGCGCGGACTTCTGGGTCAGGGGCATGGACGAGAAAGTGGTCTATCGCCTGGGCATTGCGCAGGCTGTGCATACGGTGGCTCCTTTGCTGCTTTCAACGAGGAATGCCCTGGGGGGTGGCTCCTAGGGCGTCGAGTGACGTTCAGTCACCAACGGGTTGCGGGTCGGCTATGTGAACCCCTGTCGCCCGCTTGAACGTTGATGTCCGGTTGGGTTGGGAAGCTGAAGGAGGTCGAGCGGATGAGACTGGCACTTGGCGGGTGCCATGGTCATAAGGGTCCTGTGGTCGCGTGGATAGACAGAACTGCTGGTCAACGACCACAGTCGTGACCTGTGTTTGCTCAGGCGGGCGGCTGCGGCACAACCAAATCAGGGCCCCCTCGCCTTCCTGATGCCCTGTAGACGCGGGTGGGGGTGACAGAGTCGGAGTTGGCGGCAACCGTAGGCCTCTGCGGATGCGATAATTCGAAGCGGCGCGGTGTACTTGAGTTCATCTGCGCTTTTGAAACCACATGACCAACCGCCATCGACTGATCAATGCGGTACTGTTCTTCGCCAAGAACACCAAGTACTGCGGCAAGATCAAGCTTTTTAAGCTGCTGTATCTGCTCGACTTCGAGCACTTCCGGCAGACGGGCAAGTGCGTGACTGGCTTCGACTACCAGGCTTGGAAGTTTGGCCCGGTGCCCGTGGATTTGATGGAAGAGTGGGAGCAGCTCGACCCCGACCTCGCGGATGTGGTGCACATCGTTCCTGAGCAGATCGTGGACTTCACCCGACAGACCGTGAAGGCGAAGAACGAGGCGAGCTTCGATGAAAGCGAGTTCACTCCTCGGCAGTTGCGCATGATGAGAGAGCTGGCCGATAAGTACCGCGACACGATGTCTGCGTCGATGATTGATGTCACTCACGCTCAGAACGGCGCTTGGGACAAGATCTGGCAGGGTGGCAAAGGGGCGCATCAGCCGATCCCCTATGACCTGTGCATCCCTGATGACGCCCCAGAGAAGACGATCCTTCTCGAAGTCGCAAGCGAACTTGCTATGCGTGAGGCGTCATTGACGGCTGAGCAACTAGGCGCGAACTGACGGAGTTCGATGGGGTTCTTCAAGGCCAACACCCTGTGGCGTGATGCGCGTTATTACCTTGATCGGGACACGGGTGAGTACAAGAGTAAGTACGTTCTGATCCTGGCAGTCAGCCCTGACTGCGACGATTCACTGTCGGCGGTACTGACGTCTAAGGCCAATGGTCTACGCGAAGAGCCTGCATGCGATCCGGGCCCACCCCGCGCCGGGTACTACTTAGGGGTACCCGGTGCCGGCCTGTACAAGCCGACCTGGGTTGACTTCAGCAGCGCAGCGGACCAAGACGCTTTCGCCTTCAAGAAGATGATCGCAGTCGGACGTATTTCGCCGGAAGCGCTGGTGCTTCCTGCAGCTGTTTTCTGCGACATCCTGCGATGCTTGAGCCATTCTGAAGACATCAACACCCGACAGCACAAGTGGCTGGCTGCCACGATTGCAGCGCTCGGCTGCGCATAGGCGATCGCCAGATGTCGCGTCTTCGGTACTGACGCTGGCAAGGCTATCGAAAAGAGAAGCGCGTTGCGCCAACCAAGAAGTGCGACTCAGGTGACGATGTCGGCCAACACGCATGCCGCCGCTAACCTGCTCGTCAATCTGCTGAGCCGTTAATTCCTGCATGGCGACCCAGTTCGAGGTGGCAGACTGTTGCCTCGCCATTAACTCGTTGAGGGTCACACAGCACAGGCTTGAGTGTGACCATACACCGATGTCGGGCCGGCTCCGGCTCTAGTTGGTCATTGCTGCCGCTTTCCGGAAGCGGGAACCGCGTCAGTTCCGACGTTAGTCTCTGTGCTCGCCGCTGAACTCATATCGGCGCCGAATCACCAGGGCTTGCCGGTTCATATGCGCGCGACGCCGGGACCTCTGTCAACGATCCACTGCGTGGTGGCCTAGCCGCCGAACGCCGGACTTTTGCCGAATGCATGAATGGCCGCGCACAGTGGGTGCGCTCCACGCGCGGCAGGATCTCGACGACCCACTTGGAGCTGATCGAACTGGCGGCATCGATGGATTGAAACTTGCCGGTGTCCTCGTCAATGACGGACAGGCAGGAAGGGGAAGGTTAATCTCTCAGAGACTGCCTGGAAGTCCACTCGCCGAAACAAGAAGCCGCCCGAGGATTAGTCCAGGGGGCACGAACAAGGGTGAGGCTTGCACACCGGTGGAGCGGGTCGTCGCCCTTGCTAATTGACTTGATCCATAGGGCGGCTGAACAAATTGGTGTCGCGGTACTTTGTGTTGGCTCGCCCAACGATCGCAATTGGCTAGCCAGCCCTACATTGCACTGACACAGTGGCTCCGACCCCAGATCAAGTCGATGACCAAACGGCTTGTGATCACGGACTTGACGAGTTCCTCCGCCTAGCCACAATGGGCTATACAGAAACTAAGGGCGTGACGGATGTTTGTTGCTCAACCGAGCCAGAATTTCGGCAATCTAGTCTCCCGCGAGTTGATCTCGCGCTCAGCGGGTCAGCTGAAATGGAACTATTTTCAATTCGCTGTGGCCTGGTTAAACCGAGCCGGCGCCAGGAAAATTCATGAGTCCCTCAATGAATTCCTAGCCGAGAATGGCCGAATTAGGGCCACTGTTGGGCTCGACTTCGGCAGCACGACATATGAAGGCCTTAAGCTTCTTCTTGACCTAGAAGACCGTGGCGTCGATATTACGACGAACGTTTTCCATGATGAAAATCCGGCCTGCACCTTTCATCCGAAAATATTTCTTTTCGAGAATGATGTCGATGCGCACCTTTTCGTTGGCTCGAACAATATGACTGGAGCCGGACTGGAAACGAACATCGAGGCAGCTCTGGGCTTTTGCGCCAAGAAGGCCGACAAAACGATTACGGAAGCACGCCTAGCGCTAGAAGCGTGGCGCGATGATTCAACCGAATCTCGGACACGTCGCCTAGATCAAGTCCTGCTTGAGCAGCTCCGTGATCGCGGCTATGTTCTTACTGAAGCGGAGCTTCGAGCGCGCCGCCAGACCGACGCAAAATCTAAATCCGCCAAAGGCGCGCCGCTCTTCGGCCGGAGCAAGCTGAGGACACGCGTAGGTGGTCTTGGAACACCTGGGGCAGGAGCCGGGTCCAAGCAAACGGCAATTGTAGCGATCGGGGATATTCTATTAGCGCGAATCAGGCCACGCCGAGATCGGCGGCAGATTCAAATATCCATGCTACTTCACTCCTCTTTTATGAAGAGCACCGATGAAGTGATCGCGCCCGACGGATCTCGCAAGGCAATTGGCTACAACTACACCAATGGAGTCAAAAACACTGCCAGATTCGAAGCACCAGAAATGATCACCATGAAGAACCCGGTTGCGCGATTTTGGTGGGCCAAGAAAGACAGTTCGGGAAACAATGTCAAGAAAGCATTGCACTACCAGATCTACGATGCAGACAGCGATCCAACGGGCAAAGCGATCTACAAGGAACTCGAATCAGGAATCGGAAAGTCGGCAATAACAAACTTGAAAAAACTCGGGAAGGCAGAAACCGTACTTTCCAAGTCCGACAAGACTATTGCACAGTGGTATCGAATTTCCTCAATCCAGGCCTAGCACCTCCTCGGGTCTTCCTTTTGGAGACGGGTCAGTCAACCTCACAGAAGAGCACCCGAGCATCATGGAGCATATTTTCTGAATTAAGTACGGCGGTACGGACTCGCCTATGACCTCTGCAATTTTCGCCGTGCTGATATCGGCCCCGCCAATTGAAAACTTGTAGCGATACCTGCTTATTGTTTGAACCACCATCGCCTCATAGACTGAAAGAACTCTGTTCTGTGAGGGATGTATTTTGTTGTCTGACGCTTCGTAAATGAAATTCTGGGTGAGGGTTCGAGCGGGCTCATCCCACTTCATGCGTCGATAAGCCGAATGGAAGCCTTTCAGCAAGCGCGGCCCCGACTCATCCAACACATGAGGACGTGGGAGCAATGACCCGCATTTCACACAATGGATGGGTATGTTTTTGGAAGAAACCCACCGCCCATTGACCTTTACATCCTCATGCCCCGGATTATCTTGGTTCAGGCAACTCGGATTTAGGCACTGGTTGTTAAAAGCTGTTTCACCTTCTTTAGTGTGTCGCACCCACAGATGCTTCATCTCAGCCATTCTAGGCACGTAGTGATACGGATGAAAGTCTCTGGCTTCGTTCAATCCCTCTCTAGCATCCAGTGGCGGAAAGTCTCCAATAGCCTCTCTGAGAGTGCGTCGAGGCTCGCGCATTTCGGCTGTAAAGAAGCTTCCCCCATTGGCTCTAAAGTACTCTTTCGCCGCAGGATCGCGTGTGAATATGGTTATTAAGCGCTTTCGCCGTTGAGGAATCCCGTAATCCTCGCAGGCGACGACCTCAGCCTTACCCTCATATTCCTCACCCAAGCGCTCACTCACGTAGTCAATGATGTTGACCGTCTGCTCTCCTGTAGTTCGAATAGCCGTCCGCTCCATGCCTGGGACATTCTCCAGAAGCACCCATCGAGGCTTGAGCTTCACGGCGATATCCATCGTCGGAATGATGAGGCGATTTCGCTGATCCTCTGTGTCTCTCCTTCCGAATGAGATTTCTGATTTCAGCTTTCCCATCCCATTGCTGGACATACCTTGACATGGCGGCGTGGCATACAGCAAGAATAGTTCATCCTCGCCAAGCGCATCCGTAGTTGAGGTAACAATCTGCTGCTTGAGCTGCCAAATATCACCTTCGAGTATGTCATGCTCAAAGTTTTCCCGGTACAGGGACACCCGCTGCGAGAGTAACTCGTTTGCCATAACCAGCTGAAGGCCTGACGCTATAACGCCCAGATCCCCGATCCCGGCAGATGAGAAAAGACTCAGCGCTTTCAACGAATGTGCCGACTGAGACTGCATCATCAACACGGAACGACCATTCCGCATCGCCTAGTGCTCCCCGATTGATTGTTCGTAAAGTAGTTGCTCAAGCACCGGAGCGAAAGCCTTTCCAAACAGCGGCGGCACCGCATTGCCAATCTGAGAAGCAATTTCTGTCTTGCTACCAAAGAACTGAAAATGGTCATCGTAGCCTTGAATGCGCGCGGCTTCCCGTGGGGTGATGGCTCGATCATCGAACGGATGTATGCACTTGCTTGACGCAGGCGATGTGAACTTAACAGTAATTGTTGTTGACGGCTCGTCAGCGGAGATCCGTGAGTAGCACGAGCTGTAACCGCTACTAACTAGACCCTCAGGAAGCGCATTGATACTGGAGCCAGCGTGCCGAATGACTTCCAACATTTTGGCGTTGTGACTTGCTGCCTCATGGAGCGAAAGCACTGCCTGCGCACCTCTTCTACGGGCCCGCTGATATTCGTTCTGTGGCTCGCCTCTGTATGTCTGTTTCGACTCCCCTGACTTTAAGCTCGGCAAATCAGATATTGCATCCCAGACCGTGACCGGATCCAAACCATGCTGAGTATTAAGTACATAGCGTTCCTTCTTTGAAGTACCGATCACCTTGCCAGAGAATCGGTGCGTAGGCAGAGGGAATCGCGGACGCACTGAGCCCCCACGATTTCCTCTGACGCCAAGCAAGAAGAATCTCTCACGCTTCTGCGGAACTCCGAAGTTCGCTGCGTTAAGGACTTTCCAATCGCACTCGTAGCCAGCACGCTTGAATGAAGCAACAATTTGAGATACAAGTTGACCCTGATTCGCCGCAAGTAACCCGACGACATTTTCCATTAGGAAGATTCTCGGCCGAAGAACCTGAACATACTTTAGAAACTGCTTGTAAAGCGCATTTCTAGGATCTTCGAGATCGAGGCCTCGACTCGGTCGCAGTGATGAAAAGCCTTGGCAAGGTGGGCCGCCTACAATGAGGTCAATTGCAGACAAGCCGGTCTGGGAAAGCAAGTAGTCTGGCGAGATCTGCTCAATGCTGTCGCACACTATGTGTGCCGCAGGGTGATTCAAACGTGCTGTCTGCGCCGCCGCCGCATTAAAATCAATACCGCCTACTGTCTGCAGCACAGATCCATGTGCCTCTAAGCCATAGGAAAGCGCTCCAGTCCCACAAAACAGGTCCAGTACGGTGAACCGACCTTTTTTGACCGCTTCGTTGGCTTCCATCAATGCTCCGAGCAATATTTTGAAATTAGGAATTAATCGCTTCTGCAAGCAAGTCCTAAACTGAATTTTATTTGCCACTCAGGCAAGAAGGGACTGGAAAAACCCATCCCTGTCCGACAGCCTCAGAGTAAATGGTCGCGACGCCTACGAACTAGATGATGCCCCCAAGACGGGCGATGAAGCATCTACTCGCTCTTCCCCAGCACCCAAGTCATAGCGCCAGCGTGCCTAGGCGTAGTCCAGTTCCACGAACACAAAGCAAACAGCCCCGTCACTTGCGTGACGGGGCTGTTCTTGATTTGGTGGCCTGGGGCGGAATCGAACCACCGACACGCGGATTTTCAAACAGGCACCCGCCGAAATCGTACCACAATAGTCAAGGACCTCCTAGGATTTTTTTGCCGCACCCAAGCAGACGTAGCTTTCGCGCTTGAGACCCGCAAAAGCCTTATGCAGCAAGGCGGGAGCCCAAGTTGTGGCGCCAGACTGACAGTCGACATCGAACAACCAACACGCTGAAAACCCGGCCACGGACCGGCGAAACGCCGGTCATCGGAACCGGCTCCCGGCGCTTCTTTGTTGGACTTAGCCGGACTCGCGATCGGCCCTTCTTGCGCTCGCGAACGATGCCGCGGACCGGCGAGAGCACGGCCCCCCCCCTCGCCACTGTGTTGACGCTCCCCGACTACCCGAGGAGACTAGCGCCCAACGGTGACCGAACAGCGGCGATGTCCGGTCAATCCTAGACGCAATCATTCAAGGCCCGTCCAGGCAGTGCGTTAGCACCAGCACCTGGAGTACATGGAGCCAACGTCAGCGAACTCTAGGCCCGTCCACCGGCCGCATGACTTTCGAGTCCTGCGGGCCGTCGCCAGAGACCGGACCAACCACCGTTGGTCCGCATGGACGGACTGCACCTGGAGGAACCTGCTGATGGACACGACCTGACCCCTTTCTCGCCTTTCTCCCGAGCCCGTGACGGGCTCGGGTTCACGCATGTCTACACCACTGGGCTTCACACACCTTCCGCCCGGGCGTGGACTGTCTGGAACAGCAAAGACCTGAAAGATTTCCATGAACCTGAATCAACACCTGCGTCGCCTGCGCAACGAGCGCAACCAAGCCAAGAAGCTGGTCGCCGAGAACGCGAGCGCACCCGCAACCGAGCTGCCGGCAGAGTCGGCACCGCACAGCGCTGCGAACGACTCCGCCATCCCGCCTACCCATGACGTCGACGTCACCAGCACCCCGGCGGTGAACGACGAGGTCGCCTTCACCGCGCCGGAAGACGCTGCGCCCATCGCCGCTGAAGCTCCGACCGACCAAGCCGACAGCCTGCCTACGCACCCCGCCGAAGCTGCCATCGCGCGCAAGACTGCCGACGCGGGCAACAAGACCACCCCGGTAAGAGCACGCACCACGCGCAAGGCCGAACGGCCCAGCGGCCCCAGCGCTGAACTGGGGAACGTCGAGCAGGCGTTCATCGCCAAGTATGGTCACCTCGTACCCGCCGGCTACGAGTTCAAGGGCCCGATCCTGTACGGTCCCGCGTCCGGAAGCGCGGCCCAGTCGACGGCGATCTGCATGAAGCCCATCGTCGGCACCGAGCTCCTCTCGGAAATCGTCAGCGGCTTCTCCGCGCTGAAGGCCGTGTACATCGACGTGGCCGGCAAGGAGCGCGAGATCCTGCTGCCGCTCACGGTCCTGGGTGCCAAGGATCCGGAAGCGACCCGCGTGCTGACCCAGGCAGGCATCCCGAAGCTGGAGAGCGGCATCTTCAGGTACCTGATGATCGTCGCCTCCAGCCGCAAGCTGCGCCGCCGCTACCTGCTGCGCAACCTGGGTTTCGCGTTCGACCCCACCGACAGGAAGTCGATGGTGTTCGCCACGCCTGCCGGGGTTCTGCGGGCCAGGGATGCCAGCTCGCCCACCACGGACACCCCGTTCAACGTCGACCAGAACCTGCAACTGCTGCTCGACGCGCCGAAGGAACAGGTCGACCCGTTCGCTCCGTCGGGCACGCTCGCAGGCTGGCAAGCCATGATCGAAGGGGCGCGCGCCCACCACCTGGTCATCTTCGGCGTGTGCGCCGCCTTCGCCGGCCTCATCGCGCCGCTGCATGGTGGGGGCGGGGTCATCCTGCACCTCTGGGGCCGCAGCACTGGCGGCAAGACGACGGCGCTGCAGGCCAGCGCCAGCGTCATGGGCTGCGGTGCCGATCCGGCAACGGCGCGCGACGCCACGGTAATCATGCGGTGGAACACGACGAACGGCGGGCTGGAGATGATCGCGGCCACTCGCAGCGGGGTCTGTACGCAGCTCGACGAGCTGGGCGCACTCTTCGGCGAGATCGACCTCTACAACCCGACCTCGGGGCAAGGCCGCGCCCGGATGACCCGCCAGCTCGGGTTCGCCGAGATGCGGCGGTGGCTGCTGTTCGCGCTGAGTTCCGGCGAGATCTCGATGGCACAGCACTTCATGCTCGTGGCCAAGCGCAGGATGAACCCCGGCGAGACGGCGCGCGGCGTCGACATCTCGGCCGACAAGATCGTCGACGCAAGCCCCGCAACCAACGACGAGATGAAGTCGATCTCCGAACTGGTCAAGGCCGGCTCGGCGATGCACTACGGCATCGCCGGCCCCACCTTCGCTCAGCGGCTCATGGACAAGTACCCTGACGCCGACGACCTGCATCGTGCCGTACAAGCACAGGTCGCGGCTTCCGAAGCCGAACTCCTCGCCCACCTCGATAAGCGCGAGATCGCGCTGACCGCGGTGCAGCGGCGCACGCTGCGGCACCTGGCGGGCGTACACGCTGCGGGCATGCTCGCGGAGCAGCTCGACGTGCTGCCCATCACCGCCGACGTAGTCAGGGCCGCTGTCGAAGCCACCGTGATGGCGTGGCTCGACCAGGACATGCCCGCCGACGACACGGAAGTCGCCATGAGTGCCATGCGCAACTACGCTCTGGAACACATGGCCGAGTTCCAAGACCTCGACTCGGACGAGCCGGCTGCCCGCCGCAGCTTCGGCCTGCGCCACCGCGGCCTCCTGCTGCTCAGCGCAGCGCAGTTCGAGGCGGCATGCGGTGACCTGGCCCCGTTCCAGGTCAAGCAGCTGCTGCGCGACAACGGCGTGCTGAAGACGGAATCGCCGGAGAAGCTCGTCTACCGGGTGACGAACCAGCGGCACGGCCTGCGGCAAGCTCCGTTCATCGCGCTTCGGTGGAGCCAGCTGTTCTCGGGCGATGAGACCGCCCAGACCGAGGGCGAAGCCAACGGGTCTTCCGGCCCGGGCGGCGAGGTCACTCCCGTCGCCTCCACCACGGCCGACGAGCAGCCGCAGCATCCGGCCAACGACGGGTACATGGACGACGAGGCGGCATGAACGGCGCCCCGGCCTGTCGGCTGGGGCATTCCGATCGTGAAACCTAGGGCTGGCTTGCCAGCCCTTTTTCATGCCCGGGCACCAGGCGCAGGCCCGCGGGGTCGGCGACGGCAACGCCGCGCCCGTCCAGGAGTAGCACCCGCGCGGGCCGCCCGCGCCCGCGCTGAACGGCGATCAGTCTGGCCGCAGCCAGCCGAGCCAGTCCGTCGTAGGCGGCGTCTGGGGCGACACCGTGGGCGCGCAGCCGTGCCGGCTGGATGGCGAAGCTCGTCGACCGCTCTACTGCCGCTTGGGCCCAGAGAACGACACCGACCGTGAGCGACTTACCTGGCAAACGCGCGGCCGCGCGAAGCCATGTCGCCGGGATGGTCACGGGCGGCTCTGGCCGAAGACGGAGTCGCGTTGGGGGTGTGGCGTGGTTCATGCTGGGGCCTTAGCGAAGTCGACATGAGCCTGTTCAGGAAGCGCGCTTGAACTTCGATCAACGGGGCGGCTGAAGGAGAAAAGGGAGCCTCGCCTGATCTTGCCGGGCGCACTCCCATTTCTCCCTCCTTCCCCGGCTCTCACGTTTCCGTTCCGTCGGACGTTGCCAGCGCCTACCCCAAGCGGCTAGGTCAGCGCCGCAACGTCCCGGTACAGCTGCCGGAGGTGAACGTCCGACATGTCGAGGATCGGCTCGTACATGAAGGAGTTCAGGTGGATGTTCTCTGGCGTCATGAGCATCACGCGCTGCAGCACACGGATTCCGGTCAAGTCACCGGCGAAGTCTGTCCTGTACCGTCTCAGCAGCGCCGGAGTCTGGTTCGCAGTGATGTTGGCCACCCAGCCCGCATCGTTGATCTTTCCGACCATGAAGGACTCGGCCTTGAGCCGTGCTGCGATCGAGAGAACCACCTTGTTCTCGAAGTTGATGCCGTCGGCAGCATTCAAGCAACCTTGTGCTTCTGCATCGATCAAGGCGACCACACTAGCCGCTTGGTCTGGCGACTGGCCAGTGGAACCGAACAAACGCCCATAGACCCCGTCCAGGTCGGCAACCGTGATCTGGCCCGACGCGGGCTTCCAGTGCAGCAGAGATGTCAAGAGCACGTAGTCAGGATCGCCGTCGCCCTTCGTGTACTCGATCAAGTTCCGCATGAACGGGATGCAGCCGATCTTGCTGCGGAGCTCCGTGTAGAACTGCGGCTTCCAGAGGTTCACGAACACGTTCTTGATGCCGACCGCCTCCTGCAGGGCCACGCCGTCTGCCGTCTTGGACGCCATGAAGCAGTTGCTCCGATGAACCAGCCCTCGACTCTGGATCGTTCGGAAAAAGTCGAAGTTGTGGGTCAAGATCAACTGCTTGAAGCGAGGCGCCTCGGCAAGATCGGCGAGGTACTGAACGATTGCGTACTTGTTCTTGTAGTCGAACGAGTCGGCGATGTCGTCCACGACCAGGAGCGTTTCCTTCCCGCTCTGTCGCCGGACTTCGATGTCGAAGAGCATGTTCAAAACGTAGAACGCCTTCCTCTCGCCAGTGCTGAGCGTCTGGAGCAGCGCATCACGCGTTACCTCCACCTCTTGGTCGCCATCCTTGAACATGAAGCCCAGGCGCAGCACTGGCTCTTGGCCAAGCATCACCTCGACCTTGTTGACCGCCACCAGTCGGAACGGCACAACGAACCGATCGTTAAAGATGTCGATGACCGCTTGCCACTGAGTCCCCTCGCTTGCCGCCGCATCCCGAATCTCCTTGCTCCGGGCTGCAGCAGCCTGGACCTTGTCGAGAAGCTGTAGGTAGAGGTCGTAGTTCGTCTTGATGTAGGACTTCCAGACCTTCTCCTTGAACGCCGGCAGGTTGGCGAGCTCAGGCAACAGGCCTTCGTGATCCTGCAGGTAGGCCTCGAAGTCGCGCAGGGTTGCGTTCTTCTGGATCTGCTTTTCCAGGGCCTCGAACTTCTGGCGAAGACCGGCATCGTTGGTGATCTTTGCCTTCTCTTGCTTGATCAGCTCTTCGAGCTGGGCTTCGGAGGTGATCTCGACGCGCTCTTCGCCGTTGAGGCTCACGGTGTGGTTAGCTTGGAAGAAGCCGTTGTCCTTCAACTGGCGGGCCACCATGGCCGCGTTGTAGTAGTTGAACGTTCCCTTCTTGAAGTACTTTGAAGCAGCCAGCAGCTCGTTGTACTTCTTGACGTAGTCATCGATGGCCGTCTTGAAGTCACCCGTCCCCAGAAACGCCTGAACCTTCTCGTCCATGACCAGGTCATAGGGCACGTCCGCGAAAGGCGCGTCTGTCTGTTCCGCCAGCTCATCCTTGATGCGATTCAGCGCGACGTAGAACTTGTCGCCGCCCGCGGTGAAGGTCTCGGAGATTTCCTTCTCCACATCCCGCTTGGTCTTCGACGTCGCGCGAAGAGCCTTGATGAAGCCAGCCTTCGCTGCACTTGTGCCTGCGTGCAGAGCTTCGTACTCGTTGCGAAGCGCTTGGTTCACCAGCAAAGTGGAAGTCTCTTCGGTCTGGCCGGGGCTCTCCTCGTACGGGCGCAGCACGAGGATCGCGTCACCTGGTAGTCCGGCGCCTGTCTCGTCAGCCACGACGCGCGCAGTGACGCGATCTTGAAACACCCGATCTCTGGTGGCACTGCCCTTCGCGATGTCGTCGAAGGTGTTCGCTAGCGAACTCTTCATGGCACCGTTGGGCGCGTAGATGGCTACGGTCGTGTGGTTGCTGTAGTCCAGTACGGCGTCGAGCTTGCGGATGCCGTAGCAGTTCTCCAGCGCGATGCGCAGTTGCTGCATGTTGTTCTCCCTGAAAGACCAGTGCAGCTTATCAACGCATCGGTTGCGGGTCTTGAACTCATTTCATTGGCTCGGCTGAGTCGGGCGCGCCACACGCCCCCTCATGCCTCTCACCCAACCTCGGAGTACCACGTGACCCACACCAACATCCTCAACTGCAGCTTCCAGCACGCCGTCATGCCGCGTCAGGTGGACCTCACGGTCCACGTGCGCTGGCGACGCTGACGCCCCGTCTCTACGCCACCTCTTCGCCCCCTTGGCCTTCGGGCCAAGGGGGCTTGTCTTTTCTGCGATCCAACCATCAGGAGCCTGAACCATGGCCAAGGTCCGCCACACACCCGAATCCCCCACTTCTCCCGTTCTCTACTTCCGCTTGCGACAAGGCAAGGCGGCCAAGCTGAGCCCTCACGCCAAGGGCGAGGTGACCTACGACGTGTTGACCGATGCCCAGCGGTCTGACGTGTTCATCTCGATCTGCAGTGCAGCGTCGAGCGCGTACTTCAGTTCCCAGCCCATCTCGGTCTCTGCTGTTGAGTCGGTCGTCACCAGCCTGCCTGTGGACAAAGCCATCTCGGCAAACTCCTTCAAGCACCTCTACGTCAACCGGTCAGTCAACAACCCTGGCTTCCTGGCTTGCGCGTTGGTCGGTGAAGCGCTGCTCGGCCGTGTGCCCGACAAGGCACACGGCATGGTGAACCAGGGGAACTGGGGGGTATGGAAGGACACCTGCTTGGCGTCCTTCACCGATGACCTTGAAGTGGTGACCTTCGGACCGAAGGCGAACGGTGAGGCTGAGTCGGCAGCCCCAGCCATCGACACCCGGGATGACGCCGCCACGGCGCAGCTGGCCGAGCAGCTGGGGGAAGAGGGGGAAACGGGGAAGGCCGGCGCTGCCGCCAAGGGCAAGGCACGTCGGCGCGGCAAGGCTCAGGAATGACCACCGCGCTCGCTGGCTGGGTGGCGCGGGTCCGTGCCTGCGACATCGCCAGGGCGGGCATCGAGCTGCAAGGGGCGCCGCCCACATCGGTCGAGGCCTTCGCCCGCGAGTTCGGCGTCAACCTGGGGCAGGTCACCGCATGCTTGCAGCTGCTGGTGGACGGACCACACCTGCTGTTCGTTGGCGCCCCGGTCGTCATCGCGGCCTACTCTGCGCGGGCGGGGACGTTCCGTGTCAGCTTCGACGGTGAGGCGCCTCCAGACCTCGCCTCGCTCGACGTTCCTGCCGCCGGCACCTGGCTGACGGTCGCCGCTGCCGAAGCTGGCGAGCTTCCAGCCGCAGCACCCCACTGGGCGGTGATGACGCTGGGGCCACGCGGCCCCAGTGGCATCAACGCGGGTGCCGCTGCCACGCTGCGCCGGTACATGACCGACCGTGCCTCGCTCGACCCCTTCGAGCTTCGCACTGCACAGGCGTTCTGGGCCTGTGCGGACCACTGCCTGGACGGACGCTGACCGTCCGCAAGCGCGCTTCTCCCACTTCTCCGCATCGCCCTGTGGGCATCAAGCCCACGGGGCGCTCGCACACATGGAGCACTTCATGCAAACGAACCCGTTCCCCTGGACCCACACCAACTGCCCGCAGGCACATGTCTGCGTACGCGCCGGGCTGCACCGCCCCCATCGCTGCCGCCGCTGCAGTCCCGTCCGGCTGGAGGACTGACATGACCCGCCAGTCGCATGGCGGGCGCAAGCCCATCGATCCCGCAGTCGCCGACGCCGTTGCTGGCCTCAACGCGGACCAAGCCGAGTTCTTCGAGGAGCGGGCTGCGGTCATGGAGTTCGACGGCGGCCTCCGCCGGCAGGACGCCGAGCGCGAGGCACTTGCCCAGACGCGCCGGCACTTCGGCCTACCGACGGGCTGAGCGGGCCCACGTCCTGCCGGAAACCCCGGCGATGACCCGGCGAGCTCAAACGCCGGGCGGCTACGCGCACGGGTGACTTCGGATCAACCCGCACGGCTGCTTGGGCCATGCGGGGCGGCGTGGTCCAGCGAACAGCCGAGACACGCGGATTTGGCAGTCGGGCGCCGGGCTCCCGGTGCTCCCCGTTCTCCCATCGCCGCTGCCGGCTTGCATGCCAGACGTAGTCCGCGTGCTTCGCATCGCGCCGGCTCCCTTTTCGCCGAGGTAACTCCAACACACCATTAGCGAATGGCGCCGTCAGGCGCCTCGCCTCCACGCAGCCGCGCCGGTCACCAGCCGGGGCGGCTGTTCTTTTTTCTGATCCGTAGAGGCAACTTTCATGACCACGACTACCGAAGAATCGACCACGCGTCGGCCCACCCGCTTCAACTTCACGATGCGCGCACTCGCCGCGCTGCCGGCGCACGACGCGAACGCAGCCGGCAAGGCCACCGAGTACTCCGACACGGGCGTGGTCGGGCTCAAGCTGGCGGTCGGCCGTGGTGGTCTGAAGACCTTCTGGTTCCGCTACCTGGCCCACGGTCGTAGGCGTGCCGCACGCATCGGCCAGTTCCCCGGGATCGACCTCGCGCAAGCCCGTCAGACGGCGCAGGAGATGCGCGCCATCGTCGACCGCGGCGGCGATCCGCTCAACGAGCGCGATCGCCGCAAGGCCATGCCGACCTTCGAGGAGTTCGTCAGGGACGAGTACCTGCCGTTCGCCAAGCAGATGGGCAAGAAGTCGGTGGCGGATGACGAGGCGAAGCTCAGGATGTACCTAGTCCCCAAGCTGGGCAAGCTGAGGCTGTCAGACATCAAAAAGCGCGACATCCAGGAGCACCACGCAGCCATGACGCAGACCCACGCACGGGCCACGGCCAACAGGCACCTGGCCCTGCTCAGCGCCATCTTCCGCAGGGCCGTAGAGTGGGAGCGCGTCGACACCAACCCCTGCCAGGGAGTCGCCCAGCACAAGGAGACCAACGGCCGGGAAACGTTCCTCAGCCCAGAGCAGTGCGCCGCGCTGTTCGCCGCCATGGCGGACGATCCCAACCAGACCGCGGTGGCCGCGCTGAAGCTGCTGCTGATGACCGGCGCGCGGCGCGACGAGGCCCTGAAGGCACGCTGGGAGCAAGTCGACCTGCAGCGCGGTACCTGGCTCATTCCGACGACCAAGAGCGGGCGGGCCAGAACGGTGGTGCTCAGCAGGCAGGCGATCGAACTGCTGCAGGCTCAGCCGAGCCGCGGGACCGAGGGCTGGGTGTTCCCGGGCCGCGATCCCAGCAAGCCGCTCCATGACCCGCGCAAGACCTTTCTTCGGTGCCTCGCGAAGGCCAACATCAAAGGGGCCGTCCAGGTGAGGATTCATGACCTCCGGCACACGGCCGCGTCACTTATGGTTTCGCAAGGAATTTCTTTGTTTTTAGTGCAAAAAATGCTTGGCCACAGCGCCCCGACCATGACGCAGCGGTACTCGCACCTCGCCGATGACCCGCTGCGTGCGGCGGCGCAGAGCGTTGGCGACGCCATCGAGGCCGCCATCGCGCCAGCCGCGCAAGCAGCATGACGACTTGAACGGGGATGGCCTGCGGGCCATCCCCGCTTCTCCCTTTTTTCCCGTCAGGCAACCGTGGAAGCCTCGCAGCTAACATCGTGGCCAATGCACCAAGACTACCGACACCTGACCGCTGACGAACACGAAGCGGTTGAGAAGCAGACGTTGCGCACCGTGGTTCAAGCCTTGCAGGAGTATTCCCGCGAGGCGAAGCAGATCTTCGACAACACCAAGGCTCCTAGTAAGGCCGAAGTGATCGTGCTGGCGGAAGACCTCGTGCAGTACGCGCTGGAAGTGGCGGAAACCTACCCGATCAACCGTAGGTACGCGGGCTTCATCGACTACAAGCGCATCCGCTGGCTCCCAACGCCGTTCGGGCTGTTGCCACAGGCCCTCCTTGTGGACGCCAAGGCATCGACGGAGAACAACCGGGAGACGCTGCAGCAGTCACAGCTACCGATGAACGCCGACTTCATCTCGGACGGCCAGCACCACCAGATGGCCGCTGGCGTTGAACCTCATCTGGAGCTGTCAGGCGCCCTCAACGGGGAACTTCACGCAGTCACGACTTCACTCTTCGTGCACTTCCACTACCGTGACCTCTCACAGGACACGGCCCCGTTCCGCGAGTTGCAGTCGATCTACGCGTTAGCCATTCCGCATGGGCGTTTCAAGGACCGGTACAACCCGAACCCGGAAACGACATTCTTCGGCCAGGGCAAGCACTCTCCGGCTCGCCAAGAAGTGCCGCGCATCCGGGTCTACTTCACGCGGCTGAAGGAGATGTGCCCGTGGCGCCTGCAGCAGCTGAAGTACATCGGCGGGGAGTACACAGAGCCACTCTGGCGCGACGGACCAGGCCCCACCGGCGCTCTTACTTCGTTCGCTTTCCTCGGCCGCTAGGCTGCGGCTGAAACCTCTCGGCTGCGAACCGCAGGTAGTCTTCGCGGACGTCAACGCCAACCGCTCGGCCACCAAGTGCCAGGGCAACCGAACCGGTCGTACCCACGCCGAAGAACGGGTCTAGGCAGATCCCGCCAGGAGGCAGGCTGGCACGAAGGCACCAGGTGGCTAAGTTCGGCGGCATGACTGCGAAGTGCCCCTTGGCATCGCTGGCTCCGCCCGTAAGCGAGAAGGGTTGGACATCTCCGGGGTTCCGGCCGTTCGGATGATTCCGAAAAACGTTGTCGCCAACTTCAACGGCCATCGCCTCGTCATACCTGTCATCCAGGTCCAGCAGCGACTTCAGCGTTGTCCAGGTCTCTTCGGGCGGGCGCCGTGCACCGATCTCGTCGACTCGGAAGTAGTGCCGCACGCGTTCGAACGGCTGGTCAAGGGTGCGCGCGACGGCCTTGATGCTGACGCCCTTCTGCTCGGCGGCGGCGCGCAGGTACGCAGCCAGTTCTGTGGCGAGCGGTGCATTCGGCCTACGTCGTACCTCCTTCAAGCCGTCGATCGTCGCTCGGTGGCGAGGGGAGTTCAGCCAACGGCGCAGCTCGTCCTGCCCCTTCGCCTTACCGTCCGCGGTCCCTTCGAGGGCGCGCCTACGCTCGACATGATCTTCCGTCTTGTGCGGCACACGCACAGCATCAAGGTTGAAGTAGTAGCGCTCATGCTTGGCCAGCAAGAAGACGGGTTCCCAGGCGTTCGTGAGTCGGTCTCCCGCGCTCGATGGCATCGCGTTCGGCTTGTGCCAGACGACAGTGTTCCGAACAAGCCAGCCGTCGTTCTCTAGAGCGATGGCGACTCTGAACGGGACCAGCGCGAGTTGCTTGTTCCGCTGCCACTTCGGACCGTTCGCCTTCGCGCCGTTGATGTAGCAGTCACCGATGTTGAGCCAGGCGGTGCCGTTGTCGGTAAGCGTGCGCTTGACCTGGCGAAAGACGCCAACGATCCTTTCCACGTACTCCTCGACGGAGTCCTCAAGGCCGATCTGCTCGTCAGCCTCGTAGTCCCGCACCGACCAGTAGGGCGGTGACGTGAGGCAGGTGTGGATCGAGCCATCGGGCACCTTCTTAAGCGCGGTCGTGGCGTCGCCGTGAAGCAGTGCGAACCGATCGCCCTTGATCGTTGCCTTGCGCTTGATCTGCGCCCAGCGGTCCGCCTGCTCCTTGGATTCCACGGACTCTTGGGCGAAGGCTAGGTGTTGGACGTCGGTGAGATTGTTCATCGCGCGGCACTGTAGGTTTGACCAGGATTCTGCCTGCTTTTCGCAGGGGCCGCCCCGGCCAAGAGCCCAACTGGCCCATGGTCTTTCCCCGTGTTGCGCAAGCGCGTCGACCTGCACTCGATCACAACGGTGTGCATGTCCGGCGGCGCGGACAGGGAAACCGGGAGAACTGCGCAACGGGCCATCCGACACCCGACGCCAGCGCGCCCCCGGAAATCTCCCGGCGACACGCGGACTGGCGTTCATCACACACGCAAAAAAGCCCGCTCGTCGGCGGGCTTTTGCGGGGCTAAGTGCTTGCTGCACTTGGCTTTTGTCTTGGTGGCCTGGGGCGGAATCGAACCACCGACACGCGGATTTTCAATCCGTGCCTCAATCCCGCTATACCCTTCTTTGTCCTTCAACTTCAAGGACTTAGCCTTCACACACCTCAATGCCGAGGGCGGCTTCCGTCAGCGGCGTTGACACTCCGTCGACAGACGCATCCCTATGCGCAGCCAAAGAGCTTTTTGTATTCTCGCGGCGTCAGCTTCGATTGGCAGACACCGGCAATGACTCGCTCAAGAAGTGCAGATGAACACGGGTCATGAGGAGCCCAAACAGCCTTGCTGACCATGCTCCCGACATGCGGATCAGGGTCCAGCCGAAGGTGACGGTACGAGATGAAGCTACGGTGCTGAACAAACGGATGCTCACCTGGCTCCAGAACACAGGCTGGGTCGTAAGGAACACCATCACGCAACGTCGTGGCGCTGACCATCGCGACCTGAGGCGTAGAGCCGTAACCAGGAAAAACTACCGGGCCCAGAACAAGAACGAAGAGGTGCAGCCCAGTCGGTCCAGAAGGGACAAGAAGCGTCTGACCAGGAAGCGCACGCCAACCAGACATCGAACGTTCACTACCCTCAGCTCATGGCAGCGTTCAATGCACGCTGAACCGCAAAGCGCTCTACCAGCGACGACGCCTGCTCGCTGGTGTAGCCAAGCTTTGCAAACAGCGTTTCATACGATATGGGGCGGCTCGACCCATCAGGGTCCTCCCACTCGGGACAAGCATCCGAATGGGTGTACTTAACCAAGTCCCACCTATCCCAATGACCGAACTGAGCCCAGATCTCTCCGAGCACTTCAAGATCGCTATCACTCAGGCGCAGCAAATCTTGCTCCGGCGACCGAACCTTGCTTTCGTCTCGAAGAGCAACCACATGTCCAGCCCTGTCGGCAATCCAAGTCTCCCAACCACCCTCAACGGAAGGGAGAGCGCCGTTGATGTGGTCATATGTCATCGACAGGACAGGGCCGTTCGGCATCGCTACCAAGCGATCCCCGGTGAGCGGCTCTCCATAGCGTTGCAGAGACAGCCGCTCCGCCAGGTACATGAGCTTCACCAGCTTGATAAGCGGCAAGCGGCCTCCTGCTCGAAAGAGCAAGAACGCGGCCGCCTCAGCAGCCCTTCGCTCATCAAATAGGGGAGTCATCGCCATCCGGATCGCATTGTCGTACAGACAGTACTCATTGAGTGCTGTACGTGTGTACAGTTTACGACATCGGCGCTATCGCCAGCAACCCAATTCCTGATGTCTGGGAGCTGAAGTGACGCAAACAACAGCCCCAGTGAAACGGCGGGTAGGCAGCTTCGAGACTCAGGCCACCATCCATCCCCGGCCGCCCCGTCCAAGTCCTTCTATAGGACGGGAAAAGCGCCTCCGCGAGGCAGGCAGTGCGTTCCCGCCCGTGAAGCCTAGCTACAAGCTTCGAGGCTTTGCGACAGCCATGGCCCCAAGCATCATGCTTGCAACGACAAGACCCGCGAGACGCAGTGCGGTGGAGACAGGCCCGTGGGTGTAGTCCGCCGCCAGCAGGCCCGAACTAGCCATGGCGGTGACCCAGGGACACGCGTTGACGATCAACGTGGATTTCATGTCAGATTCCCCCTTCTGGACCGAGTTCAAGCTGGCGAGCCCACCCCTGAACGCCGATGCGTAGCCACGGCCCCAGAACGTCCTTGACGCAGGCGTGGCAGAGATCGACCTCGACATGATTTCCGTCACCGAGCGGAGAACCCCACGTAACGTCAATCTCCAAGCTCGCAAACAAGTGGAACTCGTGATCCTCCGCCGTGGCCTCGCGTTCGCAGCGATCACAACGAATCTGCTTGCAAAACGTCTGGGGCCGAACATCCATGAGCTTTGCCATTCACAGCCTCTTCGTCGCACTTCCGGTACCAGTCGGATGATGCCTTCGACTCGCCAAGCGTTTGAACAACCGGCAGAAATAGCAAGATAGCTTGATATCAATGCGCCTGGTGAGTGGGCGGCCATGCGCGCAACTCGCCATCCGTCACGAGGAACCGAGGCAGAAACTGGCGCAGTTCATGACCAGACGCCGCATCGGACGCGCCCCATTGAAGTTCTACGGCAATGGCGCCGTCTCGCTCGTCGAGCACCGCGTAGGTTCGTCCAGGAACCGCTGCGGCCCACAGCTCAAGCTCTGACAAGGCGCCGGTGACCGGGGCTTGAAGAACGACGCATCGAACAACCATCACGCATCCAGACGCCGGCATCGTTTCGCACGCGAAAGCCTGTACATCCGAGCCGGCCTTGTGGACAAATCCATCAACGCCGCACCCGAAGCCCCTGGCGCATCACGGTCACGCCCGACGCCGACGTGTGCGACGGGCGCACCTCGATCTCAAGATCAAATTCCTGGTAGCTAGCGCCAACAAGACTCTGCAAGAGGGTGCCTGACCGGGCGAATCGTTCACCGGCAAGGACTTCTTCCGCAAGCCGCTCTGCATCTTCACGGGACAGCCTGGGCCGTGCGTTTCCCGGCGGTTTGGTCTTCTGATCGTCCATCGTCGCTCCCTCAGAATTTCGCGTGCGAAACCGCCATCACCCTGCCATATTTCGTACCGTACCGTACGCCATACGATACGAATACGGTATCCCAATACGATACGAAATGGCTTCAGTGCTGGGCCTGACTTTCGCGCGCGAAACTGTCACGCCCTACAGCCGCTTGACCTCCAACACCAAGACCAGCTCGGTCGTGCGGCTGGCTCGGGCTTTGGACAGATTGAAGCCAAACCAAGGCAGCTGAGCACGGCCGTTCTCGACCTTAGAGCCGTTCAGGCCGCCGATCACCAGCAGCTCGCCGTCCTCAACGCTCAGCGCTGTCCGAATTTCGCGTTTGTTGAGGGTCGGCGTGTTGCTCAGCCCCGTCTCTGTGCTCACGAAGTCCGAGACGGTCTGCACCAAGTCAAGATCGGTCACGGATCCGCGCACATTCGGCGCCACCTCGATGATGACGCCCGACTGCTTGTAGTCCACGGACTGCTGAGTTTGGCCGTTGGCGTTGCTCACGATGGCACCGAGAACCGGCACGTCCTGGCCGACTTGAAGCCTGGCGCTTCCACCCGACCGAACGCGAGTGAACGGTGAAGTGACGATCTTGAACCGCGCATCGCTGTTCAGGATCGACGCCACGAAGTCCAGACTAGGCGTCCTGACCTTGAGCGCACTGCCCTGGGACCCAGCAGACCCGACTGAAACCTCCACTCGGCCCGACAAGGCCCGAAGGATCATGCTCAGGGCAGAGCCCTCGGCCTCGTTGCTGCCGACCTCGTAAAGGTAGCCTTTGACAAGCACCTCGCCGGCAGGCGTATCAAGCTGGCCGAGTAGTCCTTGCAGCTTTGCGCGTTCCCGCTCTGCGCCAACGAAGAGGATGAAGTCATCACCGCCACCTGGCCGCAACGTGGTGGTGGATGCCGAAGCGCTGGACCCCTTGTCATCGGGCTTGCCCACAGCGAGTGCACCAGCAGAGACCCGTTTGTTCGCGAACGTGCCCTTGACGAGCGGAGACACCAGATCAACCAGGTAGGCAGCATCGCGATAGCGCGGCCGATAGACCAACGGCTCGGCGTCTGCTTCCGGCCTGAGCTCAGCTTTCTTGCAGACGATATCTACGCCATCCACGGACCGCACTTCGTACCCATTGGCACCAAGCAAGCCGACGAGCATTGCAGCATCCAGGGTACGACCCTGGGCGCGGATCGACACTGCACGTGAGTCGGCCAGCACATCGGGGCAGATGACATGGGCGCGCTTGGAGACCTCGGAAAAGTAGAGCGTCACCACCTGCCCCAGTGGAACAGCCCGCAGGTCGAACTCCCTGCGCTCCACATCCTGACCGGCGCACAATGCAACAGAACCTACGAGCGATGCTGCCACGCCGGCCAGCCACCTCACTTTGGCACCCCAGGCGCAACAGACGGCACTTGAGATGGTCCAGGCATGGGCCCCGTCCACGAGGCCACGCGCTGCTCGTGAACTTCACCGACCATGCCCAGGCCACGACCGACAAAAAGAGCTGGGTTCTCGAATCGAAGGCGTCCAGCCTGGTCGGCGAGGACGATCCAGCGTTCGCCGTTCAACAGCACTTCGCCGGCCAGACGGAGCACGTCCGCAGAACCTGTCTGCTGCGGCGTCACCGACCCGGCGCCGGGTCCTGCCGGCGACGGCTGTTGAATGCTGCCCAGCTCTACGCCCTTTGCAGTGCCGGGACTCTTGTACTTGTTGAAGTAGTACAGCAGGTACCAGATGCTCGCGGCGAGCATGAGCAGCATCAGTGATCCGACCAGCCAGATGCGCGGGTTGCGAAGCACGTTCTGGCGCTTGTCGATGGCCGCTTCCTTACCTTGGCCTGTGCCGGCATAGGATTTGTACAACGGGAAAATGGCCTTGTCGTAGCGCTTCACGAAGGTCTCGAACTTCGCCGTCTTCGTGATCTTGTCGCCCTCGAACAGCTCGACCCGGTACGAACGGTTAAGACCCAGAGTCTTCAGCTTCGTCATGCGCGCTGTCATCTCGACAACTGAACGCAGGTTGCGATGCAAATCCCCGATGGCCTGCACCATAACCGCCACGTCACAGGCCACACCTGTGGCTGCATGGACATAGTGCCGATGCATGCGGAAGAACTGCATGTGATTCTTGCTGATCGACATTCCCGAACCCCAGAAGCGCCAGGCCTCGTCGATGCAGACCAGGTCGCCCAGCTGAACAACTGAGGCCAGGTCCGGCATGTTCTCGTCTGGGAAGAAGTCGCCACGGCCAACGTCGTCATTGGAAACATGGACGACAGAGCCGAGCTTGGCCACCTCAGCCCCTCGGCACTGCACAAGATAGTCACGGATCAGGTCGCCATTGATGCCGTCCACGTTGGTGACGACACGGCGCCCAGCCTCAACAGCAGGGAGAACGACTGAGGCCACAACCTCGTATGACTTGCCGGATCCCATGAGCCCGGTGTACGCGTTGATCGCCATAACAAGACCTCAACCGATGACCGGGACACGACGGATGATGAACCGCGTCACGTAGGCCGACAGGCACACCGAAGCGCCGTAGCCGACCTTGAACAGGTCCAGGAAGTACCAGACACCCGGCGCCTGCTGCGCGAATGCAGAGCTGAGCGAAGACGCGCCCGGCAGTAGAGGCACCAGCAACTGGATGAACTCAGTGGTGATGAAGAAGAGCAGGAAGTACCCGCAGAACTTGACCAGGCTGGACTTGATAAGCCAGCCGGCAAACGAGAAGAGCGCCGATAGAACACGTCCGAACATGGTCAGGCCCTCAGCACGATAACGATGGATGCCAAGGTCCACACCAACACCATGGCGGCCTCCAAGATTGCACGGTTGGCTTCCAGCAGGCCGCAGTGGCTCTCAACCGTGTAGCTCTTGTTCCAGACCGAGAAGCTGGGCCGGGGGCACTCTGCGGTGTGACCTGGTACGGTGAACGCCTTGAGGTCTGGCATCAACCCAAGTATTGGTGCCAGGATCTGTGCGGCCGTCGGTGTCTGCTCAAGCTGCGGCGGTGGCGTGTTCGGATCCGGCCCAAGGTCGATTTGAGTCCCTTGGCCAGGCGTCGCAGGGGCCGGATTGGCACTGGAACCCGGCAGAGGAATTGGAACAGCCGTCGCCCCAGGCGGCGCAACGGGCGAGATGAAGTCCCCGACCGTCGGCATGGGAACGTTGTCTGGGTTGGCAGCACGCCAGGCACTCACGTCAGCCGGAGTAATGGGGTCAGTCGCGGACCAGGGCAGCACGTTGGGATTGTTTGCGGCCGCTTGCTTCCAAGCTGCATTGGCGGCGTCAGCGAGCATTTTTTCGCTGATGGGCTGCGCGAGGATGGCCGGTGGGATGTCGGCGACCACATCCGCAATTGGCTTCATTGCCGGCGTGTACGCCGGGACAGTGATCGGCACACCGGTTGGCGGCGAGAAATCAAAGACGATCCAGTATTCGTACGGAGCACTGTTCACTGAGCCGATAGTTCGGCTGTAGGCCTTCGACCAATACCCGTTGGCGCCAGGGAACGGGCCGTTGTAGGCAGTGGTGAACGTGTAGTCCAGGTTGCCGCTGTATGGCGCGGGCACGGAGCAGAACGCGCTTGTGGCGCACTTCACGCTAATGGTCTTGACGTGCCTGACCTTGCCGTCGCTCTGCTTGAAATAGATGTCCTGGCCGGCGCCGTAGGCATCCAAGACGGCCGGAAACGTCGCTGGCATCAGCGGCAAGTTGCTGGCGTCACCACTGCCCATGCCTGTTCCGGAGACCTTCGCCTTGCCTTTGTCTGCTCCATCACCCCAAAGCCAATCGATGAGTGACGGAACCAAGGCTGCGACCCCGCCCACGACGGCCGCAATGCCCGCTCCGGCAAGAACGGCAGGCCAACCGACCGCCGCGACCGCGCCTGTTCCAGCAGCCACTGCAACTTGAGTCAGGCCCGCCCCTACTGCGCCCGTGGTTGCAAGCACGCGGGGGTCATTGGCAGCGAATCCCCACTTGCTAACCTTGAACTTCATCAGGCTTCCAAGCGCGTTGTTCATACCGCCGCTGTAGGCAGGCACCGCTGCAGCCTGAACCACGTTCGAGAAGACGAGGCAAATGGTCAGCCACGCAACCCAGCAATGACGCAGCATGCGCATACCACCCCCCATACGAAAAATGCGAAGTACCAGAACTCGACGGGCATAGGCCCTCCCAATGAAAGAAGGGGGCCGTGGCCCCCGCCGAGATCAACCGCCCTTGACGGCTTTCAGGACAAACTTGGCGCCCTTCCAGACGACAAACAGCGTCAGGAGCACGCCCGAAACAGCCAGGATGGCGCCGCTCACGTCGGTGAAGCTGACGGCATTCGCCAGTTCGGTGACGGTGGTGGGCGGAGCAGCCATGGCGTTGCCAGTGACCAGGCCGATTGCGGCGAGCGGAGCGATCCGCGAAACGAACTTCTTCATTGCTTTCTCCAGTTGAAACGGGGTGACCGACCCCGGGCGGTTTGCTCATGCGGTGCGCACCATCCGGATGACGGCACCTGCACCGAGCGAAACGAGGTAGACAAACAGAGTTGCAGCGAAGGCGAGCCCGAAATAGGCACCGGCTGCGGCCGGATCGAACGGCTCGGCTGCCGCTTCAAAACGGGCTGCTTCGCTGGCCGTGATGACATAGCCCTGTACGACGGCCTGGGCGGTGCCGACAGGGCAGGCGCCTTGAACACCAGCGGAGGCCGGCTGGCAGACGATCAGGGTCTGAACGGTGCCAATTGCGGTAGCCATGACCTGCCCTCTGTGACTTTCGCGTGCGAAAGATGTGGTCAGGCAGCGCGCTTGGCGGGCTCAACCGGCACGACGCGAGCGGCCTGCAGGTACTTGAATTCCACGATTTCCTCGGCCTCCTTGCCGAGACCGCGGGCGCCCTTGCGCACCTTCAGTTCCACCATCGCCGGGAACTGCTTGCCACTGTTCTTGAGGTTGATGGCGTTTGCAGAGGTGCCCCACAGGAGCTGCGTGCCCGTGCCACCGACGGCCATTTCGCCGCTCAGCTCTGCGTAGATCGTCACCTTGGCTTGGTCGATCTGCTTGCCGTCATCGGTCTTGAAGTTGGTCGCCGTGACACCCAGGACCAGCGCGGTCTTGGTGTAGGTGTCATCAAAGTTCAGAAAGTCGCTCATGGGTATCTCCATCAAGTCAAGCAAAGAGCCGGTCGGATTGGTTCTGGCTTGCAAGCCTCTCCAACCACTGCAAAGCGGCCTCGCTGCCGGCTGACTCAACGAGACGCAAAAACGTGTCGAAGGCACGCTGACGCGCGATCAACTTGAATTCCTTGGGGCTGATCGTTGTTAGCAGCTCGGCATCACTTCCTAGCCGGTCAGCGAGGTCGCCGTCATCACTGGCGGTCAGCCCGAGCTGGCGGATGGCATAGGCCAGACGGCCGCCGATGTGGACCGAAGACGGGGAGACCGCCTTGAGCGCAAACGCGTACTCGAGGAACGCAGCACGGCTGACCTGGTCGCCATACATGGAGTTCTCAAGCAGCGTCCAAGGACCGACCGACTTGGTCTTGCCATGTCCGGCGGCCAGTTCGTACTCGGCGCCCCAGCGGCGGCCCTCACCACCGAACTTCGCTAGGTACTCCGCGTTGCTGTAGATGCGGCGCATGTCTACGCCGGTTGCCCCGGGTCGGCGCAACCACCAGTCCTCGCAGGCATCGCCCCAGGCTTCAGGCAGCCGCTCAAATAGCCCCTGGCGCGCGGCGGGAATTTCCCGCTCAAAGACCCACATCTCATGCAGGTGGGGATGCCAGCCATTCGCCGTCGACCAGGTGATTTCCAAGGTCCGCATACGGCCGATGTAGAGGTCACCAAGCCGGTCCTGCGTCTTAGCGGTCTTGCCAGGTTCGCGGGTTAGGCGCTTTCCCCAGCCGCTCTCGCCCAGGCGGTCTCGGGCGTACAGCATCTGCCGCAGCAGGTCGTCCAGGCGATCCAGCCGGGAGTGCGGTACGGTGAAGGTCACCAGATAGCCCACGCCTTTGCCTGGGCCAGCCACTTGGTTGTAGATGTCGGTGATCTCGGCACGCCGGCCCATCGTGATGCGGTGACTACAAACGGGGCACCGCCAAAAGTCACCGCACTTCACCACCTGGTGAAAGAGGGCACGCCCCTTGTTGCGAGAGTCGCGCCAGACCTCGACGTCGGCGCTCAGGCTCTGGTGACAGGTCATGACCCTGAACACAGGTTCACGGTCCAACTCGCCGAAGGGTGAAAAGTCGCGGCCGAGCACCGGCTTGGAGCGATTTGCCTTCTTGGTCAGAACCACTGGCCCAAGCGGTTGGCGAAGATGGGCCGGCGGCTCTTCACTCAGCTGATAGGTGAACGGTGGCGCGTAAACCTTGGGCCAGTCCCGGTGTTCTGCCCGAAGCTCGCTGTAGGCCCGTAGAAGCTCACGAGCATGGTGGAAAAGCATCCAACGCAGTGACCAGCGGGTGTCCGAGATATCCCGGTCAACCAGTGACAGGCCACCCTCGACAACGCGAAGGACTCGAACCTGACCGGCATCGGACACCAGCTCCTGACCATCCCGCCAAGCGAGGCCGGACCAGCCGAGGTCAACCATGCGACCTCCCCAGCGGGCGGCGCCGCAGGCAAAAACTGTCCGGATTTAGCGCAGGAATACCAAGGGCGCTTCCGCTCGCGTCCTCGACAAGGCTGCGGGCGCGCGCGGAAGCGCACATCGCAGTAGCTTGTGCACCTGCCAGCCGGGCAGCATCCACCATGCTGGGATGCATCAGTTCAGGCCAAAAGTCCTTCTGGTCGTGCTCTGTGAGGGGGCGGCGCTTCACAGAGCGAACTCCTGAGCCCGTTCTGCAGCCTTGACCCGGATCGCCTCCACGTTGACCAGGCTGTAGCGACCGATCTTCACTACTGGCCAGTAGCCCCGGTCGCATTGGCTATTGACGGTGTCCAGGGTTAAGCCAACCGCACTCGCCCAAACCTCTCGGGTTACCAATGGAGGAAGCGCTGACAATGGCGATACCGACAAATCTGACATGCACCACTCCGATGAATTGCACCGCATGTATTTGGCGCGTACTATCTACGCGCCTTATTGATCGGCATTAAGCACCAGGAGCCAGTCCATGTCAAGCACCTCGACCCTGATCGATCGCTTTCTTGCAGTTGTGCGCGAGGTCGCTGATGCGCGGCGTCCACACGCGCACATGGCCGAGTTGACGGCCATCAGCCCCACGAACTGGCAAAACGTGATGCGGCGGAAGCAGCGTCCGACAGCAGAAATGATTGAGGCCGTGGCGCGTGTGTGGCCCGAGTACGTCGCCTACATAGCGACCGGCAAGACCACATTGCCCGCTCAAAAAGTCCCCGTCGACGGGGTGATCGAACTCTTCGATCCGACGGATGTCGTTCTTGAGCGGCTCGGGTCAGGCGCCGCTGACGAAGGGCGTTGGCAGGGTATGCACGAGCTGCCGTCTGAGAAGCACGGTGCGACTGGCCAGATCAATTGGGGATACGTTGGCAGCGGGCCCCGCCTCCTATCGCTGAACGTGCTCATGGCCTTCAACGTCCCGTACGGCGTTGCGGACGTGTTGAAGGACAAGTTT
Source organism: Inhella inkyongensis (assembly GCF_005952805.1). Taxonomy (GTDB): domain Bacteria; phylum Pseudomonadota; class Gammaproteobacteria; order Burkholderiales; family Burkholderiaceae_C; genus Inhella; species Inhella inkyongensis. The sequence continues at coordinate 3,893,247 of NZ_CP040709.1, forward strand.
TGCGATGACGTCATTTCTGCGCTTCCAGTGCAATCGACTAGGCTGACTCAAGCCCGAATCGAGCAGTGGATCGACGACAACCGCGAGTTCATATCTTGGGCCGCGAAAATGGCGGTCGCAAACCAAGCGTGGGCCGACGCGAAAAGCACTGAAGAAATGGATCAGGCGCGAGCCATGGTTGCCAAGGTCAAGGCAATGCGCCCCTGAGTGCCCAAGCCATGGCTATCAAGAAGAGCGGCAAGGGCTGGCTGGCAGACATTCAGCCTGGCGGACGAGGCGGCAAACGTTTCCGCAAGACCTTCAAGACTCAGGGAGAGGCAAAGGCCTGGGAAGCCTGGCTGAGCACGCAAGTAAATCAAGACCCGAAATGGGCGCCAGAGCGTCGAGACACGCGCAAGCTCAGTGACCTCATTGAGCTCTGGCACGCACAACACGGTGCGGGCCTGAGGGCTGGCGATGGAACGTATCGCCGTTTGAAGCAAGCGTGCGAGGCCATGGGGAATCCCGTGGCAGATCGCTTCAGTGTTGAGATGTTCGCGGCATATCGGAAGCAGCGAATCGACGCCGGCATCACAGCCAGCAACATGAATCGCGAACACGCCTACCTGCGGGCGGTCTTCAATGAACTAATCCGATTGGGTCAATGGTCGAAAGAGAACCCCCTGGCCAAGCTTCGCCAGTTCAAGGTTCCACAGATTGAACTGACCTACCTCGACGGCGAACAGATCAGCGCGCTGCTCGACGCGCTGAAGCTCTCACGCAATCCGCACGTCCTATTGATCAGCAAGATCTGCCTTGCAACGGGTGCGCGATGGAGCGAAGCAGAAGGCTTGCGCGAGACCCAGGTGGGGGACGGGCTCATCGAATATGCGCGAACCAAGTCAGGGAAGACGCGCGCGGTTCCGGTCGATGAATCGCTCGAAGCCGAAATCAAGAAACACGCGCATCAACACGGCACGATGGGCAGACTCTTCGGCTACTCGATCTCCGCATTCCGCGAGGGAGTCGAAAGGGCCGGCCTAGATCTCCCGGACGGGCAGATGACACACGTTCTGCGGCACACCTTTGCCAGCCACTTCATGATGAACGGCGGCAACATCCTGACGCTGCAACGCATCTTGGGACATGCCAACGTCACGATGACGATGCGGTACTCGCACCTATCGCCAGAACACCTTCAAGAAGCGAAAGCACTGAACCCGTTGGCGCGGTTGACACTCCGTTGACACCGCAATGAAAAACGGGTCACGTCGTGAGACGTAACCCGTTGATTTCATTCTTGAATTCTGGTGGCCTGGGGCGGAATCGAACCACCGACACGCGGATTTTCAATCCGCTGCTCTACCAACTGAGCTACCAGGCCATCACCGAATGCTGTGATGCATCCGGGAAAGCACGCGACTATAGCACGACTTTTTCGGGTCAGGCTTGGCGTTTGTTTCGGCCGATGTCCACACCCAGCTGTTTGAGCTTGCGATAGAGGTGGGTGCGCTCCAACCCGGTCTTCTCGGCCACCCGCGTCATCGAGCCGTTTTCCTTGGCCAGATGGAACTCGAAATAGCTCTTCTCGAAGGCGTCGCGGGCCTCGCGCAGCGGGCGATCGAGCTGGAACACCTGTTCCGGCGCCGGGCCGCTGATCGTGGGGTGAGCCACAGGCGCCACCAGGGCCGGGGCCGGGCTGCCATAGCTCACCACCTCGGTACGGCTCCAACCGGTGACGACCGGCGCGGCCGGCGCGGGGCGCGGGGCGTTGCGGGCCAGGGCCTGCTCCACCGAGCGCAGGAGTTTTTGCAGCGTGATGGGCTTTTCCAGGAAGGCCATCGCACCGTGCTTGGTGGCCTCGACCGCCGTGTCGATGGTGCCGTGCCCGCTCATCATCACCACCGGCATGTTCAAGAGGCCGGCACCGCCCCACTCCTTGAGCAGGGTGATGCCGTCCACATCGGGCATCCAGATGTCCAGCAGCACCAGGTCGGGTCGCAGGCGTTCGCGCGCGGCACGGGCCTGGGCAGCGTTCTCGGCCAATTCCACCGTGTGTCCCTCGTCCGAGAGGATCTCGGAGAGCAAGCCACGGATGCCCAGTTCGTCGTCAACTACAAGAATGGTCGCCATGCGGGTTCAAGCACTCTGCGCCGCGCCCGCAGGGGCGGCAGCCAGATTCGTAAAGGTCAGGGAAACCACCGCGCCTTGCGGGCTGCGGCTGTCAGGGGAGGACGGCAACAAATTGCTCAATCGAATGCGGGCGCCATGCTCGTCGGCGATCTTTTTCACCACCGCCAAACCGAGGCCAGTGCCTTTGCTTTTGGTCGTTACATAGGGCTCGAAGGCGCGGGTCAACACCTGCTCGGCAAAGCCGGGGCCGTTGTCGACCAGCGACAGGCGCACTGCGCGCACCGAGCCATCGTCAGCGTGCAATTGTTTCGTACTTACAACAACCCGCCCATCGGGACGATCACTCACTGCGTCCAGCCCGTTCTGGACGAGGTTGTGGATGACCTGGCGCAGCTGGGTGGCATCGCCCAACACCCAGGGCAGACGGGATTCGAGCTCGATCACCAGCCGCAAGGACTCGGCCGCATCGGGATAAAGCCCGGTGACCTCGCTCACCAGACCGTTGAGATCCAGCGGCGCCAGTTGCGCCGCCGGCAGCCGGGCGTAGTCGCGGAACTCATTCACCAGCTGCTTCATGGCCTGCACCTGGTTGACGATGGTGGCCACGCTGCGGGTCAGCATGGCGCGGTCGCTGTCCTGCTCCAACTTGGCAGCCAGCTTGTGCTCCAGGCGTTCGGCCGAGAGCTGGATGGGGGTGAGCGGGTTCTTGATTTCATGGGCCAGGCGCCGCGCCACCTCGCCCCAGGCGGCGCTGCGCTGGGCGGACACCACTTCGCTGATGTCGTCAAACACCAGCAACCAATCGCCCCTGGGCAGCACGGCGCCGCGCAGCAACAAGGTGGCAGGCGGCGCCAGGGGCTCCAAGCTCAGCTCCACGGTGTGTTGCCAGTGTTCGCCCACGCCGGGCTCGTCCTCGACCAAGCCCTGGAAGCGCTGCCACAGGCCCTCGGCAAAGCCCTGCAACTCGGCGGGCAGGGCCTGCTGCAAGGGCAGCTCGTGCTTGAGGATCAGGCTGGCACTGGGGTTGCGCCGTAGCAGGCGGCGCTCGCGGTCAAACACGATGACGCCCGAGGTCAGGTTGTCGAGGATGGTCTGCAACTCGTCGCGCGCGGCGTCCACGGCCGCCACGCTGCGCTGCACCTCGTCGCGGGCGCTGCCCAATTGATCGGTCATGTCGGCAAAGGCACGTGTCAGGCCGCCCAGCTCATCGCGTGAACCCAGGGTGGGCTTGCGGGTCAGGTCGCCCGCCGCCACCTTGCGCATGCCGTCGGCCAGCAGCAACAGGGGCTTGGCCAGGTGGTTGCCGAGTTGAATGGCCAGCAGCAAGGCCACGAACACGGCCAGCACCAGCACCAGGGTCAGGGTGCCGAGGTACATGCGGCGCAGGCCATCGCGCTCCAGGCCGCGGCGCTGATACTCCAGATTCGCCGCCTGCACGGCCAGGGCATTGCGCACCAGGCTGATGGGCAGGGCACGCTGCACCATCAGGTAACGCTCCTTATCGGTCAGCGAAAGCGCCGTGCTGGGCAGCAGGGCCAGCGCCCGCACATGGGCCTGGCCGGCCAGGGCGGCACCCTCATCTTCCAAACCGCGCAGCTGCGCGGCGCTGCCATCGCGGGCGGCACGCCGCAGCAGGGCGGCATCGATGCGCTCGCGCGCCAAGGTGGCGCTGGGGGCCGGCGCGGCACTGTCGAGCACCTCTTCAAGCACCGTGCCCTGGCTGCTGATCACCGCCACGCGCTCGGCACCCCACTGGGCGCGCAGGCGTTCCAGCGCCAGGGCCTGCACCCCGCCCTCGGTCAGGCGCTGGGCCCCCTGGCGGGCCTGCTCGGCCAGGGTTTCAGTCTGGGCGTCCAGCGTGGCGCGGCCCAGGTTCAGACCGGCTTCCAGCGCACTGGCCAGACGCACATCGAACAGGCTCTCGATGGAGCGGTTCACAAAGGAGTAGGACACCGCATAAATCAGCGCCCCTGGCCCCACCGCCACGACGGCAAACACGATGGCCAGCCGACTCAGCAGATGCGCACCAAATCGCCCGCTGCGCACCCGCAGGGCCAGGCGCAAGGCCGCGCCCAGGGCCACCAGGCCCAACAAACCGCCGACACCCATATTGACCCAGTACAACCAGGCCTGGTGGCGCTCAAAGAAACCGCTTGGGGTGGTGGCGCCGATGGACAGCAGATAGGCCAGCACCCCGCTGGCGGCCGCCACGGCCAGCAGGCTCAGGGTCCAGGCCCAGCGGCGCAGGCGGCTGCGATCGGACTCGTTCACTGGAACACCCTCCGCTCACTGCGTGAGCACCTCCCCAGGGGCGGAACGCGCCCCCTTCGGAGCGGCCGTGCGGGAGCGCTCATGAGGCCAGGCCCAACTCCACCGGTGAAACGGGGCGATCCCGCTCCACCCCCCACTGCGCGGCGCCGCCCAGGCCGATCTGCAAGGGGCCAGGCAGCTGCCGGTTATCCAGATAGAGCTTGAAGCTCAATTCATAGGCTTGAGCGCGTTCAGGCTCCTCGCGCAGCTCCAGCAGCCAGGCGCTGGCCCGGCGCAGCCCCCCCAGGGCATCGGCCAAGCTGTCGAAGCTCTGATGCAGGCCGCCGGTCGAGAGCCGGTACTGCCGGGTGAGCGGCTGAAAGCTCAGGCGCCATTGGCGCTCCGAACGGGCCACCGTGGCATCGCGCCAGTACCAGCGCTTGCGCGCCACCCGGGCCTCGGCATTGAAATAGAGCGGCACGCCCTTGTGCAGGGCTTCGTCGGCCATCTTGGGCAGCTCCAGCCGGGCGCTATAGGCCAGGCGCAGGCCCTCATCGACGCGGGTGAGCTCCAACAGTTCCAGGCTGCTGCTGGGCTGAGCCGAAACAGGCAGGGCCAGCAGGGCCAGCAACAGGAAAAAGGCGCGCAGCAGCAAGGAGAGGCAGGGCTAGGGAAGCGGGGCTAGGACTCGCCCCGCAGCAGCAGGGCATAGAAAAAGCCGTCGGTCGGGACGGCCCAGGCATTCTCGGGCAGGCCCAGCAGGTGCCCGGTCTGCCCCGGGATATCCAGGCTTCGCGCCTGCGGCTGGCGTTGCAAAAACGCTGCGATCTGGTCGCGCCCCTCGGCGGCAAAAAGCGAACAGGTGGCGTAGAGCAAGCGGCCGCCCGGCTTGAGCAGGGGCCACAGCGCATCCAGCAGTTCGGACTGGGTGCGCACCAGCTGCGCAATATCGCTCTCGCGGCGCAGCCAGCGCACATCGGGGTGGCGGCGGTTGATGCCCGAGGCGGAACAAGGGGCGTCGAGCAGGATGGCGTCAAAGGGTTTGCCGTCCCACCAAGCCGGCACATCGCGGCCGTCAGCGGCCCGCACCTGGGCCTGCAGGTTCAGCCGCCCCAGGGTCTGTTCGACCTTGCGCAGGCGCTCGGGGGCAGCATCCAGGGCCAACAGGTCCAGATCAGCCGCCTCCAGCAAATGCGCGGTCTTGCCTCCCGGCGCGGCGCAGGCATCCAGCACGCGCGCGCCAGCGGGCAGGGGCGGCAGGTGGCCGGCGCCATGGATCAGCAATGGGGCCGCCAACTGGGCGGCACCGTCCTGTACCGACACATCTCCCGCGCCAAAACCGGGCAGGCGCTGCACCGGGCAAGGCGGCTCCACCACCAAGCCGTTTGCCGCGCGCTCACCCAGTGGGCGCGCGGCCAGGCCGGCGTCCTGCAGGCGCGCCAGATAGTCCGCCGGGCTGCCCTGGCGGCCATTCACGCGCAGGGCCAGCGGCGGCGGCTGCTGAGCGGCTTGCAGCAGGTCCTGCCACTGCGTTGGCCAGTCCTTTTTCAAGCGCGCCACCCACCAGGCCGGGTGCTCCCAGCGCGCCTCGGGCTGCTGGGCGATCTGCGACAACAAGGCCTCCTGCTCACGCTGGAAGCGGCGCAACACGGCATTGACCACCGCCGCCTGCGCCGGCACCGCCTTCTTCATCGCCTGCACCGCTTGATTGACCAGGGTGTGCGGTGCGTAGGCGGTGGCCCCCGGCAGCAACTGGGTCAGCGCCGCCCGCAGCAGGCCCTCGGTCAGCGGCTGGGGTGGGCGCGGCATGAGGGTCTTGATGAGCGCCCCGCAACGCCCCTGGGCCCGCACGGCGGCAAAGGCCAGGGCCTGAGTACCCGCGCGCAGGCCTTCCGGGCAGGCGTCGAGTGCGTCGGTCAGGCTGCGACCGGCACGCAGCGCGGCCAAGGCGCGGGCGGCTTCGAGCAGGAGTTGATGCAGGGGCGGGGCGGCATTCATCCTGGCAGTGTAGGGAGCAGGGTTTTCGCGGCCCCGCCACAATCGCCCCCATGAACAACCCTGCACAGCCGCTGAACGAATCGGCCCCGGTCAGCGAGCGCATCCGTTACCGCCTGGTGGCGGCCGGCTGCCGCCACCACGCCAACGACAACATCGCCGACTTCATCGAGCCCGGTGAACTCGACCTGCTGCAGGCCGAGGTGCAATCCAAATTGCAAGAAGTGCTGCGGGCCCTGGTGATCGACACCGACAGCGACCACAACACCCAGGACACCGCCAAGCGCGTGGCCAAGATGTTTGTGCGCGAGGTCTTTGCCGGGCGCTACAAAGCAGCGCCTGATGTCACCGAGTTCCCCAATGTGGAGCGGCTGAACGAGCTGATGATCGTCGGCCCCATCAAGGTGCGCAGCGCCTGTTCGCACCACCTCTGCCCCATCCTCGGTCGGGTCTGGATCGGTCTGCTGCCCAACGAGCACTCCAACCTGATCGGCCTCTCCAAATACGTGCGCCTGACCGACTGGATCATGAGCCGCCCGCAAATCCAGGAAGAGGCCGTGACCCTGCTGGCCAACGAGTTGCAGGAACGCGTACAGCCCGATGGTCTGGGCATCGTGATGGAGGCCGACCACTTCTGCATGCACTGGCGTGGCGTGAAGGACAGCGAGTCCCGCATGGTCAACAGCGTGATGCGCGGTGCCTTCCTGAAGGACCCCAATCTGCGCCGTGAGTTCCTCTCCCTGCTGCCCAAGAAGGATTGATTCATGCTCGTTCGCCTGATCTATGCCAGCCGCACCGAGGCCAACGAGGCCCAACTGGCCGACATCCTGCGCCGCAGCCGTGCACACAACACCCAGGCCGGCCTGACCGGCCTGCTCTGCCACAGCGATGGCTGGTTCGTGCAGGTGCTGGAAGGCGGGCGCAGCGCGGTCAACGCGCTCTACAACAGCATCGTGCGCGACCCGCGGCACCGCGAAGTCACCCTGCTGTCCTATGGCGAAATCGGAGAACGCCGCTTTGCCGGTTGGGCCATGGGCCAGGTGCAACTGGCGCGCCTGAACCCAGCCCTGGTGCTGAAGTACGCGCCCACCACCCGGCTGGACCCCTTTGAGCTGAGTGGCACGGCACTCGAAGCGCTGTTCGAGGAACTGATCAGCACCGGCGCGATTGCTTGCAGCTGATTGGGCTGCAGTCAGGCCCGCCGTTAACGATTTCGCGGGTGCGCACCCGCCAGGCCCTCGCTGCCGCGCTTGTAGTTCCCCGTGATGCGGGCCAAGAGCTGCTGCGCAGCCTGCAGCTCGGCGTCAGCCAGTTCTTCCCACAAGGCCGCCGCCTTGGCGCCGCGCAAGGTGCTGGCCAGGCGCCCGTGGTGGAACACCTGCAGCGCCCCGTCTTTGGCGCGCCGCCACGTAAAGCCCTCGGCCACCTTCTCGCTCAAAACTTCCCCGCATCGTGCAGATCGAACACCCCACACAGCAAGCGAGTGGGCAGTTCGTCGATGGCTTGGTTGAAGAGTTCCACCCGCTGATTGAAGAGCTGGCGACCGAAGTCGCGCTGCTGCCCCGCCTGCTTCAAGGCGGCCAGCAGCGCCGGCCAACCGGCGTCCTCGTCATTGCCGGCATGGTGTTCCAGCAAGGCCCGCGCGCGCTGCAAGGCGGCCGCGTGCAGGGCATGCGTGACCGCCAGTTGCGCCATGGGGTCGGCCGCGTGCGGTCGGCTGCCAGCGGCCTGCACGGCAGCCCCGAGGTCAGTGCTGTGTTGACGCAGGGCCTCAAAGGCCGAGGACTCGGCCGGCAACCAGCGCGGCCCCGCCTCGGCCAGCGCCAACCCTTGGCGGCTGAGTTCTTGCAACGGAGCCTCCAGTTGCGCCCAGGCGGATGCAATGGCGCTGCGCAGGCGCATCAGCCGGCTGTATGCGCCCAGGCCCCACAGCAGCAACACGCCCAGCAACAGGCCCAAGGCCCAGCTCATGGGGCAGCCCGGTACTGCGCGTAACCGGTGGCGCGCAGTTCACAGGCCGGGCAATGCCCGCAGCCATGGCCCCAGGGGTGGCGCTGACCGCGCTCGCCCAGGTAACAGGTGTGGGTGTGCTCGGCAATCAACTCCACCAGCGCGGCACCGCCCAATTGCTCGGACAGGGTCCAGGTCTGGGCCTTGGTCAGGAACATCAGCGGGGTCTCAACCGTCATGGGGCTGTCCAAGCCCAGGGACAAAGCCACCTGCAGGGCCTTGAGCGTGTTGTCGCGGCAGTCGGGGTAGCCGGAGTAGTCGGTCTCGCACATGCCACCCACCAGCACGGTGGCGCTGCGGCGGTAGGCCAGGGTTGCCGCCAGGCCCAGGAAGAGCAGATTGCGCCCCGGCACAAAGGTATTGGGCAAACCATTGGCCTGCAGCTCGATGGCACGCTCATCCGTCAAGGCGCAATCGCTGATCTGCGCCAGCAGGCCCAGGTCCAGCAAATGGTCATCCCCTAAACGCGGCGCCCAGTGCGGGAACTGCTGGCGCAGTTGTTCGCGCACGGTCAGCCGGCAGTCCAGCTCGATGCGGTGGCGCTGGCGGTAGTCAAAGCCCAGGGTCTCGACGCGCGCGAAGCGGCTCAGGGCCCAGGCCAGGCAGACGGTGGAGTCTTGCCCACCGGAGAACAGCACCAGGGCGGTGCGAGGATCGGTCTTTCCAGTCATCGCGCCAGTGTGCCAGCCCGTTGGGGTGGTCCGCCTTCGGCTTACCGGGAGATTCCTCGATGCGCATTGCCCCCACCCTCGCCGGCCTGTTGCTGGCCGCCCCCTGCCTGGCACAGAGCAACAGCCGCCTGACCCAGGCCCTGGTCTACCCCGGCGGCGCCGAACTCACGCGCGTGGCCCCGGTGGCGGCGGGCGCGCGCGAGTTGGTGTTCAGCTGCCTACCGGCGCGCTTTGAGCCGGACTCGCTGCGCGCCAGCGGCAGCGCCGGCATCCGCGTGGGTGATCTGCGCGTCGAGACGCTGGCGCGCGAACAGGTGCCCGAGTGCAGCGGCAACGAAGCGCTGGAAGCGCGCATCCGCACGCTGGAGGAGCAACGCGGCGGCCTGCTCGCGGAGCGCGGCGCGCTGGACCTGGTGCTGAACTACTTGCGCGGCATCGGTCAGGGCGAGGGCAAGGCCGCCGCCGGCCCCAACGCCCAGGCCGCCGAGGCCCTGCGCCGCCAGGGCGCCGAGGCCCTGAAGGGCCAGGCCATGCTGCAGCGGCGTGTCGAGCAGCTGGAGCGCGAGCTCAAGCCCCTGCAGGCCCAGCGCGAACGCGAGCGCGCCCGCGTGCCGCAATGGCAGAGGGTGACGGTGCGCCTGGCTGCCGCCCAAGACGGCCAGCTCACGCTGCGCTACCAAACTCGCTTTGCCGGCTGGAGCCCGCAATACCAAGCCGACCTGAACAGCGAAAAAGCGCTGGTCGCCTTCGAGCGCCGCGCCGAAGTCAAGCAGGCCACCGGCGAGGCCTGGGACGGAGTCCAACTCACGCTCAGCACCCGCCAACCGCAGCGCCAGATGGGACCCGGCGAGCCCCAGCCCTGGTGGCTGAACAAAGCTGAGCCCGTAATGACGATGGCTGAACGGGCCATGCCCAAGATGGCCCTGGCCGCACCGGCGTCGGATCTGCAAAGGGTGGCCGTGACCGGCAGTCGGATCGCCGAAGAAAACTTTGCGGCTGATGTGATCGAGACCGACATCGATGCCCAGTTCAAGGTTCCCGGCGCCGTCAGCCTGTCGGCCGATAGTGAGGCGCGCAGCTTTGTGCTGGAGCAGCTGAGCTGGCCGGTGCAGCTCATCGCCCAGGTGCAGCCGCAACAGCTGCCTCAGGCCTTCACCATGGCCACGCTCAAACGCCCCGAGGGCTTCTTCCCGCCCGGCCCCCTGCAGTTGCTGCGCGATGGCCAGTTCATCGGCCGTGACCAGTTTGCCCCAGGTGAGGAGAGCGAGCAGCGCCTGTTCTTTGGCCCCGAGGACCGTATTCGCGTGCGCGTCGAGCCCGAGCAGCGCGAAGGCAGCCAAGCCGGTTTCATAGGCAGCCGGCGCGTGGCCACGCTCAAGCGCGCCTGGGTGCTGGAGAACACCAGCGCCAAGGCCCTGGCTGTGCAGATGGTGGAGGCCGCGCCCTTCGCCCAGCACCAGGACATCGAGGTGCAGGCCCGCTTCGAACCCGCCCCGGCGGAGAAACGCTGGCGCGAGCTCGATGGCGTGACCGTCTGGCGCACAAATCTAGCCCCCAAGCAGAGCCAGCGCTTCAGCGGCGATTACCGGCTGAGCGCTCCCAAGGACATGGCGGTGGCCGGCTGGCCCTGACGCTCCAGCGAGGCGGAGACAATCCGCCCCCCATGCCCCTGTCTGCCGATCTCCAAGAAGCCCAGTCCGTCCTGCAGCAGGTCTTCGGCTATCCGTCTTTCCGGGGCCTGCAGGGCGAGGTCATCGAGCAGGTGATTGGCGGCCAGGATGCCCTGGTGCTGATGCCCACGGGCGCCGGCAAGTCGCTGTGCTACCAGGTGCCGGCCATCGTGCGCCAGCGCCGTGGGCAGGGCGTCACGGTGGTGGTCAGCCCGCTGATCGCGCTGATGCACGATCAGGTGGGGGCGCTCGAAGAAGTGGGCGTGCGCGCCGCCTTCCTGAATTCCACACTGGACTTCGAGGCCACCAAGCGCATCGAACGGGAGTTGCTGGCCGGCGAGCTGACCCTCCTCTACGCCGCGCCCGAGCGCATCACCAACCCGCGCTTCCAGGCCTTGCTCGACTCCCTGCATGAGCGCGACAAGCTCGGGCTCTTTGCCATCGACGAGGCCCATTGCGTCAGCCAGTGGGGCCACGACTTCCGCGAGGACTATCTGCAGCTCAGCCTGCTGCATGAGCGCTATCCCCATGTGCCGCGCCTGGCCCTGACCGCCACCGCCGACCAGCACACGCGGGCCGACATGGTGGAGCGCCTGCAATTGCAGGACGCCCAGCTCTTCATCAGCAGCTTTGACCGCCCCAATATCCGCTACCGGGTGGTGGAAAAGAAGGATCCCCGCGCCCAGTTCCTGCGCTTTCTGTATGACGAGCACCGCGAAGGCGGCGCGCAGGACGCGGGCATCGTCTACTGCGGCAGCCGCAAAAAGGTGGACGAAACGGCCGAGTGGCTGCAGCAGCAGGGCATCCAGGCCCTGCCGTATCACGCGGGGCTGGACCAAGGCCTGCGCGCCAAGAACCAAGACCGCTTTCTGCGCGAAGAGGGGCTGGTGATGGTGGCCACCATCGCCTTCGGCATGGGCATCGACAAACCCGATGTGCGCTTCGTGGCCCACCTGGACCTGCCCAAGAACATCGAGGGCTACTACCAGGAGACCGGCCGCGCCGGCCGCGACGGCGAGGCCGCCAATGCCTGGATGGCCTATGGCCTGGCCGATGTGGTGCAGCAGCGCCGCATGATCGACGAGAGCCCGGCACACGAAGAGTTCAAACGCATCCAGCGCGGCAAGCTGGACGCCCTGCTGGCCCTGGCCGAGAGCACCGACTGCCGGCGTGCGCGCTTGCTGAACTATTTTGGCGAAGACACCGGCCCTCAATACCGCTGCCAGAACTGCGACAACTGCCTGCTGCCGCCGGCGCTCTGGGACGCCACCGAGCCGGCGCGCATGGCGCTGTCCTGCATCTACCGCTTTCAGAAAGAGCGCGGGCAGCGCTTCGGCGCCGGCCATCTGATCGACGTGCTGCGCGGCAAGGCCACGGACAAGACGCGCCAGCACCGCCACCAGGAGCTCAGCACCTGGGGCATCGGCAAGATGGTGAGCGAGACGCAGTGGCGGGCGGTGTTGCGCCAACTCATCGCCCTGGGCGCCATCGAGGTCGAAGCCGAGTACCAAACCCTGACCCTGGGCGAGGCCGCCAAGCCGGTGCTGCGCGGCGAACAGACCGTGCGTCTGCGCGAAGGCAGTGGCGAAGGCCGGGTCAGCAAGACGCGCAAGACCGCCAGCACGGCCGCGGCGCTGCCCAGCCTGGACGCCCCTGCGCAGGCGCGCCTGGAGGCCCTGAAAGCCTGGCGCACCGAGGTGGCCCGCGAGCACGATCTACCGGCCTACCTGATCTTCCCCAACAGCACCCTGCACGAGCTGGCCGCACGGGCGCCCAGCAGCTTGGACGAGGTGGCCGCCATCAACGGCGTCGGCGCCAAAAAGCTGGAGGCTTATGGGCGCGAGATCCTGCGTGTACTGAATCAGTCGTAGCGGGCGTACAAGGCCTGGAGGCTGCCATCACGGCGTGCCACATCGATGGCTTGATTGAGTTCAGCCAGACTGACCGCGGCCTTGGGCCCCAACGCGCATTGGGTCAAGAGACTGCTGACCGGCAGTCGAGGGTGCAGCTTCAAGGCCGGCTGCGTCTGCGCCAGCACATGGCTGAGCAATCGCCCCTCGACCACCGCATGGTCCAGGCGGCCAGCCGCCAACTTGCGCAAATTGGCCAGGGCATTGGGCGCGTCATCGCGCAAGAACTCCGCCTCCAGGGCGCGCTCCAACTCCACATAAACAAAACCCAGCACCGTGCCGATGCGCTGGCCGCGCAGATCCTGCAGCCGACGCGGGGCCGGCACTTCGGCGCGCGTCACCAACACATCCTGCTGTCGGAAAAAGGCTTGGCTCCACTGCAAGGGGCCTGGTAACCAAGCGGGGAGATAGGTGCAAACGAAGTCCGCGTCGCCGCGTTCCAGAGCCTCAAGCACGCGTTTGCGCGGCACTGCGATGTAGCGCAGCTCATGCCCCATGCGCTGCGCCAGCACCCGGCCCAACGCATGGTTCATGCCGCCTACCACTTGGTTGTCTTGCACCAGGGCCATGGGCATTTCGGTGGCGCTGTCGATGGCCATCACCAGGGGCCGAGGCTGGGCATGCGCCAGCCCAAGGCCAAAAAGCAGCCCCGCAAGCAGGACCGCCCTCAAGGCCAGGCACTCAGGCGGCCACTCAGGTCCTCAGCCGGGATGGGCTTGGAAAACAGATAGCCCTGCTGCTGATGGCAACGTGCCGCCAGCAGGAAGTCGCGCTGGGCCTCGGTCTCCACCCCCTCGGCCACCACTTCGATGTCCAGAGCCTCGGCCAGCCCCAAGACCGCGCGCACCAGCACGCAGTCGTCAGGGTCATCGGGCAGATCGCGCACGAAGCTGCGGTCCACCTTGAGCTTTTGCGGCCGCAACAGCTTCAAGTAGGCCAGCGAGGAATAGCCGGTGCCGAAATCATCCACCGCCAACGCCAGCCCCAGGCCGCGCAAGGCCTGGATGGTCTGCATGGATGACTCGGAGTCGCTCATCAAGGTGCTTTCGGTCAACTCGATGGTCAGCTCGCCCTTGCCCACGCCATAGGCACGGATCAAGTCGCCCAACTGCTCGACCAGGCGGCTGTCGCGGAAGTGCGAGGCCGACAAGTTGACCGCCACCGACCCCGGATGCCGACCCATGGACTTCCAGCGCGCCAGCTGCTGGCAGGCGGCTTCCAAGGTCCAGGCACCCAGCTCCCGGATCTGGCCGCTGTCCTCAGCCACTGGGATGAAGGTGCCGGGATAAAGCAGGCCACGCGTGGGGTGCTGCCAGCGCACCAAGGCTTCGACCGAGCCCACCGTGCCCTTGCGCGCATCCATCACCGGTTGGTAGTGCAGCACCAGTTGGCCAGCCCGAATCGCCTCGGCCAACTCGCGCTCCATCTCCAGCCGTTCGGCCAGGGCCGCATCCATATCGGCCTGGTAGAAGCTGAAGCGAGCCCGGCCACCCTGCTTGGCTTGGTACATGGCCATGTCGGCGTGGCGCACCAGCTCATCAAAGCCTTCGCCATCCTGTGGGAACAGAGCGACGCCGACGCTGGCCGACACACTGGCCTGCTGCCCACCCTGCAGCTCAAAACCCTCGGACAGCGAACTCAGCATGCGCTGCACCGTGATCTGCACGTTCTCCAGGCTGGTGGCCTCGCGCAGCAGCAACAAGAACTCATCCCCGCTGATGCGGCAGACCAGGTCCGAACCGCGCACCGCCGCCCGCAGGCGTTCACTGACGATCAGCAGCAGCCGGTCGCCGGCCGCATGGCCCAGGGTGTCGTTGATGTTCTTGAAACGGTCCAGATCGACAAACAGCAGGGCCAACTGCTGGTTGTTGCGACGGGCAAAAGCCGCTTCGTGGGTGAAGACCTCGCGAAACAACGTGCGGTTGGGCAGCTGGGTCAGGTGGTCGTACATCGCCATCTGACGCAGTTGGGTGTTCTTGGCCTCCATGTCGGCCAGCAGCCCGTCAATCTGCTGACCGGTGTGGTTCAGGTGCTCGCCCAACTCACCCAATTCATCGCCACGGTGCCAGTCCACCGCCGGGTGCGGCTCGCGCGCCGCAATGGCACTGGCCTGGCGCTTCAAGGCCTCAATGGGCCGCACCAAGCGCCAATAGAGCACCAGCAAGATGATGGCGCCACCCAGCACCACCTGCAGGCCGACGATGGCAGCGATCTGATTGCGGCGCTCGCGCACCAGGCGCTCGGTGGCGCCGTCGTCAAAGCCCACCGTCAGCGTGCCCAGCACCACGCCCTCGCGGCGAATGGCCGAGGCCAGCAACACCGTGGGCCAGCTCTCGGCGCACTTGACACGCTTGAGCTCCTGCGCGCCGGGCCGCTCCTCAACCAGACTGACCGAGCACACACTGGCGTCGGCCAACAACTGCTCCACCGCCCGCTGCGTGGCCTGTGCATCCAGCACCCACAGGGGATCGACCAGCGAGGTCGATGCCAGGCTCAGCACCGCCGAGCGCTGACCCTCGAGGATGGGCTCGACGCTGCGCCGCATGAAGGCGTCGGACAGGGCCAAGACCACCAGGGCGGGCGCCGCGATGCCGACCACGACGGCCAACAAAATCATCTGACGCAGCGAGAGCTTGAATCGCATCGGCATCCGTTAAAGGGGTGCGGGCGGGCGGACCATTGTGCGTCAGGAAGATCCAGCACCCACCCTGGGGCCAGCCCTCAGTGTGCCGGCGAGCCCGGGCGCCCGCCGCGTGTGCGATTGCGCTCGGTCGCCAGTTCATCCTCGCGCAGGCGCTCGGCCGCACTCAGGGCCCGCGGCCGACTCAAGGCCACCGCGCCCTGGTCCAGGTTCTGGCCCCAGGTCAGCCCGGCCTTCAACAGACGCGGTGCGGCCAGGCCGTCCACCGTCGACGCGGGCAACCAAGGCATGACTTCGGCCAGCACCAATTGCAGGCGCGGGCGGATCAGGGCCTCGCCAATGCGCCCACGCTGACCCCAATGCACGCGCAGATCGGCACTCGAGGCGCCATCGACCAATCTATTGGTCACCGCCACATCGCGCATGACGCCGTAGCGCAGCTGCATCAGGGCCTCCTCGACCAGCATGGCGGTGTCTTCGCGCGGCGGTTCTCCAGCCAGTTCAGACTCTCTTGGCCACGCATAGCTGTAGTCATCCGTCACCTTGTCGCCCACAAAAAAAGTGGTGACATCCGAGGGCAAAAAGCGGTTCTGCTGATCTGAAGCCTGGACCCTTCCTTCTCGGTCGAAAAGCACACGGCCCAAGTCAACCATTTCCTGAGATCGGAACGGCTGCTGTTGACGCAACAAGTCCGAAGGAGAAGCGCTTGGCTTTGACTCGAACACCTTGCGCGAGGGGTTCAACACGGCGTGCAGGCGCGGCGGCACCAGGTCGGCGGCATGGGTCAGCTCGTGATACAGCAAACGCGCCAATTCAATTCGGGCCTCGTCCAGGCTGCGGCTGCTGCGCTCGGCCACCGGGCGCGCGGGCGTGGCGTACTGGTTGTCCTTCACGTAGCGCCAGGGCATCGTGTACTGCAGCAAGGGGCCATTGGCACTGCGAGGGTCCGGCGCCTCGCTCAGGGTGTCGCGCTGCTCGGGCGTCAACCACAGGTAGGCGCCGTCCAAATAGATGGCGCCGGTGGTGTTCCAGTAAAAGGCCGGTCGCACCCGTCCGCCAATCACCACGGCCGTGGTGCTGGCCAGCATGCGGCGGAAGTCACCGTGCGGATCGTGCTCGCGAAGAAATCGCTCGAACACCTCACCCATCCAGTCGTGGCTCACCAGCACACGCTGCATCACCTGCTCGATGGTGGGCGTCACGCCGCCCTGCCCCAGCAGGGGCAACTCGCCCAAGGTGCACAGATTGTTCGGGTTCCACTGCAGGGCCGGGGTGTAGATGCAGCGGGCCAGGGCCGCCGCATGCGGCCCATTCGCCTGATAGGGATAGACGCGGGTGGCCGCACTGCTGCCATTGAAGAGTGGGCTGGCCGCCGGGCTGGGCGGCGGCTGCACCAAGAGCCGGAACTCGTCCTGTACCTGGCTGCCATTGGCCAGGGTGAGGGTGGCGCGCAACACCAGCAACTCATCGGTGCTCACCGACGGTGCCGACAGCACCAGCAAACTGCTGGCGCTGTCAGCCAAGGTCAGAGCCGGCCCGCTGACGCGCTCCCAGCGCACCCGGCTGCCGCTCAGCTCAGCCGCGCTATAACCCTGCGGCCAAGCTCGCACCGAGGTCTGGCCCCCGCCCCAAACGCTGGGCTCGCCGCGCGTCAGCAGACCGCGCGGCAGATCATTGGGCGCCACCACCAAGTCGACCGACCCCGAATGGCTGCGGCCCTGGGCATCGCCGAATTGCACGGTAAACCGCTGGGTGCCAGGCAGGGTGGGCGTCAGTGTCAGCGCCGGCGCGCGAGCCGACAACAAAGCTTGAGTGTTGGGGCCACTCTGGCTCCACTGGATATTGGCCAAGGCGCCGCCGCAAGAAAGCAGGTGCAGTTCGCTACTGCGCCCCACCACCAGAGGCTCGGTGTCCAGCCGGGCCAGCGAGCCCGCCTCGCAACGGCTGCTCAGCGGCGGCACGGTCACCACCGGCTGTGGCTCCGCGCCGCCACCGCCGCCGCCCCCACAACCGGCCAACACCGACAGCCCGGCCACCGTCACCGCCCGCACCCAGCACCGCATCACGCATCCCCGGTCATAAACACCCTGCCGCCTATGATGCCCGGTTACACAGCCCGAGCCTCTCCCGATGTCCACTGAGTCCGCCTGGATCCGCGTGCGCGGCGCGCGCACCCACAACCTGAAGGCCATCGACGTCGATCTGCCCAAACACAGCCTGGTGGTCATCACCGGTCTGTCGGGCTCGGGCAAGTCCAGCCTGGCCTTCGACACCCTGTATGCCGAGGGGCAGCGACGCTACGTCGAGAGCTTGAGCGCCTACGCGCGCCAGTTCCTGCAGCTGATGGACAAGCCCGAGGTCGATCTGATCGAAGGCCTGTCGCCCGCCATCTCCATCGAGCAAAAGGCCACCAGTCACAACCCGCGCTCCACGGTCGGCACGGTGACCGAGATCCACGACCACCTGCGCCTTTTGTTCGCCCGCGCCGGCACGCCCTATTGCCCCGACCATGGTCTGGCGCTGGAGGCCCAGTCGGTCAGCCAGATGGTGGACGCCGTGCTGGCCTTGCCGGAAGGCAGCAAGCTGATGCTGCTGGCTCCCCTGGCACGAGAGAAGAAGGGCGAGTTCAGCGACGTCTTCACCGCCCTGCAGGCCCAGGGCTTTGTGCGCTTCCGGGTCGACGGCCATATCGTCGAAGCCAGCGAGTTGCCGGCGCTCAAGAAGACAGAAAAGCACGACATCGATGTGGTGGTGGACCGCATCAAGCTCGGCGCCGACGCCGCCACAACCCTGCGCCAGCGTCTGGCCGAGAGCTTTGAGACCGCGCTGCGCCTCTCCGAAGGCCGCGCCCTGGTGCTGGACATGGGCGCCAAGGAAGCGCTGGGCCGCTCCCAAGCTTCCTTGACCCCCTCGGGGGGCGGGGCGCCCTTGGGCGCACCTGGGGGCGAACAAGTCCGAGAGCAGCTGTTCTCCAGCAAGTTCGCCTGCCCGATCTGCAGCCATGCGCTGGCCGAGCTGGAGCCGCGCCTGTTCAGCTTCAACTCCCCCAGCGGCGCTTGCCCGGACTGTGAGGGCCTGGGCCAGGTGCTGGGCTTCGACCCAGCACGCGTGGTGGCCTTTCCCTCGCTCAGTTTGGGCAGTGGCGCCGTCAAAGGCTGGGACCGCCGCAACCCCTACACCTTCGGCCTGCTCGAAGGAGTGGCCAAGCACTACAGCTTCGACATCGAGACGCCCTTTGAGGAACTGCCCGAGAACGCACGCCACGTGCTGCTCCACGGCTCGGGCGAGGAGGAGATCGAGTTCGCCTACGTGAGCGAGTCGGCCAGCGGCCGCAAGCGCACGGTCAAGCGCCACCATCCCTTCGAGGGCATCCTCACCAATCTGCAGCGGCGCTACAAGGAAACCGACAGCGCCGCCGTGCGCGAGGACCTGGCGCGCTACCAGTGCGCGCAGGCCTGTTCAGCCTGCCAGGGCACGCGCTTGAAGCGCGAGGCCCGCCATGTGCATCTGCACGATGCCCGCGAACCCCAGGCCAAGGGCCGCCCGATCTACGAGATCGAGCGCATGACCCTGGCCGATGCACTGGTTTACGTGGAGGGCCTGCAGCTCAAAGGCGCCAAGGCCGAGATCGGCGCCAAGGTGCTGCGGGAAATCGCCGCACGCCTGCGCTTTCTCAACGATGTGGGGCTGAGCTATCTGAATTTGGAGCGCAGCGCCGAGACGCTTTCGGGCGGCGAGGCCCAGCGCATCCGCCTGGCCTCGCAGATCGGCTCCGGCCTGACCGGCGTGATGTATGTGCTCGATGAACCCTCCATCGGCCTGCACCAGCGCGACAACGACCGCCTGATCGCCACCCTGCGCCGCCTGCGTGATCTGGGCAACTCGGTGATCGTGGTCGAACACGACGAAGACGCCATCCGCGCCGCCGATTACTGTCTCGACTTGGGGCCGGGCGCCGGCATCCATGGCGGCCGGGTGCTGGCCGCCGGCACACCTGCGGAGGTGGCGGCCAATCCGAACTCCATCACCGGCCAGTACCTGAGCGGGGCGCGCCGCATTGAGGTGCCCAAGCAACGCCGCCCCTTCGGGCCGGACAAGCTGGTGGTGAACAACGCACGCGGCAACAACCTGAAGGGTGTGACGGCCGAGTTCCCCGTGGGCCTGCTGACCTGCGTGACGGGCGTCTCAGGCTCGGGCAAGAGCACCCTGGTGAACGACACCCTGTACGCCGCCGTGGCCAAGAAGCTCTACGGCAGCCATGCCGAGCCGGCTGCCTTCGACCTGCTCGAAGGCCTGGAGCTGTTCGACAAGGTCATCAACGTCGACCAGTCACCCATCGGCCGCACACCGCGCAGCAACCCGGCCACCTACACAGGCCTGTTCACCCCCATGCGCGAGCTGTTTGCCGAGCTGCCGGTGGCGCGCGAGCGCGGCTACGGCGCCGGCCGCTTCAGCTTCAACGTGGCCGGGGGCCGCTGCGAAAGCTGCCAGGGCGACGGCGTGCTCAAGGTGGAGATGCACTTCCTGCCCGACGTCTACGTGCCTTGCGACGTCTGCCATGGCAGGCGCTACAACCGCGAAACCCTGGAGGTGCTTTACAAGGGCCTGTCCATCGCCGATGTGCTGGAGCTGACGGTGGAGGCCGCCTACGGCCACTTCAACGCCGTGCCCACCCTGCAGCGCAAGCTACAGACCCTGCTGGACGTGGGCCTGGGCTATCTGAAGCTGGGTCAAAGCGCCACCACGCTCTCGGGGGGCGAGGCGCAGCGCGTCAAGCTGGCGCTGGAACTCTCCAAGCGCGACACCGGCCGCACGCTCTACATCCTGGACGAGCCCACCACCGGCCTGCACTTCGCCGACATCGAGTTGCTGCTCAAGGTGCTGCACCAGCTGCGAGACGCCGGCAACACCATCGTGGTGATCGAGCACAACCTGGACGTCATCAAGACGGCCGACTGGCTGATCGATATGGGCCCCGAAGGCGGCGCCGGCGGCGGCCAGATGGTGGCCTGCGGCACACCCGAGCAAGTGGCCGCCCATCCGGACAGCCACACCGGGCGCTACTTGGCCGAGTTGCTCAGGCGCTGAGGTCTTTCCCCAGTCGTTTGCGCAGGCCGAGGGCCAACAGGCCCAGGCCGAACATCGCCCAGGTCGACGGTTCGGGCACGGCCGGGGTCACAGGCGGCACCGGGTCCGGACCCGGCAGCGGGCTGGGCGGCAGCGGCGGCACACCCCCAGGAGGGGTTGGCGTGGGGCCGCTCAGCGGGGTGAAGTTGGGCGAGGGCGTCAGGGTCGGCACCTGAGCCAACTGCGCAAAGCTCGTAGGCAAGGGCTGAACCGGCGCCGCACCGGCGGCGGGGGCCTCGAAGTCCAGCGGCGTGTCGTCCACGGGCTTGGCGGCCAACACCTGCGGCTCTTCCTGCGCGGCACCTGCCACTGGCGGTGCGGCACGGGTGACGCGGCTGACATTGCGGCAGACCGTGGGCACGATGATGCAGTGGCCATCTTCGCAATAGACCAGACCGCGCTCCTGGTGCTGGTCACTCCATTTGGCACGACTCACCGTCTGGCAAACCTTGCCACGACCAAAGTGCATATCGCGAATCTCAGGCGCGTAACGAGCCTTGCCTTCGATGGCATCGCGCTTGATGACAGCCATCTCGTCGTACTGGCGCGCTTGCATGCGGGCCTTGAGCTTGGCTCGGGTGGCCGTCGGGATGTCTTTGTAGCGGTCCACAGCCGCGACCACATCGCCCATGAAGGGGTCCACCCCCGGGCGATCCCAGGAGCAACTCGGCAGCGTGGCGGTGGCGGAACTGGCGGCCAGGGCCAGCGTGGCGATCAGGGACATGGTTTCTCCGGCGCGGCGGGCGAGCGTCACCAACCGTTACAGCTCGGGCGCGAGTCTAAGAAGAGCGGCGACTGGAATGGGCCGGCAAGCGGCCTCAACTGCCACCTAGTTCACGCCCAAGGCGAGCACGTGCAACGCGCTGTCGCGTCAGGGCAAAAAAAGAGCCCGGTCAAGACCGGGCTCGTCCGTTCGGCGCCGAAAGCGCCGAGTCGGCTTTACTTCAGGTGGCTGCTGATCAGCTTGGTCATCTCGAACATATCGGCCTTGGCCTTGCCGAAGATTTCCTTCAGCTTGGCATCGGCAACGATGACGCGCTTCTGCACCGCATCCTGCAGCTTGTTCTTCTTGATGTATTCCCACACCTTCTTGGTGATTTCGGTGCGGGGCAGCGGCTTGTCGCCCACGATGGCGGCCAGCGCAGCGCTGGGCGTCAGGGCCTTCATGAAGGCCGCGTTCGGGGTGCGCTTCTTGGCGGGCGCAGCAGCCTTCTTGGCCGGGGCCGCAGCCTTCTTGGCGGGCGCAGCGGCCTTCTTGGCCGGAGCAGCAGCCTTCTTGGCCGGTGCAGCGGCCTTCTTGGCCGGGGCGGCCTTCTTTGCGGGCGCGGCCTTCTTGGCCGGAGCCGCCTTCTTCGCAGTTGCCATATGAATCTCTCCGTGCGTTGAGTGAATTGCCGGGCCGGGTAGAAGGTCGTTGAACGAGACGTCCATCGCCTTCAGGTTCTCTCTAGCACCGAGCGGGCGCAATCGTAAGCGCTCCTCTATGAAAAAGACATGCCTCTCATAGAGGAATTGATGCTCTCAAACCCTTGGTGAGGCTTTGACGCATCAATGCGCCGCGTTTTGGGGCAATTTGGGCGCGGTGCGCACGCTTAAGAACATGGTTGCAACCAGGATGGCCACCACCACGCCCAGCGAGGCCAGGACCGGAATCTTGATGACGTCGATCAACATCATCTTGGTACCAATGAAGGCCAGGATCAGCGCCAGGCCATAGCTCAGCAGATGGAACTTGCTGGCCACCGCGGCGAGCAAAAAGTACATGGCGCGCAGACCCAGAATGGCGAAGACATTGCTCGTCAGCACGATGAAGGGATCGGTGGTGATGGCGAAGATGGCGGGAATGGAATCGACCGCAAAGATCACATCGGTCAGGCCCACCAGGCAGATCACCATCAGCAAGGGCGTGGCGATGCGGCGGCCGTTCTCGACGGTGAAGAACTTCTCGCCATCGAACTCACGGCTGACGGGCAGCACGCGGCGCAGCAGCTTGAGCGCCGGGTTGCTCTCCAGGTCGGGCTCCTGCCCCGCGGCCCACCACATCTTGATGCCCGTGATCAGCAAGAAGGCGCCAAACACGTAAAGGATCCAGTGGAACTGCTGCAGCAGCCAGCCGCCGGCCAAGATCATCAGCGTGCGCAAAACGATGGCGCCGATGATGCCGATCATCAGCACCCGCTTCTGATAAGCGGGCGGCACCGCGAAGTAGGTGAAGATCATCAGGAAGACAAAGATGTTGTCCACCGCCAGAGACTTCTCGATGAGGTAGCCGGTCAAAAACTCCAGCGCCTTGGTATTGGCGAGGGCGACATCGCCGCTCTGGTCCTTCACCGCCCACCAGAACATCGCGTTGAAGGCCAGTGACACCGCCACCCAGACGATGGACCAGCGCACCGCCTCCTTGACGCTGACCTCGTGGGCGCCCTGCTTCTTGAGCACCACGAAATCAATGAAGAGCGCCACCAACACGGTGACGACGAAGAAGGCCCACAACCAGGCCGGCGCAATGGTTTGCAGCATGACTCGCTCCAACAAGACCTTGAAGACGCACCCTGGGCGGGTGCGCTCGGATCGAAAGGTCTTGCGGGGACTTCAGGCATGGCCTGAAGGCTGTGGGGCCCGGGTGTCATCGACACCGTACTGACGGATCCCGCACCACACCGCCTAAGCGACGCGCTGCTACTCCCCTTTCGAGTGGGGCGAATTGTGCACCGTCTGCTCAAAGCCCCAGTTCGGCCAGGGCTATGCTGAGCCCATGAATCTTCTGCTTCGTTGGGTGCTGCTGGCCTTGGCTCTGTTAGCAGTAGCTCACCTTTACCCCGGGGTGCAAGTGCGCAGCTTTGGCAGTGCGCTGATCGCCGCTGCGGTGCTGGGCCTCTTCAATGCGCTGCTGCGCCCGCTATTGGTGCTGCTCACCCTGCCCGCGACCCTGTTGACCTTGGGCCTGTTCCTATTCGTCATCAACGCCGCGCTGTTCTGGTCGGCTGCGGCCGTATTGGACGGCTTTGCCGTGCGCAGTTTTGGCGCAGCGCTGCTGGGTTCATTGATCTACAGCGCGTTGGGACTGGTGATCGACCTCGGCCTGCGCCGCCGATAGTTCACGAGGCCCTACTCCGCATCCGGCGGCAGGCCGCGCGGGTAGAGCTCTTGCAACTGCGAGCGACGCTCATAGAACAGGGCGCGCAGTCGCGCATCAATCACCGAGGCCTCCACCGGGTCGGCACCCGGCGCACGCGACAAGCGCAAGCCGGCGCGCAACCGATCAATGGCACCGCGCAAATCGCCGATGGCGGCATGGCCTTCCGCGCGCGCGCGCACCGCGCGCAGGGGCTGCCCCTGCTGCTCCCACAGCAAAGCCGCACGGCGCCAGGCCGGCGCGTCCTTGGGCTGCAGGGCCAAATGCGTTTGCAGCGCCTCCAAGGCCGCCGTGCGAGCCGCCGGCGGCGTTCCCGGTGCCGCAGCCACTTCGGCCCGCAACAGCATCAGAGGGAGGTCCTTCTGCTCCGCATATGGCGCCAGCGCCGCTTGGGCCGCCTCGCCATCCCCCATCAGTGCAGCGCCTTCTGCCCGCAACTGGTCCAGCAGCGCACGCGCCAGGGTCCGGTCGGCCTCACCAAGCTTGGGCAGCCAAGTTGCCGCGGCGCGCAGGGCCCCCTCTGCCCGATCGCGCTGGCGCAATTTGTAGGCCGCCAGCGCCGCGCTGTAGCGCGCGGCAATCTGGGCCGTGGCGTCAGCGTCGCGCGCTCCGACCTCCAGCGCCGCGGCACTCTGCAAGGCTTCGGCGCGCTCGTCCATCAGCACCCGCGCGCGGGCGGCCATCAGCGCATGCCGCAGCAGGCCTTGCGAGGCACCCGACGCAGCATCCAGGCCCGCGCGCTGGCGCGCCTCGGCAATGCGTTCGCTGTTCAACGGGTGCGAGCGCAAATAGGGAAAGGCGCCGTTGTCCATCAAGCGGGTGGACTGCTCCAGCCGCAGGAACATGCGGGCCATGCCGCTGGCCTCATAACCCCCGCCCACCAGCACGGCATGACCCACGCGATCAGCCTCGCGCTCCATATCGCGCGAGAAGCTCAGCTTCTGACGCTGCGCCTCGGTCTGCGCCGCCGACATCACGCCAATCGCCACATCGGTACTGCCCGTCTTGCTGGCGGCCAGGATGCCCAGGAGCGCGCCCAGGATGGTGATGGCCGTGCTCTTGCCCTCGCCCGCCACCCCGCGCGCGATGTGGCGCTGCGTGACGTGGGAGAGCTCGTGCGCCATCACCGAAGCCAGTTCGTCGCGGTCCGCCGTCATCGCCAGCAGGCCCAGATTGAAGACGAAATACCCCCCCGGCCAGGCCGAGGCATTGATATTGCGCTCGCGCACCAGCAGGGTTTCCCAGGCGAAGCGCTCCATCAGCTCCTCGCTGATCTGGCCCTGAGCACGCGCTGCCTGCATCAAGGGCTGCCAGAGCGACTCGATATAGGCCTGCAGCAGCGGGTCATCCAGTACCGAGGGGTCCAGGCGCACCTGGGACATGATCCAGTCGCCGTACTTGCGCTCATCCTGCAAGCCCACCTGCTCGGACACCGAATCGCCCAAGGTGGGCAGTACGGCCGCCCCCTGCGGCAGTGCGGCCCCCGGCAACATCAACAGCGAAAGGCAAAGGGCACGCAGGCGTGGACGGGGGTTCAAAAGGGGCTTGAGCATGGTCATCCAGCAACGCCGGCCATCGGCCGGCCGACATCAGGGCCAGCCCTATCATCGCCCGCCTCTGTCAACTGATTGTTTCTGCCCATGTCCAACTCGCCCCTGACCCACTTCGACGCCCAGGGCCACGCCCATATGGTGGACGTAGGCGGCAAGGTGGACAGCCACCGAGTGGCACGAGCCAGCGGCCTGATCCGCATGCGCCCGGAGACCTTTGCCTTGATCGCCGAGGGCCGAGCCGCCAAGGGCGATGTGCTGGCGGTGGCCCGCATCGCAGCCATCCAGGGTGCCAAGCGCTGCGCCGATCTGGTGCCGCTATGCCACCCCTTGGCCCTGACCCGCGTGGCGGTGGAGTTTGAACTCGATGCCGCGCAATCGCGCGTTCGCTGCAGCGCCCAGGTCGAGACCGTGGGCCGCACCGGCGTGGAGATGGAGGCCCTGTGCGCCGTGCAAGTGGGCCTGCTCACCATCTACGACATGTGCAAGGCCGCCGACAAAGGCATGGTGATCGACGCCGTGCAAGTGCTGGAAAAGCGTGGGGGCAAGTCGGGCGACTGGGTCGTGGCCGGCTGATCAGAAGTCTTTCCAGCTGTACTGCTTTTCCGGCGGCGCGCAAAACCACTGTTCGGGTTCATTGCCACAGGCACTCAGCCAGGCTGTGCCCTCACGGCTGCGGAACTCGCGCAGACGCGCCACCATATAGCGCGCCTTGTCGGTCTCGCCCACCGCATGCAGGCTCTTGGCCCAGGCGATCATCAGCCGGGCATCGATGAGCTGATGTCCGGTGCGACTGGCCGCTTCCAACGACTTGGCGTTGTGTCCCAAGGCTGTGGCGGCGGCGTAATCCGCATGACGCGAAAACAGCAAGGTTCGCTGCCCACGCTCGATGCGTTGCACCAGCGGCTGATCCCACTCGGCCGGCGCGTAAATGGCTGCCACGAAGCGGTACTCCCAGTAGGCATAGAGACTGCCCACCACCATCAAGGCCCCCACCCAACGCGGCCAGTGCTGACTCCAGTGCGGGGCGGCGACGGGGCGGGTCTCACCCGCCTCTGGCGCCAGGCACAAACCCCAGGCAAAAGCCGTGGGGAACAGAAAGTAGGCATACCAAAGCGGGTACTCCAGCATGCTGTGCACGCCCACGATCAGCAGGATCATCAGCGGAGCACGCCGGTGCACCGCCTCCGGCCCCTTGGCCCGCCAAGCCAGTTGCACCGCCCGCAAAAAGGCCCAGGTCAACAAACCCAGCACTGTCAGCCCCAGGGGCCAGCCCAACTCCACCAACAACTGCAGCGGCAGGTTGTGGCAATGATCAAAGAAGGCTGTGGGGCGGTCTGGAAAGGGCGTCAACGTCCAAGCCCGGTTGAATTCCCCCCAGCCCACACCGGTCCAGGGGTGCATTTGCAGAAGCTCCCAAGCGTTCTTCAGGATGGCAACGCGCGAGGGCGAGCCCGCACCTTCGCTATCCAGCCGCGTTTCCGCACCGAAAACACCGGCACCGCTTTGGGCCCAGAGGTGCAGGCCCCACCAAGCAAGGGCGGCGAACAAAGGGCTAACTAACAAAGGAAATCGCGATCCGCGATCCAATTTGCGGTCCAACAGGCCCCACAAAGCAAGCAAAGGAATGCCGAAATACAACCCAGTCCGGGATGCTGTCAA
This sequence comes from Inhella inkyongensis, assembly GCF_005952805.1. GTDB lineage: Bacteria > Pseudomonadota > Gammaproteobacteria > Burkholderiales > Burkholderiaceae_C > Inhella > Inhella inkyongensis. Next base: position 3,919,981 of record NZ_CP040709.1, read on the forward strand.
CACCACCCCAGCGGAGAAGCTTCCGAGCAGCAAAGCCCGGCCCCAAATAGGCCAACGATATTTTTGACCTAGCCAAATGGTTGCCACACCACCCCAAAGCAGCAAAGTGGCGAGATGGTTAGGTTGACGCACATTCCCCACGGCCCGGCCGACCAACCCACTCTTAGCCATCCAAACGCCATCGGCCCACGCAGGTGAAAACACCTGGACCAAACCGACGATTAGACTGGCCACCGCGCCCACGAGCAGACCGGTCGACAAGCCAACCTCAAGCTCTTCTGAGCGTGATTTCTGGCGAACCGCACCGGTCCACTCCGACAACGCCAAGACAACCAAAAGAAAAGAAAGTGCGGACCAGTCGTGCCCGTGAACAGCTGATGCGGCAGCAAGTACCAATGCAACCCAAAGTGCCCAGCACCGCTTGTTTGTGGCCCATGGAACAGCCATAGCCAAAACCCCACCCCACAGCCCGAGAGCTAGCAGCTGATTGAGTGTTGTTGCAGCGGGTGGGGAGGAGTAGGCCCAAAGAACAGGTAGCGCACAAGCAACCACAGCCAGTACGGATAAGCCAGAGACCTTTCTGTTCATTTCAACCTGCATAGATACATCTTCAAACGAAATGTCAGACAGCAATAGCAATGCGGTGCCAAACCAAACCAAGACAGCCTCGATGCGCCAACATGACCCAAGTATGTTGGAATACCATGCACCGCGCAATGTCGCAATAATTCACGACTGGCTGATCGAGTTGGCAGGAGCGGAGAAAGTCCTGGAAAGAATCCTGGCCCTATTTCCAGATGCAACACTATATACACTAATTGATAAACTTCCTACCACGCATCGATCAGGACTGCCGTTTCGCCGCATCGTCACAAGCCGCCTTAACAATCTACCAGCCGTTAAGAAATACTATGGCAAGCTTCTTCCTTGGATGCCATTTGCAATCCAACAATTTGATCTCAGCGAACATGATCTCGTAATTTCCAGCAGCCACTGTGTTGCTAAAGGAGTCATAACTTCCCCCAACACTCTACACCTCTGTTATTGCCACTCACCAATGCGATACGCCTGGGATTTACAGGGGCACACACTTAGAACCGAGGGCCTGGAACAAGGATTCCGTTCCTGGCTGGCGAGACACCTGATACATAAACTCCGAACTTGGGATGCGGGCAGCTCTAACGGACCCGAAGCCATAGCATCCAATTCTTACTTTGTACAACGACGCGTTCGGAAGTGCTGGGGCAGAGATTCAATAGTGATCCCTCCGCCTGTAAGGATGGCACGAGCCATCTCCAACAACACCATCAATTCCCGTCAACTACTAAGCGTTGGACGCTTGATCGGACATAAGAACACCGACATTCTAATCAAGGCCATGCACCTCCTCCCCGACTATCACTTAACCGTTGTCGGAGAGGGGCCCGAATTATCAAGGCTAAAGGCGCTTTCACCGAGTAATGTGCAATTCACGGGCTGGATCAGCGACCAAGAACTCACTGAAGTCCGCGCTAGGTCCGCCGCATTCCTATTTGCCGCCGTAGAAGATTTCGGAATTGCGCCAATAGAAGCGCTGGCAGCCGGAATGCCAGTAATCGCATATGCTGAGGGCGGGGTTTTGGACTATCTAAACCACCAAGAAAACGCCTGGCTTTACGAAACTCTGTGCCCCGAAAGCGTTGCGGCCGCCGTGCGCGGGATGAGTGCTGAAGCCGGCCCCGAGCTATCGGCACGCTGTGTCGCCTCTGCGAATATATTTACCGAAGAACTCTTCGACAAGCGTTTTTCCGAATGGGTTCAGCGGCACTGGCTTGAATGGAATCAAACTCGACGTACAAATTTTAGAAACAACCTAGGAAAGGCCAAGATGGTAAGCATTGGATAATTCCAGAACAGCAAAGGGATATATCTCAGTCGTCGGTTATATATTAAGGACCCAAGCAAACCACGCACGCCGCTTCGGTCCCATCTGTCCACCCACTGGCAGCTTAAAAATTGCCGGCGCAAGGAGCGCCCTTGAATCCTCTTAGTCAGCGCGATCCAGCAATCCAAATGCTGAGCCTGGCTGTAGGACTGGAGGCCAAGTCTCGCTATGACCAAAGGGCTAGGGCTCACTTGTACGCTGCTGTTTCTTGAATACGCCTCAAGAAGTAGAGCTACATGCGGATACATCCAAGCCGAAAACTCGTAACACTTTGGAATAACCCTCAGAGCAAATTCAACCTTGTAGATTATCCCAGGTAAAAAGCTACCATCTCGAAAGAAGTTGCATCCCTGCAATATCAGGTCATGAGCCGATCCTGCAGTGCCGTCGAAAGGCGCCTTTTCGCGCTGATGCCCCCCAACCAAGATTAAGTCAGGCCCATCTATGGTTAGACAATTCAACCAAGAAAGAAACGCCGCCATACCCTCCAATCGCAGCTCGTCATCGTCGCAAAGCACCCAACAGTAGCGATTTTGCGCCTGCAGAAAAGCACTGATCGCATTTGCAGAAGCGCCAATATTAACTCGATTTCGCACCAATACCAAATTACTATGCACCTTCTGGAGCTCCTGGACACGAGCAACAGTGTCATCTTCAGAACAATTATCCAGTACAACGATCTTTAAGTGCCCCAGAGGCGAATCAAGAAGCACCCTGAGGGTGCGCTCCAGCAATTTGGACCTATTGAATGTAATCAAGAATATATCAAGCATCTTTGCCAAAATCTCTTTGCCAAGCCCGCCAGGCGATGTACACAACCCAAGGCAGTATTGCAAACATCAGAAGGCATGCATTTGCCGCCAGCATTGCTGTCACACCTCGCTCCGCGAGAAATATCACGATTAACAAAGCCCCTAGTCCAGTCATCAGACTTGGAAGCAATAGTGGTTCTTGTTGCCGAGCCCGTAAAAATACTGCCAATGTGGCGATAATCGACCCAATCCATGTCGCCAGCCCCAGGTACACCACATCCACAAACTCGACAAACCGCAGACCAACGCTAGGCAATTGAACCCCCATCCAATACCATAGGACAGTGAGTATGGCTATGCTCGACACGCAAAAGATCTGCACCTTAAATAGGCCCTCGCGCAACAATTCCCAAAGCTCCTGGTAACACCCCTCTTTGAACAGAATACAATAATGTATATTCTGTGATACGGGCCAAGCCTGTGATAATAGGGCCACCGCACCAAAGACGGCTTGACTAATACCCAGCTTTCCTGCCTCAACAGGACCATGATAGGCGAATGTGGCCGGCACAAAGATTGCGGTAGCGGCATAGCCAGCGGCCCAGCTTAGCGCGATTCTCCATTGCATTGGCCAGACCCCATCGCGCCAAAGCCGTGGCGATAATTCCACGAAAGCCGATCGACCAACGTCCTCTCTTTGTATCCAAAGAGTCGCCGAAACGCTTTGAACAATTGGGGGCGCCAGTGCCGCCCAAAGACCACCTCCGGTCCAAAGCACAAGGACAAAAAGAACCGCCCCAACAAGTCCCTGCTTCGCTCGCAGAAGGGCGACATCGGCCATTCGTCCACGACCTTCGAAATACGCCAATCGGGTATTCGTTAAGAAGGCCATGGCGACACACGGCACCAATGCCAACCAAAGCATTAGTTCGCTACCGTCTACATCGCCCCTCTTCAACCAAGGTGTGGCCGAAAGCATCGCGCAACAAAATAGCAGAGCAGCGCGTCGGCTCCAAGTCCAGAGCAACAATCTCAACTCAGAAATTCGCTCACGCGCAGAAAGACCGATACTGTCAGGGCGCTGAGCGTCAATGGCGAAACCGCCCATTTTCTGCAGAATCACATAAGACAAGCCACAATCAAAGGCTATCTGCGCGGCCAACAGATTCATATAGGTGAAGTAATAACCCAGTTCACCTGAAGACAGAAAAAATGGGAGCACACCAACCGTAATCCCCCCTCCAGCGAGGCCAACAAATCGCTGCAAGAGCAGTGGAGCGATTGGAGTTCTCTCGACCGATTTCATACTCTGTTCCGTGGCCAATGCATGGCAAGTCTGATAGCGACCGCCAATACCAGCAACCTCGGCAAAAGACCATCCCGAAGAACACTTGTTACGACATCAAACTTATTAGGAACGATAAACGACGTCGAGCACCCCTGAAGCTGTGACAGTTGCCGGTGCGTCAAAATAGTAAAGTCTCGGGCACGCTGAATACGTCGCAATAACTCGCCGATAACCCACCACTGCCTCAGCCCTTGGATATTCGAATTGTGCTGACGATAGCCAACCAGAATTTTGTCAATATATGCAACTGGCGCATCGAGCACATGCGCGCAGATGCAAAATGCCCAATCATGCATGTACCAATCCACGCCCCCCCAAAGTGACCGGCTTTCTGTCAGAAAGTTTCGACTGAGCGCCATGCACATTCCTGGGACAACACTGACTACCAGGGTAGATGCACCACGGCCATCAAAGCGTCTTGAGCCACACAGGCTCCGACCAATCCGGTCCCCCGCCTCATTTATCAACTCATAGTCACAGTGAATCAGCTTGAGTCCCGGGTTCTGATCCGCACACGCCACAAATTCGGCGATTTTGTCTTGTCGCCATAGGTCATCCTGATCACAGAGGAGAACCCAATCAAATTGCAACTTTCGATCCAGGGTGTCTGCTAGTGCCTGCACAAAACTGCGAGCGGGGCCAGGCGCTTGCTGATGCCGAAACACTTGCACCTCGAATAGTTCTTGCGTCTCTTTCTGCCAATGAGCCAGCTGTTCTAGCGTAGTATCCGAGCTGCCCCAGTCATGGACCAATACCATATCTGGTGGCCGGCTTTGATTTGAAATGCTCCGCAATTGGGGCTCTAGCATTCGACCACCATTATGAGTGCAAAGCAGAACAATCACTCGATTGGCACGGGCATCCACCTTAGCCATGACGCGTTGCCGCCTCATAAACTCCAAGGTATGCCGCCAAAGTGTTATTTATATCGTAGTTATCTCTAATGTACTCTTTCGCAGACCGACTAATATATGACAGGTCGCATTGCAAAAGATTTTGCGCCGCGTCGACCCATTCTGATGTCTGCCGGCTTGATATCAACTTTCCGTGCGCAGGACTCGGTATCAGTTCGCGGCAGGCAGCCAAATCACTAGTCAAGTTGACAACGCCCAGTGCTGCCGCCTCCATAGGCAGCAAAGGCAAGCCTTCCCAACGCGACGGCATGATGACCAAGCGGGCTTTTGACAAGGCAGACAAGGCCTCTTGATGACTCAATGGTCCAAGTTGCTCAACTAAGTGCCCCCCCTCATCACGAGCCAACACTTGAAGGACCTCTGGTGCCAGGCTTCCAGCTCCACCAATAGCGCAGCGCCAGCCTCGCGCGGCCAGTTCAGCAAGTATCTGACTTGCGAGCACAGGATCCTTCTGCCTTACCCAGCGCCCTATGAAGATCGCATCGAAAGTGCGCTGTTCATTTTCCATCGCTGACAGCTTTGCCATATCGACGCCGTTTGGGATCAGCGCTATTTGATTAGGGTCCGGAGCGATACACCACAATCGCGCCAATTGAACGTCAGCGTGGCTCACGTACGTGACAAATGTGGAACGACGAGCTACCAGTCTCTCGGCCAAATTAACTATTCGGCGTAGGGGCGCCCAGAAATGTAATTGATGGAGTCCATGGACGGTATAAATAAGAGGGGGGTCGTGGCGCCCATTAAGAGCCACACAGCAATGAAACGCCGCGCGAAGGCCGTGCGCGTGAACAGCGGTGCAACGCTGATTAATCAGCAGCTTGGCCAAATATTTGTGGCTCCACGCCTTCATCCCGAAGAAGTTGAATCCAATAACTTCTACCCCCCGGGCCTGAGCCTGCGTCGCCAAGTGGGATGCCAGCTCGGTCATTAGCAGGGGAGTCCACCGCCCATCTTGAAGGAGATGGTCGATCAGACTCAAAACTACGGTTGTCCCCCCTCCAGCCCGTCCATCAGCAACCGCGAGCAAAAGTCTCGGTCGTTCCCCAAGAACCATTATCGCTCCCAGGGAGGGGTATAACGGCCGTCAACCTTCGTGCATGGCATATGAAAATTCCCAGTCAGAATATCAGCAACACGGGCAAGCTTTGTGTAATTCATTGCACGGAAGTACTTGTAATAAACATCCCCCGCCCCATCGATCATCACCCTGGTGTCAGAGGACGTATAAAACCTTATCAGGGCGCCATTTGTTCGCGAATTGCGACCTTCATTGGGGCGAAAGTATCGAGGACAACTTTCTTCCAGAATGGAAAAGACCCCACTGAACTCGGCGTTTAGCTCTGCTTGGGCCTGCTGTGCAGCTGCCTGGCGATCCCTGAACTGTCGAATCGGGCAAAACCAAAACCCTGACGGCCTTCCTGCTGTGGCGCCTCCTGGTGCATTGGCAACCATGCGACTATTCAACCAAATACAGTCCTGGGGCTCAAACGCAAGGCCGTGGAACGATAGAGCAGCCGTCGCGAGATGCAGGGCCTCCCCGTTAGGCTTTGCAGGTCCACGCGCCGACTCCGGGAGAACCACATAGCTTTCATCCTTTGTGTCCGCCAACATTCGTGTAAGTGCTCGATACTCCAGGCGCTTATCATCCATCAGGTGCTGTCCTGAGATATTCGCCCAGCGAGATTTCGGATGAAACAGAGGCACTAAGCTGGAATAGGAAATCCCGGTGATGGTTAAGAAGTTCGCCGGCCTGTTACGCAGACTCGATTGTTGAATTGGCTCCGTTTTGTCAGACCATACAGTCAGCGCCCAATGTCCCGCGCCAAACGCAAGGTAAGCAGCGGAGAACTGCACGGACACAACAATCATCAAAATTCCAAAACGGAAGCTAGGACTACCTCCCAAGCACTGGACTCCCATAACCACAAGGGGTCCAACAAGCACTAAACCGGCGATAAAGTATCGCCCGTTGCCGCTAGTTGCCATCCAGAGCACAAACATTAGAAACATGGCGCCAAGTGTGCGCCACTGCCCCGGCGTAAGTCTGGACCCAACTTTATTCGCGCGCAGCGCAACAAAACAAAGCAAGATTATCAGTATTGCGAAGCGCCAGTCGGGCGCCATAAATTCGACGTAAATACCGGCGGCGGGATCACCCATCAAGAAGGGCCGAAGCACACCTTCTAACCACCCATCAGGTTGAAATCTCAACATCGATTTCGGCTGGCTAAAACCAGTTTGCAAAGAATGGGTGAAAAGGGTTCCCCGTAACTCTGTACAGTTGCACCCCCCACGGCATATATGCAGCGAACGCTCCTAGTGCCGCGCCTAGCAATAAGAACACTCCTCTCTTCAGCGTCCCCACCCTACCGGCGGTTAAGCACCAAAATGCCAAAAGAGGCAAGAAGACGGCATTAGACAGTTTGAACGCCGCGGCAACTCCGAGCAGGAGTGCCGCCCAAAAATGACGTCGATTACCGACCTCGTCTTTCGCCATAAGAACAAGGGCCCACAACAGTGGAATGGCCGCCAACAGGTCGTTCGCTGAAGTTTCAATGGAAGCCCAGAGCAAACCGCTTGTCATGGCGATAATGCCTGCGGCCCAACGCCATCCCAAGTCAATCCACTCAGATCCAGTTCGTATTGTGAGTTGATAAGCTAGCGCCCAAGCCGGTAGAGCCAATAAGAGCGCCTGCGAGCCTGCCCACAGCATTCCCACAGCAAGGCCTGAAATATTAAGAATGCTCAATTTATATATTGGCCAGTACAAATATGGATACTGGTATGTTTGCAGACTTGCCGGCGCCACATCGAGGTGCCATCGAGGGCTTTCCGCAATATAGCCAAGATATATATGATGATTTAGCGCATCCCAACTCCAGCCTTGCCCACCTAAACCAAAATACACGCCAATAGCGGCGACAATGGCCGCCACGATGGCGAATATGATGGCCTCAATCAATATCGCTTGCTTCATAGCTCGAGCTCACGCCAACCAATTGCCTTCTGCTCGTTCCGTCGCAGTCGTCCACTCGACTCAAAGGCACTTCGCAGCGTTGCAAGATAGAGCTTCGCCAAAAGTGCTTGAGCTCCCCCGATAGTGAGTGCAATCCCAGGGATTAGGATTTGCATGGTCTTTTGCGGATCCAGTGGACCGAAGCCAGCTCGCTGCCATTCGATTGGCAGCTCAATACATATAAGCAAGCCAGCGAATAACATAAGAACCCCGCCAAGCACCAAGGATGCCCCCTGAATCCACCGCAAAATCAGTCTCTCGCTTCTGCTATTCGTTTCAAGCCCCGCCCCATGACGTGCATATATCACGCCCAGGGCGAGAAGCATGGTTTGCCACCCTATGACGCATGCGGCAGCCGCAAACAATTCTGCATGGACGCCTCTTGGCCACGCTCCGTCTATCCAGCCTACAGGAGCAAAAGCTGCAGAGAACTGCAATATACCCAGCAGCAACAGGAGGGCCCCTGGGTAAAGAAATAGCCAGCGCGGCGCAAATAGAAACAAGAATCTCAGATGGCGCCAACCGTCGCGCCAGGTATTCAGATGGGGCGGTCGACCTCGCTCATCAGGAGCTAACGTTGTCGGCACCTCTGAGATGCGGAGGCCCGACTGGAGTGCCTTTACTATCATTTCACTAGCGAACTCCATGCCCGGAGTTATTAGCCCCAAATCCAGCACGGCTTGGCGGTCAAAGGCCCTGAGGCCGCAATGAAAATCACTTAGGGGGCCGCCAAAAAAGCGCCGCCCCACAAAGCTCAGTACTGGATTGCCCAGGTACCGATGGAGTAGAGGCATTGCACCTGGTTCGATGCCACCTTTGAATCTATTGCCGACCACCAGTTGCTGTCCACGGCGGAGCGCCTCCAGAAACGGGGCTAGCCCGCCAAAGTTGTAACTGCAGTCCGAGTCAGCCATAGCAATATAACGACCGCGCGCAGCCGATATACCAGCCTGGAGGGCAGCCCCATAGCCGCGCTGCTCGACCCCTATCACTCTTGCGCCAAGATTGAGTGCTATTCCGACTGAGCCATCGGTCGAACCGTTATCAGCTATCAGCACTTCGCCGCTTACGCCATGCTCAAGCAGGAACGCTTTTGCCTGCTGGATACACTTTGCCAGCGTTCTTGCCTCGTTGAGGCAAGGCATCAGAATGGTCAACTCAATCTCGGTCGTCATTCGCGGAAGCAAATAAAAAAGGCAGCGCGCACGCTGCCTTATAGGGTTAGATTGTTAGGCCTGAATTAGCCGCGGCAGGAGCCAGGCAGGAACTTCGCCAGGATGGGGTTGTTCGCACCAGGGCCGCACTTCCACTGATAGACTTGTTGCGGCGTGCCGCTATAGGTCAAGGGCGAACCAGTGCTGTTAGCTGGCGTCAAATCAATGGTCTTGTCGTCGATTTGGGCATCGCCCACTCCAGTCGCCGTGACGGTGATCTTGCCGTCTGCACTCGTTTGAATTGACTTCACATACTTGGACGATTGATTGGTGTTTTCACAGCCCCAGGCATTCGCGGCCACGGTACTTTGGCTGCCAGACTGGTACACCTCAGAGATCGTGGTGCGGCACGAAGACGCAGCCAGCACCACTTCGGACATCTTCGCCCGCTTGGTGTAATCCTGATAAGCCGGCAGCGCCACCGCAGCCAAGATGCCGATGATCGCCACCACGATCATCAATTCGATCAGGGTGAAACCTTGTTGAACACGCTTCATGGAAAGCTCCTTCGAGAGGAAAGGGGTTGAGGACACCCCCTTATATGCAGGGGTCGTGCCAAGTGTAGGGATGGGCACTTCGTGCCACAGGTCACGGTTTCCCCTAGGCGTCGCAGAACGCACAGCCATGGGCTGACAAATTTCGTCAACCACCTGCCGAGAACTGTCACTCCAGCGGCAGCAACTGGCCCGTTTGCAGCGCGCGGATGGCATGGCCGCCGGGTTGGGCGGCCAATTGCGCCAGCACCGCCTGGGTCTCGCCGGGCTTGATGTGAGTAAGCCAAATTTCGGGCCGGACCTGCAACTGACGCAGCTCGGGCATCAGGCTGGCAGGGCAGTGATGGCGGCTGAGGGCAGCCAACACAGCTTCATCGTCACCAAAAGCCGCTTCGATGATCAATTGACGCAGCGGCAACTGGTTCAGTCGGCGCCACAGGGCGGGGTTGGGGCCGGTATCGCCGGTGTAAGCCAGCCATTGGGCGCCGTGGAGATGACGGATGGCGAACCCGCACGCAGGCACTGTGTGTGCGGCGGGAAGCACCTCGATCTGGCGGCCCGCCAATTCAAGGACCTGCCCGGTCTCAAGCGGCGAAAAGCCCAATGCCGGGGACTCAGCACTGGGAAGCCGAGTGAAATCCGGCCAGATCACATCATTGAACAGATGGGTTTTCAGCGCCAGCAGGGTTTCGGGCAGCGCATGAACCTGGACCGGCCCCAAACCCAAGGCGCGGCGGCGACGCAGTGCGGCGTCGGCCAGCAAGGGCAGGCTCAGTACATGATCTAGATGAGAGTGACTGAGCAGCACATGATCAATTTGCGCCAGCTCGTCCAGGCTGAGGTCACCCACGCCCGTGCCGGCATCGATCAGGATGCGCTGGTCCAGCAGGAAAGATGTGGTCTTGCAGCCGGCCGCGATGGCCCCGCTGCAACCAAGAACTCGAAGTGTCATAGGCAATCGGCGCCCAAGTGGCGCTCAGCCTGGCACTGTAGAGGCCAGTTCAAGCGAGAGGCGCGCAGTTTTGACGCAGCAGCCGAACTGGTGGCTTGGCCTAATTCGGCCGATCCGGATGCGTGACGCCCGTCACGCCGGCTGGACAAACTGCATCTGAGTGCCGGCCAGCTCAATCACATCGCCGTGCTTGAGCGGCACCGCCTCTTCCGGCAGCGCTTGTCCATTGAGAGTCGGCCGCTGGGCACCTTCGACATGAGAGAACACATAACCCGCCGGACGACGGGTGATGGAGGCCACTTGCACGCCCGGCTTGCCCACCGTGGTCACGACCTTGGTCAGCGGCACTTCACGGCCAGCGGCGGCGCCGTTGAGCACCTTGATGCTGGCCGGGCCTTGGGCGGCGGCCGCACCGAGGGCGCCAAAGCCACTGGCCGGTGCCGGCGCACGCGCCGCCAGCGGCGGCGGCATCTCGCCGGGCTTGAGGATCATGGTCTTGTCGTATTCGGCGTGCTCATCCGCCAAGAACTTGATCTTGTACTTGCCAACCTCGATCACATCGTTGGCGCGCAGCTGTTGCTTCTTGACCGCCTTGCCATTGATGTAGGTGCCATTGGTGGAATTCAGGTCCTCGATAAAGACCTCGGCGCCAATCATCTGCAGCACGGCGTGCTCGCCGCTGACGGCGAGGTTATCGATGACGATGTCGTTATAGGGGCGGCGACCCATGGTGGTGCGGTCTTTGGTCAACTGCACTTCCTTGATCACCACGCCGTCGAGCGACAACACCAGTTTGGCCATCGGAACCTCTTGAGTTTCTTGTAGCGGGTTGCGCCGCGAATACCTTATCGACGTCCAAGCCCCCACCAGGGCTTGGCTTCGGCCCGCCCAGCTGGGCCAACGCGCGCCAAAACGGCCGTGATGTTATCGCGCCCGCCTTGTTCATTGGCGCCGGCAATCAGCATGCGGGCGGCGTCGGTCAGATCGTTGTTTCGCAGGCACAAAGCCTGAAGCTGCGCATCATCGAGCATGTCGGACAGGCCATCCGAACAAAGAAGGAACTGATCCCCGGGTTGCAGGGGGTGCAGGGCCACATCGACCTGCACGATGGGCTCGACGCCCACGGCGCGCGTGACCAGGTTCTTGTGCAGGGCATGCACCGCCTGCTCGGGAGTAATCAGCCCAGCGTCGAGTTGCTCTTGCAGCAGCGAGTGATCACGGGTGATTTGCTCCAAGCGGCCGGCGCGCAGCCGATAGGCCCGCGAATCGCCCACATGCGCGACGCAGACCCCTTCGGGCCGGAACACCGCCATCACCAGGGTGGTGCCCATGCCGGCGTAGCGCGGATTGGTTTGTGCGGCCCCCAGGATGGCCCGGTTGGCGTTGTCCACACAAATTTCGACCGCGCGCCGCACCGCCTCGGGCGGCGCACCTTCGGCCTCATGAAGCCAGCGGCCGAGCTCGCTGTGAAGGAAGCTGGTCAGCATCTGGCTTGCCACTTCGCCCGCGTTGTAGCCGCCCATGCCGTCGGCCAACACGGCCAGGCCCGCCTCGGTGTCGAGGGCAAAGCAGTCCTCGTTGTTATTGCGCGCGCGCCCCACGTCGGTCAGGCCGACCAACTCCAGCGCATAGGGCAGGGCCTTCAAGGCGCACCTCCGGTTGGGATGCGTTGAGTGGCACCAAAGGGATCGTCCTTGGGCGGCGCAGCGGCCTCCGGAGCCGCCGCAAGCATCGGCTCTTCTTCCAACTGCGCGAGCACGGTTTCCAGATCCTGCGCGAAGTCCTCGCCATTCGCATAGCGCAGCTCCGGGCGCTTTTCCAGCGCCAGCGCCAGCACCATGGCCAGGGCCTCCGGCAAACCCGGGCGCAAGTCGCGCACATCCGCGACGCGCTCGTTGGCAATCTCATACATCAAGCGCGCCATCGATTCACTCTGGTGCGGGAGTCGACCGGTGAGCAACTGATAGAGCACGGCCCCCAAGGCGTACAGGTCGCTGCGGCCATCAACGGCCGCGCCGGCCAATTGCTCCGGAGCCATGAAACTGGGTGTGCCCAGCACCAAGCCAGTGCGGGTGCGGCTGCCATCGGCAATGCGGGCGATTCCGAAGTCCATCAGCTTCACCTGCTCGGTCTGCGCGTCCCACATGATGTTGGCCGGTTTGATATCCCGGTGCACCACGCCCTGGCGGTGTGCATAGTCCAGCGCGCGGGCTACGCGAATGCCCAAGCGCAGCACCTGAGCCACCGGCAACAAATGCCCGGGCTGGACATGGTGACTGAGGTCGCGACCGTGCAGCAATTCCATCGAAATCCAGGCATCCCCGCCGCTCTCGCCCAGGTCGTAGACGCGCAGGATGTCCGGGTGATTGAGCGCGCGGGCTGCTCGGGCCTCGCGCAGGAAGCGGGCGCGCACATCGGCCAGATCAGCCGGGTCGTACTCCTGCGCCAGCAGCAGGCGCTTGATGGCGATCTCGTGCCCGAGTTGCCGGTCGAAGGCCCGATGCACCACCGCCATGGCGCCACGACCCAACTCGGCGCCAATTTCGATATGGGCTGGCACCTCGGCCGCCACCTGCTGTCCACCCAGCGGCAAGGTGGAACCCAGCGCCTGGGTGGTCAGAGGCTGGGTGCTTTGCAGGGTGGCCGGTGCCGCTGAGCTGCCCGCGCCCAGCCATCCCTTGACGCGTTGCAGCCAGCCCATCACGCGCCCGAAGCAGCCTGGCGACGTGCCAGGGTGCTGCCCAGGCCCCAGACCAACAAGGCGCCAAGCACCCCGGCGATGTAATGGCTGCCGGCGGGCAGGCCCACGGTCCAGGGTGTCAGCAACGGATCGCCCAGGGCGAGCCCGCCGGCAATCCAACCCAACAACATAGCCCCCACCACGATCACTACCGGGAATCGATCCATCAGCTTGATGACGATCTGGCTGCCCCAAACAATGATCGGGATGGAGACCAGCAGGCCAAAAACCACCAGACCCATCTGGTGGCCCTGACCCGCGTTCTGGGCCGCACCGGCAATTGCAATCACGTTGTCCACGCTCATCACCAGGTCCGCCACGATGACGGTCTTCACCGCCGCCCAGAGTTTGTCACTGGCCTGGATGTTGCCATGCCCGTCCTCTTCCTCGGGCAGCATCAGCTTCACACCGATCCACAGCAGCAGCACAGCCCCAATGAGCTTGAGTGCTGGCAACTTGAGCAGGCTGAGCGCAAAAAAGATCAGGATCACCCGCAGCACGATGGCACCCACCGTGCCCCAGAAGATGCCTTTGGTCCGCAGCTCGGGCGACAGACGCCGGCAGGCCAAGGCGATGACCACGGCGTTGTCCCCGCCGAGCAGGATGTCGATCATGATGATCTGGCCCACGGCGAGCCAGAAGGCGGGGTCGGTCAACCAATCCATAGCAGTCCAGAAATAGAAAGGGGGCCTTGCGGCCCCCAGATTGCGTCAGCCAGGGCGGATTACAGCAGGCCCTTGAGCAGGCGCGCCATTTCGCTCGGATTGCGAGTGATGGTGAAGCCGCACTCTTCCATGATGGCGAGCTTGGCATCGGCCGTATCGGCGCCGCCGGCGATCAAGGCACCGGCGTGGCCCATGCGCTTGCCCGGAGGGGCGGTCACACCCGCGATGAAGCCGACGATGGGCTTCTTCATATTGGCCTTGCACCAGCGCGCTGCCTCGGCCTCGTCGGGGCCGCCGATCTCACCGATCATGATGACGGCGTCGGTGTCCGGATCGTCGTTGAAGGCCTTCATCACGTCGATGTGCTTCAAGCCATTGATCGGGTCGCCGCCAATGCCCACGGCACTGGATTGGCCCAAGCCGATTTCGGTCAGTTGCGCCACGGCCTCATAGGTCAAGGTGCCCGAACGCGACACCACGCCGATGCGACCCTTGCGATGGATGTGGCCGGGCATGATGCCGATCTTGATTTCCTCAGGCGTAATCAGGCCCGGGCAGTTGGGGCCCAGCAGCAGGGTGCGCTTGCCACCCGCAGCTTCCTTGGCCTTCATCTTGTTGCGCACTTCCAGCATGTCGCGCACAGGGATGCCTTCGGTGATGCAGATGGCCATGTCCAGATCGGCCTCCACGGCCTCCCAGATGGCGGCAGCAGCGCCCGCCGGCGGCACATAGATCACCGACACCGTGGCGCCAGTCTGGGCGGCGGCTTCCTTGACAGTACCGTAGATGGGGATTTCGCTGAACTTCTCGCCCGCCTTCTTCGGGTTCACGCCAGCGACGAAGCAGTTCTTGCCATTGGCATAGGCCTGGCAGCCCAGGGTGTGGAACTGACCGGTCTTGCCGGTGATGCCCTGGGTGATGACCTTGGTGTCTTTATTGATGTAGATCGACATGTGTTTTGCTCCGAGGCTTAGGCAACAGCGGCAACGATCTTGGTCGCTGCTTCGGCCATGGTGTCGGCCGCAATGATGGGCAGGCCGGACTCGGCCAGCATCTTCTTGCCCAGGTCTTCGTTCGTACCCTTCATGCGCACAACCAGGGGCACGCTCAGATTCACCGCCTTGCAGGCCGTGATCACGCCCTCGGCGATGGTGTCGCACTTCATGATGCCGCCGAAGATATTGACCAGGATGCCCTTCACGCTCTTGTTCTTGAGCATGATCTTGAAGGCCTCGGTCACCTTTTCGGCCGTGGCGCCACCGCCCACGTCCAGGAAGTTGGCGGGCTCGCCACCGAAGAGCTTGATGGTGTCCATGGTCGACATGGCCAGGCCCGCGCCATTCACCAAGCAGCCGATGTTGCCGTCCAGGCTGATGTAGGCCAGGTCGAACTTCGAGGCCTCGACCTCGGCCGGGTCTTCTTCGTCCAGATCGCGATAGGCCACGATCTCGGGGTGACGGAACAGGGCGTTGCTGTCGAAGTTGAACTTGGCGTCCAGGGCGATCAAATTGCCCTTGCTGTCACAGTTCAGCGGGTTGATTTCGACCAGCGAGGCGTCGGTTTCCATGTAGCAGCGATAGAGCTTCTGGAACAGATCGACGGCCTGTGCATGGCTGCCCTCGGGCAGGCCGATGGCCGTGGCGATCTTCTTGGCCTGCTCGGCGCCCAGACCCGTCAGGGGGTCGATCACCTCGGTGATGATCTTTTCGGGCGTGCTGTGGGCCACTTCCTCGATGTCCATGCCGCCTTCGCTGGAGGCAATGAAGGCCACCTTCTGGGTGCCACGGTCGGTCACCAGCGAAACGTAGTATTCCTTCTTGATGTCGGCGCCCTCTTCGATATAGAGGCGGCGCACCTTCTGGCCTTCGAGGCCGGTCTGGTGGGTCTTGAGCTGCATGCCCAAGATCTGCTCGGACAGAGACTTCACGTCATCCATCGAGCGCGCCAGCTTCACGCCACCCCCCTTGCCACGACCACCGGCGTGGATCTGCGCCTTCACGACCCAGACCGGGCCGCCCAGCTTCTGCGCCGCTTCAACGGCCTCTTGCACGGTAAACGCGGGGATGCCGCGCGGCACCGGCACGCCGAACTGGCGCAGGATTTCCTTGCCTTGGTATTCGTGGATCTTCATGGCTTGATGGAAGGTTAGGAGGGAAGGGAAAAATCAAGCGCTGGCAGGGCTAGGCCGATACCAGCGAGGGTAGTAAGTTTGCACCACCGCGCCGTCGCGCCTGAGGGCGTGGCAGCGGTCGATCTGGTAGGGGGGCTGATCGTCGCCGCTGCCCTCGCGGGTGTCCAGGATGTAACCCGCAAAGGCTTGAATCACGGCCGTGGGCAGTACGCCGGCCAGTTCGGTGAGGTGGGTGCAGCCCTGCACGCCGGCCAGCTTGGCTTTGAGGCCCGCACGAAAGCCCTGCAAGAGATTCAAGCCCACCAGCTGCCCGTAAACCCCTTCGAGTGCGTCGCACCGGCCTGGGTAGGGCATGGACGAAGTGAAGGAGTCCGCTGCCTTCACATTCAGTGCGCGATCGATGGTCAGGCGCAGGCCCATGTCGTGGATCGGTGCCCCAGCCTGACGCAGCCCGGTAGCGAGCTGCATGTCCCGGGTCTTGACGTCGCTGAGCCGGGCCTCGACGTCAAACAATCCATCGGCGCGCTCAAACACCTCTATCGCCAGATTGCGGCGGTGCAGCAACTGGCGTTGTTCGGGGGGCGCGGGGGACATCATGAAATTCGGGCAGCAAAAAACCCCGAGGCCACGCGAGGCGCGCGTCGGGGCTGGGGCGGCAATATATCAGGCGGGGTCTGACGCGAATCTGACCTTACTCAAGTGCATCGAGCGCGCTGGAGCGCGTCAAGCTCATCGCCAGCCCCCCATCAAAACCGCGGCTGACCAGGAAGCGCACCCGCCGCGCCCGCTCCTTGGCATCTGGTGGCGCGCCCTCGCCAAAGCGCCTCACCAGCAGGGCGCGCGCGCGCTCACTCTCGCTCGCCTGCACCGACTCCCAGACCTCCCCCTCCGGCTTAAGCCCCTGCTGTGCTAACTCGGCTTGCAGTCGACGGGCCCCCAGACGTGGGGCGCGCGTGCGCAGGCGACCCTCGACATAGCGCTCAGCGCTCAGCAGACCCTGGGCTGACAGTTGCTCGGCGAGTTCGGACACCACTTGTTCAGCATCCTCGGGCACTTCCTGCCCACTCTTCTGGCTGGCGCGCTGCCAGGCCTGCAGCAATTTGCGCTGCAACTCCTGCGGGCTGTGCTCGCGCAGGGCCAGCAGGGCCAGGGCGCGGGTCCGTAGGGCCTTGGCATCCATGCAGCGGCCCACAATCGTCAAGGCAGACGCTGCACGTGGGCGCTGTGGCGTGCCGGGGGCTCGTAGTTCACCGGCCAGTACTCGACGATGCGGCGAATCCGTCCGCCGGCCAGTTCATAGAAGCCCACGCAGGTCATCGGGCTGCCGGAGTCGTCATGAAAACTCATTTGCACCGCCAGTTGATCGCCCTGGGCGATGCAGCGCTCAACCTCCACCCGCCAGGGCTGGGGCCAAGTCGCAAAGAAGTCCACAAAGCCCTCGCGCCCGGTGATGAACTCGCGGGTCTGCGGCACTTCGTAGCGCAGGCCCGGATCCAGCAGCTGGCCCATGGCCGTCCATTGCTGGGTGTTGGCCAGTTGCCAGAACTGACGCAGCAAGTCCTCGGCTTCCAGGGCTTGGCAATCCACGCAGAGCCCCTTATTCCGCCGAACCGTTGGTCGCGGCCGCCTGCGGCGCCACGCCCACCGCTTCGCGGACGCGGTTTTCAATCTCGAACGCCAGGTCGGGGTTCTCGCGCAGGAATTCGCGGGCGTTGTCCTTGCCTTGGCCAATCTTTTCGCCCTTGTAGGCGTACCAGGCGCCGCTCTTGTCGACGATCTTGTGCGCCACGCCCATGTCAACGATCTCGCCTTCACGGCTGATGCCCTCGCCGTAGAGGATGTCGAACTCGGCGGTCTTGAAGGGGGGCGAAACCTTGTTCTTCACCACCTTGACCTTGGTCTCGGAGCCGATCACCTCCTCGCCCTTTTTGATCGACCCGATGCGGCGGATGTCCAGGCGCACCGAGGCGTAGAACTTCAGCGCATTGCCGCCTGTGGTGGTCTCGGGGCTTCCGAACATCACGCCGATCTTCATGCGGATCTGGTTGATGAAAACCACCATGGTGTTGGTCTTCTTGATGGTGCCGGTGAGCTTGCGCAGTGCCTGGCTCATCAGGCGGGCCTGCAAGCCGGGCAGGGCGTCACCCATCTCGCCTTCGATTTCGGCCTTGGGCGTGAGGGCCGCCACCGAATCCACCACGATCAGGTCCACCGAACCCGAACGCACCAGGGCGTCCACAATTTCCAGCGCTTGTTCGCCGGTATCGGGCTGGCTGATGAGCAGATCTTGCAGATCCACGCCAAGCTTTTGGGCGTACTGCACATCCAGCGCGTGTTCGGCGTCGATGAAGGCGCACACGCCGCCCAGCTTTTGCATCTGCGCGATCACCTGCAGGGTCAGGGTGGTTTTGCCGGAGGACTCGGGGCCGTAGATCTCGACCACCCGGCCGCGCGGCAGGCCGCCGACCCCCAAGGCGATGTCCAGGCCCAGCGACCCCGTGGAAACCACTTGAATGTCCTCGATCACCTCGCCCTCGCCCAGGCGCATGATGGAGCCCTTGCCAAACTGCTTTTCAATTTGGGCCAGCGCGGCGGCCAGGGCTTTTTGCTTCTCAGAGGTGACGGCGGCGGTGCTCATGGCAATTCCTTTGAACTGGATGTTTGTACAGGAGTATAGATGCGCCGCAAGGCCCGCGTCAGCTACCTCCCTAAGATGAAGCCATGAGAATTCTGATCGCCGAAGACGACCAGGTATTGGCCGACGCTCTGGTGCGCGCCTTGCGGGCTGCCGGCTATGCGGTGGACCAGGTGGCCAGTGGCAGTGAGGCCGATGCCGCCCTGCTGACGGACGAGTTTGATCTGCTGATCCTGGACATCGGCTTGCCGCGCATGACGGGGCTTGAAGTGCTGCGCCGCCTGCGCGCCCGCAGCGCGCCCAATGCGCTCAATGCGCATGTCCCGGTGTTGATCCTGACCGCTGCGGACAGCGTTGAGCAGCGGGTGCAGGGCCTGGACCTGGGCGCCGACGACTACATGGCAAAGCCCTTTGCGCTGCAGGAGTTGGAGGCCCGCGTGCGCGCTTTGACGCGGCGCGGCCTGGGCAGCAGCGGCCACTTGATCAAGCATGGCCCGCTGAGCTTTGACAGCACCGGCCGCGTCGCCTATCTGAACGAGCAGATGGTGGAGCTGTCGGCCCGCGAGCTCTCACTGCTGGAAGTGCTGCTGCAGCGCGCCGGGCGCTTGGTCAGCAAGGAACAGCTGGTGCAACATCTGTGCAGCTGGGGCGATGAGGTGAGCAACAACGCCATCGAGGTCTACGTGCACCGCCTGCGTAAGAAGATTGAGCAAGGCCCGGTGCGCATCGCGACTGTGCGCGGTCTGGGCTATTGCCTGGAACGGATCGCTGCCGATTCGTGATCACGCCCGCACGGCCGCTACGAAGGGCGTGCTCCCTTCCCTCGGGGAGGTGGTCACCCGGTAACCAGAGGGCCCCTTCTTGAGCCCACCGTTTCCCGCTGTTCCGCGCGGCCCACGCTCGCTGTTCGGCGAGCTGCTGGACTGGATGCTGGCGCCGCTGCTGGTGCTGTGGCCGATCTCGGTGTTGCTGACTTGGGCGGTGGCGCAGTCCATCGCCAGCCAGCCCTTTGATCGCGAACTGACAGAGACCGCCCGCGCCCTGGCGCAGCAGGCCTTGTCAGAACCCGAGCGCCTGCACCTGAGCGCACAGACCCTGGGCCTGCTGCGCAGCGACGACGGTGACAACGTGCACTTCCAGGTCCTGGGCCTGCGTGGTGAGCTGCTGGCGGGTGAGCGCCGGCTGACCGTGCCCGACTTGGGCCGTAGCGCAGCCGGCCAAGTGCAGTTGCGCGACGACTCACTGGCCGGCGAGCCTTTGCGC
Source organism: Inhella inkyongensis (assembly GCF_005952805.1). Lineage (GTDB taxonomy): Bacteria > Pseudomonadota > Gammaproteobacteria > Burkholderiales > Burkholderiaceae_C > Inhella > Inhella inkyongensis. The sequence continues at coordinate 3,940,032 of NZ_CP040709.1, forward strand.
GTGGCCGCGCTGTGGGTGCGCCCGCATGCGGCAGCGGCCGACGATGAACGGCTGACCATTCAACTGGCCGAGACCCTGGGCCGGCGCGAACGCCTGGCCAGCGACATCATCAAGGGCGTGCTGCTGCCGCAGTTTTTGCTCATGCCCTTGGCCGCCCTGCTGGCCTGGCTGGCGCTGACCCAAGGCTTTCGCCCTTTGGAAGCTCTGCAGCAGAAAATTCGCAACCGCGCTGCCGAAGACTTGAGCCCCATCGATGAAGGGGGCGCCCCCGAGGAAGTGGCGCCGCTGGTGCGCGCCATCAACGACCTGCTGGCGCGGCGCGAGGGCGCCATGCGCACACAAAAGCAATTCCTGGCCGACGCCGCCCACCAGCTCAAGACTCCGCTGGCGGGTCTGCGTACCCAGGCCGAATTGGCGGGCCGGGCCATACAGTCCGGCCAGGCCAGCCCAGCGGAGCTGAGTCGCTCACTGGAGCAGATCGCGCTGTCCAGCCAGCGCGCTGCCCATATGGTGAGCCAACTCTTGGCGCTGGCCCGCTCTGAAGGGGCTGGCGAGGTGGCGCCCACCGAGCCCGTGGACCTGGCCGAACTGGCGCGCGGCGCCTTGCAGGACTTCGTGCCACGCGCCTTGGCCAAGCGCATTGACCTTGGCTTTGACGGCCCCGCCACCTGCGCGCTGCGCATCCCCGGCCAACCCTGGTTGCTCGAAGAGCTGATCCGCAACTTGGTGGACAACGCCCTGAACTACACCCCCACCGGCGGCATGGTGACGGTACGCGTCAGCGAGGATCGCTTCGGCCGTGTGGTGGTGCTGCAGGTGGAGGACAACGGCCCCGGCATTCCAGAAGCGGCCCGCGAGCGCGTGTTCCAGCCCTTCTACCGGCAGTTGGGGACCGGTGTGGATGGCTCGGGCCTGGGCCTGACGATCGCCGGCCAGATTGCCGAGCGCCACGGCAGCCGCATCGAACTCAGCGACGCCCGCACCCGCCGCGGCGGCGAACCCCCCGGCGCGCTTTTCACCCTGCGCTTCTCCGCACTTCCGGAAGCTACCTCTGCATGAAGGAGCGGCTGCGGCCGATGGCCAGCAGTAGCCCGAGCGAGAGCCCCAGCATCACCATCGCCGTGCCGCCATAGCTCATGAAAGGCAGCGGCACGCCCACCACCGGCAGGATGCCGATCACCATGCCCATGTTGACGAACACATAGGTGAACACCGACATGGTGATGGCGCCGCCCAGCAGGCGCTCGAACAGGCTGGGCGCATTGGCCGCAAGCACCAGTCCGCGCAGGATTAAAGCGCCATAACCCAGCAACAGAGCCAGCGCGCCAAGCAGGCCGAACTCCTCGGCGAAGGCCGCAAACAGGAAGTCGGTGGTGCGCTCAGGAATGAACTCGAGATGGGTCTGCGTACCCTGCATGAAGCCCTTGCCGGTCACACCGCCTGAGCCAATGGCGATCTCGCCCTGCAGCACATGAAAGCCCTTGCCCAGTGGGTCCTTGTGCGGATCCAGCAAGGTGCAGACGCGAGTCTTCTGGTAAGTCTTGAGCACCTTCCAGTCCACATCGTCCTGGCAGATCTGCGGTTCGAAGGCGATTAGCGCGCCGATGCCAATCACGCCGGCCGTCAACAGGGGCAGGATCAGCTTCCAGGACAGGCCGGCAAAGAAGATCACATAGAGCCCGGCGAACAACACCAGAAGCCCCGTGCCCAGATCGGGCTGTTTGGCGATCAAGCCGAAGGGCAGCCCGAGAAGCACAAAAGCGATCACGAAGTCCAAGAGCTTGAGCTGACCCTCGCGCAACTGGAACCACCAGGCCAGCATCAGGGGCGTGGCGATCTTCAGGATTTCGCTGGGTTGGATCTGCGTGATGCCGATATTCAGCCAGCGCGTCGCCCCTTTTTTGGTGATGCCAAACAGCGCCACCGCCACCAGCAAGGTAACCCCCGCCACATAGAGCGGCAGGGCCAAGCGGGTGAGTTTCTGCGCCGGCACCTGGGCCACCAGGAACATCACCGTCGCGCCGATGGCGAAGTTTCGCGCGTGGTCCACAAAGCGCGTGCCATGGTCGTGACCGATGGAATACATCGCCAGCAAGCCCCAGCCCATCAGCCACAGGCAAGCCAGCAGCAGCGGGCCATCCATGCCCCGCCACAAGGGCCGCAGGCGACGCCACAGGGCGGGACGTGCAATCACCTGGTTCATCTTGAAGCTCCCGACGCCGGCGAGGGTGCTGCAACCTGGCCCGGCAACAGCCACTCGCTGGCCGGGCGCGGCTTGCCCACCGGCGCCATGGCCTTGCCCTCTTTCATCAGCGCCAGATCCTCCTCGCTGGGCACCTGACCGAGCAACAGGTAGTCGAACACCCGGCGCGCAATGGGCGCCGCGGCGGCCGAGCCGAATCCGGCGTTTTCGACGATCACCGCCAGGGCCACCTTGGGTTCGTCCAAGGGCGCAAAAGCCATGTACCAGCTGTGATCGCGCCGCCGCTCTTCCATCAGCGCGGCGTTGTACTTTTGACCCGCCCTGAGGCCCACGGCCTGGGCGGTGCCGGTCTTGCCGCCGCTTTGGTAAGGCGCACCGGCAAACACACGCGTGCCCGTGCCCTGAAAGGTCACGCCATGCAAGCCATCCTTCACCACCGCCACGTGCTCGGGCTTGAGCGGCAGCGGCGTCAGGGCATCGGCCGACACCCGCCGTGTCTCATGCCGCACCACGTCCTCGATCTCGCGCACCAGGCGGGGCTTGAAACGCTGCCCCCCGCTGACCAAGGTGGCGGTGGCGCTGGCCATCTGCAGCACCGTGAAGGCGTTGTAGCCCTGGCCGATGCCCAGCGAGATGGTCTCGCCCGGGTACCACTTCTGCTTGAAGCGACGCTGCTTCCACTCCTGGCTGGGCAGCACGCCGGTGACCTCGCCCTGCAGATCGATGTCGGTCAAGCGACCAAAGCCAAAGGGCTGCAGCTGGGCATGGATGCGGTCCACCCCCAACTCATTGGCGGCGCTGTAGTAGTAGACGTTGGACGACTCGACGATGGAGCGACGCATATTCATCGCGCCGCCCCGCTCGCCCGACGGACTGCCGAAGGCGCGGCCACCGAAGTGATAGACCAGGGTGTCGTTGATGATCTTGTCGGCGTCGCGGGTGCCGGTGTTCAGCAGGGCCATCGCCATGAAGGGCTTGTAGGTCGAGCCTGGCGGGTAGGTGCCGCGCAGCGCGCGGTTCAGCAGCGGCTTGTCCAGCGACTCGTTGAGCGCCTTCCAGTTCTCGCTATCGATGCCGTCCACAAACAGATTGGGATCAAAACCCGGCTTGGACACAAAGGCCAGCACCTCGCCGTTGCGCGGGTCCAGGGCCACCAAGGCGCCACGGCGGTCCCCAAACAGCTCCTCCACCAGATGCTGCAGCTTGATGTCGACCGAGAGCTTCAGGGTATTGCCCGGCGTGGGCGCGCGATGCCCCAGGTTGCGCACCGCCCGACCGCCGGCGCTGGTCTCCACGCGCTGAAACCCGGTGATGCCGTGCAGCTCGGCCTCATAGGCCTGTTCCAGACCCAGCTTGCCGATGTGATCGGTGCCGCGGTAGTTGGCCTGGGCCTCCTCGTCCCAGTCCAGCATGGCCTCGCGCTCTTTCGTGTTGATGCGTCCGATATAGCCCAGCAAATGGCTGCCCACCTCACCCAGCGGGTATTGGCGGAACAGACGCGCCTGCACATCCACACCGGGGAACTCCCAGCGCCGCGCGGTGAAGCGCGCCACTTCGGTGTCGCTCAAGCGGTTGCGAATGGGCAGCGAATCAAAGCGCTTGCCATCGGCCAGCAGGCGCTGGAAACGGCGCCGGTCCTTGGGCTGGATCTCCACCACCTCGGCCAGGCGGTCGATCATGGCATCCAGATCCCCCTGAATCTTGGTGGGGGTGATCTCCAGGGTGTAGGCCGAGTAGTTGCTGGCCAGCACCACCCCATTGCGGTCCTTGATCAGGCCCCGATTGGGCGTGACGGGCAGCACCGTGACGCGGTTGTTCTCGGCCTCGGCCAACAAGTCCTCATGGCGCAGCACCTGCAACGTGAAGAGCCGAAAGATCAGCAGCGCAAAGCACAGCAGCACCAGCGCGATGGCGGCCCAGACGCGCAGGCGGTAGCGCGCCAACTCCTGCACCGAGTCGCGGATCAGAGCCATTACAAGGGTCGGTTCTCGTCGCGGTCCGGAGCGCGTCGTTGTGGCGCCAGCAGCAGCGCCGTGGTCAGCGGCCACAGCAGGGCCTCGAACAGCGGCGCCAGCAGCAACCAGGGGCTGGGCGCCATGCCGCCCAGCAGCATGCGCACCGCGAACTGCACCAAATGGGCGGCCGCAAACAGCGGCAGCAACTGCACCATCTGCTCCAGCACCGTGAACCAGAGCAGACGACGGTGCAGGCTCACCGCCAGAAAGGCCAGACCGCTATAGGCCAACGCATGCTGACCTAGCAAGGCCCCATGATGGACGTCGATCAGCAGTCCCAGAAAGAAGGCCCAGCCCACGCTGATGCGGCGCATCTGGTGCACGTTCCAAAACACCAGCACCACGGCCAGCAGGTCCGGCTTGGCGGGCATCGGCCCGAGCGGCACCATCTCCACCAACAAGGCCAGCAGCAGGGTCAGGCCGATGAACCAGGGCTTGGCAGGCAGCAGCAGCTGGGAGCCACGCGGCATGATCATGGTGCGCTCCTATTCAGCATGATCATGGCGCGCTCCTGCTCGGCGTGGACTCCAGCTCGCGGCGAGCGGCGGTCACGGCCTCAGGGGCGGCCAGCACAAGCACCTGACGCGCGCGGTCGGCCTGCGCCAACGGGCGGGCCGTCACCCGGGCAAAGCTGGTCTGACCCTGGCGCTGCACCTCCACCACCCGCGCCACCGGCAAGCCGGGCGGATAGATCCCGTCCAGGCCCGAGGTGGTGAGCGCATCGCCCGGCTTGATGTCGGCATTGGCGGCCACAAAGCGCAACTCCATGCCGCTGCTGCGCTCGCCGCCGTAGGCCACCATCAGCGCCTGGGTGCGGGCATTGAGAACCGGAATGCTGGCCTCGCGGTCACTCAGCAAGGTGAGCTCGGCCGTGTTGCGATGAAGGCGGGTGATCTGACCCAGCACGCCGCGCTCATCGATCACGGGTGCGCCGGCCTGCAGGCCATCGGCCTGACCGCGATCGATGACCAATCGACGGCCATGCAGGTCACCGGCCTGGAACAAGACCTCGGCCGAGTGGCTCTGTACCGGCAGGGGCTCGCGCAAAGCGAGCAGGCGGCGCAAGGCCGCGTTCTCGTCCTGCAAAGCCTGGGTGCGCGCCAGGATCAGGGCCTGTTGGGCCAATTGATTGCGGGCGGCCTGCTCGGCCTGCATGGCCGCCTCGGCACCGCGCAGGCGGTCCTGCAGGCCCTCCCAGGCGTCCACCGGGGCCAGCAAGGCGCGCTGCACCGGATTCAGCACCCAGGCCAAGGCCGTGCGCAAAGGCGCCACCCAGCCCATGCGCGCATCGGCCACCATCAGCCCCACGGAAAGCACCGTGCAGATCAGCAGCTTGGTCAGCGCCGTCGTGCCCTGCCGAAACAGCGGCGGCGGGCGACGGTCGAGGGTGGCGAGCGCCACGAGGACTTAGTCCGAGGTGAAGATGGAGCCGGTGCGGTCCAGATGATCCAGGGCCATGCCGCAACCGCGCACCACGCAGGTCAGCGGGTCCTCGGCCACCAGCACGGGCAGGCCGGTCTCTTCGCGCAGCAGGCGGTCCAGATCGCGCAGCAGCGCGCCGCCGCCGGTCAGCATCATGCCGCGGTCGGCGATGTCGGCGCCCAGCTCGGGCGGCGTCTGCTCCAGCGCGTTCTTCACGGCAGAGACGATCTGGTTGAGCGGATCGGTCAGGGCTTCGAGGATCTCGTTGCTGCTGATGGTGAAGCTGCGCGGCACGCCCTCGCTGAGGTTGCGACCCTTGACCTCCATCTCGCGCACTTCGCTGCCCGGGAAGGCCGAGCCAATGTTTTTCTTGATGGCCTCGGCGGTGGGCTCGCCGATCAACATGCCGTAGTTGCGGCGGATGTAGTTGATGATGGCCTCGTCGAACTTGTCGCCACCGACGCGCACGCTGCCCTTGTAGACCATGCCGCCGAGCGACACGACGCCCACTTCGGTGGTGCCGCCACCGATGTCGATGACCATCGAGCCCGCGGCTTCACTCACCGGCAGGCCGGCACCAATCGCGGCCGCCATCGGTTCTTCGATCAACTCAACGCGCGAAGCACCGGCGCCCAGGGCGGCGTCACGGATGGCGCGACGCTCCACCTGGGTCGATCCGCAGGGAACGCAGATGATGATGCAGGGGCTGGGGCGCATCATCGACTGCGGGTGCACCATGCGGATGAACTGCTTGATCATCTGCTCGGTGATCACGAAGTCGGCGATCACGCCGTCCTTCATCGGGCGGATGGCCTCGATGTTGCCGGGCACCTTGCCCAGCATGGCCTTGGCTTCCTTGCCCACGGCCTGGATGGTCTTCTTGCCGTTGGTGCCACCTTCGTGGCGGATGGCGACCACCGAGGGCTCGTCCAGCACGATGCCCTTGTCGCGGACATAGATCAGGGTGTTGGCGGTGCCGAGGTCGATGGCGAGGTCGGTGGAGAAATAGCGGCGCAGGGAACCAAACATGGCGAGGGTGCTTTAACCGGGGGGCCCGGAAACATGCATTTCCGTGGCGTGAATACGGCGAGGCCGCCAGCACTAAAACGCTCTGGCGGCCTCGGAAAATGGGGCCAGAGATAATACCAGCACCCCCCCGCGCGCCTTGTAGGAGAGACCCCCTAAGGTCTTGCTTCTGCTGGCTTTTTTCAGCATCGCGCGCCGCAAGAGGAAATCCATGGCCCTGACCCTGAACGACGTGAGCCGCATCGCCCATCTGGCGCGGCTCGATTGCCCGCCCGCCCAGGCGGAACAGTTGCTGACGCAACTGAATGGCTTTTTCGACATCGTCGAAACCATGCGCGCGGTGGATACCACCGGCGTGCAGCCGCTCTACACGCCGCTGTCCAGCGTGCAAGAGGTGGCCCTGCGCCTGCGCGAAGACGCCGTGACCGAGAGCAATCAGCGCGAGGCCAATCAGGTCTCTGCCCCCGCCGTTGAGGACGGCCTGTTTCTCGTTCCCAAGGTGATCGAATGAGCGCGCACCATTTGGGCGTGGCCGACGGCCTGAAGGCCCTGGCTGAGAAGAAGATCAGCAGCGTTGAGTGGACGCAAGGCCTGCTGGCCCGGGCGCAGGCCCATCAAACCCTGGGCGCCTTCCTGCATCTGGACACCGACGGCGCCTTGGCCGCTGCCGCTCAGGCCGACGCGCGCCGCGCGGCCGGTGAAGCCGCGCCGCTGCTGGGCCTGCCGCTGGCCCACAAGGACATCTTCGTCACCACCCAGCACCCCACCACGGCCGGTTCGAAGATTCTCGAGAACTACCGCAGCCCCTTTGATGCCACGGTGGTGGCCAAGCTGAACGCGGCTGGCACGCATTCCCTGGGCAAGCTGAACTGCGACGAGTTCGCCATGGGCTCGTCGAACGAGAACAGTGCCTACGCCAAGGCCCACAACCCCTGGGATAGCACGCGCGTGCCGGGCGGCAGCTCGGGCGGCTCGGCCGTGGCCGTGGCCGCCGGCCTGGTGCCCGCCGCCACCGGCACCGACACCGGCGGGTCCATCCGCCAACCCGCCAGCTTCACCGGCATCACCGGCATCAAGCCCACCTACGGCCGCTGCAGCCGCTACGGGATGATCGCCTTCGCCTCCAGTCTGGACCAGGCCGGCCCGATGGCGCGCTCGGCCGAAGACTGCGCGCTGCTGCTCTCCGCCATGAGCGGCTTTGACGAGCGCGACGCCACCAGCCTGCAGCAGCCGCCGCAGGACTTCCACGCCCAGATGCTGCAGGCCCGTGCAGGCGCCAGCGCCGCCAAGCCCCTTGCCGGCCTGCGCATCGGCCTGCCCAAGGAATTTTTCCCGGCCCAGCTGGACGCCGATGTGAACGAGCGCGTGCGTGCCGGCCTGGCCGAACTGGAGAGGCTGGGCGCCACCCTGGTCGAAGTCAGCCTGCCGCGCACCGAGCTGGCGATTCCCGTTTACTACATCATTGCCCCGGCCGAGGCGAGCTCCAACCTCTCCCGCTTCGACGGTGTGCGCTACGGCCATCGCTGCGACGACCCCAAGGACCTGCTGGACCTGTACAAGCGCAGCCGCAGCGAAGGCTTCGGCCCCGAGGTGCAGCGCCGCATCCTGATCGGCAGCTATGTGCTGAGCCACGGCTATTACGACGCCTACTACCTGCAGGCGCAGAAGCTGCGCCGCATGATTGCCGACGACTTCCAGCAGGCCTTCACGCAGTGCGACCTGATCGCCGGCCCGGTGGCCCCCACGGTGGCTTGGAAGCTGGGCGAGCAGGGCGACGACCCGGTTAAGGCCTATCTGGCCGACATCTTCACCCTGCCCGGTTCGCTGGCCGGACTGCCCGGCATGAGCGTGCCGGTGGGCCTCGGCGCGCACGGCATGCCCGTCGGCCTGCAGCTGCTGGGCAACTATTTCCAAGAAGGGCAGTTGCTGCACGCCGCGCATGCGCTGCAGATCGCCACCGATTGGCACCGCGCCGTGCCCAAGGGTTTCTGAACATGACGACGACATCCAAACTGGTGCGCGGCTACGAGGTCGTGATCGGCCTGGAAAACCACGTCCAGCTCTCCACCGCCTCGAAGATCTTCAGCGGCTCCTCCACCGCTTTCGGCGCCGCGCCCAACACCCAGGCCTCGGCCGTGGACCTGGCCCTGCCCGGCACCCTGCCGGTGTTGAACCGAGGGGCCGTGGAGCGCGCCATCCGCTTCGGCCTGGCGGTGGGTGCGCACATCGCGCCGCTGTCCATCTTTGCGCGCAAGAACTACTTCTACCCCGACCTGCCCAAGGGCTACCAGATCAGCCAGTACGAGATCCCGGTGGTACAGGGCGGCCAGGTGCGTTTCCTTTTGGGCGAGCAAGAGCGGGTGATCAATCTGACCCGCGCCCACCTCGAAGAGGACGCGGGCAAGAGCCTGCACGAGGACTATCACGGGCAAAGCGGCATCGACCTGAACCGCGCAGGCACGCCGCTGTTGGAGATCGTCTCCGAGCCCGAGATGCGCAGCGCCGAGGAGGCCTGCGAATACGCCAAGACCCTGCACGCGCTGGTGATGTGGCTGGGCATCTGCGACGGCAATATGCAGGAGGGCTCGTTCCGCTGCGACGTGAACGTCTCGGTGCGCAAGCCGGGCCAGCCCTTTGGCACACGGCGCGAAATCAAGAACCTGAACAGCTTCAAGTTCCTGATCCAAGCCGTGAACTACGAGGTCAACTGGCAGATCGACGAGATCGAGGACGGCCGCGCCATTCAGCAGGCCACCGTGCTCTTCAACCCTGATACCGGCGAGACCCGCGCCATGCGCAGCAAGGAAGACGCGGCCGATTACCGCTACTTCCCCGATCCCGACCTGCCGCCGCTGATGATTTCCAGCGACTGGGTCGAACGCGTCAAGGCCGAGTTGCCCGAGCTGCCGGCGGTGATGGCGGCGCGCTTTGAGAGCCAGGATGGCCTGCCGGCCTACGACGCGCAGATGATGACCGCCTCGCTCGAGGTGGCGCGCTACTACGAGGCCGCGCGCGACGCCTGCAAGGCGCCCAAGTTGGTCGCCAATTGGCTGATGGGCGAAATATCCCGCAGGCTGAATGGCGAAATGCCGCCACGCAGTTTGGCGGACTCAGACCTCCCTGTTGGCCCCAAACTTCTCGGAGCAATCATTTGCCGCGTTGCCGACGGGACGATCTCAAACAACGGCGCAAGAGAGCTATTCAGCTTTATCTGGGACGCCGGGAAGCCATCAGACGAAGCCGGAGCTTGTGCACTAGTCGATGCGGCAATTCAGGCCAAAGGCCTCAAGCAGATGAGTGACACCGGCGAGCTTGAGCGCATCCTCGACGAGGTGCTGGCCGCCAATGCCAAGTCGGTGGAAGAGTTCCGCGCCGGCAAGGACAAGGCCTTCAACGCGCTGGTCGGTCAGGCCATGAAGGCCACCAAGGGCAAGGCCAATCCGGCCCTGGTCAACGAGCTGCTGAAGAGCAAGCTCAGCCGCTAACCCGCCGACGCACGGAGCTCACTGGCTGGCCGCTTTGGCGGCCGGCTTTCCAGTGGGCTCGGCCTCAAAGTCACGCGCAGTCGGCGCCGGCCCCAAGGAGCCCGGCGCTGCGCCCGCCCACAGCTTCTTCAAGCGCGCCAGCTCCAGGTCGTAGCGGCGGTTCACCCGCACACGCTCGGCCTCCTGCTGCTCGATGAAGAGCTTTTGGGCCTCCACCGCCGCATCGTTGGCGTCCACCTGCTGCTTCAATTTGGCAGGCAGGGCGCGGCCCTTGTAGAACTCGGCCTCGTCATCCAAGGTTTTGCGCTCGCGGGCCAGGTCCTTCAGCCGGCGCTCGCTGATCTCGGTGGCCTTGATGATGTCGTCCAAGGCCGCCTCCCGCGCCTTGTCGTGGACGGGTTGATTGCGGTAGCGGGTCAGCAAATTGCGGTCGTGACGGGCGGCATCGGCCAGCGCAGCCTTTTGCGCATCCAACTCACGCTGTTTGACATCCGCGGCCGCTTTTTCTTCCGGCGACATCGCCGGAGCCAGCCGGCCGCGCACCGAGCCATCCTTGCGATGCACGGTCTGCTCGCGCGTTTGACATTCCGCGATGGGCCGATCCGAGGTCAATCGCCGGCCGTCACTGGTGACGCAGCTGTAAATCCTGCCGTCGGCACCCGGGCTCTGCCCCTGCGCCGGGCTCAAGCCGCCCAGCACCATCAGCACCCCCAGCAGGCGAAGCCGCTCAAACGCCATAGCGGTCCCGATAGGCCTGCACCCGCGGCGCATGCTCGGCCAAGCCGGCATCGCCTTGCAAAAAGCCCAGCAGATCGCCCAGGCCCGCAATCGCCCAGACCGGCAGGCCCAGCTCGCGCTGTACCCACTGCACGGCCGAATACGGCAGGTCCTGGCCGTTCTCGGCCGCCTTCTCCTGGCGGTCCAACGCGATGGCCACGCCCGCCGGCGTGGCACCGGCGGCGCGGATCAGTTGGATGGACTCCCGCACCGAAGTCCCGGCGCTGATCACATCGTCCACGATCAACACCCGCCCCTGGAGAGGCGCGCCCACCAGGCTGCCGCCCTCGCCGTGGTCCTTGGCTTCCTTGCGGTTGTAGGCAAAGGGCTTGTTGTGACCCAGCCGGGCCAGTTCCACCGCCAGGGTGGCGGCCAAGGTGATGCCCTTGTAGGCCGGGCCGAAGATCAGGTCGAACTCGCCCACATGGGGCAATAGCCGCTGCGCATAGGCCGAGGCCAAACGCCCCATCGTGGCGCCGTCGTCAAACAAGCCGGCGTTGAAGAAATAGGGGCTCATCCGCCCCGCCTTGGTCTTGAACTCGCCGAAGCGCAACACGCCCGCCTGAACGGCAAAGGCAACAAAGTCTTGGGCGTTTTGATCTGGGCTCATTGCGAATGATTCTAGGCAGACTCTCAACACGCCCCAGGTGGCCGGCTCCCACAGCCCGCCGGCGCATTTGTGGTGAACACGCATCAACCCGGCGACGCATGCGCTGACGCCGCTTACGCCCCGCTTAGGGGTATTCCAGAAGGTTCTCTCTAGAGCAGAGCTGCGTATGCTGAGTTGTATGCAGTTTTGTATGCCAAAACTGCATGCGATCGAGTCTCGGGTTGCCCCCTTCCGATTCGCTAGAGTCAGCGCCATTTCGCCGGTTCAGCCCGGCCCAACCCCCCCGGAGTCCCAACGATGAAGCATCGCCCGACCCTGATCGCGCTGGCCCTGGCCAGCGCCCTGCCGACCCTGCAAGCCCAGACCGCACCGGCCACCGAAGAGGCCAAGAAGGACCCCACCCAGCTCGAGGCCGTGATCGTGACCGGCGGTCGCCGGGTCGAGAACCTCAAGGATGTGCCGTTGGCCATTTCGGCCATGAAGGCCGAGGCCCTGGAAACCTATAGCGCCAGCGGTCAGGACATCCGCGCGCTGTCGGCGCGCGTGCCCAGTCTGAACATCGAGTCGGACTTCGGCCGTAGCTTCCCACGCTTCTATGTGCGCGGTCTGGGCAACACCGACTTCGATCTGAACGCCTCGCAGCCCGTGGGCCTGGTGTTTGACGATGTGGTGCAGGAAAGCCCCATGCTGAAGGGCTTCCCGGTCTTTGACGTGGACCAAGTGGAGTTGCTGCGTGGTCCCCAGGGCACCCTGTTCGGCCGCAACTCGCCCGCAGGCGTGATGAAGTTCGATTCGGTCAAGCCCAACAAGCGCCATGAGGGCTATGCCAGCATCGGCATCGGCCGCTTCCAGGCCCTGAACCTGGAAGGCGCCGTCAACGTGCCGATGGGCGACTGGGCGATGCGCGCCTCGGCCATGATGCAGCGTGCCGACGACCGTGTGCACAACCCGCGCGCCACGGGTGAAAAGGACCTGGAAGGCTTCAACGACAAGGCCGCGCGCGTGCAGGCCAGCTACCGCAACGGTGGCTTCCATGGCCTGTTCAAGGTGCAGGGCCGCGACTACAAGGGCAATGCCACCACCTTCCGCGCCAACATCATCAAGCAGGGCACCAATGAGCTGGTGGATGGCTTTGATTCGTCGGTCTATGCCAGCGACGGTCTGAACGTCCAGACGCTCAAGTCTTACGGTGCCAGCGCCCGCCTGCGCTGGGAGATGGACGGCATGACCCTGCACTCCATCACCGCCTACGACCGCGCCGAGTTCTACAGCCGGGGCGACGTGGACGGCGGCTTCGGTGCGGTGTTCCTGCCCACCGGATCGGGCCCGAACTATGGCGGCCAACTGGCCAATATCCCCTTCGCGGCCGAGACGGCCGACGGCCTGCCCTATCTGCGCCAGATGACGCAGGAGTTCCGCTTGGAGTCCAACACCAAGGACCCCATGCAATGGATTGCCGGCGCCTACTACTTCAATGAGAAGCTGCAAGTTGACAGCTTCAATTTCGACAGCTTCGCCCCGGGCAACCCAAACAATGGCTACGCCGTCCAACACCAGGACTCCAAGGCCTATGCCCTGTTCGGCAGCGTGAACTACGCGTTCACGCCCAGCTTCAAGGTTCGTGGTGGCCTGCGCTACACCAAGGACAGCAAGGACTTCTCGGCTTCCAAGCCTGTTGCGCCGCCGTTCTCGCCGCCGATTGCCGGGGTGCTGACGGCCAACCCCAGCGCCAGCAATTTCAGCTGGGATCTGGGCGCTAACTACAACCTGAGCAAGACCACCTCGATGTTCGCCCGCGTGGCCACCGGCTATCGCGCACCTTCGATCCAGGGTCGCGTGCTCTTTGGTGACTCGATCTCGGTGGCCGAGAGCGAGAAGGCGCTGTCGGTCGAGGCCGGCCTCAAGGCAGATCTGCTGGACAACACCGCGCGCATCAGCGCCACCGTGTTCAGCTACCGCGTCAAGGATCTGCAGCTGACCGCAGGCAGCGGCGCGGTGAACCAGAACCGCCTGGTCAACGTCGACAAGGCCGTGGGCCGGGGCTTCGAAATCGACGCCCAAGCCATCCTGGCCGCTGACTGGCGCACCACCCTGGGCCTGAGCTTCAACGACACCGAGATCAAGGACCCGAGCCTGTTCGTCTCCAAGTGCGGCGCACCCTGCTCGGTGCTGGACCCCGCCGGTCCCTTCCCGGGCACGGTGTCCATCAACGGCAACGACCTGCCGCGTGCCCCGCGCTGGGTCGCCAACTGGACCCTGAAGTACAGCACCGAGCTGCTCGGCGGCGACTTCTACGTGCTGACCGACTGGGCCTACAAGGCGGCCTACAACATGTTCCTCTACGAGGCCAAGGAGTACCGCGCCAAGTCCATGCTGGAAGGTGGTCTGCGCGCCGGCTACGCCTGGAACAACGGTGCCTACGAGGTCTCGGCCTATGTGCGCAACCTCACCAACCGCCAGCAGCTGATCGCCGCGATCGACTTCAACAACCTCACCGGCATCATCAACGAGCCGCGCAGCTACGGCATGCAGTTCCGCGCGAACTTCTGATCCTTGTCTTGAGCTGAAGCAGGGCGCGCGATACTCGCGCGCCCTTTTTCTTTGGCTCTTTCATGCGCTTCATCACTGCCAATCTGAACGGTGTGCGTTCAGCCGCCAGCAAAGGCTTTTTCGAGTGGCTGAGCCACCAGCGCGCCGACGCGGTGGGCGTGCAAGAGCTCAAAGCCCAGGCCGATGTGGTTGAGGAGCAGTTCCCGCGCTGCGGCCGCCTGCAAGGTGCCTTCCACTACGCCCAGAAGAAGGGCTACTCGGGCGTCGGGCTCTACACCCATGAAGAGCCCTCGGATGTGCGGATCGGCTACGGCTCCAGCGAGTTCGATGCCGAAGGGCGCTGGGTTGAGAAGCGCTTTGACAAGCCGGGGCGCAAGCTCAGCCTGATCTCCTGCTACTTCCCCAGCGGCAGTAGTGGCGAGGAACGCCAAGCCGCCAAATTCCGCTTCCTGGCCGAGATGGCCCCCCACCTGCAGGCGCTCAAGGCCGAGCGCGAGTTCATTCTTGTGGCTGATGTGAATATCGCCCACAAGGAAATCGACTTGAAGAACTGGAAGGGCAATCTGAAGAACAGTGGCTTCCTGCCCGAGGAACGCGCCTGGCTGGATCAACTATTTGGGTCAACGGACAAAGGCGCCGGACTGGTCGATGTGTTTCGCACCCTGAACCAGAAAGAAGAGCAGTACACCTGGTGGAGCCAGCGTGGTCAGGCCTGGGCCAAAAACGTGGGCTGGCGGCTGGACTATCAAATTGCCACACCGGGACTCGCCGCGCTGGCGAAAAAAGAGAAGATCCACCTGGAGCCGCGCTTTTCGGACCATGCCCCGCTGATCATCGACTACGACTTCGAGATCTGATGCACCGCCGCCACGCCGTCGTCCTGCCGCTGGCCTCGCTGGCGCCGACGGCTTGGGCGGGCAAGGCGCTGCGGGTGCTGGCCTGGCCGGGCTATGCCGAGCCCGAGGTGGTGCAGGCCTTTGAGCGCGCACACGGCGTCCGGGTCGAACTCACGGTCATCGACTCCGACGAGGCTCTGTGGCAGCGCCTGCGCCGCCAGGGTGATTTCGATGTGCTGGCGATCAACACGGCCGAGCTGCAGCGCGCCGTCAACGAGGGCCTGGTTCAGGCCCTGGACGAGACCCGTCTGAAAGCCCTACCACCGCAGCTGCCACGCTTCCGCGATGCCAGCGCGCTGCCGGGCTTGACACGCCGTCTGTCCGGTCGCCTGCAGATCTATGGCGTGCCCTTCACCTACGCAGAGATGGGCCTGATCTTCGATCGGCGCCAAATCAGCCAGCCTCCAGAGTCGATTGCGGAACTTTGGAACCCGCGCTGGCGCGGCAAGGTCTTGGGCTTTGACACCGGCGGCCACAACTTCTCGCTGGCAGCCCAGAGCTTGGGCCTGCCCAGCCCCTTCCGCCTGAGCGATGCCGACTGGCCCCGCGCCGTCGAGCGCCTGATTGCGCTGCGCCGCAATGTGCTGAGCTTTTACAGCCAGCCGGACGAAGCAACCCAGCTGTTTCGTCGTCACGGCTGCGCCTTGATGTTTGCCAATTACGGCAGCCAGCAGCTCACCAAGCTCAAACTGGCCGGCGCCGATGTGGGCTATGCGCTACCGCGCGAAGGCGCACTGGCCTGGCTGGACTGCTGGGCGCTCACCAAGGCCTGCCGCGACCCCGCGCTGGCGCACCAGTGGATCGCCCATTTGTTGGGGCCTCAAGCCAGTCGCCTGCTGGTGGAACGCCAGGGCCTGGCCAACACGGTCAGCGCCCAGGGCAGCCCGGCCGGCTCCAGCCGCTTGATCTGGCTGGAACCGGTGGAAGACGCCGCCCGCCGCGAGCGCCTGTGGGCGCGGGTGCGCTCGGGCGACCGCGCCGAACGCGTGTTGCGGCCATGAGCACCGCCACTCGACCGCTCCACAGGGTGTGCGTCGCTCCCTTGGGACGGGTGCCGCGCATCGCCGGGTGGGCCGGCCCATGACTCCGAGGCGCCCCGGGTCGCTGGGACTGGGCGCGCGCCTGGCGCTGGCCATGGCCTTGCTGGGCCTGCTGGCCGCCGGCCTGACCGGCTACTCCAGCTACCGCACCAGCAGTGCAATGCTGGTGGGCGCGGCCGAGCAGCGCCTGCTCACCGCCACCCGCGTGCTCGGCCGGCAACTCAGTGTCGAACTGGTGGACGTCTCCCGCGATCTGCTGATGCTGGCCGAGCACCCTGCGGTGGCCAATCTGCTGATGCGCAGCGATCCGTCGATTCAACAGCGCCTGGAGGACAACGTGGCGCTGCTGTTGCAGCGTCTGGTGGAGACCCACCCCGAGTACTTTCAGATGCGCCTGATCGACGCCGAGGCCCATGGCCTGGAACGCCTGCGTGTGGACCGCCACCCGCAAGGCGTTCTGCGCGTGGTGGGCGACGAGCTGCAGGAAAAAGGGCATCTGCCCTATGTGCTGGAGACCTTGGGCTTGGTGCGCGGCTCGATCTATATGTCACCGGCCCGCATCAACCACGAAACCGGCAGCCACGCCGGCGTTGAGCGACCCACGCTTCAGATGGCCACCCCGGTGTTTGATGCCCAGCAAAAGGTGCGCGGCGTGGTGGTCATCAATCTGGACCTGGAAGGCCTGTTCCGTCAGCTGGCTGCCGATCTACCGCCCGATCTGCGCCTGTTCCTGATCAATACCGAGGGCGACTACCTGATCCACCCCGAGCCGCGCCAGGCCTTTGCCTTTGATCGCGGTCAGCGGGCCCGCGTGCAGGATGAGTTCGGTGACAGCGCGGCGCTGTTTGAGGGCAGCAGCCCGGCGCAAGACGTGCTGGCCCGCAGCGCCCCCGGCAGCACGCCGGGTCTGCTTGCCGCCTTCGTGCGGCAACCCGATACCGGACTGAGGCTCCAGCACAGCTTCATCCTGGGCTTGGCCCAGTCGATGGACGCCATCGAGCACGAAGCCCGGCAGCTGGCGCTGAGCACCCTGCGGCTGGTGGCCGTCTTTGGGGCGCTGGCCATGCTCGCTGCGGTGCTGCTGGCGCGAGCCTTGGTGCAGCCACTGAACCGCATCGTCCAGGCCCTGGCCGACTTTGCCGAGGGCCGCGGCGGCGGCGAGTTGCCCGTGAAACGGCATGACGAGGTCGGCGCCCTGGCGCGCGGCGTGCAGGCCATGCAGCAGCAGGTCATGAACCGCTTTGGCCAATTGGAGGCGCAGCAACGCGAGATGGGCCATCTGGCCAGCCACGACAGCCTGACCGGCCTGCTCAACCGCCGCGTGTTCCTCGATCGCCTGGACCACGCGCTGGCTCATGCCAAGCGCAGCCAGGGCGAGCTGGCCCTGCTGTTCATCGACCTGGATCACTTCAAGCAGATCAACGATCAATACGGCCACGCCGCCGGCGATCAAGTCTTGCTGACCGTGGCCCAACGCCTGCACGGCATGGTGCGCGAGGCCGACACCGTGGCCCGCATCGGCGGCGATGAGTTCATCGTGCTGCTGGATGGGGGCCACGACGACGCAGCCATACAGCGCGTGGCCGACAAGCTGCTGGCCGCGCTGGCCGAGCCCATCGCCTATGCCCAGCAGGCTCTGCAATGCGGTGGCAGCATCGGCATCAGCCGCTATCCGCACGATGGCCAGACCGCCGCCGACCTGATCGCCGCGGCCGACCGCGGCATGTACCGCGCGAAGACGGGCGGGCGGCAGCGGGCCGAGTTTTCCGCGTAGCGCGGCTCGCGGCTTTATTCCTCCCAGTCGAAGCGCCACCATGCCAGCAGGCCGCACAGCAGACTGGCCCCCAGCAGCACCCCACACGGCGCCCACGCCGCCTCCAGGCCCAGGCCGCGCCAGGTCATGGCGTCCAGCCCATCCACCGCCCAGCGGGTCGGCATGGCCAGGGTGACGGTCTGCAGCCACTCTGGGAATACAAAGCTGGGCACCCAGGCGCCGCCCAACATCACCATCAGCAAGGTGGCCAGGATGGCCATACCGCGCGTGGCCTCGGGGTTGCGGCCCAGCGCGGCCACCAGCAGACCGAAGCTGGCGGTGAACAGCGCAAAGCTCACCAGCAACAAGGCGAAGCCGATCCCACTGCCCAGCACACGCACCCCGAAGACCGCCATGCCGGCGAGCATGATGAGCACAAAGCTGAACAGAGCAATCAGGGCGGTGCTGAGCACGCGGCTCCCCAGCAGGGTGCCGCGCGACAACGGGGCCGCACGCAGGCGCTTCCACAGGTCCTGGCGCCGCATCAGCAACAGGGCCACGGCCATCTCCACCCCCAGCATCAAGATGAACTGCACCCCCATGCCGGCAAAAGAGTGGGCATAGCCGTTGTAGCCCGCCTCTTGGCCCTTGGCGGTGACCTCGTGCTCCTGCAATGCAAAGGGCGAACGCAGGCCCTGGCCCACACCCTCCGTCCCCTCTCCCCCTGCAGCACTGCGGGCCTGCACCTTGGCCACGCTGTCGAACAACTGCGCCAGTTCGGCCCGCTGCTCGGTGGGCATGTCAGCCTGGGCCGCTTGCTCGCGCAAGCGCTGCCAGTTGGCGCCCTGCGGGCTCATGGCACTGCGGCTGACCTCGGCCATCAAGTGCTGCGTCAGCAGCCCCTGCACCAGGGCCAGGGTGCTGCGCTGCGAAGGGTCGATGTGCAGCGCCAACTGCGGCTGCGGGCCGGCGCCAAACAGAGCCAAACCGGCCTGCTCGCCAAAGCCTTTGGGCAAGATCAGGGCCGCCCGCAGGGTGCCTCGACGCACAGCCTCCAAGGCCGGCTCCGGCGCCAGCCTCTGCAGGCTCAAGTGCGGCTCGGCCGCCAACACGGTCAACAAGCGGTGGCTCAGCGCACTGTCGTCCTGATCCACCACGGCCAGCGGCACCGGGGCCGGCTTGCCCGAAGGCTTGCCGCCGAACAAGCTGCCGAAAAAGGCCGCGATCAAGATGGGCGCCAGCAAATTGATCAGCAGCGCGCGCCGATTGCCCAGGTACTGCAACAGATCCTTGCGGACCAGACTCATCAAGGCAGTCATCAGCGCATCTCCCCATCGCGCAGCGCGCGTCCGGTCAGGGACAAGAACACATCCTCCAAGCTGGCCCGGGCGCTGTGCACCTGCTGCACGCCACAGCCCGCCAGGGCCTGCAGCAAGCCCGCCGCGGCCAGGTCCAGATTGCTCAGCCCCACCTGCAACTGCAATCCCTCGCAGCGCAGGCTCAGCACGCCGGGCAGCGCGCGCAGGGCCGCCACGTCAGGGGGCGCACTCAGCTGCAGGCTCAGGGTCTGGGCCACCGGCAGCTGCGCCAACAACTCAGGCAGGCGCCCCTCGGCCACCACCTGACCGTGGTCGATGATGACGATGCGATCCGCCAGACGCTCGGCCTCCTCCATGTAATGGGTGGTGTAGATCAGCGCCTTGCCCTGACGTTTGAGTTGTTCCAGCAGCTCAAAGATGGCGTTGCGGCTGTGCGGGTCCACGCCGGCCGTGGGCTCGTCCAGCAAGATCAGATCCGGGTCGTGCATCAGCGCGCCGGCGATGTTCAGACGACGCTTCATACCGCCACTGAAGTGGGCCGGCTTGTCCTTGGCCCGCTCGCTCAAGCCCACCCAAGCCAGCAGCGCGTCGGCGCGGGCTGTGGCCGATGCGCGATCCAGGCCGTAGAGCCCCCCCAGCACCTGCAGATTGGTGCGCGCGCTCAAGTCCTCAAACAGCGCGATCTCTTGCGGCACCAGGCCGATGCGGCGCTTGGCGCTGTCGGTTGCCTGATCCAGCGCCGCGCCCGCCACCCGCACCTGTCCGGCATCCGGGCGCAACAGACCGCTGACCATCCCGACCGTGCTGGACTTGCCCGCCCCATTGGGCCCCAACAGAGCCACCAACTCGCCAGCCCGCACCTGCAGACTGACCGCCTGCACCGCCACGCGCTCGCCATACCGCTTGTGCAGGCCCTGGGCCTCCAACACCGTGTCCATATCGCCCCCATCTCAGAGTTGGGGCGAATGCTAGGCAGTGCGGTAGCGCTCAGGCCCTTCCGGACGACAAAACACCCCCGGGCCGCGCCAATGGCAGCCCGGGGGCGTGGACGGAGGGGTCGCTTAGAAGCCGCTGACGTTCAAGCGCCCGCCAGTGGACACCTTGCCCGCACGCGAGGCCGTGGCCACCGCGCTGTTCAGGATGCCGGCCTGGTTGGCGCGCTCGCAGGCGCCTTGCAGCGCCTGCGGGGAAGCGCCGCAGCCTCCCAGTGACTTCCCGCACCCCCGGGACAGCCCGCAGGGCCGAGGGCGCAGCAGACCGGGACAATCGCGCCCAGGCTGCCCGTCTTATGCACGGGCAGCGTCGCATCTGGAGATTGCATGAATACCGCCACCCTGCCCGCCGGCACTGCTGCCGCACGGCAAAACACCACCGACATCCTGGGCCAGCCCAATCAGCTGTTTGTCCTGTTCTTCACCGAGATGTGGGAGCGCTTCTCCTACTACGGCATGCGCGCGCTGCTGGTGCTCTTTCTGGTCAGCGAAGTCAGCAAGGGCGGCTGGGGCTGGACCCGCGCCGACGCCACCAGCCTCTATGGCTGGTACACGATGGCGGCCTATCTGACGCCCATCCTGGGCGGCTACCTGGCCGATCGCTACCTGGGCACCCGCCGCTCGGTGCTGTGGGGCGGCTTCATCATCGCCGCCGGCCACATCTCGCTGTTCCTGGAAACGGTGCCGATGTTCTATGCCGGCCTGGGGTTGATCGCCCTGGGCACGGGCTTCTTCAAGCCGAACATCTCGGCCATCGTCGGCCAGCTCTACACCAAGGACAACGAGGGCCGGCGCGACAGCGGCTACACCCTGTTCTACATGGGTGTGAACGCCGGCGCCTTCTTCGGCATCTCGCTGTGCGGCTACATCGGCGAGAAGATTTCCTGGAATCTGGGCTTTGGCCTGGCTGGCGTGTTCATGATCCTGGGCGCGCTGCAGTTCTGGTTCTCGCGCTCGCTGTTCGGCAGCATCGGTGACAAGGTGGACGCCGCCAAGGCCGCCGAACTCGCCAAGGCCGAGGCCCTGGACGACACCCCGGGCCATGTGGTGGTGGACCGCCTGAAGGCCATCTTCGTCTTCAGCTTCTTCACCATCTTCTTCTGGTTTGCCTTCGAGCAGGCCGGCGGTTCGATGACCATCTTTGCCGCCGACTACACCGACCGCACCCTGATCGGCACCTCGGGCCTGCTGTTCAAGCTGATCAACACCGCCATGACCGTGGTGCCGCTGATCATCCTGTCCTGGCTACTGTTCCGGCTCTATCGCAACACCGGCGGCAAGGTCTGGCATGCCAATTTGTCGCTGGCGGTCGCCTTTGCCGTGCTCTGGGGCCTGTGCATCTGGATGCTGGGCCGCGAGTTCCTGATGGACCAGAGCGAAGTGCCCGCCACCTGGTTCGGCGTGCTCAACAGCTTCTTCATCGTCGTGCTGGCCCCCATGTTCTCCAAGATGTGGGAAGAGAAGTGGAACCCCAGCGGCCCGGTGAAGTTTGGCGTCGGCCTGATCCTGCTGGGCCTGGGCTTCGCGGCCCTGGCCTATGGCGCGCTGAGCATCGAGCCCGGCGCCAAGACGGCCCAGGTCAGCATGATGTGGCTGGTCATCGCCTACCTGCTGCACACCATGGGCGAGCTGTGCGTGTCGCCGGTGGGCCTGTCCTACATCTCCAAGCTCGCGCCCGTGCGCCTCTTGGGCCTGATGTTTGGCGTTTGGTTCCTGAATTCTTCGGTAGCCAACTGGCTGGCCGGAAAGAGCGGTTCTTACATCGACGAGATCTCCAAGGCCTACTCGATGTCGACCTTCTTCATGATCTTCTTCGTCGTGCCTTCGGTGGCCGGCCTGGTGTTGATCGCCCTGACCCCGAAGATGAAGAAATGGATGCACGGCGTTCACTGAGCTCCGCATGCTGATTTCGGCTTGGATGCAACGCGGGCTCAGGCCCGCGTTTTTCTTCGGCCTTGTGTCGCTGCTGGCCGGCTGCGCCGTGGTGCCGCCGGCACCGCGCGATGCCGGCGAACGCGAGGCCCTGCTGCAGCGAGTCTGGCAGTTGATTGACGAACGCCATGTCGACCCAGCGCCACCCGGCTGGGGCGACGCCCCACTGCGCCATCGCGCAGCGGTGCTGGGTGCAAGCGAGGCCGACCCCGAAGCGCTTTGGCAGGCGCTGGACGGACTGGCCGGTGAACGGCGCGATGCCCACACCCGTGTCGAAGGCCCGCGCGAGGTGCAGCGCAAGACCGAGGACCGCGGCCCCTCGCTGGGCCTGGGCCTGGCCCAGTTGGAAGGCCAGTGGGTGATCGACCGGGTGCTGCCCGACAGCCCCGCCTTCGACGCCGGCCTGCGCCCAGGTGACGTGCTGCTGCAGTGGCAAGGCCGCTCCCCCGAAGACCTCTGGGCCGAGCACCTGCGCGACGCCCGCCAGAGCTCGACGGCACAAGCACGCGAACTCAGCGCCCTGCGTCGCTGGCTTGATGGGCCGCTGGGCAGCACGGTGGCGCTGCGCTGGCAGAACGCCTCCGGCGCTGTCCAGGAGCAAAGCTTGAGCCGCCGCGAACGGCCCACGCCGGCACGCTGGCGCCTCGAGCTGCGCCCCTCGGGCGTGGGCGTGTTGCAGTGGAATCGATTCGACGTCGGTATCGAGGCGGCCCTGGTGAAGGCGCTGCGCGAGCTGCCACCGCTCAAGGGCCTGGTGCTGGACCTGCGCGGCAATGGCGGCGGCAATTTCGACATGACCAAGCGCCTGCTCGACCGGCTGTTGCCCCAAAGCCAGCCCATCCAGATCACCCAGGCCAAAGGCGGCACCGACCGCCAGACGCACCGTGCCGGAGGAACCGCCGCGCTTTACGCCGGCCCGCTGCGGGTGTTGATGGATCGCCAGTCCGCCAGCGGCGCGGAGATGCTGGCCTCCAGCCTGCAATTCCATGGCCGCGCCCGCGTGCTGGGCGAGACCAGCTGCGGCTGCCTGCTGGGCATCCGTCGCCATGTGCCGCTGGCCCCGCAGGCCCGCTTGGCCATCAGCGAAATGGGCATCACGCTGCCGGACGGCCGGCGCATCGAGGGTCAGGGGGTCGAACCGGACCGCGCGGTGCCCCGCACCCTGGCTGCCCTGCGTGCCGGACGCGACGAGGTGCTCGAAGCCGCCGAGGCGGAGTTGATCGCACCGTAGACTCTGCGCCGGGTGTTGCCCTTCAGGGCAACAGGTTCACGCGCTGGTCGGGCCGCCACGCGGATCTTGCTTTTCCAAGTCATGAACAACCCCAGCACCCTGCAGATCCTCGCCGCCATCCTCTTCGGCCTGGCCTTGATCCACACCTTCTCGACGAAGTTCTTCGAGGGCCTGGCGCACCGCCAGCCGCGCCATGCGGGGCTCTGGCATCTGCTGGGCGAGGTCGAGGTGGTGTTTGGCTTCTGGGCCCTGGTGCTGGTGGTTTGCATGGCCGCGCTCGCCGGCAAGGCCGAGGCGGTGCAGTACATCGACACGCGCAATTTCACCGAACCGCTGTTCGTGTTCGCCATCATGGTGGTGGCCGGCACCCGGCCCATCCTGCAGTTCGCCGGTGGCTTGGTTCAGGCGGTGGCGCGCTTCGTGCCCTTGCCGCGCGGCATGGCGATGTACTTCCTGCTGCTGGCCTTGGTGCCGCTCTTGGGCAGCTTCATCACCGAGCCCGCCGCCATGACCCTGGCCGCGCTGATGCTGCGCGACACGCTATTCAGCCGCGAGATTTCCACCAAGCTCAAGTACACGACCCTGGGCGTGTTGTTCGTCAACATTTCCATCGGCGGCACGCTCACGCCCTTTGCCGCGCCGCCGGTGCTGATGGTGGCGGCCAAGTGGAACTGGGACCTGTGGTTCATGGTCAGCACCTTTGGTTGGAAGGCCGCCATGGCGGTGGCCATCAATGGCGGCTGCGCCATGCTGCTGTTCCGCAAGGAGTTGGCCCATATGGGACAGCCCCCGGCCCAGACGGCCGCGCGCGTGCCGCTTTCGGTGATTGCCGTGCACCTGCTGTTCCTGCTCGGGGTGGTGGTGTTTGCACACCACCCGGCGGTCTTCATCGGCCTGCTGTTGTTCTTCATCGGCTTTGCCACCGCGTACAAGCGACACCAGGACCCATTGATCCTGCGCGAGGCCCTGCTGGTGGCCTTCTTCCTGGGCGGCCTGGTGGTGCTGGGCGGCTTGCAGCAGTGGTGGCTGCAGCCGCTGTTGATGAAGATGGACGCCAACGCGGTGTACTTCGGCGCCACAGCGCTCACCGCCATCACCGACAACGCCGCACTCACCTATCTGGGCTCGCTGGTCGAGGGCCTGAGCGAGGAATTCAAGGTGGCCCTGGTGGCCGGCGCGGTCACCGGCGGCGGCCTGACCGTGATTGCCAACGCCCCCAACCCGGCGGGCGTGTCCATCCTGCGCAGCAAGTTCGACGACGGCGCCATCTCGCCGCTGGGCTTGCTCATTGGCGCCCTGCCACCCACCGTGGTGGCGATCCTGGCCTTCCGCTTGCTTTAAGGCCTGTTCTCGACTTATTAATGACGGAGCCGGGGCATTCATGCCGATCCAGTTCGCCCGCCAGCTGACCGGCTCGAGGCGCAGCATCCAGGCGGACCGCCGCTTGGGCTGGTTGTTGGCCTTCGTAGCTGGCGCATTAAATGCCGGTGGCTTTCTGGCGGTGCGGCAGTACACATCACACGTGACCGGGAGTCTGTCCTCGGCCGCCGACCATGCCGTGCTGGGGCACTGGGACTTGGTGGCAGATGGCGTGATCGCCGTGTTGGCCTTCTTGTTAGGCGCCCTGTGCTGCGCCCTGTTGGTGAACTTGGCGAGGCGCCGCCAATTGCGCAGCGAGTTCGCCATCGTGCTGCTGCTGGAGGCCGGTCTCATTCTGCTTTTTGGCCTGATGGGCGCCTGGCTCTCGCACCACGAGACCCTGTTTGTGCCCATGACGGTGCTGCTGCTGTGCTTCATCATGGGGCTGCAGAACGCCGTCATCACCAAGCTGTCCAATGCCGTCATCCGCACCACGCACATGACCGGAGTCGTCACCGATCTGGGCATCGAGCTGGGTCGGCTGCTTTATGTCAATCGACGCGAACTGCCCGGCCTGGAGGTGCGCGCGGATCGGACCCGGCTGCGGGTGTTGGCCGGTCTGCTGGCGGCGTTCTCTGGCGGCGGCCTGGTCGGCGCCTGGGGCTTTGACCGCCATGGCTATGTCTCCACCCTGCCGCTGGCCGCGCTGGTGGCCGCGCTCGCTCTGATGCCGGCCCTGGATGATGTTCGCCAATGGCTGAAGGCGGCGCCCCCCCATGACTGAACGAAGCCACGACGACCTTGACGAGCCGGACACCTTTGAGGCGGCACCCGGCCCGGCTCTGCCTGTCCCCTATGTGGTGAAGACGGCGGCCAGCCTGTCGCTGCACTTCTCCTTTGCGGCCACGCAAAGCCGCATGGACCTGCGGCACCCCGACCGACTGACCTTGGCCTACACCCGCACCATGATGGGCTTCCTGCTGTTCTCGGCGCAGGCTCGGCGCATTGCCATGATCGGCCTGGGCGGCGGTTCCCTGGTTCGCTTCATGCTGGCCCACTTGCCGGAGGTGGAGCTGAAGGTGGTAGAGAACAACGCCGAGGTGCTGGAATTGCGCCAGACCTTTTTGCTGCCGGCCGACGACGAACGCTTCAAGGTCAGGCTGGCTGATGGCGCGGAGTTCGTGCGCGATCCCCCGCGCCACTTCGACGCGCTGCTGGTGGATGCCTTTGATGGCAATGGTCAGCCCGAGGCCTTGGCGACGCGGACCTTCTACCAAGACTGCCGGGACACGCTGACCGATGAGGGCGTGCTGGCCGTGAATCTATGCCCCGGGTTTGCAGACTTCGAGCCCCAACTGGAGCGCCTGCGTCAGGTGTTCGATGAGCAGGTGCTGGTGGTCACTGATGTTGAATGCAGCAACGCCATCGCCTTTGCCACCCAGGGTGACTTGCTGGCGCAGTTTGAACGCCATGGCTGGCGTTGGCGCGACCGGCTGGCCGACGCGCCGCGCAAGCAGCTGATGCCCGCCCTGGTGGGCGTGAGCCGCACCCTGCAGCGGTTTCGAACTCACTCGTCCAGCATCAATACATAGGCGCCGCGCGCCGGCAGGGTCAGCACACCGTCCTGCAGTTGGGGGGCGGCACCGCCCAGGGCGCCGCGCACGCGCGCGAGTCCGGTGGTCATTTCCGGGAAGCGCGCCAACGCCAGCCGCGTCTCACCCTCGTTCTTGTTCAGCACCAGCATCAGGCGTCGCTTCTGGGCGGGCTGGTAGCGGAACAGCACATAGACGCCGTCGCGCGGCGTGTACTGCATCAGCTGGCCGCTGTGCACCAGGGGCTCGGTCTTGCGCCAGTTGAAGAGCCGGCGCACAAAGGCCTGCATCTCGCGCTGGGCAGGGCTCAGGCCCTGGCCGCTGAACGCGTTGACGACATCGCCCGCCCACCCCCCGGGCATGGGCGCGCGCACTTGGCCGTCGTCGCGCTGTGCCGGGCTGGTGAACAGCACTTCGTCGCCGTAGAAGAACTGCGGAATGCGCCGCGTGCTGGCCATGAAGGCCAGGGCCATCTGCGCCGCCGCGGGGTCCTCTTTGAGCAGGCTGAAGAAGCGCGGGGTGTCGTGATTGCCCGCGAACAGCACCAACTGCTCGGGCGCCGCGTACAGGAAGTCGTGGGACAAGGCCTCGTAGAGCTTGGCGAAGCCGCCGGAGTGGCTGTCGGTCTCGGTCAAGGCGGCCAACAAGGCTCCCTGCAGCGGGAAGTCCATCAGCGCCGGCAGGCTGGAGCGATAGCCGTCGTGGTTGGTCTTGCCACGCTGCCAGTAGGCCACCACGGCCGGGTGCGGGCTCCATTCCTCGCCCACGATGTTGAGGCGCGGGTACTCGGCCATCAGCCGCGCTGTCCAGCGCGCCAGGAAGTCGCGGTCCGAGTAGGCATAGGTGTCGGTGCGGATGCCCGACAGGCCGGCCTCCTCGACCCACCAGATCGACATCTGGGTCAGATAGTTCGCCACCACCGGATGGCGCTGGTTCAGGTCAGGCATCTGCTGCGTGAACCAACCGCTGGCAAACCGTTCGCGATCGCTGGGCGCGGCATAGGGGTCCAGCAGGCTCATGTGGGCGTGGCTGGTTTCCGTGTAGCTCGGCCACTGGTTCACCCAGTCCGGGCTGGGCAGGTCCTGCATCCAGCGGTGGCTGGCGCCGATGTGGTTGAGCACGATGTCCTGGATCAGCCCTACGCCCAGCGCGCGCGCTTCGGCGCTCAAGGCCAGGTAATCGGCATGACGGCCAAAGCGCGGGTCAATGGCGTAGAAGTCGCTGGCGGCGTAGCCGTGATAGCTGTAGCGCTCGCCGTTGTTTTCCACCAGGGGCGTGGGCCAGAGCTGCGTGAAGCCCATGCCCGCGATGTAGCCCAAATGGGCACGCAGGCCGGCCAGATCGCCCCCATGGCGGGCGCCGGGGTCCTGGCGGGTACCCGTCGCCTCAACCAAGTGCGCAGGCAAAGTCTTGCTCGCCTGTCCCTGGGCAAAGCGATCCGGCACCACCAGGTAGATCGCATCCTGGGGACCGAAACCCTGGCGCTGCGCCGAACCGGGCGCGCGCTGGCGCAACTCATAGCGCTGGGTCCAGGGCTGGCCAGCGCCGTCGAAGCGCAGTTCCAGCCAGCCGGGCTTGGCCTGCGGCGTCAACTCCAGGTCCAGCACCAGGTAGTTCGGACTGCCCAGCCGTTGCACCGACTTCAAGCGCACCCCGGGCGCCTGCAGGCTGGGTTGGCGCGCGGCAATGCCAGGGCCCTGCACCAGCAGTTGCAGCTGCGGCTGCTGCATGCCAACCCACCAATGCGGGGGCTCGATGCGCTGCACGTCAGCCGCCACCGAGGCGGACAGGGTCAAGGTCATCAGGGCCGTCAGGGCTGGGAGCAAGGGGGGCATGCCGGACTGCAAATGTAGTTTTATTACTCTCTAACGCTAAGGCAAATTTCGATTCATGGCCATTAGGCCTAGCGCCAACATCGAACTTGTGTTGTTTTGCTACTTCGATAGCACGCCAAAGGAGACAGTGAACGTCCTGGGGCGCCACGGTGAAAGCCCTGCCCCAGCTGACCCCGCCATCCATGATGCGCGCGCGTATGCTGACCGGTGGCCTTCCGGCCCCCTCACTCCCTTCATCAAGCGCCATGCAGCTCGCCGGTTTCACGCTTCAGGATGTGATCCACACGCTGGGCGAAACCGTGGTCAGCAGCGCCGTCACCACCCAGGGCGAGCGGGTGGTGCTGAAGGTACTGGACAGCGAGCAGCCGGCCCCCGAGATGGTGGCGCGCTGGCACCACGAGTTTGCGGTGCTGCAGTCGCTGGACTCGGAGTGGGTGATCAAGGCGCGCAGTCTGCGCAGCGTGGGCCGCCGCCTGGTGCTGGTGCTGGAAGACTTCGGGCCTTACAACCTGGCCCAGCTGATCGAGCGCCAGGTACTCGATCTGGGCGAGCGCCTGAGCCTGGCCATCCAACTCACCGAGGCCCTCAGCGATGTGCATCAGCAGCACCTGATTCATGGGGACATCGCCCCCAAGAACGTGCTGGTGGACCTGGCCCAGCTGCGCCTCAAGCTGTGCGACTTCGGCCTTTCCACCCGGCTGGACCATGAGGCCCGGCGCGGTGCCGACGCCTATCTGCGCGGCACCCTGGAATACATGGCGCCTGAGCAGACCGGGCGCACCAATCTGGATGTCGACTACCGCTGCGACTTCTACTCGCTGGGGGTGACGCTCTACGAGCTGTTTTGCGGCCAGCTGCCGTTCCGCGCCAAGGATCCGATGGCCCTGCTGCATGCGCAGCTGGCCATGCTGCCTCCGCCCCTGCACCGGATGGATCCGACCATCCCCGAGGCGCTTTCCGAGGTGGTGCAGCGCCTGCTGGCCAAGAACCCCGACGAACGCTACCAAAGCAGCTACGGCCTGCGCCTGGACCTGGAGCGCTGTGCCGCGGCACTCAAGGCCCGGGGGCATATCGAGCGCTTTGCGCTGGCCAGCGCCGACATCCCCGAACGCTTCAGCGTGGCCCAAAAACTCTACGGCCGCGCGACCGAAACCCAGACCCTGCTCGATGCCTTCGAGCGCGTGGCCAATGGCCGCACCGATCTGCTGCTGGTGGCCGGCGGATCGGGGCAGGGCAAGACCGCGCTGATCAGCGAGCTGCACAGCCCCATCGTGGCGCGGCGTGGCTACTTCTTGCGCGGCAAGTGCGACCAGTACCGCCGCAACCAGCCCTACGCCGCCCTGATCCAGGCCTTTCAGCCGCTGATGCAGCAGCTGGCCGTCGAGGGCGAAGAGCGCCGTCAGTACTGGCGTGATCATCTGGGCCGCGCCTTGGGCGAACAGGCCGGCGCCGTGACGGCCATCGTGCCCCAGCTGACCCTTTTGATCGGTCCGCCGCCCCCGCTGGCCAGCCTGCCCGCCGCCGAGACCGAGCGGCGCTTTCACATCGCGTTTGCGAACTTTGTGCGCGCCCTGGCCGCGCGCACCCACCCGCTGCTGATCTTTCTGGACGATCTGCAGTGGGCCGATGCCCCGACCCTGCGCCTGCTGGAACACCTGCTGCGGGATGAAAGCAGCCGCAGCACCCTGATCGTCGGCGCCTACCGCGACAACGAGGTGGACGCGCTGCACCCGCTGTCCGTGTTGATCGCCGCCCTGGAGTCCCGCCGCGGCACCGTGCAGCGCTTGAACCTGGGCCCGCTGCCGCCTGACCAGGTGCGCGCCCTGATTGCCGACACCCTGCGCGCCACACCGGCCCAAGTCATGCCGCTGGCCGAGCTATGCAGCGAGAAGACGGCCGGCAACCCCTTCTTCCTCGGACAGTTCCTCCACAGCCTGGTGGAGCAGGGCGACATCCATTACGAGCGCAACGCCGGTGCCTGGCGCTGGCAGGTGGAAAAGATCCGCCAGCGCGGCATGACGGACAACGTCGTCACCCTGATGCTGGCGCGCCTGCGCAGCCTGCAGCCACCCACCCAGCAACTGCTGGCCCAGGCGGCGCTCCTGGGTCAAGGCTTCAGCCTGGGTGACTTGATGGGCCTGAGCGAGCTGGGCGCCGCCGACTGCGCCAGCCGCCTGTGGCCGGCCCTGCAGGCCGGCCTGGTCCTGCCACTGGACGAGAGCTACAAATTCGACCAGGTGCCCGCGCTGCTGCCGGGCGCGCGCTACCGCTTCCTGCACGACCGCGTGCAACAGGCCGCGCACGAGCTGACGCCGGAAGACCAGCGCATGGCCTTGCTGCTGCACTGTGGCCGCCGCTTGCGCGATGCCGGCAGCGCCGAGGCCCGCGAGGAGCGGCTGTTCGTGCTGGTGGATTGCCTGAACCGGGCGCTGCCGCTGATCACCGACGCCACCGAACGCGAGGGCCTGCGCACGCTCAATTTGCGCGCCGGCCTGCGCGCCAAGGCCGGCAATGCCCATGCTGCGGCGGCCGAGCTGCTGCGTCAGGCCCTGGCCCTGCTGCCCGAGCAAGCCTGGCAGCGCCTGCCCGAAGAGGCCTTGAGCATTCACCGCGAGTTGGCCGAGGCCGAGTACCTGGCTGGTCACTTCGAGGCCGCCGAAGCGCTCTATCCGCAGGCTCTGGCGGCCTGCCAGGACGCGCTCGGACGGGTCAGCCTGTGCGGGGTGCAGGCCGATCAGTACCTGATCCAGGGCCGCTACGCCGACGCTCTCCCGGTGCTGCTGCAGGCCCTGGCGGAGTTGGGCCAGCCCTTCCCGGAGGATGACGCAGCCGCCTTCGCCGCCTTCGCCCAGGAGTTCGCACAGACCGAAGACCTGTTGGCCCGCCAGCCCTTGGACGCCCTGCTGCAGACCGCTGAGATGCAGGCCCCGGCGCAACTGGCCCAAATGCGTCTGGCCTTCGCGCTGTCCTACGCCAGCTACCAGACCGGCCGTTTCGGCGCCTTCCTGCTCAACGCCTGCCGGATGGTGCGCACCACCCTGCAACACGGGCAGTGCGACCTCAGCTGCGTGGCCTATGTGGCCTACCTGACAGCCATGTCGGCCGCCAAGACGCCCTATCCGCGCATCTACGCCATGGGCCAGCTGGCGCTGCGCCTGGCCGAGCAGCGCGACAACCGCTACTTCCGCATCACCGTCTACCAGTACTTCGCGCCCTTCTACCAACACTGGGGCGAGCCGCTGGCCAACACCTTGCCGCTGCTGGACCGCGGCCTGGAGATGGGGCAAGACGGCATCAACCCACTGTCGTCCGGTTTCTGTGCGCTGCTGCGCGCCGTCAATCGCTTTGTGCAAGGCACGCCGCTGGACGAGTTGGAGGTGGAATGCGAACGCGGCCTGCGCTTCCTGCAGCGCAGCCAGCAGCCGGCCATTGAGGCCATGCTGCGCCAGGGCGTGCTGCAGCCCGTGCTGGCGCTGCGCGGCCGCAGCACCGACGCGCTGAGCTTTGACAGTGCCGACTGCAGCAGCAGCGACTTCTTTGCCGGCGACTACCGCACGCCCTCCATCCCGCTGGCGCTCTACAGCTCGGCCCGGCTGCGCCACGCCTATTTGATGGACGACCCGGAAGGCTGGCGCCTGTGCGCGGCCAACCTGCCGCTGATCGCGCAGTGCATGCCCGACAGCCCGACCTGGGTCGAGGCCTGCTTCTTCGTCGCCCTGGGCCAGCTGCGCGCGGGCTTCACCGCACCCGAGCTCGACGCCACGCAGACCCCGACCTGGCTGGCGCAGTTCGAGCTTTGGGCGCAAGGCTGCGAGGCCAATTTCCGCCACAAGCAGTTATTGATCGCCGCCGAATGGGCGCGCGTAAGCGGCGACGAGCGTGCCGCCATGCGCCACTACGCCCAGGCCATCGAAGCCGCAGCCGAGGCCGACTTCCCCTGCCAGGAGGCGCTGGCCAACGAGCTTTATGCGCAGTTCTGGCGCGCCCAGGATCAAAAGCAGCTCGCCGCCCAGTTCATCCGCGAGGCGCACTTCCACTACCGGCGCTGGGGCGCCCTGGCCAAATGCCGGCAGGTGGAGGAGCAATGGCCGCAGCTGGCTTTTGGCGTGGCGGCACACCGCCGCGCCGGCAGCAGTCTGGCGGCCAGCAGCAGTCTGCACGGCAGCAGCCTGCGCATCGGCACCGACCCGGTCGGCCAACTGGACCTGCAAGCCCTGCTCAAGGCCTATCTGGCGCTCTCGCAGCAAATCCAGCTGGGCAGCCTGCTGGACCAGATGCTGAGCCTGCTGCTGGAAGCCGCCGGCGCCGAGCTGGGCGCCATCGTGCGCGCCGACGAGGGCGTGCTCATCCTGGAAGCCCTGGGCGGCGGCCGCGCCGGCCAGGCGCTCGAGCATCAGCGCCTGAACCAGGCCCTGGTGCAGCAAAGCGATGTGCTGCCCCTGGCCTTGCTGGAATTCGTGCAGCTCACCCGCCAGACCCTGGTGGTGAACCAGCCCGCCCAAGACCCGCGCTTTGCCCACACCGGCTATCTGCGCCGGCACCAACCCAAATCGGTGCTGTGCATGCCGGTGCAGGCCCAGGGCCGCCTGGTGGCCCTGGTTTATCTGGAAAACAACCTGCTGGAAAACGCCTTCACCACCAAGCAGCAGCAGACCCTGGAGCTGCTGTGCACCCAGGCCGCCATCTCGCTCGTCAACGCCCGTCTTTACGAGAGCCTGGAAGAGAAGGTGGCCCAGCGCACCGAGGCGCTGCGCCTGATGAGCATGAAGGATGGTCTGACCGGCATTGCCAACCGCCGCGCCTTTGACGAGCGCCTGGCGCTGGAATGGCGCCGCAGCCAGCGCCACGAGCATCCGCTCAGCCTGCTGATGGTGGACATCGACCACTTCAAGCAGTTCAACGACCACTACGGCCACCTGGAAGGCGACGCCTGCATCCAGACCGTGGCCCAGGTGCTCAGCCTGGCCGGCGCGCGCGGCACCGATCTGGTGGCGCGCTATGGCGGCGAAGAATTCGCGCTGCTGCTGCCGCAGACCGACGCCGCCGCCGCAGCGCTGATTGCCCAAGACTGCCTGAGCCGCCTGGCTGCCTGCCGCATCCCCCACGCGCGCTCCAGCGTCAGCTCGGTGGTGTCCATCAGCATCGGCATCAGCACCCTGGTGGCCCAGGCGGACAGTCGCCCCGAGACCCTGATCCGCAGCGCCGACCAGGCCCTCTACCGCGCCAAGCGCGAGGGCCGGGCGCGCTACTGCCAGAACTCATAAGGCTCCCCGAGCCCCTCGAGTTCCCAGAGGGTGAAGGACCGGGCGCAGCCCGGCCCTGTAGGCGGTCAGATGGAGATGCTGTTGGGGATCTGCGAAGGCAGCTGGAAGGGGTAGTCCACCGGGCGGGCCTGGTTGCGCCGGCGGATCTCGATCTCGGCCAGGGCCAGCGCATCCTGCAAATCGGCCACCAGGGGCTGCACACGCGGGTCCTCAAAGTAGGGCACGCGCGGGTTGCTCTCGTAGTGACCGAAGCGGTCGTACTGCACACCGCTGAGCAGGTACTCGAAGGAGAAGGTGTACAGGCCCACATCCAGCGGGGGGTACCAGGCCAGGCAGTCCTTCTCGTCCGTCAGCACCTGGCTGCGCGTGGGGGCCGGGCTGTAGATCGTGCCGGCCACACTGGGCATATAGGACATCAGCGGGTACTGCGCATAGTTCACCGCCGCGTGCTGCGGGCCGGCGGTGTAGATGATCTGCGCCACCATCTCGATCAGGTAGTCCAGGCTGTCCAGGCGCCAGGGCCGTGCGGGGTCGCCCGTCGGCGTCAAACCGCCCAGACCTTGGAAGCCGCAGTACTGCGGCGCGGTCAGCTCATGGATCCAGCCCTGCAGCTCGGCGTCCGAGCGCACGTCCTCGTCACTGCGGTAGTAGCAGCGCAGATAGCCCGCCACAAAGCGCTTGATGGCGGCCCACAGCAGCAGGGTGTCATCGCGGAAGGCGAACTGCGGCAGCGCTTGCAGGCCGCGCAGGCGGAACACGCGCTCGGGGTTGTTCTCGTCCCAGCGCCAGGCGCGGTGGGCCTCGCCCACCAGGCGCAGGGTGTCTTCGATGGCCGGCCCCACATTGGTGGCCACCACGCCGCCCGGAATGATCAGGCTATGGATGGCCGAGTCGTTGATGTTGATGGTGAAACGGAAGTGCGGCTTGAGCAGCTTCAGCAAGGGGTGCTGCAGCGCCAGCTGGCGGTGCGCGGCCACCACCATGGGCTCGATGATCAGATGGCAGTCGCCCAGGTGCGCGACCGACTCATGCTGGATCGCACACACCACATTCACAAAGTATTTGGCAATGCGCCACTTCAGGCCCTTGGGGTCGTTGGCGCTCGCGCAGTCATTGGGCGTGAACAAGGGCGCGGCTTCGGGGTCGTGGGCCTGCGCCAACTGGATGGCGATGGGCTGCAGCACGCCATCGGGCTGGGCCGGGTAACCAGCCGGCGCCTGCGGATTCCAGTAGAACAAAGCGATGGGCGCCGCCATATAGCGCGGCTCGCCGTGCACGGGGTCGGCCTTGGCGCCTTCCAGCATGGCGTAGTCGCACACATAGAGCCGGTGCGCGCGGGCGGCCTGTTCCAGCGTGATATGGGCATCGCCCAGCACGCCCTGCAGGATGGCGTCGGTGATCGGGAACTTGCGCTGCAGATCGGCCAGCCGCACCGCTTTGCCGGCTTCGGGCTCGGCTTCCAGCACCACCCCGCGCAGATTGGTGGTGTTGAAGCCGGCCGTCTGCAGCCAGCCAAAGAACCAGTCCTGCTCGCAAGGCTTGCGACCATCCTGCGGCATCCAAGGCTGAGGCGCGATGGACAGCATCAGCGGCTTGGGCAGCGAGACAAAGAGCTTCTCGTAATCTCCTTCAGTCTGCGCCTGCAGGTAATTGCGCCCATGGCTCTCACTCAGCATGTCGAACAAGGTGTTCTTCAGGAAGGCCGTGGGGCCGTTGGCAATGAAGTCGTCGAACACCTGCTTGAGGCCGCTGGCCATCTTGGCCAGGTCCCCGGGGATGCGCACCAGGCCTTCGAGCGCCTTGGGCAGATCGGCCAACGCGTGGATGAAGGCCTCAAACTCCTTGATGTCGCGCAGCGGGTGCAGCAGGCTGAAGTCCTGCTTCATCTTGTCGTAGGCGGCGCGCACCGCCTCGATCTGCGCCGTCGGCAAATCGCCCTGCAGCTCGCGTTCCAGCAGCATCATCACGGCGCTCTTGAAGTTCTCCGCCAACGGCACGAAGACCTGCAGCACCTTGGCCTCGTAATCCAGGCTGAATTTCTCTTCGCTGGGGAGGTCGGCCGACAGCGGCACGGCCTCCAGATAGCTGCGCATGTAGTTGTATTCGGTGCGCGCCAGCGACAACTGAAAGGCACGCGCCGACTGCTGTTCGGCGCTGTCCTGCTGCGGCAGGGTGGGGGTCTGGGCGGGGGTGAAGGCGAGAGTCATGGGCGGATCCTCTGAGCAAGGGCTGCATTGGAGCGGGCCTCTGGGCCTGGCTCTCTCCTGGAAACCCCCGGGGCGGGAAGCGTCCACCTGCCCCAAAGGGCAGGACGGGCATCTGCGGGTCGACCGACAATTTCCAGGCCACCCCATCGCCCCACCGTGAACCTCCTGCTTGTTGATGACCACCCCCTGTTCGGCCTGGGCTTTTCCCATGCGCTGGAAAGCGCGCGGCCGGGCCTGCGGGTGCAGCACGCCCTCACCTTGCAGGAGGGACTGGCGCGGGCCGCCCGCGAGCCGCAGCTGGACTTGCTGCTGCTGGACTACCGGCTCGGTCTGGCCGAGGGCGCGGACGGCCTGCAAGGCCTGCTGACATTCGGACGCCAACATCCGCTGCTGGCACGGGCGCTGATCTCCGGTGACGAAGAGCCTTGGCTGGCGCAGCGCGCCCGCGCCGCGGGCGCCGCCGGATGCCTGGGCAAGTCCGCGCCGGTTCACCAAATGCTGCGGGCCATCGACACCCTGATCGCCGGGGGCGAATGGTTCCCCGCCAGCCCCTCCTCGCTTGCGCGCGCCGGCCCGACTCCCAGACAACTGGCGGTGTTGCAAGGCATCGCCAAGGGCAGTTTGAACAAGCAGATCGCGGATGACCTGGGCATTGCGGAGCGCACGGTCAAGTTGCATGTGACCGCACTGTTCGAACAACTGCAGGCCCGCAATCGCACGCATCTGGTGGTGCGGGCCCGCGAGCTGGGTCTGCTTTGAGCACCCCACACACCGATCCGGAAACCCTGGACCTCCAGCTGCGCAGCACCTGGCTCGCGGCACCGGCCAGTGCCTTCCCCGCCGTGCTGAGTTCGGCGGTCCTGCACCAGGCGCTGGCGCCATCGCAGCGTCCCTGGTTGTGGATCTGGATCGCGGCCTTCCTGCTGCTGACCCTGGCGCGCCTGGCGGCGGTGTGGCGGTGGAGTCGTCAGCCCCTGAGCCCTGAGCGCGCCCAAAGCTGGTGCGGCCCCTGGTTGGCCAGCACGGCGCTGCATGCGGGGCAATGGGGCGCCCTGGGCGCCTTTGCCGCCTGGCTACCCGCTGGGCCGCAGGCCATGCTGGTGGAGTCGGTGCTGCACATCACCCTGGCCGCCGTGGCCCTGGGCGGTGCGCTGCGGCTGCAGGGCTTCGAGCGGGTGCTGCTGGCCCATGTGGTCCTGGTCCTGGCACCGCTGGGCCTGCGCGATGTGCTCGCGGCCGATCTGGCCCATGCGCTGATGGGCGGCCTGCTGCTGCTGTTCGGCTTCTATGCGGTGGTGCAAGGCCAGCGGCAGTCGCGCCTGATGCGCGAGATGCGGGAACAGCGCCAGCGCACCCAAGAGCTGGTGGAGGCCCTGCAGCGCGAGTACCAGCACAGCGAGGCGGCGCGACAGCGCGCCGAAGCGGCCACAACGGCCCGTTCGCGCTTTTTCGCGGCAGCCAATCACGATCTGCGCCAACCCCTGCATGCCCTGGGCCTGCTGGCCGAATCCCTGCAGCAGTCGCGCTCCCTGTCCGAGGTGCATCGGGTGGCGGGCCATCTGACCGAGTGCGTCGAGGGCATGGCGCAGGTGGTGGATGACTTGTTGGAAGTCACGCGCCTGGACCTCGGCCAAGTCCAGGTCCAGGGCGCACCCACACCGCTGCGCGCCCTGGTGGAGGACGCCTGCCGGCCCTACCGGGCACTGGCGCGCATCAAGGGCCTGCAGCTGGCGCTGGACCTTCCCGAGGTGGCCGTCTACAGCGACCCCACCTTGCTGGCACGGGTGATCGCCAACCTGGTCTCCAATGCCATTCGCTACACCGCCCAGGGGCAAATCGACGTGCTGGGCCAGGTGCAGGAGCAAACGCTGGTGCTGAGCGTGCAGGACACCGGCATCGGTATCGCCACCGAGCACTTGCCCCGCCTGTTCGACGACTTCTTCCAGGTCGGCAATCCGGAGCGCGACCGGCGGCAGGGCCTGGGCTTGGGCCTGGCCACCGTGCGGCGCCTGTGCGAGTTGCTGGCGATCCCCATCGAGGTCCACTCAACGCCCGCCGTGGGCAGTCGCTTCAGCCTGCGCCTGCCGCTCGCCACCCTGGCGCCGCTCGACCCACAAGCAGCAGCGCCCGGCGCCGCGCCGCCGCGCGCGCTGCAGGACCTCAGGGTTCTGGTGGTGGACGACGATCTGAACAGCCAGCGCGCCTTGAGCGAGCTGCTGCAGACCTGGGGTTGCAGCGTCCAAATCGCCGCGCAAGCGGCCGATGCCCAGGCGCAACTGGATGCCGGCTTCGCGGCCGACGCCCTGCTGGTCGATCTGCGTCTGCCGGGTGAGCAAAACGGCTTGGAATGGCTGCGCTCGCTGCAGGCAGCCGGCTCGGCACGGCCCGCGCTCTTGTTGACGGGCGATGCGGACGAGGCCAAGCAACTCGCGGCGCAATCGCTCGCCTGGCCGGTGCTCGTCAAGCCTGTGCGTCCGGCCGCCCTGCGGGCCTTCCTGGGCCAGGCCCGCATCGGTTTGCCGGGGCTTCGGGCCTAAGGAAGCGCTGACTTCCATGGAGGTGAACAGGCCCTGCCCCTTCGGGCAGCCTGCCCTTTCGGACACTGGTGGCCGTGTCAGAGGCCCTCAAGAATGGCCGCCACTTTCACTGCGCCGCGCACTGCGCGACGGCCTCGGCGGACATGGGCAAGGACCTCGACACCTGGTTGGCGCGCGGCCACAGCTGGAGCTGGCGGGGCCGGCGCATCTTTGTGGCCAAAGGCGGGCAGGGCGCAGCCCGACTGCTGTTGCACGGCTACCCCACCGGCTCGTTTGACTGGGCGCCGCTCTGGGCTCGACTGACTCAAAGCGGACAGGTGCTGGCGCCTGACTTTCTAGGACTGGGCTTCTCCGACAAGCCCCTGCATGCCAGCTACGCCCTCGGCGATCACGCCGACATGGTGCTCGACCTGCTGCAGGCCCACGGTGTCGACGAAGTGAGCCTGGTGGCACACGACCTCGGGGTCAGCGTGGCACAGGAACTGCTGGCGCGCATCCAGGAGGGCGCCTGCGCGCTGCGGGTGCGGGCCGTGGTGCTGCTGAACGGCGGCCTGTGCCCGCAGGCCTATCGGCCGCGCTGGATCCAGCGCCTGCTGGCCTCACCCCTGGGCGGGTGGATCGGCCCGCAACTCTCGCGCACCGCCTTCGAGCGCACCGTGCGCGGCCTCTTTGCCACACCGCCAGAGCCCGACCTGCTGGACGACTTCTGGACCTTGCTGGAGCACCAGCAGGGTCGGCAGGTTGCGCACCGCGTCGGCGCCTTCTGGCGCGAGCGCCTGACCCTGCAGGAACGGCTGCTCAAGCCCCTGCTGAGTCCACAGTGCCCGCCGCTGCGACTCGTCAACGGGTCGGCCGACCCCAACTCCGGCCGCCACATGGCCGACGCCTTCCTGAGGCTGCGCCCCGACACCGACCTCGTCCGACTGGAGAGCGTGGGGCACTGGCCGCAATGGGAAGCGCCGGAGGCCGTGTGGGCCGCGCTGGGCCCCTTCTTGACCACCCACCACTGAGCTACCCACCCCGGAGTCGCCCATGCAGACCGAACCCATCCCCAAGTCGACAATCCCTCGGCCACAAGCTGGCCACGGCCCCTGTCGGACTCCCAGCCGCCGCCGCGCGGTATGCACGCGAGCCCTGCCATGACGGCCGCCGCCACCGTGGCCATCACCCTGGTGCTGCTGGCCGTGCTGCTGACCGGCCTGTCGCTCCACGTGTCCCGCCTGCGCCTGCGCCACCGCGTCAGCTTCGGTGACGGCGGCCACAAGGACCTGTTGGCCGCCATGCGCGCCCATGGCAACTGCCTGGAGCAGAGCACGCTCTTCGGGCTGCTGGCCCTGGCCTTCGCGCTGCTGGCTCCTGGCGCCAGCACCGCCCTGACGGTCTGCTGCGCGCTCTTCCTGCTGGCCCGCGCCGTGCACGCCTGGGCCCTGTTCACACGCCGTTTGCCGCTGCGTCAGGGCGCCCATGGGCTGAGCCTGCTGGCACAGATCGGGCTGCTCATCCTGCTCTTGGGGCATCTGCGATGAAGACCCCCCTCGCCACCTTGCTGGCGCTGTCCCTGTCGCTGTACACGCCCCACAGTGCCGGCGAGCCCAACAGCGCCGGCGACTACCTCGTGTTGGCCGAGGACGCCGAGGGCGTCGACACGCAGTTGATGACCCTGGCCCAGGTCCATTGGGACTACATGGACCGCTTCGCCGACCGCTTGCTGTTCCGCGGCCCCTTGCTCTCGGCCGACGGCCGGCGCCATGCCGGCAGCTTGCACCTGATCCGCGCCCCCAGCGCAGCGTTTGCCCAGCGCTTCGCGCTGGACGAGCCCTATCACCGGGCCGGTCTGTTCGCCCGTGTGCAAGTGCTGCGCTTCCACAGCCACATGGCGCCGCTCGCAGACGTCGCCCGTGCCGCCGACGCCCGCTCGCCCAGTGCCTTTGTGCAAGCCCACTGGCCGGCCCGGGACTGCCCGACGCCGCCACCCAGTTCCTTGGCCAGCCCTTGGTGGTTGCTGGGCTTCGTGCTCGCCGCTGACGGCCGCTGTGAGGGCATGGCCGGCGTGCTGCCCTTGCCCCCCGAAGCCGCACGGGCCACCGCCGCCGAATGGTTGCTGGCCCAGGGTCTGAGCACGCACACGCTGCGCGCCAGCCGCTGGCGGCCCGGCGGTCGGCGCTAGACCCCATCCAACCCCGTCCCCCCACCAGAAAGGAAGCCACATGCTTTCCCGCGCCACCCTGACCTCGCTCTCGCTCGCCCTCTTGATGAGCGGCTGTGCCTCCACCCTCGTCGGCAATGACGTGATCGTCCAACGCACCGCCTTTGCGCTGGGCGTGAGCGCCGCCGACATCACCATCAGCAACCGCGGCGACGAAGGCGGCTCCACGCGCTACCAAGCACGCACCCGCTCGGGCCAGGAATTCAACTGCTCGCTGGGCGTGGTGGTGAGCGTGCTGGGCCGGCAGGTCACTGACGCGGTTTGCAATAAGAAGGGCGAGCCGCCGCGCAACCCCTTGCTGCGCTGAGTCCAGCCGTCGGCGCCGACCCTTCAGCCCCCCAATCTGAAGCGCGGCAACAGGCGCTGCGCAAGCGCTGAGGCCTCGTCCTCTTCCTGCACCGAGAAGGGCGGCGCCGGTCGATCAAAGCGCATGGCCGCATTCATCGCCGGCAAGATCTTGCGCAGCACCAATTGCTTGAGCAGACGC
Organism: Inhella inkyongensis; assembly: GCF_005952805.1. Taxonomy (GTDB): domain Bacteria; phylum Pseudomonadota; class Gammaproteobacteria; order Burkholderiales; family Burkholderiaceae_C; genus Inhella; species Inhella inkyongensis. The sequence continues at coordinate 3,980,770 of NZ_CP040709.1, forward strand.
TGATAGCCCAGCTGCTCACCGCGCGGCAGACCCAGATCGGCCAGCGCCAACACCGGCACCGCCAGGGCCTCGCCGCGTTCCGCATCGGCCCGCAACGCCCGCAGCGCCAGCGCGCGCTCGCTCTCATTGCGCTCCTCGCGCGGCAAGGTCTTGTAGAGCGCCAGACCGGCACCGGGCAGCTTGGCCTCGAAGGCGCGCTGGGCCAGGGCGCGGTGCTGGGCCAGCAAATCCGGGGTCAGGGTCTGGCACAGGCGCTGGGTCAGGCGCTCGCGTTCAATCCACTCCGCCCGCACCTCATCGGCCACCTGGATCCGGTACTTCGGGTGCGTGCCATTGAGTGCCGCCTCCACGTCGAACTCGGGCTTGCACTGGGCGATCCAGTTCGCCGCCTCCAGCGCCTGCGCCGCGTCCCCACTGTCCAGCGCACGCTGCACATGCGGGCCATACCCCTCCGAGCCGATCTTGGCCGCCGGATCCGAGGGGGCTGCGACGCTGGCGACCTGCGCGGGGGCTCGCGCCGTCGTGATCCCTGAGGCCGGGCTCGCAGCGGACGCAGGCAGCAACGGCAGCGGCCGCGCGCCGGCAGGGCGCTCAACCCCGACTTCAATGGGCTCGGCGACCGGGCGCCACTGCAGTGCCAGCCCTGCGGCCAAGCCCAGCAGTGCGAGCACCGCGCCGCCCCACACCCGTCCTCGCGCACCGCTCATCCCGGCCCCCTTGAAAAAGGGCCGGGATGCTAGCCGCCCGCCACGCCCGAACATTTGAAACACAACAGCCTCTTGCACGAAACGGGACTGAAACGGCGCGCTTTGAAGATTCGTTCCGTCCCAGCCGAATCGCAAGGCCCAAGAAAAACAGGTACGCGACGCGGCTGGGCCTACCAACCTAAACCTTCCGGAGCCCATCATGACCAAGCCACTGACCCTGACCAACGCCACCGCCCCCGCCCGTTTCGACCTGGCCCACACCGGCCTGAGCGAGGCCCAACTCAAAGGCATCGCCGGCGCCCGCCCGGGCGAAAAGTCGCCGCGCGTCACCGTCGCCGACGTGACCGTCTGCTGCTGGGGCTGAGCCTCAGGCCCCCACCTCTTTTCCTCTCATTTCCTCTCATTCAAGGACCTCATCATGAACACCACCAAGACCCTGCCCGCCCGCTTCAACCTGGCCTCCACCGGCCTGAGCGACGCCCAACTCAAAGGCATCGCCGGTGCCCGCCCGGGCGAAAAGTCGCCGCGCGTCACCGTCGCCGACGTGACCGTCTGCTGCTGGGGCTGAACCTCAGGTCCCCACCTCTTTTCCTCTCATTCAAGGACCTCATCATGAACACCACCAAGACCCTGCCCGCCCGCTTCAACCTGGCCTCCACCGGCCTGAGCGACGCCCAACTCAAAGGCATCGCCGGTGCCCGCCCGGGCGAAAAGTCGCCGCGCGTCACCGTCGCCGACGTGACCGTCTGCTGCTGGGGCTGAGCCTCAGGTCCCCACCGCTTTTCCTCTCATTCAAGGACCTCATCATGAACACCACCAAGACCCTGCCCGCCCGCTTCAACCTGGCCTCCACCGGCCTGAGCGACGCCCAACTCAAAGGCATCGCCGGTGCCCGCCCGGGCGAGAAGTCGCCGCGCGTCACCGTCGCCGACGTGACCGTCTGCTGCTGGGGCTGAGCCCCCATCACCCCGGCCAGGAGCTTGAGCATGAACACGACCGTTCCCTTGCTGAATGGCGTGAGCGGGGCTCAACGCCCTTGGCCGCGCCGCATCCGCCCCGTGCTGCAGATGGAACGTGCCGACTGCGGCGCCGCCTGCCTGAGCATGGCCCTGGCCGCCCATGGAAAGCATCTGCCGCTGGCGCAGATCCGCACCATGTTGGATGGCGGTCGCGATGGCGTGACCGCCCTGGACATCGTGCGCACGGCGCGCAGCCTGGGCCTGGACGCCAGCGGCCACGCAGTGCCCACCGCCCATCTGGGCGAGCTGCCGCGCGGCAGCATCCTGCATTGGGAAGGCGGCCACTTCGTGCTGCTGCTGCGGGCCGACGCCCGTGGTGCCCTGATCCTCGATCCGGCGCGTGGGCGTTGCCATGTGGACGCCACCACGCTTTGCGCCTCCTATTCCGGCACGGCCCTGGTGTTCAGCCCCGGGCCGGGCTTTGTGGCCGACGGCCAGCCGCAGCGCGGCGGCCTGCTGGGCCTGGCGCGCCTGGCGTGGCGCTCCGGCCAGTGGGCGCAGATCGCACTGGCTTGCCTGGCCCTGCAGGCTCTGGGCCTGGGCCTGCCCTTGCTCACCGGGGCCTTGGTGGATCAGGTGATCCCCACTGCCAACCACGACCTGGCCCGCCTGCTGGGGCTGGGCGCACTGGGCCTGGTGCTCGCTCATCCGCTGGTCGGCCTGCTGCGCGGGCGCCTGCTGCTGGACCTGCGCGAACGCCTGGATGCCGACCTGGGCCGGCGCCTGATGGGCCATCTGATGCGCCTGCCCTATGGCTTCTTTGTGCGCCGCACGGCGGGCGATCTGATGATGCGCCTGCAGGCCAACTCGGTGGTGCGCCAAGTGCTGAGCGCGGCCCTGCTCTCCGGCCTGATGGACAGCAGCCTGCTGCTCAGCTACGCGCTGCTGCTGGCCTGGGCCTCGCCGGGCATGGCCCTGGCCGTGGCGGTGCTGGGCGCGTTGCAACTGGCGATCTTCCTGGTCACGCGGCGGCGCCGTGCGGAACTGCTGAGCCGTTCCCAGTCCAGCCAGTCGGCCCGCGCCGAGTACGAGTCCCTGCTGCTGGCCAATATGGAAACCGTCAAGGCATCGGGGGCCGAGCGGCGCGTCGAGGCGCAATGGCATGCGCTGTTCGACACCGCCCTGGCCATCGAGCGCCAACGCGGCTGGATGGACGCCATCCTGGAAGCCCTGAGCGCCGCATTGCGCACAGCCGGCCCTCTGCTGCTGCTGTTCTACGGCGTGGACCAAGTGCTCAAGGCCCAGCTCAGCCTGGGTCAGATGCTGAGCCTGAATGCGCTGGCCGTGGGGGCATTGGCGCCCATCGCCGGCCTGGCGGCCACGGTGGGCCAGCTCGGCCTGCTGGGGGCCTATATGGAACGCATCAACGATGTGCTGCAGGCACCGCCCGAGCAGCAGCAGGGCCAGGCTCTGCCCAGTGCGCCGGTCCTCAGCGGTGCGCTCAGCCTGCGCGGCGTGGGCTTTCGTTTCTCGCCGCTGCGTGAGGAGGTCTTGCAGCAGATCGATCTGCAGGTCCAGCCCGGCAGCTTTGTGGCCGTGGTCGGGGCCTCTGGGGCGGGCAAGTCCACCCTGGCACGCCTGATGGCGGGCCTTTATCTGCCCAGCAGCGGCGAGCTGCGCTTTGACGGCCACGAGATCCGCAGCCTGGACCTGGGCAGCCTGCGCCGCCAGGTGGGCGTGGTGTCGCAGCGGCCCGAGCTGCTGGGAGCCAGTCTGCTCGATGCCCTGCGACTGAGCGCCCCACAGGCCACGCTGGAAGACGTGCAAGCGGCCTGCCGCCAGGCGGCCATCCACGACGACATCGCCGCCCTGCCCATGGGCTACCAAACCGTGTTGCATAGCGGCGGCGCCACGTTCTCGGGCGGGCAGATCCAACGCCTGGCCCTGGCCCGCGCCCTGGTGGCCCGCCCGCGCATCCTGGTGCTGGACGAAGCCACCAGCGCCTTGGACAGCCTGTCCGAGCGCCATATCCAGACCGCCCTGGCCACCCTGCGCTGCACCCGCATCGTGCTGGCCCACCGCCTGAGCACCATCCGCCATGCGGACCAGATCGTGGTGATGGAAGCCGGGCGTATCGTCGAGCAGGGTCGGCATGAGGAGCTGATGCAACGCCAGGGCCACTACGCACGCCTGATGGCGGCCCAGAACGACACCGCTGCCGCCCCAGAAACCGGAGCTCCGTGATGCACGCCTCGACCCCTTCGAACGACTGGCTGCGCGCGCTCTGGGCCCGCGCCAGCACGCTGGATGAGCGCCTGAGCGGCGCCTTTGTGCCCCAGGCAGGCGCCGAAGACGAAGCCGAGCAACGCTGGGCCGCCTGGCTGCATCTGGCCGCCGAAGACGACCCCCAGCGCATGGCCCGTCGCCTGCGCTTTGACGGCCTGCAGGAGACCGAGGTGCGCCGCCTGCTGGGCCGCGTGGGGCCCCGCCCCGAGCAAGTTCTGCCCCCGGAGTTCACCCTGGTGGCCGAAGCCCTGGGTCCCTGCGAGCCTGCGGCGGACACGCAGCTGAGCACCTTGCGTCCGCAGCTGCCCTTTGCCGAGGTGTTGGCACCCTGGTTGCTGCGTGCCCAGCAGCGCCTGGACGCCGCGCTGGCCGGCCAGCCGGTCGCCTCCGTGCCCGCCCTGCGCCTCGGCTGCTTGCGCGGCCTGGCCGCACGCCTGTGCGAGTTCAGCGGCCCCAGCCTGGCGGCTTTGCTGGAAGCACAACGCGCCGCTCAGCCCCAGGGCTGCTACGCCCGCGTGCTGCAGCAGGCCGCCCAGCCCGACTTCTGGATGGAACACGCCGCCATGACCCGCTCCATGGCCCTGGCGGCCCTGCATTGGGTGGCGGCCAGCGCCGAGCTGCTGCTGCGCTGGCAGGCCGATGCCCCGGCCCTTGAGCAGCGCTTCGGGGCCGCTGCCGCGGGCCAGCCCGTGGGCCTGCAGACCGGCCTGGGCGACCCCCATCGCGGCGGCCGCGAGGTGGCCCGGTTGGACTTCGCCAGCGGCCTGTCGCTCTATTACAAGCCACGCCCTCTGAGCCTGGACCAGGCCTTTGCCGCCTTGCTCGAGCAACTGCGCCAAGAAGGCGCGGCCGACGACTTGCAGCTTCCTGCCACCTTGGCGCGCGCCGACTACGGCTGGGTGCAGGGCGTGGTGGCGCAGCCGGTGCACGAGGCCGCCCAGGTCGAGCGCTACTTCGAGCGCGGCGGGGCCCTGCTCTGCCTGGCCCATCTGCTGGACATCACCGACATCCACTCGGGCAACGTCATCGCCGTGGGCGAGCAGCCGGTGCTGATCGATCTGGAGACCGTCTGCCACCAGCGCGCCCGCGACCTGGAAGAGGACTACTCCGACGCCGAACTGCGGGCCCGCCAGACCCTGGCGGCCTCGGTGCTGGGCTGCGGCCTGCTGCCCGATGCGCGACAGGAGGGCGAGCTCTGGGTCGAACTGGGTGGGCTCTCGCCCGGTGACGGCGCGCTCACGCAAGCCCGCCAGTCGCACTGGGTCGATCTGGGTCAGGACAGCATGCGCCGCGAGTTCCAGCCCCTGACCGTGGGCGATGGCGCGCACCAGCTGATGTTCCAGGGCCGACGCGTGGCCGTGCGCGAACAGGGCGCTGCGCTGCAACGCGGCTTCGAGCGCATGGCCCGCCATGCCATGGCGCGGCGCCAAGCCTGGTGCGCGCCGGGCGGCGTGCTCAGCGGCTTTGCCCGCTGCGAGGCCCGCTTCATCTTTCGTGGCACCCTGGTCTACACCGCGCTTCTGAACCGCCTCAATGCCCCCGAACTCTGCCAAGAAGGCGTGGACCGCAGCCTGCTGATGGAGGCCCTGGCCCGCCCGCTGCTGAACCGCGAACAGGCACCCAGCATCTGGCCCCTGCTGGCCGCCGAACGCCGGGCCATGGCCCAGGGCGATGTGCCGCACTTCCACAGCCCGGTGGACCAGGCCGTGCTGCACCTCGACGGCCATGCGCCCATCAGCGGCTACCTGATGGAGGCCGGCATGCAGCGCCTGGTGCAACGCTTGCAGGATTTCGGCGAGCCCGACCTGCGCCGCGAGCTGGACTTCATCGCCAGCGCGCTGCTGCGCCCGCTCGACGCCGCGCAGCCCCAGGCTGACCCGGCATCCGCCACCCCTGCCACGCCCGCTGAACTGGACGCCGCCGCCCTGCAACGCGCCACCCAGGCCCTGGGTGACGAGCTGGCCGCACGCGCCATCTGGGGGCGCGACGGCTCCGCCACCTGGATCCAGCCGCGCCTGGTGGCCGAAGAGAACCGCATCGGCTGGCAGCCCCTGCCGCCCTGGCTGGGCGAAGGCGTGGCCGGCGTGGCGCTCAGCCTGGCCTATCTGGAGCAAGGGCCGGAGGGCCAGCGCTTCCAGGCCCTGCGCCGTGCCGCCCAGCGCCATCTGGCCCTGGGCCTGACGCAGCTGGACGAGCAGCCCCTGGGCGGCATCAGCGGCGCCCCCTCGGTGGCCTATGCGCTGGCGCGCATCGCCAGCCTGTGCGGCGACCGCAGTGCCCTGCAACTGGCCGGCGCCGTGGTGCAACGCATCCCCCTGAGCGCCCTGGCCGCCGACGAAGTGCTGGACCTGGCTGGCGGTGTGGCCGGCACCCTGCTGTGCCTGAGCAGCGTGCGCGAAGTAGCCGAGGCCCAGGGCGATGTAGCCCTGGCCCAAGCCTGCAGCCTGCGCATCCAGGCCTGTGCCCTGCGTCTGGAGCAGGCCGGCGCCGCCGGCCCCATCCCCACCGTGGCCGGCAAGGTGCTCACCGGCCTGTCCCATGGCCAGTCCGGCTTTGCCCTGGCCCTGGCGCGTCTGCGCCCCGCTGAAACCGGGCCGGCACTCCAGGCCCTGGGCCGGGCCGCGCTGGAATTCGAACGGCAGGCTTTTGAACCCGGCGCCCGCAACTGGCGCGATCTGCGCCCCAGCGCCAGCAGCCCCTGCGCCTGCGCCTGGTGCCATGGCGCCCCCGGCATCGGCCTGGTGCGCGCCGTGCTGCGCGCCCAGGGCGAGCCCGGTGTGGAGCAAGACCTGCAGCACGCCGCCCGCAGCACCCAGGCCGAGCCCGACGCCGCGCTGGACCATCTGTGCTGCGGCAACTTCGGTCTGGTGGCCTGCGGCCAAGACCTGGCCGAGGCCCTGGACGACCCACACCAGCAAGCCCAAACCCGCCAACGCGCCGCCCGCGCCATCGCCCGCGCCCAGGCCCAGGGCGGCTACCGCACCCTGGCCGGCAGCCCCAGCACCCTGCAAAGCCTGGGCCTGTTCACCGGCCTGGCCGGCATCGTCTACGCGCTGCTGCGACTGGACCGCCCCGACCTGCCCAGTGTGTTGCGGCTGCAATAAGGAGAGGGGAGCTGGCTAACAATGCGCACCCATGCTGCGCTATCAAACCCTGCCCGTCACCGCCTTCCAACAAAACTGCTCCCTGGTCTGGTGCGACCAGACGAACGAGGCCGCGCTGATCGACCCAGGGGGTGAGATCCCGCGCCTGCTGGCCGCTGTGAAGGAGCGTGGCTTGACGCTCAAGGCCATCTGGCAGACCCACGCCCACATCGACCATGCCGGCGCCACCGGCCAGCTGGCGCGCGAGCAAGGCCTGCCCATCATTGGCCCGCACCCGGGCGATCAGTTCTGGATCGACGGCCTGCCGCAGCAGAGCCAGATGTTTGGCTTCCCGCAGGCCGAGCACTTCACGCCCACGCGCTGGCTGGCCGATGGCGACACCGTGCAGCTGGGTCAAGAGACGGTGCAGGTGCGCCACTGCCCGGGCCACACGCCCGGCCATGTGGTGTTTTACAGCCCCACGGCGCAGCGTGCCTTTGTCGGCGATGTGCTGTTCGCCGGCTCGATCGGCCGCACCGATTTCCCGCAGGGCAATTACGAACAGCTGATCGCCTCCATCACCCAGCGCCTGTGGCCCATGGGGGATGAGACAGTCTTCATCCCCGGCCACGGGCCGGAGAGCAGCTTTGGCGCCGAGCGGCGCAGCAACCCTTTTGTGGCGGACGCGGCGCTGCGCGGGCGCTGAGGCCGCTTCCGACCGCAATCCGCAACCCCGACTGGGCTCAGGGCAGGCGCGCAATCAACTCGTAGTAATGGGCTCCGCCCTCCGCGCGAATGCGCAGCTCCCCGGCAATGCCCAGCAGCTCGCCCTGGCCGGATCCGGGCAGGATGGGCGCGCGCAGCTCCGGCAGGCCCTGGCTCAGCAGGCCCAGTTGGGCGACGGCAAAGGCACCGCTGCGGCCGTGCAGTCGGCCCCGGAAGACCTCCAGGGCCACATAGCCCGCCTCGCCCTGGCGCGGGTGCCCGGCCGACAGCATCTCGCCCACGGCCTCCCCCTCCAGCGCGCCGCGATACTGCTTGCGAAAGCCGCGACGCTGCAGGGCGCCCTCGCCCCAGGTGCTGGCTGGGTCCAACTGGATCTCGAACAGTCCTTGTGCATTCAGTTCTTGAGGCATGGCGGCTGAGCTGGCCAGCGCGGCACAGCCGGCCAGTGCCAGGCGCCGCGTGATCGATTGATGGAAGGTCCACATGCCGGCATGCTCGCCCACGCCCGCCCCGCCGTCTTGTCAAAACCCGACCTTGGATGCGCGCGCCCTCTTGAGTGGCCCGAAGGGCCTGCGCCTGCGCCGCTATCCGGCCAGCGCCGAGCTCTCCCCGTGGATCGACTTCCATTGGCTGATCGACTGGGACTTGCCGCCGGGCCAGGTGGAGCAACAGCAGGTGCTGCCCTTTCCGCATCCGCATCTGGTCTTTGAGGCCGGCGCCACCGCCTTGCATGGCGTGGCGCGGGGGGTGTACACGCGCAGCATGCAGGGCAGCGGGCGCGTCCATGGTCTGCGCTTCTTTGGCCTGCGCAGCTGGCTCACGCAGCCCCTGCTGGCCTTCAGCGACAGCCAGACCGATGCTTCACCCTGCCTCGATCGTCCGGTTCCCGAGGCCGAGGCCTGGGTTCTGCAGACTCAGGAAGACGCCGAGGCCGTGCGCCGCGCCGAGGCCCTGCTGCTGCCGCAACGCCCACCCCTCGATCCCTGGCTGCCCCGGCTGCGGGCTTTGATCGACACCGTGCAGCAAGACCCAGGGCTGATCCGCGCGCAACAACTGCAGGCGATCTTGGGGCTTTCCGAGCGCGCGCTGCAGCGGCTGTTTGCCGACTACCTCGGGGTCACGCCGAAGTGGCTGCTGCAACGCGCCCGCGCCCAAGACGCGGTGCAGCGACTGCGCGCCGCAGATTGCCCACCCTTGGCCGAACTGGCGCTCGAACTGGGCTTTCATGACCAAGCGCATTTCACCCGCAGCCTGCACCGCTTGGTGGGCTTCACGCCGCAGCAACTGCGCCGCAGAGGCAACTGAGCACGAGGTGCGCTGGCGCAGACGGATCGGCGCCGACCGCTCACTCCTTGGCCGTATACCGCCACCAATCCCGCGTGAAGGGGTGGCGGCGGTAGCCCTCCACGCCAGGCTGACTGAGGTCCACGCGCAGCGCATGGAAGTGCGGCAGATAGGGCTGGTAGGCCAGCATCAGGCGGTTGGCCGCGCGCATGGCGGCCAGGCGCTCGGGGCCGTCGGGCAGGGCGCGCTGTTTTTCGTAGGCGCGATCAAAAGCGGGCAGCACCAGACGGGCGTCATTGGCCTGGCCGGCGTTGGGGCCATAGCCCAGGGCCAGGAAGAAGTCGCCGTCGGGCTGGCTGGTGGTCCAGCTGTAGCTCCACATCTGCAAGGTGCCGGCCAGTGAGTTCTTGATCAGCTCGCCGAATTGGCCGGGCTCGAACACGATGCGCAGGCCAAGAAGCCGCATCTTCTTCAGCCACAGCTCGTTGATGGCGCGCTGGCGGCTGTCGGACAGACCCGCCAGGCGCAGGGTCAGGCTGCGGCCATCGGGGTGTTCGCGCCAGCCATCGCGATCCACATCGCGGTAGCCATAGGTGTCCAGCAGCGCCCGGGCGCGGGCCATGTCGCCACTGCCGGCCGCGCTGCGCAGGGTGGCATCGAAACCATAGACCGCCGGCACCAGCATGGACTGCGCCGGCACACCCTGACCCTTGAAGACGCTGCGCAACTCCTCGGTGTTGTCGTAGGCCAGCGCGATGGCGCGGCGCAGCGCCACGCGCTCCGGCTGCAGGCCGCCGATGTCGGGGTCCTCGCAGTTGAAGAAGGTGTGGCGCACGCTGGCATCCACCTGGGCCCGCGCCTGCACACCGCGCTGCGCCAGATAGGGCGCCAGCCGGCCACCGGGCATCACCGCCGGAGCCAGGGTGGGAGGCAGCTCCAGCACATCGATCTCGCCGCCATGGAAGGCCAGCCAGCGCGGCTGCTCCTCCAGGATCACATTGACCTCCACCGCGTCCACCAGGGGCAGGCGGCGGCCCTGCAAGCGCTTGAGCAGGGCCTGGTCTTCGGCGTTCAGATCGGTGGCCAGGCTGTCGAAATGCTGCTCGCGAAAGCGCGGGTTGCGCACCAGGCGCACCTGCGAGCCGCGCCGCCAGCGCTGCAACATGAAGGGGCCAGTGCCCACCGGGTGAGCGGGCAACTCGTCGTCGTAGTGTTCGACCACCTCGCGCGCCAGCGCGCCGGTGAGCCCCGGCACCGCAAAGAGCTGCACAAAGCGCGGCGCGGGGCGTGCCAGGCGAATCTCAAAGCGATAGCGGTCCAGCGCGCGCAAGCCCGCCACCGGGGCGTCGTAGTCCAGGCCGGTCTTGGCCTTCAGCGCCCGCTGGCGCAGTTCGCTCAGGCCCAGGATGCCGGCGTTCTCGAAATGGAACAGATGCTCGGTGGGGATGCGCGGGTCAAAAAAACGCTTGATGCTGTAGACGTAATCGGCCGCCACCAGCTCGCGCGGCTTGCCGCCGAAGGCCGGGTCATCCGCAAAGAAGATGCCGGGCTGCAGCGTGAAGACCCAGCGTGTGAAGTTCTCGCTGGCCTCGGGCAGGGCGGCGGCCGTCTGTGGCCGCAGCAGGGCCGGGCGGGCCAGGTAGTCGTAGGTCAGCGGGCTCTCAAAAATGTGCGCGTTGATGGTGACCGAGGTGCGGTCGGACACGCGCGGTGGGTCAAAGCCCACCTCGGCGATGTCGGTACCCACGCGCAGCACGCGCTCGGGCGCCGCGCTGGCCCAAGCCGGCAGCGGCAGCGCCGCGGAGGCCAGCAGATCGCGGCGACGCATCAAGCCGACGTCAGCCCAGGCTCGCCGGTGCGGGCGGAAAGCGCCGCTCGGGCTTGGGCGCGCGGGCGAACAGGCCGGCCACCTGGGGCGTGGTCTTTTGAATGTCCTGGATACGGGTCTTGCCGGCCGGATGGGTGCTGAGCCACTGAGGCGGAGCGCCCTTGTGGGCACGGCCCATCTTTTCCCACAAGGTCACGCCGGCTGCCGGGTCGTAGCCGGCGCGGGCGGCCAGTTCCATGCCCACCAGATCGGCCTCGGTCTCGTCCTCGCGGCTGAACTTCAGGGTCAGCAACTGGGCGCCCATGTTCATCGCCGCATCGCCCAGATTGCCCAGGCCCAACAGGCTGCTGAGCAGGCCGGCGCCCACGCGCGTGGCCGTGGACTTGCCCATGCGCTCGCGGGCGTGTTCACGCAGCGCGTGGGCGATCTCGTGCCCCATGATGGCGGCAACCTCGTCGTCGCTGAGCTGCAGCTGGGCCAGGATGCCGTAATAGAAGGCGATCTTGCCGGCCGGCATGCAAAAGGCATTCAGCTCCTTGCTGGCAATGACATTGACCTCCCACTTCCACTGCCGGGCACGCGGGTTCCACTCCTCGGTGAAAGGCAGCATGCGTTGGGCAATGAAGCGCAGGCGTTCCACCTGGGGGTGGTTGGCAGGCAGCAAAGCGCGCTTCTGGTTGGCCTCGCCCACCATCTGCTGGTACTGCATGGCGGCGGCTTGTTCAACCTGCTCGGCCGGCACCAGCTTGGTGAACTTGCTGCGCTCACCCACCTGCACGCCCTCACGCTGCGCCAAGGCGGCACCGCTGGCGCCCGCCAGCAGCAGCCCGGTGAACAGGCGTCGCTGCGGCGCAGCCGCCGGGCCGCAGCAGTCGCAGCGGCCAAAACCATAGGAGGGGGCGTGTTCTAGGTGCAGGGTGTCCATGGGGCGGATTGTGTTCATTTCGCGGAATCCAGGCTCGAAATGGGGCCGCGCAGCCAAAACAACAGCCCCAGGGCCGGCAGGCTGAACAGCAGGCTGAGCAGGAAGAAGCTGGGCCAGCCCAACCCTTCAGCCAGCACCCCGGCCAGCGGGCCCACCCACACGCGGCCCACGGCGCTGAGCGCCGAGAGCAACGCGAACTGCGTGGCCGAGTAGGCCTGGCGGCACAGCGCCATCATGAAAGCGATGAAGGCCGCGGTGCCCATGCCGCCGCACAGGTTGTCCACCGCGATCACGGCCAGCAGGCCGCCGTCCAGGGTCGTTGCCGTGGCCAGCTTGACGATCAGCCAGTCAAAGGCCGGCACGCTCACCGATCCCATCTGCCCCTGGCCCGCCACCGCCAGCCACCAGTAGCCCAGATTGCTCAGGCCCTGCAGCACGGCGAACAGCAAGAGCGCGCGGAACAGCCCCAGGCGCAGCATCAGCGCGCCGCCCAGCAGCGCGCCGCCGATGCTCAGCCACAGGCCAAACACCTTGTTGGCCACGCCCACCTCGGCAGTGCTGAAGTGCATGCCGGTCAGCAAGAAGGGCGTGAGCAGGCTGACCGAGAAGGCATCGCCCAGCTTGTAGAACACGATCAGCACCAGCATGGCCACCGCACCCGGTTGGCGCAGATAGTCCTGCAGCCCGCCCATCAAGGTGTCGTAATGGGCGCGCCGGGCCGTCCAGGCCGCCAGCGGAATTACCAGGGCCAGCCCGCAAGCCAGCACCAGCAGATCGACCCAGCGCCCGCCCAAAGGCGTGGCCGGTGCCAGCCAGGCCTGCAAGGCCGGCGCCAGGCCCTGCTGCACGAAGGCCACCCCCAGGCCCACCGCGACCAGCACGGCCGCAAAGCCGATCAGGTCGCGGCGGCCATCGGTCTGCGGGCGCTCGGTACGAGGCAGGCGTGGGCTGGCCAAGAGCGTGAGCAAGGCCGCGCCGCCCATCAGCGCGGCAAACAGGCGGTAGACCTGGGGCCAGCTGAGACCGCCGCCTGCGTTGGCATCCACCCAGATGAAGGCCAACCCGCCGCTGACGATCATGGCCAGGCGATAGCCCAGGGTGTTGAGGCTGGCGCCCAGGGCGCGTTCCTCGGCCGGCAGCAGATCGGCGCGGTAGGCGTCGTAGGCGGCGTCCTGGCTGGCCGATAGGAAAGCGATCAGCAGCGCCAGCGCCGCAAAGGGGCCGAGCTGGCTGGCCGGGTCCACCTGAGAGATGGCCCACAAGGCTGCCGCCAGCAGGGCTTGCGTCAGCGCGATCCAGCCGCGCCGACGCCCGAACAGCGGCAGGTCAAAGCGGTCGATCAGCGGTGCCCACAGGAACTTGAAGGTGTAGGGCAGGCCCACCAGGGTCAGAAAGCCGATGGTGGCCAGGCTCAGGCCCGCCTGTGTCAACCAGGCCTGCATGGCCTGACCGCTGAGGGCCAGGGGCAGGCCGGAGGCGAAGCCCAGCAGGGTGATGACGACAAGGCGATGAAGACGGGCGAGCTGCAAGGGGATTCCTACGACGGGCGAGCGCGCGATGCTACGTGCCCCGAGAATGCCGGGCGTGAACGCACCCAGCTCCGACCAATTCCGCGCCGCGCTCGGCCTGTTTGCCACCGGCGTCACCATCGTGACGGCCCGGGCCGCCGATGGCCGGCTGGTGGGGCTCACGGCCAACAGCTTCAACTCCGTCAGCCTGACGCCGCCCCTGGTGCTGTGGAGCCTGTCCAAACGCGCCGGCTCGATGCCGGTGTTTGCGGCCGGCAGCCACTACGCCATCCACATCCTGGCCGCCGAGCAGCTCGAACTGGCCCAGCGCTTCGCCACCCGTGACATCGACCGCTTTGCCGGTCTGGCCTTTGAGGAGGGCGCCGGCGGCGTGCCCTTGATCCCCGGCTGCGCCGCAGTGTTCGAGTGCGCCAACCGCAGCCAGTACGAAGAGGGCGACCACATCATCCTGGTGGGTGCCGTGGAGCGCGCCGCGCACCGCGAGGGCGCGCAGCCGCTGATCTTCCATGGCGGGCGTTATTTCACGGAGTTGCCCCTTTAGTCGGGGTTCGGGGCAATTCGCCAGCCCGTCAACGTTTGCCAGACCCACAGTAGCAGCCCGCCCAGGCCGGCCAGCGTGCCGATGAGCAGCATATTGTTCTGCTCGGGCCGCAGACCAGGCGCCGCCATCAACAGGCCCAGCAGATTGAGCATCCACAGCACATGAAAGCCTGCCCGCCTTGCCCCTCGACGAGCCATGGCAGCAATTAGCCACCGCACGGGCAACGACAAGCCCAGCAGCATCAGCACCGGAGCCATCGTGGGCTCAGGGCCTAGTAGCAGCAGGGCCAGCAGCAGATGCAGAACCAGGGTCAGCAACAAGGTCCGCAGCTGCAGTCGTGCCTCTCTCGTTGACCGACGCTTGGCATCGGGAACGCGCGGCATCAGCGCCAGCAGCGCCTGGCCAGGCTGGCTTCTATGCCCCTCCTCACCAGCAAGGTGTTGCGACCACAACAAAGAGCCGTACATGATCGGCGCCAGGGTCCAACTCAGCACAAAGCCAAAGGGCGGCCCTTGAGTGATGAAGAGCCACAGGTCCAGGACCAGGACCACGCTGATCCAGAGCGAGGTCTGCAAGAGCTGCTGCAGGGCCAGCTGACTGGGCTTGGTGACCAGCATCAGGCTGCGCATCACTTCAGCCTCGCTTTGCAGCGGGCGCCAGTTCAGTCCGTTCAGGGCCCACAGGGTGGGAAGATGATGCAGACGCTTAAACCTATCGTGCAGCGTTCGCAACCACCTTTTCTCGGTCGTTGCGATGGGCCCCTTTGTCATCGAGCGCATCCAGAGCGCCTGATGAAGGATCAGGATTAAAAGCATCAAGGCGATCACAAACCCCCATGAATGCAGAGTCCATAGACCAAGCGCTGACCCGGGCACCTGCCCAACAACCCAAGCCAGCCATGCCACGAGGGCAAGCAGCCCGGCCCAGACCCAGCGCATGGCGGGCGGGTGAAACACCGCCAGGCGTAGTGTGTGCAGCGGGATCAGCAGCAGCCCGGCGATCCCCACCAGCGTGCCCAGTTGCCCGTTCTGATCGATCCACAGAGGGCTGAGCGCCACAAAACCCAGCATCCCCATCCAGGTCCGCGCCGTGCTGACCTGCCTAGGCACCAAAGTCATCGTCTTCCCGCTGATCTGGCGCAGGCCCGTCAAGGCTTGCAGTAGCAGGGCCAGGCTGGCGAGTGGAAGCAGCGCAAGCTCAAACACGGCCCAGCCACCTCTCGGCCCCAGGCCCAGGCCGACTGCGATGGCCAAGGCCCAGGCATAGGGCCAAGGCCCGAGTGCCGTGCTCAGCAGGCGTGCGATCTGCCAGTTCCGCGACCAGGCCCTCATGGCGCCCCCTCACCAACTAGCGCCGTTGTGCGGCCCAAGGGCAGCATCGGCCGGGCGTGAACCAATCGCCAGCCATAGTGAGCGCTCAGCAACACAAATCCAGCCGCTCCTGCCGCCAGCAGCCCCTGGCCAAGGCCCGATACGACCGTGCTCAGGAGCAAGGCAACGAGACTTACGCCGACCCAGCGGTCGGCGCCTGACTTGCCGAGACGCGTCGAGCCAGGCTCTCGCAAGGCCGTGGCGACCACCAGCAGCAGAACGCCGGCCACGCCCAAGTTCGCCCCCCGCATCAAGGTCAATTCGAACTCGGCCTGCCAGGCGAGCACTGCAGTCACCATCACAAAAGACAACATGCTCACCGCCCACTGGCGCCAGAGCAGGATGCGGGTCAGCGCGCCTCCTTGGGGCACGCCAGGCAGCAGTAAGAGCACCGCCTGCTCGAAACGCCCGCGCTCCAGCACCTTAAGCCGGGCCGTCTGGCTCAACAGCCCGGCCATCGAAACCATCACAACCATCATCGACTGCGCATGGTCCCGGTCCAGGCTCAGGATGAACAGCATGAGATAGACGGCCCACACCAGGATCAGCCAGGGGTGCAAGCTGGGGGCCCAAAGGGTCAACTCCAAGCGGGTCAGGGCCGAACCCCATGGCCGCCCCAGGGTCAGGCGGCGACGTTGCCAGGCCAGCGGCCAGCAGATGATCGATGACAAGCCAGCCATCAGGCGCGATACCCAGCCCTCCACCGGCTTTGTCGTGCGCAAAGGCGCTAGCCTGCCCTGCTGCTCGGCCCACCTGCGGCGATGGCTGGCCTCACCTAGGCCAATTGACAGGGACTGCCAGCGCAGGCACAGCGCGGCCAAACCCAGGGCCAAGCCCCCCAAGCCCAGTTCGACAACCCAAGACCAAGCACCTTCGACCTGCAGCCTGCGCCACAAGTAGTCGGGATCCAAGATCAGCGGAAACGCCGCGCCCATCAGGATCATCAGCCAAAGGCGGCGCTGGGCCATGGGGGCCAGCAGGATCAGGGCCAGGAGCATCGGCGAAGCCGGACCCAACCACTGTCCGGAGACCATTCGACAGACCCCAAGCGCCAGCAGGGCGCTGGTCAGGGTCGCGCTCAGCAAGGCACGGCGCAGGGCAAAGGCCTGGCGCGGCACCAGGCGGGCGTGATTCGGATGGTTTTGAGTCAAGAGGTTGACGATGCCCAAGTGCAGGGCAGCCAAAAGTGCCAGTGCGGGACCCATCAGGTCGGCGCCGGAAAGCCCTGCAGTGGGTACACCACCAAGAGCCCGATGGTTGAAGATCTCCCAGCCATAGGGGAACGCGAAGAGGAGAGCGAAGGGGGCTGCAAGCAGCAAGAACTTCTCCCGCTCATTGACCCCAACTCGCCAGAGCACCCAGCGCCAGATGGCCTTCATGTCAGAGCCTCGAACAGGTCTTCCAGGGTCACCGCCTCGCCCTCCAAACCCTGGCCGGGCGCCGCCTGAATCAGCTGCCGCTCGCCGTGCTGGGCCAGGCAGCGAGCGCCCGGCGGCAGCGGCTCGCGCTGCCAGCGGCAGGCCTCGAGCAACTCGTCCAAGGGCGCCTGCAGGCCAATGCGGCCCTCCTTCAAGAAAGCCACCTGGAAGGCCACGCGCTCCAGATCGCTGAGGATGTGGGTGGAGAACAGCACCGTGGTGCCGCAGTCCAGCACCTGCTCGACCAGCTCGCGCAGGAAGTCGCGCCGGCCCAGGGGGTCCAGGCTGGAAACGGGTTCGTCCAGCACCAGCAGATCGGGCTCATGGGCCAGCGCGCGGATGATGGACAGGCGCTGCTGCTGCCCCCCGCTGAGCTCGGCAATCGTCTGCTCGGCGGGGATGGCCCAGCGGCTCATCAGACCCTCGACCTTGGCGGTGTTCCAGCGCGGATAGAAGCTGCGGAAGTAATTCAGCAGCTGACGCGGCGTGAGTTGTGGGAAGAGATCGCTTTGCTGCGGCACATAGCCGATGCGGGCCCTTACCACGTCGTCGATCTGGCGCGCCTCCTGCCCGTAGAGCAGGGCGCGCCCGGTCCAGGGGTCGCGCAGGCCCAGCAAGGCCTCAATCAGGCTGGTCTTGCCGGCGCCGTTGCGCCCCAACAAGCCCACCACCTGACCAGCCGGCAGCTGCCAGTTCAGATCGTCCAGCACCGACTGCTGCCGGCCCGGGTAGCGCAGGGTCAGACCCTGGGTCAGCACTGGCAGGCTGGCATCGCCAAGCTGGACCGGCGGCTTGGCGCGCACCAGGCCCAGGCCCTGCATCACGGCATCCATCATCTTTTTCACTCCTTCTCCCCTGCCAATAGTTGTTGCATCAGTTGCATCACCTGCCCAGCCGGAATGCCAAGCTCCCGCGCCTCGGCTGCCGCCCGCGCCAGCGTCGGGCGCAAGGCCTCGATGCGCTGGGCCTTGGGGGCCGCCCGGTCATAGCCCTCGGCGATCACCATGGCCAGACCGCGCCGACGCTGCAGCAGGCCCTCGGCCTCCAGCAGGCTGTAGGCCTTGGACACCGTCATCGGGTTCACCGCCAGCGCCGCCGCCAGTTCGCGCACCGAGGGCAGCTCCTGCCCCGCCTTCCACTGCCCCGCGGCCACGCGGCGGCGCAGCTGCTCGATGAGCTGGCGATAGATCGGCTCGGTGGAGCCGGTGAGGATCTGGAACTGGATCGGTGTGTCCATGCCCGAAGTGTATTAGTGCATCAATACACAATGCAAGCCCTCAAATTGAGGGCATTCGAAATCCAACCGAAAGCTGTATGCATATACAGTTACCAGCTCCACCGCCAATCAACCCGGAGCAAGCCTCATGCTGGATCACATGACCTTCCGCGTCCGCGACATCGCACGCGCCAAGTCCTTCTATAGCGCCGCCCTGGCCCCACTGGGCTACAGCCTGGATGTCGAGGGCCAGTACGAGGGCAGCACCTACTTGGGCTTTGCCTTTCCGGATGCCACGCAGCCCGAAGGCAAGAAGTTCGACGTCTGGTTCGTCGACGGCCCCTCGCCCTTTGGCGGGCCACCGGCCACCACGGGCTGCCACCTGGCCTGGCGCGCGGGCAGCCGTGCCGAGGTCGATGCCTTCTACCGCGCCGCTCTGGAAGCGGGCGGGCGCGACAACGGCGCACCGGGCCTGCGAGCGCATTACCACCCGCACTACTACGGCGCCTTCGTCATCGACCCCGAGGGCAACAACATCGAGGCGGTTTGCCACCTGCCGGAGTGAGGCGCGGTTTCACTTCTTGCGGCTCGCCGCCGCCTCTTGAATACACACCCCTATCCTTTTCGCTCTCACTGGAGAACCCGATGAATCCCAGCGCCTATCTGCAGTTCAACGGCCAATGCGCCGAAGCCTTTGCCTTCTACGCCCAGCTTCTGGGTGCGCAATTGGGTGAGCATCACCCGGCCAGCCAGAGTCCGATGGCCGACCAATTGCAGCCGCATCAAAAGGACTGGACCATGCACGCCCAGCTGCATTGGCCCAATGGCCAGGTGCTGATGGGCTGCGACGCGCTGATGGGGCCGTATGAGGCCCCGCGCGGTTTTCATCTGACGCTGAATCGGACCTCGGTGGACGAGGCCCGTGCGCTGTTCGATGCGCTGGCCGCCGGCGGCCAGGTACAGATGCCCTTTGAGCCCACCTTCTGGGCAGCCGGCTTCGGCATGTTGGTAGATCGCTTCGGCGTGCCGTGGATGGTCAATGTGGACGCCCCCACGGCTGCCTGACCCAAGCCGCGCTCAGGCCTTGAGCGCCGTGGGCGCCGAGGCCGGCGCCTTGGGAGTGCCGGGCGTGCGCGGCGTGGGCAGGCTGCTGCGGCGGCTGTAGTCGGCGGGCGGCTTCATCAGGGCCGCATCGGGCTCGCCGCGCTTGAGCTTCTCCAGGCGGTAGACGGTTTCGCCGCTGCGCGGGTCGAAGTCGCGGCTGTGCACGGTCAGCATCAGCTCGGGCGAGGTCCAGACTTCGCGCGTGATGACGATGGGCTTTTCGTTGCCGATCTTGCCGGCCGCGATGGTCCAGGTGCTGCGCTCGCCGTTGACCTTCAGGCCCTCGATCTCCTTGGCCGGCAGGGCGGTCTGCACCGCCTCGCCGCGCGGCGCGAACTGCTGCCACTGCGGCGCGAATCCAAACTCCGGCAGGGCGGGCAGGGGCGGCATTGGGGGCATGGCCGGCAGGTTCTTCAAGTCACTCAGCTTGTAGACGCGCCGCTCCTGGTTGCGCTTGGGCTCGCCTTCACCCTGCTTGATGAGTACATCGGTCTCGATCACCACCGCCGGCTCGCCCTCTCCTGGGGCCTTGGGGGCAGCAGGGGCAGTCGGCGCTGCAGGGGCCTTCGGCGGCTCGGGCAGGTCCTTGAAATGCTCGCGCATGCGCTGGGCCATCTCGCGCCCCCAGTCTGACCATTCCCCGGCATGACCGAAGTGCCAGCGCTTGGCGCTGAACAGCTGGCGCGCGCTCTTGCGCTCGGGGTCCAGCACCCAGGCCTCCTTGGCCACCGGGTCGTTCAGATAAACCAGCTTGCTGTCGCCGCGCTGCACCTCGCGGCGAGTGCGTCCCTCGCCGTCCCGGCACAGGCGGGTGCTTTGACGCTTGACGATGCGGTTGCCATCGGCCAGGGGCTGGATGGATTCGTGCACGGCGTCGGCGCAGTAGGGCGCGCCCTTGACCACCTTCTCCTGACCCAGATGCCCCAGGCTGCCAAGATGGCCCAGGCCCTCCAACTCGATCACCCGATGCTGCATGAGTTTGAAGCCCTCCATCGCCGCCTGCACCTCGCGCTCGACCTGCTGCTGCAACTGGGCCATCTCGGCCACCAGCGGCCGCAGTTGCAATTCCATCTCGTGCGCCTGAACGGGCAGGGCCAACACGGCGGCGCACATCCACAGTGGGTTCTTCATCGCGGTCTCCGGGTTACTGAACAAAGCGCACCGCCAGCACTTGGCCATTGCGATGCAACATCACATCCGCCCGCACGGCTTCAGCGGCACGGGCGGGGTCGTAGGGCAGCCCCATCAGGGCCAGGCGTTCGCGCGGCAGCTCGGTGGGCACGATCCACACCGGCTCACCGCCGTTCTGCACCTGGGCCCATTGCTCAGCGCTCACGAGCGGCAAGTAACCCAGGTCCGGCGCCGGCGCCGGGCGATCCAGTCGCAGCAGGCTGAGCGCGAAGGCCAGGGCCAGCAGGGTGAGCAGGGCACCGGCACCCACCAGCGGGCGCTGCCAGCGGCTGGACGCAGTGAGGGCCGGTCCGGCAAGGACCAAGCTGGCTTGCGTCTGGCGCCGCGACTGTTGCTGGAGCTGCTGCTGCAACAGCAACAACACGGCAGCGTCCTGCTCGGGGCTGGGCCGGCGCAGCGCCAGGGCGGCGCGCATTTGCATCAAGAGCTGCTGCAAGGTGGTCATGAGCGGACTCCCGAAAAATCGTCGTTGCCCAAGAGCTGGGCCAGCCGCGCCCGCGCGCGGTGCAGCCGGCTGCGCAGCACGTCCTCGGCAACACCGGCCACGGCGGCGGCTTCGGCATAGCTGCGCTCTTGCAGATCCACCAGCACCAGGGCCTCGCGCTGGCTCCAGCTCAGGCGCCGAACGGCCGCCCACAGCGCGGCCTCATCCTGCTGGCGCAGCAGCAGGGCATCGGGGCTGTGGGCCAATGGGTGCTCGCCCGCCTCATCGTCAAACTCGGGCAAGGGCTCGCAGCGGCGCCGCCACTGGGCCAGCAAATGGTGGCGGGCGATGCCAGCCAGATAAGCACCCAAGCTGCCCCGCGCGGGGTCAAAGCCCTGGCCCTGGGTCAGCAGCTGGCTGAAGGCTTCCTGCATCGCATCCAGCGCCGCCGCCTCGTCGCCGGCCAGGGCCAATGCGTAGCGGTAGACGGCGCCGGACTCGCGCCGGTACAGCAATGCCAGGGCCTGACCGTCGCCGTCAGCCAGCCGGGCCAGCAGCGCGGCTTCGTCAGCGGGCTGGGCCGGGCGTTCGCCCAAGCGATGCCGCCAGCTCATCTCAGTGCTGCAAAGCCGATTGCCCAAGCCACCGATCCAGGGCTCGGCGCGATCAAGGGCCATCGTGGAACCGGCTTTGCCGGGCCACAGATGGCGCTCCCTAGAGGGGGACGCCCCGAAGGGGCTTCGGGGGTGGGCGTCGGACACGATCTGCATGCCCCTATGGTCATCCAGGCCCCGCTTCGTTACTGCGGACTAACCCGGCGTGTCCAAAGTCAGGCCGGCAGTTTGCTCAGGTCGATGTCAATGAAATGGAAGAACTCGTTGCGGAACAGCGGCCGGCGGTAGCCGACGACCCAGGGGTGGGCCAGGTCGTTCAGGATGCGGTGCACATGCACCTTCATCGGCATGTAGGCCACCTGGATGCGCTGAGCCTGGCGGAACAGGGACGCTCGCTCGGCGCCATCCGGCAGGGTCAGGGCGCGCTCGTACAAGCGGTCGTATTCAGGCAGCTTGAAGCGCGAGTAGTTCTGGTTGCCCGACTGCGGGCCATAGAGCCGCTGCAGCATGCCGATGCCATCGGGGTAGTTGGCGGTGCTGCCCAAGAACCACAGCATCAGCTTGCCGGCGCGTGCCTGCTTGAGCTGCTCGGGCCATTGCCCGTAAACCACCTCCATGCGCAGGCCGACCTCCTTCAGATTCTTCAGCCACATTTCTTGAAAGCGGCGCGAATAGTTGTCGGGCTGAGAGGCGTAGCTCAGTCGTAGCGGGCGACCGTCCGGGTGCTCACGCCAGCCATCACCATCCCTGTCCTTGTAACCATAGAGGTCCAACAATGCCTTGGCCTTGGACGGGCTGAACTCTCCGTTCGCCGTGCGCACCTGCGGGTCATAGCCGGTGGTGTGCGGCAACAGCAGGCTCTGCGCGTGAATCGCCTGACCGCGTCGGATGCGATAGACCTCGGTATCGATGTCCAAGGCCAGACTGATGGCGCGCCGCAGCGCCACTCGGTGCGGCTCGAAGCCGCCGACCTGCTCATCCTCCATGTTGAAGAAGGTGAACGCGCAGTCCGCGGCCTGATGGCGGAAGTGCTGGATGCCCCGCTTGGCAAGATTCGGGGCCAGCTTGTTGTTGGGAAAGGCAATCGGTGCGTACTCGCCGGGCACGCGTTCGATGAAGTCATGCTCACCACCGAGGAAACTCAACCAGCGCGGCTGCTCTTCTTCGATCGGCGTGACTTCGACGCGATCGATCATGGGCAAGCGCCGACCCTTGAGCTGGGCCAGGATGCGACGCCCCTCTTCGTCACGCGCCTCGCCGTCGAAATAGCGCTCGCGATAGCCCTCATTGCGCTCCAGCACGATCAGGCTGCTGCGCCGCCATTGCGCCAAGCGGAAGGGGCCGGTGCCCACCGGGTGCGCGTGGGTGTCATCGGCATAGGCCTCGATGACCTCGCGCGCCACCGCACCGCGCAAGTCGTTCTGCGCCAGGATCTCGATCAGGCGCGGCCGCGGCGCCTTGACGCGCAGCTCCAGCGTGTAGCGATCCAAGGCCCGCAGGCCCTCGATCTCGCGGTCGTAATCAAAGGCCTTGCCCTTAGCCACCGCCGCCCGCAGCTCACTCAAACCCAGAAAGCCCTGCTCCTCCAGCTCCGGCCACATGGGACTAACGTTTTTCGGATCAGCGGCCCGCTTGAAGCTGTAGACATAGTCCTGCGCCACCAATTCGCGGCGCTGGCCCTTGAAGACCGGGTCATCCTGAAAGTAGATGCCGGGCTGCAAGCGGACGATGAAGCGCGTGAAGTCCTCATTCGCCTCGGGCAGGGCGACTGCCGTGTTGGGCACGATCTTCACGGGCCGCGCCACCGGGTCGTAGGCGTACAGCGCCTCGAAGATGTGGCTGGTGATCAGGCGCGAATAGGTATCGCTGATGCGCACCGGGTCGAAACCCGTTTCCGCGGCGACCAAGGCCATGCGAAAGACCTTCTTGGGCGCGGCTGCCTGCACCGGCAGCGCGCCCAAGGCCGCCGAGGCGGTCGCGGCCAGCAGGCCCTGGCGTCGGGTCAGCCTCATGGCGCCTTGGCCTTGCTCATATCGATGTCCACGTATTCCCACCAGTGCTGCGAGAAGCCTGGCCGGCGATAGCCGCTCATCTGCACCCGCTCGATATCCAGGTGGTAGCGGTGGCCTTTGAACTTGTAGGGCATGAAGGCGTTGCCCAGGCGCTGCACGCGCTCGAACAAGGCTTGGCGCTCAGGGCCGTCCGGCATCACGCGCAGTTGCTCATAAGCCCGGTCCACCTCGGGCAGGCTGAAGCGCGCAATGTTGTTGCCGCCCGCATGGCTGCTGGCCAAGCGCGAGGCCGCCGACAGTCCATCGGGCTGGGCCGATGAGTAGGCCACCATCCACATCTGCAGCTTGCCGCCGCGCGCCGCCTTCAATTGCTCGGGCCACTTCGCAGTCTTGAAGGGGATGCACAGACCGATGCGCTTCATGTCCTTATTGAACAGCTCATCCACCTGGCGCTGAATGCCTTCGGGCGTGGTCGCCATTTCCAGCTTCAGCGGACCGCCCCCTGGCGCATCGCGGCAGCCATCGCCATCGGCATCCACATAGCCATAGGTGTCGAGCAAGGCCTTGGCCTTGGCAGGGTCGTATTCGCTGTTGTGGCTCTTGTAGTCCGCCCGATAGCCCGCCGTATGCGGTGGGTGGGTGCCCTGGGCCGGGATGGCCTGGCCGCCTCGCACAAGGCGGATCTCGCGCTCGCTGTCCATGGCCAGGCTGATCGCACGCCGCAGGGCCACCTTTTCGGGCGAAAGTCCCCCCACCACCGCGTCTTCCATGTTGAAGAACATCAGGAAGACGTCCGAGGCCAGCGTCCGATGCAGCTTCATGCCCTGCTTGACGAGATTGGGCGCCAGTTGGCTCTTGGGCGCCGCCACAGAGTAGAAGGGCTCGGGTACACGCTCCAGAAAGTCCTGCTCGCCACGCAAAAAGCTCAGCCAGCGCGGCTGGTCCTCGGCCAGGATGCTGATCTCGACGCGGTCGATCATCGGGATGCGCCGACCCTTGAACTTCTCAAGCAGGGCCTGGCCCTCGGCATCGTCGGGCCCAGGCTGGGCGTCGTAATAGCGTTCGCGATAGCCCGGGTTGCGCTCCAGCGCGATGAAGGAGCCACGCCGCCACTGCATCAGCTTGAAGGGGCCGGTGCCGACCGGGCGTTCCATGGTGGTTTCGGGATCGGCCTCAATGACCTCACGTGCCACCGCACCAAAGATGTCGGACAGCGCAATCTCTTGCAGGAAACGCGGGTTGGGCTGGTCCAGTTGAATCCGCAAGGTGTAGCGGTCCAGCACCTGCAGACCCGCCATCGGGGCGTCGTAGTCAAAGGGCTGCTTGGTCTTGATGGCCCGCTCGCGCGCCACCAATAGGCCGGTCAACCCCCAGGCCTCCACCGTGGTCCAGGCCGGCGCAGCGTTCTTGGGATCGGCAAAGCGCTTGAAGCTGTAAGCGTAGTCCGCCGCCACCAGCTCACGCGGCTTGCCACCAAAGGCTGGCGCATCCTGGAAGTAGATGCCCGGCCGAATCTTGGCGGTCCAGACCGTGAAATCGGCATTCGGCGTGGGCAGTTCGACGGCCGTCAGGGCTTTCAGCTTGACCGGCCGGGCCAAATGGTCATAGGTAACCAGGGCCTCAAAGATATGCGGCGTGATGGTGCGCGAATACAGGTCGTTGATCTTGGCCGGATCAAACCCGGTCTCGGCCACCCTGAAGCTGTAACGCAGGGTCTTCTTCGCCCCGGCCTCTTGCGCTTGGGCGCCCAGGCTGACCACCAAGGCGACCGCAACCGCCACGCTCTGCATCCACTGCATGCTTACTCCTGCGCAGCCTTGAGGGCGGCCGTGTCAATGTCCAGGTATTGCCAGAAGTCGCGCCGGAAGATGTTGCGCTCCAGACCGATGACCCAGGGCTGGGCCATGTCGGTGTAGGTGCGGTGGACATGGGCCTTGTAGGGCATATAGGCCACGGTCAGCTTGTTCAGACGCTCCAGTACGGCCTGACGCTCGGGGCCGTCGGGCAACTCACGTTGCTGCTCGTAAAGCCGGTTGTAGGCCGGCAGGTCAAAACGCGGATGATTGCTCTGCCCTTTGTTGGGGCCGTAGGCAATCGTCAGGAAGGCGTCGGCATCGGGCACGTTCACGCTCCAGCCCACGCCCCACATCATCAGCTTGCCAGCACGGCTGGCCTTGAGGTTCTCGGGCCATTTGGCAACCTTGAAACGGATGCGAATTCCCAGTGCATCCATATTCTTCTGCCACTGCTCAGCGAGTTGCCGGTTCTGCAAGTCGGGCTGGGTGGCGTATTCGAGCACCAAGGGCTTGCCATCAGGCTGATCGCGCCAGCCATCGCCATCCTTGTCCGTATAGCCATGCACATCCAGCAGGGCCTTGGCCTTGGCCGGGTTGAACTCGCTCATCTCGCTCTTGAAAGTGGACGAGTAGCCGTAGGTGTTGGGGCCAATGATGCCCTGGGCCGGAATGGCCTGACCCTTGCGCACCAGGCGGATTTCCTTGTCCAGGTCCACCCCCAGCGAGATGGCCCGACGCAGCGCCACCTTGTGCGGCTCGTAGCCGCCCACCACCGGGTGTTCCATATTGAAGAAGCTGTGCGACAGATCGGCGCGCAGATAGCGGTTCATATAGATGCCGCGCTGAGCCAGATTGGGCGCTAGCTGGTTGTTGGGCATGGCGATGCCGACGTATTCATTGGGCACCTCTTCGACCATGTCGGCCTCGCCGTTCATGAAGGCCAGCCAGCGCGGCTGGTTCTCTTCAATGATGCTGAACTCGACGCGGTCGATCATGGGCAGCTTGCGGCCCTTGAGCTTGGCCGCCAGGGCCTGCAGATCGGGACGGTCGGCCGGAGCTTGCTCGTTGTAGAACTCGTCACGGTAGTTCGGGTTCTTCACGAGCACGATCTTGCTGGAGCGGCGCCATTCGTCGTTCTTCAGCATGTAAGGCCCGGTGCCCACCGGGTGCTCCATGATCTTGTCGCCATAGAACTCCACCACCTCGCGTGCCATGGCGCCCACAAAGGGGTCGGCCAGGGACTGCACAAAGCGCGGGTCACCCACCTTCAGGCGCAGTTGCCAGCGGTACTTGTCCAGCACCTTGAGGCCCTCGACCTCGCGGTCGTAATCAAAGGGCTTGCCCTCTAAGGCTGCCTGGCGCACGGCATCCATGCCCAAAATGCCGGCGTTTTCCAGCACATACAGATTGCCACTCTTGACCTTGGGGTCGTAGTGGCGCTTGAGCGAATAGACGTAGTCGGCCGCCACCAGCTCGCGCTTCACGCTCTTGAACGCCGGATCGGGCGCAAAAAAGGTGCCAGGCCGTACCTTGAAGGTCAAGGTCTTGAAGTCGGGCGCGATCTCAGGCATTTCGCAGCCGGCCGGCTCCAGCTTGTAGGGCCGGGCCAGATGGGCGAAACGCAGCGGCGACTCAAAGATGCCCGCTGTGATGGTGCGCGAGTACAGATCTGTGACCTGGCCGGGGTCGAAGCCGGTCTCCGCAATCCGGAAGGCATAACGAAACACCTTGGGTTCGGACGCCACCGTCTGCGCCCAAACCCCCGTCATTCCCAGCACTGCGGCGCACGCCGCCATGACCTTCTTCACAGCCAACCTCGATCCCAACAAGCAAGAACGCCGCAGCCCAGAGGGCGCGGCGCGAAGGCCGCAAGTGTAGGCAGGCCAAGGCCCAGGCCGCGAGGAGGAAAACCCGTCGCCCTGCTATCGTCGGCGCTCGCCTTGCGGGAGTGCCTTTGTGCGGCCCAAGACCCCGTTCCATCTGCTGCGCTACTTTTCCGGCACCTCATTGGTGGTGATCGCCGTGCTGGGTGTGGCGCTGGCCCTGCTGTTGCAGCGCCGCGCCGAGGCCGAGTTGCTGCACCTGAGCGAACGCCAGAACGAGGCCATGACGGCGGTCTATCTGAATGCACTCTGGGCCGAGTTCGAGCCCGGCATCCAGCCCGGCGCCCCACGCACGGCCGCCGCCCTGCAGGCCTTGGCGCTGGAGCGCCAATGGCAGGCCCGCAGCGCCGCGCTGATGCAAAGCAGTCAGGTGGTCAAGATCAAGGTCTTCGCGCTGGATGGCGTGACGGTCTTTTCCACCGATCCCAAGCAGATCGGTGAAAACAAAGCCAGCAATCCGGGCTTTGTCAGCGCCCGCGCGGGGCAGCCGCTCAGCACCCTGACCCACCGCGAGCGCTTCGACAGCTTTGAGGGTGAACGCAGCGAGGTGGACCTGATCTCCAGCTACTTGCCCGTGCAGCGGGGCACTTCGGTCTGGGCCGTGTTCGAGGTCTATCAGGACGTGACCCCCCAGGTCCAGCGCCAAAAGCGCCTGACCCGCGACCTGCTGCTGAACCTGCTGACCGCGCTCTTTCTGCTCTATGGCCTGCAACTGCTGATCGTGCGGCGCGCGCAGCGCATCCTGGACCGCCAGGCCAATGCCCTGCGCCTGAGTCATCGTGATCTGGAAGCCCGGGTCCAGCAGCGCACCCAGGAACTCGAGGCCGCCACCCTGCGCCTGGACCACCTGGCCCACCACGACCCGCTCACTGGCCTGCCCAACCGCCTGCTCTGCATCGAGCACCTGGGCCGCGCCACTGCCAAGGCCGCCCGCAATCAGCAGGAACTGGCCCTGCTGGTGATCGACCTGGATCGCTTCAAAGAGATCAACGACACCTTGGGCCATGCGGCCGGCGACGAACTGCTGTGCACCCTGAGCACCCGCTTGAACACCGAACTGCGCGGGGGTGACCTGCTGGCACGCATCGGCGGCGACGAGTTCGTCTGTGTCAGCGACTGCGGCGATGCCGCCACCGAAGCCCCGCGCCTGGCGCAGCGCCTGCTCACCACCCTGAGCGCGCCGGTGACCCTGGGCGGCCAGGCGCTTCGCGTCTCGGGCAGCATCGGCATCGCGCTCTACCCCGGCGACGGCAACGACAGCCAGGCCCTGTTCCTGGCCGCCGACACCGCCATGTATGCGGCCAAGCAAGAGGGCCGCAACCGCTACCAGTTCTACCGCCGGGCCCTCACCGACGCCGCCCTGGAGCGCGCCCAGCTGCAGCAGCTGCTGCACCAGGCCCTGGCCGGGGACGAACTGCGCCTGCACTACCAGGTCAAGCTGCTGGCCCAGGGCGGCCAACGCCCAGCCGGCGCCGAGGCCCTGCTGCGCTGGTTCAGCCCCAGCTTAGGAACCGTGCCGCCGGCACGCTTCATCCCGGTGGCCGAGGACTGCGGCCTGATCACCGAACTGGGCCAATGGGTGTTGGACGAAGCCTGCGCCCAGATGGTGCGCTGGGATGCCCAAGGCCTCTCGCTGCCGCACATCAGCGTCAACCTCTCGGTGCGCCAACTGGAGCGCATCGACTTCCTGCAGACCCTGACCGCCACCCTGGCGCGCCACGGCCTGGCACCCGAGCGCCTGGAGCTGGAGATCACCGAATCCATCATCCTGAACGCCGAGAACGCCGTGGCCACCCTGGCCAATATCGCCACCCTGGGCGTGCGCCTGGCACTGGACGACTTCGGCACCGGCTACTCCTCGCTGTCCTATCTGAAGCAGATGCCGATCCAATCGCTGAAGATCGACCGCAGCTTCGTGATGGGCATCGGCGAGCAGCGCGGCGACGAGGCCATCATCCGCACCGTGATCGCCCTGGCCCGCAGCCTGAACCTGCACACCGTGGCCGAGGGCGTTGAGTCCGACCCCCAGCTCGAATTCCTGCGCGAGGAGGGCTGCGAGCAGGTGCAGGGCTATCTGCTGGGCCGGCCGCAGCCGCCGGAGGCGTTTTTGGCGGAGTGGGGTGGGTGAAGATCCCCCGCATTCGCGGGGGGTCGATCTTTAGCCAGTCTTGAGGCTTCGGCGCTGGGCAGCCCGGGAAATCACCCGAGGCGAGCCATGACAGCACAGCACAGCACAGCACAAGGCTTTGTGCCATTCAGCTGGCGTCAATGCTCCAGAACCCACCCAGCATTTGCCCTTGATTTCGCGGGCAGTGCTTTGCGCACACTGCGGCCCGCTTCGTCGGCAGCTTGCCGATGTTGACCACAAGAAATCAGGGAAAGCCGCAGCACCGCTCGCGGCGTCGAGATGCTGTCCATTGCCACGGCCGCGCAGAGCGCCGCCCCATCCATTGCTGATCCCCAGACCGCCCTGCCGAGCGCCTGCTTGCAAGCCCTCTGCGTTCTGGCCCGCCTGCAGCAAGTGGCCGCCGAGCCCGAGGCCTTGGCGCATGCGCTGGGTCTCGCGCCTTCGGATGCGGTGGGTGAGAGCGAACTGCTGCTTGCCGCCAAGCACCTCGGGCTGAAGGCCAAGATCAGCCGCAGCACGGTGGAGCGCTTGACGCTCACGCCGCTGCCTGCGCTGGCACGGTTGAACGATGGGCGCTGGGTGGTGCTGGCGCAGTGCGATGGGCAGCGCGTGCTCTTCATGGATCCCGCCGCTGGCGAGGCGAGGCCCACCATCGAGCCGCTTGATGTGTTCGCTACGCAATGGAGCGGCCTGCTGCTCTTGGCCACCAGCCGCGCCACCCTGGCGGGCGAGTTGCGCAAGTTCGATTTCTCCTGGTTCGTGCCGGCCCTGGTGAAGTACCGCCGCCTGTTTGGCGAGGCGCTCTTGGTATCGCTGTTCCTGCAGCTCTTCGCCCTGGTCTCGCCGCTGTTCTTCCAGGTGGTGATGGACAAGGTGTTGGTGCATCGGGGCACCAGCACCCTGGATGTATTGGTTGTGGGCTTGGTGGTGGTGGTGCTGTTCGAGAGCGTGCTGAACCTGCTGCGCACCTATGTGTTCAGCCACACCACCAGCCGCATCGATGTGGAGCTCGGCGCACAGTTGTTCCGGCACTTGTTGGCGCTGCCGCTGGCCTACTTTCAGGCGCGCCGGGTGGGCGATTCGATTGCCCGCGTGCGCGAGCTGGAGAACATCCGCCAGTTCCTGACCGGCAACGCCCTGACCCTGGTGCTGGACCTGCTGTTCTCGGTGGTCTTCATTGCGGTGATGTTTGCCTACAGCGCACAGCTCACGCTGATCGTGCTCGTGTCGCTGCCGCTTTATGTGGGCATCAGTTTGCTTGTCGTGCCGGTGCTGCGCGCGCGCCTGGACGAGAAGTTCGCGCGCGGCGCCGAGAACCAGTCGCTCTTGGT
The DNA here is from genome assembly GCF_005952805.1 of Inhella inkyongensis. Taxonomy (GTDB): domain Bacteria; phylum Pseudomonadota; class Gammaproteobacteria; order Burkholderiales; family Burkholderiaceae_C; genus Inhella; species Inhella inkyongensis. Next base: position 4,011,125 of record NZ_CP040709.1, read on the forward strand.
GGAGACGGTCACCGGCATCCAGACCGTGAAGGCCAGCGCGCTTGAACCCCAGATGGCCAGGCGCTGGGAGAGCCAGCTCGCCGCCTATGTGGCGGCCAGCTTCAAGACCTCGACCCTGGCCTCTTACGGGCACGAGGGCATCAATCTGATTGGCAAGCTGATCAATGCCGCCACGCTGTGGTTTGGTGCGCATCTAGTGATGGACGGCCAGCTCACCGTGGGCCAGTTCGTGGCTTTCAATATGTTTGCCGGCCGGGTGGCCCAGCCCATCATGCGCATTGCGCAGATGTGGACAGACTTCCAGCAGACCGGCATCTCGATGGCGCGGCTGGGCGACATCCTGAACACGCGCAGCGAGCTGCCCGCCAAGAGTGCGAGCCCCTTGCCCCGTGTGCAGGGCCGCGTGACGCTTGATGGTGTGAGCTTTCGGTATCGGCCCGATGCGGCGCCGGTCTTGCAGGGCGTGAGCCTGGACGTGCAGCCCGGCGAGGTGATCGGCATCGTCGGCCGCTCGGGCTCGGGCAAGAGCACCTTGACCAAGCTGATCCAACGCCTCTATGTGCCAGAAAGCGGCCACATCCGCGTGGACGGCCAGGACATTGCGCTCATCGACGCCGCCCAGCTGCGCCGGCAAGTGGGCGTGGTGCTGCAGGAGAACATGCTGTTCAACCGCAGCGTGCGCGAGAACATCGCCATTGCCGACCCCGGCGCCCCGCTGGAGGCCGTGATTGAGGCCGCCAAACAGGCGGGAGCGCACGAGTTCATCGGCGAGCTGGCCGAGGGCTATGACACCGTGGTGGGCGAGCAGGGCAGCGCCTTGAGCGGCGGCCAGCGCCAGCGCATCGCCATTGCCCGGGCGCTGTTTTCCAACCCGCGCATCCTGATCTTTGACGAGGCCACCAGCGCCTTGGACTACGAGAGCGAGGCCATCATCCAGCGCAATATGCGCCGCATCTGCCAGGGGCGCACGGTGTTCATCATTGCGCATCGGCTCAGTGCGGTGCGGCAGGCCAACCGCATCATCGCGATGGAGCGCGGGCGGATTGTGGAGATGGGCTCGCATGAGGAACTGCTGTCCCGGCCGGGTGGGGTGTATGCGCATTTGTGGCGGGTGCAGTCGCAGGGGCTGGACGAAGGGTCTTCGTCATGACGCGCCTTGTGTCTTTCTCCCAGCCCGCCCGGAATTCGCCCGGGCCGGCGACCTACTTTCTTCGCTTCGCCGAAGAAAGTAGGCAAAGAAGGGCGACCCCGATGCGCAGCCCCTTGGCTTCGCCAAGGGGTCCCCTGCGATGCTCGCGAGCCAGAGCCAGCGCGGAACGCGCTGCGCTCGCAAGCTCGCTTCGCTTGAACGGCCGCGCCGAGTCAGTTGGGGATGCGCGCTGCGCGCGCGCTCTGACTCGCTGTGCTTCTCGGCAGCGCATAGGGGACCCCGCGAAACGGAGCGGCTGATTGAAGTCCGGGCTGTTCGACTGTTTTGGGGCTCCCTATGCCAAGCCGAGGAGCACAGGAGTGCAGACCCGCGCGCGCGGCGCGCCACGTGAACTGACTCGGCGCGGCCGTCCAAACGCAGTGAGCGCAGCGAACGGAGTGCGTTCCGCGCCGGGGTCTGCAATCCGAGCACCGCAGGGAACCGCTCGCCGCAGGCGAGCGGCGCCGGCATCGGGGGTCGCCTTTCTCTTTCCCCCTTTCTCTTTGGCGACGCAAAGAGAAAGGGGTCGGGGTGTGGGGTTGAAGACCCCACGGGCTCTCCCGCAATACGAACTGAAATGAAAACGCAAGTGAACCCCATCCCCCCAGCCCACCCGGCCCTGGACCTCCTGCGCAAATACGCAGCCATCTTCCAAGCCGCCTGGGCCCAGCGCCACGAACTCGCCGGCCCCAAGCGCTTGGCCGACGAACAAGCCTTCCTGCCCGCCGCCCTGGCCCTGCAGGAAACCCCGCCGCATCCGGCCCCGCGCCGCGCCATGCTGACGATCTGCGCGCTCTTTCTGATCGCCCTGGTCTGGGCCCTCGTCGGCCAGCTCGACATCGTCGCCGTGGCCCAGGGCCAGGTGGTAGTGAGCCAGCGCAGCAAGACACTGCAGCCGCTGGAAACCAGTGTGGTCAAGGCCATCCATGTGAAGGAAGGCGACGTGGGGCAGGCCGGCCAGCTGCTGATCGAACTGGACGCCACCGCCCAAGGGGCCGATGCCAGCCGCGTGGCCCAAGAGCTGGACGCCGCCCGCAGCGAGGCCCTGCGCAGCCAGGCCCTACTGCAGGCCCTGAACCAGGGCGGCCAACCGCAGCTCAAGAGCCCTGAGCTCAAGGCCGAGGCCCGGGCCAGCGCGCAGCACCAACTGCAGTCCGAGTGGGCCGACGTCCAAGCCAAGCTCGGCAAGCTGCAGGCCGAGGCCCAGCGCCGCCAGGCCGAGCTGGCCACCGCCGAACAGGTGGTGGCCAAGCTCAGCACCACCCTGCCGCTGGCCCGCGAGCGCGAGCGAGACTACCAGTCACTCTCCACCCAAGGCTTCATTGGCGGCCACGCCACCCAAGACCGCCAGCGCGAGCGCATCGAACTGGAACGCGACCTCGCCACCGCCCGCGCCCGCCAGCTCGAAGCCCAGGCCAGCGTGCGCGAGGCGCACAGCAATGCCCAGGCCTACCGCGCCGAGCTGCTCAAGACCCTGCACGAACGCCAGGCCGCCGGGCTCTTGAAGATCGGCCAGCTCAGCGAAGAAGGCAGCAAGGCCCAGCTGCGCCAGCAGCTCACTCAGCTACGGGCGCCTGTGGCCGGCGTGGTGCAACAACTGGCCGTGCACACCGCCGGCGGCGTCGTCACCCCGGCGCAGCCGCTGCTGGTGCTTGTTCCGCAAGACGCCGAAGTGACCGCCGAGGTGACGCTCGAGAACAAGGACATCGGCTTTGTGCGCGTGGGTCAAACGGCCGAGGTCAAGCTCGAAACCTTCCCCTTCACCCGCTACGGCACGGTGCCGGCCACGGTCACGCGCATCAGTGCCGATGCAGTGCACGACGAGAAGCGCGGCGCGCTCTTCATGGCCACGCTCAGGTTGGACAAGACCGCGCTGGAGGTCGAGGGCCTGCGCATCGCCCTGAGCCCAGGGATGAATTTGGCAGCCGAGGTGAAGACGGGCAAACGCAGGGTCATCGAGTATTTGCTGAATCCAGTGCAGACCCGTACCCACGACGCCGCGCGCGAACGTTGATTGTCAACATCACACATTGCAGCCCTCAAGTAGGACGTTCATGAAACTCAAAAACTACTTCATCGCCGGCATCAGTGCCTTCGGTGCCTTGCTTATGTCGCCTGCGCGCTGTGACGTAAATCAAAAAACTAGCAACAATCCTGACTGGCAAGCAGCCACTGCAAATGAAACCACAGGGTGGATTCTTGCAAATCAGAAGACTCTCGTGATTGGCCAAGAAATTCCATCATCACCTCCGCTAAATGGCACAGTAAGGTGCCATCAATCCCCACACGAAATTCGATGTACCGCCAGCGCGATCGACAATCTCAACGAAACTCTTGTTTCATTCAATCTCTCGGCACGGGCGCGCAACAGTCTTTATCCGGAAAAAGTCGTCTCTGGAGGGCTTCTTTTCCACAACACGACATGCTCGACTCCACTGGTTGATTGGATTCGAGCCTATGGCCGCGCGGGCCGTCCCACACATTCCCACCCCTATGGCCACCAAGACCCAAGAGACACACTAACAATAACGCGCCATGGAGGCCAAGGACCCGATTCACACACAGCCATACTATTCGAAAGTCGAACAGTCGACGCTACCCAAAACTCCTGCGGCCTCACCTACCATCTCCCTTAATATGCTCACAGAACAAAATATGGAAATTGAAGTCCAACCACTCAGCCCAGAGATGAATTTGGGTGCGCGATTGAATATTTACAGAATCCTGTGCAAGTCCGCACAAAGAAGCCACAAGGGAGCATCAAATAGTAAAGCACAGGAACTCATGAGTTGCCAGCCATCAATTCATCAGCACAACGGACCTTCAACACAAATAGCGAAAGCCGTTATATGAACACTCCTACCCGCCCACCCCAAGGGCGCAAACTCTCCGGACTGTTAGTTAGTGTGCACTTGATCGCCATTGCCCCAGTCATGGCCAGCACTGAGTCCACGCTGCCAATGGCTTCGTTATCACAGGTCGACGAACTGAGGGATGCTCTTTCTTATTTTGATCGGAAATTACGCGCCGATCAGGTAATTCAGCTCAACTCCGGAATCCACGGCGGCACGGCGAACTGTGAACAGTTTGCACATTCATTCTACGAATGCCGGCAGCAGCAGGGCTCTGCATTCACTGCCGTGGCGCGATCCATCTACTCCCCCGTCATCAACTTCATTCGAAAGAACCCTAACAGGACGGCTGGCGACGCACCTTTGGTCGACTTTTCATTTCCTGTTGAACATCTCAACATTATCTTGGTTTTGAATGAAACCAAATGCTTCTCCTCGTCACAAATCCGGAGCGCGCTCGTACCAGGCGCCGCAGAAGATTTGCCCCATCGCGACTATATACCGCACTACCCTCCGGGAATTACGCCACCCAGTCACTTGGAAATCTTGAGCGCACTCCCAAGGGGGACGCGATATCAAACCACCGAGGGGAGCACCCTGTATCGCATAGAAATCACAGAACGAACCAACAATGGCGTTGCAATGCGCCCCCAGTGCGCAAAGAGCATTGAGATTTCCCACACCAGATGGATGCATTAAATTGAGCCAAGTCATCACCAACCCGTCAGACACCCCTTCCTTACTTTCCGCACTTGAAGCAGTTCTCACGGCTAGCGGAAATAGAGCGCTGCTTGCGGCATTTCAAAGCATCCGCGGGCAAATCGAGTGGCACCCTACCGCAACAGACTACAACTCAGAAACAGGGATCATTAGAATCAGCCCTATTTCGATAGCAGCATATGGCGCTCACAGCTCCTTTGCCTCAGCGCTTCAGAGTTTATTTTCTCACGAATATGGCCATCACCACACCGCGCAAGTCATACGGGACAATTGGAATAGCTCACTCAACACATCGGATGCCACCCAAGTCATCCGCAACCATCATGTAAACGAGGCGGCGGCCCTTGCCTACCAGATACTCAATAAGGGCTTTTTCCAGGGTGCGGCCTACACGGCAGAGGAGTCCAATTACACCACCTTTTATTCCTCGCTCATGGAAGTCGTCAATCGCGGGGATGCCTCACTTGAGGGTGCGTTTGATAAACTGGTTCAGTACATAGCGGATCATCGACAGGCGAACCCACTCCATCTAGATTCTGCACTCAATTATCTGAACGACATCATCCGCGCCAGGGCCGCCTCCAATCCTCTATTTATTGACAATCTCTTCGGCCGACAGCCGCCGCGCGGCCCAGGCATCACGTCTATCTCCGTTAGTACCGGTGGTTTTCTGGCCTATGGCTCCTTCAGTTCACCGTCAAGCGCTGGTGCCCCACTTGCACCCATGTTTGGCGGCACCAAAACCGTCATCATCATTCGGGATGGCGTGGAGATTTACAACGGCCCGATGCAACTACCCGATGGCCCCCTTACCGCTCCAGACGTTTCCAACCTGACTCAGCTGAGCCAAGTTGCTGGGCAGCTCGCATCAGGCTCTGGCGGCAGCGCTGTCGCCGGGCAAATTCTTGGTGGTATTTCGACACCGGTGCCATCCGAGTTGACGACACTCCAACTCAATGCCTTCCTGGCCCAATACAGCCGAATTCACAACATCGAATTGGGCATCATGACGCCATCAACCGCGTTGACCAAACTTGGGTTCACCAGTGTGTTCAATCGAGGTTCCATGGATGCGACCTATGGCAATTTGATTCTGGGGAATCCACGCGCTGGCATTACACGCAGCGCCGAAGAAGAAATGGCCAAGTTCATCGAGGACTTGATTCAGTTCATCGTCTTCGAATCGTCAAAGCCGAACTATTTGCGCGCCAGGCCACTTCCAGGCAATGACGCCGAAGCCCAGGCCACGCCGGAACTGGCAGCACCCAGCTCAGCCGACGGCAAAGCACCGTCCTCTCAGAACTCCCCGACGCAATCCCCTGTTGCAGGCATGCAGACCACCCGAGACGATCACCCCGAGTCTGTGCCTGAAGCGCTGGAGCGCAGGATGCCCGTCGAGTTCAGCAGCGAGGCTTACGCGGCCGCACTGATTGAGGCCATGGCAGGCGGGGCGGTGGCGGCAACGGGTGGTCTTGCCCTGCGCCAATTCGGCGCCTTCGAAGAGCTCGGTACACCGGGCTTTGTTCCCGAGCGCATGGAGAACTCGCTTCCGCTCAGCGTCCCGCTCTGAGAGGCAAGCCCCGCCACTGCTTCGCTCACCGCCCTTTGGTCTGCATTGGAGATTTCATCCATGAGTAGAGTCACTTTCACCGTCTTCGCGCTCGGCATCAGCAGCGCGCTGACAGGCTGCTTGGCTACCGCACCGCAATCCTTGCTGTCTGGCATTCCCGAAACCCGCGCCGACGCGCAACTCTCGCCGGTGCGAATTCTTGAAGTCGACGGCAGGTCGCAGTTCGAGATGGGGCTCATCGATATTCAGGTAGAGCCTGGCATACGCGTATTGCGCTTGGCCTCGGCCGCCGGGGGGCGTGCGGGGGTGGTGCGGGAGCAGAACGTGGCCTTCCGGGTTGAACCCTGCACCCGATATGCGTTGGCGGCGCGCCGAGAGACTTCGATGCAAAGGGACTGGGAATTGGTGATCGACCGTCAAGAGCGCGTCCGCGGTTGCCAGCCTGACGCCGAGTTGCAGAAGGCCACCAAAGCGGCCCAGCCCCACACCACGCCCTAACCAGGGCAAGACCATGCTTTCCAGCACCCAGGCTTTCCCCATCCTCCCCACCTAGGGTTCTCGCCTAGACTGCGCGCCGGCTGGCCGTCCGGGCCTGCCCTCAACCCACCCCGCCTTTCGGCGGGGGAGTTTTGCCCCACCCAAGGTGGGTCAAGCATCACCCCGCCACCGGCGGGGTTCGTTTTGTTGGCTTAGCTGTTTTCGAGAAGGAGCCGCCCCATGACGGCTTATCTGATCCGCCGGATCTGGCAAATGATCCCCACGCTGCTGGGCGTGGTTTTGCTGGTGTTCTTCCTGTTCAAGTGGTTCGGCGGTGATCCGGCCGAAATCCTCGGTGGCCTCTCCGCCACGCAGGCGCAGATTGAGTCGATCCGCGAGCAGCTGGGCCTGAACCGTCCGGTGTGGGAACAGCTGTGGATCTTCATCAAGCAGATCGTCACCTTCGACTGGGGCAAGAGCTGGGCCACCAATGAGGCGGTGAGTTCGCTGTTCATGAGCCGCATGCCGGCGTCGCTGACGGTGATGCTGCCCATCCTGATCCTGGAAGTGCTGCTGGCCATTCCGTTTGCGATGGCGGTGGCCTATGTGCGCGGCAGCCTGACCGACCGCACCGTGATGGTGCTGACCACCGTGGCGGTGTCGATCTCGCTGCTGGTCTATGTGATCGTCGGCCAGTATGTGTTCGCCTTCCGCCTGGGCTGGTTCCCGGTGCAGGGCTGGAGCGACTCGCTGTGGACCAACCTGACCACCTATGCCCCGCTGCCGGTGCTGGTGGCGGTTCTGGTGGCGCTGTCGCCCTACACGCGGCTGTACCGCAGCTTCTTCCTGGATGAGATCGGCCACGACTATGTGCGCACCGCGCGCGCCAAGGGCCTGGGCGAGAAGACCATCCTGTTCAAGCATGTGCTGCGCAACGCCATGATCCCGATCATGACCAACATCTCCGTGGCCCTGCCCGGTGTGTTTGTGGGCAGCTTCCTGCTGGAGGTGTTCTTCTCGATCCCGGGTCTGGGCCGCGAGATCCTGCTGGCCGTGAACCGGTCGGACTACCCGGTGATCCAGGCCTTCGCGATCTATCTGTCGGTCATCACCATGGTGGTGAACCTGATTACCGACGTTTTGTACAAGCTGGTTGACCCGCGAGTTGTCCTGAAATGAGCGCCGCTGTCATGACTTCGAATCAAGCCCCTGCCGCCAAGTCGCAGGGTGTGTGGGCGGCGGCCTGGAAGCGCCTGTGCGCTGACCGCGTGGGCATGGTCTGCATGGGCATCGTGGCGGCCTTCATGCTGCTGGTGGGCCTGACCCTGGTGGGCGTGGTAGCCGAGGATTGGCAGGCCGAAGTGGGCGTGCCCAACGCGCCGCCGCACATCGTCGGCCCCATGCCGCCCGAGGCCACCGGCGCGATTGCCGTGCCCACCGGGCCGAATGTGGACATCTCGGACATCGACCCGCTGGCGCCCAAGTACAAGGAATGGGAAGAGGCGGCCAAGAAGTACAAGACCGTTGAGACGGTGAAAGCCGAAACCCTGCTGCTGGGCGGCGACCGCCTGGGCCGCGACATCCTGCAGAAGGTCATCAAGGGCGCCGAGGTGTCGATCGTGGTGGGCCTGCTGGCTGCCCTGGTGGCCACGGTCATCGGCACCCTGCTGGGCGCGCTAAGCGGCTTCTTCGGCGGCAAGGTGGGCGATCTGCTGGAGTGGGTCTACAACGTCTTCACCGCCATCCCGTCCATCCTCCTGATCTTCGCCTTCGCGGTGATCTTCGGCCGCGGCGTGCTGTCGGTGGTGATGATCCTGGGCCTGACGGGCTGGACCGGCATCTACCGCCTGGTGCGGGCCGAGTTCATGAAACACCGTCAGCGTGAGTACGTGCGGGCGGCCGAGGCCATCGGCGCGTCGACCTCCTCGCGCATGTTCAAGCACATCCTGCCGAACGTCTCGCACGTGGCCCTGGTGCAGCTCTCGCTGCATGTGGTGAGCTTCATCAAGAGCGAGGTGATCCTGAGCTATCTGGGCCTGGGCGTCTCGGTCGACCAGGTCAGCTGGGGCACCATGTTGTCGGAAGCCCAGAGCGAGCTGATCCTGGGTTACTGGTGGCAGCTGGCGGCGGTGACCGCCTTCATGGCGGTGTTTGTGACGGCGTTTGCGCTCTTTACCGATGCCTTGCGCGACGCACTTGACCCGAAGCTCCGCGGTCTGGAATAAGAGGGTCGAATCATGTTGTTGAGCATTCAAGACCTGAAGGTCGCCTTCCGCATGGGCAAGAGCGGCGGGCAGATGCAGCGCCAGCTGGCCGTCAAGGGCATCAGCTTTGATGTGCCTGAAAACAGCACCGTGGCCCTGGTGGGCGAGTCGGGCTCGGGCAAGTCGGTCACGGCCATGTCCATCCTGAACCTGCTGCCCGAGAACGCCGAGCGTTCGGGTCGCATCCTGTTCCAGGGCCGCGACCTGCTGCAGGCCGCGCCGCGCGAACTGCGCGCGATCCGCGGCAAGGACATCGCCTGCGTGTTCCAGGACCCGATGAGCTCGCTGAACCCGGTGTTCACCATCGGCCAGCAGCTCTGCGAGCCGCTGATGCAGCACCTGAAGATGGGTGCGCGCGCGGCCTGGACGCGGGCCGAGGAACTGCTGGCCGAGGTCGGCATCCCCGAGCCCAAGCGCCGCATGAAGGCCTACCCGCATGAACTGAGCGGCGGCCAGCAGCAGCGCGTGATGATCGCCATGGCGCTGGCCTGCGAGCCCAAGCTGCTGATTGCCGACGAGCCCACGACGGCGCTCGATGTGACCATCCAGCGCCAGGTGATGGAGCTGATGGGCAAGCTCAAGGACAAGCACAAGATGAGCATGCTGTTCATCAGCCACGATCTCGGCGTGGTGGGTGAGATCAGCGACCATGTGGTGGTGATGCGCCATGGCGAGGTGCGCGAAAAGGCACCCGTGGCGGCCATCTTCGCCAGCCCACAGGACGGCTACACCAAGGCCCTGCTGGCCTGCCGGCCCTCGCTTGAAGAGAACCCGGCCCGTCTGATGGTCATCGACGACCACATCGCCGGCAAGGCCGCGCAGGGCCAGGGCAAGGCCAAGGACCCCAACGCCCCGGTGGTGCTGCGCGCCAAGGGCCTGAGGAAGAGCTTCTGGTTCAAAGAAGGCCTGTTCGGCAAGAAGGAATTCAAGGCCGTCAAGGGCGTGGATTTCGAGCTGCGAAAGGGCCATACCCTGGGCGTAGTGGGCGAGTCCGGTTCGGGCAAGACCACCATGGGCCTGACCCTGCTGCGCTTGCACGAGCCCACCGGCGGCGAGGTGCTGTTCGAGGGGCAGGACCTCCTGAAGATGACCGGTCCGGACTGGCAAAAGATGCGCCGCCGCATCCAGGTGGTGTTCCAAAACCCCTATGCCAGCCTGAACCCACGCTTCACCATCCAGCAAACTCTGCTGGAGCCGATGGAGATCCACGGCATTGGTGCCAACCACGCCGATCGTCTGGCCCGTGCCACCGCGCTGATCACCAAGGTCGGCATGCCGGTGGAGGCGCTGCAAAAGTACCCGCACGAGTTCTCGGGTGGCCAACGCCAGCGCATCGCCATCGCGCGCTGCCTGACGCTGAACCCCGAAATCCTGGTGCTGGACGAGGCCGTCTCGGCGCTCGATGTGTCGGTGCAGGCCCAGGTGCTGAACCTGCTCAAGGACCTGCAGGACGAGTTGGGCCTCTCCTACATCTTCATCAGCCACGACCTGGCCGTCGTGAAGTTCATCAGCGACGAGGTGCTGGTGATGCAGAACGGCGATGTGGTGGAACAGGCCCCGGTGCAAGAGCTGATGGCCAACCCGCGCATGGACTACACGCGCAAGCTCCTGGGTGCGGTGCCGCGCGGGTATCAGGCATAGCCCCCCCGAAGCGGCTACGCCGCCTCCCCCCCCAGGGGGGCTGAGCCCGGACAGCGACAGTCCTGAGGACTGTCGCTGCCTGACGATGGCCAAGGGCTCTTCCCTTGGCGCCGCCAGCGGCCCGGCAAAGCCGGTTCCGCGGCGGCTGCCTGATTTCGGGCTGCGCCCTCGACAGTTCGATCCAACTGGGCCGCAGTTCGTCGCTTTGAGGGCTTGGCGGGCCTGCGGGCTGCCTAGAGTCGCGGCCTTTCAACCTGAAGGCCCTCAACATGAACGCACTCCGCCTCGCCCTCGCCGCCGCCCTGACCCTGCTGTCCAGCGCCTGCATCGTGCTGCCCAACGACGTCGTGAAGCACGACGCCGACAGCCTGGCGCAGATGAGCGAACAGGCACACAAGACTTGCGGCGCCGGCAACGTCAAGGAAGTGACCCGCAAGGGCTTTGAGTGCAAGTGACCCTAGAAACGGCAGCTGGACACGGTTGAGTGCGCCGTGATGCGGCGGGCTGGCAAGGCGCGCGGACGCGGCGGGCGCGCGGACGCGGCGGGCGCGCGGACGCGGCGGGCTCGCGCCCGCAAGGACAAGCAACGCCGCCAGCGTGTCGCAGCGCGGTGCAATCGGCCGTGTAGCGCTCTCACCCAATTGGTGACGGCTGTCGTGAGCAAGTTTCGCTGCAGGGCTGCGGGCTGGCATGCGGAGGCAAGCGGTCAACTGCCGTTTCTAGGGTCACCCTGCCTATGATGCGCGGAACCCCACGCCCGGAGTTCCGATGCGCCAACTGCCCGGCCTCGATGCCCTGTTTCTGCATCTAGAGACGCCTGAGATGCCGATGCATGTCGGCGCCCTGCATCTGTTTGAACTGCCGGCGGGCTTCCGCGGCCAGTGGGTCAACACCCTGCGCAGGCACCTCAAGAGCCGGCTGCCCCATGCGCCGGCCCTGCGCCGCCAACTGGCCGAGCTGCCGCTGAACTTCAGCAATCCGGTTTGGCAGGGTGCTGAGCCGGACCTGCGCCAACACGTGGTGGCACAAGTGCTGCCCGATGGGGCTGGGCTGCCTGAACTCCAGGACGAGGTGGCGCGCCTGCACACCGAGCTGCTGCCGCGCGACCGGCCCCTGTGGAAGTTCCATGTCTTCGAGGGCCTGGCCCCGGCCGCCAATGGGCGCAAACGCGTGGCCCTCTACACCCAGCTGCATCACGCCGCCGTGGACGGTCAGGCTGCCGTGGCTCTGGCTCAAGTGCTGCTGGACCTGACGCCCGAGCCGCGCGAACTGCCGGCGCTGCCCTCACGCAAGAAGAACTCAGGCCACGGCGAGGCCGACCCGCTGCGCACCGCCTTGGGCCTGCAGGCGCGCCAATGGCTGGACCTGGCGCGCAGCCTGCCGGCCAAGGCCGGGGTGCTGAGCGGCCTGGCCGGCGGCGCTGCCAGTGACTGGCTGGGCCAGACCGCCAAGGGCGTGTGGGCCCGATGGACGGGTAAAAGCAAGGGCGGGCCCACCCCACGCCGCCACGGCATGCTGAACCTGGCGCCGCGCACGCGCTTCAATGTGTCCGTGTCCGCCACGCGCAGCTTTGCCGCCCTGAGCCTGCCTCTGATGCCACTGCAGGCCGCCCGCAAGGCCCTGGGTGCCAGCCTGAACGACGCCGTGCTGTGGTTGTGCAGCACGGCACTGCGCGACTACCTGAAGGCCGAGGGCGAGCTGCCGCGCAAGCCGCTGATCGCCGCCGTGCCGGTGTCCATGCGCGAGGCCGGCGACACGCGAGCGAACAACCAGGTCACCATGACCAGCCTGAGCTTGGGCAGCCATCTGGCCGACCCGCTGAAGCGCTTCAAGCACATCCAGGCCGCCAGCCACAGCATGAAGGCGGGCCTGGGCGGGCTCAAGAGTCTGATGCCGCTGGACTTCCCCTCCATCGGTCTGCCCTGGCTGCTGCCCCTGGCCGCGCGCGCCTGGGGCGGCGTGGCCGAGAAGGTGCCCCCGCTGGTGAACCTGGTGATCAGCAATGTGCCGGGTCCCCCGGTGCCGCTCTACCTGGCCGGCGCCCACATGCTGAGCAATGCGCCGGCCTCCATCGTGGTGCATGGCATCGCCCTCAACATCACGGTGCAGACCTATGAGAAGCATCTGGAAGTGGGGCTGATCGCCTGCGGCGAGGCCCTGCCGGATATCGACCGCCTGGCCGCCCTGATGAGCGCGGCGGCCGAGCAGTTCGTCGAGATGGCGGCGGAGTCCTGAAAGGAAGTTGCAACAATCCGCAGCATGCTCAAGCGCCTGCCCCTGCCGCGCCGCCGCCCCAAGGCGGACGCCCAACCCGAACACGAACCGCCCCACCCGTTGCTGCTGCTGCTGGAAGGGCGTGCGCCCTGGGAGTTCGCGGCCCTGATGGCCGCCAGCCCCTGGCTTAAGCATTGGCCGCGGGGCGATGGGCACCCGGTGATGGTGTTTCCCGGCCTGGGCGCCAATGATCTCTCCACGGCGCCGCTGCGCCGCTGGCTCGACAGCCTGGGCTACCAAACCCACCCCTGGGCCCAGGGCTTCAACTTCGGGCCGCGGCCCGGCGTGTTGGAGCAAGCCGAGGCCGATCTGGAACGCATCTTCCAGGCCGACGGCCGCAAGCTCAGTCTGCTGGGCTGGAGTCTGGGCGGCATCTACGCCCGTGAACTGGCCAAGCGCCACCCGCAGTGGGTGCGCAATGTGATCACCCTGGGCACGCCCTTCACCGGCCATCCGCGCGCCACCCACGCCTGGAAGTTCTTCGAGTTCGTCAGCGGCCACGACAGCCACGATGAGGCCACCTTGGCCGGCCTGCGCCAGGCCCCCCCGGTGCCCACCACCTCGATCTACTCGCGCAGCGACGGCGTGGTGAGCTGGCGCTGCAGCGTCAACGAACCGGCCCCCCAGGTTGAGAACATCGAGGTGCACGCCAGCCATCTGGGCCTGGGCCTGAACCCGCTGGCCCTTTATGCCGTGGCGGATCGTCTGGCCCAACCGCCGATGAACTGGCGGCCTTTTGACCCGCGTGGCGCCAAGCGCTGGTTCTACCCGCGATGAAGGTCCGCGTCGGCGCGCTGGACCTGGAGGTCGAGATCGACGGCCCCGCGGAGGGCGAACCGCTGTTGATGATCATGGGCCTGGGCCTGCAGCTCACCAGCTGGCCCGAGGGCCTGGTTCAACAACTGGTTCAGCGCGGCTATCGCGTGATCCGCTACGACCACCGCGACATCGGCCTGAGCAGTCCGCAGGACCATCTGGGTCCACCGCAGCTCACCCGAGCCTTCTGGCGGCAGTGCTTTGGGCTGCCCTTGCACGCGCCATACCGCCTGGCCGACCTGGCCGACGACGCCGCCGGCTTGCTGGCAGCACTGCAGATTCCCGCCGCGCAGGTGGTGGGCATCTCGATGGGCGGCATGGTGGCCCAGCACCTGGCGGCGCGCCATCCGCAACGCATCAAGGGCCTGAATCTGTGGATGAGCAGCCCGGGCGGGCGCTGGCTGCCGCCGCCCAAGGCCCAAATACTGCGCCTGCTGCTCAAGCGGCCTGGACGCGAGCAGATGGACGCGCACTTCGTTCAGCTCTACCGCGCCATCGGCAGCCCCGCCCATCCGGTGCCCGAGGACGAGTTGCAGGCACGGGTGGCAGCCAATCTGGCACGCGCCTACCGTCCGCAGGCCACAGCGCGCCAGATGATCGCCATGGCCGCCGATGGCGACCGCCGTCGCTGGCTGGGCAGCTTGCAGCGCCCCATCCAGGTGCTGCACGGCACGGCCGACCCCCTGCTTCCGGTGGCCCACGGCCGGGCCCTGGCGCGCGCGCTGCCGCAGGCGCAGTACACCGAGTTGCCCACGCTCGGTCACGACCTGCCGCAGGCGCTTTGGCCCCAATTTGTGGCGGCCGTGGAGCGCGCGCACAAGTCATCGACAGGTCGCCCCGAAATGACTTGAACCCAGCGGGGGCGGGCTGGGCGCAGCCCGGACCCGGGGCGCTCAAAAAGCGTGAAATCCTGGGCAAGCCCGGAGGGGAAAGCCCCTAGGACCCGCCTAGGATGTACCTTCCTTATGCAGCGCCCCTTGATGCGTTCCCTTCGCCCACTTGCCGCCCTCTGCCTGGCGCTGCTGGTCCATGGTGTCCAAGGACAGGAGGCGCTGCGCCCGGAAATCACCGCGCTCGAACGCATGCCGTCCAGCGCTGGCGCGCAGCTGCCCGGCCTGGTGGCCAAACTGCGCGGGCGCGCACTACCGCGCAGCGAAGAGCAGTTCGATCTGATCTTCCTGCTCGCCGGCCATTACGCCGGCAACAAGCAGCGCGCCGAACTGGAGGCCCTGGACCGCGACTTCGGCCCTTGGCGCCAATCCAGCGATGCCGCGCAGCGCCTTCAAGGCGAGCTGGCTTCCGCCATCAGCTGGACCCGCTTCCATATGGCCAGCGGACACCTGCAGTTGGCGCAACAAGAGCTTCAGTCGGTCAAGCCCGAACTGCTGACCGACCTGCCACTGAAGTGGCGTTACCGCGAGCGTGGCCTGCGTGCTTCGGTGCTGGAGCAAACCGGGAACATCGACGAGGCCCTGTTGCTGCGCCTGGAAACGGCGCGGTTGGCGGAGCAACTCAATCAAGCCTGGCGCCAGTCCTATGCGCTGAGCAGCCTGGCCTTGACCTATTTGCGCGCCGGCCAATTGGACAAGGCGCGCGAGGCGGCCGACGAGGGCCTGCGAATGGCCCAGCGCGAGCCTGAGGATCATGACCTGTTGGGCAATGCCTTCAACATCAAGGGCATGATCGCCAGCGAAGGCAGCGACCAGGCCGAAGCCCGCCTCGCCTACGAGCAGGCGCTGGTGTATGCACGCAAGGCCTCTGACCGCGGGACGCAGTCCGTGCTGATGGGCAATCTGGCCGACAGCTATTTGCGCGGTGGTGAGTACGCACGCGCTCTCAGCATTTCTGAAGAAGCCCTGCCGCTGGCGATTGAACTCAAAGACGCAGGGAGTCAGGCTCTGGCCCTGCACAACATGGGTGTAGCCAAGATCGCGCTCAAGCGCGTGGCCGAAGGCAAGGCCGATGTGCTCAAGGCCATCACCATGGAGCGCCAGCAAGGCGCCACGACCTCGGTCTCCGAGGGGTGGAATGAGTTGGGGCGCTACCTGGAGCAGGCCGGCGACTTTGCCGGCGCCTTTGAGGCCTTCGAAGAACACCGGCGCATCGCCGACACCCTGTCGCGCGCCGATCAGCGCAAGCGCGTGCTGGAGGCCCAGGAGCAGTTCGACGCCGACCGGCGCCAACGCGAGACCCAGTTGCTGAGCCAAGAGACCGTGCTGCAAAGCGGTCAGATCAAGGCGCGCAATCTGCAGCTGACGCAATGGGCCTTGCTGTTGGCCAGTGGCCTGGCGGCTGTGGTGCTGCTGGTGATGATCTTTCGGCGCATGCGTCACACCAATGTCGAACTGGCCCGCTCGAACGCGGAGCTGGCGGTGCGCAGCGAGCGCGATCCGCTCACCGGCCTGTCCAACCGCCGACACTTCCAACGCGAGGTCAAGCGCCATTTACAGGAAGGCGGGCTGCAGGCCACCCTGTTCCTGCTGGACATTGACCACTTCAAACGCCTGAACGACGAGTATGGGCACGCTGGCGGCGATGCGGTGCTGGTGGCCGTGGCGCAGCGCCTGCGGGCCGCCGTGCGCGAGCAGGATCTGGTGGTGCGCTGGGGCGGCGAGGAATTTCTGATGCTGGTGAGCACCCGAGAACCGGCGCTGACGCAAGCCCTGGCCCTGCGCATGTTGCGCGAGCTCAGCTGCGAACCCATCGCCCTGCCACAAGACCAAAGCGTGCGCATCAGCGGCTCGCTGGGTTTTGCCAGCTTCCCGTTGCCGGGCGGCAATGTGGCGCCGGACTGGGAGCGCGCCGTGGACATCGTCGACACCCTGATGTACCAGGCCAAGGGCCACGGTCGCAACCAGGCCTGGGGTCTGATGCGCGCCAATGGGACCGACCTCGACGCCGTGCTCGCCCAACTGGGCGAGCTCGGCCCGGCCCGCGAGCGCGGCGACCTGCAGCTGCAGGTCTTGCCCGGTCCCGGCCTGCAGGAAGGGGCCGCGGCATGAAGCGATTGCTTGCCGGTTTGTCCCTGAGTCTGAGCTTGGGGCTGGGCGTGCAGGCCCAAGTGCTGGATCTGGCCAAGGATCAGCGCGCCGTGCAGCTGCTGCTGCTCGGCTACGACCATCCGGCCAAGGCCGATGCCGAACTGCGCGCGATGCGGGCCGAGACCGCCCCGGCCCAGGGGGACTGGCTGGATTATTTGGAGGCACGCCTGCGAGTGCAGACAGGCGATCTGGAGGCTGCTGCGCAATGGGCGCGAGGGCTCAACACCCCGATGGCCTCATTGGTCCTGGCCCTGGTCCATGAACGTCAGGGGCGCGACAGCGAGGCGCTGCGCCTGGCCGAGGCCGTCCAGCACGATCTGGCGGCCAACTGCAAGGCGTGGCCAGGCCCGCGCGAGGGCAAGCTGGACTGCGATTTCCGCCTGGTGCGCGAGGCCCTGCGCTTGCAGGCAAGGGTGCAGTTGCGCCGTAGCCAAATGGGCAGCGCCCGTACCCTGATGGAGCAGGCGCTGTCGCTCGCGCGCGCCGGCCAGGACAACGAGATTGCCGCGCATGATCTGGCCGATCTGGCCGACATCCACGATCTGCTGGACCAGCAGGAGCTATCGCGCCAGGCCCTCGCCAACGCACTCAAGCTCGCGGCCGACTCGCCGCGCATGCTGGCGCGCATCAAGAGCTACGAAGCCATGCTCGCCACCCGCCGCGGCGACCGCGACGCACAGCTGGCGGCCTACACCGAGGCATTGACACTGGCACGCAGCGCCGATTCGCCCCGGCTCGAGGCCCTGCTGCTCGGCAATCTGGCCGATTACTACCTGCACACCCACAAGCCCGAACAGGCGAAGCAGCATGCCGAGGCCGCCTTGCCCGTGCTGCAACGCTTTGGTGAACCGCGCGCGCTGCGCAACGCACGTCACAACCTGGCCGTGGCCTTGGTACTGCTGCGCCAGTTTGACGGCGCGCGTCAGCAACTGGCCTTGATCGACAAGCTGCCGGTGGGCGGAGACGACAGCGCCTCGCGGGGCGAGGAGTTGCGCGAGTTGGGTGCGGCCTGGGCCAAGGTCGGGCAGGCCAAGGAAGCCTTGGCGCTCTACCACGCCGAACGCCGGTTGACGCTTGAGGATCAGCAGCGTGCGCGCGAGGCCGTGATGGCCGATCTGCGCGCCAAATACGACGCCGATGCCCAGAAGGCCAATCTGGAGTTGCGGCGCCGCGAACACGAACTCAACCAACAAACCCTGAGCAACCAGGAGGCGGTCCGCAAGGTCACGCTGATCGGCGCCGTGCTGCTCGGGCTGTGCGCGGTAATTGCGGTGCTGGCCCTGGCCCGGATGCGCCAGGCCCATCGGCGTCTGCGCGCCAACCAGGCCCTGCTGCAGGTGCTGAGTGAACGGGATCCGCTGACCCAGTTGGCGAACCGCCGCCATTTCCAATCGGCCATGGCGGCGCGGGGCGACGAGCCGCTGGCCGGCGGCCTCTTGATGATCGACATCGATCACTTCAAGCGCATCAACGACAGCCACGGCCACGGCGCGGGCGATCTGGTCATCCAGGCCGTGGCCAAGCGCCTGCAGGCCACGCTGCGCGAGGGCGATCTGCTGGTGCGCTGGGGCGGCGAGGAGTTCCTGATCCTGGCGCCATCGCTGCGCACCAGCCATGTGCAGGTGCTGGTGGATCGGCTGCTGCTGGCCGTGGGTGAGAAACCCGTGGCGCTGGAAAGCGGCGAGTCCCTGCGGGTCACCATCTCGATTGGTTTTGGCTGCTTCCCGCTGCCGCCCAGCGGCCTGACCCTGCCCTGGGAACGCGCCATCAACTGGGCCGATCTGGCGCTCTACGCTGCCAAGCACCGGGGCCGCAATCGCGGGGTCGGCATCGTCGAAGCCCAGGCCGAGGACGACGAGAGCCTGGTGCGCATCGAGTCCGACTTCGAAGGTGCGGCGGCCGCCGCCCGCATCAAGCTGGCACAGGTCATCGGACCCATCGCGCTGTCCTGAATGCAAGCGCCCGACATCCATGTGCCAACGCTGACCCTGGCCATGGTGGGCGGCTTTGCGCTGATGGTGGCGCAAGTCACCTTGGCCGGCTGGCGCACCCTACCACGCCGTGAAGCCCAGAGCTGGCTGGGTGTCTGCGCTGCGCTGATGGTCTCGGCAGCACTGTTCGCGGTGCGCGCCCAGTTGCCTGAATGGGCGGTGTTGCTGACCAGCAATCTGGCCCTCGGCGTGGGCCTGCTGGCGATGGTGGGCGCGGCCTTGCGACTCATCGAGGTCAAGATTCGCCCTCGGCAGGTCGGCTGGGCTTTTGCGGGCTACTGCACCGTGATGCTGATGGCCCAGGCCCTGCCGCTGGCGCAGGCCATCACGGCCAGCAACCTGGCGGCCGCGGCCTTTATGGCGCCCCTGGCCTGGACGATGGCACGTCGCGGCTGGCCCGTCAGCGCCGCACTGCGCTCGGTCACCGCCGCCCTGTGGACCCTGCTGGCTGTCCTGCTGTGGCGCGCCCAGGATGCCTGGCGCCATCCGGCCGAGTACACCGACCTGGGCCAACGCCTGTTTGCGCCGCCTGGCCATGGCCTGTCCATGCTGGTGTTGATGCTGGCCATCCTGGCGGTCTGCTTTGGCTATGTGCTGGCGGCCCAGGAGCGCGCCCAGCAACAGCTGCACATACAGGCCACCCGCGATGCGCTGACGGGTTGTCGCAACCGCCGGCGCCTGGACCAGATCATGCACAACGAGCTGTCGCGGCTGCGACGCGGCGGCGCCAGCCTGTCCTTCATGCTGATCGACCTCGACGACTTCAAGCGTCTGAACGATCAACACGGGCATGCGGTCGGTGACGCAGCCCTGATCCATGTGGCCCAGCTGTTTCGGCAACGCCTGCGCACCACCGACAAGCTGGCCCGCATGGGGGGCGAGGAGTTTGGCGTGGTGCTGCCCAGCACGGACTCGGCCGGCGCGCTGCAGGTAGCAGCCCAGTTGCGGCGCCAACTGCACCGCCATCCCCTGCCCCTGGCCCAGGGCGGTAGCGTCACACTCACCGCCTCGATCGGGATCGTCACCCTGCCCAGCCGGACCAAGGCCAAAGCCGATGCCGTCTACGAAGCGGCCGACTGCGCCATGTATGAGGCCAAGCGCGGCGGCAAGGACGGCGCCCGGGCCTCAGATTGGATTGAACTGGCGCCACAGCCATAGCGCCAGCCCGCCCAAGAAGGCCAGGCCCAGCAAGAGGCTGAGTCCAACAATCAGAATCCCCCATATGAGCGCGCGGCGCAGGCCCTGCAGGCGCCGCAGCGCCGGCCAGTCCTGGGTGCGCGCCCGTTCACTGGCACGCGCCAGCACGGCGGGCGGCAGACGGCGACGGATGTAGGCGAAGCCCAGCGGCAGGATCAGGAGATCATCCAGCCAGCCCAGCACCGGAATGAAGTCCGGGATCAGGTCGATGGGACTGAGCGCATAGGCCAGCAGCGCCAGCGCCAACCACCGCAAACCGCGCGGCATCTCAGGGTCACGCACCGCGTGCCCCATCACCAACACCTCATCCGAAAGCCGCGCCGCCCAGGCCTTGAGGCCGCGCCAGCGCATCACGGCCCCTCCGACACCGCCTCTGGGATCAAGCGACCGCCGCGGAACCGGCTTTGCCGGGCCGCAGGCGGTGCCCCCTAGAGGGGGAGGCGGCGCAGCCGCTCCGGGGGTGGGTCATCACTCCACCAGAATCACTTTCTGGCGGCTGTCGGCCCAACTCTCGTATTGCTCGCCAAAGGCCTTGTCGATCTCGTTGCGCTTGATCTTGAAGGTCGGCGTGATCAGGCCGTTGTCCACCGTCCAGGGCTGCTTGAACAGCACCAGGCAGTCCATCTGCTCGTGCGGATCAAGCTTGGCATTGATGCTCTTCAGATGCTCGACCAGCGAGGCCTTGAGGGCCTCCTTCTCGGCCGGGTCGTCCAGCTTCTTCACGGCCTCAGGGCCGAGCATGCCCAAACCCAGGGGCTGACCCATATTGGCGCCCACCACGGCACAGGCCTCGACGGCGTTGTGCATCACGATCTTGTCCTCGATCGGCGCGGGCGCCACATACTTGCCCTTGCTGGTCTTGAACAGGTCCTTGACGCGACCGGTGATCTTCAGGCACTTGCGGTCGTCGTGCGCGGCCTTGTCGCCGGTCTTGAGCCAACCGTCCTCGGTGAAGGCCTCGCGGGTCAGCTCGGGCTCCTTGTAGTAGCCCTTCATCACCGCCGGGCTCTTCATCTGCAACTCGCCGGTCTTCTTGTCGATGCGCACCTGCACGCCGTCGTAGGCCGGGCCCACGGTGCCGGTCATGTCCTGGCCATTGATGGTGATGTGGCTGACCGCCAGGTTCTCGGTCATGCCATAGCCCTCATTGATGGGCAGGCCGAGCTTGCGATACCACTTGAGCAGATCGGGCGGCATCGGCGCCGCGCCACCGGCCGCGAAACGGCAGGCATCCAGGCCCAGGGCCTTGCGGATCTTTTTCTTCACCACCAAGTTCAGGAGCGGAATCTTGAGCAGCTTGTCCAGCTTGGCCGGCGGCATCTTGGCCTGGATGCCCTGCTGGAACTTGACCCACAGGCGCGGCACCGAGAAGAACACGGTCGGACGGGCGCGCTGCAGATCCTGGGTGAAGGTCTCGAGCGACTCGGCAAAGAACACATGCATGCCGGTCACCAGCCAGCCATGCTCAACCAGGCAACGCTCCACCACATGGGCCAGCGGCAGGTAGGACAGCATGCGGTCGTCATCGCCCATGGGGATGCGACCCAGACCGGCCTGCAGCGCCCAGGCAAAGTTGCCAAAGGTGTGCATCACGCCCTTGGGTGCGCCGGTGGTGCCCGAGGTGTAGATCAGCGTGGCCAGTTCGTCGGCGCCGCGCACGGTCTGGCCCTCCATCGGGGCGGTGTCGGCCACGATCTCGTCCCAGCTCTGATAGGCCGCCTTGGCGTCATCGGGGCTGAGCGCGTAGCTGACGCAGGGCATGCCAGCCGGGATGCCGGGCTTCATGCCTTCCCAACCGTCCAGCTTGCCAACGAAGCACATCTTGGCCTCGCTGTGCTCCAGGATCTGGGTGATGGTGCCGGCCGCCAGGGTCGGGTAGAGCGGCACCGAGACATGGCCGGCCATCCAGATGGCCAGATCGTTCATCAGCCACCAGGCGCAGTTTTTGGACAGGATGGCGACCTTGCTACCGGCCGGCCAGCCCTGGGCCTTGATCCAGGCCGCCATGCGGCGCGTCTCGTTGGCGATCTGGCCCCAGGTGAATTCCTTGACCACGCCATTGCCCATGGGCTGGGTCAGCACGACCTTGTTGGGGTGGGCCGATTCCCAGTAATAAAGGCATTGCAGGGCCAGGCGTTCAGGGGCGATGGTCGTGCTCATGATGGATGAATGTGTCGACAGCGAGAAAGGGGCTCGAAGGTAGCTGGTTCCGAGCCCCCCGGAACACCGGGCTTGCCCCAGGAGAGCCTAGGGAACTGTCACCAATTTCCGAAAATCATGCCTTGGCGGCCGCTTTGGCCGCTTCAACTGCAGCCAACTCGGCCAGGGCCTGATCCAGCTCCGGGTGACAGACCGTCGCCCCGACGGCGGCGGCAGACCCTTCGGCCCGCACCCGCGCCCACCACTGCCCGGCCTCCCGGCCTTGGGCAAAGCCGCTCGACTGCAGCAAGACCTGTTCGCCCCGTACCAACTTCACATAGAACAGACCGTCGGCCTCGCGGTACTGCTTGGACATCGGCAGTTGCGCCTTGGGCGCCGCCACGGCCTGGCGCCCGGGCAGCAGGCGCGAGCGCCGCAGGCCCACGGCCTCGCGCAGGCGGTCCAGCAAGGGCCGGGCGATGGCGCGTGCGCGCTCGGCGCCACGCAGCAAGATGGCCTCAAGCTCCTCGGGGTGGTTCATCAGCTGCTCGTAGCGGGCGCGCATGGGGCCCAACTCGCGGTCGATCTGCGCCACCAGGCGCTGCTTGGCCTCGCCCCAGCCCAGGCCGGCGCGCAGCTCGGCGCGCATGGCGGCACGCTCATCCGGCGCGGCAAAGGCGTCCCAGAGCTGGATGAAGGTCGTGCCCTCGGGGTCTTTCGGCTCGCCGGGCAGGCGCGAGTCGGTCACCACCTTGGCGATGGCCGTCTTCAAGCCCTCCAGCCCGCCTTCGAACAGCGGCACGACGTTGTCGTAGCTCTTGCTCATCTTGCGGCCATCCAGGCCGGGCAACAGCTCCATCTCGGCCTCGACCTGGGCCTCGGGCAGCACGAAGAAGTCCTGGCCATAGTGGTGGTTGAACTTCTGCGCCACGTCGCGCGCCATCTCAATGTGCTGCACCTGGTCCTTGCCCACCGGGATGCGGTGCGCGTTGTAGAGCAGGATGTCGGCCGCCATCAGGATGGGGTAGCTGTACAGGCCCATGGTGACGTTGGCGTCGGGCTCCTCGCCGGCCGCCGTGGCGGCGTCCACCGCCGCCTTGTAGGCATGCGCGCGGTTCATCTGACCCTTGGCCGTCATGCAGGTCAGCAGCCAGGTCAGCTCACACACCTCGGGCAGATCGCTCTGGCGATAGAGCAGGGCCTTGTCTGTATCCAGCCCGGCTGCCACCCAGGTGGCGGCGATCTGCAGGCGCGAGGCCTCGACGCGGTCGGGGTCGTCGCACTTGATCAGGCCGTGGTAGTCGGCCATGAAGAAAAAGCTCTCGACCCCGGGCTCGCGCGAGGCGGCAATGGCCGGACGGATGGCGCCGACATAGTTGCCAAGGTGCAGAGTGCCGGTGGTGGTGATGCCGGTCAGGACGCGAGTAGACATGAGTCAGCTTTCAGTGCACTGGTCGTTCGAGGCGACCAGAACTTCAAGGGGGCCGCCGTGGAGCTGGCTTTGCCAGGCCACTGGCGGCGCCCCCTTGAGGGGGAGGCGGCGCAGCCGCTTCGGGGGTGGGTCAGAGGTTTGCCATCTGTTCACCGAGGCGAATCGGTCGGGCCGGGGCCCATTCGGGATTGAAGGCCATGCCGGACTTGGGCCACAACATCACCACGGTGGAGCCGAGCAGGAAGCGGCCCATCTCGTCGCCTTGCGCGAACTCGACCTGACCGGCCGGGTAGTCCCAGGTCTTGACCTCGGGGTGGCGCGGCGGGTTGACCACGCCGTGCCAGGTGGTGGCCATGCTGCCGACGATGGTGGCGCCCACCAGCACCAGCACGAAGGGCCCGTGGGCGGTGTCGAATACGCAGACCACGCGCTCGTTCTTGGCGAACAGACCCGGTAGCGCTCGCGCGGTGGCCGGGTTCACCGAGTACAGGCTGCCGGGCACCCAGATCATCTGGCGCAAGGTGCCGGCCACAGGCATATGAATGCGGTGGTAGTCCTTGGGGCTCAGGTAGAGGGTGGCGAAATGGCCATCCTGAAAACGTCCAGCCAGCGAGGCATCGCCACCCACCAGGGCCGTGGTGCTGTAGCCATGGCCCTTGGCCTGGAAGACCTGGTCGGCCTGGATGGCCCCAAAGGCCGAGATGGCGCCGTCGACCGGGCAGATCCAGTCTGCTTTGGCCAGAGGGCGGACTCCGTCTTTCAGCGGCCGGGTGAAGAACTCGTTGAAGCTCTTGTAGGCCGCCGGGTCCGGGTTGGCGGCCTCGGCCATATTGACGCCATAGCGGCGGATGAAGCGCTCGATCAGCGCGGTGGTCCGGGCACCGTTCTCGGCCGCCGCGATGCGGCCGGCCAGCTCGGTCAGCGCTCGCTTGGGCAGCAGACGCTGCGGCAGCATGGTGCGAAGGTCTTCAATGCTCATGGCGCTGCCTCGAAATGGGGCCGCGATTCTACGGAAGGCATTCGCCGCGCACCCAGTCGGCGAAGGCCGGCGCGGCCTGCGACGCTGGCCAGGCCAGCAGAGCCGGCACGGCATAAGGGTGCTGGGCCAGCAGCCAGTCCTGCAGCGCCGACCAACGCGCCTGGGTGGTCTTGATCAGCAAGCGCCACTCGCTGTCTTGCTGCAGCGCACCGTCCCAGCGGTAGACCGACTCGATGACTTGGATCTGCACGCAGGCGGCCAGGCGTTGCTCCACCAAGCCGCGCGCCAATTGCTGGGCTTGCTCAGAGCTGGCCACCGTGGTGAGCGCCAACAACAAGGCGGGCGCCACTTTGACCTCAGGCGGGTTGAACCGTGGTGTTATCGCTGCGCTGCGCGCCGCGGTTGTCGGTCCAGTCCAGCTGCAGGCGATCGCCGGCCTTGGCGCCGCGCAATATGAACTCCAGCTGCGGATCTTTGCCCATGCCGGGACCCAGCTGTCCGCTCAGCACCGTCTGGTCGTTGAGCTGCAGCTTGAACTCCGCGATGAACCAGGCGGGAATCTCGCGCCCTTGCGCATCGCGACGTTCGCCACTCTCCATCTCATGGCGCATGCGCAGCAACACCTGGGCCTGATCGCGCCCCTTCATGCGCGCGCGCAGCAAGCTGGCGCGCGGTTTGGCCTCGGGCTTCATCGGCATTTCCCCGTGCAGGTGCTCAGCGCCACCTTGACATCGTGCTGAGCCAGCAGCAGCTTGCCGTCCTGCAGTTGCGCCACGCCATAAACCAGCGAACTCCTCGCCAAACGAATGCGTGTACCGAGCTGGGGTTCCATCGCTTCGCTGAACTCCAGGCTGGCGAGCAAGGCCGTGGCATTGCGCTCGGCCAGCAACCACATCTTCTTCACGCCGGGGAGCTTGCACTGCAAGCTGATGGGCACCTGCTCGCCACTCTCGGCAATGTCCGGTGCCTCCAACACCAGGTCCAGACTTGGCACCGGAGCCGCCAGACCCAGGGCCTGCAAAGTGACCTGAAGCCCCTGGGTATCAAAACCCTTGCGGGCCGCCTGGGCCAGGGCCGCATCCAGCGGCGCCAAGCTGGCCAGGGCTGCCGCCCGCAACCAATTCCTACGTCTCAATCCGCACTCTCCAACTGCTCTTGCACCCGCCGCGCCGCGCGCAGGGCGGCACTGGCGTCGATCTGCGCCTGGGGCGCAATTTGTTCCACCCGCGCCTCCAGCTCCGCCGGCTGCTGCATCAGCGCGTGAACGATGCCCGAGATGCCCGCCACACCCCGACGCTGCAAGCCCTCGGGCAAGGTCCCGCTGGCCTGCAGGCCCACATGGTGGCGCACGCTGGCCACTGCGGCTGGCGCCAGGCCCCAGCTCTCGCACAGCGCGGCGCCCAAGGCGTCGTGGCTGACGCCGAAGGCCGAGGTCTCCAGATCGCAAAGTTCGCTGTCACTGCCCGCCGCACGCAGCATGGCCGGGTAGTGCTGCGGCGCATGGCGATACAGCACCGCCTTGCCGCACTCCTCAAACAAACCCGCCGAATGCGCGGCCCAAGGATCGATGCCCAGCATCTGGCCGATACGACCCATCATCAAACCGCGCTTGGCCGCGCGCTCCCACACCGGCTCCAGTTCGGCCGCGGAAGGAAATGCGGCCCGCAAACTCATCTCGAAGGCAATGGCGCTGACCTCGCGCATGCCCAGATAGGTCAAAGCCTGGTGCACCGTCTGAACGCGGCCACGCAAACCATAGAGCGAAGAATTGACAGCCTTGAGCACCGCAGCAGCCAGCGCCATGTCGCCCTCGACCAAGGCCGAGACGGCCAGCAGATCAATCTCGTCCTCGGCCATCAGGACCGACAGCTTGACCAGGACCTCGGGCTGGGCCGGAATCTCGATATCGAGCGCGCGCAGTTCAGGATCTACAGACATAGGGCGCCTTTCAGGCCGTGATTGCGTTCCATATTAGCGCCGCATCCCAGCCGGTCTTGAGGATCAGCCCCCCCACAACCACCAGGAAAACCCCGCGCACAAAGCCGGCGCCGCGCGCCAGCGCGAGGTGCGATCCCATCCAGCTGCCGGCCATATTGGCCACGGCCATACAGGCCGCCACGCCCCACCAAATATGGCCGGTGGCGGCAAACAGGGTCAGCGCCGAGGCGTTGGTGGCGGTGTTGAGCAGCTTGGCGCTGGCGCTCGCATGCAGAAAGTCGTAGCCCAGCACACGAACAAACAGAAACACAAAAAAGCTGCCAGTACCCGGGCCGAAGAAGCCGTCGTACAGGCCGATGCCGCCGCCGATCAGGGCCGCACGCCAAATCTCGCTGCGCCCCTCGTGCTGCGGGCGGTGCTCACGCCCCAGGTCCTTCTTGGCCAGGGTATAGACCAGTAGCAGCAACAGGATCAGCGGCAGGGCCAGGCGCCACACGCGGGCATCCATCAGCGTGGCGCCCCAGGCACCCAGGGCACTGCCCACCAAAGCCGCCGCAATGGCGGGCAGCAGCGAGCGCCAACGCAACTCCACACGCCGCGCATAGCGCCAAGCCGCCAGCGCCGTGCCCCAGACGGCCGCGCCCTTGTTGGTGCCAAACAGCGTGGCCGGTAGCGCCTGCGGATAGGCCGAAAACAGCGCAGGCACCAACACCAGCCCGCCGCCGCCCACGATGGCATCAATGAACCCGGCGGCCAGCGAGGCCGCAACAACCAATATCAATTCCATGGCTTAGCGAGCCGTCAGCAGCCGAGCGCAGTACTCAGACTCGCCTTGATCAAGTGCCCCCGCGGAGCCGGCTCTGCCGGGCCGCTGGTGGCGCCGGGGGAGGCGCCAGGGGAGGCGCCGCAGGCGCTTCGAGGGCGGGTCATTTCAAGGCCTCATCCAGGCGCTGCAGCCACTCGGCGGGCACGGCCTTGTTGCAATAGAGATGGCGGCTGCCGCCCGGCGGCGCATCGGCAAATCGAAGCAACTGGAACGACCCGGCCGCCGAGCTGGAGTCAGTGGGCAAACTGAGCAACCACTGACCTTCTTCGGGCGCCACCGGCATCCAGTCGGCGCGATCGGCCAGCAACATGCGCATCAACACCGGCACATCGGCGCTGCTGGATTCGGGCGTGCGCGTGCGCTGCGCCAGCAAGGCATCGAACTGCGCCCCGTAGCTGAAGCCCTGCTTGACCAGCAGGCGCGCATCGGGCCGCTGAAGAGCCTGCGCCATGGTGAGGTTGTCGGACCACCCCAGGTTGCTGCGCGCCAAGAGGCCCAGGGGTTGGTCGCGATAGAGCATGGCGCTGAACTGCCCCTTGGCCTCCCGTGCCGGATTGCGGAACCAACCGATGCCGCAGTCCAGGCCCTGGGCGTCCTCAATGAGTCGCAACTGACGCTGACTGGGAGTGAGCGCCAGGCGGTGCGGCAAGTGCGCGCGCGCCAAAGCCCGCTGCAAGGTGTCCACCACCAAACCCTGTACCCCACCATCAGGACGGGTTTGGTAGTAGGGCGGGCGCTCCTGGTAATGCAGGGTCACAGTGGGCAAGGCGCCCTGCGCCGCCACGGCATTGCTCAGGAACAGTCCCGCCAGGGCAATGGGTCGATTCCAACTCATTGCGCCATTTTGGCGGGATGCCTCACCAAATGCGGATGCGCTGCTCGCTGGGCTTGAACATCTTGTCGCCCGCCCGGGTGCCAAAGGCCTCGTGGAAGCCGTCGTGGTTGACGGCCGCGCCATTGGCACGGAACTCGGCCGGCGAGTGCGGATCCACCGTCAGCATCTGCAGCGTGTAGCTCTCGCGAGCCTTGCTGCGCCAGGCCTGACTCCAGCCGTAGAAGAAGCGCTGCTCCCCACTCAATCCATCGAGCACCGGGGCGTCCTTGCCACCCAGGCTCTTGCGGTAAGCCTTGAAGGCGATCTGCAGACCGCTCAAATCGGCAATGTTCTCGCCCAGGGTCAGGCGGCCGTTGAGCTTCTTGCCGGGCACGGGTTCGTATTCGCCGTACTGGGCCACCAGGCGATCGCCCAGGGCGTCGAAGGCCTTGCGGTCGGCCGGCGTCCACCAGTTGCGCAGCGCACCCTTGGCATCGAACTGGCTGCCCTCGTCGTCAAAACCATGGCTGATCTCGTGGCCGATCACGGCGCCGATGGCGCCGTAGTTCACCGCGTCGTCGGCCTTCAGGTCGAAGAAGGGCGGGCGCAGGATGGCGGCCGGGAACACGATCTCATTGGCCAGCGGGTTGTAGTAGGCGTTGACGGTCTGCGGCGTCATGCCCCATTCCTTCTTGTCCACGGCCTGGCCCACGCGACGGGCATTGCGGGCCCACTCGAAGCGGCCGGCGCGCTCGCCATTGCCCAGCGCATCGCCGGCCTTGACCTGCAGCGCGCCATAGTCGCGCCAGCGCTCGGGGTAGCCGATCTTCACCGTGTAGGAGGCCAGCTTGGCACGCGCCTGCTGCTTGGTCTGCGGGCCCATCCAGCTCAGGCCTTCCAGGCTGTCGCCAAAGCTGCCCAGCAGATTGCCCACCAAGGTCAGCATGCGTTGCTTGGCCTCGGGCGGGAAATGCTCGGCCACATAGAGCTGGCCCACGGCCTCGCCCAGGGCGGCGTTGACCTGCTCGATGCCCTGCTGCCAGCGCGGACGCTCTTCCTTGGCACCCTGCAGGGCGGTGCCCTTGTAGGCAAACAGCGCGTCGCGGAAGCCCTGGGGCAGGGTGTCGGCCACGCTGGAGAGGGTGTGCAGCTTCAGGTAGTCGCGCCATTGCGCGATGGGTGCCTGGGCCAGCAGGCGCGAACTGGCGGCCAGGGCGGAGGGCTGGCCAACGATGACGCGCTGGGTGCGCTGCAGTTGGGCGGCCTGCAACATCAGCGTCCAGTCAAAGCCTCCGCCGAGCTTGCGCAGGGCCTGACGGTCGTGCGGGTTGTAGGTCTTGTTGGGGTCGCGCAGCGAGACCTTGTCCCACATCGTCGCGGCCATCTGCTTTTCCAGCGCGATGGTGTGCTCGGCGGCCTGCACGGGGTCGGGCAGACCGGCCAGGCGGCCCAGAGTCTCCAGATAGGTCCGGTAGGCGGCCACGGCCTTCACATAGCGCGGCTCCTGGTCCTTCAGGTAGTAATCGCGGTCGGGTACGCCCAGGCCGCCCTGGCCGGCGATGGCGGCATAGACGTCGGGTTTCTTCGGGTCGGGCTCGATGCTGATGTTGATGGGCAGCTGCAGCTGACCTTGCTGACGGCCCATCCAACGGGCCAGATCGGCGGGCTTTTGCAAGGCCTCGATGGCCTGCAGCAGGGGCTGAACCGGCGCCAGGCCGCCGGCGTCGATGGCGGCGGTGTCGGTATAGGCCTGGTAGTAGAGCGCCACCTTCTCGGCCACGCTGCCCGGGGCTTGGGCCTGGGCCGCCAGGCGCTGCACGATTTCGCGCACTTCGCGGTCGCTTTGGTCGCGCAGTTGGATGAAGGTGCCCCAGCGCGACTTGTCGGCCGGGATCTCGGTGCGCTTCAGCCAGCCGCCGTTGACGGCGCGGAACAGATCGTCCTGCGCACGCACCTCGGCATCGATGCCGCTGGTGTCAATGCCGGAATGGGCGCCGGCCGCGCTGGCCAAGCAAAGGGTCAGGGCCGCCGCAGCGGTGCTCAACAGTTTCATGGTTTTTTGTAGGAAAGGAATTACCAGATGCGGATGCGCTTCTCGGTCGGCTTGAACATCTTGTCGCCGTCACGGGTGCCAAAGGCCTCATGGAAACCGTCATGGTTGACGGCGGCGCCATTGGCACGGAACTCGGGCGGCGAGTGGGAGTCCGTGGTCAGCAGCTGAAGGGCACGGCTCTCGCGCACCTTCTCGCGCCAGGCCTGGCTCCAACCCAGGAAGAAGCGCTGTTGCCCGGTCAGGCCATCGATCACCGGCGCGGGCTTGCCGCCCAAGCTTTTCAGATAAGCCTTGTAGGCAATCTGCAGGCCGCTCAGGTCGGCGATGTTCTCGCCCAGGGTCAGCTTGCCGTTGAGTTTCTTGCCCGGCACTGGCTCGTATTGCTCGTACTGGGCTACCAATTGCTCGCCCAGTTTGGTAAAGGCAGCACGGTCGGCATCGGTCCACCAGTTGCGCAGCGCGCCGTCGGCATCGAACTGGCTGCCCTGGTCGTCAAAGCCGTGGCTGATCTCGTGGCCGATCACTGCGCCGATGGCGCCGTAGTTCGCGGCATCGTCGGCCGCCGCATCAAAGAAGGGCGGCTGCAGGATGGCAGCCGGGAACACGATCTCGTTGGCCAGCGGGTTGTAGTAGGCATTGACGGTCTGGGGGGTCATGCCCCATTCCTTCTTGTCAACCGGTTTGCCCGACTTCGCCACTTCGCGCGCCCAGGCGAAGCGCGACGCGCGCTCACTGTTGCCGCGTGCATCGCCGGCCTGCACCTGCAGCGCGGTGTAGTCACGCCACTGGTCGGGGTAGCCGATCTTGGTGACGTAGCTGGCCAGCTTCGCACGGGCCCGCGCCTTGGTCTGCGGGCCCATCCAGGTCAGGCCTTCCAGACTGTCGCCAAAGCTGCCCAGCAGGTTGTTCACCAGGGTCAGCATGCGGGCCTTGTGCTCGGGCGGGAAGTGCTGGGCCACATAGAGCTGGCCCAGGGCCTCACCCATCGCGGCGTTGAGTTGATCGATGCCTTGCTGCCAGCGCGGCTTCTCTTCGGACGCACCGGTGAGCGCCGTGCCCCGGAAGGCAAAGCGGGCGTCGCGGAAGGCCTTGGGCAGGGTGTCGGCCTGCGCGTCCAGGCTGTGCAGGGTCAGATAGGTTTTCCAATCCTTCAGCGGCACCGTGGCCAAGAGCTTGGCAATGCCGGCGGTGGCGCTGGGCTGGGAGATCGATAGCCGATCCAGGCCCTTCAAACCGGCGCCTTGCAGGAACGCCGCCCAGTCCAGGCCCGGGGCCTTTTGGCCCAACGCGGTCACCGGAGTGGGGTTGTAGATCTTGACCATGTCGCGATTGGCCACGGAATCCCAGTGCACCTCGGCGATGCGACGCTCCAGCGACAGGGTGGTCTGCGCAGCCTGGGCCGGGTTGGGCAAGCCGACCAGGCGGGCCAGGGTTTCCAGATAGACCGCGTAGTCCTTCACCGCCTTGGCAAAGCGGGCATCCTCGGTCTTGAGGTAGTAATCGCGATTGGGCAGACCCAGGCCACCCTGCCAGGTCAGCGGACGGTTGATGCCGGGTTCCTTGAAGTCCGGATGAATGGCCAGTGCGATCGGCAGATTCATCAGACCCTGCTGCGCACCCAGCCAACGGGCCAGGTCCTTGCGGTTCTGGATGCGCTCGATACCGGCCAGCCAGGGCTTGATGGGGGCCAGGCCGCGCGCATCAATTTGGGCCAGGTCGGAATAGGCGGCGTAGAACAGCGCCACCTTTTCGGCCACGCTGCCCTTGGGGTTGTCGGTGCGGGCGGCCAGGGCTTCGACGATGGCGCGCACTTCGCGGTCGCTCTTGTCGCGCAGCTGGATAAAGGCACCGTACTCCGACTTGTCAGCCGGCATCTCGACCGTGTTCAGCCAATGGCCGTTGGCGGCGCGGAACAAATCGTCCTGGACCCGGACTGCGGGGTCAAAGCCGGCGCGGTCCAGCCCGCTGGTTTGGGCCTGAGCGGCCAAAGAGAGCGACATCAAAGCGGCCGCCAGGGCCAGGGGACGAAGCAACATGGGGGACCTGCTGATGGGCGCCGGGACGGCGCGAAGCCGCGCAGTGTCGTGCGTGCACCAAGGCTGGCCGAAAGCTCACCCCCGAATCAGGGCGAACTTGCGGGCAAACCCCGATAGAGAGGCAGGGCTGCTATGCGGGATTGGATGCGCGCCATCTCCGCCTGATAGGCCGGCGATCCCACCGTGCCGTAGCGGCGACGGAACTCAGCTTCACTCAAAAACTCGCTCAGATCGGCCACCTCTGGGAAGACGGCGGCCTCATCCAAGCCGGTGGCCAAGGCCGCCAGCACCGCCACCGGATTGGCCGCGCAGGCCCGACCAAAACGCTCGCCAGCCGCATCGGCCGCCAGGTCGTTGAAGGAAAAACCGCTGCCGCCGCGCGCGTCGGCCAGTTCCTTGGCCAGGCCCAGCACCCGGGTCAGGCGGTCGCCCCCTTGCCAGTTCAGCCAGGCCGAGAGCACGAAGTGCTGGGCCATGTCATCACGCCCCTTCAGCACCAAGACGCGGCGCTGCTTGGGGCCGGCCGCCTCGGGCAACAAGGGGGACAAGTCGCGCCCCAGCGTGCGCAAGGTCAGTTGCAACAGCAGAGCCCGCAATTCGGTGGCGCCATCCTGGTTCTGGCGCTGCACACGCTCGAGCGCAGCTTTGGCCAGCACCTGCATCACCGGCATCAAGGGCTGCGGATTGGCCAGGTTTTGGGTCGCCCAGGCCTGCCAGGCCTGGTGCTGACTGATCAGGGCGGCGCGTTCGGCCGGCGTCCAC
Organism: Inhella inkyongensis; assembly: GCF_005952805.1. Lineage (GTDB taxonomy): Bacteria > Pseudomonadota > Gammaproteobacteria > Burkholderiales > Burkholderiaceae_C > Inhella > Inhella inkyongensis. The sequence goes on from NZ_CP040709.1 coordinate 4,044,136, forward strand.
AAACCCGCCAAGGCCGCCGTGGCCTGCTCCGGTTGCCACTGCCAGCGCAGCCACAAGGCCTGCTGCTCGAAACGCCAGCGCTCCACCAGATTGAGCGCCTCCAGAGCGGCACTGCCGTACTGACGTTCCAACCAGTGCTTGGCCAGCGCCTCCACCCAACTGGGAGGCAGCGGCAGCCGGCCGATGCGGGCCGAGCGCAGCCGGGGCCACTCGGACTGCAGCACCGACACCTCAGGCGGCGGCGCCCATTCGAGCTGTAGATTCAACCAGGGCCGAGTGGGCAGCATCGACGCTTGCAGGCTCAGCGCCAGCCGGGCCTGGGTAGGTTCGATGGCGAACTGAGCCGCCCGCTGCGGGTTGCTGAACTGGGTCAGCAGCACGTTCAGATCAGATTGGCTGAGCCGCACGGCATGCCGGCTGCCCCGGGCCTGGGCGCGCGGATCCAGGCGTCGGATCAGCAACTGGGCCCGGGAAAGGTGCCCGGCGTCCACCGCCAGACCGGAGGTCGGCGGCGCCACCAGCGGCTCGCCCTGCAAGGACAGGGCCAAGACCAGAACCAGGCTGAGGGGGATCAGGAGCCACAGCCAGCGCAGGACGCGCCAACGGCTTCGCGGGGATACAGACATGGGCTGCAGTCTGCCAGGGCCGACGATCGCCTCAGAGCAGCCCGCCGAGAGTGAGCGCCGGCTCACTCTCGGAACATTGCAAATACTAGATGGCGAGAATCAACGCTTGCGGTCCAACTGCAGGATGCGCTCCAGCGCACGGCGCCCGCCCTGGCTGGCGGAGGCCTCGTAGGCGCAGTGTTTGGGGCCCTTGTCAGCCAGCATTTCCGCATAGGCTTGCGGCAGCGGGCTGCGGCGGGCGGGGGTGGCATGGCGGTGAGCGAGCGTGTTCAGCATGGTCTTCTCTTGGGGTCTTTCGACCTTGGACGGGGAGACCTTTCCCCCCGATGGGAGCCGCAACGGGGCGGGGAAGCCCTTGGTTGACAGCCCTCCAAAAGATTTTTTCTGTCAGAAAGTCCAGCGCAGCCAAGCGCCCAAGCCGGTCGGCCCACTCCGCTGGCGCGCCCACATCACGCCCAAGCTCCAGTCTTCGCCGACATAGGCTCGTAGCCCCAGCCCCAGGCTGGGCCGCTCACCCTGTGCGCCATAGGTCTCCAGGATCCAGTCATGGCTGTCGGCGGGGCTGTACTCCAACCCAGCGGACCAAAACCGCCGGTTCTGCTGGGTCACCCGATCTCGACCCAAGCCCGCATTGATATGCAGCCACCAGCGCTCCTCATCCCAGGCGCGGCTGAGCACGGCGGCTGCACCCGCATAGCGCCAGTGGCGCCCGGCCTCGGCGCGACGAGCACGCTCCAGCTCCCAGGCCAAGGTCAATCCCCAGCCCTCATCGGCGCGCGAGATCAAGCGGGTCTTGCCATAGACCGAGGCCGCGTCGTCCGTTTCGTCAGCTTCACGCTGCCGCGTCCAGGCCAGATTGATCTGCGTGTGCGACCAGAAAGTGCACCCCGCGCGCAGGTCCGTCACAGCGGCCTTCGGCAGCCCGCTGCCGCGCAGACGCTCGGCCCCCAACTCTGCCTCGCATTGGTGCAGCGGCAACAGGTCAGCATCCTCGACGGCGAGCGGAATGGCGGCCTGCACCGCCGATCCCAGACCCGCCAGGGCCCAACAGAAGGCCCGCACGGTCAGAAGCCGAATCGCACGGTCAACAAGCCGGTCTTGAGCTTGGGCTCACTGCGCGTCTGCGAGGCCATCAGACCAATAGACCACGCCTCACTGGCGTTCCAACGCAGGCCCACGCCAAACTGCGGCTTCTCGTGCCGCGCGCCATAGGTCTCGGCCAGCAGGTCGAGCGCATCGTTGAGCGCCCACTCGGCACCCAGGGCCCAAAAGCGCGTACTTTCATCGTCCAGGCGTGAGCGAGCTGTGCCCAGGTTCATGTGCAACAAACCCTTTTCCGCAAAGGACTGGGTGAACACCAGCGCCAGCATGCTGCCGTCAAAGCGATGGCTGCCGCCGGGGGCTTTCAAGGTGCTGAGCTCCCAAGCCAGCGTCAAGCCCCAGCCCCCTTCAGGTCGGGCGCGAAGGGCACTCTTGCCGCCCAGGCTGAAGCTGTCGGCATGCACACCGGCTGCACTGGCACGCCCATAGCCGATGGCGGCTTGATGCCCTTCTAACCAACCACAGCCCACCTTGGTGCCCCAGGCTCTGACGGTCGGTGCCCCCGACTCGCGAGCGCGCTCGAAGGCACTCTCCCACTCGCACTCACCGCGCGCCAGCACATCAGCGTCCTCGGTGGCCATCGGGGCGCCGGCCTGGGCCGACTGGACAAGAAGCAAGGCGGTGACGAGGGCCCAAATACGCATGGCAGGTCTCCGGTTCCGGTTGAGGTGGAAACCAGACTAGAGCATCCTTGCGCATTTGGACAGGCGGCTTGCCCTGCTGTGTGGCGTTGAGAATGCAGGCTTCATCCGTCTACAGCATTGCGCCATGACCGTCATCCTCGCCAAGAAAATCCCGGCGTCCGCCACCCCTTTGCTGTGCACCACGGCAACCGACTGGCCCAGCCTGCGCGCCACGCTGCCCAAGCCCACCCAGCGCTGGCTGGAGACCCTGGGATTCGCGGGCAAGCCCGACACCCACGCCCTGCTGCCGGACGACAAGGGCGGCATCGCCCAGGTGATCGCGGGGGTGCGCGCCGTTGACGACCCCTATGCCTTGGCCGCATTGCCGCAAGCCCTGCCAACTGGCCGCTACCGTTTGAGTGCCGAAGGCGCCGACCTCGACCCGCAGGCCGCCGCCCTGAGCTGGAGCCTGGGCGACTATGTGTTCGACGCCTACAAAGCGCGCGGCCGCGTCGGTGCCGAGCTGGTCCTGGTGGATGGCCCTGAGGCCCAGCGCGGCCTGGCCATCGCCACGGCAATGTGCGCCACCCGCGACCTCGTCAACACCCCGGCCGAGGACATGGGCCCGGCCCAACTGGCCAATGCCGTCAAGCTGATCGCCAAGCCCCATGGCGCCAAGGTCAAGGAGATCGTCGGCGACGCGCTGCTCAAGCACAACTTCCCGGCCATTCATGCGGTGGGCCGCGCCGCCGCCGCCGGCCGCGAGCCGCGCCTGATCGAGCTGACCTGGGGCGATGCCAAGGCGCCTCGCCTGAGCATCGTCGGCAAGGGTGTGTGCTTTGACACCGGCGGCCTGGATATCAAGCCTGCCGACGGCATGCGCAATATGAAGAAGGACATGGGCGGTGCCGCCAATGCCCTGGGCCTGGCCGCACTGGTGATGGCGCTCAAGCTGCCGGTGCGCCTGCAGCTGCTGATCCCAGCCGTGGAGAACGCGATTGCCGGCAACGCCTACCGCCCCGGCGATGTGGTGCGCACGCGCAAGGGCCTGACGATCGAGATCGGCAACACCGACGCCGAGGGCCGGGTCGTGCTGTGCGACGCCATGGCCTACGCGGCCGAGAGCCAGCCCGAGCTGCTGATCGACCTGGCCACCCTGACCGGCGCGGCCCGCGTGGCACTCGGCCCGGAATTGCCGGCTCTGTTCACCCGCGACCTGGCCCTGGCCCGCGAGCTGGTGGACCTGGGACTGCAGGAGCGCGACCCGCTCTGGCACATGCCGCTGTGGCAGCCCTACCAAGCCATGATCGAGACGCCGATGGCGGACGTGAGCAACAGCGGCAACAGCCCCCAGGCCGGGGCCGTCACCGCCGCGCTCTTCCTGGACCGCTTTGTGCCGGCCGATCAGAACTGGCTGCACATCGACCTGTTCGCCTGGAACCTCGTCAGCCGCCCCGGCCGCCCGGCCGGCGGTGAGGCCCAGGGCATCCGCACGCTGATGCACCACCTGGAGCGCCGCTACAGCGCCTGATCCATGCCGCGCAACGCGCCCCTCTGGCTGGCCTGCGGCCTGGTCTGGGCCTTGGCCAACCCCTGCGTCGAGGCTGCCGAACCGGTGCGCGTCTGCCTCGGCGACGTGGCGCATCCACCGTATCGGCTGGCCGATGCCAAGGGGCGCACGCAGCGCCAGGGACTGGACTTTGTCTTCCTTGACTTGCTGGCTCAGCGCAGTGGCTTTCAGATTCAGAGCGAGCTGCTGCCGGGGCGGCGCTGCCTTTTGGAGCTCAAGGCCGGACAGCAAGACATGCTGTTCTCCATCAGCTACCTGCCGGAGCGCGAGGACGCGGCCCTCTTCCCCATGCGCAATGGCCAGCCCGATGCCAAGTTGGCCTTGCGCAGCCAGCAATATGTCTGGTACGTCTTGCAGTCATCCAGCTTGCGCTGGGACGGCCGAGCCCTGCAGGGCTTGGCGCCCCAGCAAGCGGTGGGTGCGCAGACCGGCTACTCCATCAGCGCGCACTTGCGTGAGCAGGGTTTCGTCGTGGACGACGGCGTGCGCAGCGCGGCGCTCAATTTCGAAAAGCTCCTCAAGGGCCGGTTTGCGGCCCTGGCGGTGCAGGTGTCGGAGTCCGAAGGCGTGCTGCGCCAACGCCCCGAATGGGCAAGCCAGCTACGCCGCTTGGACCCCCCGATCCAGGAACGCCACTACTTCATGGCCCTGGGCCACCACCTGGCCCAGCGCAGTGGCAAAACTCCGGCGCAGTGGTGGGAACTGATCGCTGAAGTGCGCGACTCGGCCGCCTACCGAAAGGCTGAAGCGGCAGCCAAGTCAGAGCACGATTGATCACGCCCCACCTAGGCCTCAGGGGGCTACGGACTTCTCGGCGCCCCAAGCCTCCTGCGTCATCGCGTACCAGTCGATGCGACGGGTCGCAAACATCAGCGCGGCCAGCACCACGAACATCAACAGACTGCCCATCAGGAGCGCGGTTTGCTCCAGATTGAGCACGTAGTAGAGCGCGCCAAACAGCAGGGCGACCCCGGCGCCGAAGGCGGCGCCAGCTCGCCAGCGGCCGAACAGCGAGGCCGCATAGCCGGCCAGTAGCGCGCTGGCCGCCGCCGTGGCCAAGGCATAGGCCTGGACAAAGGGCAGATGCTCCGAGAGCGCCAACAGCAGCAGGAAGAAGAGGCTCTGCGCCAGACCCACCAGCAGGTATTGCACCGGGTGCACCCGCACTCGGCCCAAGAGCTCGGTGGTGGCCACGGCCGCGAACACCAAAGCCACAAAGAGCAGCGCGTACTTGATGGCGCGCTCACTCAGCATCAGCGGATTGACCGGGTCGATCAGGGCCACGCTCAGGGCGTCGGTGTCCATCTTGCCGGCGCGCACATCGGCACCGGCGCGGGTGGCCAGGGCGCTCACGCGCCATTCGGCGGTGAAGCCCTTGGCATCGGCCTCACGCCGCACGGGCAGGAAACGTCCGCCATAGCTGGCATGCGGCCAGGACGAATGAAGGTTCAGGCGCAAGTCGCCAGCCGCCGGCACCCAGGCGAACTGTTCGGTGCCCACCAGGTCCAGGCTCATGGCGAGTTGCTGGCTGGCCTGCAGGTCCAGCTGCGGCAACTCGGCGTGCAAACCCTGAGACAGACCGGGATGGCCGCTGCCGGGCGCGGCGGTTTGGGCCTGGCCGTTGAGTTGTAGCTCGACACTGCGAATGCCGCGCGCATCGCCCACGGCCAGCACCAGACGTGGGACGCCACAGCGCAGCTGCCCACCGCGCTGAGCCTGAGCCAGGAGCTCTTTGGCGTGCGGCCACTGGGCCTTGAGCTTGAGGCGGGCCTGGTAGGTGTTGACCTTGAAGAGGCCGCGGTAACGCGGTTCGGGCAGCAGCTCGCCGTCCACTTCCAGCTTGGCCGGCAGGGCGCTCAGCACAAAGCTGCTCTCCTGCGGGGTGCGGCGCACCTTGCCCTTCTCGGTGTCCTCCTCCACCAGCTCCCAGTGCTCGGTGCAATGGCGCTGCAGCAGCGGGCCCAGCACCGTCTGCTCACTCGCCAGGGCTTGGCGCACCGATTGACGGGCCTCGTCCTGGAAGCCCAGGCGCTGGTCAATCAGCCCGCCCACCTTGGCCAAAGCCGCCGCCACCATGATGCCCACCGCCAACAGGCCCAAGCCCTTGCCCAACCACAACTTGCCTCGCATGCATGCACTCCTTTGAAAACAGGACGCTCATGCTCGCCAGGCCCGGTGATGGAACTAGGGGCTGTGTGAGGGCAATGTGAAGCGCACACGCAAACCCGGCTCGGCAGCCTCAAATTCCAGCCAGCCACCGTGCAGCTGCGCCACCTGTCGCGCCAGGGCCAGACCCAGGCCCGAGCCCTTGCGGCCATCCGGTCGGGTGGTGGAGAGGAACTGCTCTCCCAGGCGGGACAAGGTCTGCGGAGGAACGCCGGGACCGAAGTCGCGCAGGCTCAAGGTCCAGCGCCCTTCGCGGGGTTCCAGCCGGCAGTCCAACGCACTGCCGGGCGGCGCGAAGTCGATGGCATTGCCCAGCAGATTGGCCCACAGCAAGGCCAGAGCCTCGGGGTCACCGTGCACCGTGGCCGCCGGCAAATCCTCCAGCCCGCGCAGCTGCAGGCCCGCCTGGGCACAGCGCCCGGCCTCGCGCGCCGCGCCGGCGCGCACCAGCTCATCCAGGCGCAAGGCCTCTTGGCGCAGGGGCGTGGTCTGGGCCTCCAGCTTGCTCAATTCCAGCAGGCGCTCGGCCAGGGTCTGCAGGCGCAGGCTTTGGTCCACCACCTGGCGCGCAAAGCGCTCGCGGTCGGGCGCGGCCAAGTCTTCCTGCAGCAGCTCGCCGGCTCCCCGCAGCGCGGTGAGCGGGCTCTTGAGTTCATGCGTGAGCGAGCGCACGCGCTGCTCCCACTGGCTGCGCCCTTCCAGGCGCGCGCGCATCGCATCCATGGCGCGCGCCAGTTCACCCAGCTCACCGCGCAGGACCGGCGCGGGCGCGCCCGGCTGCGCGTGCAGGGCGTGGTCGCGCAGGCGGCGCACGGTCCACACCAGCCAGCCCGTCAGCATGCCGCCCAGCAACAGCGCCGCGGCCACCAGGATCAGACCGATCTGCCACACACGTTGCTCGGTGCGCGCCACAAAGGGGTCCAACGCCGCCACCGGCTTGCCCACGCTGGCCACGCCGATCAGGCGACCCGACTCATCCAGGATGGGCGCGGCTACCTGGAGCACCAGGCTGCCCTCGTCGTCATAGCGGCTGCGGCTGGCACGCGCACCGTACTCACCGCGCAGGGTGCGCAGCACATCGTTCCAACGCGAATAGTCCTGGCCCACGGCGCTGGGGCTGGCGGTGTCCAGCAGCACCCGGCCGCGCGCATCCGTCAGATAGATGCGCAGCTGCAAGGCCTCTTTCTTCAGACCCCAGATCTGCGCCTGCGGACTGCGCTGCGGCAAGGCTTGCAGCTGCTCATTCAGACTCTGCAGACTGCCCCCCGCTTGCAAGGCGGGGGCGCTGATCACGGCCACCAAATGGGCGGTCTCGACCAGAGACTCCTCCACCACCTCGCGCACCCGCGGCTTGACCTCGCCCAGCACCACCCGCAGCACGCCATAGGCGGTCAGCCCACAGAGCAGAAAGAAGACCAGCAGGACTCTCAGGCCGAGGTGCATGGATCCCAGGAGTAGCCCAAGCCGCGGTGGGTGCGGATGAATTCAGCGGCACCGGCTTCAGTCAGCTTGGCGCGCAGGGTCTTGATGTGGGTGTCCACGGTGCGGTCGCCCGCCTCGCTGGCCTGACCCCAGGCGCGGTCCAACAACTGGTCGCGACTGAGCACCCGCCCCGGCGCTTCCAGCAAGGCCTGCAACAGCGCCAACTCGCGCCGGGTCAGGTCAAGAAGCTGGCCATTCCAGTGCGCCTGCAGGCCCTCGATGCGCAGCCCGGGATGCGATGACGGCGCCGCACGACGCAGCAGGCCACGCACCCGCGCCACCAACTCGCGTGGGCTGAAGGGCTTGCAAAGGTAATCGTCGGCGCCCAGCTCCAGACCGAGCACACGGTCCAACTCCTCGCCGCGAGCACTCAACATCAGGATGGGCGTTTGCCAGCCCTGCTGGCGCAGCTCGCGCAGCCAGTCCAGGCCCGAGCCATCGGGCAGCCCGATGTCCAGCACAGCGCAGCGCGGCGCCTGCTGGGCCCAGGCGGCGCGGGCCTCCTTCAGCCAGCTGTGGTGCGCCACCTCGAAGCCCTCGCGCTGCAGCGCAAAGCTCACGGTCTGCGCAATCGCCGGGTCGTCCTCTAAGAGAAGAATCACCGGAATTTGGTGATGCCCAGCACCGGGAACATCTCGGTCAGGCCGCTTTGAAGCAGTTCCACCGCCAGGGCGGCCAGGATCAAACCCATCAGGCGCGTCATGATGTTGATGCCGGTGCCGCCCATCACCTTGGCGATCTTGCCGGCCGCACTGAAACACAGCCAGACAAAGGCCGCCACCACCACGCCATAGCCCACCAGCACGGCCTGATGCCACCACTGCGTGGTCTTCTGCGCGTAGATCACCATGGTCGAGATGGTGGCCGGGCCGGTCAGCAGCGGAATGGCCAGGGGCACCACGGCGATGTTGGCGCCCGCGCCGTCGCTGGTCACCGCGCCACTCTCAGCCGGCTTGGCGTTCAACATCTGCAGTGCGTTGATCAGGAGCAGGGTGCCGCCGCCCACTTGGAAGCTGGCAATGGAAATGCCGAAAAACTCGATCAGCTTCAGGCCCAGCAAGGCCGACAGGCCGATCACGCAAAAGCAGGTGAAGGCCGCCACGCGGATGGTCTGCTTTCGCTGTGCGCGATCAAACTCTTGCGTGAAGGCGATGAAGAAAGGAATGACCCCGATGGGGTTGACCATCGCCAAGAGGGCGACCAGGGGTTTGTAGATGTCCATGGCCCCGGATTGTCTGCACAGGCCAGATGCCGCCAGTTAGCGCAGACCCGCAGCGCATGAGTAATAGTCCGCCCCCACGCCTTCGGGGGATTTGCGGGTTTCCGAGCGGCGGCAAAAAACAACAAAGCCGGGGTGCTCGTGATTTGTGTCATGGCCGATGGGAATAATGGCTCGCACCGGAAAGGTCGCATTTGATTCGTTGGTTGATGGGTTGAGGCGCCTCGCGGTTCTTCTGTTTTCTGTATTTCGTAAGGGGCTTCCCCATGAACAACAAGCTTTACGTCGGTAATCTCGCCTACAGCGTGCGCGACGATTCCCTGCACCAGGCATTCGCCCGCTTTGGCACCGTGAATTCGGCCAAGGTGATGATGGACCGTGAAACCGGTCGCTCGAAGGGCTTCGGCTTCGTCGAGATGGGCTCTGACGCCGAGGCGCAGGCTGCCATCAATGGCATGAACGGTCAGGACCTTGAAGGCCGTCCGGCCGTGGTGAACGTGGCTCGCCCGCGTGAAGCCCGTCCGGCTGGCTTCTCCAGCCCCTACGGCCGCGGCCCGGGCGGTGGTGGCGGTGGCTATCGCGGCGGCAACGACCGTGGCGGCTATTAAGCCCTAAGCCAATCACACTCGTGATGCAACAAGCCCGCCTCGGCGGGCTTGTTTGCTTTCAGTACCGCTCAGGTCGGATCACCTGAACCTCGGTGAAGCTGATCAACACGCTGTAGTGCGGCGCAAAGCGCTGCAGCACGGCCTCGGCCACCGCATCGGCCACGCCGGGATCACAGATCACCCGCAACTCGATGCTGCGGTCGGCCTCCCAATCGCCGGCTCGTTCGCCCTCCGGGAAGGCGCCGCGCACCTCATAGACCGTCCAGGCCTGGATGTGATGGCGCTTGAGTTCGGCCAACAGGCGCGGCTCCAGCGCTGCCTCGGCCACGATCTTGAGCTGGGTCTTGGGGTGCTTTTGAATCATGCGAAGGCCTCGGCCAGCCGCAGGTAGAGCGGAATGCCCACCAGCAGATTGAAGGGGAAGGTCACACCGAGCGCGCAGGCGATGGCCAGGCCGGTGTTGGCCTGGGGCACCGCCACGCGCAGCGCAGCGGGCGCCGCGATGTAGCTGGCACTGGCGGCCAGCGTGGCCACGAGGGCCACGCCGCCGGTCTGCAGGCCCAAGGCCTTGCCCACGGCCAGACCCAGCAGGGCCAAGAGCGGCGGCAGCAGCAAGCCCAGACCCACCAGGCGCAGGCCATGGCGGCGCAAGGCCGGCAATTGGCCCCCAGCCACCAGGCCCAGTTCCAGCAGGAAGAGGGCCAGCACGCCCTTGAAGGGGTCGATGAACAGGGCCTTGATCGGCGCCACGCCGGCGTCACCCGCCAGCCAGCCGATCAGCAGCCCGCCCATCAGCAGCAAAACAGACTTGCCCAGCAAGACCTCGTGGGCCAGCAGGTCCCAGCGGATCGGCCCACTCTCCTGCCGCAGGGCCAAGCGCGCCAGCACGATGCCGACCACCAGGCCCGGCGCCTCCATCACCGCCACCCACAGCGGCGCATGGGCCTCAAAGGGCAGACCGGCGCGCTGCACGGCCGTCATCCCCACCGCAAAGGTCACCACGCTGACCGAGCCGTAATGCGCGGCCAGGCCGGCGGCGTCCACGCCGCGCAGGCCGGCCAGGCGCAGCACAGGCGCCACCAGCAGGGGGATGAGGGCGCCGAAGCCCATCAGCACCAGCACCTGGGGCGCCAGCACATCCACCGCCTGCCGGCTGAGCTCCAAACCGCCCTTGAGGCCGATGGCCAACAGCAGGTAGAGCGTCAGCGTCTCATACAGCGCCTCGGGCAGGCGCAGATCGCTTTTGACAAGGCGGGCGAACAGGCCCAGCAGGAAGAAGAAGACCACCACATCCATGATGGGGCGGCATCATGCCGTGCACACCAAAGCCCTGCCAACGCGGGTGTTTGGCAACGCGGATTCAGAGATTCCAGCCCTGCTGGAACTTCACGAACAGCTCCCGTTGCAACGGCTGCGCTTGCGCGACCCGCGACCAGCTCGCGCCCACGCTCCAGCCGCGCAACGCACCGGCGCGCGCCAGCCAGGTCAGGGTGCTGACCTGTTCGCGGTCCCGCTGCGCGGGCCAACCGGCCTCGGCCTCGCGTTCGCTGCGGCCCTGCTGGTGCAACAGACGCACGGCCTGCTCGGGGCTCAGGTAGAGCACCAGTTTGGTCTGGTCCTGGCGCTCCGCCAGGGCGGCCTGTCCGCTGGGTGCACGCACCGCGGCGCGCGCCCAGCGCTGCTCCAGTTCCATGCCCCAGCCACCCGGCAGCACCCAGCGCCAGTTGAACTGCGAGCTCAAGGCGTAGCCACGGCCCACGCGGTCGGCGTCCACATCCAGACGCTGACCCCACTCCAACTCGAAATGGGCGAAGGTGAAGAGCGGGCCGGGGTGACTGTCCATTCCCAGCGTCAGGCTGCGCGGACGGTGCAGCCCGCCATCGGCCCGGGCGCGCTGACGTTGCCAATTCGCATGGCCCCAGACCTCGGTGGACCAAGGCCCCAGCATCCAACCACCGGCCTGCAAGGCTTGGCCGATGGGCTGGCGCCGCGTGACGCCGCGCTCGGGATCGCGCAGGGCCTGAGTATCCAGCGCTCGCAGCGTGGCCTCCCACTCCTGCAGCGGTCCGTCCTCGGGATGCACCACCCGCGTCAGCTCCAAGGTGTGGCGCTGGATGCCGGCCTGCGGCACGAAGCCGTTGTCATTGACGAAGCGCGTGCCGATGCGCTCCCAGTCCGCCTGCCAGCGCCAGTGCTCGCCGTGATGGCGCCATTGCAGCCAGCCGGCTTGGTCCTGCGTGGCTTGCGCAGCACGCAGCAGGCCGTGCTGGACGTCCAGGCGGCTGAGATCGCGACTGAGCAGCCAGTGCCCGCGCAGGCGTTCGTCTTCGCCCAGTTGGCCCTGCCAGTCCAGCCCCAACAAGTCGGTGCTGGCGCCGCGCTGCCACTCGCGCCGCGTCAGCAGAGCGGCCACGGCCCAGTCCGCGCTCCACTGCGTGCGATGGCGCGCAAACACCAGCTGCGAGGCCTGGTCGATCTCCACACTCTCGGTACCCAGCGCACCGGGGCGCAGCAGCAAACCCCCACCGGCATCGCGCACGGCCAGGGCCGTGGCCTCGGAGTCGGCACCGCGCCAGGTGGCGCGCAGGCCCCAGCGCGGATCGACCACGGCCCGCGAGTAGAAGGCCAGCTGCCCTCGCGCCACACCCCAGCGGTCGGGCCCGACCTGGCCCAGCACATCACTGCTGTCCAAAAAGAAGGCGCGCTTCTCGGGCACGAACAGCGCGAAACGGGTGTTGCCTGCCAGTTGCGGGTCATCCAACTCGACCTGCGAGAAGTCCGGCCGCAGCGTCGCATCCAGCACCCAATCGGCGCGCGGTCGCCACTGCAGCTCCAGGCCCAGATTGGCACGCGGCGAGGCCGCCTGCGGCCGTCCGTGACGCAGCGTGAGTTCGCTGCGCAGCACGCGATGCTGGGTGTGGGCCAAGCGCTCGCGCAACGGGGCGTCATGGTCCAAGGTCTGCATCTCGGTCAGCAGATGCGGGGTGCCGCGCTCCAGCAGCACGCTGGTCAGGGTCTGCGCCGGCTCAGAGGGGATGCGGCGGCTCAGCATCAGGCGCCAAGGCAGCTGCCCATCGAGCGGATAGCGCAGCGAGGCCAGGGGCCAGCGGATCTCGGCGCTCCAGCCATCAGCCAGCCGCTGCACCCCGACCTCGACGTCAAGGAAGTCCGGCGCATCGTCCTCGTCATCGGTGGCCGCGGTATAGAGCCCGTCGCGGATCGAACCCGCCGCATTCACCCGCACGAACTGCGCCACCTGCTGGCGGCCGTTCGGATCGATCCAGACGGTCAGGCTGTCCTGATCGGGCCAGACCTGATCGCGGCGTGCCAGCGGGGCGCGAAGGTTCTGGGGCTGCGGATCCCAAGCGCGCAAGGCCACCACCAGAGCGTCGCCACTGAGCAGCAACTGCGCCTCAGTGCGGTAAGCGCCGACGGACCCGGAGGGCTCGGGGCGGAAGCGCTTGAAGGCATCAAAACGCGGCGCCACCTGCCACACGGCATCGTCCAGGCGACCATCGATGCGAGGCGCTTCGTGGGCCTGGGTATGCAGGGGCAAAGGAGGCGGAGAAGCGGTGGCCGATGCAGCGGCCGCAGCGCAAAAGAGCGCTGCAAAAAACCAAGGGCTTTGCATGAACAGGAGGGGCGGCAGCGCCGCCAACAACGGGCGGAGATGAACCGGCGCCAAAGACAGGCGGCGCCGGGCAGGGGTCCGAAGCACAGGGGCTTCAGCGACCGTTAGCAGGGATGCAGAACCTTCATCTCACCCTCCTTGGGCAGGACACCCGGTTTGAGGAAGGCGCGCAGTGTATTGATCTCGCGCAGCTTCGCCAAGCATGCCTTTTTGCACGGCAAGATGCGGCCATGACGCGCCAACTCATCCTCTGCTGCGACGGTACCAACAACAACCTGACCGGGGCGGCTCACGACACCCATGTGGTGCGCATCGCCGAGATGCTGGCATGCAACCCCGACGCCGAACGCCTGGTGTTCTACGACCCCGGTGTCGGCCACGCCGCCACCCTGCCCGGCGGCACCTTGTGGGAGCAGCTCAAGCTCTGGCGCGATCGGGTCAACGGCCTGGCCTTTGGACAGGGTGTGTTCGAGAACATCCTGGAGTGCTACCGCTTCCTGATGCTGAACTACCGCCCCGGCGATCAGCTCTTCTTCTTCGGCTTCTCGCGCGGCGCCTTCACCGCGCGCAGTGTGGCCGGCATGGTGAATCTGTTCGGCATCCCGGCCGCGTCGCACGAGAACATGCTGCCCACCCTGCTGCACCTGTACTTCTCGCAGCGTGGCGATGCCGGTCAGTTCGACGCCGTCAGCCAGCAGGCCCGGACCCTTTTCGTCCCCCCCGAGCGCCGCCAGGTGCCGGTGCACTTTGTCGGCGTATGGGACACGGTGGCCTCCGTGGGGCTGTGGCCCTTTGGCCTGCGCTTCACCGCCCGCCCGGTAGCCGCCGGCAAGGCCTTTGTGCATGTGCGCCACGCCTTGGCTCTGGACGAACACCGCGCCCCCTTCGAGCCGCGGCTCTACGAAGACGCCAACGGTCCACTGCGCAGCCGCGATGGACAGCTTGGATCGATCAAGCAAGTCTGGTTTCGCGGCGCCCATGCCGACGTGGGCGGCGGCTACCCCTGGCGCGAGGCCGGGGCGGCCGAGGCGGCGCTGGGCTGGATGCTCAGCGAGGCCATCACCTGCGGACTGCGCCTGCGCGCCGGGGATCAGCCCCTGCAGGACGAAGACGACGTGCTGCGCGCCCTCACCACCCGGCAGGGGCCGCGCGCCGAAGCGCGCCCTCTGCGCCCCCAGTTGCACGACGAATTGGCCGATGGCCCAGCCTGGGCGCTGACTGGCCAACGCCTGCGTGCGGCCCGGCAGGGCGAAGAGCACCCCAGCGTGGCCGCGCGTGACGCGCGCTGGCCGCAGGACACGGTGTGGCCGCAACGCGCCACCCGGCCCATCGACCGCGCTTGCTGGATCCTGCTGCCCTTTCTGTGGCTGTGGATGGGGGTGCTGCTAACGGGCTTTGGGCGCGGCAGCCCGGGCGACTGGACGCAGTTCCAAGCGCAGCTCGGCGCCATCCTGGCAGCCCCTACGCAGTACGCGCTGTGGCAGCTCAGCGCCGGCTGGCTGCCCGGCCCGCGTGCGCTCGGTGATCCCGCCGTGCTCTCGGCCCTGGCCGTGGAGTCGGGCTTCATCGCTGCCTATGCCCTGCTGTTGGCACGCATGCTCAGCCGCGCCTTTGCCCGCGCCGCCGGCCTGCGCCGGCTGGGCCAAGCCGCCGACCCCTTGATGCAGCGCCTGGGCCAGGCCCTGCCCTTGCTGGTGGGCGCCGACCTGCTGGAGACCGGCCTGTGCGCCTTGTCCTATGCCTTCGTGGGCAGCGGCCTGGACTGGCTGGCCCCGCTGTTGCGCCTGCTCATCGTGCCGGTCGCCGCCGCCAAGTTCATCGGCCTAGGCGGCTGCGCCATGCTGTTTTGGCGCGGGCTGCGCAGCTGATCAGACCGGCGCAATGGACTGCGCATGCCGCAGTCGCTGATCGGGATCCCAGCGCCGCTTCACCTCGCGCAGCCGCGCCAGGGCGCGCCCGTAATAGGCCGTCAAAACGTCCTCTCGCCAGGGATCAGCGTAGCCTTGATAGGCCTCACCGTTGGCGCTAGGCTGCAGGCAGCCCCTGACTCCGCGCACCCAGGTCAAGGCCTGCTCCCGTTGTGCCTGGCTGGAGCGGGCTCCGACCACACAGGTGTAGCGAATCAGTGCCCGCGCCTGCCGGTGCACAAAGGCGCTGTCCGGTCCGCGTGCATAGGCCCCTCCCCAAGGGATGAACTCAATCTCTCGATGCTCGGCATAGCGTCGTTCGGCCGCAAAGCTCCGCAGCAATTCGGTCCATGCTCCCGCCTGTGGAGACACGTCAAAGAAATCAGACTGGGTGAACTGGTACCCATGTTCTCGATACGGGCGACTGGGCTGCCAGGCCGGCCGCCCCTGGCGGTCGAGCAACCCGCAGCAATAGGCGGCAGCTTCGGACTCGCTCAGCGGCCAACAGCGCAATCCGTCGCCCAGCGCACGGCGCATGGGCTCCAGGAGTTGGGCCGCCGCACTCGGCACAGCCATGACCAGGCCGAAAAGTTCCAGACACGGCGGCTCTTCATCATCGTCACCCTGAGTCAGCTGCATTTCCAGGTTGACCCGCTCATCGGCCGTTGGGGCCCACGCCATCCAGGCTTGCAGACGCTCCTCTGCACCCTCAAGCGTCCAACGGGCGTACACCGCCGTACCAGCTTGCGCAGCCGAGGTGCGCAGGTTTAACTCGGTCAGCACAGCGAATTGGCCAGCGCCAGCACCCCGAAGGGCCCAGAACAGGTCCGCGTGCTCCTGTTCGTCCACCTGGATCAACTGACCCGCTGCATCCAAGGCCTGCGCGGCGTCCAACTGATCACTCAGCAACCCCGTGCTGCGCCCCTGAAATCCAAAACCGCCCACCAAGGCCAGGCCACCCAGGCCCACACTGGGGCAGCCCCCGGTTGGAATGCGCCGGCCCCGACGCGCCAACTCCGCGTTCAGCTGGCCCGAGGTGCAACCGGGCCCGCAGATCAGACGGTCACCCTCCAATCGCCAGGTGTTCATGAGTTCCAGATCCAGCAGCAGGCCCGCGCTGCTGGAAAGATCGGCAAAACAATGACCGCCGCTGCGCAAGCCCACCGGAAGGCCATGCTCCAGCACAAAGTCCCAGGCGCGACGTAGATCTTCGGCATCAGTGCAGCGCACCCAGGCCTGGGGTCGAACCAGGGGTTTGCCTGCCGCCAACTGCTTGCCCACGCCAATGACAGCAGGTTGCTCGGCGGGCAGCACAAGCGTCCCCTTCAGCTGCGCGCGCAAGCTCAGCCAGTCGCGATCGGTGATCGGCTCGCGCTCTGGCACAGCGCCCAAGCTCATGTTGTGCTCACATCGTCCAAGCCATGCAAGCGAGATTGCAGCCGGTACAACTCGGCATAGCGGCCCTGCAAGGCCATCAACTCTGGATGGGTGCCGCGCTCCACGATGCGTCCCTTTTCCATGAAGGCAATCAGATCCGCTTGCCGAACACTCGCCAATCGGTGGGTGATCAGCACCACGGTACGGCCCTGACCCAAGCGTTGCAGCGATTCATAGACCGCCGCCTCGGCCCTGGCATCCAGGGGCGCCGTGGGCTCATCCCAGATCACCAAGGGGGCGTCGCGATAGAGGCCCCGCGCCACCGCCAAACGTTGCCATTGGCCGCCGGATAGATCCTGCCCCCCCTTGAATTGGCGCGACAACAAGGTGTCCCAACCGCCCGTCAAACGCTCGATCACCTCATCGGCGCGCGACTCTCGGGCCGCCGCCCACAGGGCCAGGTCCTCCGGGTCTTGACGTTCATGCCGCCCCACCTGAACGTTCAGACGGGCGCTCTTGGGCCAGCGAATGGGGTCTTGCAGCACCATGACCACGCGTTCACCCAAGCTCTGCGGGTCGAAGCTGCGAGTGTCATGGCCGTCCCAACGAATCGCGCCTGAACTGGGTCGGTATAGGCCGGCAATCAGCTTGGCCAAGGTGGTCTTGCCCGAACCGTTTTCTCCCACTAGGGCCACCGTCTGGCCGGCTTCGATGGTGAGCTGTATGTCCTGCAACGCGGGGGTCGCAGCTCCGTCGTAGCTGAAGCAAACCTGCTCCAGACTGATTCGACCAGGCTGCAGTGGTGCCGGCCGCCCCAGCGTGCGCGGTGCTGCAGCCTCCGCGCGGTCCATGAAAGACTGGTAGTCCGCGATGTAGATGGCCTTCTCGAATAACTCGTGCAGCAACTGGGTGCCTCGCTGCAGGGCCTGGCTGGCATTGCGCAAGGCCAGCACTGCCGTGCCCGCCACGGCCAAATCCAACCACCCCTGGCGCAGCAGAGTGAACAGCAGGCCATACGTAGCGAGCAGGCCAAGTCCACACCAGAGCTGCCCCCAGGCCCTGGCGTTGGCTTCGTTGCGCCCCAAGTTCGTCAAGTGTTGCTGCAGGGCCTGCGCCGGCTGGTCATAGTGCGCCTGGACAAAGGCCTGCGCCTGATGGGCACGCAATTCAGGGGCCGCCTCGCGCTGGGTTGCCAACTCGATCATCAGCTCGGCCTGGCGCATCAGGGCCACGGTGGTGCTCATGCTGTCGCGCTGCAAGTGCGCAGTGCGCCAAGCAGCCCAGGCCTCCGGAACCAAGGCCAATAACAGTGCAGGCAGCAAGAAGGGATGCAGCACGGCCAAGGCCACCCCAGCCGCCACCATGGTGACCAGGACACTCAGCCCTTCCACCAAGCATTCGGTGGCGCCCTCCAAGTGCATCACCCCCCGATCCCGGGCCCGGTGCAAACGGTCGTAGAAGTCCGGGCTGTCGTAGGCCACCAGTTCCACCGCCAGACTGGCGCGCACCAGCTCCTGCTCGGCCACACGGTGGACGGCTGGGCGCAGTCCTGCCTTGGCGTGTGCGCAGCCCGCCTCTGCCGCCAGCCGCACACCCTGAGCCCCGAGCAAAGCGAGCAAAGCTGGAAGAGCGGCCTCCCACGCCACGGCACCACTCACCGCATCCAGCAGATGCGAGAGCAACTGCGCGGTCGCCAGCAGGCTGAGCGCTGTACTCAATCCAACCAAAAGCTGCAGCCCACCGATGGCCAAAGCGGCCCCTGGCGCAGCGCGGCGCACCAAGCGCAGCAACGGACGCAGTGACTGGACCATGCGCCGCAACAGTCCATGCGTGCTCTGGCCCTCATCCAGCCGCCAGTACGGCGTGTCGAGTTGCTCGCCCAAGGCCTGCGCCAATCAGATCACCCCTAGCGTCAGTACGTCGGGTACGCGGCTATCAGGATGGAAGGCAAGCAGCTGATAGGCCACACCGCCCAATCCCGGCATCAAGCCGGGCACAAAGACATTGCGCGCGATGCCACACACCGGTCCGTGCGCCTCCAAGCTCGCCAGAAACTGCGCCAACAACGCCGGTGCATCCCCCTCCTGGCTATGCACACCGGCCCGTTGCGCCCTCAACAACAGCGCATAAACACTGGCGTCTCCGTGACACAGGCTGTGGTTCCACCCCAGACCCAGGCGGGCGCTGGCATCGACCGCGCGCTGGACCCGCAGGCGGCGCAGAGGATCCTTCAACTCGGGATCCAGTGCAAGGGCGGCCAGTCCAATCCCCACCGAACCATGACACCAGGCGGCCGCGGTCCTTGCACCTTCTAGGCCGCGCAAATCCAGCCAGTTGCACTCCTCTTCATCCCAAAGCGCGTCATCAAAGGCCTGCGCGCCCGCAGCCGCCCGCGCAAAGCGCGGCTCGGCTGTGGCTTTGGCCAGGTGCTCCAGGGCCCAGGCCATTCCGCTCGCCCCGTGCACAAAACCGCCAATGCCATCAGGCCACTGCTCATGAGCCCAATAGAGCTGCTCACCGCGCCAACTGGCCTTTGCGATCAAGGCATCGCCCAATGCGACCGCCTGTGCCAAGTAGCCTGACTGCCCTGTGCGCCGGGCCAACTGCAATAGCGGCACGATCGCACCCGCCTTGCCAGTCAGCAGATCATTCATGTCGTCGGCCTGCGCCGCTTCAGGCAACAGTTCCGCCAAGGCACAGGCGCGCTCCACGGCCCGCCCATCGACACAACCCAACTGCTCAAGTGCCAGCCAGGTCCAGATCTGCGAGGCCACGCCGACATAGCCTCCGGGCGGCGGCGGACGCATCTTCTTCTGTCGGCCCCGCTCCAGCCAGCGCTTGTCTTCTGCCAGCTCCAAGGTATTCAGGAGGCGCTCGAAGAGGCTGGGCAGTCCTTCAATCACATCAGCACGGCCCGCCTGCATTTCCTTCACATAGCTGGCAACCAGCAGAGCAATACCACTGTGCCCGCCATAGAGATCCTGCTCCAAGGGCTGAACTGACCAACCGGCCGGCCCCAGGATGGGCGCAATCCAAGCCACGCTGCGATCGCAGCCTTCGATCGCGGTGGCCTGAAGTTCGCGCAGGATGCGGGCCGCCTGGATACGCCGACGCTCGTCCAACCGCTCCCGGTCGACGACTGGGACACGCAAGCTCTGCTCGGCCGGCATCCAGCCATCATTGATGTAAGCGCTAACCAGCGCCGCCCGGATCACATGCCGCTCCAAACGCAAATCAGCATCGCGCCAATGGGTCAATGCGGACTGCGCGAGCGACTGGGGGGGCAGCCACCGCGTCCCACCCGGGCCCTGAAGCTCCCCCTCGGCCACGGTGGTCACGAACATCGGCACGTCGCCAACCAACAGATCCTCCACTTCGGCCTCCACGACCTCGAGGCGACCAGGCGCCAAAGCATTCTGTGCGCCCATGCGCATCATCAGGTCGCAGGCCCGCTCGCGCGCAGGAGCCTCTTGATGGAGCGAAACCGGGTGCCAAAGCATGCGCCCCAATTCCGCATACACCTCGGTGGCGCGGGTCACCACCCGCACGGTGCAATCCTCGAACGCCACCAGCAAGGGGGCCAACTCACCCGCTTGGTCCAAAACCTGCAACTCCGAGGTCAGGGCGTCAAAGCCGCTCAATACCTCCCCCCAAAACTGAGCCAATGCAGGCTCTGGGCTGGGGTGGTTCTGAGCCGCTGGAGCCGGCATCAACACTTGTCCGATATGCGCCTCGTCAGTACCCGCCTTCAGGATGGTGGGCTGCAAGCTCATCGGCTGTTGCCCCGGCAAGGAGCCCAATGCCGAGTTATCGATCCCTCGCCAGCCAAGGCCTTGGCCGCGCCCCGGCAGCAAGCCGATGTTAAGCACTGTTCCAGAGACCAACCGGGCCGCTTGATCCGCCGCGTCCCCCAACCCACTGGGAGGGTTGCTCACCCGCGGAGTGAACAAAGTCTCGCAATCCACCACCACCGGGTGTGGGCCATGCGCGATGAGATTCTCAGCGTGCAGATCACTGCCCGAAAGCAAACGCATCAGCGCCAACCAATGACCAATGCCGCGATAGAAGATGGCCAGCTCTGCGTCGCCCTGCGCATGTCGATGGGCAATGAACTCGGTCCACCCGTGATCTTCTCCATCCAGCACCCGAGGCACGCGCATGCTGCTGCCGCCCGGCAGACGGGCCGAGAGAGTCTGCACTAAATCGCTCAAGCGCCGATCGATACGGACCGAGCGCGGCTTGTAAACCAGGCGGCCTTGCTCAAAGCTCAGCAGCACCACCGTCTTGCCGCCTTGATGGCTGTCTCCAGCGCCAAAGCTCAGTGCTCGCAGCAGCCCCAGAGGATGCCCAGCCAGCGCATCCAGATGCGGTCGCTGCTGCGCCAGATGGCGGGCGAATTGAAGGGCAGCCTGACAGCGCGCGGTCAGCATATGACGCACGCGCGCTGCCAAAGTCGGGTAATTGATTTCTTGCTGTGCCCAAAATTCAGGGCGTGCGGCGGTCTGGACAAACTCGGTCCAGCGCGCGCTTGAATCTGTGGCCTTCAGGCGGCCGGCCTGCTTGGCGGCATGTAACTCCAACACCAGCAGGCGACTGAGCTTGGCATTCAGCAACTCCAGAAGGGAGTCGTTCAAGCTCTGGGTCAGAACAACGGCCTCAGAGGCCTCCAGACCAGGGAGATCGTCAAGCTGGGCTGCCAGCTGCGCCATGTGAGGCGCAATCAGGCAGCCCAGCGCTGCATCGAAATCGCTGGCGTCACGCAGGGACGCCATGCGATCTCAGCAGCACATACGGGTACGCGAGCCCGAGCAGGCGGTGCCGCACTTGCCCGAGATGCTGGTGGTGTCACCAATGATGTCGGCTTCGGCGTACTCGCCGCCGATGAACAGCGGGCCAGCCGGATTGCTGGCGTCAGCCTGGCTGCGCCACTCAGCGGCTTGAGTTTCCACAGCTTGGATCGAAACGTGGTTCATCACTCTCTCCTGGTTACGTGGGTAAAAGTGCCCAGGAAGCGACGCCCATCGTGCTGCCACCGGCCCACTGGGGGGCGGCATCAGACCGTCTGCGCGGTACATCTCCCTGACACAGCACAGATCTTCAGCGTGGCCGGCATCACCACACAAGTGTCGTTCTTGTAAAAGAATGTTTACAAATTCAACCCATTCACCTCCAAACAGCCGGTGTTGCCCCAGAAACAAAAAGCCACGTACGGCCGCCATCCACGCCCAATAGGCAACAATCATTCAAATCATCGGCGAAGTAGGCTCCCATCCCAACTTCCTGCAGGGCAAGTCTTCAAGCCCTGCCAGCCCGGGACTCACCCCAACAGGACTTTCCCTCGGCCGCAGTGGATACAGCGACACTGCTCACCCAAACCGGCCCCGCGCCGGCCTGACGCCCGCTGAGCCGGGGGCGCCTCACCCGAGAGCCCCCCATGCCGGGATACCAACTGACCGACCATTGCGTCGAACTGCAAGGCCTTGCCGCGTTGCAGATCCGCGCGCTGCTGGACCGCCAGCAATATGCCGACCCCCTGGGCCACGCCGAGGCCGCCGGCATCTCCAGTGCGCAATGGCCTTTGTTCGGCCTGCTCTGGCCCTCCGGGCGCCAGCTGGCCCAGGCAATGGCGCGGCGCGCTGTCAATCCGGCCGAGAGCATCCTGGAGATTGGCTGCGGACTGGGCCTGGCCAGCCTGGTCAGCCACCGGCGCGGTGCGCTGGTCACGGCCAGCGATGTGCATCCGCTGGCCGGCACCTTTCTGCTGGAGAACCTGCGCCTGAACGGCCTGGCACCGATGCGCTATTGCCATGGTGACTGGAGCGACCGCATCAGCCCCGCGCATGCACCGCGGGTGGCCGGCCGCTTCGAGCTGATCATGGGCAGCGATGTGCTCTACGAGCGCGACGACGCCGGTTGCCTGCCTCGCTTCATCGAACGCCACGCCACGGCCGTGGGCGAGGTGCTCATCGTGGACCCGAACCGCGGCCACCGCGCGGCCTTCAGCCGGCGCATGGCGGCGCTGGGCTATGCGCTGGAGGAAAGTCGGCTGGACGCCGCCGCCGACGGCAGCTGCAGCGCGCGCCTGCTCAGCTACCGGCGCGGGGTTTGCGCCCCCGGCCGCTGAAAAGCTTGTCGAACAGCGCATTGGGCAGCAGGCGCATCAGCTTGGCCACCACGCCCATCTGCCAGGGGATGACGCGGTAGCTGGTGCCGGCCTCGATCATGCGGAAACTCTGCTCGGCAAAGTCCTCGGCCTTCATCAGGAAGGGCATCGAATAGTTGTTGACGCGCGTCAGCGGCGTGTCCACATAGCCGGGCACCAGGGTCACCACCTGCACGCCGCGCGGCTTGCATTCGATGCGCAGGGCCTCGCAATAGGCCACCACGCCGGCCTTGCTGGCGCAGTAAGCGCCATGCCCGGCCAGACCCCGAATGGCGGCCACGCTGGCCACGCCCACCAGGCGGCCGCTGCCGCGCGCGCACATCGGCGCGATGAAGGGATGGAAACTGGTGGCCGTGCCGTAGAGATTGGTGTCCAGCACCTGCTTGAAGACCGGCAGGTCCTCGGCCAAGGCGGTGTCCACGCCGATGCTGACGCCGGCGCTGGCGATCACGGTGTCGGGCAGGCCCTGGCGCTGCAGGCAGTCTTGCGCAGCGGCCTGCATGGCCTCCGCATCCACCACGTCGGCGGCATAGACGGCCCAGCGTGCCGGGTCAAGCTTATGGGCCTGTGCCCACTCGGCCACCACCGCCACGCGGCGCGCCTGCAGGGCCAGGCGCCAACCGGCCTGGTAGTAGCGCAGGGCCAGGGCCTGGCCGATGCCACTGGAGGCGCCGGTGATGAAGACCAGTGGGCTGTGAGGAACCAAGGCCGTCATGGCTGAACCTCTGTGGGCTTTACTGCGCTCTTGGTGAACACGCTGCGGGTGGGGCCGGTCAGCAGCAGTTGGCCACTGGCGTGCTGGTAGTCCAGCCCGCGCGCCTGCATCTGCAGACCCGGCGCCACCAGCTCGGTGGGGCGGCGGCTGATGAGGCGCCGCTCCTTGATCTGCGCCGTCAGAGCGTCGGTGCGCAGCTCCATTTCAGGCGCGGCCGTGGCCGGGTCGGCCTTGGGTGCAAAGCGACGCACCCGCACCTGGCCTTCCAGCGTCAGGGTCGGCCCCTGGGCCGGGCCGTGGGCGCGCTCGGCCTCGGCCAGCACCAGGCGGCCATCATCGGCCTGCAGATGGAGTTGCAGCTTCTCGATCTCGATGCCGTCGGTATCGGGGTAATGGCGCAGCACGGCGCCATGCAGCCGGGCCTGGCGGCTGCCATCGGGCAAAAAGCGCTGCAGCTCAAAGCCGCGCATCTCGTAGTCCGGCACATGGCGCAGCGGGCGCTCCTCGGTGGGGCCCCCAGGCACCGGGGTCTGGCGCAACAACCAGAAGCTGAACAGCGCCAGCACGGCCATCAGAGCCAAGGGAAGGTAGTTGGCCAGCCAGGCCTGCAGGCGCCAGATGAAGGGCTGACGCTGGCGCACCCGGCCGCGCGCCGCGCCCACCAAGGGGCCCAGAGCAACTTGTGGGGCCGATGATGTGATGGGCTCGCTCACCGGCCGTCCAGGGTTTGCAGATGCTGCTCAAACAGCCGGTGGTAGGCCCCGGCCGCCAGCAGCAGCAGGTCGCAGGCCTCGCGCGCCGCGCCATGGCCGGCCGGGGTGCGGGTGATGTAGTCCGCACACGCCAGCACCTCAGGGTGGGCACCCGGCGGCGCGATGGCCAAACCGGCACGCGCCATCAGCGGCAGATCGGGCCAGTCGTCGCCCATGGCCGCCACCTGGCTCCATTCCAGGCCCAGGCTTTGCAGCAGGGGCGTGGCGGCGGCCAGTTTGTCGTGGATGCCAAAGAGGGCATGCTGCAGGCCCAGATCGGCCACGCGACGGCGCACCGCCGGGGCATCGCGCCCCGTGATGATCAGCGGCTCGATGCCGGCCAGGCGCAGCAGCTTCAGGCCATGGCCGTCGAGCGTAGAGAAGGCCTTGAAGGCTTCACCCTGCTCGCCGATGTAGATGCGGCCATCGGTCAGCACGCCATCCACATCAAAGATCGCCGCCTTCATGCCGAAGGCGCCGCCCTGGGCTTTGAGCAAGAGCTCGGGGGTATGGCTGAGCGTGGGCTTGAGGGTCTTCATCAGATCACCTTGGCGCGCATCAGGTCGTTCAAGCTGATGGCGCCCACCAGGCGCTCGTCGGCATCGACCACCAGCACCACGGTGATGCGCGCCTCTTCCATCAGGTCGGCGGCGTCCACCGCCAGGGCGTCGGCGCGCAGGCGGCGCGGGCTGGCGTGCATGACCTCGGAGGCGGTCAGCGCACGCAGGTCGCTGCCCTTCTCCACCAAGCGGCGCAGATCGCCATCGGTGAACACGCCCAGCAGGCGGTCCTGCTCATCGACGATGGCGGCGCAGCCCAGGCCTTTGTCAGACATCACCTTCATCATCTCGGTGAAGGCCGTCGCCAGACCCACACGCGGCAGCGCGTCGCCGCTGCGCATCAGGTCCTTCACATGGGTGAGCAGCTTGCGCCCCAGGGCCCCACCGGGGTGGGAGCGGGCAAAGTCCTCGGGCCGGAAACCGCGCGCATCCAGCAGGGCCACGGCCAGCGCGTCGCCCAGCGCCATCTGCGCGGTGGTGCTGGCGGTGGGGGCCAGATTGAGCGGGCAGGCCTCCTGGTCCACGCGACTGTCCAGCACAAAGTCGGCGTGCCGGGCCAGCGTGGACTCAGCACGGCCGGTGATGGCAATCAACGGCACGCCCAGGCGCTTGATGACCGGCAGGATGACGGCCAGCTCGTCGCTTTCGCCGCTGTTGGAAAGGGCCAGCACCAGGTCCTGCGGGGTCACCATGCCGAGGTCGCCATGGCTGGCCTCGGCGGGGTGCACAAAGAAGGCCGGCGTGCCGGTGCTGGCCAGGGTGGCGGCAATCTTGCGCCCCACATGGCCGCTCTTGCCCATGCCCATCACGATGACGCGGCCGCTACAAGCCAGCACGGCCTGTACGGCCCCGTGCATGGACTCGCCTACGCGGTCCACCAAAGCGGACAGGGCCTGGGCCTCGATGCGCAGCGCGGCGCGGGCCGATTCAATGGCGGAATAGGGGGCAGACATGGGGCGGCAGTTTACGGGCCGCCCCTCGGCCAGACATGCGGTGCCGCGCTACTC
Organism: Inhella inkyongensis; assembly: GCF_005952805.1. Taxonomy (GTDB): domain Bacteria; phylum Pseudomonadota; class Gammaproteobacteria; order Burkholderiales; family Burkholderiaceae_C; genus Inhella; species Inhella inkyongensis. Next base: position 4,069,643 of record NZ_CP040709.1, read on the forward strand.
CTGCTGCGCCTGGCAGCTCAGGCAGCGCAGCGCCGTCGGTTGGGCACGCAGGCGATCCAACGGAATGTCGGCCTCGCAGTCGGCGCAGCGGCCGAAGGTGCCGGCGCGCAGGCGCAGCAGGGCCTCGCCCACTTCGCGCAGCTCCACCATCAATCGATCGGCGCGCTCCAGCGTCACCTCACGGTCGCCCTCATGCTCGCGAGGCGCATCGGGGTCGTCGGCCAGCAACTGGGCCGCCTGCTCCACCCGCGAGGCCCCGCCCCGCTGCAACTCAATCTCGTGCTGCAGGGCGGTTTGCTGCAACACCAGTTCCGCCTCGATCAAGGCCCTTTGGCCCGCGCTCAGACTCATGCTGCTCTCCTGGTCGATGAAGTCCATCTTCACCAGGCTTGCGCACCCGCGTGTTGCGCCGGATCAGGCTTGCGAGAGTCCCATGAAAAAAGGCCCGCACGCGGCGAGCCTTGATCCAAACGCGCAGGCTTGGCTTAAGGGTAGAGACCGCGCTCTTCGCGGGCTTGCAGCACGCGCGTGCAAGCCACCGTGAAGGCGGCGGTGCGCAGCGGGATCTTGTGCTGTTCGCTGGTTTCCCAGATGCCCTTGAAGGCACCGATCAGGATCTTGTCCAGGCGCAGATTGATTTCGTCTTCGGTCCAGAAGAAGCTGGAGAAATCCTGCACCCACTCGAAGTAGGACACCGTCACGCCGCCGGCATTGGCGATCACGTCGGGCACCACGATGATGCCGCGCTCGGCCAGCACGGCGTCGCCGTCAGGGGTGGTCGGGCCGTTGGCGCCTTCCAGGATCAAACGGGTGCTGATGCGGCGGGCGCGCGCATCGGTGATCTGGCCCTCGAGCGCGGCCGGGATCAAGACATCGGTCTTCACATCCCAGAAGTTCTCGTTGTCGATCTTGTCGGCGCCCTTGAAGCCGCCCACGCCGCCGGTCTTGGCCACGTGGTCCAGCAGGTCCTGCATGTCCACGCCGTTCTCGTTCAGGATGGTGCCGGTGTGGTCCTGCACGCACACGATTCTTGCGCCATTGGCGGCGAACAGCTTGGCGGCGATCGAGCCCACATTGCCGAAGCCCTGCACGGCCACGCGGCAGCCTTCCATATTGATGTTCAGGCGGCGCATGGCTTCACGGCCGACCACGAACACCCCGCGGCCGGTGGCGGCCACGCGACCCAGCGAGCCGCCCAGGGGGATGGGCTTGCCGGTGACGACGCCGGTGGCGGTGGCGCCGACGTTCATCGAGTAGGTGTCCATCATCCAGGCCATGATCTGGCCATTGGTGTTGACGTCGGGGGCCGGGATGTCTTGGGTCGGGCCGATGATGATGCCGATCTCGCTGGTGTAGCGGCGGGTCAGCTTCTCCAGCTCCTTCTGGCTCAGCATCTTGGGCTCGACGCGAATGCCGCCCTTGGCGCCGCCGTAAGGCAGGTTCACCGCGGCGTTCTTGATCGTCATCCAGGCCGAGAGGGCCATCACCTCTTCCAGCGTGACATCGGGGTGGTAGCGCACACCGCCCTTGCCCGGGCCGCGGGTCAGGCTGTGCTGCACGCGGTAACCCTCGAAGTGGCCGATGGTGCCGTTGTCCATCTCGATGGGGATGTCAACGATCAGCGCCCGCTTGGGGCGGCGCAGGGTCTCGACCCAGCGGGCCAGATTGCCCAGATAGGGCTCGACCGCATCGATCTGCGACAGATACGTGCCCCAGGGCGAATTGCGCGTGGGCGAAACAAAAGACAGATTGGGCATGAAGCTTCCGACGAAATTTTTTGTGGGGCGCACGGTAACTCGAAGAAACCTTGTATAGACAAGGGAGGCGACGCCACTTGGGCATCCCCTTATGCGGGCCGCGCATCGCGCGCTGCGGGGCTTGATCCGGGTCAAGCGCGCGAACCCGCGCAGGGGAGGCCGCGGCGGCCCGCTTACCATCCGCCGCACCCATGACCAGCCTGGACCTCGCTCTCCTCTACCTCGTCGCCGCCGTGCTCGGCGTCGTGGCCTGCCGCAGCCTGAAGTTGCCGCCCATGCTGGGCTATTTGGTGGTGGGGGTGCTGATCAAGCTCAGCGGGATCACCCAGAACACCCCGGGGCTGACCTATCTGGCCGAGTTCGGCGTGGTCTTTCTGATGTTCGCCATCGGATTGGAGTTCAACCTGCCCAAGCTGCGTGCCATGCGGGCTGCCGTGTTCGGCCTGGGGCTGTTGCAGGTGCTCCTGACTCTGGTCGGCGCCGTACTGGGCAATGTGCTGCTGGCGTTGGCCTTCGCCTGGATCGGGGTCCAGTGGGAGATGGGTTGGCAGGGCGCCCTGGTCCTGGGCGCGGCCATGGCCATGAGTTCGACCGCCATCATCGTCAAGCTGATGGCCGAGCGCCTGGAGCTGGAGAGCGAGCACGGCCGGCGCGTGATGGGCGTGCTGCTGTTTCAAGACTTGGCGGTGGTGCCGCTGCTGGTGCTCATTCCCGCCCTGGGCGCCAGCACCAGCGACATGGTGCAGGGCCTGGCCTGGGCCGCGCTCAAGGCCCTGGTGGTGCTGGGCCTGCTGCTCTGGGGCGGGCAAAAGGCGATGCGCTGGTGGCTCACGCTGGTGGCGCGGCGCAAGAGCGAAGAGCTCTTCATCCTCAACCTGCTGCTGGTCACACTGGGTCTGTCCTGGCTGACCGAGCACGCGGGCCTGAGCCTGGCGCTGGGCGCCTTCGTGGCCGGCATGCTGATCTCGGAGACCGAGTTCAAGCACCAGGTGGAAACCGACATCCGGCCCTTCCACGATGTGTTGCTGGGCCTGTTTTTCATCACCATCGGCATGAAGCTGGATTGGCAGCCGGTGGTGCAGCAATGGCCGCTGGTGCTGCTGTTGGTGCTGGGGCCCACGTTGCTCAAGTTCGCGCTGGTGGCGGCGCTGGCCAAGGGGCTGGGGGCGCCCTCGGGGGTGTCGCTGCGCACAGGGCTGTATCTGGCCCAGGCCGGCGAGTTTGGCTTTGTGCTGCTGGGCCTGGGTGCGGCCCAGGGCCTGGTGGCGCCCAAGTGGGAAAGCCCGGTGCTGGCGGCCATGGTGCTGTCCATGCTGGCCACGCCCTTCATCGTGCTCTATAGCAACCGCATCGTGATGAAGCTCAGCAGCAGCGATTGGCTGTTGCAGTCGGTTCAGCTCACCACCATCGCCAAGAAGGCCTTCAAGACCGACGCCCACATCATCATCTGCGGCTATGGGCGCAGCGGGCAAAACCTGGCCCGCCTGCTGGAAACGGAACGCATCCCCTACATGGCGCTGGACCTGGACCCCGACCGCGTGCGCCAGGCCGCAGCCGCCGGCCAGAGCGTGGTGTTTGGCGATGCCGCGCGCCTGCAGGCCCTGATGGCGGCCGGCCTGCACCGCGCCAGCGCGGTGGTCATCAGCTATCACGACACCCCCTCGGCGCTGAAGGTGCTGCGCCAGGTGCGCGAACACGCGCCCACCGTGCCGGTGGTGGTGCGCACGGTGGACGACGCCGACCTGGATCGCCTTAAAGCCGCCGGTGCCACCGAGGTCGTGCCCGAGGCCATCGAAGGCAGCCTGATGCTGGCCAGTCATGCCCTGGCCCTGGTGGGGGTGCCCATGCGCCGGGTGATTCGCATCACCCGCGACGCCCGCGACGCGCGCTATGGGCTGCTGCGCGGCTACTTCCACGGCGCCGACGACGACGGCCTGGACGAGCGCGAGCAGGCCCGGCTCAAGCCCTTCACCCTGCCCGCCGCCAGCAGCTGGGCCGGGCAGCGCGTGGCCGACCTGCTGCTGAGCGAACAAGGCCTGGCCCTGGTGGCCCTGCGCCGCGCCGATGGCAAGGGGGAGACGGTCTCCGATGAGTTGCCCCTGCAGGGTGGCGACACCCTGGTGCTATCGGGCACACCCGAGGCTCTGGCCCGCGCCGAACCCCGCCTGTTGAAGTGACACCACGCCGTCGCCTCTATTTGATGCGCCACGGCGCGGTGCGCTACTTTGAGGGCGGCCGCCCGCTGCCGCCCGAAAGCGTGCCGCTGACCGAGGCCGGCCAGGCTCAGGCGCGTGCCGCCGGGCGCCTGCTGGCCGCGCAGGGCGTGCGGCCGGACCGGGTGATCTGCTCCGGCCTGCCGCGCACCCGCCAGACCGCCGCCCTGGTGCTGGGCGAGCTGCCCGGACCCCAGGCTGAGATTGAGGACTGGCCGGCGCTGCAAGAAATCCACGGCGGCCGCTTACGCGACATCCCGGAAGACAGGCTCGAAGCCTGCTTCACCGCGCTGCAGCGCGGTCCGCTGACCGAGCACAGCCAGTTTCTCGGCGGCGAAACCCTGGGCGCGCTGTGGGACCGCATCCTGCCGGCGCAGCTGCAGCTGCGCGCTGACCCGGACTGGGACTGCGCGCTCTGGGTGCTGCACGGTGTGGTCAACGCCGCCCTGCTCAGCCACTGGGTCAGCGGCGGCCAGCGTCTGATGCTGCCGGGCTGGCAGCAGAACCCGGCCTGCATCAATGTGATCGATCTGGGGGCTGACGATGCGCTGCTGCGTGCTGTCAACCTAAACCCCGTGGACTGGCTGCAGCCCGATGAGCGCCGCAGCACCATGGAACAACTGCTGGCCGATCTCAGGCAATGCTGAACAAGCCCCTGCGGGCGCGCCGCGACTTTTCGGGATGCCTGGCCAAGGCGCGAGCCGCAGCTCAGGCTGGTGGCCTGAGCAAGGCTTGCAACGCCGGCCAGCGCCCGAAAAGCCGATGGCCCGAGGGGTTTGCGCGAGAACCGGCCCGCTCGGTCGTTAGCGGGCTCGGCTGTCGGGCCACCAGCCCGACCTTCGCCCGCCGCCTACGATCCGGCCGGTTCTCGCACAAACGCGTCCCGCGAGGACTTGCTCAGCATTGCCTATAGGAATTCCGCTGATGGACTTTGCCTACTCCCCACGCTGCGAGGCCCTGCGCCAGCGCCTACTGGCCTTCACCGCCGAACACATCCTCCCCAATGAGGCGGCCGTGATGGCCGAGATTGCCGCCAACCGCGCCGCCGGCAATGCCTGGCAGCACCTGCACCTCATCGAGGCCTTGAAGGAGAAGGCGCGCGCCGCCGGCCTGTGGAATCTCTTCCTGCCCGAGTGCGAACTCGCGCCCGAAGGCCTGAGCAACCAGGACTACGCCCCGCTGGCGGAGATCATGGGCCGCACCTGGTGGGCACCCGAGGTCTTCAACTGCAACGCCCCGGACACCGGCAATATGGAAGTGCTGGCGCGCTATGGCAGCGCGGCGCACAAGGAGCGCTGGCTCAAACCCCTGCTGGCCGGCGAGATCCGCTCGGCCTTCCTGATGACGGAACCTCAGGTGGCCAGCAGCGATGCCACCAACATCGAATGCTCGATTCGCCGCGATGGAGATGCGTACATCATCAACGGCCGCAAATGGTGGAGCAGCGGCGCCGGCGACCCGCGCTGCGCGGTCTACATCGTGATGGGCAAGACCGACCCCGAGGCGCCGCGCCACGAGCAGCAATCCATGATCCTGGTGCCGGCCGACACGCCCGGCATCACGGTGCTGCGCCACCTGCCAGTGTTTGGCTATGACGATGCGCCGCATGGCCATATGGAGATCGAGCTCAAGGACGTGCGCGTGCCGGCGGAGAACCTGCTGGTGGGCGAGGGCCAGGGCTTCGCCATCGCCCAGGGTCGCCTGGGCCCGGGGCGCATCCACCACTGCATGCGCTCGATCGGCGCGGCCGAGCGCGCGCTCGAACTGATGGTGGCGCGCGCCGCCAGCCGCCAGGCCTTTGGCAAGACGCTGTCACAGCAGACGGTCTGGCAAGAGCGCATTGCCGAGAGCCGCTGTGCCATCGACCAGGCGCGCCTGCTCACGCTCAAGACCGCCTGGCTGATGGACAAGGCCGGCAACAAGGCGGCCCAGGGCGAGATCGCGATGATCAAGATCGTCGCCCCCAATATGGCGCTCAAGGTCATCGACTGGGCCATCCAATGCCATGGCGGCATGGGCGTCAGCGACGACGTGCCGCTGGCCATGATGTGGGCGCACCAGCGCACCCTGCGCCTGGCCGACGGGCCCGACGAGGTACACCGCAACGCGCTGGCCAAATTGGAGCTAGCCCGCCGCTAGCGCCTCCGCAGCGGCGGCGGCGGCCGCAAAGTCCAGCGCCGCCATCGCCTCATCCAGCCTACGCAGCTGCGGCTCGGCCGCAATGGGCTGGCGCGCGCGCCACTCGGCATGGGCCTGCAGCGCCTGCATATCGGCTGCCTGCAGCAGCGCCAGGAGTTCCGGCAGGCCCTCGCGGTCCAGGGGCGCGGGCACCTCATCCGCGGGCCGCAGGGCCTCTGCCAGAGCCAGCACATCGGGCACCAGGCGTTCGCACAAGCGCTGCAGCGCCTGCGCGCAGCGCTCTGGCACCGCGCGCCCGGCCTTGGCGGCTTGCTCGGCCTCCAGGGCCAGTTCGGTCAAGGCCGGCAGCCCCACCGTAGCAGCCAGGCCCTTGAGGCCATGGAGCTGCTGGGCCTGCTCGGCCAAGGGGGCCGAGCGCAGCAGTTCCGCCACGCCCTGGGCGGCCTGCTGCAGGCCCTGGCAGGCCGCCAGGAACAGGGCCGGACGCCCCATGAAGCGGGCCATGCTCAGACGCAAATCCAGGCCCAGGGCCTGGCCGCGCTGGACCAGCTCAGCCGGCCATTCGGGCAAAGCCTGCGGGGTTGCGGCGCCCCACTCACGGGGCCCCAGATGCTGACGCAAGCCAGCCACCACCTCGGCCATGGCAAAGGGCTTGCCGATGTGCGCATCCATGCCTGCTGCGCGGCAGGCCTCGCGGTCGGCCGGCAGGGCGTTGGCCGTCATGGCCAGGATGGGCAGGGCGTGCAAACCCAGCTCCGTCCGGATGGCACGGGTGGCCGTGTAGCCATCCATGATGGGCATTTGCACATCCATCAGCACAGCGTCAAAGGCTTGGGGACGCTCGCGCAGGATTTCCACCGCCTGCAAACCCTGCACCGCGAGCTCCACCTCGGCCCCTTCCAGCCGCAGCAGCTCCAGGGCCACTTGCTGATTGACGGGGTTGTCCTCCACCAGCAGTAAACGCACCCCACTGAGCTGCCCCTGTCCAGGCAGCGCGGCTGCGGCGCTACTGGCATCGGCGGCCTGACCCGCCAATGCCTGGCCCAGCTGGCGGGGCGTGAAGGGCGCCAGCAAAGGCACCCAGGGCGCCAGATGGGCGGGCCAGCGCGACTCCAAGCCCTGGCGCTGTACGCCTTGCAGCAACAGCACCAGCGGACCGTCGAAGCCCTGGGCGCGCAAGGCTTCGGCCTGGGCCAGGGCTGCGGGCTCGTCCGCAGCCGCATCCAGCACCCAGACCTGCACCGGCATTTCCGACTTCAAGGTCCAACCCTGGCGAAGCGCCGCCGCTTCCAGGGCTTGAACCTGACGCGCGCTGCAGAGCTTGTGCCCGAGCGACAGCGCCGGCGTTGGCGCTGGCAAAGCCTCGTCCAGGACCGACCCCAAGGGCAATTCAAAGGCAAAGCAACTGCCCTCGCCCAAGGCCGATTGCAGACTCAGCGAACCGCCCATCAGACCCACCAGGCGCTGACTGATGGCCAGGCCCAGACCGGTGCCGCCGAAGCGGCGCGTGGTCGAGGCCTCGGCCTGCGTGAAGCCGCTGAAGATGCGCGCCTGGTGTTCCGGTGCAATGCCCACCCCGGTGTCGCTGACCTCGAAGCGCACCACGCTGCGCCCATCGGCCTGCGACACACGGCGCAAGCGGAGCACCACCTCGCCGGCCGCGGTGAACTTCAAGGCGTTGCTGCACAGATTGATGAGAACCTGACGCAGGCGCATCGCGTCGCCTTGCAGCTGCAAGGGCAAGGCCGGATCGATGTCGAACACCAAGGCCACGGGCTTGCTGCCCTGCTGAGCCGACAGCAGCACAGCCAACTCCTCCAGCAGCAGGCCAAGATCAAAAGGCTGCTGCTCCAGCTCCAGCTTGCCCGCCTCGACCTTGGAAAAGTCCAGGATGTCATTGAGCAAGCTGAGCAGCGAGCGGGCGGCGGCCTCGGCCTTGTCGGCATAGTCACGCTGGCGCGCACTGAGCTCGGTGTGCTTGAGCAGGGTCAGCAATCCCAGCACTGCATTCATGGGCGTACGGATCTCGTGGCTCATATTGGCCACGAACTGGCTCTTGGCCTGCGAGGCCGCCTGGGCCGCCTCGGTCGCGCGCATCAGCTCGGTGATGTCGATGCGGAAGCCCACGATGTGCCCATCGGGCAGACGGCGCTCGACGATGCGCAACCAGCGCCCATCGGCCAGCGGCTGCGCCACGGTGGAGTTGGCGGCCTGGTGCAGGGCCACGCGCTCGGCCACCCACTCATCGACGCGGCCCACAGCCTGCGCGTATTCACCCCGCTCCGCCCCGGTACGGATCAGGGTCTCGAAGGACACCCCGGGTTGCATGAGCTCAGCCACCGCCGGATAGGTCAGGCGATAACGCTCGTTGCACAGCACCATGCGATCGTCCGGGCCGTACAACACAAAGGCTTCGTCCAGCGCATCAATGGCGTGCCGCAACAAGTCGTTGGCGCGCTTGGCTTCGGCCTCGGCCAGATGGCGGTCACTGATGTCCTGGTGGGTGCCGGCCATCCAGCGCGGCGCACCATCCTCGGCGCGGCTGAAGAGCTTGCCCCGCGTCAGGATCCAGACCCAATGGCCATCGCGATGGCGCATGCGCATTTCGCTCTCGTAGATCGGCGTGCGCCCATCAAAGTGCTCGCGCAAACGCGCCTGCGTCGGGCCCACATCATCCGGATGCGTTAGTCGCAACCAGGTGCCCACGCTCAGCGGTTCGAGCTCTTCAAGCCGATAGCCCAGCATGCCGGCCCAGCGGGCATTGAAGCGCACCTCGCCGGTCTGCACATTCCATTCCCAGGTGCCCGCATGGGTTCCGTCGATGATGTTGGCCAGACTGCGGCGTTCGCGCTCCAGCTCGCGCTCGGCCAGCTTTCTGGCGTTGATGTCGTTCTGCACCGTGATGAAGCCGGTGAGCCGGCCGGTGTCATCGTGCACCGCCTGCACGTCCACCGCCACCCACAGGGTCTGGCCGTCTCGATGCCGGATGCGCAGTTCTCCCGCATAGCTGCGCCCCAGGCGCAGGGCCTCATTCAGACGCTCCATCTCGGCACGTTCGGCGTCGGTTTGCAGCAGCTCCCTGGGGGTCCGCCCGATGGCCTGCTCGGTCCCAAATCCGGTCAGGCGTTCAAAACCCTCGTTGATCCAAACGATGCGCAGCTCGTGATCGGTAAGGTGCACGCCATTGGTGGTGCGGCGTGCCACCAGGGCCAGGCGCTGGAGATCCGCCGTCATGGTGCGCGCCAGGGCCTCGGCCTGTTGCCGGCCTGTGGTCTGCTGGCGCAGCAGCCCGCCCAGGGCCAGGCTGGCGCTGGCAGTGGCCAGGAAGAACAACAAGGGCGCCCAACTGCGGTGCGCGGCCTCGAACTGGGCTGAGCTCTCAGCCCGCAAGGTGGCTTGGCGACCGGGCAGGTTCAGCGTGCGCTGCAGTGAGTAACGGGGTTCTTCGGCCGCCAGGCCGGCCTCGAACATGCGGTCCAAAGGCTGCGCCGGAGTGCCGTCGGTCAGCGTCAGGCGCAAATGCCCGTCACGCACCTCGGGCAGATCGGCCAGCAGCTCGGCCAGGACCACCGGGGCGTAGAGCAGGGCCCGCCCCTTGGCTGACTCGAAGGGCTGAAAGAGCAAGACGCCGGGACTGCGGGACTTGTCCTGCACCAGTTGCACCACGGGGGTGAGCGCCGGCTTGCCGGTGCGCAAGGCCTGTTCCGCCCCCTGACGACGGCGCGGCTCGGACCCGACATCCAGGCCCATGGCGCCCTGATTGCGCAGCGGCGGCTCGATGTAACGGATCACCATCAAGTCGGCGTGATGACGATCTTCCAGCTGGCGCAGGGTGAACTGGGGTGCGCCGTCGGCCCGAGCCTCGGCCAGAAAGTCCTCCAGACGCTCGCGCTCCAGCACCTCGATCAAGCCAAGGCCACGCACCCCCGGAAACTCGGCATCCAGGTCGCGCGAGGCCACATAGGCACGGAAAGCAGTGCGGTCCAGGCCGCCCATGCCGGCATGCAGACCGCGGGCCCCATTCAGGCCGTAAATGGGCCGATTGAAGCGATCAACGATCTCATGGGCCGCCCGTTCGATCAGCCGCGAGAACTCTCGCTGGGCATTGGCCTGCACCTGGCGATGCAACCAAACGGCGCCCAGGGCGGCCACCGACAAGCCACCGACGGCGGCGATCAGGGGCCAGAGCCAGCCACGCAGGCTGCGGGGGTCGTCCATGCCCCATCATAGGAGCGACAAAAGCCGTCTATTTGCCGATGCAAAAGCGGCTGAAGATCTCGCCCAGCAAGTCGTCGGCGCTGAACTGGCCGGTGATCTCGCCCAAGGCCTCATGGGCCAGGCGCAGCTCTTCGGCCACCAGGTCCAGGGCCGGGCGCGGCACGGAAACTTGCTCCAAGGCCCCACCCACATGGGCCTGGGTGCGGCTCAGGGCCTGCACATGGCGTTCGCGGGCGATGAACAGGCCTTCGGGCATGGCCTGCCAGCCGGCGCGCGCCAACAGCTCCTGGCGCAGGGCGTCCAGGCCCGCGCCGGTGCGGGCCGACAGGGCCATGGCGCCTTCGGGCACCTCGGCCGCATCGGCCTTGTTGAAGACATGCAGCAAGCGGGCCTCCAGGTGCGCGGCATCGTCGTGCGCGGCCAACTGGGCGCGGATGCGTTCATCCTCACGCTGGTAGTCGGCCTCCTGCAGGCGCGTGAGGTCGTGCAGAAAGAGCACCACATCGGCCTTGGCAATCGACTCCCAGCTGCGCGCCACGCCGATCCGCTCCACCTCATCGGCGGCGTCGCGCAGGCCGGCGGTGTCGGTGATGTGCAGGGGCACGCCCTCGATCTGGATCTGCTCGCTGACGCGGTCGCGCGTGGTGCCGGGAATCGGCGTGACGATGGCGAGCTCGGCCCCCGCCAGCGCATTGAGCAGCGAGCTCTTGCCGACATTGGGCTGGCCGGCCAGCACCACCTGCAGACCCTCGCGCAACAGCGCACCCTGGCGGGTGCGGACCAGGATCTGTTCGATGCGGCTGCGCAGGCCCGTCAACTGGCCCTGCACATCGGCCTGCTGCACGAACTCGACATCCTCTTCCTCGGGGAAGTCCAGCGTCGCTTCGACAAACATGCGCAGATGAATCAGGGCGTCGCGCAGCCCATTCACTTCCTTGGACAGCGCACCCTCCAGCGCCCGAGCCGCACTGCGCGCGGCGGCCTCGGTGCTGGCGTCGATCAGGTCGGCGACGGCCTCGGCCTGCGCCAGGTCCAGCTTGCCGTTCAGGAAGGCACGCTGGGTGAACTCACCGGGCTCGGCCAGGCGGCAGCCGGGCAGGGCCTGCAGGCAGCGCGCCAGCAGCAACTGCAGGATCACCGGGCCGCCGTGGGCCTGCAACTCCAACACCTGCTCGCCGGTGTAGCTGTGCGGCGCCGGAAAGTGCAGGGCCAGACCCTGGTCGATCACCGAGCCATCGGCCGCGCGCAGCGGCAGGTAGTGGGCATGCCGCGGTTTGAGTGCCTGACCGCAGACGGCTTCGATCAGCCCATCCAGCGGCTGGCGTGCGGACACGCGCACGATGCCCACGGCGCCGCGTCCGGGCGCGGTGGCAATGGCGGCAATGGGGTCTTGGTGGCGGGCCAGCATGAGGACATTGTCCGCAATGAAAAACGCCGTGCTCCAGGAGCACGGCGTCGGGTGTTGGCGCGGGGGAAGGTCCGGAGCAAATCCTCGTGGAGTCCTCTCGGTACCTGGCGACCGCTGCGGTCGGCTTTCTTCGGCCGGCCTGCGGTGGCACGCCCCGCATGGCCTCCATTAAAGGCCAGGTCAGTGATGCCTTCAGCCCCTGAAGAGGGGGGATCCCCCCTCATTCGCGTGACTTATTGGCGCGCTCAGTTCTGCACCCCGAGCTGCTTGTTGATCATCCATTGCTGGGCGATCGACAGCAGGTTGTTCACCAGCCAGTACAGCACCAGGCCGGCCGGGAAGAAGAAGAACATGAAGCTGAAGGCCAGCGGCATGATCCACATCAGCTTGGCCTGCATGGGGTCCGGCGGCGCCGGCTGCAGCCAGACCTGCAACAGGCTGGACAAGGTCATCAGCGCCGGCAGCACAAACATCGGGTCCTTGGCGCTCAGGTCGGTGATCCACAAGATCCACGGCGCATGGCGCATCTCCACGCTGGAGAGCAGCACCCAGTAGAGCGCGATGAAGAAGGGGATCTGCAGCAGCATGGGCAGGCAGCTGCCCAGCGGGTTGACCTTCTCCTCTTTGTAGAGGCGCATCATTTCCTGCTGCATCTGCTGCGGCTTGTCCTTCAGGCGCTCGCGCATTTCCATGATGCGCGGGTTCACCTTCTTCATCTTGGCCATGCTGCGATAGGCACTGGCATTCAGGCCGTAGAAGGCGACCTTCAGCAGCACCACCAGCAGCACGATGGACCAGCCCCAGTTGCCGATCACCGAGTTGATCTTGTCCATCAGCCAGAACAGCGGCTTGGCCAGGATGTGGAAGATGCCGTAGTCCTTCACCAAGTCAAAGCCGGTGGCCAGCTCGGCCAGGGTCTTTTCCTCCTGCGGGCCCACAAACAGCAGGTTGTCCGAGCTCACGCTGGCGCCGGGCGCCACTTGCGAGAGCGGCAGCACCATGCCCACCGTGTAGAGGTTGTTCGCGATGCGGCGCGCATAGAACTCGCGCTCGCCGCTTTCAGGGCGCAGCCAGGCACCGACAAAGAAGTGCTGGGCCATCGCCACCCAACCGTCCTGGCCCTTGCGTTCGCCAGCGAACTCCTTGCTGTCCAGCTCCTTGAACTCGATCTTGGTGTACTTGATCTTGTCGTGATAGAGCGCCGGGCCGGTGAAGGTCACCGCGCCGAAAGATTGGGCAATGCCGGCGTCGAACTGGCTGGCGTCGCGCTGCAGCTGCAGATAGAGCTGCGGCGTCACCGGCGCCGTGCCGACGTTTTGCGCCTCATGACGCACCTTGATGGCGTAGCTGCCGCGCTCGAAGGTGTAGGTCTTGATCAATTTGATGCCGCCGATCTCGGGCGACTCGAAGCGCAGATTGAGCTGCTGCGCGCCGTCCTTCAGCGCACGTTCGGTCGACACCAGGGTCATCAGGGTGTTGTGCACCGGGGCACCGCCCTGCACGCCCACCAGGCCGGACTGCGCCGCGTACTGGCGCGAGCGCTCCAGCACCTTCATGGGTGCGCGGGCTGCGCTGTCATCGGCGTGCTTCAGCAGCTCCAGCTGCACCAGGCTGCCGCCCAGGGTATCGAAGGTGGCCTTGGTCAGATCGGTCTGGATCTCGATCAACTCGCCACGCTGGGGCTGCACGGCCGGTGCGGCAGGCGCGGTTGCGGCAGCCTGCGCCGTGACGGCCGACGGCACGCCGGCTTGTGCGGCAGGGGCCGAACCCGCCGCCTGCGGCGCTGTGGCGGCCGGCATGGGCGAGAACAGCGACTGGCGGCCGTTGTGGCGCTGCCACCCATCCCACAGGAACAACAGTGAAATGGTGAACACCATCCAAAGCACGGTACGGCGGATGTCGGTCATGGATTGGTCGAGTTGACAGGGGTAGAGGAAGAACGACGCAGGCCGGTGAACAGGCGCGGCGCTTGGGCAGGCACAGGGTCATGCCCGCCCAGACAGAAAGGATGGCAACGCAGCAGCCGGCGCGTGGCCAGGTAGCTGCCGGCCAGGCCGCCATGGGCGTCCAACGCCTGCAGGGCGTAGTTCGAGCAGCTGGGGGTGTAGCGGCAGCCGGCATTCAGCCAATGACTGAACAACAGCTGGTAGCCGCGCACCGCGCCGCGCAGCAGGCGCTGCAATAGAGAGGGAGAACTCAAGGGCGCTCCCCACGCGGCTTCGGTGGCCTGGGGTTGAGCGCACGCCGCCACAGCAGGTCCAGGTCCTCGCGCAGCACCTTGCGCAGCGCTTCCGAGGTGGCGCTGGGGAAAGCCTTGCGATCGATGGGCGTGCGCAAACGCAGCACCCACAGCCCGGCGGGCAAGGGGGTGCTGCTCTTGAGCTGTTCGGCCAGACCCGCGCGGCCCAGGCGTTTGACCAAGCTGCGCGTCACGGAGCGACGCGCCAGGCGCTTGGGAACGACCAAACCCAGCCACCGCGCTGAAGGCACGGAGGGGCTGGGTGGGGGGGCCTCGGTGGGCGCCTCATCCACAACGCTGTGACCATCCGGTGGGCAGGCTGTGGATAAGTTGTGCGCACCGGGTCGGCTGGGCGCGTCCGCAAGGTAGTGCAAGGCAAACCAATGCGAACGAGCGCGACTGCCGCTTTGCAGCACGCGCTCGAAATCGACCGCACGTTGAATGCGGCCCAGGGCGTCCGGGAGGGGAGCGACCACTGCCGCTCCTCGGTCAGCGCTGGCTTAGACCGCCAGGCGCTTGCGGCCCTTGGCGCGACGTGCGTTCAGCACGGCGCGGCCACCACGGGTGGCCATGCGCACCAGGAAACCATGCGTACGAGCGCGACGGACCTTGGAGCCTTGATAAGTGCGTTTCATGATGGATCACCTTCTGCGTCGTGGTCTGCACACCCGAGGAACACGGAGGCACGGACGACGGGATTGACAAGCTGCTCGGGTTTGCGGGAGCCACCCCGCCTCAAAAAGGCGAAGAGTACTTTTCACACCCTGAGCGGCGAAAAGCCCGCGATTACACCAAA